>NZ_JBIVYH010000001.1:1199512-2957156 GCF_044769635.1 Microbacterium sp. NPDC090281
TGGAGCGGAGAGTGCGGACCGGAGCGGAGGCGCGGTCCGGAGCCAGACGGGCGGGGGCGCGGGCCGGAGCCAGACGGACCGGGCTAGAGGATGACGGTGGACTTGCCGTGCACGATCACGCGGTCCTCGGCGTGCCACTGCACTGCGCGGGCGAGCACCTGACGCTCGACGTCGGCGCCACGGCTCTGCAGCTGGGCCGCCGAGTCGGAGTGTGTCACGCGGGTGACGTCCTGCTCGATGATCGGTCCCTCGTCGAGGTCGGCCGTCGCGTAGTGCGCGGTCGCGCCGATCAGCTTGACGCCGCGATCCTTGGCGCGCGCATACGGGTTGGCGCCGATGAACGCGGGCAGGAACGAGTGGTGGATGTTGATCACCGGTGCATCGAGCCGGGTGATGAAGTCGTCGGTGAGGATCTGCATGTAGCGGGCGAGCACGACCAGGTCGACGTTGCCCCGCAGCAGGTCGAGCTGACGCTCCTCCATCACCGTCTTGTCGCCGGAGGGGATGTGCACGAACGGCACGCCGAACGAGCGGACGGCCTCGGCCAGGTCGGGGTGGTTGGAGACGACCATCGTGATGTCGATGTCGAGCTGCCCGCGCTGCGTGCGCCAGAGCAGCTCCATCAGGCAGTGGTCGTACTTCGAGACGAAGATCGCGACCCGCTTGCGCCGTGCGACGTCGTGCAGAGACCACTCCATGCCGAAGCGCTCGGCGACCGTCGAGATGTCGGCCTCGAGGGCGGGGCGGGCCGCCGAAAGCCCGTCGAGGTGGATCACGGTGCGCTGGAAGAAGCGTCCGTTCTCGGAGTCGGTCGAGTGCTGGTCGAGGGAGATGATGTTCGCCCCGTGCTGGGCGAGCACGCCGGCAACGGCGGCGACGATGCCGGGCTGGTCGTCGCAGGCGATGAGCAGGCGGGCGGTATCGGGCTGAGACATGGGGGCTCCTCGAGGGTGTGCATCGATTCTGCCGTGGATGCGCCGAGCGGGCGAATCGCGGAAGATCACCCGGTGCCCTGCAACCGCGCGGCTGCGCTCTCACCTACCCTGAGAGCATGGATGCGAGCGACCTCGGCCTGGTGCTGATCCCCCTGCTGGCTGTTGCCGCGCCGCTGCTCGCGCGCGGTGTGCGCCCCGTGGTGCGGGTGCCGATCGTGGTGTTCGAGCTCGTGCTCGGCATCCTCGTCGGCCCGGCGGTGCTCGGCTGGGTGGAGCCCGGCCCGCTGCTCGAGAAGCTCAGCGACTTCGGACTGGCACTGCTGTTCTTCGTCGCCGGCACCGAGATCGACTTCAAGATGGTGGCGGGCAAGCCGCTCGCACGGGCATCGCTCGGCTGGCTCCTCAGCGTCGTGCTGGGCATCGGCCTCGGCTTCTTCTTCGCCCCCGGCGAGGGGATGGTCGTGATCGGCATCGCGCTCAGCTCGACCGCTCTGGGCACGCTGATGCCGATCCTGCGCGACGCCCGCGAGCTGGACACGCCCTTCGGCCGCGCGATCAGCGCGATCGGCGCGGTCGGGGAGTTCCTGCCCCTGATCGCGATCTCGATCTTCCTCAGCACCCGCACGACCCCGCTCGCCACAGCGATCCTGCTGACCTTCGTGGTGCTGGCAGGGCTCGCGGTCCTGCTGGCGCATCGGGTACCTCACGGCCGGCTGCACCGCATCGTCCTCGCCACGTTGCACACGTCCGACCAGTTCGGGGTGCGCTTCGTGATTCTGCTCATCGCAGCGCTGGTCGGGCTCAGCGTGATGCTCGACCTCGACATGCTGCTCGGCGCCTTCGTCGCGGGCGCCGTCTGGCGCATCATCATGGCGCGGGCGCCGAAGGAGTCGGCGGAGCAGGTCGAGAGCAAGATCGAGGCGATCGCTTTCGGGTTCCTGGTGCCGATCTTCTTCCTCTACACCGGCGTCACCTTCGACCTTCAGGCGCTGCTCACCTCGTCGGGCGCCCTGGCCCTCGTCCCCATCTTCCTGATCGCGCTGCTCGTGATCCGCGGATCGGCCGCACAGCTCTCGGCACCGGCGGGGATGAGCGTCCGCGACCGGACGGCGCTCGGTCTGCTCGCCGCGACCGGCCTGCCGATCATCGTCGCGGTCACCGCGATCGGCGTGGATCAGGACATGCTCGACACCGGCACCGCTGCTGCGCTGGTCGGCGCCGGCATGCTGTCGGTGCTGCTGTACCCGCTGATCGGTATGACGCTGCGCGGAGATCGTGCCGAAGTCGTCGGGCCCGCGCGTGCAGGCGAAGCTGTGCAGGGGGAGCTGTGACGACCGCATCCGCGCTCCTGACGCAGGCCGTTCAGGATCTCGCCGGTGTCTCGAAGGAAGGACTCGGCGAGCAACGCGACTCCCGCTGGCGCGGGCGTCGCATCGTGCGGGTCGGCGAGGCCTGGCATCTGGGCGTTCTGCTGCTGACCGACACGCATGCGCTGGCGACCGCCGAAGTGCTGCGGGCGGCCGACCCCGGACGCCGTGGATACACGGCCGAGTCGGCCAGGGAGCGTGCCGAGCGTCGCGCGGAGGCTCTGCGCGGTGGCTTCGACGAGGGCGATGTGGTGCACGTCGGATGGAGCGTGATCGATGTGGACGCCGTGGATGCCGGCGGCTCATCCGGTCCGCTCGCCCTGATCGACGGGGTGCCGTCCGTGCGCTGGAGCGCGGCCGGCGGTTTCATGCCGCTGGAGGCATACCTGCGCGAGCGTGTGACACTGCTGCGCGACGCGGCAGCGAGCTGACCCAGGCCCGCTGACTCAGGCCCGCGGACTCAGGCGACGGTCTCGGCGAAGCGCCGCAGGAGGGCAGCGCCTTCGGTGACGGATGCTGAGAGCACCTGCTGCTGCACCGCGTCGAACTCGTCCGGGTCGAAGTAACCGGTGGTGCGATAGAACGTCATCCGGTCGGCGAAGTCGCGCGGGGTGGGCTCGGGGTGGAACTGTGCGGCGTACAGGTGCGTACCCACGCGGTAGGCCTGCACCGGGCAGGCCGCGTTGGTCGCCAGCAGCACGGCGCCGGGCGGCGTGCTCGCCGCGCTCTCCTTGTGCGCCGTGAACACCGTCAGGGCGGAGCCGCTGGGCCCGAACACGGGGTCGGCCGCGCCCTCTGGGGTCGTGTCGATCACAGTGGCGCTCGCAGGCTCAGGCGTGTCGGTCACGACCTCGCCGCCGAGCATGCGGGTGACCACCCCGATGCTGAAGCAGGTGAAGAACACGGCGATCTCGGCCGCCATCGCCGCATCGGCGAGCGTCCGGAGGTCGGCTTCGACGCGCAGCTGCTCTGCCGACTTCACCGGGTCGGAGACGTTGAAGGGCGAGCCGCCGACCACGACCCCGCGGTATCCCCGCAGGCGTTCGATGTGCAGGGGCGTCTGGAGCAGATCGAGCCGGTCGACCACGTCGACGCCCAGCGCCCGACGGAACGAGGCGTGCTCGGCATCCGCCGCCCCGGTCTCGGGCCGCACGCAGACGTAGAGAAGCGAGGCCATCAGGAGATTCTAACGATCGCGCGGTGGCCTTCCGACGCGGTCACCGCGAGGAGTTGGTCGTACGGCCGCGGACGATGCCGACGAACGTCTCGACGTCGGGCGTCGTGCGCTCGCGCGGCCAGACCAGGGCGACGGTCGATACCGGTCCGTCGGCGAGCACGCGGTGGTCGGCGTCTTTGCGGTGATGCATCCGCGCCAGCGACATCGGCACGATCACGATGCCGACACCGGACGCGGCGGTCACGATCGCCTCATTCGTCGGGAGTGCGGCGAACCGCGCCGGAGAGGTACCCGGCAGCTCGAGCGGGCCGAGCACATCGTCGGTCAGGCCGATCACGACTTCGCCCTCGAGGTCGGAGCCGGTGAGCTCAGCGGCCGCCATCAGGTGCGAATCGACCGCGGCGACGACGACGGGGAGCTCGTCGTACAGAGGGATGATGTGCAGAGAATCGTCGGTGAGCGGCAGACGCACCAGCGCCGCGTCGACCCCGTCGAGCGCGGCACGCTGGGTAGCGGCCTCGATCGGAACGAGCTCGAGCGGCACTCGTGGCATCCGCTGCTTCCACGCATCGATCCACTTGCCGGGTGTCGCCCCCGGCACGGCGCCCAGCCGGAAGGTGCGGGGTTCATCGGATTCAGGTTGAGGAGCATCGAAGACGACCTTGGTCGTCGGCTTCTTCGGCTTCTGCGGAGGGAACCGCTCGGCGGGGGCGGCCTTGTTCCGGCGCACAGGCGTGCCCCTGCTTGCGCCCTTCGCGGGCCGTCTTCCCTGATTCGCCATGGGACAAGGCTACTCGGCGAGCGGGTCAGAGATCTCGGGGCCAGGAGCAGGCGTGGTGGCCGCGAGCTTCCGCTGCGCTCGGCGGATGAGGCCGGCCGCTCCGCCCACGAGGAGCAGCACGCCCACCGTCAGCAGGAGGATCGTGACGATCGTGGTCGGTGTCAAGGCTACGAGTCCGTCTGCGACCGCGTCTCGGCGGTCGTCATCGGCGAGCATCCAGAGTGCGGTCGCCGCGATCACGGCGAACAGGAGGCCCCAGATGATGGCGGCCCAGCGGGTGCGGGGAGGAGTGGTCGTCTCGGTGATCGTCGGCGTGCTCATCACTGGTCTTCCTTCACGGGCTCGATGATGACGACGGCGATCTCGCCGCTGGTCTGGTTGATGGTGACGGGCTGGACGGTGGTGGTCGAAGCGTTCTCCGCAGCGATCTTCACCGCCACGGACGAGTCGCCGTCGCGTTCGCTCACGGGCCATACCCCGCTGTCGACGGTCTGGCCCGTCTCCTCGTCCCGCCGCGTCCACGACACGGTGGCCGTATCGACGGTGGCCTGCAGATCGAGCTCCACTCCAGGCTGGACGTAGACGAACGTGTTTCCGGATCCCTTGTCGACGACGATCCTCCGGGGCCCGTCGTCGTGCGGGTTCAGAGTGACGAACACGTCTCCGAACGGCTGACGGACATGGGCTGGTGCGTTGTTGCCGATCGAGGCGTAGCCGAGCGTGACTCCGGGGAAGGCAGAGAACGCGCCGGCCACGAGACCGCCCACCAGCGTGAGCACGGTGACGAAGGCGAGGAAGCCGCTGCGGCGGCGGAAGGCCCCGGCGACGATCATCCCGAGCGCCAGGATGAGGGCGGCGGCGAGCAGCCCCAGCGCGCCGCCGAGTGCCGCGCCGCCTGTGGCGAGCCCGACGGCGGCGCCCGTGATGATGGCGAGACCGATCATGGTCGCGGCGAACGCGAAGCCCGCCCGCGGGTTAGATGCCCGGCGGATGCGACGGCGCTCGGCTGCCTCTGCGGCGAACACCGCGGCCTCGGCCTGGCGCTCGCGGCGCAGCTGGTCACGGGCAGCCCGTTCGACATCCTGCTGCTGGCGCCGCCATGCCTGATCCTGTTCCTTCCAGGCGGCGTGCTGAGCGCGCCAGGCCTCGAGCGCGGCCGGATCCTGCGTGCCAGGGGCGAGCGGAGCCGGAGGGGCCGGAGGAGCAGCCGAGACGGCGGCATCGGAGGTCAGAGCAGCAGGTGCTGTCGGCGCGGTCATCACGGTGTCGACACCGGCAGGCGCCTCGTTCGAGAGAGTGGCGCCCGTCCCCTCGGCGGTACCCGAACCGTCGAGGGGAGCGGACGCGGCCGGGGCCGCCTGATCTGCGGAAGCCATCGGCAGATCAGGCGCGGAAGCACCCGGGGTTCGGCTGGCAGCGCGCACGATCAGGAAGAGCAGGGCGGCGACGAGGGCGATCCCGACGATCCAACTGATGAGAGAGAGCGTCGACCAGCCGTCGTAGCCGAGTCCGAAGAGGCGACCGGCGAGTGGAGCGGTGGGGAACAGTCCGATGACGGCCATCGCCAAGATGCCCCACTGCACGGGCTGGTAGTCGTGCCGCAGCAGATCGCGGACGTGGACGCGTCCGTCGACATCGGGCAGCAGCGCCCAGGCCGCGGCGTAGAGGAAGATCACGGGCAGGCCGAACAGGGCCGCGACCACGAGCACGCCACGCACGATCAGCGGGTCGATGCGCAGGCGCGCGGCGATGCCGGCGGCGACGCCACCGAGCCAGCCGTCGGACCGCGCGACGCCGAGGCCGGCGACCCAGAGGAGGAACCGATCGGCGCCCCGAGGGATGTCGGAGCCCGGGGTGCCGACGGCCGGAGCGGCGTGGTCGGCAGGGGGTGGTGGCGCAGTCGGAATCGTCATGCTTCGATCCTGGCGGCAACCGGCGGTGGCCTGCCATGGGGGGAACCCCTGAGTGGCCCCTGATTCTGAGCAGGGGAGGACCCGGAGCGGCCGTGCGGATGGTTGGATTGGCGACATGTCCTCTTCGGCGCACGCTCCTGCGCGACCTCCGCGCGTGGCTGCTCCGCCGCGCCCACCCCTGACCCGGGATCGTGAGTGCCTGGTGGCCGGGGTCAGCACGGGGCTCGCCCGCCATCTCGGTGTGCGGGTGTCGTTGGTGCGGGCGCTGTTCATCGCCCTGACACTGTGCGGCGGCGCCGGCATCCTCCTCTATGCCTGGTGCTGGACGTTCATGCCGTTGGCGGAGGGCGAGAGCGCGCCGACGAGGCGGATGCCGGTCGCGTGGCTGCTCCTCGTTCCCGCCGCGGTCGGGATGCTCGTCGTCCTCGTCTGGCGCGGCGGCAGTGACTGGCTCAGCGGGACGATCCCGCCCGACCTCGCCGCCTTCGTCGTGGGTGGCACGGTGGCGTTCGCGACCGGTGCAGGGCTGTGGGCGACGCTCATCGATCGCACCGACACCGCTCGCGGGCCCCGGCACACCCTGAGCATCCGGATCCTCGCGATCCTGTTGCTCGCGCTGCTGTTCGTGATCCTGCTGGCTTGGCCCGTGGCCTCGTCGGGGGTCGTGCTGGTGCTGATCCCTCTCGTCGGACTGGCCGCCGTGATCTCGTCCACACTGATCCCGCGGTGGCGAGAGCTCTCCGGGGAGCGCACTCGCCGCATCCGCGAGGAGCAGCGCAGCCAGATGGCCGCCCACCTGCACGATTCGGTGCTGCAGACGCTCGCCCTGATCCAGAACAGGGCGGGAGCGTCCAGCGAGGCCGCACGGCTCGCGAGGGCGCAGGAGCGGGAGTTGCGCGCCTGGTTGTACGACGGCGATGCCCCAGCCGACAGCGACCTCCCGACAGACCTGCGCGATTACGCGGGGGCGCTCGAGCTCGACTATCCGGTGCGCATCGAGGTCGTATCCGCTGGACTCTCCACCGAGCGTGCCAGCGGGGAGCTCGCGGCAGCGGCCAGGGAAGCGATCTTGAACGCGGCACGGCATGCGGGCGGCGAGATCTCGGTGTACATCGAGGGGAGCACGACGGGCGTCGACGTCTTCATCCGCGACCGGGGCGCCGGCTTCCTGCTCGACGACGTGCCGAGCGACCGCCTCGGCGTGCGGGAATCGATCATCGGCCGGATGCGCCGTGCCGGCGGGGCAGGAGCCGTCCGCAGCGACGAGAGCGGCACCGAGGTCCACCTCAGCATCACGACGGGCGCGCACCACGACCGGCCCGCGTCTCGACCCACACCCTCGCGGGAGGAGAACCGTGGCTGACAGCATCCGGGTCGTGATCGTCGACGACCACTCGATCTTCCGCTCAGGCCTGCGCGCCGACCTCGATGCGAGCGTCGACGTCGTGGGCGAGGCCGACGACGTGCCATCGGCGATCACCGTGATCGGTCAGACCCGACCCGACGTGGTGCTGCTCGATGTGCACCTGCCAGGGGGGAGCGGAGACGATGCGGCCGGGGGCGAGGCCGTGATCCGCGGCTCGGCGCCCACCGCGGCACGGTTCCTCGCGCTGAGCGTGTCGGATGCGGCGGCAGATGTCGTGCGGGTGATCCGCGCCGGCGCCAGGGGATACATCACCAAGGGCTCGTCGGGCATCGAGGTGAGCAAGGCCGTGCACGCTGTGGCAGGGGGCGATGCGGTGTTCTCCCCGCGGCTCGCCGGCTTCGTGCTGGATGCATTCGGGGCAGTGGCGGGAGAGACCGCGACGGCGACCGACGAGCTCGACAGGCTGTCGGCGCGCGAGCAGGAGGTCATGCGCCTGATCGCCCGCGGCTACGCCTACAAAGAGGTCGCGTCGGAGCTCTTCATCTCGATCAAGACGGTCGAGACTCACGTGTCATCGGTGCTGCGCAAGCTGCAGCTGTCGTCGCGCCATGAACTCACCGCATGGGCGTCGGAGCGGCGCCTGCTCTAAGTGGGGCTTGTGCGCGGCGACGAGTCACGAGATTCTGGGCGTCTCACCATGTGCCAGGCCCTTGGCGGGTCGGCCGGAGCGGAGCGACCATGCGTGTGCGTAGAGCGTTCGTCGTGTTCAACGTCGTCGTCCTGGGGTCTTTGACTCTCGCCGTGTTCTCTCCGCCCGGTCGCGCTTCCGCGGCAGAGGTGCAAGGGGCCTTCACCTCGGTCACGATCTCCCCCGTGCTGACGACGCCGTGGCAGCAGACGGGTGATCCCACGGCTGTCCCCGACGGATCGCTCGTCGATGTGTCGTTCACGTTCTCGATCCCCGACGCGACGGTCGCCGGTGACACCGCTTCGATGACGTTCGAAAGCTCAGGCGGGGTGGCATTCTCGGTCGGCGACCTCGTCCCGTTTCCGATCCTCTCGGATGCCGGGGAGACCATCGCGACGGTCACGGGTGCAGGTGGCACGGTGACGGTGACCTTCGCCCCGTATGTGGACACGCACACTGCTGTCAGTGGGTCTGCGACGCTGCAAGCCAAGGTGAGCGCGGCGACGGCGACGGAGACGCCGACCGTCTTCGCCGTTCCCATCGTCGTGTCCGATGGCACGTTCCCCGGCAGCGTTCGTCTCTATCGGATCACCGATGTGAGCGACGACGCCGCGGGCGTTCGCGGGGGCCTGGTCGAGGGGGCTTCACTCGAGTGGACCTACTTCAGCGGTGTCCCGCTCTTCAACCTGGATCTCGCATTGATGGACGGCGCCACCAGCGTCGATTGCGCCGCGCTTCAGCTCGAGTACCGCGACGCTGCTTGGACGCCCGGCGATCCGTATCCGAGCGATGCGCAGTTCGGGGCGCCTGCTCCCATCTCTTCGGCGACCTGCACACCCGTATCGCCGGGACTCGAAGCAGCCACGCAGGTGGTGAGCGTCGCGGCGGAGGCGGCAGTGCCGGTCGGCCTGCTCCGCGAGTTCCGTCTCACGACGCAGATCACGTCTGCGGAGCAGCCCGAGTTCCAAGCCGTGCTCGCGACCACCGATGCCGCATCTCAGCAATCGGTCTACTTCGCCGGTCTCGCGGGGCGACAGACGGCGCGCGGCACCGGAACCGGAACGCTCATCCCTGTGCCCCCTGTGCCCCCTGTGCCCACTCCCGACGCCGGCGGCGGCTCCGCCGGGGACTCAGGCACGCTCGCGGACAGCGGTCTGCGCATGAACGCAGCGCTGCCTGGGGTCGGGTTCGCTCTGCTCGCGGGGGCGCTCGTCGTAGCCGCGGTCACGCGATCAGGGAGACAGACGACTCGGAGATGATCGTCGTCCGGAGCTGCGCGGCTGGACTCAAGCCGCGAGCCACAGGCCCTTCTGGTCCGTGGCGATGGTGAGACCTGCGGCGACCGTTTCATCGTCGCCGATCCTGGCGCCTCGAACGATGCGCGCTCCGGGCCCGATATCGGTGCGGACTCCGACGTAGGCGTGATCGCCGATCGCGGCGCCGTGGCCGATGTGCGCGTGAGCGTCGACGAACGCGCCTTCGCCGATCACGGCGTCTTCATCGATCCAGGCGCCGCGGGCGATGGTCGCCCCGGCGCCGACGCGTGCGCCCGGTTCGATATAGGCACCCGCTTCGATGTGCGCCTTCGGATGCACCTTCGCGCCA
Source organism: Microbacterium sp. NPDC090281 (assembly GCF_044769635.1). Lineage (NCBI taxonomy): Bacteria > Bacillati > Actinomycetota > Actinomycetes > Micrococcales > Microbacteriaceae > Microbacterium > Microbacterium sp. NPDC090281. The sequence goes on from NZ_JBIVYH010000001.1 coordinate 1,209,345, forward strand.
TGCGCGACGAGACCTCGACCGTTCGCGTGCTTGCGGTACCGCAACGTCGCGCCCTGATCGTTCTCGATGTCGACGTAGTTCTTGCCCACGATTCCTCCCGTGCTCCGGTGTTCTCCGGATATATCAACAACCACGGTCGGGGCGGATTCATTCCCGCGGATGGATGTGATCAGCGCTGGCAGGACGGACACCAGAACGTGACGCGTTCGCGGGTCGGATCTGCGCCCTGCTCTCCGCGTCTGATGAGGGTGCCGCAGCGCCGGCACGGGCGCCCGGCACGGCCGTAGACCCAGGTGGTCTGTCCCGGTCGATTGACGCCGGTGAAAGTGCGGTCCGGGCGGTCGCGGTTGGCGCGGATCGTGCGGACGCCGAGCCCGAGAAGAGCGGGAACATCGACCTCTGGCGTCGGCGTCGTGGGCAGGATTCCGCGCAGGAACAGGAGTTCTGCCGCATACTCGTTGCCGAAACCCGCGACATTGCGCTGGTCGAGGAGGGCGACGTGGATGCTGCGCGTATCGGCCCCGAGCCGTCGCACAGCCTCGGCAGCATCCCAGTCTTCGGCGAGCGGATCGGGGCCCAGGTAGCCGACCAGCTGATCCTCGTCGCGGGTGGGCACGACCTCGAGCTCGGCGATGTCGACGCCGACGGCTTCGCGATGCGCCGTGCCGACGATCGCGCGCACCTTGAAGGCCGGATGCCGCCACTTCTCGCCCGGCTGGTACACGAACCAGGCGCCGTCCATGCGCAGATGCGAATGGACAGTGCTCTCGCCGACGCGCAGGAGCAGATGCTTGCCACGTGCGACCACGGCGTGCACCTGCTGCCCGGTCAGATCGAGCGTCGCGAAACGTGGGACCCGAAGGTCGAAGCGGGTGACCTCTGCGCCGGCCAGGGCCTCGTCGAGACGCCGCGCCGTGCGGAAGACGGTGTCACCCTCGGGCATCGGGGAGCCTCGGGGCAGGGGCGGACGGTGGAGCGGTCGCGGTCGCGGTCGGTGGAGGCGTTGCGGGCACGGACGCGGGCGTCACGGGGGTGCGCGCCATCAGGTCGCGCGCGAGCATCGTGCTCCCGGCGACGGCGACCGGCATGATCGCGACGGCACCACCGGGCACCAGGAAGCAGAGCTGGGTGGCGACACCGAAGCCGAGTACCCGTGCGCGACTGCCCGAGAACAGTGCGGCACGATCAGCCGGGGTGAGCTCGCGCGCATCGAAGGCGCGTCCGGTGAGCTCGCGCGCGAGCAGACGACCGGTCAGGATGACGCCGAAGACCGGGCCGAGGAAGCCGCCGACGAGCGGAATGAGTCCGATCAGCAGGACCACGATCGCGATCAGGATGCCGAGCATCACCAGTCGCAGCCCCTCGCCGAGAGTCGTCCAGAAGCTGCCGCCGTCGGCAGGCGGTGCCTCACCGAGGTCGAGCTCGACCGCGTGCCAGATGCGCTGGTAGAACGGGTCGCCGATGGTCAAGGTCAACGCGCTGAAGACGACGCTGGCCAGGGCGAGTGCTGCGGCTACCACCACGAGGCCCACCGCGGTGCGCAGCAGACCCCGCCACGGCTCGCCCCATCCCTCGGCGAAAGGGGTGAGCCAGGCCGAGACCGACGGCATCCCGATCACCAGCGGAATGAGGGCCGCAGCGAGCACGAGGAGGGCGATGATCGCCGGGATCAGCCCGAGCACCATGAGCCCCGGCCGTGTGCGCCACAGCCCGAACCCCCGCAGCAGGGTGCTGATGCCGGTGGCGAACTCTCGGATCATGGCTTCCAGCGTAGGTGCATCGCTCAGACGGCCTTGCGGAGCGTGTAGCCGCGGGGTGTGGCGACGAAACCCGCCTCCTGCAGGGCGAGTGCCAGCTCGGTGCCGTATACGCCCTCGCCGTTGATCTTCTCGACCGTCAGGGTGTCGAGGCGGCGGTTGCGTGCGGTGGCGGCGAGGTCGGATGCCGCGGCCCGCAGCACCTCGCCGTCGTCGGTGAACGCCAGCACGGTGCGGCCCCCGCGTTCGAGGGAGAGCACGAGCGCGCCATCGACGAGCACGACCAGTCCGCCCGCTTTGCGACCGGGACGGTGGGAGACGCCGTCGAGCTTGGGCCAGCCGAGTGCGGCGCCGTAGGGGTTCGCCGGATCGGTCGCGGCGAGGGTCACAGCCTTGCGGGGTGCGGGATCGGCGAGCCCGGCGTAGGTGCGCAGCCGGTCGACCGTGCCGGAGGCGGCGAACTGCGCAGCTCCCAGCTTCTCGATCACGTAGCCGCGGCGGCAGTGGCCAGCCTCTTCGAAACCGGCGAGCACGCGGTACGCCTGGGCGAAGCCACCGGGAACGCCCTCGGCCTGCACGGCACCGCGCGTGACGACGCCGTAGCGGTCGAGCAACAGCCCCGCGGTGACGGTCGCCCGGCGTGCGGCATTCGTCTCGAGCGCGGGCAGCAACGACCAGCGTCCGCCGATCGACGGCGGCCGAGGCGCGGCAGAACCGGTGAAAGACACGCCGCGATAGGTGCGGGCACGGGGTGCGCGGCGCTTGACCTTGTGCGCCTGTGACCCGCCGGCGAGAAGAGAGCGGATCGGCGCGAAGGTGTCGTTGGTCACGTAGCCCGACCAGGTCAGCGACCACAGCGCCTCGAGTACGGACTGTTCGTTCTCGGCCGCGGCCATGTCTTTCAACTGCGCCGCGAAGTAGGCGCCGCCGACGTCGAGGGCGATGAGGATGCGGGACTCCAGGGAGTCGGACGCGATCTCGGCGTCGCGCTCCGGCAGGGTGAAGGGCGCGAGATCGGCCGGATGCAGCGACACCCAGCCGTCGCGCCCCGGCAGGGTGCCGTGGCCGGACCAGATGACCTCGCCGGCTGCCGTCAGCTCGTCGAGCATCGCGGGGGAGTAGTCGCGCACCCGGGAGGGGAGGACCAGCGACTCCCACGCGCTCGCCGGGATCGGTACGCCGGCGAACTGCTCGATCACGTTGAGCACGCCGTCGACGCCTTCGAGCGGTCGCCCGATGTGCTGCCAGTCGGGCAGGAACCGTGCGTACGCCTCGGGCGAGACCGGTTCGACCGATCCGCGGATGGCCGCGAGCGATCGCATTCGCAGGCGACGCAGCACCTCGGTGTCGCACCACTCGATGGCATCGCCACTGCCGGCAGCCTCGGGCAGGAAGTAGCCGCTCGTGACGCGCCCCGCTGTCTCGAGGCGCTGCAGCGTGTGTCTGGCGACGGCCGCGCCGAGACCGAATCGCGTGGCGACGGCATCCGTCGTGAACGGGCCATGGGTGCGGGCATGGCGGGCGACGAGGTCGCCGAGCGGGTCGGCGACGGGTTCGAGGAACGCCACGGGGATACCGGTGGGCAGAGCGGCCCCGAGCGCATCGCGCAGGCGCCCCGCATCCTCGATCGCGGCGACCCGGCTCGCACCCGCGATCGTGACCGGGATCGCCCGGCGCGCGGTGATCAGGTTTTCGAGCATCGCAGCAGCAGAACTGTCGCCGACGGTGTCGGGGTCGAGGCGGGCCGTGACCTCATCGGCGTCGAGCGGCCCGAGCATCCGCAGCAGGTCGGCGACTCCCTCCAGGCCCCGGGCGCGACGGTCGGGGTCGAGACGCTGGGCCTCGCGCTCGAACTGGGCGATCACGTCGGGGTCGAGCAGTTCGCGCAGCTCGACCGTGCCCAAAAGCTCTCCGAGCAGCGCCGGGTCGACCGAGAGCGCTGCCGCCCTGCGCTCGGCGAGCGGCGAATCGCCCTCGTACATGAACGCGCCCACGTAGCCGAACAGCAGGTCGCGGGCATACGGCGACGGCTGGCCCGGTTCGGTCTCGACGAGGCGGACTCGGCGATCGGCGATCGCCGTCGCGAGCTTGCGCAGCGAGGGGAGGTCGTAGACGTCTTGCAGAACCTCGCGCAGCGTCTCGAGGATCACCGGGAAGGTCGGATGGCGCCTGGCCACCTCGAGCAGTTGTGCGGATCGCTGTCGTTGCTGCCACAGCGGCGTGCGCTTGTTGGGGTTCATGCGGGGCATGAGCAGCGCTCGCGCGGCGCACTCGCGGAACCGGGAGGCGAACAGCGCTGAACCGCCCACCTCTTCGGTGACGACATGCTCCAGTTCGTCAGGCTCGAAGACGAAGAGCTCGGCACCGGGCGGCTCGGCCTCGGCGTCGGGGATGCGCACGATGATGCCGTCGTCGCTCGCGACCGCCGACCCCTCGACGCCGAGGCGCTCGCGCACGCGGGCGTTGATCGCCAGTGACCACGGCGCATGCACCTTCATGCCGTATGGGGAATGCAGGATGACCCGCCAGTCGCCGACCTCGTCGCGGCCGCGCTCGACCGTGAGGGTGCGGTCGGTCGGGAGCGTGCCCGTCGCCTCGCGCTGCTCGGTCAAATGAGCCATGAGGTTCGCCCGCGCCTGCTCGTCGAGCCCCGCGTCGATCAGTCGTTGCGCCGCCTTCTCGGGAGCTGCCGCCGACACCTCGCGGGAGAACGCCCCCAGGGCCTCGCCGAGTTCGAACGGTCGGCCGATGCCGTCGCCGTGCCAGAACGGCACCTTGCCGGGCTGCCCGTAGGCGGGGATCACATTGACGCGATCGTGGGTGATCTCCGCGATCCGCCAGCTCGTCGTACCGAGCGTGAACACGTCGCCCACCCGCGACTCGTAGACCATCTCCTCATCGAGCTCGCCGACGCGCGCCCCGGTGGTCTCGCCCGCGACGAAGACCCCGAACAGGCCGCGATCGGGGATGGTGCCGCCACTGGTCACCGCGATGCGCTGCGCACCCGGACGCCCGGTCAGCGTGCCCGCATCGCGATCCCACACGAGTCGCGGTCGCAGCTCGGCGAATTCGTCGGAGGGGAAGCGGCCGGCCAGCAGGTCGAGCGTCGCCTCGTACGCCGACCGCGGGAGTGCCTGGAAAGGTGCCGACCGGCGGACGGTCTCGAACCACTCCTCGACCCCGATGGCACCGAGTGCGCTTGCCGCGACAGTCTGCTGCGCGAGGATGTCGAGCGGGTTTCGCGGCACCTGGATGGCCTCGATCTTGCCCGCCAGCATCCGCTCGGTGACGATCGCGGTGTGCAGCACATCGCCGCGGTGCTTGGGGAAGAGCGCGGCTCGACTGATCTCGCCCACCTGGTGCCCTGCGCGGCCGACGCGCTGCAGACCGGATGCGGCGGAAGGCGGCGCCTCGACCTGGATGACGAGGTCGACCGCGCCCATGTCGATGCCGAGTTCGAGGCTGCTCGTCGCGACGACGCAGCGCAGGATGCCCGACTTGAGCTCTTCTTCGACCTGGGCGCGCTGCTCCTTCGACACCGAGCCGTGGTGCGCTTTGGCCAGCACGGGATCGGCGCCAGCTGTCGCTCCGGCCTGAGCCATCATCTGCGCCGGAACCGTCGCCACCGGCAGCTCGACGCCGATGCGCTCGGAGTAGATCTCGTTGAGGCGACCGGTGAGCCGTTCGGCCAGACGGCGGGAGTTCGCGAACACGATCGTCGAGTTGTTCTGCAGGATGCGGTCGACGATCGCCTCCTCGACATGCGGCCAGACGGAGCCGGTGACCTCGGTGTACTCGGCATCGGCGGCCTCGCCCGGCACACCGGGTGGCGGCGGCGGATTGGTCATGTCGTCCATCGGCACGACCACGCTGAGCTCGAAGGTCTTCGACGCCGGAGGTGCCACGATCTCGACCGGTGCCGAGCCGCCGAGGAATCGCGCGACCTCATCGATGGGCCGCACCGTGGCCGAGAGACCGATCCGCTGGGCTGCCGCCTCGACACCGTGCGAGCGGCGCAAAGCGTCGAGACGCTCCAGGCTCACCGCGAGGTGCGCACCGCGTTTGGTCGCCGCGACCGCGTGCACCTCGTCGATGATGACCGTGTGCACGCCGCGCAGAGTCTCACCCGCGCGGCTCGTGAGCATGAGGTACAGCGACTCGGGGGTCGTGATGAGGATGTCGGGCGGATCGGACACGAGCTTGCGACGGTCGCTCGACGTGGTGTCGCCGGAGCGCACCCCGACGGTCACGGCGGGGGCCGCCACTCCGAGCCGCCTGGCCGACTGCCCGATGCCGATCAGCGGGGAGCGGAGGTTGCGCTCGACGTCGACGCCGAGCGCCTTCAGCGGCGAGATGTAGAGGATGCGCGTGCGCGGCTCGCCCTTCGCGGGAGCAGCCGCTTCGGTCATGCGCTCGCGGAACACGCTGTCGATCGCCCAGAGGAAAGCCGACAGCGTCTTGCCCGAACCGGTCGGAGCCACCACGAGCGCGTGCTTGCCTGCGGAGATCGCCTCCCACGCACCCGCCTGTGCGGGAGTGGGCGCGGGGAACGCACCCCGGAACCAGTCCTGCGTGGCGGGGGTGAAGCGGTCGAGCACGTCGCTCATCACTCCATCTTCGTCGAGGCCGGGGACATCGGGGTCGTCAGCTGACGGGCGGCGGCGGTGGAGCCCACGCGGTGGCGAGCGCTGCCCAGATGACGGGGGAGTGCCGGGGGTCTCCCGTCGACGTCCATCGACGACGCTGTTCACGCTGCCAGGAGGCCAGCGCGGCGACGGGATCGGGAGCTTCATGGGCCGCGTCGACAGCGATGACGGCGTCGGCGAGCATGCCGTCGACGCGGTCGCCGAGTTGCGGCACGAGCCGCCGGAGCCCCGCTTCGGTCGGCAGCGTCCAACGGGTCGCAGTCACATACTCGGCTCCCCGGTGTGCGAACGCGGCGACGAGGCCTGCTGGTTCGGCGAAGCGCATGTCGCTCCCCGAGTCGCACGCGATGAGGGCGACACGGTTCGGTGCTCGCAGCGGGGGAAGCCCCGGCGCCCCGAGTGCGATCTCGGCGGCCGTGTAGGGACGGTGCGCGCCGATGAGCGGAGTGCTTCCCGGTGAGTCGGCGCCGTCGGAGAGGTGCATCCTGGCGTCGAGGGCGTGCGTCGAGGAGGTGACGTGTCCGACGTAGAGCAGGCGTCCGGCGTCGGCGAGGGCCTCGGTCAGCACGACCCGTCCGATATCCGCCCGACGGAATCGTTCGGCACCTGCGGGGCGCAGACGCGTGTCGAGGCGCGTGGCCATCTCCGCCAGCGCGGAACCCGGTGCCACCGGACCGAGCACACTGCCCAGCTCGCTCGCCGCCGAGTAGCCGGGAACGACCGGGTCCAGCACGGCGACGACCGGAGCGGACGACCGCCAGGGGGACACCGTGCGAGCCGGGTCGTTGCGCAGCGTCGCCGGCAACAGCACCGACACGTCGGCGAGATCGATGCCTCGCGGTTCGCCCGCGGCGCCCAGCAGCTCCCACGGCAGCTGCGCGGTCGAAGGCGATAGCTGGACGCGCAGGTGCGGTCGCAGTCCGGCTGACGTGAACGCCCTGAGCTCTCGGGTCAGCCACGGGGGGATCAGCGTCGTGGTCAGCGCGTCGGCCAGTCGTCGCTCGCGCTCGCGGTCCAGCAGCACGCCGTCCGTGAGCGCTCGCCGCAGCGCGTCCATGCCGTTCTCTCCCGGCAACGGCGTCGGCAGCGCCCGAGCCAGTTCGGCCAGCACCGGAGTCGCCACGGAGCGCTCGACGAGCGTCATCCGGGGTGAGGAGCGCTGATGCTCCCAGACCCAACTGATGAACAGGTCCTCACCGTCGACGTAGCGGAGGCGGGCGGTAGGGCGTCCGCCCGCCGGGAGATTCTCCAGCACCGCGGAAGGGTCGGTCAGCGACGGGCTCAGCGGCACCGTGAGTTCGGGGATGTCCCGCCAGTTCCTCACCACGCCGCCACCGCCGTCTCGGCGCGCACGGCGACCCCGTACTCCGCTTCCGCGAGGCGGATCCACGATTCGAGCACCGGGGCTGCGCCCGGAATCGCGATCACGCGAGGCGGAGGTGCGAAGCGCGGGTGTGGCGTCGATGCACGCGCGGTGAGCAGGCCGGCAGCCGCGGCAGGGAGCTCGTCGCCGCCGTCGTCCACCATGTTCTCCTTCGCGGAACGGTCCTCGAGGGCCGATGCGCGTTCGAACGACAGGGCGGCCCCCTCCATCGGGGACGGGATCTCGTCGTCGAAGGCCGCGGCGGCATCGGTCTGCAGGGTCACGGTTGCGGCGGCGTTCTCGACGAGCTCGAACAGCAGCGTCGCGTCGCCGAGCGTGCGGGCGAGGCGGAACGCGAGCTCACGGGCGGGGGCTGCGACCTGCAGCGTCCAGCGCTCTCGCACGGGCCCGGGAGCGAAGCCGTCGCGCAGCGCCTCGGTCGCCAGCAGCACCGGGACCGCGAGGTCGCGTGCCAGTTCCAGCCGCTGCAACCGCGAGCGCGGGGTGATCGACATCGCCGCCCACTCCGCATGCATCTCGGCGCGACGGAGGTTCACCCGACAACGGTCGCCGGCGTAGCGGGCCAGGTCCCGTGCCGCGCGGTAGGCCTCGTCGGCGGCGGGATACCGGTGCCTCGCCGATTCCGCATCGCCGAGGAAGGCGAAGGCCTCCAGGCGCTCGTGCACCGCGGCATCCGGATCGAGCTCCGCGAGCAGTGTGCGCAGGGCTTTCACTGCGGCCCCTGCCCGCCCCTCCTGCAGCAATACGGCCGCGAGCCCGGTCCTGCTGGCGGCCAGACGCGTGGTGAGACCGATTGCGGCGGCGAGCTCCGCCGCCCGGCGGAAGCCGTCTTCCGCCTCGCGGTGACGACCCTGCTGCATCGCCGAACGTGCGAGGTTCTCCACGGCCAGCTGCCTGCTCGCGGCATCACCGCCGTGCTCCTGCGCCTGCTGCGCGAGCGTCAGATACTGCTGGGCCGCGATCTCGTCGCCCGTGCGCTGGGCGATGACGCCGAGGTTCGCGTAGGCGTGACCGGACAGCTCGGGCCCCACGGTGATCGCCACCTCCAACGCGCGCGTCGCCTCGTCTTCCGCCTCCTGGAGCCGTCCGGTCAGGATCAGCAGGGTCGTGCGGGCGTTGCGCACCGAGAAGGTGAGCAGCTCGCGCTGATCGAGATCGTCGTCGAGCAGCGCCTCGGCTCCATCGATGCCCGTGAAGGCGTCGACGAACCGATCCATCAGGGTGAGGGTCTGCGCCCGGGCGATCATGCCGTTGATCTGCACGGTGCGAGTGGCGCGCTCGTCACCGATCAACGTGATGGCACCTGCGGCCGCGGCGAGTCCCTCATCGGCGAGGTGCACCGCGTCGTCGAGCGCTCCCTCGAACTCCCGAGCTGCGGCGAGATTCAGCAGCGACCGGGCGCGGAGGTCGAGTCCCTCACCGTCCACATCCGGCACCAGGGTCATCGCCGCGACGTCTCGGAGCTTCGCTGCCGCATCGGCGACGCGCCCCTGGTGCAGGAGCATCGCCGCCTCGTTGTTGAGGTCGCGCCCGGCCCGCCACCGAGCTGTTGCCGGCACTCGGCCGCGGATCGCGCTCGAAGGCTGCTCCTGGTCGGGGCTCACACCCGTGCTCCTGCCGCACGTTCGGCGAGCGAAGCGTCGGATGCAGCGAGCCTTCCCGCGGCGAACGCCATCACCCGAGCTCGATCTTCAGCCGACTCGGGGTCGCCCGAAGACGAGGCCAGGGAGGGATCGTGCACCCAGAGCGTGCGCGCGGAGAGGGGAAGGAACAGTGCGGATGCCGGGACCGCCGTCTCACCGATGAAGTGCGACCCGTCGAGTGCCAAGACGACGTCGAGCTCGAGTTCGGCGGGGCCGAAGCGGGCGTGCAAGGCGGGGATGGAGGCAAGACCGACCACGGCCGCGACCTCGACGTGCAGGAAGGGCGCGTCGGTGCCGTGAAGGAGTGTCCACCTGGCCTCGGCCGCGGCATCCACCGTCTGGGCCGGCACGTCGGACCAGCGCACCGGCGCCGAACCGTGGGCGACCACGATGCCGTTCGCCGGGGGAGCGTCGCGCTCACCGCCGGCAGCCAGCGCCCATTCCGCGCGCGGCTCCGCGGTCGTCGCGGGTTGCAGCTCGACGCCGTCGTCCTCGGCCAGGGCGTCGAGCGCGAGGGCCAGGGCGGCGCCTTCTGCGGCCAGGGAAGAGGGAAGCGCAGCGAGTGCCGACGGCGCTTCGTACGCATCGAGCACCGCACGCTCGACGGCATCGTCGTCGTCGAGAAGATGCGAGATGCGGTGGCTCTGCACCGCGATCTCCGCGGCCAGGATCGCAGGCTCCAGGGCGGGGATGCCGATGCTCGCCGGCCACCATGCGCGTGCCCAGCTCAGATTCCCCAGCGCGAACACCGCTGCGACGGTTGCAGGATCAGCCGGAGCATCGAGCGCCACGATGGTGTCGGTCCCGCGGCGCACGGCATCAGCGACGGGGGAACCGTAGACATCGTCCAGCCAGGCGCTCGCCGCACGTGCGTCGTGCACCTCCGCGTCGGGCAGGTGAGGGGTCGCGGTGGCGTCCCAGGTGAGGATCGCCCCCTTCGCCTCGACGAGCGCGGTCAAGAACGAAGGCCGCTCGGCGAGAGTGCCCGGCACGGCGGTGTCGTGCGATCTGGTCGTGATCTCGGCGCGACCGTCGCGCACCCGAATCCGCGTGCTCATGCCACTCCCGGGAGCGCGGGTGCCGGCATGCCGCGGCCCATCGCGATCTTGAGCCGCTGTCGCTGATCCATCACGACCGAGCGGAGCACCCCGTCGAGGATGTCCCAGAGGTCGTCGGCATCGAGCTGCTGGCTGCGAAGCTCGCGCCCGTGCACGCGCACCCAGAGGCGACGCAGATACGCCGGCCGGACGTCATGGATGTCGTCGAGCACGGTCGCAGGCACACCGCTCACCTCGGCGGGCAGCCGCAGCGCGCGCCGCACATAGGCCTCGCGGTGCCAGCGCGAGCCCAGCTGCCGGTGTGCGGCGGTCGCGAGCGACGGGCCGGCAGCGTCCAGGGCCCGACTCGCCTCCCTCCCGAGCAGCATCGCGATGCGGCTGCGCTCGTCGGCGAGCTCCCACGGCAATGCGGAGCGGGCGATCTCGTCAGCGATCAGTTCGCTGCCGTCGAGGTCGCTCTCCACGGGCGCACCGCCGGACAGCGCCGCGAAGAGCCGCTCGTAGATCGACCTGTCGAACGGGCGGGGCAGCCCTCGCTTCGAGGCGGTGCTCCCGACCAGGGGGACAGGCGGTGCCGGATGCGCGGTCAGACCCAGGGCTCGTGCGGCGCCGCTCTCGCTGAGCGCGAGAGCCGCTGCGGAGCCCGCGTCGAGAGTCAGCAGCGCCTCGAACGCCTCAGCGGCGGCCCCGACCGGGCACCCGTCGAGCGCTGCGCTGACCACCTCCGACGAAGGCGCTGCCAGGGGCTGCGGGAAGCGGCCCGACCAGGTCTCGTGCAGCAGCGCTTCGAGCCGCGCCACCTCGTCGGCATCGCGGAGCAGTTCGCGGATGCGTCCGAGGAGGGAATCGCCCGAGGCCTGCGCGATCTCGGTGACGGCGTCTGTGGCCAGGTCGTCGGCATCGGCACCCGGCATCCCGACGGTGCGGGCGAGCTCGAAGCAGCGCGGGAAGTACTTCTCCTGTGGATTGCCATCGGTGATGCGAAGCCGGCGCCTGGCGGATTTCAGGCGCAGGAACCACGCGGATGCCGCTGCCAGATCCGGGCCTGCCGCGAGGATGCGGGCGTGCAGCTGAGAGGCGGCATCCCACGGCAGCGCTCCGCCGGCGAGGCCCGGGTTCTGCACGGGGCGGATCACGAGCGGCTCGAGGATCAGCTTCACCGTGCGGGCGAGCGGGTGGCCGGAGCCGTTGCTGAGGGGCGCGACGTCCTGCCCGAGTTCTTGCCACGCATGGGCGATCACCCGGGCGCGCGGCTGCAGCGCCTCCGACGCGGTGGAGGCGGGTTCCAGGGGCGTGAGCTCGGTTGCGGCGCTCATATCCGCTCAGCCTATAGAGGCGTGCGAGCGGCGGGGAGAATCCGTGATCGGGAGCGTCGGCCGCGCAGCATCCTGGCGGCATGGACACCAACACGACCACCGGGTACACGCTCAACGGCAGCACCGTCCTTCCGCTGGGTTCGTCGGCTCTGCCTCTGCGGGCGCCGAGCGATCCGAAGCGGGTGCGTGGTCGCATCCGTCGCCGGTTCCTGCTCCTGATGCTCGCGCCGCTGATCATCGGCGGCCTGATCTTCCTCGCCACCCAGTTCTTGATGCCGACGACCAGGGACATCGAGATCGTGCCGTCCTCGGCGGTGATCGGAATGGACGGCGACGACGTTGCGGTGCTGGTGTACCACGACGACTCGCGCCCCGGACCCTTCGAGGCGATGTTCCAGATGCGGGTCGCGGCGATCCGACTCTCCGATGGCGAGCAGCTGTGGGATCAGCGCCTGAACGAAGATCTCATCGGCGACGCGGTCGTGCTCGCCGGCGATGCCTCGTCGGTCTACATCGGCAGCGATCACGGTCTGGTGATCCTGGATGCCGCGACCGGTGCCGTGCGGGTCGAAGGTGATGGCGTTCCGGGGATCGGAGCGGATGCCGTGCTCTCCGCCAGCGCGTACGGATACGACCCCGAGGTCGACGCCGTCGTCGCGCTCACCGGCTCCGGGGCGCTCATGCAGATCGCGGTCGGCAGCACGCAGGCGGTGCCGGCCGACGCCGCAGTCACCACCCGGTGGCAGAACACGCTGGGGTCGGGGCCTTTCCTCGACGAGACCGTGCTCACGCAGCAGGTCGAGGTGGCGGCGACTCCTGACGGCACACGGTTCGAGATCGTCCCGGTGGCCGAGGCCGTGCAGCGGGACGCGCTCGTGATCACCTCGACCGATCCGGCGCAGGTGGTCCGCACCGAGCTCGTCGATGCGCGGCTGCTCCCGGTCGTCGGACTCGAGCCGCGTCTGGGCGTGCTTCTGGAGACCGGGCAGTTCCTGCCGGGCGACTTCGCCGGCATCGACGCGGACGACGTCGAGGCGCTCCTGCAGCAGGCCTTCGGGGCGATGCCTTCGGTCGAGCACGTCGTGGCGCCGGCGGGCGCGGGGCAGGGCTTCGTGCTCGTCCAGCACCGCGAGTCGGTGAACGCCGACCGGGTGCTGCTCAGCAGCGTGGACATCGCGACCGGGAAGCTCATCGACACCGTCGAGATGCAGGCCGACGCCGTCCGCGCGTTGACCGGCCCCTCCGGCACCACGGCGGTGATCGCCGCAGCCCCGGAGTCCTGGTCGGCGGATCGACTCCTCGTGCTCGAAGACGACGGCTCCTTCCGTGAGGTCGAGGTGGGTGCCGTGCCCTGGTGGATGGTGTCGTTCGGGTAGCGCGCAGACCCACGGGAGCGCGATGCTGGACGAATGGCGCACACCACGAACTACGTCGACACCTTCATCGAGGTCGCCGAGGACTGTCCGGCCGATCATGCGACGGAGCCGCCGGTCGCCGAGAAGCCGTCGATCGCGGCGACGCACTACCGTCTGATCGCCGAACAACCCTACGCGCGTACTTCCGACGACGTGATCTTCGAGACATACGCGTTGCGCAACGGCATCGCGGTGGATGACGCCTCGGCCCGTGAGGCGTTCTTCTCGAAGGGGCAGCCGTGCCTGCGCTCCTCGCCGCTGGGCAAGCGCTACGGATGGGGCCTCCATCACGACGCCGAAGGCCGGGTCGCGCTGGTGCCTCGGGAATCGGAGCAGTACGCGGCGCTCGCCGTAGACCCCGAGGTCGCGCACACGAGGGCGATGCGGAGCCGACGGGCATGAGGGTGGAGGACGAGAGCGGTGGGTTGCCCGCTAAGGCAGACGACGCGGAGACGACCGTGGACGGGGACGTGGACGCGGACGTGGACGTGGACGTGGAAGATGACGAAGTCGACTTCGGTTGGGTGATCGTCACCCTGACCGTCTTCGCACCGGTGGCGATAGACGAGCTGTCGGCGTTCGAATGGACCGGAGAGGCGAACGACGGCGTCCGATCGTACGGCCTCGGGACGATCAGGATCGACGAACCCGACACCGACCGACGGGTGCATGCACTCGACAGCGCCGTCTCGACCTTGCTCGACCTGTTGTCGGACGTGCCGCGCGAGGTGCTGTTCGACGAGGCGTCGTTCGTGCGGCTGTTCATGACGTTCGGACGCGGTGCGCAGACGCTCTTGCCCGCGCTCATCCAGAAGATCGCCGCCGTCAACGCGACCGTCTGGATCGACACCTGACTTCGCGCGCGTTCCCTGTCACCAGGGGAGGAGCAGGAGGCCGAAAGTGAGCGCGGCGGCGCCCAGCAGGCCGAAGACCGTGACGGCGTTCGGGTAGGAGTCGACCGGAGAAAGGGGCGTCGTACTCAGGTACGACGCCCCTTCGCAGTGGGCACTTCGGGTCGACGCGACGGGGATGCTCCCGCTCATACCGTCTCCATATGCCCACCGAAAACACCGCCTCTCACCCTGCCGGAACCACCCTTCGCGTCATCGCCTCGATCGGCGGGAGCGTGCTCGTCGCCGTAGCGCTGACCATCATCTGGGTCGCCCGGCTGAGCATCGACCGGGTCCTGTATGTGAGTGGTCTCGGGGCCGACGGGGAACCCACCGCAGGGTGGTTCGAGCTCGCGCTGCTGCTCCTCGTCGCCGGGGGCTTCGCGGTGGCCTGGGCTGCGCGCGGACTGCGCTCGACGGTGCCGTGGCTGAGCGTCTGGACACCCTCGTTCTCGGTGGCGATGGCGTCTTCGCTGTTCCTGGTGGCCTCGCAGGTCACCTGCACGACCGGATGCCCGCTGCCGGTCGGTCCGGCGTTCACCTGGCAGGACCTGGTGCATACGACGGTGGCTGTGCTCGCCTTCGCCCTGGCCGCGTTCGCGATGCTCCAGGTGTCGTTCGTCGAAGGACGGCGGACGCTGCGGGTCCTCTCGCTGGGCGCCGGCATCTCCACCGCAGTGATCGCTGCGGCCGGCGGCATCCTGTCCCTTTTGCAGTTCCGCACCGACATCGGCAGCATCTTCGAGCTCGTCGCCACCACCATCGGCATGGGCTGGCTCGCGATCCTCGGAATGGACACGGCGGTCGCGCAGCGGCGGCGCCGGGTACGGAGGGAGTCGTGGAAGCCGGCACCGCAGGCCGCCGATCTTCACCGGAGCACCTCGCGCAGCCCGGTGACGGGTTCGCTCGTCGCCGTCTCCCGCTGAGGGAACCGCGAAGTGCGGTGCGTAGAGTCGTCATATGCGAGAGTCAGCGCCCGTCGCCGACGGGGGGATCCATGCGGTGGATCTGCCACGGCCACCCGGAGTGGTGCGGCGTTTCTGGGGGAGCCATCCCTGGCTCGTCGACGGGCTGCTCGCGACCGTCTATCTCCTCCTGAGCGCGTTCTGGGCGGTGGTCACCCCGCTGTCGTCCGGAGTCTGGTCGCCCCTCGCACCCATCGTGATCCCGCTGATCCTCGCCGTCGTCGGTGCGATCGGTCTGCTCCTGCGACGACAGCGACCCTGGCTCACGTTCGGGGTGTTCGCCGTCATCGCGGTGGTCGCTCTCGCGACGGACACCCTCGCGGAGCCCCTCGGCATCGCACTGGCGCTCTATGCGCTCTTCGTCTACCGCTCGAACCGCAGCGGGTGGCTCGCCTTCGGCGTGACCGTGGCGGCAGGCATTCTCATCCTCCCGGCGCTGGACTGGCTGCGCCGCGGCGACCCGGACAGCGCGCTCACCTCGGTGCCGGGCAGTCTGCTCTTCCTCGTCGTGATGCTGATCGCGGCGTTGCTCGGAGTCACCGTGGGTGACCGGCGCCGGTACATCGGGGCGATCCTCGACCGTGCAAACCAGCTCGCGCGCGAACGCGACCAGCAGGCGCGCATCGCGACCCTGGCCGAGCGTGCCAGGATCACCCGCGAGATCCACGATGTCGTGGCGCACAGCGTGTCGGTCATGGTGTCGCTCGCGGACGGCGCGAGCGCGCTCGCCGAGAAGGATCCGCAGCGCTCGAAGAGTGCCATCCAGGAGATCGGCGAGGTCGGGCGGCAATCGCTCGTCGAGATGCGACAGCTGCTCGGCGCTCTCGGCGATGACAGCGACGACGGTGAGGAGCAGAGTCCGCTGCGCCCCAACCCCGGGCTGAGCGAGCTGACCGCACTGGTCGAGACCTTCCGCACCGCCGGGCTGCCGGTCACGGTGCGCACCGAGGGGACGGCGCCCTCCTCGCCCGCGCTGCAGAACACGATCCACCGGATCGTGCAGGAGTCGCTCACGAACGCCCTGCGCTACGCGAAGGATCCGCGCGAGGTGCTCGTGAAGCTCGACTTCCGAGGTGACATCCTCGTGATCGAAGTCACCGACGACGGGCGGCAGGGACCGCCCGCACCGTCGGTCGGTTCGGGTCGCGGCCTCGTCGGTGTGCGGGAGCGGGCACGACTGGCGGGTGGAACGGTGGAGGCAGGCCCGCTGGCGGAGGGCGGATGGCGCGTGCGGGTGCAGATCCCCGAACAGGAGGAACAGGCATGACCGAGGAACGCATCAGGGTGCTCATCGTCGATGACCACGAGCTGATCCGGCGCGGTATGCGGATGGTGCTCGACGCCGAAGACGACATCCAGGTGGTGGGCGAGGCGGTGTCGGGGGCCGAGGCCGTCCACCTGGCGGATGATCTGCGTCCGGATGTGGTCCTGATGGACATCCGGATGCCGGAGATGGACGGTATCGAGGCCACCAGGCGCATCGTCAGGGGCACGCCGTCGAGCCGCGTTCTGGTGCTGACGACCTTCGACCTCGACGAGTACGCGTTCGGGAGCCTCCGCGCCGGGGCGAGCGGGTTCCTTCTGAAGAACACGCCGCCCGCGCAGCTGACCACCGCGATCCGGGCGATCGCCGCCGGCGACGCCCTCGTCTCGCCGCGCGTCACCCGGTCGATGCTCGACCTCTTCGCCACTCGCCTGCCCCGACAGTCCGAGTCCGACGATTCGCGGCTGAGCGTGCTGACCGATCGGGAGCGCGACGTGTTCCTCGCCATCGCCAAGGGCTACAACAACACCGAGATCGGCGAGAGCCTGTACGTGTCGGAGTCGACCGTGAAGACCCACGTCGGACGCATCCTCATGAAACTCGATCTGCGCGACCGCGTGCAGGCCGTCATCCTCGCCTACGAGGCCGGGTTGGTCTGACGTCGCTGGTGTGACGTGGCTGGTGTGATGGCGCCGGTGCGGTGACGAGCCCGGGTGCCGAGGAGATCGCTCCCCGGCACCCGGCATCGTCGCTCCATCGACCTCACTGCTCCAGCGAGACCTCCTGAAGCGCACCTTCGGCGTCGATCTCGAGCGTCAGATCGAGGTCGAGCCGCCGCAGGAAAGCATCGTCGTGACTCACGATGAGCACGGCGCCCCGGTAGGCGCGGAGGGCTTCGACGAGCTGGCCGACCGTGTCGAGGTCGAGGTTGTTCGTCGGCTCGTCGAGCACCACGAGATGAGGTGCGGGGTCGGCGAGCAGCAGCTTCGCCAGAGCGACGCGGAAGCGCTCGCCACCGGAGAGGGCCGCGACCGGTCTCTCCGCGGTGGCCCCTCGGATGAGGAACCGCGCGAGCCGGTTGCGCAGCTCCTTCTCCGGCACGTGCGGTGCCGCGGCGGCGATGTTCTCGAACACCGTGCGCTGCTCGTCGAGGCCGTCGATCCGCTGCGGCAAGTAGCCGATCAGGTCGGTGTGAGCCTCGGCGAGCAGCGCACCCTCGGCCGGAGCACCTCCCCCGACCAGCCGCTCCAGGAGCGTGGTCTTGCCCGCACCGTTCCGGCCGATCAGAGCGACGCGCTCCGGTCCCTGGATCACCCAAGCCCGCTCCTCATCGCCGATCGTCGCGATCCGGCGGCTGCGGGACACCAGTGGATCCGGCAGCTCGATCTTCATCGAGGCGTCGGAGCGCACGCGGCGTCCTGCCTCGTCGAGGACCGAACGTGCGGCATCCTCCTTCGCTCCGACCTCGGTGCGGAGCTTGCCCGCCGACACCTCGGCAGCCATCTTGCGGCCGTGGGCGACGATCTTCGGAACGCGCTTCTCGACTTCCGCCTTCTTCGCGGTGCGTGTGCGGTGGGCGAGCTTCACCTCGGCTTCGATCCGCTGGCGCTTCTCCTTGCGAAGCGCCTGGGCGGCTGTGACCTCGGCCTGCCTCGCAGCATCCTGCTCGGTGTCCAACCAGGCGCGCCATTGCGAATACGGGCCGCCGAACACGCTCAGCGTCTGGGCGTAGAGCTCGGCGGTGTCGTCCATCAGCTCAAGCAGCGACAGGTCGTGACTCACGACGATGAGCGTGCCCTTCCAGGCGCGCACCATCGCCGCGAGCTTCGCCCTGGCATCGCGATCGAGGTTGTTGGTCGGCTCGTCGAGGAGCGTGATCGGCGCACGGCGCAGGCGGATGCCGGCGATCGCGACGAGCACCGACTCTCCGCCCGAAAGCTCGCCCACCCTGCGGTCGAGGAACTCCGGATCGAGGCCGGCTTCGGCGAGTGACGCCTCGGCGCGCGCCTCGATGTCCCAGTCGTCGCCGACCGTGTCGAAGTGGGCGGGGTCGACGTCGCCCGCGGTGATCGCCCGCACGGCGTCGAGCGCCGCGGACACACCGAGGAGGTCTGCGACCCGACGGTCGACGTCGAGTGTCAGCTGCTGCGGCAGGTATGCGACCTCACCGGATGTCACGACGAAGCCGGAAGACGGTTCGAGTTCGCCGGCCATCAGTCGCAACAGCGTGGACTTGCCCGCGCCGTTGCGTCCGACGAGGCCCGTGCGCCCGGAACCGAACGCTCCGGAGACGCCGTCCAGGGCTACCGTGCCGTCCGGCCAGGTGAAGGTGAGGTGGTCGAGGGTGACCGATGCATGAAGGGTGGGGTTTGACATGAGTGTCTCCTGTCGAGTGCGAAGGGTGCACTGAAACCGGACCTCTGCCAGGCCTCGACGGGACGCAGAGAACGTCGCGAGAGGGGGAGGTCTGCCGTGGAGTCGGCGATCGTCGGGTCAGCGCGCGGAAAGAGGAGCGCGGAGGCGACGGATCAGATCAAAGGACTTCCAGACACGGCGGACAGGACTCCCCGACGATACCCGGGCGTGTCGGCTTCTCGCAACCCCGGGCGTGTCGGTCCGGGTTTCAGCAGAAGGGGTTCAGCGGCCGGGCAGCACGACGGGGGCACCCGTGTCGGGGTCGGCGATCACCCGCGCCTCGAGGTCGAACAGCTCGGTGAGCAGTGGCGCATCGACGATGTCGCGAGGATCGCCCTCGGCGACGATGCGCCCGCCTTTCATCGCGATCAGGTGCGAGGCGTAGCGGGCGGCCTGGTTGATGTCGTGCAGAACGACGACGACCGTCCGCCCTTCCCGATGCAGACGCGTGACCAGTTCGAGCACCTCGATCTGGTGGCCGATGTCGAGGAAGGTCGTCGGCTCGTCCAACAGCAGGATCGGGGTCTCCTGGGCCAGCGCCATCGCGATCCAGGCGCGCTGGCGCTGCCCACCGGAGAGCTCGTCGACGTTGCGTTCCGCGAGGTCGGTGACGTTCGTGGCGGCCATCGCCTCGGCGACCGCACGCTCGTCCTCCGTCGACCAGCTGGAGAGCACGCTCTGATGGGGGTAGCGGCCGCGACCGACCAGGTCGGCCACGGTGATGCCCTCCGGGGCGAGCGGACTCTGGGGGAGCAGACCCATCCGCCGCGCCACCTCCTTGGTGGACAACCGAGTGATGTCGCCGCCGTCGAGGAGCACGCGCCCTCCGGTGGCAGGCAGCAGCCGGGCGAGGGCGCGCAGCAGAGTCGACTTTCCGCAGGCGTTCGGGCCCACGATCACGGTGAGCTCCCCATCGGGGATGTGCACGTCGAGGCCATCGAGTACGCCCCGCCCGCCGTAGCCCACGCGCAGCGCTTCGGTTGCCAGTCGTGTCATCGTCGTCCTCCTCCGGTGAAACGCCTGCTCTCGCGCATGAGCAGCGCGAGCAGATAGATCCCGCCGATGCAGATGGTCACCGCGCCGGTCGGCAGTGTGACGTCGGGGATCGCATGCTGGGCGATCACATCGGCTACGAGCAGCAGTACCGACCCGGTCAGTGCTGCTCCGACGAGATCGACCGAGGTGCCTCGTCCGGTCAGCCGCTGTCCGATCTGCGGGGCGGCGAGAGCCACGAAGGCGATCGGCCCTGCGGCGGCGGTGACCGCTGCGACCGCTGCGACGCCGAGCAGCATGAGCATGCCTCTGGTGCGTTCGAGCGGGATGCCGAGCATGGCCGCGGCGTCGTCGCCGAGCTCGAGTCGTCGCATCCGCCGCTGTGCTGCCGGTGCGCACAGCAGCACGGCGACGATGGCGATCGCGGCGAATCCGAGCGTGGTCCAGTCGACTGCCGCAAGGGAGCCGGCACCCCACACGGCCGCGCGAAGGGCGAGGTCGACATCGGCCCTGGTACTGAACCACGTGTTGAGTGAGTTCAGGAGCGCGCCCATCGCGATACCGACGATGATGAGGCGGAAGCCCTGCATGCCTCGCCGGAACGCCAGCACGTAGACGAGCGCTGCCGTCAGCACACCGCCGACCAGAGCGCCGGCGGCATAGGCGGCATACCCGGTCGCACCGGTCAGCATCATCAGGATCACGCCGGTGTACGACCCGGTGCTGAAGCCGATCACGTCGGGGCTCCCCAGAGGGTTGCGGGTGAGCGACTGGAAGATGCTGCCCGCGATGCCGAGAGCGGCGCCGAACAGCAGTGCCGCGATGACGCGGGGTGCCCGCCACTCGATGACGACCTTGCGCACTGCGCCGTCGGTCCGGCCGAGGAACGATCCGATCACCTCTCCTGCGCTCACGCCGTAGCTGCCGAGGGTCATCGCCCACACCGCCACGCAGAGGGCGACCGCGACGAGCGCGGCGCAGACCAGGAGCATCCGCCGGGTGGTGCGCATCGAGAGCGGGCCGGCGCGGAAGACGAGCACCGCGCTCACAGTGCCTTCGCCTTCCGGCCGCGGACCAGGGCGATGAGCACCGGGGCGCCGATCAGCGGCAGCACCACCCCGACCTGCAGCTCGGCGGGGATCACGACGATGCGGCCGAGGATGTCGGCACTGAGCACCAGCGCCGGTGCGAGCACCGCCGAGTAGAGCGTGATCCAGATCCAGTCCGGGCCCGTGATCCAGCGCACGGCGTGGGGGATGACGAGACCGACGAAGACGAGTGGACCGGCGGCGGCAGTCGCGGCTCCGCACAGCAGGGCGACCGCCAGCACGACCCCCACCCGTGTCGCGCCGAGCCGCACCCCCACGGCCCTGGCGGTGTCTTCGCCCAGGGCGAGGGCATTGAGCGGACGCACGCAGAAAGCGGCGATCAGGAGTCCGAGCGCGAAGGGTACGAGGATTGCGTCGATCGTGCCGGCCGGGCGGTCGGCGAGCGTTCCCGCGCCCCAGAAGCGCATCCGGTCGAAGGTCTCGGTGTCGATGAGTGCGAGCGTGTGCGAGAACCCGGTGAGCACGGCGGCGAAGGCCACTCCGACGAGGGTCAGTCGAACCGGAGATCCCGATCCACGACCGGCACCCGCCGCGAGGTATACGAGCGCGGACGCCGCGATGGCACCGACGAAGGCGAACGGCAGGTACTGGTCGATCCGGGTGATCCCGAGGAAGGCCACGGCCAGTGTGACCGCGAAGCCCGCCCCGGCGTTCACCCCCAGGATGCCGGGGTCGGCCAAGGGGTTGCGGGTGAGGGCCTGGATGAGCGCACCGGAGATGCCCAGCGCGGCCCCCACCAGGATGCCGAGCACCGTGCGATCGACGCGCGCGCTGGTGACCGTGACCTGACTCACCGATCCGTCCGGGGCGACGAAGGCCTGCCAGACCACATCGAGGGGCAGCGCGGCTGACCCCACGACCACACTGAGCACGCAGAGCGAAGTGAGCAGGACCAGGGAGACGATCAGCCCGAAGACACGGCGCCGGGTGCGCGTCTGCCGAACGCCGGCGTCGGAGGCCGGTGCGGTGCGCGTGGCGGTGGTCATGGGGCTCCTCTGGACGCCGAAACGCTAACAGCTTCCGACGGTCGCTCCGCGCGGTTCAGGACTGTGTGAGCGCAGCGCGGGGGTCGGCTGTCAGACGGTCGGCCGTGATCCCGGTCTCCCTGCTGAGGGCCTTAACGAGCCCTGCCCTGGTGCCGAACCCGGAGAGCCGCGCGGCCGTGGCCAGGTCGCCGCCGCCGACCAGATGGGCGACGGCTGCGTTCATTCGAGTCCGTCCGCGCCAGCGGGAGAACGACCAGCCGGTCTCTGCGACGAAGATGCGCTGCACCTGGCGCGCGCTCATCCGATGGCGGGCCGCCAGTTCGTCGAGGGGGAGGGGGAGGCGCAGGGCATCCTTCGCGAGCCGGCGAGCGGCCGGATGTTCGGGGTAGATGACCGGGAAGTAGGGGCGCGATACGGCGTGCAGAACACGGGCGATCGCCCGACGGAACGGCAGGATCTGCTCGTCGGTGCTGGGCGCCGCAACGAGCGCCGTGGTCATGACGTCGACGAGCGCGGGCACCACTCCGAGAACGCGCACGCGCGCCGAAGGGGCGGCCTCGTCCTCCAGGATGGGGCCGAGGACCGTCCCGCCCTCGCGAATCCGTACGGCGTGCGGGACGTGCGGCTGCATCCATACCGCCTCGTGTCGGCGCAGGGGGATGTCGACGCCGTCGACGGTCAGCACCGCCGACCCGGTCACGACGTAGACGACGTGGGGTTCGTCGTGCTCGTGGGTGTCGTGTCCGAGGAAGCGGATCGAGTTCTCCGGGACGGTGCCGGCGAGAGCGGTGGATCGCACGCTGTTCTCCTCCGAGACATGTCGTATCCGTCAGCGTCGATGTCGCATGCGTCACGGATCGACCGGTTAGTGAGAATAGCCTTACCTTACCCGAGCAGCGCCCGTCCGCCGCGTGCCCGTCGGGTCATCCCGCATCCGTCGATCCCCGAGGTCTCCATGTCCAGATCCATCCGTCTCCTCGCTGCGCTCCCCGTGGTCGCCCTGTTCGCACTGGCATCGTGCGCGACCGATCCCGCCCCCGAATCGGGTGCAGGCGCATCCGGCGACGCCACGACCCGCGTCGTCACCACCGAACAGGGCGAGGTCACCATCCCCGCCGACCCGCAGAAGGTCGTCGTACTGAATCACGCCCTCGCCGGCTACCTGTATGACCTCGACGTGCCGGTGGCGGCCCTCACCTCCGCGGACTTCGGCTATGAGGCGTCGTTCTCGGACTTCTGGGCGGAAGACGCCGAGAAGCAGGGCACCGAGTTCATCACATGGAGCGCTGACGGGTTCGACCTCGAGGCGATCCTCGCGCTCGAGCCCGACCTGATCATCGGCGGTGGAGTCGGTTTCCCGCTGTTCCTCGCCACCGATGCCTACGACGACCTGAGTGACATCGCCCCCACCGTTCTCGTCAGCGGCGACAAGGCGACCTGGCAGGACCAGTACTCATTCCTCGCCGACGACGTCTTCGACAAGGGCGAGGTCTACGACGAGGCGCTCGCCGCCTACGAGGACCGTGTGGCCGAGGTCGCCGCGAACATCACGGTGCCGACCGCTCCGTCCGCATTCCTGTCGATCCTTCCCGACGGCACGGTGTACGTCGCCCGCGAGGACATGGGGCTTCCCGTGGTGTTCGACGCCGTCGGCATCGAGTCCGCGCCGATCTTCGCCGAGGGCGACTACGAGCCGTACACCCCCGGTGGCGACTCCTTCGAGCTGTCGACCGAGCAGGTGGGGCAGATCATCACGCAGCCCACGGTCTTCATCACCGGCTTCAACACCGACATCGGCGACATCGACACGTTGTCGGAGAACCCGGTCCTCGCCGCGCTCCCGGCGTTCCAGAGCGGCTCCGCCCACGTGCTGCCCTACTGGGTGGCCCGTGGCGACTACGACGAGTCGCTCGCTCTGCTCGGCATCATCGAGGAGTTGTTCGGCTGAGATGGCACAGCGCGCATTCACTTCGCATCCGCTGGTCGTGCGCCGCGTGACGGTGCGCCGCATCGAGGAGGTCACCCCTCGAATGCGACGCATCGTCGTCGGTGGGGAGGCGCTCGGGGAGACCGTCGTCGACGGGCACACTCACCGGGCCTTCGCGGCTCCCGGCTTCGACGACCACATCAAGCTGATCTTCGCCTCAGACGACGATCTGGAATCGGCGCTACCCATCCAGTTGCCGCACGGCATCGAGTGGACGGCCGCCGAGAACCGGCTCGCCCGCGACTACACGCCGCGCTGGGTCGACGCAGGTGCGCAGGAGATGGCGCTCGACTTCGTGCTGCACGGCGACGGACCCGCCGCGACGTGGGCGCAGTCGGCCGCACCCGGCGACGACCTGTGCTTCGTCGGACCGAAGTCGTCGCTGCGGTTGCCGCAGGAGCTCGACTGGATCGTGCTGATCGCCGATGAGACCGGCCTGCCGGCGGTGGGGCGGTTCCTCGACGAACGCCCGACCGACGCCGTCGCGCACGTACTCCTGGTCGTCGAGGAGGAGACCGCTCAGCAGGAGCTGAACCTGCGGGAGGGCGACACCGTGACCTGGGCGACCGCACCGGCCGGCGACGCCGCTGCTCTGGAAGCGGTCGTGCGAGCCCTCGTGCTTCCGGAGGATGGCGCGGGCTACGCGTGGGCGGCGGCGGAGAGCCGCGCGCTGCTGCCGGTGAGGCGCTACCTGCAACGTGAGCGGGGGCTCGCGAAGGAGCGCATCAACATCACGGGCTATTGGCACGCCGAGACCGTCTCCGAAGGAGCCGACCCATCGGAGCACGCGCTGCCACCCGTGTCCGAACCGGCATCGCCCGTGCCATGGCTCGTCGTGCGAGCGGCCGTCCGCCTCGGCATCGTGGATGCTCTCGCCGAGGGGCCGCTGTCGGTGCGGGATCTGGCGGCCAGGCTCGGGGTGGCTGCCCGGTCGATCGAGGCCCTGCGCGGCATCCTCGTCTCCGCGGAAGTGGTCATCGGGGATGCCGAGTCGCTCGCTCTCGGCCGTTTCGGCGAGGACCTTCTCGAGGAGCATCATCGCGAGGAGTTCGACGGTCTCGAGGCGGAGGCCGTGCTGGCGCTGCGTGATCTCGACCACGCGCTGCGGGACGGCGTCTCTCCGTGGGAGCGGGCGCACGGGGCGACTCTCGCGACGCAGGCGCAATCGGATGCTGCGCACGTCGAGGAACTCATCGAGGATGCGGGCCGGCTCGCCTACCTGCTCGACGGGTTCGTGGCGGACCCGATGTGGCAGGAGGTCTCCAGCCTGCTCGTCGTGGGCCCTGGCGCCCCCGCGGTTCTCGGCGCCTTCGAGGACGGTGGACGCGGCGGCATCGGTGTCGCCCTGCATGAGCACGGGCGGGTGCGCGACGCCGTCGTCGAGGCGGTGGGGCAGGATCCGTCCGCCGGGTGGACCGGTCGCCTGGTCGACGTCGCGGTGCTCGCTCTTGCTCTCGCGCACCGGACGGATGCCGAGGCCGTCGCTCTCCTCGACGAGCTCGCGCCGCACGCGGCACGCGTGATCCTCCTCGAATCGAGCAGGCCGGACGCACTCAGCCCGGGCGTCGAGGAGCATCAGATCATCGGCTTCGCCATGACCGGTGCGCCGTTCCGCTCCAGCGAGACGCTGGGAGAGCTCGCAGCCGCTGCGGGCTGGACGACGGAGCAGGTGCAGCCCCTCGGTTGGGGGATCGAGGCGACCTTCCTGGTCCGCGCCTGAGCGTCCGCGAGACCGTGGAGGTACCGTTCACCTCGGAGGGTGCCGAGCGGTACCGCCACGGCCCGCCGGGGCTCAGCTCGCGGCGATGCCGTCGATCCACTTCGTGAGGAACCGGTTCACGTCGGTCAGTTCCTCTTCGGAGATGTTGTGCGTGAGTCCGGTGTACACCCGACCCGACAGCTCCGAGTGCGCGGGCAGCCACTGGGCCGTGTGATCGATCAACGCGGGCGGGATGACGTCGTCGTGCGTGCCTCGTCCCCAGAACACGTGTGGGCGCAGCTCGGCCAGCTCCTCATCGTGCGGCAGTTCGCCCGGCGCTGCGTAGCCGCTCAGGACCGCCACGGCGCCGAAGCGCTCCGGGGCGAGGCGGAGAGCCTGCAGCGACACGGCTGCGCCTTGCGAGAAGCCCAGCAGGGCGACCGAGGGGGCATCTCCCGCTGCGATGTCGAGCCATCGCAAGAAGGCCTCCGCGGCGGTGGTCACGGCCTCAGCGCTGCGCCCGTCGAGTCCTTCGATCGGGTACCAGGACCGGCCGGGCATCGGCCACGGCGGGGCGAGGGGAGCAGCGACGGACGCCACCGCGATTCCCGCAGGAAGGTAGGGGACGAGTCCGAACAGGTCGTGCTCGTCGGCGCCGTACCCGTGCAGCAGCACCAGCAGCGGCATCCGCCCACGCTCGGGGGTCGACCATCTGGTCGCGGTGTCGTCGATCGTCAGGTTCTCACTCACACCGTCATCCTGCCAGGGACGACAGACATGCACGCGGTGTCGGTTCGCAGGGGCGGCTGGTAGAAAGGACACATGGCGGTCCGCACACCTGATCCTGATCCGGAGCCCGACGACGATGGTCTCGGTGACTTCCCGGACGCGAACCGTCCCGTACCCGATGCGAACCCGGGCTGGCTGAGCGAGTTCGAGCTCGAAGAAGCCCGACGCCGGTTGCCGATGCTCTACGTCGAGGCCATCCCGGTGCGCACCGACGGCTCAGGTCAGGTGACCGAGATCGGCATCCTGCTGCGTTCCACGCCGATGGGCGAGATGACCCGCACGATCGTCTCCGGCCGCGTCCGCTTCGGCGAGACCGTCCGTGACGCCCTCTTCCGGCACGTCGAGAACGACCTCGGTCCGATGGCGTTTCCGCTGATGCCACCTCAGCCGCTGCCGTTCACGGTGGCCGAGTATTTCCCGATGCCCGGTGTGAGCGCGTTCCACGACGATCGGCAGCACGCCGTATCGCTGGCCTTCGTCGTGCCGGTGACCGGTACGTGCGAGCCGCGTCAGGACGCGCTGGAGGTCACCTGGTTCTCGCCGGAGGCCGCGGGTTCCGATGCGGTCGCTGCCGAGATGGAGAACGGCCGCGGCACGCTCATCCGTCAGGCTCTCGCGAGCCTCGGTCTTCTGCGCTGACCGCGCGGCGTCTCAGCCCCTGGTGAGGCGGGAGAGCTCGGCGACGAATGCGTCGACGTCGGCTTCCTCGGTGTCGAAGCCGCACATCCAGCGCACTTCCTTGCGAGCGGCATCCCAGTCGTAGAAGCGGAACGAGTCGCGCAGTTGGTCGGCGACGCCGTCAGGCAGCGTCGCGAACACGCCGTTGGACTGCGTGGGCTGGGTGAAGCCGACGCCCTGGATCGACCCGTCGGCGATGCCGGCCTCGATCGCCGACCGCAGGCGCACGGCCATCGCGTTCGCGTGCTGGGCATTGCGCAGCCAGAGGTCGCCCTCGAGCAGCGCGATCAGCTGTGCCGAGACGAAACGCATCTTCGACGAGAGCTGCATGTTGAACTTGCGCGAGTACTTCAGGCCGTCGGCGGCTTCGGGGTTCAGCACGACGATCGCCTCGCCGAGCATCGCGCCGTTCTTGGTGCCGCCGAAGGTGAGCACGTCGACGCCGGCGTCGCGGGTGAACGCCCGCAGCGGCAGGTCGAGGGCGGCGGCCGCGTTCGAGATGCGCGCCCCGTCGAGGTGCAGCTTCATACCGCGCTCGTGCACGTGGTCGGCGATCGTGCGGATCTCGTCGGCTGTGTACAGAGTGCCGAGCTCGGTGGTCTGCGTGATCGAGACGACCAGCGGCTGTGCGCGGTGCTCGTCTCCCCAGCCCCAGGCCTCGCGGTCGATGAGATCGGGGGTGAGCTTGCCGTCGTCGGTGGGGACCGTGAGCAGCTTGAAGCCGCCGATCTTCTCCGGGGCCGCAGCCTCGTCGACGTTGATGTGGGCGGTGGATGCCGCGATCACCGCACCCCAGCGCGGCAGCATCGACTGCAGGCCGGTCACGTTCGCGCCGGTGCCGTTGAATACCGGGAACGCCTCCACGCCTTCGCCGAAGTGCGCCTGGAACACCTCCTGCAGGCGGGCGGTGTACGCATCCTCGCCGTAGGCGCTCTGGTGACCCCCGTTCGCCGCGACGATCGCCGCGAGGATCTCGGGGTGGATACCGGAGTAGTTGTCACTGGCGAAGCCCCGGATCGCGGGGTCATGCTGGATGCTCACCTCCCCAGCCTAATTGTCCGCGCGCCGCTCTCGGTGCGGGGAGGGGGTTCCGGATGTCGGAGCCCGGTCCTACCCTCGATGGCATGGAGCGCACCGCAGCGAAGACGGCCTTCGCCAACGTTCTCGTCAACACTCTCATCGCGAACGTGACGACGAGCTTCCTCTGGTTCGCGCTCACATTCTGGGTCTACATCGAGACGCAGTCGGTGCTCGCCACCGGCATCATCGGCGGGGCCTACATGCTGTTCGTCGCGTTCTTCGCGATGGCCTTCGGCACGATTGTCGACCGCAATCGCAAGCACACGGTCATGGTGCTCTCGAGCGTCATCTCGGCGGTCGCCTTCCTCATCGCCGGGGTCCTCTATCTCTGGCAGCCCGAGGCTGCGCTCCTCGACCTCGGCGGGCCCTGGTTCTGGGTGTTCTCGGGCATCATCCTGTTCGGCGGCGTGATCGAGCAGCTGCGCAACATCGCCCTCTCCACCACGGTCACCCTGCTCGTCCCCGCAGACAAGCGCGCGAACGCCAACGGTCTCGTCGGCACGGTGCAGGGCATCGCGTTCCTCGTCACGAGCGTGTTCTCGGGCCTCTCGATCGGCTTCCTCGGCATGGGGTGGACCCTTGCGATAGCGATCGCGGCCATGGCGCTCACCTTCGCGCACCTGTTGTTCGTACGCATCCCCGAAGGCACTCCCGAGCCCGACCCGAACGCGTCGAGCGCTCTCGACTTCCGTGGCAGTGTGCGGGCGATCCGGCTCGCACCCGGGCTGTTCGCCCTGATCATCTTCTCGACGTTCAACAACCTCATCGGCGGCGTCTACATGGCGCTCATGGACCCTTACGGGCTGACGCTCTTCAACGCGCAGACCTGGGGCTTCGCACTGGCGTTCGCCTCGACCGGCTTCCTGATCGGCGGAGGGCTGGTGGCGAAGTTCGGGCTCGGCCCCAAGCCCATGCGCACGATGCTGCTCGTGGTCATCGCGATGGGGCTGCTCGGCTCGGTGTTCATGCTGCGCGAGTGGTGGCCGCTGTACGTGGTCGGCATGTGGATCTACATGGCGCTGGTGCCGCCGGTCGAGGCTGCGGAGCAGACCGTGATCCAGAAGGTCGTGCCCTTCCAGCGTCAGGGCCGAGTGTTCGGTGTGGCCGCTGCGATGGAGGCGGCGGCCGCCCCGCTCACCGCTTTCCTGATCGCGCCGATCGCCGAGTTCCTGATCATCCCCTACATGAGGACCGCTCAGGGGCAGCAGCAGTGGGGGTGGCTGCTCGGCGAGGGTGAGGCGCGAGGAATCGCACTCATCTGCCTGTTCGCCGGACTCATCATGGTCGTCGCCGCGACGCTGGCGTTCTTCACCCGCTCCTATCGCAAGCTCACCGAGCTGTACGCCGAAGCTCCGGAGCAGCAGATCGATCACGGCGAAGAGGGCGACGGCGAGCAGGCGCTCGACGGCGCTGCCGACCCCCGCGAAGACGAGGTGGTCGAAACCAGGCACGCTGAGGCCCCGCCGGTCATCCCGGGGGTGCCGCCCGAATCTCGGTGACGGTCGAATCTCGGTGACGGTCGGCGGTCAACCCAGGTCGATCACCCGGTCGTTGAGTTCGGCGGCGTCCTCGTCCCACAGCGCGATGATCCGTGCAGCGAGGGCGTCGGGATCGAGTGCTTTGGCGCGGAGCACGACGGATGCCGCACGCAGCGGCTCTCCGGCATCCCGTGCGGCTTTGGCATACCCCTGGGCGACCGCCCTGGCCCAGGCCTCGCTCGCAGCCTTGACCGCGGCGTAGTTCGCCCCTCCGGCGAGGGGACGTGCGACGGCGGTCGATGAGACGATCGCGAAGCGTCCGGCATCGGAGGCGCGCAGGGCGCCGTCGAACGCCCGGCTCGTGGCGCGAACGGCTTCGAGTGCCGGCAGCAGCGCGGCGAAGTCCTCATCCGACTGTCCGGCAAGCCCCCCGCCTCCACGCCAGCCGCCGACTAGCGGGACCACCGCGTCGACAGGGCCGATGCGCGTGGCCAGAGCGGTCATCTCGTCGAGAGATGTCGCGTCGGCGACCTCGATCTGCGCCCCGGCATCCGCCAGCTCCTGCAGGCGCTCAGCCGAGCGTCCGGTGGCGATGACGCGGGCGTTCGCGGCGACCAGGGCGCGTGTCACGGCGAGGCCGGCCGTGCTGGTCGCTCCGGCGAGGACGACGGTGCGCCCCGAAGCATGCGAGTCGGTGTGTTCAGCCATGTCATCCACTCTTCCGGATCGGAGGGGCTTCTGCGGCCGGAACCTGCGGAGAGATCCGCAGAACAGGTTCCGGCCGCAGTGCGGTGCGCCCCAGCGTCACACTCGGAACGCGCGCTGTGCGCGCGTGGTCATCAAACGTCCGTGCCGCGGATGCCGACGGTGGATTCGATGACCGGCTTCATCTTCTTGTCGAGGGTCTCGAAGAACATCGACAGCGGGAACTCGTCATCCATCACGGCGTCCGTGTAGCCCTTCGGCGCGCCGGCGAGGATCTCGTCGGACAGGCCTCTGGCCCACTGCGATGCCGGGTGCGGGGTGAGGGTGCCGCGGACGAGCTCGTAGGCTGCGAGCCAGTGCGCGACCTTCGGACGGTCGATCGAGTGCCAGTACAGGTCGTCGATCGCATCTCCCAGAGCCACCACGGCGTCCGGCACGTTGTCCCAGTCGAACGCGAGGGCGGTGTCGGTCCAGTGCAGCACGCCGCGCTGGTGGAGCCAGGCGAACAGCAGCTGTCCGCCGACCGCGTCGTAGTTGCGCGTGCGGGTGCCCGTGATCGAGAAACGGAAGATGCGGTCGAAGATCACTGCGTACTGCACGAGGTGCGCGTAGTCGTGCGTCTCCTGCTCGATCTCGGTGAGCTCTTCGCCGGCCTCGATGCGCGCTGCGAGGGCACGCTCGATCTTCACCGACTCGCGGAACGCCGTCATGTCGCAGCGCATCTCCTCCAGCGAGTAGAGGAAGAACGGCATCCGCTGCTTGATCATGAACGGATCGAATGGCAGATCGCCGCGCATGTGCGTGCGGTCGTGGATGATGTCCCACATGACGAAGGTCTTCTCGGCCATCTGCTGATCGTCGAGCATCGCGGCTGCGCGCTCCGGCAGATCGAGGTTGGTGATCGCAGCCGCCGCGCGGGTGACGCGACGGTAGCGGGCCGCCTCGCGGTCCTGGAAGATCGCGCCCCACGTGAAGGTCGGGATCTCGCGCATCGCGACGGTCTCGGGGAACAGCACGGCCGAGTTCGTGTCGTAGCCGGGCGTGAAGTCGACCAGACGCAGCGAGACGAACAGCTTGTTGCCGTAGTCGCCTGCTTCGAGTGCCGCGATGAACTCCGGCCAGATCGTCTCGACGATCAGCGCCTCGACCAGGCGCTCGCTCGAACCGTTCTGCGTGTACATCGGGAAGACCACGAGGTGGCGGATGCCGTCGACGCGGTGCTGCTGCGGCTGGAAGGCCATCAGCGAGTCGAGGAAGTCCGGTACGCCGAAGTCCGAGGCGGCCCAGCGGTCGAAGTCGACCACCGAGGCGGCGAGGTACTCGGCGTCGTGCGGGAAGGCGGGGGCGAGCGCGCGGATCGCGGCAGTTATCGCACCGACGAGCGCGCGGGCGGCGGAGTGGTGCGCGGCATCCGGGATCGAGCCGTCTTTGATCTGCATCTCGCGGATCGCGATCGCCGCATCTTTGAGCTGTGCCCAGGCGGCGGACTGCTCGGCGATCGATGCGTCCTCGACGACCTCGGGTTCGCCGACGATGGCCTGGACAGCGGAACTGTTGGCGGAAAGAAGGGACATCGGGACCTCCGATCGGAGAGTTTGACGGAAAGATTCCGGCATATACGGAATCCTGACGATAATCTTACAGCTATGGATGACTCTGTCGACCGCGCGATCCTGACCGCGATCTCCCGTGACGGCCGCGCCACGCTCTCTCAGCTGTCGGATGCCGTCGGTCTGTCGGTGTCGGCGGTGCAGTCGCGTCTGCGCCGGCTGGAGACGAGGGGCGTCATCTCCGGGTATCAGGCGATCCTCGACCCCGAGCAGGTGGGCACCCCGCTCTCGGCCTTCATCGAGATCACCCCGCTCGACCCGGCCCAGCCCGACAACGCCCCCGAGCTGCTCGAGCACCTCGACGCGATCGAGGCCTGCCACTCCATCGCCGGCGACGCGAGCTACATGCTCTTCGTCCGCGTCGCTTCTCCGCGTGCGCTCGAGGGGCTCGTGCGCGACGTGCGTCTCGCCGCGAACGTCAGTACCCGCACGACCGTGGTGCTGCAGACCTACTACGAGCACCGGCCGATCATCCCCGTGGCTGCGGTCGAGTAGCTTCCCGGCTGACCGTCAGAGGACAGCGCCGACCATCGCCTCGCCCAGCGGGGTGCGCAGGTGCAGCATCCTGGTGCCTTCGCGTTCGCTGTCGATCAGCCCGGCCCCTCGCAGCACCGCGAGATGATGCGACGCCGTGGACACGGCGATGCCCGCGTCGTGCGCGACCTGCGACGTCGTGCGTGCGGTGCCGGCGCGGAGCAGGATGCCGGCGCGGGCAGGTCCCAGCAGTGCGCCGAGAGCGTCGGCGATGGCGGTGGCATCACGGGCCCAGCCTGCGGTGACCCCGCGGGCCGGATAGAAGAGTGTCGGCTGCGCCGGTGGCTCGGTGAGCACCATGCAGCCCCACGACGACATCACGGAGGGGACCAGCACCAGGCCGCTGCCGCGGCAGTCGACCTGTTCGCTGTGGCGGCGCAGCGAGACGCGGACGGCGCCCTCGCTCCAGGTCAC
Source organism: Microbacterium sp. NPDC090281 (assembly GCF_044769635.1). Taxonomy (NCBI): domain Bacteria; kingdom Bacillati; phylum Actinomycetota; class Actinomycetes; order Micrococcales; family Microbacteriaceae; genus Microbacterium; species Microbacterium sp. NPDC090281. The sequence continues at coordinate 1,242,160 of NZ_JBIVYH010000001.1, forward strand.
CTGGCGGTGCAGGTCGCCGGCCATTCCCGCGATGCCCGTGCTCGCGATCATGCGGGCGCGGACCGCGATGTCGGCGCGCAGCAGACGATCGAGCTGCGGCCACACCGGGGCGAGCGCCGCGTCCCACACCGCAGCCCAGGCGTCGGCGATCATCCCGCGGGCGCGCTCCGGGTGATCCTGCATCTCGCGCAGCGCCCGTTGTCGGGCTCCGGTCGAACGCAGGATCATCTTCCCCAGGTCGACCCGCATCGGTTCGAGGGGTGCGCCCCGCAGCTCGTCGAGCTCGGTCTCGGGTGTCAGATCCCATCGAGGCGCGGTCGTGAGGAAGTCGGGGAGGTAACCGTCGTCACCGATCACGGTCGCGAGCAGGGCGAAGTGCTCTCGGGGCAAGCGGTCTCGCACGGCGCGCAGCCATCCCCATTGCAGTGGATGCGCAGTCGGTCGTCGCAGCACCCGCACGGCGTGCGCCAGCTCGTGGCCCGGGGAGATGCCGAACCGCACCGCCTCGACGTCGCCCGGGCTCAGATGGAACTCGACGCGATGGTCGGGGTGCTCGACGCCCTCGATCGGGCCGGACTTTCGATCCACATCGAAACTCTAGGGACTGCACGCGAGGCTGTCGAGACTGGAGCCATGAACAGCACATCGCCTGCCTTCGGGGTCGTCGCCGGCGCTGACATCCGCATCGGCACTGGCCGCAGCCGCAAGTTCGTCGGGGCCGAGCATGGTGCCGCGGTCTCGTACTTCTTCGTCGAGAATCAGCCCGGGGAAGGTCCTGGGCTGCACTGGCATCCCTATCCTGAGACCTGGGTCGTGATCGAGGGCGTTGCCTCCATCACCGTGGGCGAGGAGACTTTCGTCGCCGGAGCGGGAGACACCGCCACCGGCCCTTCTTTCATCCCGCATCGCTTCACCAACGTGGGTGACGGGGTCCTCAAGATCATCGGCATCCACGCCTCCGCCACCATCATCCAGACGTTCCTCGACGAGGACTGAGCACCAGGAGCACCATGTCCTTCCAGGCATACCTCGACAACATCGAGACCAAGACCGGCCTCAACCCGCGGCAGTTCATCGAACTCGCCACCGAGAAGGGGTTCGACCAGACGACCAAGGCGACGCCCATCGTCGCGTGGCTCAAGGAGGACTACCAGCTGGGGCAGGGACACGCGATGGCACTCGTGCACGTGATCACGAAGGGACCGCAGATCAGCGACAAGCACGTCGGCAAGGGCGGAGCGCACGGCGACCCGTCCGACACGCTCTGGCTCGACGGCAAGGACAGCAACCCGAACCCCTGATCGTCGGTCTCGCTGAGGTCGGGCATCGCCGCGGCCAGTAGGATTCCCTGCGTGGCAGCATCCTCCCAGCGCAAGAAGAAGACCCAGAGCGCGAAGCGCACCCCGGCCCGTACCAGCGGCAACCCGGCGAGGCGTCCGGTCGTCGAAGCGGGCCCGGTGACGGCCGGCGACTGGATCGGGGCCGCGCGTCTGCGCACCCTGCCGCTCGCGATCGCACCGGTCATCATCGGCACGGGAGCCGCGCGCAGCACCGGCCCCGAGTTCCACTGGGTCATCGCGCTCGCCTGCCTCGCCGTCGCGGTGCTGCTGCAGATCGGCGTGAACTTCACCAACGACTACAGCGACGGCGTCCGCGGTACCGACGCGCACCGAGTGGGACCCGCACGCCTCACGGCATCCGGTCGCGTGAACCCGCGCACGGTGCTCGTGATCGGTCTGGTCTTCTTCGCGCTCGCCGCGCTCGTGGGGCTCGCGATCGTGGTGCGCACCGGACAGTGGTGGATGCTCGCCGTCGGCGCTGCGTGCATCGTCGCCGCCTGGTTCTACACCGGAGGCAAGCGGCCCTACGGCTACTACGGCCTCGGCGAGGTCTTCGTGTTCGTGTTCTTCGGACTCGTCGCCACGCTCGGCACCACGTGGGTGCAGATCTTCGCCTTGCCGCAGCAGGCCTGGCTCGGTGCGATCGCCGCCGGCCTCTTCGCCTGCGCTGTGCTGCTCGCCAACAACCTTCGCGACATCGACCAGGACCGCGAGGTCGGCAAGCGCACACTGACCGTGCTGATCGGGCGCAGAGCCACCCAGGTGCTGTTCACGCTGTTCGTGCTCGCGCCGTTCGGCATCGCCGCATTCCTGGCGCTGGCGTTCCCGATCGCCTGGATCTCACTGCTGGCGCTGCTCGCGGGGCTTCCGGCCATCGCGATCGTCTGGTCCTACCGCCAGCCGAAGGAACTGGTGACCGCGCTCGCGCTCACGTCACTGACGTCGCTGCTGTATGCGGGCGCCCTGTTCTGGGCCTTCGCGGCCTGACCGGGTCTGACGCGCTCAGGCCTTGGGGTCGCCGTCGACGGACTCGGTCGCGTCGTCTACCGCCTGGTCTTCGGCATCGGCGTCGGCCTGACCGGCGGATGAGCGGCTCTCACGGCGCTCCTGCAACCGGGCGGAGGCGTCGGTGAGGGGCGTGCGCAGGAACAGCATCGAGATGCTCATGCCGATGAGGGCGGCGAAGATCGCCGCGAGCCACCAGAACTCGCGGAAGATCGGGAAGACCCAGAGGATGGCGAGCGGGACGAGGAACGCCAGCAGCCGCAGCACGGTGTAGACGAGGAAAGGCGCGGGCTTCTTCACTCCTCCAGTCTACGTTCGCCGCGGAGGGCCACCGTCGCGGATGCGGAGACGGGCGAAGGGGATGCCGCGGACGACGCGTCGCCAGGGGTGCTCGCCGAGCGACCAGAGCAGCTCGGCATCGGGGTCGAGCGCCAGGTCTTCGCACCCGACCGGGAGCGGGATGCCATCCCTTTCCAGGGTTGTGCGTCCGCCGCTCCAGAGCGTGCCAGGACGCAGATGATCGGACTGCGACACGAAGTAGCGATCACCCCAGCGGACGGCTCCCTGCATGCTTGCGATGTCGGGAGAGAAGCGGTCGACCTCGACGAAATCGTCGTGGTCAGCTCCGGGGATCGAGAACTCGCCGATCCGGCCGCTCCCGTCGGGGCGGTGCTCGCCGATGAGCACTCGGTGGAGGGGGTCGCCGTCGCCGTCGAACACTCGCCCGAGATACGAGCAGCGCAGGGCGATCGGGTGCACGCGGGCGCGCACGGCGACGAGTGCTGTGGTGCGACGGCCGCGACCGCTCCCGCCCGCGAGTCGCTGGGCCAGTGCGCCGCGCACCTCTCGGATGTCGGAGAGATCGAACTCCCAGATGCCGCGGCCGGTCGCTGCGGCGAACAGCCGGTCGCCGAACCAGGCGAGACCGCCGGCGTGGATGGTGGCCGGCTGCAGCTCGTCGGAATCATCGGCGACCGCGAGGAGGACGTCGAGATGGCGAGAGCGCTCCAGGTCGATGAGCGTCACGCGCGAGGCGAGGTGCACTCCGGAGAGCTCCTGGCGGAACCAGCTCACTGCGAGGGTGCGTCGTCCGCGCCACTCGCCCAGGTCGATGCCCTGCGGATACCAGCGTCTGGTCCAGGTGCGGGCACTGAGCCACCGCAGGTCCACGGTGTCGCGACGCTTCTGCCGCACCGGGCGCCAGGTCGATCCGAAGGGCCAGAGCATGCTCCCATCGTCGCCGAAGAAGAGCGAAGGGGCGAACCGGAATCCTGATCGTCGACGGCGGACTCGGCGTACTCGCAGGCTCCGTCATGCTGGCATGTATCATGTTACTGTGGCGTCGCGTTCGTCTCTGGGGAGCGAACTCGACGACGAAAAGCGTCTCGGGGTCGGCTGATGGGGGTCAGCCGGCCACGTGGCAGGCGGGGTCGTATCTGCGATCTCGCGTCCCGAACGTCTGACGTTCGGCAGTGCGAAGCACTGGGAGGTGTGGTTCCGTTCGGGTGCGGGACCACACCTCAGTGCCGATTCTTTCGCCGTCGCCGCGGACACCCGACGTTCACCTGCGCGTCGACATCCGTCAACGATCGCCTGGCACCATTCCCGGACACCGTCTGTCTCCGGGAGTCCCGTGCGCACACCCCTCGTCACCGTCATCCTGCCTGCCAAGGACGCCGGCGAATATATCGGTACGACGCTCGAGACGCTCACTCGACAGTTCGACGATGCCCGAGCGATCAAACTCGTGGCGATCGATGACGGCTCCCGCGATGACACCGGCGCGATCATGCGTCAGTATGCCGAGCGCTTTCCGCACTCCGAGTTCGTGCGGAATCCGGTTGCCCGCGGCCTCGCGAGCGCCCGCAACCAGGGCCTCGCGCACGTCGAGGGTGATGCCTTCTGCTTCGTGGACGGCGACGACTGGATGCAGCCGAGGCGGCTCGACGTTCTGGCGAAACGGTTGCGGGAGCTCGACTGCGACTTCTTGCGCACCGACCATGTCAAGGTCACCGGCACGCGACGCACGCTGGTGCGTGCGCCGCACCCGTGGCGCGATCGTGTGGAGTCGCCGAGAGAGGTGATCCTCCCCGATGATGAGCCGACGATGGTCGACTACCCGTTCGCGTGGGCCGGCATCTTCCACCGACGAGTCATCGACCGCGGTCTCGCCGGGTTTCCCGAGGGGCTGTTCACGGCAGAAGATCGACCATGGATCTGGCGGCTGCATCTGCAGGCCGAGTCGTTCGCGGTCGTCGATGCACCTGCTCTGCTCTACCGACGAGGGGTCGCCACCTCGCTCACACAGGTGCGCGATCGCAGACAGCTCGACTTCGCGCGCGCTATGAACGAGGTCATCGCGATGGTCGAGCAGGATCGTGAGGCTGAGCGCTTCCTGCCCAAGGTCGTGTGGTCCGTGCTCGCACTCAGCTCCCACCATCTCGTGCGTGCGCGTCGGATGCCCCCGCGACTGCGTGGCGAGATGAGGACGGGTATCCGGGACATGCTTCGCGCGCTCCCCGCCGCTGAGGTGTCATCTGCGCTGATGCGTCTCGATGGCCCTCGGCGCCGGGTTCTCGCGCGGATCCTCCGTCAGGCGGGACGTGGCGCATGACTCAGGTCTTCGCGCTGCACAGTGCGTATGGGCTCGCCACAGCCGCGGCTGCGCTCGATGCCGGCGTGCTCGAGCGCAGCGAGGAGCGGATACTGGTGCCGTTCACATCGTCGCGCGTACCGGAGACGGCTGTCGGCATCTCGGAGGATCCTGCGCTGCACTCGCTGCGTGCACGGTTCGACCGCATCGAACCGCTGGAAGCCCTGCTCGGCCCGCTGCATCCGAGCTCGTGGGAACCGGCCGCCGCCGACCTTCCGATGCTCGAACGGCTGCTCGTGCGCGCGTGGGGCCTTGATCCGCGCGATCTCCAGCTGTTCGTGCAGAGTCCGCAGGTCGCACCGGCGCGCACCCTGATGGAGATCTTCTCGCAGGCGCGGATCACGATCGTCGGTGACGGACTCATGACGTACTCGCCGATGCGGGTTCGGATGCCGTATCCGGTCACGGCACGTATCGAGCGGGTCGTGCACGTCGACGTCGTTCCGGGCGTGCGTCCTCTCGTCGGCGCGCCCGACGTGGAGATCGTGTCGGTGCCTCCGGCTTCGTTCGCTGAGACGCTGGGGGAGGCCGCCACCGCAGGACCCGGACCCGCACACGATGACGTATCGAGCGTGCTCGTGCTCGGCCAGTATCTGTCTGCGCTCGGTCTGATGACGCCCGCTCAGGAGATCGAGCACCAGGGGCTGCTGATCGATCACGCGGCACAGTGGTCGCCGCAGCGTATCGTCTTCAAACCGCACCCCGCGGCGCCGCCGCTGGTGACCGAGGAGGTCCGGGCGCGGGCGCTCGCGCACGGCATCGACTTCATCGAGTATCGCGGCCCGCTCATCGCGGAAATACTCGCGGAACGCCTCGATGCAGTGGCGGTGGTCGCAGGGTTCTCCACGGCGCTGCCGACCGCGCGAACGCTCTTCGGGCGCACGATCGGTTCGACGGGGAACGACGCGGTACTCGCAGCACTGACTCCGTTCGAGAACAGCAACCGGATTCCCGTGACCCTGGTCGATGCCCTCACTCGCGACCGGTCCCCGTACTCCGATCCCGCGCGGCTGCAGCTGCTGGTGGACGCCGTCGGCTATGCGATGCAGCCCGAGATCGCCGGCCACTTGCGGGGTCGAGCCGAGGAGCTGCTGCACGATCTGGACCCGGCGGAACGGGATCGCTATTTCACGCCTCGGCGGCTCGCTCAGCTCCGACTGCCGGGCGCACCGCCGGAGAATGCCCTGCGTCGCAGACTCCGTCCTGCCGGCGGGGTCAGCAGAATCGAGGAGTGGCGACTCACCGGCCTCGGAGTGCGACGACGTGCCGAACGAGCATGGCGCGCCTGGCGAGCGATACGCGGACGATGACGAGGATGTGGACCATGAACGAGCACAGGCCCCTCACGGTGGCGATCATTCCGGCGCGCGGCGGATCGAAGCAGGTGCCGCGCAAGAACCTCCAGCGCGTCGGCGGGGTGCCGCTGGTCGAGCGCGCCGTCCGCGCGGCGGCTGCGACATCGGGCATCGATCTGGTCGTGGTCTCGACCGACGATGATGAGATCGCCGCGGTGGCGACGGGCGCGGGAGCCCGTGTCATCCGCCGCCCCGCCGAGCTCGCAGGCGACACCGCGACCTCGGAGAGCGCGATCCTGCACGCGCTGGATGAACTCGAGGAGACCGGGGAAAGGGTCGATATCGTGGCCTTCCTGCAGGCGACCTCACCGTTCATCCCCAGCGATGCGCTCGCCGCGGGCGTTGAGGAGATTCGCGCCGATCGGGCCGACAGCGTGTTCGCGGCCCACGAGACCTACGGGTTCCTGTGGCGGGAAGGCGAAGACGGCGACGCGATCGCGATCAATCACGAGGCAGCGCACCGACCGAGGCGGCAAGACCGTGACCCGCACCACCTCGAGACCGGGGCGTTCTATGTGTTCCGCGCCGCGGGCTTCCGTGAGAGCAGGCATCGCTTCTTCGGCAGGATCCGGATCGCCGCTGTGCCGGAGTGGACGGCGATCGAGATCGACGATGCGGATCAGCTCAGGGTCGCCCGAGCGCTCGCGGCCCTGCACGAGGTTCCGGGGCCCATCCCGGTGCGCGCGGTCGTGACCGACTTCGACGGGGTGCACACCGATGACACCGCGCTCATCGATGCCGACGGTGGCGAACGGGTGCGGGTCAGTCGTGAAGACGGGATGGGGGTCGCTCTGCTGCGCCGAGCCGGTGTTCCCCTGCTGATCCTCTCGACCGAGGTCAACCCGGTGGTCCGCGCTCGTGCCGACAAGCTCAGGGTGCCCGTGCTGCACGGCATCGACGACAAGGAGAAGGCGCTGCGCAACTGGGCGCGGGACAACGCGGTGCCGCTCGCCGACATCGCCTATCTCGGCAACGACGTCAACGACCTGCCGGCGATGCGGATCGTGGGGTGGCCGGTCGCGGTGGCGAACGCGCATCCGCTGGTGATCGAAGAGGCCCGCGTCGTGCTTCGTCGCCGAGGTGGAGAGGGCGCGGTGCGGGAGCTGATCGAACGGGTGTTGTCGAGCTGACCGATGCCGGTAACCCGGCGGTCGCCCGGTGTTCATCCTCGGCCCGTATCCAGGAGGGAGGGGTAGCACCAACGCTCGAACACCGGAGGAATCATGACTGTCAGCATCGGCTCACGAGTGATCGGCGGCGGGCGTCCTGCCTACGTCATCGCAGAGATCGGCCTGAATCACAACGGCGATGTCGACATCGCGAAGAAGCTCATCGACGTCGCGGCCCGTGCCGGCGCCGACGCCGTGAAGTTCCAGAAGCGCACGCCCGAGATATCCACGCCCGAGCACATGCGCGACGTTCCGCGCGAGACGCCCTGGGGCGTGATGACCTACCTCGACTACCGCCGCCGCGTCGAGTTCGGTCGTGACGAGTACGTCGAGATCGGCGACCACGCCACGATGCTGGGCCTGGACTGGTTCGCCTCGCCGTGGGACGTTCCCAGCGTCCACTTCCTGGAAGAGCTCAATGTCGTGGCGCACAAGGTCGCCTCGGCCAGCCTCACCGACACCGAGCTGCTGGTCGCCCTGCGCGAGACCGGCAAGCCCGTCATCCTCTCCACCGGCATGTCGACCATCGAGCAGATCGACCGGGCTCTCGACACACTCGGCACCGATCGCGTCGTGCTCATGCACGCGACTTCGACCTACCCGCTGGAGCCCGAGGAGGCGAACCTGCGGGTGATCGCGACCCTGCGCGACCGCTACCCCGGCGTGCCTGTCGGCTACTCGGGGCATGAGCGCGGTCTCCAGATCTCGCTCGCCGCCGTGGCCATCGGCGCGGTCGCGGTCGAGCGTCACATCACGCTGGACCGCACGATGTGGGGCTCCGACCACGCAGCATCGCTCGAGCCGACGGGGCTTGCGCACCTGGTGCGCGACATCCGCGTGATCGAGCGCGCGACCGGCGACGGCGTCAAGCGGGTGTTCGACAGCGAGCGGGCGCCGATGGCGAAACTGCGCCGCGTCCCCGCATGACCGGGGCCTCCGGCATCCGCGTCGTCGCCATCGCGGACGCCGACTCCTTCGTGAAGTGGGCGGCATCGCTGCTGGGATCCGTACCGGGGCTCCGCCCCCACCTGCTGCTGGTGCGCACGCCGCTCACAGCGAGCATCGAACAGCAGCGCACCGCGCTCGCGGGAACGGCGCTTCGCAACGAAGACGTCACCCGCATCGGCTTCGCGGAGGCGGCCGGCTGGCTGGCTGGGCAGCGTCCTGATGTGGTGCTCCTCGCCGGACGGGGGCCGTTCGTGCGGCTGATGGGGCGCGTGATCGACTCGCTGGAGCATCGGCCGGTCACGGTCTCGGGTCTGCCGGGCATGGCTATCCCCGCACAGCGGGGGGCTCTCGACTACCGTCGGCACACCGACCTACTGGTGGTGCACTCGCACCGTGAGGTGCGGGCCTTCGAGGAGCTCGGCCGCCGGATCGGCGTGCAGACGCCCGTGGCGCTCGCAACTCTGCCGTTCGCCAGGAGGAGGCAGCGGATGCTGCGGCCGGAGCGCATCAGCGTCGACGCAGTGGGCAGGGCCCCCGGTGGCGTCGCGATCGCCGAACGTCCGCCGTCGACACCTGTGCGGCCCGCGGCGACCGACATCGTCTTCGCCGCGCAGGCCCTCGTCCCCGTCGCGAGGGAGGAACGCGCCGAGATCGCCGCCATGCTCGTCCGGGCCGCCGAGGCCGAGCCCGGACGCCGCGTGGTGGTGAAGCTGCGATCGCGGCCGGGGGAGTCGGAGACGCACCTCGAAAGCGAGCCGTATGCGGGGCTGCTGCCCTCGCGCCTTCCGAAGAACCTCGTCTTCTCGTACGACTCCATGGCGACTGCACTGGAGCGGGCGGCCGGTCTCGTGACGGTGAGCTCCACCGCCGCGATCGAGGCCACGGCCGTCGGTGTGCCCGTGATCGCGCTCGACTCCTTCGGGGTGAGCAAGAGCCTGCTGAACACGGTGTTCGTGGGAAGCGGCCTCCTCGGCGGTCGCAGCGAGGTCGTCGCCGGGAGGTTCCGGCATCCGCATCCCGACTGGCTCCGCGACAACTACTTCCACCCCGAGGCGGAATCGACGTGGTGGGAGCGGGTCGAGCAGCTCGTCGCCCTGCGACGCTCGGGGGCGCTGCCCGCCAGACGGGTGCCTGCAGCCCGAGGCGGATCGCTGCATGAGGCCTGGCATCGGGCGAGTGTGCTCGGCGCAGAGGATCGCACGGTCCAGGGGTCCCTGGCGCTCGCGGTGGGCTCTCCGGCGACGCGGGCCCTCGCCGCACTGCGTCGACGCAGGGAACCATCGGATGGTGGCACGTGGGCAGATGCCTCAAGCGACTACACGATCGAGCCCAATCCGTTCCACGACTCCCTCCGCCGCTGAGTGGGTGGGACGTTCGTTCGGTCAGCCTCCGAGGAGGGCGGCGAGCTGGCGATCGATCTCGTCGATGAGCTCGTCGATGCTCAGCGCGACGTTCGCGCTCGGCGTCAGGGTGAGGAACATGATGGCGGACACGATACGAGCGAGGGCAGCTGCACGTTCGGCGCCTGTCCCGTCTTCGCGCTGAAGGATCCCCGCCACCGCTTCCTCCGTCTCGCCGACGATGCGGAGCGCTTCGCCATGATGTGCGTCTGATGCATCGGCGAACACCATCTCCCGCAGGTAGGTGCGTCCGTTCTCGACCTGGACGCGATTGCACTCGACGATCGGCCGGAGAAGCGCGATGATCGCCTCTCGCGGGGCAGGTTTCGCCTCGGCGCCCGCCCGCCCCTTCTCGAGCGCGACCGCATAGTGCGCGTTCTGCACGAGGAGCAGCAGCTCTCCCTTGGTCTTGGCGTAGAGGAACAGTGTCCCGGTGCCGACGTCGGCCCGTTCGGCGATCTGCTGCGTCGTGACGTCGTCGATGCCGCGCTCGGCGAACAGTTCGGCCGCGGCGGCCGTGATCCGCTCGAGCTTCTGCTGCTTGTTGCGCTCGCGACGCCCGACGGTCGCCGCTTCGGAAGTCGACATGTGCTTCTCTTTCGGAATAGAAACTGATTGCAGTCAGTTATGAGTGAAGTCGCTTACGCGCGCACTCAGATATCACTCATTGTCGCAAGAAGAGAGAGCATCCCATGCCGTCACTCCACGGAGCCGTCGTCCTCGTCACCGGAGCGAACGGAGGCATCGGTACACAGTTCGTCGCCCAGGCGCTCGCCCGAGGGGCAGCGAAGGTCTACGCGAGCGCCCGCACACCGCGCGAGTGGGACGACGAGCGTGTCGTCCCGCTCGTGCTCGATGTCACGGATTCCGCGTCCATCCGGGCCGCGATCGATGCGGCGCCCGACGTGACCGTGCTGATCAACAATGCCGGCGCGTCGGTCCCCTCGGCGGGGATACTCACCCACTCCGACGAGGACATCCGCCGGAACGTGGAGACCAACTTCCTCGGCCCGCTCTTCTTGGCCCGTGCCTACGCCCCGCTTCTCGCCGGGCGCTCCGGAGCCACGATCATCGACATCCATTCGGCTCTCGCTTGGTACGCCGTCGGCGGGATCTACAGTGCGACCAAGGCCGCGCTGTGGTCGGCCACCAATTCGCTCCGTCTCGAACTGGCCCCAGCCGGAGTGCACGTCGTCGGAGTGCACGTCGGCTATGTAGACACGGCGATGGCCGAGCACGTCTCGGACCCGAAGACCGATCCCACCGACCTCGTCGCCGCCGTCCTCGACGCCACGGAGCGCGGCGAGTATGAAGTGCTCGCCGATCAGACTTCGGTGCAGTTGAAGGCGGGTCTCAGTGCACCCCTGGAAGCCGTCTACCAGCAGCTGCGGGCAGACGCCTGAGGTGCCGTGATGCGCGCATTCGTCGTCAGCAAGTATCGACAGCCGATCGAGGAACGCGAGGTCGCCGAACCCGAGGTGGGCGAGCGTGACGTGCTCGTCGGCATCGAAGCCGCGGGGGTCAACCAGCTGGACGAGAAGATCAGGGCGGGCGAGTTCGCCCAGATCCTGCCCTACGACCTGCCGCTCGTCCTCGGCAACGATCTGGCGGGAACGGTGATCCGCGTCGGGCGCCTCGTGGAGATGTTCCGGCCGGGGGACCGCGTGTATGCGCGTCCGGACGCAGGCCGCATCGGCACGTTCGCCGAGCGGATCGCCGTCGCGGAGAAGGATCTCGCCCTCCTGCCAGCCGGGCTCTCGATGGCAGAGGCCGGTTCGCTTCCACTCGTCGCACTCACGGCGTGGCAGGCATTGGTCGAGCGCGGCAACGTGCGCGCGGGGCAGAAGGTGCTCATCCATGCCGGTGCCGGCGGAGTCGGATCCATCGCCATCCAGCTCGCCGCGCATCTCGGAGCCACGGTGGCGACCACGGCCAGCTCGGCGAATGCCGACTTCGTGCGCGAGCTCGGAGCCGACATCGTCATCGACTACCGCCGCGAGGACTTCGCCGAGGAGCTGTCGGGTTATGACTTCGTCCTGGACAGCCTCGGTGGCGAAAACCTCGAGAAGTCGTTGCGAATCCTGAAGCCGGGTGGGCTGGTCGTCGGGATCTCCGGTCCGCCCGACCCCGCATTCGCCAAGGAACAGGGGCTGAACCTCGTCGTTCGCCTCGCCGTCGCCGCGCTCAGCCGGAAGGTCCGAGCTCAGGCGAAGAATCTCGGCGTGCGGTACGAGTTCCTCTTCATGCGCGCGGATGGCGACCAGCTCCGCGAGATCACGGCGCTCGTCGACAGCGGTGCGATCCGGCCCGTCGTCGCCAGGACCTATCCCTTCGAACGGCTGCCGGCGGCCCTCACAGACCTGGCCGCCGGTGTGACCCGAGGCAAGATCGTGGTGACGAACGGCTGACCCCCTCGAGGCGGGTGCCGAGGATCCAGACGTCTCGTGCTGTTGTCGGCGTGCCACGGCCGAACACCCCCATGGTGCGCCGCTGGGCTTTCGACCCAGCGGCGCACCTCCGCAGAACTCAGCTGCTGCGACGGATCGCACGTACTCCGACGATCAGGCCGACTACAGCGACAGCGAGCGCCGAGACCCAGCCCCAGAGCACGGTCACATCTCCCAGGTCTCCGGCGAACAGCGCCCGCTCGGCCTGAACCACCCAGTTCACGGGGTTGACCGAGGCGACGACCTGCATCCATTCGGGGGCTGCGTCCAGGGGCAGCAGCATGCCGGAGAGGATCAGCAGCGGGAAGATCAGCGACTGCTGCACGCCCCAGAACAGCCACTCCCGGTCCTTCGTCGCCAGTGCGAGCGAGTACGACAGCGAGCCGAGGCCCACCCCGAACACCGCCAGCAGCGCCAGGCCGATCAGCAGGCCCGGGATGTCGGCCGCGAACCCGAACGGCCAGGCGATTAGCACGATCACGAGCGCCTGCACGACGATCGGCGCGATCTCCTTGAGTGCGCGTCCGACCAGCAGTGAAGAGCGGGCGAGCGGGGCGACCAGGGTGCGCTCGTGCGAGCCGGTCATCATCTCGTACTGCAGGTTCGAGCCGGTCGACCCGGTGCCGAACAGCACGATCATCACCAGCACACCCGGCACGAACCAGGCGAGCGTCTCGCCGGCCGGCTGGCCCGAATCGCCGATCAGCAGGGGCGCGAACAGCCCGAGGAAGATGAGCGGCTGCAACAGGCTGAAGATCAGCGTGAACGGGTCGCGCAGCACGGGCTTGAGTTCGCGGGTCAGTACGTTCCTGGTGTCGCGCGCGAGATTCGGACGCACGAGCGTGTCGTTGGTGATCATGAGAGGACTCCTGTCGTGCTGTTCTCGGAAGCGGTGCGGGTGTCGGCAGGGGCGGCGGATTCGGATGCTTCGCCCGCGGCATCCGCTCCTTCCCCGGCTTCGCGCAGCGTGCGTCCGGTGAGGGCGAGGAAGACGTCGTCGAGCGTGGGCGGAACACCGGTTGCGCGACGGACGAGGATGCCCGCGGCGTCGAGCTCGCGCACGATCACGGGCAGCAGTCGGTCGCCGTCCTGCACCGCGACCGAGACCGAGGCGTCATCGACGGCGACCTCGGCGGAACTGAGCCGGGCGACCACGGCGCGGGCGCTCGCCGCCTCGGCGGCATCCGCGAATCCGAAGGTCAGCACGTCGCCGGCGAGAGTCGCCTTGAGGGAGGCGGCGTCGTCGTCGGCGATGATGCGGCCCTTGTCCATGACCATCACGCGTTCGGCGTAGCGGTCGGCCTCTTCCAGGTAATGCGTGGTGAGGAAGACCGTGGTGCCGTGCTGGGTGCGCAGGTCGAGGATGTGCTCCCAGAGGTTCGCCCTGCTCTGCGGGTCGAGTCCGGTGGAGGGCTCGTCGAGGAAGATGAGGGGCGGTGCGTGCATGAGCCCGAGCGCGATGTCGAGTCGACGCTTCTGCCCGCCGCTCAGCTGCTGCACGCTGCGGGTCGCGAAGGATGCGAGATCGAGCGACTCGATCAGTTCGTCGGCCCGTCGCACACTGCCCCGCCGGGACATCCCGTAGAACGCGCCCTGACTCAGCAGCTCGTCACGCACCCGCTGCGAGAAGCTGCCGCTCGTCAGCTGTCCGACGTAGCCGATGCGGGCGCGCACCCCTGCCGCGTCGGTGCGGATGTCGTGCCCGACGACCTTCGCGCGCCCCGAGGTGGGCGGGATGAGGGTGGTGAGCATCCGCAGCGTGGTCGACTTGCCGGCGCCGTTCGGTCCGAGGAAGGCGACGAGCTCGCCGCGCACGGCGGTGAAGGAGACGTCGGTCACGGCATGCACCGGCGTCTTCTTGACGGTGAAGACCTTGGTCAGGCCTTCGGTCTCGATGAGGGATTCGTTCATGGGATGAGAGTAGAAACTGATGCGGACAGATCCTGTCCGCATCATCTGGCAATCTGAGACGCATGACCGACACCACCTCTCGCGCACTCGCTCTGCTCAATCTGCTGCAGACGCACCGGCACTGGCCGGGGATCGAGCTCGCCACCCGGCTGGGGGTGACCGAGCGCACCGTGCGCCGCGACGTCGACCGGCTGCGCGAGCTCGGCTACCGCGTGGAGTCGACCCCGGGTGTGGCCGGCGGCTATCGGCTGGAGGCCGGGAGTGCGGTGCCACCGTTGTTGCTCAACGACGATGAGGCCGTGACCATGGCGATCGGGTTGCGCGTCGCCGCCACGCAGCAGCTCGTCGGTGGACCCGAGGTCACACTGACCGCGCTCGCGAAACTCGAACAGGTGCTGCCCTCCGCGCTGCGGCAGCGGGTGAACGCGCTCGCCGCGTCGGTGCAGGCGCCGCGCATCGGAGAGGGACCGGTCGTCTCACCGGAAGTGCTCGGGGAGATCGCCCTCGCCACCCGCGACACCGAGCGACTGCGACTCCGGTATGTCGACGGGGAAGGGCAGGAGAGCGTCCGTCGTGTCGAGCCGCACGCTCTGGCCCCGGCCGGTCGCAAGTGGTTCCTGCTGTGCTGGGACCTCGACCGCGACGACTGGCGCACCTTCCGCGTCGACCGCATCGCCGCGGTCGAGCACACGCGTGTGCTGTTCACGCGGCGCGACATCACGGAGGAGGAGATCGAGGAGCGCGTGCTGATCGCCTCGTCATGGTCGCCCCAGAAGGTCGAAGCGGCTGCCGTGATGGAGCTTCCGCTCGCCGTGATGCAGGAGCACTTCGGGCCGTGGTGGCAGGGCGCGACCGCTGTGGGCGAAGACCGCACACGCTGGCCCGTCGGCGGCTCGGACTGGCGCGAGGCCATGTACGGACTGCTCTGGATCCCCGAGGGTGTCGAGTACACGGTGGCCCTGTCGGAGCCGCATCGCAGCGAGCTTCGCGAGGCCGTCGGGCGCCTGATGCGTGCCCTCGACGCCCCGGAGCCCGATGACGCCGAGTGACGTTCATCGGTCATCCTCAGACTCATAGGGTTATCCCAGGCAACGGTCCTGGCGGGTCAGATCACGGCCGGGTAACGTCATTCCCATCGCGGCGATCCGGGCGGTCCCGGGCCTCAGCTCATACCTGATGGCGTTGCGGGTTCGACTCCCGCCGTCGCGTCCACTTCGGTTCTTCCGGCCGGTCGCCGGCCCTCCTCCTGCGCGGGTGAAGGGGTTCTTGCGGGTCGTGTCCGGTACCCCTAGCTTTCCGCTATGACGAACGCGCGCAGAGCCGGTCGAGTGGCTGGCTCATGTCCCGACTGACGCAGACGCTGATCCCGAGGTCGCAGCGACCGACAGCCGATGGGCTGAACGACGCGCTCGATCTGAGCACTGGTGACACCCTCAGCAAGCGTTCCGGGTTCCTCATCATGCTCACGCTCTCGGGCATGATCGCGATCGCGGGGGTGCTGACCGATTCGACCGCGACCGTGATCGGGGCCATGATCATCGCCCCGCTCGGCACGCCGATCCTCGGCATCGCGTGGGGCATCGTCACCGGTCACCTCCGGCTGGTCGTGTCGTCGATCCTGTGGGTGCTCAGCGGGGTCGGCATCGTGATCGCCCTCGGGCTGGTGTTCGCCGTCTTCGTCGCGACCCCCGAGAGCCTTTCCACGAACTCCCAGGTGATCGGACGCACGTCGCCGAGCCTGATGGATCTGATGGCAGCGCTTGCGACCGGGTTCGCCGGCGGCTTCGCGATGTGCCGCAAAGACCTGAGTGCAGTGCTGCCGGGGGTGGCGATCGCGATCTCTCTCGTGCCGCCGCTCGGAGTTGTGGGTGTGTGCGCGGGGCAGGGGCAGTGGCCGGCGGCGCTCGGGGCGCTGGTGCTGTTCCTCTCGAACGTGTTCGCGCTCGTGATCGCGGGCAGCATCGTGTTCACGATGGCGGGGTACGCGCGGGATCCCGGTTCCTCGCCGACCGCCAATCGACGCCGTGCCTATGCGGTGGTCGCGACTCTGGCTGTCATCATCGCGGTGCCGCTCGCCGCGAACTCGGTCGCCTCGGTCGCGGTCGCCCGCTGGTCGGTCGACATCCAGAACACGACAGCCGACTGGCTCGACGGCGAGACCGACGGGCACATCCACGGCGCGGTGCAATGGAGCGGGCTGACAGCCACGATCTCGCTCACGACCCCGGACGGATCGACCCCGCCGCTCGACGAGCTGCGGGAGGAGATGGCGAAGGCGATCCCCTCCTACATCGGGGTCATCGTCGACGTGGGCCAGGGCACGGAGCTCACCGTGCAGTGAGCCTCCGAGCTCGAGCTCGAGCCCGAGTCCGAGCCCGAGTCCGAGTCGCTGCTCCGGTCGCACTTCCCGCCGTCGAAGCGCCCCGCGGGCGGCAGCAACTGCGACCGGAAGCTCAGGGCGGGGCGCGACCTCACAACCCCAACTGGTCCAGCCGCTCCTCGAAGCGCACCTGCACGTCCTCGGGCTCATCGTCGGTGGCATCGGCCCAGATCGCGTCGAGCTCCTTCTGCACCGAGTCGGGCAGCGCGGCGAACTTCTCGTC
Source organism: Microbacterium sp. NPDC090281 (assembly GCF_044769635.1). Lineage (NCBI taxonomy): Bacteria > Bacillati > Actinomycetota > Actinomycetes > Micrococcales > Microbacteriaceae > Microbacterium > Microbacterium sp. NPDC090281. The sequence goes on from NZ_JBIVYH010000001.1 coordinate 1,258,991, forward strand.
CCACGCGGCGACCGGCGTCCAGTAGCCGACGACCTTGAAGCGGGTCGCGGGCAGGCCGAGTTCCTTGCGCAGGTACATGCGCACGTCGCGGAGCGCCACGGTCTCGCCGGCCACCCACACGTAGCCCTCGTCGAGCGGGAGCCGGTCGTCGACGATGCCGCGCACGAGCGGGCCGAGCGCACTGGGACCGTGACCGTTGCCGCCGACCACCCAGGTGACCTCGACGTCGGGGCCCACCTCGAGCGGCACGCGGTCCGCCTCGCTCGGCACCTCCAGCACGACCCGCGTGCGCACCCCTTCCGGTGCCTCGGCGATGATGCGCGCCACGGCCGGAAGCCCGGTGAGGTCGGCGACGAGCACCTGCCATGTGATGCCCTCCGGCGGCGAGTACAGGCCCGTCGGGGAGTTCAGCCCGAGCACGTGCCCCGGCTCTGCGCGCGCGGCCCAGGGGCCCGCGACTCCCGCTTCGTGGATCACGAAGTCGATGTCGAGTTCACCGGCATCCGGGCGCACGCCGCTGATCGTGTACGTGCGCATCGGCGCCTCGGGTGCTCCCTCCGGCGTCTCCCACCAGTCACCCGCCGGCACGGGCAGAGAGACGTCCTTCGGGTCTTCGCCGTGCGGGAAGAACACCCGCACGTACTCGTCGCCGATGCCGGTGCTGAGGAACTCGGCGACGCCGTCACCGCCGAGGGTGACGCGCACCAGGGTCGGGGTGAGGGTGGTCGTGCTGCTGACGATGCCGCGGTGGATGCTCACGGAGTCTCCGTCTCTGTTGTGGGGGATGGGTCGGTCGGGTGCTGCGGGTGCGGACTGCTGCGGGTCTGAGCGAGCCAGGAGTCGCGGTAGAGCCCGTCGGTGGCGAGGAGCTCCTCATGCGTGCCGCGCTGCGTAGCCCTGCCATCGGCGAACACGACGATCTGCTCGGCGGTGACGGCCTGCTGCAGCCGGTGTGCGATGAGCAGAGCCGTCCGTCCCGTGCGCAGCGCGGAGATCGCCGTTTCGACGGCCTCCCGGTGGTGGAGTCCGACATCGGCGGTGGCCTCGTCGAGGATCACCACATCGGGGTCGGCGAGGAACGCCCTGGCGACCGCGAGCTGCTGGATGCGCCCCTCGTCCAGTGGCACGACGGGACCAGTGGATGAGTGCTCTCCCGCAGCGGCCTTCTCCTCGCGACGCATCGCATCGATCGCCCACTGCGCTCCGACCGCGTGCAGGGCCGCGACCATCTCGTGGTCGCTCGCCTCGGGAGCGACCAGTCGCAGGTTGTCGGCGATCGTGCCGCGGAACTGGTGCAGCTCCTGCGACAGGTAGTACGGCGCGATGTCGTTCGAGGTCAGGTGCACGCTGCCCGAGGTCGGTGGGTGGTGCCCGGCGATCACGCGGGCGAGCGTGCTCTTGCCCGACCCCGAGGTGCCCACGAGCGCCGCTGTGGTGCCGCGATCGACCTGCAGGTTCACACCGCTGATGCCGCGTCCGGTCGTCGGGTAGAGGAACGTCAGATCGCGCACCTCGATCCCCGTGGATGCCCGTGCCGCAGCATCCGCTCCCGCACCCGGCGCTGTGGATGCCGCGGGTGCGAGGTCGATGACGCCGACGAGCCGGGCGAGTCCGATCGCCGCCCGCTGGATGTCGTTGAGTCCGAAGATCAGCTGACCCACGGGGCCGAAGAGGCGGTGGAAGAGCAGCGCGGCCGTGGTGACGGCGCCCACCGTGATCGCGCCGGCGGACTGCAGCAGGAAGCCGGTGCCGAGGATCGCCGCGAGGCCGACGAGTTCGCCGCCGTTGATCCAGCGGAACAGCCGGTTCGTCACCCGCACACCCTCGATCTGCATCTGGATCGAGGCCTCTGCACGCTCACGCACGCGCTCGAGGGCCGGCTCCTGCTCGTTGAACGCGGTGAGTGTGTCGATGCCCTCGACTGCGTCGAGCACCGCCTGGCTGCGGGCGGCTTCGCGCACCCGCACCTCGCGGAACACGACTCGAGACTTCCGCAGGAACGCGCGGGTGCCGAGCACGTAGAACGGCGCAGAGGCGATGCCCGCGAGCGCGAGCCAGGGATCCAGCGCGGCCAGCGCGACCACCGAGACCCCGATCGCGAACGCGGCAGACAGCAGGGGCGGGGCGACGTTGCCTCCGGCTTCGGCCACAGCATCCACATCGCCGGTGACCCGCGACAGCAGGTCTGCGCTCTCGCCGTCGTCGACCGAGCTCACCGGAAGGCGCATCGCCGAGGCGAACACGTCTTCGCGGAGGCTCGCGAGCATGTCCTGCACCAGCCCGGTGAGCACTCGAACGGCCCACAGCATCATCACGGCGGCACCGATCGCACCGAGACCGGCGCCGGCGACCCACCCCGCGATGATCGCGAACCCGGCATCCGACGACACGGCGTCGACGATGCGCCCCAGGCACGCGGGCATGACGATCCCGAGAGCGGACGCGGCGAGGAAGAGTACGGCGACCGCGGTGGTGCGACCCGGATGCTGTCGCAGCAGCGCGCCGACGACGGCACGCACACGGGCGCTGGAGGCGATCGGAAGCAGGGCGGCGGTCGAGGTGAGGTCGCTCATGGCGCGTCCGATCCTTCAGCGGGGAGTTCGATGACCCGGTCGCAGGCGCCGAGCAGCACGGGAGAGGTGGTGATCACGATCACGGTCTCGCTGTGTTCGGCGAGAGCTCGCGCGATGTGTGCCTCGGTGATGGCGTCGACGGCGGAGGTCGGTTCATCGAGCACCAGCACCTCGGCGTCCGCGTGCAGGGCGCGGGCGATGCCGATGCGTTGCCGCTGTCCGCCGGACAGCCGTCGCCCGGCCTCGCCGACCTGCGACTCCCACCCGCCGACCTGCACCACGGTGTCGTGCAGCGCCGCCATCTCGACGAACGGCGCGTGTGCGGGTGCGTCCGCCCCGTGCCCGCGCACGGCTTCGCGCAGAGTGCCGCTCACGATCGTCTGGCCGTGCGGCGGGGCGACGACACGGCGCCGGTACTCCACCGGATCGAGGTCGGTCAGATCCCGGAGGCCGCCGTCGACGGCGAGTGACACCAGGCCGCGGTCGGCTCGCGTGCGAAGACCGAGCAGGCGAGAGAGGGCGCGGGCGGTGTCGCTGTCGGCGGGGCGGATGCCGAGCAGCTCACGCTCGCGCACCTCGATGAGCGGGGCCTCCGTGGAGCCGGCGCGGAAGGCCAGTGCGACATCGCCGGCGGGTTCTACCGGGGCAGAAGACGCGGGTGGTGCATCGAGCAGGTCGTCGGCGTCGATCACCTCGGCGAGCCGCTTGGCAGAGGCGAGCTTGTGGATCCAGTTCGAGGGGAACGAGCCCGCATACGCGAGGTAGCCGCTGATGAACTGGGCGAGCCCGAGCACGGTCACCAGCTCGCCGATGCTGATGCGACCCTCCGCAGCGAACCAGGCCGACATGCCCGCGAGCGCAGTCGTCGCGACCGCGGCCAGCGTGGCGCTCACCGCTTCGTACGAGGCGAGCGATCGCCCGGCTGCGGTCGCCGCCCGGCGGGAGGTGTCGCTGGCCGCGACGTACCGACGCACGGCCTCCTCGCGTGCACCGATGCCGACCAACACGCGGAATCCGCTCATGAAGTCGGCGGCGACGGCTCCGGCCTCGGTCGCCGCGTGCTGCTCTGCGAAGCCGCGTCGTTCGAGGGGACGTGAGACCACCTGCATGACGAGCATCATCGCGATGGTCGAGCCGAACACCACGATCGTCGCGACGGGCGAGATCACCAGCATCGCCAGTCCCGCGCCGATGATCGCAGCGATCGTGGAGCACTGCTGGGCGACCGACCAGGCGACTCCGGCCACGCGGTAGGTGTCGGAGGTGACGAAGGTGAGGGCCTCGCCGGGGGTCACGGTGCGGCGGGAGAGCCGGGGGCGCAGCATCCGCGACAGGGTCAGGTGGCGCAGCGCCTGTTCGCCGTATCCGTAGATCGAGACCATGAGCCGGGAGGCGGACTGATAGCTCACGGTCAGCACGAGGAAGGTGCCGATCAGCAGGCCGATCCAGATCGCGAGAGCTGTCGGGTCGGCCGGCAGCACAGCGCGGTCGATCGTCGCACCGATGATGACGGGGATCGTGGCTTCGGCGAGCGCGTGCACCATGAGGAGGGCGGTCGCTCCCGCGAGGGCCACGCCGCGTCCCTCCGACTTCAGTGCGATTCCGAAGAGTCGCCGAGGAGTGCTCGTCACGACTTGCGCCGGCCGAGCGGGAGCACGAGCGGGGTGCCGGAGACCGGGTCGGTGATCACCTTGCACGGCAGGTCGTAGACGGCGTCGACGAGCTCGGCGGTGATGATCTCCCGCGGGTCGCCCTGGGCCACGATGGCCCCGTCGCGCATCGCCACGAGGTGGGTCGCGTAGCGGGCCGCGTGGTTGAGGTCGTGGAGGACCGCGACGAGTGTGGTGCCGCTGCGGTGCAGGTCGGCGAACAGCTCCATCAGGTCGATCTGGTGCGCGATGTCGAGAAAGGTCGTCGGCTCGTCCAGCAGCAGGTGCTTGGTCTGCTGGGCGAGAGCCATCGCGACCCAGACGCGCTGCCGCTGTCCGCCGGAGAGCTCGTCAACCAGACGGCGCGACAGGTCGGTGACCCCGGTCGCGGCCATGGCCTCGGAGACCGCGCGCTCGTCGGCGCTGCTCCAGGTGCGCATCGCGCTCTGGTGTGGAAAGCGTCCGCGGCCCACGAGGTCGGCGACCGTGATGCCGTCGGGCGCGATGGATGACTGGGGGAGGAGCCCCAGCTTGCGAGCGGCCTCCTTGGGCTTGAGCGAGCGCAACTCGTCGCCGTCGAGCAGAACGGCGCCGGTGCTCGGGCGCAGCAGTCGTGCGAATCCGCGCAGCAGGGTCGACTTGCCGCAGGCGTTGGGGCCGATGATGATCGTGAACGAGTCGTCCGGAACCTCGAGGGACAGGTCGGAGATGATGGGGGTCTCCCCGTAGCCCAGGGTGATGTCGCGGGCCAGCAGCGAAGTGGTCATGCGTGTTCCTTTCAAGTGCGGCGCGCGTACTGGGCGGCGAGCAGCCAGGCGAGATAGATGCCGCCGACCGAGACCGTCACGACGCCGACCGGCACGGCGACGAGCTGGGCGACGGCGTCCGACACCACGACGAGGGCGGCTCCGGTCAGCATCACCGGCAACGTGCCCATCGGGGTGTTCGAGCGGGTGAGGCGCTGCGAGATCTGCGGGGCAGCGAGCGCGATGAACGAGATGGGTCCGGCGGCCGCGGTGACGAGCGCGACCAGGGCAACACCCAGAACCATCGCCGAGAGCCTGGTGCGTCCTGGGCTGATGCCCAGCGCTGTCGCCGCGTCGTCGCCCATCTCCAGCACCGGCAGTGTGCGGGCGAGGGGGAGGGCGAGCACGGTCACGATCGCGAACACGATCGCCGCCGGGATCAACTGGTCGAACCCGAGGGAGGCGAGCGAACCCGCACCCCAGGTCGCCGCCATCATCGCCTTCTCGACGCTGACCGAGATCAGGATCCACGAGGTGAGCGATCCGAGCCCTGCCGAGACGCCGATGCCGACGATGATCAGGCGGAACGACGACATGGTGTTCTTGCTGGCCAGGGCGTAGACGAGCAGGGCCGTGAACAGGCCGCCGACGAGCGCGCCTGCCGCTTTGAACATGTAGGTGTTCAGCTCGAGCACGATCATCACGAGCGTCACGCCGAACTGGGCGCCGATCCCGAACCCGATGATGTCGGGAGAGCCGAGCGGGTTGCGGGTGAGGGACTGGAAGATGCCGCCGGCGAGGGCGAGTGCTGCCCCGCACAGCACCGCGAACAGCACGCGAGGCAGGCGCCACTCGAAGACGACCTGGCGGATGTCGGGATCGGATGCCGGGTCGAAGATCGCCCGGAGGACCGAGGCGAAGTCCACCTCGTAGGCGCCGATCGTCATGGAGGCGAGTCCTGCGCCGATGATCACGATGACGAGGGTGACCGACACGACCACCGAGCGGGCCGGGATGAGGGCGGCGATCCGCGAGTTCTCGATGCGGATCAGGCGGCGACCGTGATCGACCGGGGTGAATGCGGGAGACGAGGCTTCGGTGTTCGTGACGGCGAGGGGCTTCTGGTCGATGCTCACAGTCCGCTCACCCGCTTGCGGCGCACGAGGACGATCAGGATGGGGGCTCCGAGGAGGGCGGTGACGATCCCGACGCGCATCTCGCCGTTGGGGAGCACGACGCGGCCGATGATGTCGGCGAACAGCAGGAAGGAGGGGCCGATGAGCATCGAGTACGCGAGCACCCAGCGTTGATCGGGCCCGGTGAACCAGCGGACGATGTGCGGGATCATGAGCCCGACGAAAGCGATGGGTCCGGCCGCGGCGACACTGGTTCCGGCCAGCAGCGTGACGGCGATGATCACCAGCACACGGGTCACCCGCACCCGGGCACCGAGTGCCTGTGCGAGGTCGTCGCCGAGTGCGAGGGCGTTCAGAGACCGTGCGCACAGGAGACCGATCAGCAGGCCGGTCACGATCAGGGGCACTGCCCAGGTGAGCTGGTCGAGGGTGCGTCCGCCGATCGAGCCGACGCCCCAGAAGCGCATGACCTGGAGGGTGCTGTGGTCGCGCAGCACGATCGCGGTGGTGAAGCCGGTGAACGCGGCGCCCAGAGCGACTCCGGCGAGGGTCAGCTTCATGGGGGTCGCGCCCGAGGCTCCGAATGATCCGAGGATGTAGACGAGCATGGTGAGGACGAACGCTCCGGCGAGGGCGAAGGGCACGTAGGCGCCGGGGGTGGTGAGCCCGAGCACGCCGACCGCGAAGGTGACGGCGAAGGATGCTCCGGCATTGACCCCGAGGATGCCGGGGTCGGCGAGCGGGTTGCGGGTGAAGGCCTGGATGAGTCCGCCGCACACGGCGAGCGCGGCGCCGACGATGATGCCGAGCAGGGTGCGGGGCACCCGCAGCTCCATGACCATCAGGTGCAGCGGGTTCTCATCGTCGTAGGAGAAGAGCGACTGGAGCACCGTGGCGGGGTCGATCGCACGGCTGCCGACAGCTAGCGAGGCGATGGCGGCGAGCACCAGCACCACCGCCGAGATGATCAGTCCGACCACGAGCGTCCCGTTGCGGTGCGGGGAGTCGACGCTGCGACTCCCCGCACCCGTGTTCGAGACGTCCGTGCCGTCGTCCGTCGCCAGGGACATCTCGGTGGTCACTTGCCGGTGATGGTGGGTTCGCCCTGCAGCGCACCAGCGAGGTCGTCGACGTACTTCGGGAGGATGTACTTCAGCGACAGTACGGTCGGTGCGCTGATGGCCGAGGCCTCGGCGTCGTCGGCGTAGATCACGTAGGAGCCGTTGGCGATCGGGTTCCAACGCGAGACGACATTGTTCTCGACCGTGTACTCGCCCTCGGCGGCGCTGCTGCCCCAGGCGGCGAACAGGTCTGCCTCCACGTCGTAGAGCTTCTCGAGGCTGACGCCCGTGTACCAGTTGTCGCCCTCAGCGGTCTTGAGGAAGCTGTCCATCGCCGAGGTCGAGGTGAAGCCGAGTGCCTCGGTGATGCGCACGCGCGGGTCGTACTCGAGGTAGACGCCGAGGTCGGTGCCGCCCTCGTTCAGGGTCAGGCCCCAGACGAAGGTCTTGTCCTCGAACTCGGGGTGCTCGCCGGCGAGGGTCGTGATCTGCTCCTCGGTCTCGCCGATCAGTTCTTCAGCCTTGGCGTCTTCCGACAGTGCCTTGCCGACCGTGCGGGTCATGTCCTCCCACGTGCCCGGGTTCCAAGGGCCTTCGATGTAGGGAACGGTCGGTGCGATCTCGGTCAGGCGCTCGTACTGCACGTCGGTGATGCCCGAGTACAGGCTCAGGATGAGGTCGGGCTTGAGAGCCTTGATCGCCTCGTAGTTGGGTCCGTCGTCGGTGAAGGGGATGATCTCGGGGGTCTCGCCGTACTCCTCGGTGACGAACTCCTCGAACCAGGGCTGGTAGCCGCTCTCGTCGGCGCCCCACACCTCTTCCATGCCGACGGGGTTGGTGCCGAGGGCGGCGACGATGTCGGCCGTCATCCAGCCGAGGGTGACGATGCGCTGCGGCTTCTCGGGGATCACGGTCTTCCCGTGGCCGTGCTCGATGACCACGCCGTCCGTCGTGGTGGAGGCTGAGCTGGATTCCTCGGGGCTGGACGAGCATCCGGCGAGGGTGAGGGCGGCGGCGAGGGCCGCGGCGACGAGGGCAGAGCCTCGGCGGATCTTCGGGCGCGCAGAAGCGAGCGACATGGTTCTCCTTCGGGAAGGGGGGAGGGGTGTTGCCGCGTCGACGCGGCGAGAAGTTAGGTAAGCATGCCCTAACAGAACGATGCTAGAACGCGGATGCCGCGCTCAGTGTTGCGGGATAGACGACTTGTGTCGCTGAACCGACACCGGAGGGCGGATCGACCGCCGGAGGTCACCGCCAGTACAGCTGGTGCGCAGCATCGGCCTGCACGCGGGCGACGTGCTGGCGCGGTGTAATCCCGAACCGCTCCTTGAAAGCCGCCGAGAAGGCGCTCGTCGTCGCGTAGCCGCAACGGTGGGCGGCGGCCCCGATCGGTGTGCCGTCGACGATCAGTCGAGCGCCGAGGGTCATCCGCACCCCGGTGCGCCAGCGTCCGAAGCTCATGCCGACGTCGTTCTGGAAGATGCGCAGCACCGTCCGTTCGTGGAGTCCGTGCGCGAGGAACAGCTCGTTCGCGCTGCGCGGGTCGCCCGGGTCGGCGAGCACGGCCTGCACGAGCGGGGCGACGCGTTCGTCTGAAGGGATCGGGACCTCGCCCCAGCCGCCGGCATCCTCCGGCAGGGGCTGCTGCAGCATCTCGATGAGCACCGACTGGATCCGCACGCGGAGGTCGGTGGGCATGTCGTTGATGCCGAGGTGGAGAAGCATCTCCTGCACCGCGCGCGGCACGAGCACACGCGTGATGCCGTTGACCGGCGCGATCAGCGAAGCATCCGGGATGTAGGTGTAGCAGCCGGTCGAGTCGGGTTCGTGATGGGCGGTGTGCGGGGTGTGCGCGGGAATCCACACACCCTGACCCGGAGCGAGGCGCCACCGTGCATCCTGCAGATGCACCCAGACCGTGCCTCGGTAGCACCAGGCGAGCATCGGATCGGCGTGGCTGTGCGGCGGCGAGAGCGGGCGAGTGCCGGTGTCTTCGGCGGTGACGACGCCCGTGCCCATCAGGTACGGCTCATCCACGGTCGACGGATACGAGGGGCTCGCCGCCCAGTCGTCCTGCCGGTATGAGTTCATTCGTGCTCCGCGTGTGGCGGCCGCGTGGATCTCGGCGAAGTGGATGCCGCCGCCACCTCGCCAATGCTAGCCGGGAGATGCGCCATCCCTTCCGGAGGCCCGATGATGGAGGCATGCCTTCCGCCCATCGCCCGGGTCTCCGGGTCTCGTCGGGTCTCACGATCCCCGAGGCCGAGCTGTCGTGGCGCTTCTCGCGCTCGTCCGGGCCCGGAGGGCAGGGCGTGAACACGGCTGACTCGCGGGCGGAGCTCGTCTGGGATGCGGCGAACTCGACGGTGCTCACCCCGCATCAGCGCGAGCGGCTGCTCGACCGGCTGAGCGGTCGCCTGGTCGACGGCGTCCTGACGATCGCGGCATCCGAGCACCGTGCCCAGCTGCGCAACCGGGACGCCGCCCGTGACCGGCTGGTCGCGCTGGTGGGGGAAGCTCTGCGTCCACCGGCACCGCCACGGCGGCCGACGAAGCCGAGCCGTGGCTCGAAGGAGCGCCGGCTCAAGGCCAAGCAGCGGCGCACCGACGTCAAGAGCCTGCGGCAGCGCCCCCGCGACGATTGAGTCAGCGCGGCAGCCAGCTCTCGATCCCGTCGAGCAGTCGCTGCAGCCCGAACTCGAACAGGGCGTCGAGGTCGAGGTCGAAGTCGTCTGACCGCACCAGGGAGGCGAGCAGGGGCAGGTCGCTCGGCGACACCATGGCCGCGATGTCGGTCGACCGGGTCGTCATGTACTCGTCTGCTGTGAGTCCGGTGTCCTGCTGCTGCTCGGCCTCGAACGCGATGTCGGTCGCCAGTGCTTTGACGTGGCTGAACACGATGACGCTGATGTACATCATCGTCTCCATGCTCAGCCCCAAGGGGGCGAGCGCCCGCAGGCACCACTCCGTGTAGCGGAACCCGTTCGGCACGAGCTGTGGCCGAGAGATCGACATCACACCCGCGAGCCAGGGGTGTCGTTGGAAAGCCGCCCACTGCAGGCGTGCCGACACCTCGAGGTCGGCACGCCAGTGCGCTGACGGCTCGGGGAAGGAATCCTCGCCCAGCACCGAGTCGATCATCAGCAGCACGAGACCTTCTTTGCTGTCGACGTGGCGGTACAGCGACATCGTCGGGGTGTCGAGTTCGGCTGCGATGCGTCGCATCGAGATCGCCTCGATCCCCTCGGCGTCTGCCATCCTGATCGCCGTGGCGACGACCTCGGCGGTCGACAGGACAGGACGAGGTGCAGCGGCGGGGGAGGCGACGACGCTCCCGATGCCGGGTGTCGAGACGATGAGCCCCTGCTGCTGCAGCACGGCGAGGGCCTTGGTCGCGGTGGCGATCGCGACACCCCAGTCCCGGGTGATGCCGCGCGCCGAGGGAACCCGCTCGCCGGGGCTCAGGTCTCCGGACGCGATCCGGTCGGCGATCTCCGCCGCGATGCTCTGAGAAGTTGCTCGCACCGTACTAGTACACCACCTTCATAACTAGAACACTTGTACACCGTAAATCACCTGTATTACCGTGCGATGCATGAACGAATACAGCGTACTCATCTCCGGCGCAGGCATCGCAGGACCCGCTCTCGCACACTGGCTTCATCGGCAGGGCATCCGCTCCACGATCGTCGAGCAAGCGTCAGATCTCCGTCTCGGCGGGCAAGCTGTCGACCTTCGCGGTCTGGGCGAAGTCGTCGCCCAGCGGATGGGCATCATGCCTCGGGTGCGCGAGCGCATCGTGCACGAGAGGGGTCTGCGCTACATCGACAGCGCCGGCCGAGAGCTCGCCACGATGCCCGCAGACCTCTTCGTCGGCGATGGTAGCCCCGTGACCGAGATCGAGATCATGAAGGGTGATCTCACCGAGATCCTCCATGACCTCGTCGCCGACCACACCGAGACGATCTTCGGCGATCGCATCGAGGCGCTCTCGGACGGCCCCGACGGCGTCGAGGTCACGTTCCGCAGCGGGCTCGTCCGCACCTTCGACGTCGTGGTGGGCGCCGACGGCATCCACTCCGGTGTGCGGGCGCTGGCCTTCGGTCCGGAATCCGACTACGTCGTCCACCTCGGCGCCTACCTCGGGTACTGCACGGTTCCGGATCCCGGCCCCCTCGACTCCTGGTTCGACATGTACAGCGAGCCGGGTCGGATGCTCGCGCTCCGGCCCGAGCGCGGCGGTACAGCGAAGGCGATGCTCGCGTTCGCGGACACCGGGCTCGACGTGGATCGGCGTGATGTCGCCAGCCAGAAGCGCCTCCTGCGCGAGGTCTTCATGGGAATGGGATGGCGCTCGGAGGAGCTTCTCGCTGCGGCCGATGCAGATGACGAGTTCCATCTCGACACGGTCAGCCAGGTGCACATGGAGCACTGGGCGACCGGACGGATCGCGCTGGTCGGCGACGCCGGTTACTGCGGGTCACCCCTCACCGGCATGGGCACGAGTCTCGCCCTGGTCGGCGCGTATGTGTTGGCCGGCGAACTCGGGCGTGCACGCGGCGACCATGCGGCGGCATTCGCGCGCTACGAGGAGATCATGCGGCCGTATGTCGTCGCCTCTCACACGCTTGCGCCAGGAGGTGTCGACGGCTTCCTGCCGCGTGGGCGCTTCGCGCTGCGGATGCGAGTGCTGACCGCGCGCCTGATGCACCACTGGCCGATGCGGCAGCTCGTCGCGAAGATGCTCGACAAGTCCGAGGTGATCGAGCTCCCGGAGTATGAGTGGGCGGAGCTGGCGAGCGCGTGAAGTGGTTCTACCCGTCGGTGTCACCAGAGAGATCGCGCAGCAGGCCCAGCCGCTCGATCTCCGGTTGAGGTGGTCCTGATCTGGGGGCCCGAGCAGCGGTGTCGCCGCCACCGATACGGTTGCTGCGCTCGGTGAGTGCGACGAGGGCGAGGTGACGATCGGCGGACCAGCACACGAGCCGTCCGCGCTGGTCTTTGGTGCGGGACAGGATGTCTGCGTCGGCCAGCAGGGTGAGGGCTCGGTGGGCAGCCGTTGTCGATACGCCGTGGCGCTCTGCGACTGAATCGATCGTCAGAACGGGTTCGGACGCAAGGCGCTCCAGGATGCGGAGGGCCACGGAGTCGCGTCTCGGTACCGCAGGCGAGAGTCCCTGCGCGCGGCGATAGGCGATGAAGTCGGCATTGATCTGCGCGTCCAGTGAGGCGATGTCATCGGCAAGGCGCACGGCGTTCGCGGCGGCGAGCTCGGTCGCCCTCGCGAAGCCGAGCACCCATTCGTCGAGGCGTGGAGGATCCGCTCGGAAGGCCGAGAGACCGGCGATATACGAGTCGGTGTCTCCGGCGAAGACGGTACTGATCGGGATCAGGGTATGGCGCACGGCGTCCGCGCGTCGCAGCACCGTGTGGATGAGCGCGCGCCCGGTGCGTCCGTTGCCATCGATGAAGGGGTGGATCGTCTCGAACTGGGCGTGGGCGATGGCCGCGCGGACGACGGCGTTGCCGGAGGTCTGGGTGAGGAAGCCGGCGAGGTCGGACACGAGTCGCTCGACTTCGGACTCGGGCGGGGGGATGAACTCGGCGCGGAGAGGGCTCCAACCGGCTCCGCCGACCCAGTTCTGCTCGGTTCGTAGCCCGCGCTCGAGGGAGGGCTCGATCACGTGCTGCAGGTCCTCGATGTCGGCGACCTCGATGATCCGACGGTGATCTGCGAGCGCGTCGATCGCATCTTCGGTTGCTCGGACGTTGCCGATGACATCGAGCGCGACGCGTGGGCCGTGATGGAGGAGTTCGGCCACCGCGAGGCGTTTGGGTGTGATCCGATTGCCTTCGATCCACGACGACGAGATGCTCTCCGACCGGATCAGCAGGTGGTTGAGGTAAGAGGATCGGGAGCCGATACGTTCGTCTGCCCGCGCGAGCACAGTGAGGGCGTCCTCTGCGGCGGCCCGAGCCTCGGACCCGATTGGGGGGAGCGCAGACCCGAGTTCATCGGGGACGTAGGCGCGATAGCGGCCGGCCGCGCGGTCGCGTCGGCTCAGCTGTCCGTATTCCGTCGGGTTCCACAGGCGTTCGACGAACCGTGCCATGGTCACCTCCATAACCTGGGCGACCGTGTCGCTTGATTAACTTTAGCGCATCTAAAGTTAATCAAGCTTTGGATCCGGCGAGCCGGGCCTCGACCGGGGCCCACCCGCTCTCGAGCACGCGGAACCCCGCGTCCACGGTTTCGAGGGGGTTATCGCTGTCGTTGATGAGCAGCTGCATCTGCAGCACGAACCGGGCGTAGACGCGGATCTCGGCGACGGGCTCGCTGAGGCCGAGTTCCTCGGCGATGGCTGCGGCGAGGGCATCCTCGTGTCGGAGCCACATCTTCGCCGCATAGTCGCGCAGTGCCGGCGTCTCGTTGAGGAAGCGCATGAAGACACGAGTGACGTCGTCACCGTGCTCGTCGAAGTTCGCCTTGACCTCGGTGGAGAAGAAGTCGTGGATCGCGTGGTTGATCGTGCTCCCCTCGGGGCGCTCCCGTACCGCCGCGACGAGGCGGTCGCGTTGCTCGTCGTCCTCGTCGAAGACGAGGGCCTCCTTCTGCGGGAAGTGCGCGAAGACGGTCGTCGGGGAGACGTCCGCGGCGTCGGCGACCTCGCGGATGCTCACGTTGTCGAAGCCGCGCTCCAGGAACATCATCGTCGCGACGTCGGAGATCGCCTTACGAGTCGCGGCCTTCTTCCGTTCACGGCGCCCGAGGGGTTCTGGAGTCGTCATGCTCGACAGCCTACCGTGAACCGACTACAAACCTGGCTTGACACCAAAACTGGTATCGATACACTTTCGGTATGACTTCACCTACTTCCCTCACGCGACGGGATCAGAACCGCGCGTGGATCATGCTCATCGTCCTCACGATGCTCACCGTCATCGGCATGACGGTCGTCCTTCCTGTCCTCCCCTTCGTCGTGCTGCAGTACGTCTCGCACGAGAGCGACCTCGCCATCTGGGTGGGTGTGCTCGAGGCGATCAACGGACTCTGCGCCTTCCTGGTCGCCCCGTTCCTCGGCCGACTTTCCGACCGCTTCGGCCGTCGACCCGTCATCATCGTCGCGGCGTTCGGCGCCGCGTTCTCCATGGCGCTGTTCGGCTTCGGCGGTGCGATCTGGGTGCTCGTCCTCGCCCGCGTCATCCAGGGGCTGACCGCCGGCGACCTTCCCGCCCTCTTCGCCTACCTCGCCGACATCACCCCGCCCGAACAGCGCGCGAAGCGCTTCGGGCTTCTCGGCGCCCTTTCCGGCATCGGCACCATGATCGGCCCGGCGATCGGTGGTCTCCTCGCCGCGGTGAGCATCCAGCTCCCGGTCTTCCTCACAGCGGCCGTCGCCCTCACGATCGCGATCCTCAGCATCTTCCTGCTCCCCGAGAGCCTCAAGCCAGGCAATCGCATCGCCACGATCAAGCTGCGCGATGTCCAGCCGTTCGCCGTCTTCAAGGACGCGTTCGGCCGCAAGGAGCTGCGCGGACTGATGATCGGCTTCGGACTGCTCGCCCTGCCGTTCGGGTTCTTCGTGAACAACTTCAGCGTGCTCGCCCTGGACTCCATCCAGTGGGGCCCGACCCAGATCGGTCTGCTGACCGCGGCCGTCGGCATCATCGACATCGTCATCCAGGGCGTTCTGCTGGGCATCCTGCTTCCCCGCATCGGTGAGCGCGGGGTGATCGTGAGCGGCATCATCGCGCAGATGATCGGTCTCGCGGCCCTCGCCATCGTCGCCTCCGTCTTCGCCCAGCCCTGGGTGTTCATCGTCGGCGCGCTCATGCTCGCGGCGGGCCAAGGCGCATCGCAGGCCGCCATGGACGGCGCGATGTCGAACGCCGTCGGCGACGACGAGCAGGGCTGGCTCGGCGGGGCGACCCAGTCGCTGAACGCGGCGATGGGCACGGCAGCGCCGCTCATCGCGGGTGCGCTCTACGCCCTGGTCAGCCACGCCGCGCCCTACTGGCTCGGTGTCGCGCTCATGATCGTCGCCGCGATCGTCGTCAGCCGTGCGCACATCGCGAACACGGCCAAGCGTCCCACCGGCGACATGACCGGCGAGACTCCCGCAGAGCTCGCCGAGACGGTCGGCTGAAGGCCGGTCAGGTCGATCAGCTGAGGTCTGATCCACCTGCGGGAGTTGCCGGGCGCGGCAGCTCCCGCAGTCGTGTGATCGTGGCCAGAAGCTCGTCCGGCGACGTTCCGAGGTTTCCGAGCGCCGCTGCCGCTGCCGCGCTGAACCCGCGGGTGTCGGTGGCGAGGCGAGCCACGTTCGGCACCAGGCCCTTCTCGTTCGTGACCCAGTTGCCGGCAGAGGCATGCCAGGCGTGCGCGGTGAGCATCGTCGTCGTGGTCCCGCACAGCGACACGTAGGCGACGTCACCCGCCTTCGCGCCCTTCATGGCCGCGTTCAGCAGGAAATCGACCTGCCAGAGGTTGGCGATGAATGCGTCGCGGAGAGTCTCGGGGTAGGGGGTGACACTGCGCGCCAGCGCGACCAGGATCCCCTCCGGATCACGAAGCGGCACACTCGTCGCCACTTCGCCCGCGTAGGCGACGTCGAGGAAGCCCAGCGGATGCCCCGGCTGGGCGTGAAAGGCGAACTCGCCCCGAACTGCACGGGCGCACTGCTCCTCGACGCGGGTGACATCGCGGAGGATGAGGTCGACCGGCACGCCGTCGACGATCAGCCAGGCACCGCCGTCGACCCATGGTCCCCATCCGCCCCGCTCGGCGACCTCGACGGCTTCGCCGGTCCAGCCGCTCGCCACCCGTGCCAGGCCGGCGCGGTCGAGGTCCGCGTCGACGTACAGACCCAGATCGATGTCGGAGTCGGGACGATGCGTGCCGCGGGCGCGACTGCCTCCCAGCGCGACGGCCCGCACGCCGGACACCCGGCTCAGTTCATCGGCCATGGAGCGGAGGCGTTCTTCATCGAGCACGACACCGATCGTACTCACACGGTCGCGAGCGGGTTCGACCTCTATCCGGAAATCGACATACGGTCGCGCTATCCGGAAAACGTAATAGCCGCGAGGCTCAGTCCTTCCCGCCGCGCACGAGCTCGAGCCCCGCACCGGCGAACTGCCGCAGCGTCGCGTCCGGCAGGAACGCCCGGGTGAGCGCCCCGCCGATGCGGGTGAGGTCGCTCTCGTCGCGGAAGAGCAGGTACATGGTCTCGTAGCGTGGGTGGAACTTCTGCTTGAAGCGGTGCAGCGACCCGAAGCCGTAGACCGGCTCCAGGGCCTCGGCGAGCCGATCGCTGAGAGCCGCGATCACTCCGGCGTCCGGCGGATAGTCGTGGGCGAGCGGTGCGCCCGAGAGTGACATGATCTGCGCGCCCTCCTCGGAGAACTGCTTCGCAGACGATCCGATCAGGTACTCCATCACCGGGCCGAAGCCACCTTCCCGCCGACGCATGAGGTCGAGGGTCCAGCCGCGCACCGCACCGTCCTCCCCGTGCACCGGCAGCCAGGAGAGGAAGCCGTCGACGTCGCCGTTGGGGGCGAGCGCCAGGGCGAGCCGCACCTCCGGATCCTCCGCCTCGTCGAGCGTGCCGAGGGTGAAGCGCATCTCGGGCAGATCCTTGTCGCCGACCCAGGCCTCGGAGATCGCCCGCAACTGTTGCTGCACACCCCACGGCTCCGCCTTGAGGTGCGTCATCCGGAAGGTCATCTCCTCCCGGCCCGCCTTGTTGAGCGAGGTGCGCACCGAGTTCCAGCGCTTGCCTGTGAACTCCAGCCCCGGCAGGTCGACGATCGTGTCGTCGGCCACGACGATGCTCCGCCAGGTGGAGGGGACCGCCGCGCGGGTGGCTTCGTCCGCGCTGAAGAAGCAGGGGACGAGGCCGGCGAGTTCGGCAGCGTGGATGAAGTCCGTCACGGCCTCGGCGCGGCCGGCCGCTGGTCCGATCGGGTCGGCGAGCGCCAGTGCCACGCCGTTTCTACGCTGATACGCGACGATGCCGCCGTTGACGCGCGCGTAGCTGTTGCCCTCCCATGTCGTCATCCACGAGAGCGTCCCGCCACCATGCGCACGCAGTTCCTGTTTCAGCTCGTCCACGGTCGGGGCCGGCTGGATGCCGAGTTTGGCGCGACGCTTTGCCCGGAATGCTCGGCGCACCCACACCAGGTACACGAGCATGATCAGCCAGAGGAAGCCGTTGGCCAGTTCGAGCTCGGTCTCGCCGTCCCAGCGGACGTCGAGCTGGGCCTGACTGAACACCGTGATGAGGGTGAGCACGAGTGCCGCGATCAGCACGTTGAAGAGCCCGAGCAGGAGCGCGAGCACCCAGGCGAAGCGTCGACCTCGACGCAGACCGTTCACGAGCACCAGGATCACGACGAGGTCAATGGCGAGGCTGATGAAGCCGCCGGAGACGGGTTCGGTCGGACCGAACGGCCCGTCTGTCGGCACGAGGGTCGTGATGATCTCGACCGCGCCGAGCACGAGCATTGCCACCACGGCGATCAGTCGCTGTTCGCGGACGGTCGTGTGCCGCACTCGCAGCGACCGATCTACGACGAGGATCAGCAGCACCGCGAGCAGGTGCTCGAGGTCGGCGACCTTGCCCCAGAAGAGCATCGCGATGAACACGAAACCGAGCAGGATGAGCCACCCGCGCACCCGCCACGGCGGGCGGAACAGACCGACCGCCGCCGCGATGCAGGCCATCGTGCCGCCGGAGGCTCCGACGTCGAGCGCCTGCGCCTGCTCTGCGGCCCACGCCCACGGGAACTGCGAGAGCACGAACAGCAGCAGAGCGGTGGCGAAGATCGCGAACAGCTGACCGACCCAGTAGTAGGCGAGCGCGACCCGGGATCCGCGACGGAACTCCAGATAGGCCATGCCCCAGAAGCCGGCGATCGTGAACAGGTAGACCCACGGCTGGTTCACGAAGAACGTGCCGGTCAGGGGCGTCCACCACTTGCCGTCGGCGAGGTTCGGCAGCCCGTAGGCGACGGTCTTGAACAGCGCCGTGTCCTCGAAGGGCGCC
Organism: Microbacterium sp. NPDC090281; assembly: GCF_044769635.1. Lineage (NCBI taxonomy): Bacteria > Bacillati > Actinomycetota > Actinomycetes > Micrococcales > Microbacteriaceae > Microbacterium > Microbacterium sp. NPDC090281. The sequence continues at coordinate 1,277,204 of NZ_JBIVYH010000001.1, forward strand.
CAGAGTCCGCGCCAGATCACTCCCACCGCGATGATCAGCAGCATCATCGTCAGCGTCGCCGGGATCCGCCGGACGACCGCCATCACGGGGTGCGGCGAGGGGGAGCGCTCCTCAGTCATGCGCTCAGCGTAGCGACTGCGGTGTCAGCGGCTACTCGCCGCGAAGCACCCGTCGGAGGTCGGCGATCTCCTCGTCGGTCATCCCACCGCTTCGCAGGTAGCCCGAGACATCGCCATGATTGGCGCTGATCCAGTCCATGGCCGTCTCGATGGCCGACGCGGGGGACTCTGTCGCCAGAGTCTTCAGCGCCGGGGTGAGCGGAACGCCGAGCGAGGTGATCAGCGCCGTGAGCGCTTCGGCGAATCCCCGTGCGAGGTTCTTCTCCGTCTGCGTGTAGTCCGTGACGATCGCCTGACGGGGTACCTCGGCGACGAGCAGCAGGATCGCGGCGGCGAGACCGGTGCGATCCTTACCCGCGGTGCAGTGGAACAGCACGCCCGGCCGGGTGGTGCGGGAGGAGACGAGCACGGTCCGGGCGATGGTCGCGAACTGCGGGGCGCTGGCTTCGAGGATCGCGATGTACAGCTCCTCCAGGGTCGGCACCTGCTTCAGCACCTCGGCAACCTGGGTCACCGAGAGTCCTACGCTGCCGGCCGCGGGGAGCAGCTGCTTGACCATCTCGTCCATCGCACCGCCCTGCATGGGCAGAGTCAGCAGCGTGATGCTGCCGTCATCGGGGAGACGGTCAGCGGCACGGGAGCGCTCGCCATCCGTGCGCAGATCGATGACGGTGCCGATGCGGAAGTCGGCCAGTGCCTGCAGCCCCTCATCCGTGAGCGCGGCGAGGGCGTCCGACCGGAAGAGGAGTCCGGAGGCGAGCGTCCCGCCTCCGGAGGTCGGGAGCCCGGCGAGTTCGCGGGCGTTGTGCGTCGTCTGCAAAGCGGTCGAGATATCGATGGTCATTCTGGCCCTCTCCTGGGTATGCGGCCAGAATATCGGTGCGGCGGGATCGCGCGGCGCCGACACGGAGGGTGCGCGATCCCGCCCGCCGTCTCAGCCCTTGACGGCCTTCTCGATGGCCTGTTCCAGGTCGTCCCACTCCTGCAGCACGACCTTCTCGCCGTCGATGAAGAACGTCGGCGTGCTGTTCACCTCGAGCTTCTCGCCGTCGGTCTTGTCGGACTGCACGCGCTGGGCGGTCGCGGGGTCGGCGATGGCGGCGTCGTAGGCGGCCATGTCGAGGCCGAGGTCTTCTGCGAAGGCGCGGAACACCTCGGGAGTCTCCTCCGACTGCTCGCCCCACTGCGCCTGCGTCTCGAACAGGCGGTGGTACATGTCCTCGAAGCGGTCCTGCTGGCCGGCCGCCTCGGCGGCGAGGGCGGCCTGGGTGGAGTTGGTGTGTCCTGGCAGGGGGAAATAGCGGACGACGTAGGTGATCTCGCCGTCGTACTTCTCCCGGAGGTCTTCGACGACCGGGTAGAACGCCCCGCAGGCCTCGCACTCGAAGTCGAGGAACTCGACGACGGTGACCGCGCCCTCGCCCCCGTCGTCGAGCACCCGGGAGTCGGTGCGGAAGGTCTGCTGAGGCTCGCCGCCCTCGGATGGCGCGGAGGGTTGTTGTTGGGTGATCGCGAAGACGATGCCGGCGATCAGCAGGACGACGGCGACGGCGATGGCGATCAGGGTCGCTTTGACAGAGTTCTTCATGGGGTCTCCAGACACACGGGTACGACGAGGGAAGGGATGCCGCGCGGGGCGGCTCGATGCGTGCGTCGGAGTTCAGGTGCGGGAGATCGAGAGCTGCGTGAGGGTGAGTGCGGGAACGAGGGCGCTCGGCCCCGCCCGACTCGGTGTGACGGTGCGGGGTGCGCGGCTGCCGAGGGGCCGGGTGCCGTGACCGGCGAGTCGTCGGAAGATCAGCACCAGCGCGACGCCGCAGAGCACCGCGAGCAGGCAGACGCCGACCTCGGAGGTGAGGACGTCGATCGTGCTCGAGTCGTCCGCGCTCGACGCCGCTCCGGCGGGGGTCGAGACACCGGCCGCGACGCAGAGGGTGGCATGCACATCGGCGGAGCCGCGTGAGGTCGACCACGCGCCGACCACGAGCAGCAGCGCGAGGCCGACGGCGGTGATCACCCGGGCGATCAGCATCCGCTCGGCCCGCGCTCGCGGCATCCGATCCGGCGATGAGGGCAGCATTTCCCGCGCAGTCTAGCAACGGCCCCTCTGCCCTTTCCGGGGCCGGGGCACCTCTGACGCGCCTAGACTGAGGGAGTGGCGAGACTACTGATCGTCGGCGGCTTCCTCGCCGCCGTGTTCTGGGTGTTCAGCATCGTCGACTGCGCTGTGCAGCCGGCGACGCGGCACCGTGGCGTGCCCAAGACCGCCTGGATCTTCATCGTGGTGCTCCTGCCCGTGATCGGCGGCATCCTCTGGTTCATCATCGGCCGTAGGCGCGCGAACGACCCCGGCATGCGCCCCGTCATCGCACCGGATGACGACCCCGCTTTCCTGCGCAGCATCAGCAAGACCGAGCAGGACGCGCGCATCAGCCGCCTCGAAGAGGAACTCGCCCGATTGGACGAGGAGACCGACGACCCTCCCGCCACGGACCAGCGCCCGTGACCTCGTCTCCGGCGATGGATGCTGCGGCATCCCTGATCGCCGACCTCGTCGCCAACGGTGTGCGCGACATCGTGCTGTCTCCCGGTTCGCGCTCGCAGGCTCTCGCGCTCGCCGCCGTGCGCGCAGCCGATGACGGGCATCTCAGGGTGCATGTGCGCATCGACGAGCGAGTCGCCGGATTCACCGCGCTCGGAATCGCCAGGGAGACGGGTGTGCCGGCCGCGGTCATCTGCACCTCGGGGACGGCCGTCGCCAACCTGCTGCCCGCGGTGATGGAGTCCTTTCACTCCGGCGTGCCGATGGTGCTGCTCACCGCCGACCGTCCGCCCGAGCTGCGGGGCGTCGGAGCAAACCAGGCGACGCTCCAGGACGGGCTCTTCCATCCCTGGGTGCGCGATCAGATCGATGCACCGGTGCCGGGCGACGGCGACTGGGCCGGGCTCGCCGAGCGTGCTGTCTCCGCGGCGGTGGGAGCGAGCGAAGCAGACCACGGAGTCCGCGGCATCGCCGGCCCCGTGCACCTGAACCTCCCGGCCAGGGAACCTCTCTCGGGTGTGCTGCCCACGATGGCGGTCGTCCCCGGCGAGGTGCCCAGCGCGCTCCATGAGGAGCCCTTCGCACTCGACCGCGGTCCTCGCACCGTCGTTGTCGCCGGCGCCGATGCCGGTTCCGAGGCCGAGGAGATCGCGCACGCCGGTGGCTGGCCGCTGATCGCCGAGATCGTGAGCGGCGCGAGGTTCGGACGGCAGATCGTGCACGGCTACCGCCGGCTGCTGTCGCGTGACGAGCTCGGCGGCCGCATCGAGCGGGTCGTCGTCCTCGGACACCCGACGCTCAGTCGTGAAGTCGCTGCGCTGCTCTCCCGTCCCGACGTCGACATCGTCGCGGTCCGTCGGGGCGGCGAGGAGCTGAACCTCAACCACCGCACCCGAGCCGTCGGATCGGTCGCCGTCGCTCCTGGCGCCGCCGACCGCGTCTGGCTCGGGGAGTGGCTGCAGGCGTCCGCCGCAGAGGTCGTCGATCTGAGCGAGCATGCACCCGATTCGGAGGGTCTCGTCTCCACCGACTTCGCCGCCCGCAGAGAAGCGGTGAAGGCCGAGCTCGACGCGGTCCGCCGTCCGCTTGACCGAAAGCTGCTCGCTGACGCCGTGTGGCGTGCCACCTGGCCGCACGACCGTCTGGTGTTCGGCTCCTCCCGACTCGTCCGCGTCGCCGATCAGGTGCTCGGCGGCAAGAAGGTCCCGGTCCACGCAAATCGCGGTCTGGCCGGCATCGACGGCACCATCGCGACGGCGACCGGCATCGCCATCGCCAGTCAGGCTGCCGGCGCACCGGGCGTGACCCGAGTACTGCTGGGCGACCTCGCCTTCCTGCACGATGTCGGTGCCCTGCTGCTCCCGCCGGACGAGACCGAGCCCCGGCTGCAGGTCATCGTCGGCAATGACGGCGGCGGCACCATCTTCGACTCGCTGGAAGTTGCGACATCCGCGCGCCCCGGCGACCTCGACCGGGCCTTCTTCACACCGCATACCGTGCGCCTGGAGCACCTCGCACTCGCCTATGGCTGGGAGTACCAGCGGGTCACGACCCGCACCGCACTCGACCAGGCGCTGACCTCGCCTCGCGGCGGTCGTCAGATCATCGAGGTACCGCTGCCGCGTTGACTGGCAGGATGTGCGTATGAACGCGCACACCTGGACGCAGAAGCTGCAGGTCGACGAGGGCTTCCGCCTCGCCGACATCGATCCCGACAGCAAGCCCGGATACGTCGGCGGCAAGTCGCACGGCGCTCGCGACCTCGCCGCGGGACTGGAGAGCCTGAACGGCCTGCAGGAGCGACTGTTCGCCGAAAGCCGCGCGGGAGTGGCCAAGGATGCGGTGCTCCTGGTGCTGCAGGCGATGGATTCGGCAGGCAAGGGCGGCATCGTGCGGCACGTCGTCGGCGGCGTCGACCCACAGGGCGTCGCGCTCGCCGCGTTCAAGGCGCCGACCGCAGAGGAGCGCGAGCACGACTTCCTCTGGCGGGTCGAGAAGCGGCTGCCCGAGCCCGGGTTCATCGGGGTGTTCGACCGCTCCCACTACGAGGACGTGCTGATCGGACGGGTTCGCGAGCTCGCCGCACCCGCCGAGATCGAGCGCCGCTATGACGCGATCAACGAGTTCGAGGCCCGTGTCGCGGCATCCGGCACCCGCATCGTCAAAGTGATGCTCCACATTTCGCCCGAGGAGCAGAAGGAACGCCTCATGGAGCGCCTCGACCGCCCGGACAAGCACTGGAAGTACAACCCGGGCGACGTGGACGAGCGGATGCTGTGGCCGCAGTACATGGAGGCCTACCAGACCGTGTTCGATCGCACCTCGACGGAGGCGGCGCCGTGGCACGTGATCCCGGCGAACGCCAAGTGGTACGCGCGGCTCGCTGTGCAGGAACTGCTGCTCGCAGCGCTGGAGGACATCGACCCCCAGTGGCCGGCCGCCGACTTCGACGTCGAGACCGAGAAGAAGCGCCTCGCCGCGAGCTGAGCGCAAGCCGTGGTCAGGCCAGCGCGTCGACCAGCGGCCGGAACTTCACGCGGGTCTCGAGCAGTTCGCTCTCCGGGTCGGAGCCGGCGACGATCCCCGCGCCCGCGTATGCGGTCACACCGATCTCACCCCGACCTGCGGTGAACTGCGCGCAACGCAACGCGATCGCCCATTCGCCGTTGCCCGCAGCGTCCACCCAGCCGACCGGTCCGGCGTAGCGGCCACGGTCGAAGGGCTCGAGGTCGCGGATCGCGGCGATGGCCGAAGGCGTCGGTGTGCCGGCGACGGCGGCGGTCGGATGCAGCACCCCGACGAGGTCGAGCGCGGACTCGCCGTCCGCCAGCTCGCCCTCCACGTCGGTTGCGAGGTGGAAGAGGTTCGGCAGCTTCAGCAGGAAGGGCTGCTCGCTCGCGGCGAGCACCCGCGTGTGAGAGCGCAGCGACGAGAGCACGCTCTGCACGGCGTACTGGTGCTCGTCGAGGTCTTTCGTGCTCGAGGCGAGGTGGGCGGATGCTGCGGTGTCGGCATCCGCGTCGGCTCCGCGACCGATCGTGCCGGCGAGCACCCGCGCCGTGACGGTGCCGTCGTGCACGGTCACGAGAGTCTCGGGGCTCGCGCCGATCAGCCCGTCGACGGCGAAGGCCCAGGTGTCGGGATAGCCGGTCGACAGCTCCCGCACCAGGCGGCGAAGGTCGGACCCGGCCGGAATGCTGCCGGTGAGATCGCGTGCGAGCACGACCTTGCTCAACTCGCCGTCGGCGATGCGGGTGAGGGCGCGGCGGACCGAATCCTGGTACCCCTGTGGGCTCTGCGCGCCGGGGCCGAGCGTGCCGGCCCAGTGCGGACCATAGGGCTGCGTGGCGAAGCGGTCATCGCTCTGCGGGTTTCCGGAGTGGCGGATCGTGGTGTGCCAGAACCGGTCGCCGTGTCGTCCCACCACCTGCGTCGGGAGCACGAGCACGCTGTCGGCGTCCGAGTCCTCGTCGAACGCGAACGCTCCGAATGCGACCAGCCCGCTGCCGGGCAGTCCCACCGGGTCGGAGATCTCCGCCTGCGCGGCCATGGCCCGCCACACGGTCGCAAGCGTCGCCGTGCGCGACTCATCGGCACGCGCAGGAGGTCGGATCTCCGCCAGAGTCTCGCCGACGGCGACGATCCCGTCTCCGCGGCGCAGCCACGCGAGGGGCCGCGCGGGATCCGCGTAGGCGAGGAGGTCTTCGACCGGGTCGATCTCTCGGGTCTCCACGACCAGGTGGGTGGTGTGCACGCATCCAGCCTATGCCGCTCAGGGCGCATGGATTCGCGTGGTCGTAGGGTGAGCGGATGAGCGATGCACGCCCCGCACCCGGTACCGAGATGGTCTTCCAGTGGCGCAAGTGGGACGGCTCGCCGCACTGGCGGCACGAGTGCGTCTATCTCGGCGCCGATGAGTGGGGCGACTGGATCGGGCAGCCCGTCGGATGGCACAGCGTGCGCCCCGGCGCCGAGTTCCACGCGGGCGGTCCGAACGTCACGCTCGTTCCGGCGAGCGGTGACCATGCTCTGACCGTCAACCGTCGTCACCGCAAGGGCATGCGCATCTACATCGACCTGGGATGGGACATCCGGTGGTCGGATGACCCGTTGCTGGCGACCGGCATCGACATGGACCTCGATGTGGTGCGTGTGGAAGGGGCGCGCGGGACCTGGGTCGACGACCGCGACGAGTGGGCCGAGCACAGCGCCCGCTACGACTATCCGGCCGACGTGATGACCCACCTCGAGGCCCTCGCGCTCGACCTCGAGGCGCAGGTGCGCGCGCAGGTCGCTCCGTTCGACGATGCCACCGCCGATCCGTGGCTCGACCGCCTCGAAGCCCTGGGTCTCGCGCCTAGACTGAACCCGTGACCCCGAACGATGTGAACCGCGCCGATCTCGGCAAGGACCCCTCCCGCGTCAGCGGCATGTTCGACCAGGTCGCCGCGGGGTACGACCGCACCAACACGGCGATGACCTTCGGCAACGACGTCCTGTGGCGCGCGGCGACGACCCGGGCGGTCGCACCGAAGCCGGGGGAGCGGATCCTCGATCTCGGTGCCGGCACCGCGTCGTCGTCGGCATCGCTCGCGCGCAGCGGCGCCGAGGTGGTCGCGGCCGACTTCTCGCCGGGGATGCTCGCCGAGGGCCAGCGCCGGCACGGTGCCATGCGCAACCTGTCGTTCGTGCAGGCGGATGCCACCGATCTGCCGTTCCCCGACGCGCAGTTCGACGCCGTCACCATGTCGTATGCGCTGCGCAACGTGAACGACCCCAAGAAGGCGCTGCGCGAGCTGTACCGCGTGACCAAGCCCGGCGGCCGACTCGTGATCAACGAGTTCTCGACCCCACCGGCCAAGCTCTTCCGCGGTGCCTACCGCTTCTACAACGCCCAGGTCCTGCCTCGCGTCGCGCGCGTCGCCGGCACCAACGGCGACGCCTACGACTACCTCAACGAGTCGATCCGCGAGTGGCCGGACCAGAAGCGGCTCTCGGCGTGGATCCGCGAGGCCGGTTGGGTCGACGTCGCCTATCGCAATCTCTCGTTCGGCATCGTTGCCCTGCACAGAGCGCGCAAGCCGGAGTGATTCTCTCGGTCGAAACCGCGACACCCGACGAAGGTAGGCTGGGACCGTGACTTCGAGCCCCACCGCCCCGGGTTCGCGACTGGCGAGCCGTCTCGGCTTCAGCGATCGCGTCTTCATCGGCCCTGCCGCCCGACGTGTGGCGCGCGCCATCGAAGACGGGCTCGAACTCGTCGAGACCGGGCTCGCCGAAGACGTCCGCGTCGCAGACCCGCTCGCAGACGCGGCAAGCCGCTACCTGTACGAGGCCGGCGGCAAGCGCATCCGTCCCGTCCTGACGCTCCTCGCCGCCCAGCTCGGCGACGGCAACACCACTGAGGTCATCGACGTCGCCAAGGCGCTGGAGATCACCCACCTCGGCTCGCTCTACCACGACGACGTCATGGACGGCGCCGACCGTCGACGCGGAGTTCCGGCCGCTCACGCCGTGTGGGGAAACAACATCGCGATCCTCACCGGCGACATCCTGTTCTCCCGCGCCAGCCAGCTGATGTCGCGGTTGGGCGAGCGCGCCATCCGGCTCCAGGCAGACACGTTCGAGCGTCTCGTCCTCGGACAGATGCACGAGACGCTCGGTCCGCAGGAGGGCGACGACCCGATCGCGTTCTACATCCAGGTGCTCGCCGACAAGACGGGTTCGCTGATCGCGGCGGCCACGCAGGGCGGTGTGATCTTCTCCAACGCCTCTTCGGAGTACGAAGAGCCGTTGCGCGTGTACGGCGAGAAGATCGGCGTCGCCTTCCAGCTGCTCGACGACGTGATCGACCTCTCGGCCAAGCCGGAGGAGACGGGCAAGGTGCCCGGGACCGATCTGCGCGCAGGGGTTCCGACCATGCCGTACCTGCTGCTCAAGGCTGAGGGAGATGCGGCGTCGACCGATCTCGCGGCACGCATCGACGACGGGGTCGCCCTCATCGCAGACGGCGCGGATCCTTCGATCCTCGACGGTCCGTTGGACGAGCTGCGTGACCATGCGGTGACGCAGAAGACCCTCGAGCTCGCGCACGCGTGGACGCGAGATGCCGTCGACGCCCTCCGGCCACTCCCACGCGGCACTGTGCGTGAGGCACTGACTCGATTCGCAGAGACCCTCGCCGAACGCTCCAGCTGAATCTGCGCGGGCGGCCCGTCGGGTCGCGCGCCGGCTGCGACGGCATACGAAAGGACCTCCCATGACCAAGCTCAGACTGGCCATCGTCGGTGCGGGCCCCGCCGGCATCTACGCCGCGGACATCCTGCTGAAGGCCGAGCGCAAGTTCGACGTCTCGATCGATCTCTTCGAGCAGCTCCCGGCGCCGTACGGGCTGGTGCGCTACGGCGTCGCGCCCGACCACCCCCGCATCAAGGGCATCATCACGGCTCTGCGCGATGTGCTCGACCGCGGTGACATCCGCCTGTTCGGCAACGTCCGCTTCGGCGAGGACATCACCCTCGACGATCTGAAGAAGCACTACAACGCGGTGATCTTCTCGACCGGAGCGATCCGCGACACGTCGATGGACATCCCCGGGATCGATGCCGTCGCGTCCTACGGCGCTGCCGACTACGTCAGCTGGTTCGACGGGCACCCCGACGTCCCGCGTGAGTGGCCGCTGGATGCTGCGTCCGTCGGCGTCCTCGGCAACGGCAACGTCGCGCTCGACGTCGCACGCATGCTCGCCAAGCACGCGGAAGACCTGCTCGTCACCGAGGTGCCGGCCAACGTGTATGAGGGTCTCAAGGCCAGCGAAGTCACCGATGTGCACATCTTCGGACGCCGTGGTCCTGCACAGGTGAAGTTCACCCCTCTCGAGCTGCGTGAGCTCGGTGAGCTCCGCGATGTGGACATGGTCGTGTACGACGAGGACTTCGACTACGACGACGCTGCGAAGGATGCCGTCGCGAGCAACAAGCAGGTCATGGTCATCGATCGCATCCTGCAGTCCTGGCGCAAGCGCGACTCGGTCAACAACGCAGGGGGCACGGCGTCTCGCCGCCTGCACCTGCACTTCTGGGCGAAGCCGGTCGAGATCCGCAAGGATGACGCCGGACGCGTCGCCGCACTCGTGTACGAGCGCACTCAGCCTGACGGGCAGGGTGGCGCCGTGGGCACCGGTGAGATGCGCGAGGTGCCGATCCAGTCGCTCTATCGCGCCATCGGATACTTCGGTTCGCCGCTGCCCGGTGTGCCGTTCGACAAGAAGCACGGCGTGATCCCGAACCGCGAGGGGCAGGTTCTCGCGAAGGACTCCAACGAGCGCGTCCCCGGCATCTACGCGACCGGGTGGATCAAGCGCGGCCCCGTGGGTCTGATCGGACACACGAAGTCCGACGCCATGGAGACCGTGCGGCACATCATCAACGACCAGGGCTCGTGGTGGCATGCGGAGGATCCCTCGGAGGAAGCCATCCCGGCGCTCCTGCAGGAGCGTGGCGTGCGCTGGACCGACCTCGACGGCTGGCACCGTCTCGACGAGCACGAGATCGCTCTCGGCGCCCCCGAGGAGCGCGCTCGCGTCAAGGTCGTCCCTCGTGAAGAGATGGTCCGCGTCTCGCGCGGGGAGTAGCACCACCACGGTCCGGCCTCCCTCACCCGTTCGCGCGCTCGGCTAGCCTGGCGACGACGGGGGAGGAACGCATGGCCGATTGGGTGCCCGATGTGCTCGGCGACGAGTTCGAGCAGCTCACGCTCGACCTCGGCGCGGACGAACAGGGCCCTGTCGTGGCGACGCTGGTGCGTGCGCTGCCGAGAGAGCCGAGTCTGTGGGAGCGGATACGCGGTCACCGACCGCTCCTCGACGGCGTCGACGTGCTGTACGTGCACGGCTGGTCCGACTACTTCTTCCAGAAGCGCCTCGCCCGCTTCTGGACTTCTCGTGGCGCCCGCTTCTTCGCTCTCGACCTGCGCAAGTACGGTCGCAGCCTCCGCGATGGGCAGACGCCGGGTTACATCGCCGACCTCGCCACCTATGACGAAGACATCGGTGCTGCGCTGGACGCGATGGGTCGAGGCGAGGGCGGGGCCCAATCCGCCCGGCGCCTCATCCTGCTCGGGCATTCCACCGGAGGCCTGACGCTGAGCCTGTGGGCATCCCGGCACCCGGATGCCGCCGACGCGGTGATCCTCAACAGCCCTTGGCTGGAGTTCCAGTTCGCCCCGGCCAGAGCGGCGATCGCGCCGATGGTCGAGCTGCAGGCGAGGATCTGGCCGATGGAGGCTGCGCCGCAGGTCGATCTCGGCTTCTACACCCGCGCGCAACAGGAGGTCGCCGATCCGGACGACCCGATGGAGGTGAACCTCCAGTGGCGCCCTGCGCAGACGATGGCCGTGTACGCGGGATGGCTGCACGCCATCCTCTCCGGGCACAAGGCGGTCGCTGCGGGGCTGTCGATCACGGCGCCGGTGTGCGTGCTGCTGTCAGCGCGGTTCGCGCCTCCGACGCGATGGTCGCCGGATCTCACCTCCGCAGACTCCGTGCTCGTGGTCGACGACATCGCCCGTGCCGCGCTGCGGCTGGGACCGACCGTGACCGTCGAGCGCATCGACGGCGCTCTGCACGATGTCTTCCTCTCGCGCCATGAGGCCCGGGAAGACGCCTATCGACGGTTGGACCGATGGGTCACGGGGTGGCGTGCGGGTGGCTGATCCCGCTCACAGGTAGTACATCGCCCTGACGAGGCGTTCCGCCTTCTCGCCGTCGCTTCTGCGCACGGCGTCGTGGAAGTCGGCGTACACCCGCCGCATCCGTCCGCGGTCCGCGGCGGGGACCACCCAGTCGCGGAGATTGCGGAAGAGCACCATGCTCGCGTCGTCCATCAGGGTCCGGTGCTGCGTGTTGCCACTGTGGTCGCCGAGGTAGGAGAACACCGCCCACCGGGTGTTCGACGTGCGCGGGCTGTCTTCCAATGACGCGCTCATCGCAGCCACGAGCTTGAAGACGTGTTCACGCTGTGCAGCGGTGATCCGCGGTACCGCCAGTCGCGCGGCGATCCCCGCCTGGTAGCCGGCGAACTCGAGCGACTGCGCCATGGTCTCGGGTGTCACCGCCGTGACCTCGGTGTACCTGCTCGGATACATCGTCACCATGCCCAGTCGTTCCAGCCGCTGGAGTGCCTCGCGAACCGGTGTCCGCGACACGTGCAGCTCTTCGGCGACGTCGACATCGCGGATGCGCTCGCCTGCGGCCAGCGTGCCGTCGATGATCTGTCTTCCGATGTAGTGGAAGACCTCCTCGGCCAGGAGTTGCTTGCTCTCGCCGATGTTCGTTGATCCGATACTGCTCATGGATCCGCCCCCAGTTGCCTTCTGTCCCGAGCGCCCCATGATCGCCCGGGAGGGCAACTACATCATGAAGTCGCATCGGATGCCAATAACCCCCACCTGACTTCGCATCCCGCGTGGGGGCGCGCAGTGCGAATCAGATGGGCTCTTCTATTGTCCGTGGTTCCGTGGCCGGCGGATGCATGGCATCCGCCGGCCACCGAAGACGCGAGCGCATGGAACTGCCGCGGCCTCGTCCCCACGAGGGCAAGCTCGCAATCCCGAAAATCACGTAGCCCTACGACGGCAGTGCGTCACGCGGCGTTCGCGTCATCGGTCGCATCGAGTCGACCGCTTCCAGTCTTGGGCACTGCGACCCATATATCGGTATGCAATCTCATGAGAACGCGAGAGGGGCCGGATGCGCATGGCATCCGGCCCCTCTCGATCTCACTCCAGCTGCTCAGCGGTAGTTGATGAACTGCAGGTCGAGATCGAGATCGGAGCCCTTCAGGAGGGCGATCACCTGCTGCAGGTCGTCGCGGCTCTTGGACTGCACGCGCAGCTCGTCGCCCTGGATCTGGCTCTTGACGCCCTTGGGGCCCTCGTCGCGGATGATCTTGTTGATCTTCTTCGCGTTCTCCGAGGAGATGCCGTCCTTGATCGTCGAGGAGATCCGGAACTCCTTGCCGCTGGCGAACGGATCGCCCGATTCGAGGCTCTTCAGCGAGATGCCGCGCTTGATGAGCTTGGACTGGAACACGTCGAGGACGGCTTTGGCCCGTTCCTCGGTGTTCGCGATGATGAGGATGCTCTCGCCGCTCCAGGCGATCGATGCTCCGGTGCCCTTGAAGTCGTAGCGCTGCTCGATCTCCTTGCGGGCCTGGTTCAGAGCGTTCTCGGCCTCCTGGTGATCGACCTTCGAGACGATGTCAAATGAGCTGTCAGCCATGCATTCATCCTACTCGGGGCCGCAGTGAGGGTACATGTCTGACACCGGTTCCCCGCTCGGCCCCAAGCGCAGGAGGACTCCTTACTTGCCCGCGTCGTGGAAGCGTTTTCACTGAATGGCGACGCCCTCTTCTCGGTCACGGGTTGATATCGACGGCCTCTCTCATTGCAAAAGCCGCCGTTTTCGATGCATACTGTAAGCGCTTGCAGTCCTTGCAGGTGATCAGCACTGAGAGAGGCACACACCAATGAAGGTGAACAAGAGGGGCATCGTCGCCGCGGGCGCGATCGCCATCGTTTCGACTCTGACGCTTGCCGGCTGCTCCACGGGGACCAGCAGCGACGACACCTCCGGCTCCGACGACAGCGGGAAGCTGGTCGTCTGGGTCGATGCCGAACGCGTCGACGCACTGCAGAGCGCTGCGGACGCCTACCAGGACAAGACCGGCGTCAAGGTCGAGCTCACGGGCAAGTCGGTCGATGACATGAAGGACGACTTCATCCAGCAGGTTCCGACCGGCAAGGGTCCCGACATCGTCATGGGCGCCCACGACTGGCTGGGTGAGCTCTCCACGAACGGCGTGGTCGCCCCGATCGAGCTCGGCGACAGCTCGGAAGACTACCTTCCCGTCGCCCTCCAGGCCGCCACGTACGAGGGCACCGTCTACATGCTCCCGTACGCCGTCGAGAACATCGCGGTACTGCGCAACGCCGACCTCGTTCCGACCGCTGCGACCAGCTTCGACGACATGGTCGCCAAGGGCACGTTCGTCGTGGAGCAGGGCGCCGAGGGCAACCCGTACCACCTGTACCCGTTCCAGACGGCCTTCGGAGCCCCGGTCTTCGGTACGGATGACACCGGCAGCTACGACCCCACCGACCTTCAGCTCGGCAGCGAGGGCGGCTTCGCCTTCGCCGACTGGCTGGGTGCGCAGGGCGCAGCGGGCGTTCTGAACACCGACGTCGACGGCGAGATCGCCAAGCAGCAGTTCCTCGACGGCACCGCGGCCTTCTGGCTCACGGGTCCGTGGAACGTGGGCGCGGCCACCGACGCCGGCATCAACGTCGCGATCGACCCGATCCCGAGCCCGACCGGTGAGACCGCTTCGCCGTTCGCCGGTGTGAAGGGCTTCTTCGTGAGCTCGGAGTCGAAGAACAAGGTCGCCGCGAACGACTTCCTCGTCAACTACATCGGCACCGAAGACGTGCAGCTCGAGCTGTTCAAGGCCGGCAACATCCTGCCCGCCCTGACCGCTGCCGCCGACACCGCCGCAGCCGACCCGATCATCGCCGGCTTCCAGGCGGTCGGCGCCGACGCTGTGCCGATGCCGGCCATCCCGGCCATGGGCGCGGTCTGGCAGTACTGGGGCGTGGCCGAGGCCGCGATCATCAACGGCGAGGACCCGGCGACGACGTGGCAGAAGCTCGTCGACGACGTGACCGCCGCGATCAAGTAACAGCCAGCACACTGACCCTGCCGGGGTGGGCGTATTCGCCCGCTCCGGCAGGATCATGACGAGGACGACATGACTGACACCGACGAGCGCACAGCTCCTCCGACCAGACGCCAGCGCCAGGCCGCGAAGATCGCGGAGGCCGCATCCGGACCGATCGGGTGGATGCTGCTGAAGATCCTCCTGCTGGCCGTCGTCGACGCGATCGCGCTCTATGCCGCGTTCGTGCTCTTCGCGCACCAGGAGTGGTTGATCCTCGGCATCGTCGTGGTGGTCGCGGTCCTCGTCAACTACATCTACTTCTCCCGCAAGCGCATCGCGGCGAAGTACCTCACACCGGGCATCATCTTCCTGATCGTGTTCCAGGTGTTCACCCTGCTCTACACGGGGTACATCGGCTTCACCAACTACGGAACCGGCCACAACGGCACCAAGGATCAGGCGATCTCCTCACTCCTCGCCTCGGCGCAGGAGCGGGTCGAGGACTCGCCGACCTACCCGGTGACGGTGGTGGAGCAGTTCGGCACCTATGGTCTGCTCGCGACCGACCCGGATTCGGGCGACGCGCTCCTGGGCACTTCGGAGCAGCCGCTCGAAGAGGTCGACGCCCAGTTCGAGGGCGGCAAGGCCGTTGCCGTCGACGGGTGGACGACCCTTCCGCTGGCGACCGTCTTCACGCTCTCCGAAGAGCTCGAGAAGCTGTCGGTCCCGTTCAGCGACGACCCGAACGACGGAAGCCTGCGCGCTCCCGACGGCCAGAAGGGCTACCTGTACGTCTCGACGCTCGAGTACGACGAGACCGCAGACACCATCACCGACACCACCACGGGCACGGTGTACTCCGACACGGGCGATGGAGCCTTCACGGCCGAAGGCGGAGAGCAGCTGCTCCCCGGATGGCAGACCACGGTGGGCTTCGACAACTTCGTCCGCGCGGTGACCGACTCCTCGATCCGCGGGCCGCTCATCTCGGTCACGCTGTGGACCTTCGCGTTCGCACTGATCTCGGTCGCGACGACGTTCTTCCTCGGACTCCTGCTCGCGCTCGTCTTCAACAACACCCGCATGCGCTTCCGCAACGGCTACCGGATCATCCTGATCCTCCCGTACGCGTTCCCCGCCTTCCTCTCGGCTCTGGTCTGGGCCGGCATGATGAACGAGAGCTTCGGCTTCATCAACCAGGTGATCTTCGGCGGCGCGGACATCCCGTGGCTGACCGACCCCGTGCTCGCCAAGGTGTCGGTGCTCCTGGTGAACCTGTGGCTCGGGTTCCCCTACATGTTCCTCGTCTGCATGGGCGCCCTCCAGGGCATCCCCGAGGATGTGAACGAAGCGGCCGTGATGGACGGCGCGAACCCGTGGCAGGTCTTCCGGCGGATCAAGCTGCCGCTGCTGCTGGTCACCGTCGCGCCGCTGCTGATCTCGTCGTTCGCGTTCAACTTCAACAACTTCAACCTGATCTACATGCTCACCAACGGTGGTCCGCGGTTCAGCGACGTCTCGATCCCGGTCGGGCACACCGACATCCTGATCTCGATGGTCTACAAG
Organism: Microbacterium sp. NPDC090281; assembly: GCF_044769635.1. NCBI lineage: Bacteria > Bacillati > Actinomycetota > Actinomycetes > Micrococcales > Microbacteriaceae > Microbacterium > Microbacterium sp. NPDC090281. The sequence continues at coordinate 1,293,145 of NZ_JBIVYH010000001.1, forward strand.
GTGGCCTTCACCGGACAGACGCGCGACTACGGCCTGGCGTCGGCGTTCACGATCCTGATCTTCATCGTGGTCGCGACGATCTCGATCATCAGCTTCCGCAAGACCAAGGCCCTCGAGGAGCTGAACTGACATGAGCACCGCAAGCCGCGCCACCACTCGCTCCACCACCACTCGCTCCACCGACGACGCGCAGAGCCTCGCCCCGCGTCGCCGCAGCTTCGGCGCCTGGTTCGCCGACACCGGATGGCGGCACCTCGTCGCGATCGTGGTGAGTGCGTTCGCGCTGTTCCCGCTGCTGTACGTGGTCTCCGCCTCGCTGAACCCGAAGGGGACGCTGACGGGCTCGAACCAGCTGTTCTCCGCGATCGGGATCGACAGCTACGTGCGCATCCTGAGCGACCCGCAGAACCCCTACGGCACGTGGTTCCTCAACACGCTTCTGATCGCGGTCGTCACGGGAGCGGTCACCGTGTTCATCGGAGCCTGCGCCGCATATGCCTTCTCGCGTATGCGCTTCGCCGGGCGCCGTGTGGGACTGGTGACGATCGTGGTCGTGCAGATGTTCCCGCAGCTGCTCGCCGTGGTCGCGATCTTCCTGCTCATGTCGACGTTGGGGGACTGGTTCCCCGCCATCGGCCTGAACACGCACACGGGGCTGATCCTGGTCTATCTCGGTGGAGCGCTCGGCGTGAACACCTACCTGATGTACGGGTTCTTCAACACGATCCCGAAAGAGATCGACGAGGCGGCGCGCATCGACGGCGCCGGTCACGCGCGGATCTTCTTCACGATCATCCTGCGTCTGGTCGCACCCATCCTCGCGGTGGTCGGACTGCTGTCGTTCATCGGCACGGTCAACGAGTACGTCATCGCCAGCGTCATGCTCGTCGACGTCGAACAGCAGACGCTCGTCGTCGGACTCACCAAGCTCGTCGCGAACCCGCGCTACGCGGACTGGTCGGCGTTCTCCGCCGGCGCGGTGATGGCGGCGATCCCGGTGATGATCCTGTTCCTCTTCCTGCAGAAGTACATCGTCGGCGGGCTGACCGCCGGTGCGACGAAGGGCTGAGCGGGGCTCAGTCGGGGCGTTGTCTACGATGCGTAGATGACCGCTCCGATCTCCCCGTCCGTACGACGCCGCCGTCCAGCCGCGCTGCTCGTGCTCCTCGCCGTCGTGGTGCTGGCCGTGGTCGGTGCTGCGGTCTGGCTGGCGGCACGAGGGACGGCGACCGGAGCCCTCACGCTGCGCGATCCCGTCAAGCGCGAGATCGCGATGGAGATGGTGGCTTCGGCCGAGAACTCGACACTCGCCTGGTACGACCGCTACGACTACATCGAGGACATCGGCGACGAGCGCGGCTACACCGGCGGACTCGTGGGTTTCACCTCGGGCACGCACGACATGCTGATGCTGATCGAGCACTACACGGATCAGGTGCCGGGCAACGCGCTCGCTGAATTCCTGCCGGCGCTGCGGGCGGTCGACGGCACCGACTCGCACGAGGGCCTCGGCGAGGCGTTCGAGGACGCGTGGCGGGCGGAGGCGGCACGATCGGCGTTTCAGCAGGCGCAGCGTGACGAGGTGGATCGGCTGTACTTCGAGCCGGCCATCGACCAGGCGATCGCCGATGGCCTGGGGGTGCTCGGGCAGTTCATCTACTTCGACGCGATGGTCATGCACGGCGACTCCGGATTCGCCGCGATCCGGAAAGAGGCGCTGCGCGCGAAGGCGATCCCGGCCGGAGGAGGCGATCAGGCCGGCTACCTCGAGGCGTTCCTTGATGCGCGAGTCGTCGAGATGCGCACGGAAGCGGCTCACGAGGACACGAGTCGGGTCGACACCGCACAGCGGGTGTTCCTCGATGCAGGCAACCTCGGTCTCGAGCCGCCGTTGCGCTGGTCGGTGTACGGCGACCCGTATGAGATCACGGGAGAACCTGCATCCCACTGGTGACGAACCCTGGCTAACTTGCCTCACATGCTAGCTTGTCATGCATGACAGTCGAAGTCGGCGCCCAGATGCGCAAAGGAGTGGTCGAGTACTGCGTGCTCGGCCTGCTCTCGCGCGAGCCGATGTACGGGTGGCAGTTGGCTGATGCGCTCACGAGCGCCGGCCTGATCGCCAGCATCGGCACGCTCTACCCGCTGCTCGGGCGGCTGCGGGACAACGGCTGGGTCACGACGTTCGACCAGCCGTCGGAGAGCGGGCCGGTGCGCAAGTACTACCGGCTCACTGCGGGCGGCATCGATCAGCTCGAGCGCTTCCGCGCCCAATGGACACCGTTCGCCCGTGTGGTCACGGGCATCGTCGGAGAGGGATGACAATGACACAGGCCACCGCAGACGACCTACGCGAGGAGTACCTCGCCAGGCTCGACGAGGCGATGCGCGCCGTGCCGCACGGCGTCGCCTCGGAGATCCGAGCCGGCGTCCTCGAGGAGCTCCAAGGGCTCGACGCCGACGCGACGGCCGAACGGATCGCCCACCTCGGCGACCCGGGGGAGATCGCTCGTGAAGCCCAGAGCGAGACGTCAACGGCGTCGCCGATCGTGCTCCCCGCGACGGTTCCCGAGCTGCCGGCGCCCCCGACGTCGACGACCTCCACCCGCGGGTTCGCGATGGTGGCTGCACTGACGCTGAGCTTCGGTGGCATCGTCGTGCCTTTGGTGGGGTGGTTCGTCGGCGCCGTCTTGGTCATCATGAGCCCGCTCTGGAAGACGTGGGAGAAGGTCGTGGCGATCGTCGTGCCCTTCGTGGTGGGCGGCCTGTCGATTCTGCTCCTCTCGACCATGGTCACGGTGTCGACGTGGGAATCCAGCAGCAGCTCGTCCGGAGCCGAGCTCCCCGCGAACAACCCCCTCGTCCCCGCCTGGTACGACATGATCTGGGTGGGAGTGATGGGTATCGGAATACTCCTCATCCCGCTATCCGGGCTCTGGTTGCTGTGGCGTCTTCGGGGGCGCACTGGCTGATCGGCGTTGCTCACGAGCACTCGACCCCTTCGGTCGTAGCGTTGAGGTATGGCACGGGTGGGTGGGCGCAACCTCGGGATGAGCTGGTTCGCGGGCATCGTCTGCGTCGCGGTCATCGGCGCTCTCCTGTGGTTGTCGCTGCCGATGCTCCCCGTGCTCGCGCAGTTCGCCGGGGACGCGCTGCGGAACGTCCTTCCCTGACCTCGTCCTGTCGCTTCCGGTCGCGTATGCCGACACGTCGGCACGCCTGCGCGAGCGGCCGAGCGCACAGAGGTACCCTCGCAATGCACGTATCCGATGAGAGGCGCACCCCATGAGTGACCCCGACGTTCCCCAGCCCGAGAAGCCGGCTGACGTCGACGACGTCGTCGGCAGCGCGAACGCCGGACTCGACGCCGCCGCGGCGGCCGGTGCGGATGTTCCCGTCACGAACGACGGCGTCGATGATAAGCCTGCCGTCGCGCCCGTCGACCCCGACCTCGCCGCGTTCGAAGAAGCTGAGCGCAGCCACCCCGGCACGTTCGCCTCCCCGCCGCCCGCGGTGTCGCCGGTCCCGGCGGCAGAGCAGAGCGAGTACGCCCGCGAGGTCAGGGCAGAGGCCGACGCCGAGACGACGTCCTTCTACCCCGAGCCGGTCGTGGGCGCTACCATCCCGTTCGGTCATGAGCAGTCCGGCATGGCGGGTGCCGCCTACGCCCAGTACGGCGACGAGGTCGACACGCGCATCGTCCCGTCCGAGCCCCTCGTCGCCGCGGCCGCAGCGCAGCCGCAGCCCATCTTCGTGCAGGCCCCCGAGCCGCCGCGTGACCGTGGCAACCGCGGTACCGCAGGCGCCATCGGACTCCTCGCGACGCTCGTCTTCGCTGTGCTGTACCTCGGCGCAGCATTGGGCCTCGGCGCGATCGCCGGCGACGTGACCGGTGAGAACATCGGCCAGACGGCGATCGCCCCGCTGACGACGTGGGGATACTGGACGCCTGTCGTCGTGTTCTTCCTCGGCTTCTGGCTGCTCGGCGCGATCATCAACCGTGGCCGTTGGGGCCTCTGGGTGGTCTTCGGCATCATCGTCGGCGTGATCGCCTATGCGGGCCACATCCTCGGGCAGCTGTTCGAGGCTCCGTTCTGGAAGCTCACCGCGGCCCAGGGGCTCGACCTCGTCGGCGAGCAGCTGCTCGCCCCGCTGGCCATCGCCGCCTTCGTGTTCGCCCGCGAGCTGACCATCTGGTTCGGAGCCTGGGTCGCCCGCAGCGGTGCACGCAAGACTGAGCTGAACGCCGAGGCGCAGCGCGAGTACGAGCGCACCCTCGAAGCCGGCCCGACGCTGTCGAGGTAATCACGAACTCCACCACGCCGAACCCCCGCGGACCCGAGTCCGCGGGGGTTTCGGCTGTCCTGGCGGTCGTTCTCGCCACCATCAGCTTCTTCGCGCTGGCCGTCTTCGGGCTCGGGGCCGTGAGCATCGCCACCGACACGGACATCATCGCGGTGCCGAATCTCGGCCAGACGCCGGGCGTGGTCGGGATGATCGCGGCGGTGGCCTCGTTCGCGCTCATGCTGTGGTCGACTCTGCGTCGCCCGCAGCCGTCATACGTCGCGACGATCGCGATCGCGTTGGTCGCAGGTATCGTCCATCTGATCGCGGTGTGGGCTGCAGTGCTCGTCGGCGCAGGAAACGTCGTGCTCGCGACAGCGGTCGCCGGCGATCTCGTGCGCGGTGGAGCGAGTGCGGTCCTCGTGCTCGCGGCGCTGATCGCTGCATGGGGTGGGATCGCACTGCGTCGAACGCGCGCCGAGCATCCCCGCTGGCCGTGGGAGCGCGACGAAGAGGAGTGACCTCCACGGCGGGTCTCGCCCCGCCGTCGCGGGGGAAATCGCGGCGGTGACGGACGACGCGCCGTACGCTGGTGGGGTGGAGCGCTCGTTGGAGACGCAGGTGGACCAGGCCGTCGAGGCCTGGTTGCGCTGGGTGCCGCGCTGGGAGCCGGCGACCCACCGCGGTCGTGTCGCGCCGTGCCGCCGCTGTCTCGGTTCCCCGATCCTCTCGGCCGCCGGTATCGGAGCGAACACCCCGCACGGCGTGCAGCACGGACTCTCCACGCGGATCAAGACCATCGTCGACCACGCCGTCGCCGAGTACACGGCGCGGAACCTGCCGATGCTGCAGCGCGAACTCGATCAGCAAGCCGCACGAAATCGCGCCCGCAGCTACCGCCCGGCCGAAGACCTCGACCCCGAGTTCGATGGCTTGCCGCTCGACCCCGAGCCCGTGCCGGGAGCGCCGTTCCTGTTCACGATCGCGGGCCTCGCGGATGACTCCGCCGCCGATCTGCCCGCCCTGCCCCCGCTCACGGACGAGGCGAAGGCCGCGCTCCGGCAGGAGGTGGCCCTCGCCGACGAATACGCGAACATGGTCGGCCGGGAGATCTGCGGTATCCTGCTGCGTCACCGTATCTACATCCAGGCGGCCATCTCGCAGCATGTCGAGCCGCAGATCGAGGCGCTGCTGGCGGAGCTGACCGAGTCGCTGGACTCTCCGTTCGACCCCGATCTGCCCTGAGTCGGGCGCCGGCTGCTGAGTTCGCTCGGCTGCCTACTGCGGCAGGATTTGCGCTCATTTGACCGCTAGGTTACGCGGCATTACACTTGACCAGGTGTGTGCACGTCTTGACGTGCGCACTGGGCGTCGGCACCATGCCGGTCCGCCCCCACGGCATACCCACCACACCAAAAGCACGTCGATTCCGGCGTGCCGGTGGGGCATGATGTGAAACCCATCACGCTGTCACCGTGCAGCACTATGAGGAGAGAACGTGCCAACCATTCAGCAGTTGGTTCGCAAGGGTCGCTCGCCGAAGGTCACCAAGACCAAGACGCCAGCCCTGAAGTCGAACCCGCAGCAGGCCGGGGTCTGCACCCGCGTCTACACCACCACCCCGAAGAAGCCGAACTCGGCGATGCGCAAGGTCGCTCGTGTGAAGCTCCGCAACGGCACCGAGGTCACCGCGTACATCCCCGGTGAGGGCCACAACCTGCAGGAGCACTCGCTGGTGCTCGTGCGTGGCGGTCGTGTGAAGGACCTCCCCGGTGTGCGTTACAAGATCGTCCGTGGCGCCCTGGACACCCAGGCAGTCAAGAACCGTAAGCAGGCTCGTTCCCGCTACGGCGCGAAGAAGGGTTGAGTTAGATGCCTCGTAAGGGTCCCGCCCCTAAGCGCCCCGTCGTCAACGACCCGGTATACGGCGCTCCGATCGTCACCTCGCTGGTGAACAAGATCCTCGTCGACGGCAAGAAGTCGCTGGCCGAGTCGATCGTCTACGGCGCCCTCCGCGGCGTCGAGGCGAAGAACGGCGGCCAGGATGCCGTCGCCACCCTCAAGAAGGCGCTCGACAACGTGCGCCCGACCCTCGAGGTCCGCAGCCGCCGCGTCGGTGGCTCGACCTACCAGGTGCCGATCGAGGTCAAGCCGCACCGTGCGAACACCCTCGCACTGCGCTGGCTCGTCAGCTACGCCAAGGGTCGTCGTGAGAAGACGATGACCGAGCGTCTCCAGAACGAGATCCTGGACGCGTCGAACGGCCTGGGTGCCGCGGTCAAGCGCCGCGAGGACACGCACAAGATGGCCGAGTCGAACCGCGCGTTCGCTCACTACCGCTGGTAAACAGCTTCGCCCGCCCCTCGGCCATCCGCCGGGGGCGGGCACCCCACTCTTCGCAGTACGACTGCTCGAAACGATAAGGACACTCCTGTGGCACAAGACGTGCTCACGGACCTGAGCAAGGTCCGCAACATCGGCATCATGGCGCACATCGATGCCGGCAAGACCACGACGACCGAGCGCATCCTGTTCTACACGGGCGTCAACCACAAGCTCGGCGAGACGCACGATGGCGCCTCGACCACCGACTGGATGGAGCAGGAGAAGGAGCGCGGCATCACGATCACGTCTGCCGCCGTGACCTGCTTCTGGAACAACAACCAGATCAACATCATCGACACCCCCGGTCACGTGGACTTCACGGTCGAGGTGGAGCGTTCGCTCCGCGTTCTCGACGGTGCGGTCGCCGTGTTCGACGGCAAGGAGGGCGTCGAGCCCCAGTCCGAGACCGTCTGGCGCCAGGCCGACAAGTACAACGTCCCGCGTATCTGCTTCGTCAACAAGATGGACAAGCTCGGCGCGGACTTCTACTTCACCGTCGACACGATCATCAACCGTCTGGGTGCCAAGCCCCTCGTCATCCAGCTGCCGATCGGCGCGGAGAACGACTTCGTCGGTGTCATCGACCTGGTCGAGATGCGCGCGCTGGTCTGGGCCGGTGACTCCAAGGGTGACGTCACCATGGGCGCCTCCTACGAGATCCAGGAGATCCCGGAAGACCTCAAGGAGAAGGCGGCCGATTACCGTCAGCAGCTCCTCGAGACCGTCGCCGAGACCGACGACGCGCTGCTCGAGAAGTTCTTCGGTGGCGAGGAGCTCACGGTCGCCGAGATCAAGGGCGCGATCCGCAAGCTGACCGTCGCCTCGGAGATCTACCCGGTGCTGTGTGGCTCCGCGTTCAAGAACCGCGGTGTCCAGCCGATGCTCGACGCGGTCGTCGACTACCTCCCGAACCCGCTCGACGTGGGCTCGATCGAGGCGCACGACCCCAAGGACTACGACACGATCATCGAGCGTCACCCCGACGCGAATGACCCGTTCGCAGCTCTCGCGTTCAAGGTCGCCGTGCACCCGTTCTTCGGTCGCCTCACCTACGTTCGCGTCTACTCGGGTCACCTCGACTCCGGTTCTCCGGTCATCAACTCGACCAAGAACAAGAAGGAGCGCATCGGGAAGATCTTCCAGATGCACGCCAACAAGGAGATCCCGGTTCCCTCGGTCACCGCCGGCAACATCTACGCGGTCATCGGTCTGAAGGACACCACCACGGGTGACACCCTCACCGACCCGGCGGCTCCGGTCGTCCTCGAGTCGATGACGTTCCCCGAGCCCGTCATCGAGGTCGCGATCGAGCCGAAGACCAAGGCCGACCAGGAGAAGCTGGGTGTCGCCATCCAGAAGCTCGCTGAAGAGGACCCGACCTTCCGCACGGAGCTCAACCCCGAGACCGGTCAGACGACCATCAAGGGCATGGGCGAGCTGCACCTCGACATCCTCGTCGACCGCATGAAGCGCGAGTTCAACGTCGAGGCCAACGTCGGCAAGCCGCAGGTGGCGTACCGCGAGACGATCAAGAAGATCGTCGAGAAGCACGACTACACGCACAAGAAGCAGACCGGTGGCTCCGGCCAGTTCGCGAAGATCCAGTTCACCATCGAGCCGATGGACCTGGACTCCGAGAAGACCTACGAGTTCGTGAACGCCGTCACCGGTGGTCGCATCCCTCGTGAGTACATCGGCTCGATCGATGCCGGTTTCCAGGACGCGATGAACGTCGGAGTCCTCGCGGGCTACCCGATGGTCGGCGTCAAGGCGACGATCACCGATGGTGCGGCGCACGACGTCGACTCCTCGGAGATGGCGTTCAAGATCGCGGGCTCCATGGGCTTCAAGGAGGCCGCTCGTCGTGCCAACGCCGTGCTGCTCGAGCCGCTGATGGCCGTCGAGGTCCGTACTCCTGAGGAGTACATGGGCGACGTCATCGGCGACCTGAACTCGCGTCGTGGCCAGATCCAGTCGATGGAAGACGCCGCAGGCGTCAAGGTCGTCCGCGCTCAGGTTCCGCTGTCCGAGATGTTCGGCTACATCGGCGACCTGCGCTCGAAGACCTCGGGTCGTGCCGTCTACTCCATGGAGTTCCACAGCTACGCTGAGGTTCCCCGCGCTGTGGCCGACGAGATCGTCCAGAAGACCAAGGGCGAGTAATCACCCTTCTGGGTTCCCCGCGGCGCCGAGCACGGCGAAGCGCTGCGGGGTTCCCAGGCCCCCTACAACTTCACATTCCCTCTCTACTAAACTGAGAACCTAACCCGTAGAGAACCGGTCGCAAACCAGTGCCCGGTCACCTTTACAACGACGTCCTGAGGAGGACCCAGTGGCTAAGGCCAAGTTCGAGCGGACCAAGCCGCACGTCAACATCGGAACCATCGGTCACGTTGACCACGGCAAGACCACGCTCTCCGCAGCGATCTCGAAGGTGCTTGCTGACAAGTTCCCGTCTGACACCAACGTGCAGCGCGACTTCGCTTCCATCGACTCGGCGCCGGAAGAGCGCCAGCGTGGAATTACCATCAACATCTCGCACATCGAGTACGAGACCCCCAAGCGCCACTACGCTCACGTTGACGCCCCCGGCCACGCCGACTACGTCAAGAACATGATCACCGGTGCTGCTCAGATGGACGGCGCGATCCTCGTGGTCGCCGCCACCGACGGCCCGATGGCTCAGACGCGTGAGCACGTGCTGCTCGCCAAGCAGGTCGGCGTGCCGTACCTGCTGGTCGCGCTGAACAAGTCGGACATGGTCGACGACGAGGAGATCCTGGAGCTCGTCGAGCTCGAGGTCCGCGAGCTGCTCGCTGCCCAGGGCTTCGACGAGGACGCTCCTGTCGTCCGCGTCTCCGCTCTCAAGGCCCTCGAGGGTGACGAGAAGTGGACCCAGGCGATCCTCGACCTGATGCAGGCTGTCGACGACAGCGTTCCGGACCCGGAGCGTGACCGTGACAAGCCGTTCCTGATGCCCGTCGAGGACGTCTTCACGATCACCGGTCGTGGAACCGTCGTCACGGGTCGCGCCGAGCGTGGCACGCTGGCCATCAACTCCGAGGTCGAGATCGTCGGACTGCGTCCGACCGTCAAGACCACGGTCACGGGTATCGAGATGTTCCACAAGCAGCTCGACGAGGCCTGGGCCGGCGAGAACTGTGGTCTGCTGCTCCGCGGCACCAAGCGTGAGGACGTCGAGCGCGGTCAGGTCATCGTCAAGCCGGGTTCGGTTACGCCGCACACCGACTTCGAGGGCACCGCGTACATCCTGTCCAAGGATGAGGGTGGGCGTCACAACCCGTTCTACACGAACTACCGCCCGCAGTTCTACTTCCGCACCACCGACGTCACCGGCGTCATCTCGCTGCCCGAGGGCACCGAGATGGTCATGCCCGGCGACACCACCGACATGACGGTCGAGCTGATCCAGCCGATCGCCATGGAGGAGGGCCTCGGCTTCGCCATCCGTGAGGGTGGACGCACCGTCGGCGCCGGTACGGTCACGAAGATCGTCAAGTAAGCATCTGCTTCCTCGCAAAGGGGTCGGACCTTCGGGTCCGGCCCCTTTGTCGTGTGTGGTGACAGCGGAGCGAACCCCTGGTCGATCAGTGTGCGGCAAGGCGGAGCAATTCATCCAATAGAATGACTAGACCGCGAGGACGCGGCAATGTCGCATCTCAGGTCTGGCGGGCGTGGTTCCACCGCCCAGTCCGATGTATTGGGATGCTGGATTACAGAGTCGTTCCGTGCCCATGTGGTTCGAAGAGGAGAAGCATGTCGCCGGGGGAGTGGTTTGGCGCGATCAGACGCGCATGGTTGGGAATGCTGACCGTATTCGTCCTGAGCGTACTGACTTCGGGGGCGCTGCTTCTGGTCACCCCTGCGACGTACGAAGCGGAAGCTGAGATCGTCTTCGGCGCGAGCGACGAGGCCGCGACTTTCGTTCCGCGCACGATCGCCACGAATGCAGCCGTCCGGGCGCGCTCGGAGAGCGTCATCGCCTCGGTCGCCGATGAGTTCGACATGTCACGAAGAGAGCTCTCCGACAGCGTCTCCGCGACGTGGCGTCCAGAGACGTCGATTACCGCGGTCACGGTGTCGCACACGGAACCGGGCATGGCAGCGGCACTGGCGACGGCGATCGCCGAGAGGGTGGCCGACCAGACCGGTTCCGACGCGAGAGCGGAGACGTTCGAAGCGGTGACTCCCGATTCACCCGTCCGCCCGCGGGCAGCGACGGCGCTGCCGGTGGGGGCACTGCTGGGCGTCGCGCTGGCGGCGGCGTACGCCGGCCTCAGATTCGTCCTCTCCCGACGCGTCCGTTCCCTCGAAGATGCCGCCGAGCTGACAAGTCTTCCCGCGTATGCGTGGCCGAGCGGCGAGGCGACGCCGGAGCAGATGCGCGATCTGCACCTGATCATGAGTGCCTGGGCCGGAGACGATTCGGTCATCGTGCTGCTTCCTCTCGACGCAGCCGTCGACACGTCGCCGCTGGCGCGCGCGATCGAAGCAGGATCGACAGGACTGACCGTGACGCGGCGGCCGCCCCTTCAGGAAGGCCCCGTCGATATCGGAGCGGTTCAGCCCGGGGAAGCACTCGTGCTCGTGGCGAAGATCGGCAGCACCGACCGGCATTCAGCGCAGGCTCTCGGGCGTTGGCATCGCGAGGGCTCTGCGAGGGTGCGCGGAGTGATCGTCATCGATCCCGCGACAGCAAGAAGGCGCGCGATGAGCGCGGTGGGTGGGCCGGCACACGGGGGGCACGCATGAGTGCAGCGGAAGACACGGGTTACAGTGCGCTCAGCCGCCTCGTCCTGGACGGAGTCGCGTGGACCGTCGCGGCTCTCCTCGTCGTGCTCCTGCGCTACGACTTCCTCGTCCCCCTGGCGATCTGGCCGTTCGCTGCGATCGTGGTCGCCGGTCTGATCGCCGCCCAGTTCGCGGCAGGATTCATCCTTCATCTGTACCGGGGGAGATACCTGTACGGGTCCATCGAGGAAGTGCGCGCTCTCGGACTCTCGGCGCTTCTCGTGGGCGTCCTGATGGGCGTCGTGCTGCTCGTGTGGATGCGTCAACCGTCGGAGGCTCTCCGGACCGCACTGTCGGTCACGGCGATCGCCCTGATCCTGATGCTGGTCTTCCGCTACCTGCCGCTCGTGTTCGATCGGAGCGCGAAAGATGCTCCGGGGGGATCACGCAAGGTCCTCGTGTTCGGTGCAGGCTGGGTCGGACAGCAGCTGATCAGCCGAATGCTCAACGAGACGCAGGATCCGGTGTTCAACCCTGTGGGCCTGATCGATGACGATCAGAAGAAGCGGAACCTGCGGGTCAAGGGCATCCCGGTGCTCGGAACGCTCGCTCAGCTGAAGGCTGCCGTGGAGCTCAGCGGTGCGACCGAGCTCGTCATCGCGGTCGGTCGCGCCGACGCTGCGCTGCTGCGCCGCGCCACCGACGCGGGAAACGCCGCCGGTCTCAACGTGCTCGTGCTCCCCGAGCTCGACAAGGTGCTGCAGGGCGCGAGCCGCATCCGCGATCTGAGGGATGTGAGCATCGAAGACCTCATCGGTCGTCAGCCCGTCGACACCGACGTCAAGTCGATCGCCGGCTACGTGACCGGCAAGCGCGTCCTCGTCACCGGGGCCGGCGGGTCGATCGGCGGCGAGCTCTGCCGCCAGCTCGCGCAATTCGGTCCTGAGGTGCTCATCATGCTCGACCGCGACGAGAGCGGTCTGCAGGGAAGCCAGCTCAGCATCTCCGGCCACGGCCTGCTCGACACCGATGACGTCGTCCTCGCCGACATCCGAGACGTCGAATCGCTGCGGGAGATCTTCCGTCGGCACCGCCCTGAGGTCGTGTTCCATGCCGCGGCGCTGAAGCACCTTCCGATGCTCGAGCAGTATCCCGAGGAGGCATGGAAGACGAACGTACTCGGCACCCGCAACGTGCTCGAGGCAGCTCTCGACGTCGACGTCGAGACCTTCGTCAACATCTCCACCGACAAGGCGGCGAATCCGTCGAGCGTCCTCGGCCACTCCAAGCGGGTGGCCGAGAAGCTCACGGTCTGGGCGGCGAAGACGTCGGAGCGTCGGTACCTGTCCGTGCGCTTCGGCAACGTCATCGGAAGCCGGGGATCCATGCTCCCCATGTTCCGCACGCTGATCGAGGCCGGCGGTCCCGTGACCGTGACGCACCCCGAGGTCACCCGCTACTTCATGACGATCTCCGAAGCGTGCCAGCTGGTGGTCCAGGCCGGCGGGATCGGTCGGCCAGGGGAGGTACTCATCCTCGACATGGGGGAGCCCGTGAAGATCCTCGACATCGCGAAGCGCATGATCGCCATGTCCGGCGAGTTCATCGAGATCGTCTACACCGGTCTGCGTCCCGGTGAGAAACTGCACGAGGAGCTCGTCGGCGAGAACGAGGTCGTCGAGCGCCCCTTCCACCCCCAGATCCAGCACACGTCGATCGGGAGCATCAGCCCGCAGACCCTTGACCTCGGAGGGTGGAAGCGGCGGCTGCTCGTCGCGGACACCACGACTCCTGCCCATGGTCGCGAAGGAGACCTCACGCGATGAACGACCGCATCTACATGTCTTCCCCCGATGTCGGTGAGCGGGAGGAGAACGCGATCGTCGCGGCACTGCGCTCGGGGTGGGTCGCCCCGCTCGGCCCGGATGTCGACGCCTTCGAGCGTGAGATGTGCGACCGGGTCGGTACACGTCACGCCGTCGCGCTGAGCTCGGGAACGGCCGGGCTCCATCTCGGGCTTCTCGCTCTCGGCGTCGGTGCCGGAGACATCGTCCTGACATCGAGCTTCACGTTCGTGGCCACGGCCAACGCGATCGCCTACACGGGAGCGACGCCGTACTTCATCGATGCCGACCCCATCACCGGGAACATGGACGTGGGACTGCTCAGCGAGGTAGTCGCGGAGCTCGGATCGAAGGGAACGCCGGCCAAGGCGATCGTCCCCGTCGACCTGCTCGGCAAGGTCGCCGACCTCGAGGCCATCGAGCACATCGCCGGTGAGCACGGCATCCCGGTGCTCGCCGACGCCGCCGAGTCACTCGGCGCCAGCCGCAAGGGCCGACCGGCGGGGAGCTTCGGACGCGCGTCCGTCTTCTCCTTCAACGGCAACAAGATCATGACGACATCCGGCGGCGGCATGCTGGTGACGGATGACACGGAGCTCGCGGATCGCGTGCGCTACCTCGCGACGCAGGCACGGCAGCCGGTCGCGCACTACGAGCACACCGACATCGGATACAACTACCGGCTGAGCAACCTTCTCGCCGCGCTGGGTCGCGCGCAGCTGTCGCGCCTCGACGACATGATCCGCCGACGCCACCGCTGGCGCGAGGAGTATCGGGCGCTGTTCGCCGACGTGGACGGGGTCTCGGTGTTCGGCGGAGAAGACGACGCGGAGGACAACGCGTGGCTCACAGCCGTGCTCGTCGATGAGGACGTCACCGGGTGGAGTGCATCCGAGCTCTCCGCACACCTGGGCTCCCACGACATCGAGTCCAGGCCTCTGTGGAAGCCGATGCACCTGCAGCCGGTCTTCGTCGATGCCCCCGCCGCCGTGACCGGGGTCTCCGAGCGCTTCTTCCGCGGGGGCATCACGCTGCCGTCCGGATCGGCGCTGTCGGAGGAGCAGATGGACCGCGTGCAGAGCCTGATCCGCGAATTCCTGGTAGAGCGCGCATGAGCGGGCTCCTGTTCGATGCGGTGAAACGGGCGCTGGACGTGGTTTTCGCGGCCGTCGTGCTGATCGTGTCCCTTCCCCTGCAGCTCATCGTGGCAGCGCTGGTCCTGGTCAATCTCGGGCGCCCGGTGATCTTCCGGCAGCCTCGGCCCGGGCGCAGCGGAAAGGTGTTCACCCTCTACAAGTTCCGCACGATGCGCCCCGTCGATCCTGCCGGTGGACTCCCCGACGACGAAGCGCGGCTGAACGGCTTCGGACGCCTGCTCCGCAGTACCAGCCTCGACGAGCTTCCGACATTCTGGAACGTGCTCCTCGGAGACATGAGCCTGGTGGGTCCCCGCCCCCTGCTCGTGCAGTACCTCGACCGGTACACCCCTTCACAGGCACGCCGCCACGAGGTCCGTCCCGGCGTTACCGGATTGGCGCAGGTGAGCGGGCGGAACTCCGTCGACTGGGACGAGCGTCTGCAGCTCGATGTGAAGTACGTCGACGGGCGCTCGCTGCGGCTCGACCTCTGGATCCTCTGGCGCACCGTGGCGGTCGTGGTCCGCCGCGACGGCATCAGCGCCGAACAGCACGCGACGATGCCCGAGTTCCGGCCCGGTCCGAGGAATGCGGATGCGTGAGCTCATCATCCTCGGTGCTGGTGGCTTCGCTCGCGAGACTCTGGATGTGGTGGAAGCCCTCAACGCGGTATCGCCGGCTTTCGACGTACTCGGCTTCGCTGACGACGCCCCCAGCCCTCTCGCACTGACGCGTGTGGCCGAACGCGGTCATCGTCACCTCGGCGCCATCGATGCGGCACTCGCCGCGCACCCGGCATCGTTCTTCGTCATCGCCGTGGGGTCGCCCGAGCACCGCGCGGCGATTGCGGCGCGCGTGGGAAGCGACCGGGCGGCGACGCTGGTGCACCCCAACGCGTCGATCGGCTCCCGCGCTTCGATCGGCGCCGGGGCGGTCATCTGCGCCGGCGTGCTGGTCTCGACGAATGTCCGGATCGGACGACACGCTCATTTGAATCCGGGTGCCATCGTCGGCCATGACAGCGTCCTGGGGGACTCGGTGTCGTTGAATCCGGGTGCGGTGATCTCGGGTGACGTGCGCATCGAGGAGCGCGTGCTCATCGGTGCGAAGTCGGTGGTGCTCCAGGGACTGGAAATCGGCGCGGACGTGACGGTCGGTGCGGCGGCCTGCGTGACCAAGGACGCCCCTCCCCGGGTAACACTGGTGGGAGTGCCTGCGCGCGTCCATAGAACAACAGGAAAGAGTCACAGCTCGTGAAGGTAGTCATCACCGGCGGAGCCGGGTTCATCGGATCCAACCTCGTACGGCGGTTCAACGACGAGGCGCCGGAAGTCGATGTCCACGTGCTCGACGATTTCAGCACCGGACGTGATTCGAACCTGACCGGGACGAAGATCACGCTGCACCAGGGCTCCGTCGCGGATGCCGACGCGGTGGCCGCAGCGACGGTCGGCGCGGATGCGATCGTTCATCTCGGCGCGCTGGGCAGCGTTCCCCGATCCATCGACGACCCCATGGCTTCGCACGTCGCCAACCTGACGGGGACACTGACCGTTCTCGAGGCGGCCCGACGCGAGAACGCCTACGTGGTGATGGCGTCGTCGAGTTCGGTGTACGGGGCGAACCCGGCTCTGCCGAAGTCGGAGTTCGACTGGACGCGGCCGATGAGTCCGTACGCGGCGACCAAGCTGGGGGGAGAGGCGTACGTGCTGGCCTACCAGTATTCGTACGGGCTGCCGACTCTGGCCTTCCGCTTCTTCAACGTCTACGGGCCCTACCAGCCGGCCGATCATGTGTACGCCGCTGTCATCCCGAGGTTCGTCGATGCGGCGCTCTCCGGGCGAGCGCTCACCATCCACGGAGACGGTCTGCAGTCGCGAGACTTCACGAGCGTGGACACGGTGACGCATGCGTTGATGGTGGCGGTACAGGAACGTGTGACCTCGGGGCACCCCGTGAATCTGGCGTTCGGCACCAACACCACGCTGCGCGAACTGGTCGCGGTGATCGAGGAGCAGACCGGCGCTCCGGTGGCCGTCGAGCATGTCGATCCGCGTCCTGGCGATGTGCGCGCCTCCCAGTCCGACGGTGTGCGCCTGCGTGAGTTGTTCCCCGACGTCCAGCCGGTCCCGCTCGAGGAAGGGATCGCGAAGACGGTCGCGTGGTTCCGGAGCAAGGACTCGTGAGCGCGGCCGATACGGCGCGCATACTGATCGGCGTCACGGCGGACGTGTCCGTCGGCCTGCTGTCCGGGCTGCCGCACAAGCTGGCCGCGGACGGGTGGGAGGTGCATGTCGCGAGCTCACCGGGTGAGAGGCTCGAGGCGCTCGGATCCGAACCGGGGGTCACGGTGCACCCGCTCCCGATGGCGCGGGAGATCGACGTCGCCCGAGACATCCGCGGTCTGCGCGACTGGATGCGTCTGATCCGCCACCTGCGCCCCGATGCCGTGTTCGTGGGCACCCCGAAAGCGGGCCTGCTCGGCATCACGGCTGCCCGGCTGCTCGGCGTGCGTACCCGGGTCTACCACCTCCGTGGGCTGCGCCTGGAGACGGCCGCAGGAACGACTCGCCGTGTGCTGACGATCATGGAGCGTCTGACGATCCGCCTCGCGACGAAGACGCTGGCGGTGAGCCCGAGCCTCAGGCAGCGGGTCGTGTCACTGGGCCTCGCATCCGAATCTCGCGTCACCGTGCGCGGTCACGGCAGCTCCAACGGAGTGGATGTCGACCGCTTCGCGCCAGGCAACGCGGCGGCGCGGGTCGAGGGACTGCTTCCGGATGTCCCCGTCATCGGATTCGTCGGCCGGCTCAATCACGACAAGGGGCTCGAAGTCCTCGCGGAGGCCTGCCGCATTCTCGATGCCGAACGGGTCGAGTACCAGCTGCTGATCGTCGGCGGCATCGACGGTGCGGAGCTCGACTCCTTCTCGCTGCTGCGGCGGGCTCCGATCGTGCTCGGCGCCGTGGCGGACACGTCGATGTACTATCCCCTGATGCGAGCCCTCTGCCTTCCCACCCTGCGTGAAGGCTTTCCCAATGTCGTGCTGGAGGCGGGAGCGACCGGGATCGCGGTCGTGACGACGGATGCGACGGGCGCGGTCGATTCCGTGATCCCCGAGCGCACCGGTCTGATGGTGCCCGCGGGAGATGCGCAACAGCTCGCTGTGGCGCTGCGGCGTGTGGTCGAAGATCCGAGTCTCGCGGCGGGACTGGGCGCGGCTGCCCGGGACTTCGTGGTCGAGAACTTCCGGCGCGACGCGGTTCACGCCTCGGTGTCCGAGTTCCTCCGCGGCGAGCTGGCACGAGGTCGGCGATGACCGAAGTCTCCAACGGCGTCGCCGCGCTCGTCGTCGTCGCCGCGCTCATCGGACTCACCGCGCTGACGTGGTTCATCGCCCGTCGCGCGTTCCTTCCCGTGGCCGTGCACAACGGCGTGTGGGCGGTGACGCTGGTTCTCGTCGGATCGGGTCTCATCGCCTATCACAGTGCGTCGCTGGCGGCATGGGGTGTGCTGGCGGTCGGGCTCGCGTTCTTCTCGGTCGGAGCGTGGGGAGGGGTGGCGCTAGCGTCGCGCAAGGCACGCAGTGCGGATCTCGCGCCGCGCGATCATGCACTCGTGAGTCGGCGAACACTGCTGATCTTGTCCGGCGCGTACGCGCTGGGGTTCGGCGTCTACATCTGGACGATCCTCCAGCGCTTCGGGTGGGAGACCTTCTGGTTCGATCCCGGAACGATTCGAGGGGCCGCGGAGTCGTATCTCGCGGGCGTACCCCTGTGGGCGCGACTGCTGATGTACGTGGGGCCTCTCTTGCTCGCGATCCTGATCGTGCCGGGTTCGGTCCGCAACGGACTGGCATGGTGGTGGCGCGCTCCGGCGGCGGTGGTGCTCGCCGGGTCGATGCTCGCCCTGCTGCAGAGGACCAACCTCTTCGCGGGCGTCCTCCTCGCGATCGGCGCGCTCCTTCTGCTCTACGGCAGGGCGTGGGGCACCGGTCCCGTGCGTGCGTGGTACCGGCGGCGGTGGGTGCCGGTGGTGGCGATCGGCGCGATCGGCGTGGGCGCGCTTCTCGCGTTCCAGTTGCTCGCCGGGGCGCTGGGCAAGACGGGCGATGTCGGCAGCAACGTCTCGCCCGCCCTCAGTGCGTCCGGCCTCTCCAGCCCGTTCATCTATCTGACCGCCGGGGTGCCAGCGTTCCTGACCCTGGTCGATTCGACCAACAGTGCCTGGCCGCCGGTGGGCGGACCCCGTCTCGTCTACGGCGACTACGACCCGCAGACCTTCGGCACCGCGTTCTTCGAGCCGGTCCTGAGTCTGATTCCCGGACTCCGCACCTGGAATTCGGGGGCGCCGTTCGTCGATGTGGGCACCCTGACGAACGTGTACACCTGGTTGGAGCCCTTCTACCGGGACTGGCGAGTCGTCGGCGTCGCGATCGGGGCGGCCGGCATCGGTGTCCTCGTGGCGTATCTCTACGCCACGAGGAAGGCATCGCCCGCGCGTTGGTGGCTCGCGGCCCTCCTGCTCTCCACGCTGTTCCTGGTCACCTTTGCACAGAAGACCAACAACACGCTGTATCTCGTGACGGCTGCGGTCATCGTGGTGCTCGGCGCCGTGGGCTCCCGACGGAGGCGAACATCATGAGCGTGCTGCACACCTACACCAGCTACGGGCGCAGAGCGGGAAGCGCGAGAGTCCGCGTCTTCGATTGGCTCGATCAGGTGGATGTACCCGCCGTCACCCACTCGTATCTCGACGGTGCGACCAACTCCGGACGGTCTCTCCTGACGTCGCCGCGACGCCTGTTCGAAGCCGAGCGCAAACTGCGTCGCACACCCTCGGGCGACGCGCGCGTCCTGGTCTCGCGGCAGGCGAGTCCGCTGAGTCGCGGCGGCGTCGAGAGACGACTGCTGCAGGGCGCGCGAGTCGGGGTGTACGACTTCGACGACGCCCTCTATCTCGACCGCCGCGGGCCCTTCCCGAAGGCCTCGATCTGGCGGGCGGCCGTGACGGCGGCCGACGTGGTCATCGCGGGCAACGCGACGCTCGCCGAAGAGGCGGGCCGGATCAACCGCAATGTGACCGTCATCCCCAGCTGCGTCGATCCGGCCCAGTACACGCGCAAGACCGGCTTCGACCTCGGGGCGACACCACGCGCAGTGTGGATCGGCTCGCCCGCCACGGAGCGCTATCTCCGTGACATCGAATCCGCGCTCGTGCGCGCGCACGCGGAGACAGGTATGCGGCTCACCGTCATCAGCGCGGGAGAGGCGGAGCTCGGTCCGCTGGATGCGATGGTCGACCGGGTGGCATGGTCACCGCAGACCTTCGGAGCCGCGCTAGCCGACGCCGATCTCGGGCTGATGCCGACGCCTGATTCCGCGTGGGCGCGGGGCAAGTGCGGGTACAAGCTGCTCCAGTACGGCGCAGCCGGGCTCCCCATGATGGGAGACCCGGTCGGCGTCAATGCAGAGATCCTGCGTAGGGGCGACGGTCTTGCACCGCAGAGCACCGCGGAGTGGGCGGATGCCCTGGTGGGCTTCTTCTCGGAGAGCGCGAAGCGACGCCGTGAGCGCGGCGAGGCGGGCCACAGCGCCGTGCGCGACCACTACAGCTTCTCGGCGTGGGCGCCCGCCTGGCGTCAGGCCGTGACCGGCGTCTGACCCGACCGCCGCGCGATGAAGAGCCAGTAGAGCGACGACATCAGCGTGGAGAGGGCGTAGGCCCAGATCGCTCCGTTCAGCCCGGCCAGCAGAGCGCCCAGCAACGGGCCGACGACGCCGAGAGTCGTCTGGACGAGGCGGGCGGCGAGCAGGTCACGTCGTGATGCACGCAGGCGCGACACGATGTAGAAGGTGTGGCCCACCATGTTCGCCATGACGAAGATCGCCGTCGGCACCGCGAACGGTACGAGGTCGCGGAGGGTGCCGAGCGGCCAGGGGGTTTCGCCGAGGAGGAGCAGCACTCCGGCGGCCAGCGCGCCGAAGATCACACCGCCGGCGAGGACGAGGCCGATGGTCGCCGCAGACATCCGCAGTCGGGCGATGCGCGGTCGGATCGGATTCAGCAGCAGCCGTACCGGGGCGGCGACGTTCGACACGGCCCGGTAGACGCCGAACGGTCCCACTCCCAGGATCGGAGCCAGCGCGTACGGCGTGCCGATGGAGGAGGCATCCATGATCAGCGAGTCGCGCACCAGGGGAGCGATGGCGGCCCGCCGCTGACGGATCCAGCGGACGAGCACCCCTGGGCGGTTCAGCGCCGGCCATCGCGAGAACACGGCGGCGACGACGCTCGATGCCGCCCAGGTGCCGAGGACCCACGCGAGCTCTCCGCTGTGGAGCACAAGCGTGACGGCACACAGGGCGACCGCGACGACCGCGCCCAGGGCATCGCCGAGGACGGAACCGCGCGTGTCACCGTTCTCGACCGCGTAGAACCGTGCGGTCGACCGATATGAACTGCCACCGATCGCGAGTGCCACGAGCCACCAGTAGGGCGTCAGCGGCGAGTGCGTCACGGCGACGATGAGGCCGCCGGCCGCTGCGAAGAGCAGGGCGAACTCCGTCGATGCGCCGCTGAAGTCCGACCAGGGTGTGGGGGTGTCGCCGCGCGAACGGGTCGCCGCCTCGCAGATGAGCGAGAGGGCGAGCGACAGAGCGAAGGCGCCCGCGAGGTAGACGATGGAGAAGAGACCGAAATCCGCGGGACCAAGTGTGATGAGGCCGAGGACCTGAACGGAGAGCGTCGCGACCGCGGCAGCCGAAGACGTGAGGATCAGGCGCAGCGAGCTCACAAACGAACGACCCTGGACCCCGTGAGCCGGCCCTTGGTGTCGAGCACAGGCGTCGGCGAGTCGCTGAGAAGTTCCAGGTCGAAGTCCGAGTGATCCGTCACCAGGATGACCAGATCCGCGGCGTCGATCTCCGCTGCGGAGAGCTCCACGCGCTCCACCGTGGCCGGCCAGCGGTGCGACTCCACATGCCTGTCCGCGCCGCGGATGGAGGCGCCGAAGGAGGTGAGCAGCTCGATGAGGCGAAGGGAGGGCGACTCGCGGATGTCGGCCGTGTCGCGCTTGTACGCGAGTCCGACGAGCAGGATCGTTGACCCCTTCAACGAGCGCTCATCTTCGTTGAGCAGTTCCATGGACCGCTGAGCGACATAGTCGGGCATGTGGTCGTTGACGTCGTTCGCCAGCTCGACGAAGCGGAAGCTGCGTCCGAGCTTCCGGCGCACCTGCCAGGAGAGGTAGCTCGGGTCGACGGGAAGGCAGTGTCCGCCGACACCGGGCCCCGGGGTGAACTTCATGTACCCGAAGGGCTTGGTGGCCGCGGCGTCGATCGACTCCCAGATGTCGACTTCGAGCTCGTGCGCGAAGACCGCCAACTCGTTCACGAGAGCGATGTTCACATGACGGAAGGTGTTCTCCAGCAGCTTGGTGAGCTCCGCCTCTTTCGGCGTGCTCACGCTGACCGTCTCGTCGACGAGACGGTCGTAGAAGGCCTTCACCTTGCCGAGTGATTGCTCGTCGATGCCGGAGACGACCTTCGGTGTGTTGACGAAGCCCCACTTCGGGTTGCCCGGGTCGATGCGCTCCGGGCTGTATCCGACGGCGAAGTCGCGTCCGGCCTCGAGCCCGGAACCGGCCTCGAGGATCGGAACGAGGATCTCCTCGGTCGTGCCCGGATAGGTCGTGGATTCGAGCACGACCGTCGCGCCCCGGGTCAGCCGGGTTGCGAGCGAGGCGCCGGCGGACTCGATGTACGAGATGTCGGGGAGGCCCTCCCGAAGCGGAGTCGGGACGGTGATCACCGCGACGTCGAACCCCGCGGTGTCGTCGTAGTCGGACGATGCGAGATACCGTCCGGTGGCGATCGCCTCGTTCAGCTGCTCCGACGAGATGTCATCGACGTACGACTCCCCACCATGCAGAGCGGCGATGCGGACGGTGTCGACGTCGAGACCGACGACAGTCATGCCCACGTCTACGGCGCGCATGGCCACCGGAAGTCCGACGTATCCCTGACCGATGACAACAGCTTTCACGTGCGCTCCTCCATGGTGTGGGCGAACCCCGCCATGGGCGTGCGACGCAGTCTGCGACGCTGCTCAGGTCCACCTCGGTAGTATATTGCGGTGACCCGAGACTCCAGACGCGCGCGTCGAGCCCAGAACGAGCAGCAGCGTCGGAAGACTCGGAAGACTCGGATCATCCTGTGGGTGGTCGGAATCGTGCTCGCACTTCTCATCGCCGTCGCCGTCATCGCGGCGATCCTCATTCCGAAGGCACTCGACGCCAAGGACAAGCTCGAGGCATCGGTGCCGCTCGCACAGAGCATCCCGGGACTGATCGCCTCCGGCGACACTGCCGGCGCGCAGGCCGCCGCGGAGGAGCTGACGAAGACCGCCGCTTCCGCGCACGAGCAGACCAGCGGATTCCTCTGGGAATCGCTGGAGTGGGTGCCGGTGATCGGCCCGAACCTCCATGGCGTGCGCATGGCGACCGCTGCCGTCGACGAGCTGGCCACCAAGGCGCTCCTACCGGCCGCGGCCATCGACATCGCTGCGCTGCGCCCTTCGGGTGGGGGGCTCGACCTTCAGGCGATCCGCGGGATCGGAGACATCGCTCGGTCGG
Organism: Microbacterium sp. NPDC090281; assembly: GCF_044769635.1. Taxonomy (NCBI): domain Bacteria; kingdom Bacillati; phylum Actinomycetota; class Actinomycetes; order Micrococcales; family Microbacteriaceae; genus Microbacterium; species Microbacterium sp. NPDC090281. Next base: position 1,316,181 of record NZ_JBIVYH010000001.1, read on the forward strand.
CCGATGAAGCCGTACGCACTGCATCCTCGATGCTGGCAGACGTCGACCACGGCGCACTCCTCGGTCCGGTGGCATCGGGCGTCGATCGCATCGAGAAGGTACTCAAGCCTGCGGCGAGCACCCTCGACGGCGTGATGCCATTGGTCGAAGCCCTCCCCGAGATCCTGGGCGAGGGCGGCCCTCGTGACGTGCTGGTCATCTTCCAGAACAACGGAGAGGTGATGTCCGGCGGAGGCACCATCGGCTCCATGGCGCAGGTGCACATCGACAACGGTGCGATCTCGATCGTGAACCAGTCGTCGGCGTCCGGGCGCGACTTCCCGAACTTCCGTCCGCCCGTCGGGGGAGTGACCCAGGAGGAGAGCGATCTGTACGGCTTCCTTTTCGGAAGCTATGTCCAGGCTCTCACCCGCTCGCCGCGTTTCGACCGGACGTTCGAGGTCGCGCGCGACATGTGGCGCGACGCCAAGGGTGTCGAGGTCGACGCCGTGGTCTCCCTCGACACCGTCGCCCTCAGCTACCTCCTCGTAGCGACCGGACCCGTCACGATCCCCGGTGGACCGGAGATCTCGAATTCCAACGCGGTGGCGATGCTGCTGGGTGACCTGTACAACACCTACGAGCCTGCGGAGGTCGACATGATCAACCAGGTCTTCGCCGGCCTGACTCTGCAGAAGCTGATGGGCGGCGAGGTGGACTTCGCCAAGCTGTCCTCCGTGCTCGGACTCGCAGCGAAAGAGGGACGGATCGCGATCTGGAGTGCTCGCGAATCGGAGCAGCAGCTCATCGCGGGCACGCTGGTCGATCGCCGAGGTCCGTATGCGGGTGAGGGTGCCGAAGGCTTCGGCGTCTACTTCATCGACTCGACGCCCGGGAAGATGCAGCGTTACATGAAGCAGGCGATCGACGTGAGCCAGCCGGTCTGCGCAGCGGATGGTCGGCGCCATGTGTTCGTGACGGTCACGCTGACCAACGGCGTGGACCCGGCTGCGGTGCGTGGCCTTCCGGAGTACGTCACCGGAGTCGGTATCGAGACGCCGAAGGGGTCCATGCAGGTGGAGACGCTCGTCTTCGCCCCGGAGGGGTACACGGCGGTCGGCCAGAGGGCTGACGCGGAGCTCACGCGGTCCGAGGTGCGACGGGACCAGGAGTTCACCGTCGGAACGATGCGGTTGACGCTGGCTCCCCAGGAGACACGGACTCTCACCTACGAGTTCGTGGCGGATTCCGACGAGACCACGAAGATCGAGCTCGACAGCACGCCGGTCGTCACCCCGACCGTCGTCACGCAGGACGCCGTCACCTGTCAGTGACCGGTACCACGGGCGCGCGCCCGCTTCTGCAGCGGCTGGACACGGTGGCCGACGTGCTCGCCGCCGGGATCCTGGCCTACCTGATCGTCTTGCCCGTGGGGCACAACCTGTTCCTGGCGTCCTTGCTCCTTCTGCTCGGGCTGTGGTGCGTCTGGAGGCTCGTCCGTCGTCCTCGCAGCCTTCCTCCCCTTCTTCTGGCAGCGGCCTGCTGCGCTGCCGCCGCGATGCTCGTCGGCGTGATCGGCGGTGCAGGCAACCCCGGCTTCGCTCACTCCCTGATCAGCTGGGTCGCCGCCCCCGTTCTCTTCTGGGTATGGGCCAGCCAGATGGACGAGCACGTGGTCGCTCTGTTCCTGCGGTTCGCGGCGGGGGCGACGGTGGCTCTGGCGGTGATCGTGCTGGCGCTGTGGACGTTGGGCGCGGTGGGAGTCGAGCCTGCGTTGTGGATCAGGATCGTCTTCGACGCAGACGTCTCCGGTGCGTGGCCGAATGTGGTCGTGGGTGTCTACGGAGCATCATCGCTGATCGCCCTCGGCCCGCTCTGGATCGTCGGGATGTTCTTCCGGGGTCCGGGTCTCCCGTCCCGGAACCTCATGGTGGCCGCAGCCGTTCTCGCGACGCTGGCAGCGGTGGTCAGCACCCGCAGGGCTGCGCTCGCGCTGGGACTGGTGGTCCCGATCCTGATCTTCATCGCCTACCTCGTGTCGGTGGGGCGCGCCTGGTTCACTCGGCGCCATGTGCGTGCGCTCATGATCTCCGCGGGGGTCGCGGTGCTCGCAGCGATCGCGTTGCTGATCACACCGCCAGGACAACGCATGAGTGCTGGTGTCCTCGCGCTGGTGACCGGCAGAGGGGGAACCGCCGACGAGGATCTGAGGATCGAGCAGGTGGAGCGGTTGTGGGCGGCGTTCTTGGAGTCGCCCATCTTCGGCCACGGTATCGGTGCGGTCATCCCCGGCTACGCGCGCAGCGATGAGCGCCCCTGGAACTTCGAGATGCAGTACAACCTGATTCTCTTCCAGGTGGGAGTGGTCGGCGTGCTGCTCCTCGTCGCGAGTACGGTGCTCGTCGTGTGTGCAGCGGTGCGTGTCGTGACACGTCGCCCGGACGCGAGGCCCGTCGTGTTCACCACGGGCGCTGGCGCACTCGCCGTACTCGCCGCGAACGCCCTCAACCCGCTGCTGCAGGCACCCGGACATTTCTGGGCGGTCTTCCTCTTCATCGGCGCGGTCGCCGCCTTCCGGTCGCTGCCGGGCGACGCGACGGGCTCCGCATCGGAGTCCTTTGCCTCTGGTGATGACGCGGTGGTTCGTGCAGACTAGGCACACATCGCACACCGTCTCCGAAGGGGAATCATGGGTATCGACGACGCCGTCAACAAGGGCAAGGACCTGTACGAGCAGAACAAGGACAAGATTGCCGAGGCCGTGAAGAGCGAGCAGGCTGAGGACATCAGCGACAAGGTGCTGGACGGCGTCGCCGACTTCGCCAAGAAGCTCGCCCCCGGTGCTGCCGACAAGATCGACGAGATCCGGGACGGCGCCGACAAGGCCGTCGGCAACGAGTAAGCAGCAGCGCTAGTCAAGAGCGGCGATCCACCACCGGTGGGTCGCCGCTCTTACGTCTGCGGGGGCACCGCGTCCGCACCGGAATGTCGTCGAATGTGGCGCATTCACTCGTGTATCCAGTAGGATCATCTCGACCACCTGGGGATCTTGTGGTCGGGGAAGCCGAAGGGGTTCGGTTTCCCGAAGCACGCGGTTCTTCCGCGTTCAAACTGGGGATATGCGATCTTGGGGATCATCGTGCGACGCGTGCACTCTGTGCGCCTGAGCGTCTCCCTGCCTGCGCGGCGGGTCTACCGCCGCGCCCTCGGTCGAGGAGTTCGGCGTCCCTTCACGCCGAACTGCTCGCGTTCGGTGTGCCCCCTCGCGCCGAACGCCCTCCCCAAGCGGGGCGAGGCATGGGGATGCCTCGCCCCGCTATCTCCTGCGATCTGACCCGTTCGGGCGTCGTCTGAAGGTCCGGTCGACGGTCGCGACACGCCCGGGTTTGCGGAAGTGAAATCCGCCGTGGCAGAATAGACAGGTTCGATATTCCGTCGCCGCTGTGCGTGCGCCGGATCACTGCCAGGGCAGTGCATAGACGGCGCCTCCTCCGGGACGGTGCAGGGTTCTAGGCCGCGGGTAGCAGAACACATCCCCGACACCCTTCCTCGCGAAGGGTTCTGCCGTGCGCGGCAGGAGGTCGGCATCCGTTCGCCTCACGGCGTCCGGCTGACAGAAGAACAGTGGTGCAGCAGATCGACTCGCAAGAGCCGTTCTCGTGCCGAGGCGCGAACAGCGCCGACGTGCGTCCAATGCCCCGAGACCACCCGGTCCCGGACGGTAAGACGCCTAAAGAGAGAGAGCAGACAATGGCGGGACAGAAGATCCGCATTCGCCTGAAGTCGTATGACCACGAGGTCATCGATACATCCGCACGCAAGATCGTCGACACAGTGACCCGTGCGGGCGCGACCGTCGTCGGCCCCGTGCCGCTTCCGACCGAGAAGAACGTCGTGTGCGTCATCCGGTCGCCGCACAAGTACAAGGACAGCCGCGAGCACTTCGAGATGCGCACCCACAAGCGTCTGATCGACATCGTCGACCCGACGCCCAAGGCTGTCGACTCGCTGATGCGCCTCGACCTGCCGGCCGATGTCAACATCGAGATCAAGCTCTGAGGTTCGACATGGCTGACATCAACTCCAAGATTTCCAAGGGCATGCTGGGCACGAAGCTCGGCATGACCCAGGTGTGGAACGAGAGCGGCAAGCTCATTCCCGTCACCGTCATCGAGCTGGCGCCCAACGTGGTCACCCAGGTCCGCACGCCCGAGAAGGACGGCTACAACGCCGTTCAGATCGCGTACGGCCAGATCGACCCCCGCAAGGTGAACAAGCCGCTCTCGGCTCACTTCGAGGCAGCCGGCGTCACGCCGCGTCGTCACGTCACCGAGATCCGCACCGCGGACGCCGGCGACTACACCCTGGGCCAGGAGCTCACGGTCGACGGCACCTTCGATGCAGGCCAGCTCGTCGACGTCGTCGGCACGAGCAAGGGCAAGGGCTTCGCCGGTGTCATGAAGCGTCACAACTTCAAGGGCGTCTCGGCATCGCACGGTTCGCACCGCAACCACCGCAAGCCCGGCTCCATCGGCGCATCGTCGACTCCGAGCCGCGTCTTCAAGGGCATGCGCATGGCCGGCCGTATGGGTGGCGAGCGCGTGACCGTCCTCAACCTCACGGTGCACGCCGTCGACATCGAGAAGGGTCTGCTGCTCGTCAAGGGCGCCGTCCCCGGTGCTCGTGGCCGCATCGTCTATGTCCGCAACGCAGTGAAGGGTGCCTGAACATGGCTGACTCCACTCTCGCGCTCGACGTCCTCAAGGCAGACGGCAAGAAGGCAGGCTCGATCGAGCTTCCCGCCGCGCTGTTCGACGCCAAGACGAACATCCCGCTCATCCACCAGGTCGTCGTCGCGCAGCTCGCGGCGGCTCGCCAGGGCACGCACTCGACCAAGCGTCGTGGCGAGGTCTCCGGTGCCGGTCGCAAGCCCTTCAAGCAGAAGGGCACGGGTAACGCCCGTCAGGGTTCCATCCGCGCGCCGCACATGACCGGCGGTGGCATCGTCCACGGCCCGAAGCCGCGTGACTACTCGCAGCGCACCCCCAAGAAGATGATCGCCGCCGCCCTGCTGGGCGCGCTCAGCGACCGTTTCCGCGGTGACCGCATCCACGCCATCGAGTCCTTCGGGATCGACGGCACGCCCTCGACCAAGACCGCGGTGAACTTCCTCACCAACGTCGTCTCGTCGAAGAACGTGCTCGTCGTGATCGAGCGCAACGACGACGTGACGCTGAAGAGCATCCGCAACCTGTCGAACCTGCACGTGCTGACGTTCGACCAGCTCAACGCATACGACGTTCTCGTCTCCGACGACATCGTCTTCACCCAGGCCGCGCTCGAGGGCTTCATCGCCTCCAAGTCCGGCGCCAACCAGGAGGTCTCCGCATGAGCGAGCAGGCAGCTGTTCTCCAGACGGCCCTGAACAAGGACCCGCGCGACATCATCCTGAAGCCGGTCGTGTCCGAGAAGAGCTACGGGCTCATCGATGAGGGTAAGTACACCTTCCTCGTCGACCCGCGCGCTTCGAAGACCGAGATCAAGCTCGCCATCGAGAAGATCTTCGGCGTCAAGGTCGCTGGGGTCAACACCCTCAACCGCGTCGGCAAGGCTCGTCGCACCCGCTTCGGCACCGGCAAGCGCAAGGACACCAAGCGCGCCATCGTCACCCTGAAGTCGGGCACCATCGACATCTTCACGGCAATCGGCTGATCCGGGGGATAAGGACAATAATGGCTATTCGCAAGTACAAGCCCACGACCCCGGGCCGTCGCGGCTCGTCGGTGGCTGACTTCGCCGAGATCACCCGATCGACGCCGGAGAAGTCGCTGCTGCGCCCGCTCTCGAAGACCGGTGGTCGTAACAACCAGGGCCGCATCACGACCCGTCACATCGGTGGTGGCCACAAGCGCCAGTACCGCGTCATCGACTTCCGTCGTAATGACAAGGACGGCGTCAACGCCAAGGTCGCTCACATCGAGTACGACCCCAACCGCACCGCGCGCATCGCGCTGCTGCACTACTTCGACGGTGAGAAGCGCTACATCCTCGCTCCGGCGAAGCTGAAGCAGGGCGACGTCATCGAGTCAGGTGCCGGGGCTGACATCAAGCCGGGTAACAACCTCCCGCTGAAGAACATCCCCACCGGTACCGTCATCCACGCGATCGAGCTCCGCCCCGGCGGCGGCGCGAAGATGGCACGTTCGGCCGGTGCATCCGTCCGTCTCGTCGCCAAGGATGGCAACTTCGCTCAGCTGCGTCTCCCCTCGGGCGAGATCCGCAACGTCGATGCGCGCTGCCGCGCGACCATCGGCGAGGTCGGCAACGCCGAGCAGTCGAACATCAACTGGGGTAAGGCCGGCCGCATGCGCTGGAAGGGCGTCCGCCCGACCGTGCGTGGTGTCGCCATGAACCCGGTCGATCACCCGCACGGTGGTGGTGAGGGTAAGACCTCTGGTGGTCGTCACCCCGTCTCCCCGTGGGGCCAGGCTGAGGGTCGTACCCGTCACGCCAACAAGGAAAGCGACAAGTACATCGTGCGTCGTCGTAACGCCGGCAAGAAGCGTAAGTAGGAGTAAGAGAAGATGCCTCGCAGTCTTAAGAAGGGCCCCTTCGTCGACGATCACCTGCTTCGCAAGGTGGTCGTGCAGAACGAAGCCGGCACCAAGAACGTCATCAAGACCTGGTCCCGTCGGTCCATGATCATCCCGGCGATGCTGGGTCACACGATCGCGGTCCACGACGGACGCAAGCACATTCCTGTGTTCGTGTCCGAGACCATGGTCGGTCACAAGCTGGGCGAGTTCGCGCCCACCCGCACCTTCCGCGGCCACGAGAAGGACGACAAGAAGGGGCGGCGCCGCTAATGGTCGAATCGATCGCACGCGTGCGACACATCCGCGTGACCCCTCAGAAGGCTCGTCGTGTCATCGCGCTCATCAAGGGCAAGCAGGCCCAGGAAGCTCTGGCGATCCTGAAGTTCGCACAGCAGAGCGCCAGCGAGCCGATCTACAAGCTTGTCGCGTCGGCCATGGCCAACGCGCAGGTCAAGGCAGATCGTGACGGCGAGTTCCTCGACGAGCAGGACCTCTACGTGTCCAGCATCTACGTCGACGAGGGCTCGACGCTCAAGCGTTTCCGCCCCCGTGCACAGGGTCGCGCTTTCCAGATCAAGAAGCGCACGAGCCACATCACGGTCGTGCTCTCGACGCCTGAGGCAGCTCCGGCCGCCACGGGCGACAGCAACAAGAAGGCGAGCAAGTAATGGGACAGAAGGTAAACCCGTACGGCTTCCGTCTCGGCATCACGACGGACCACGTCTCGCGCTGGTTCTCTGACTCGACGAAGCCGGGTCAGCGTTACGCCGACTACGTCGCCGAGGACATCAAGATCCGCAACCTGCTCAAGACGCAGCTCGACCGCGCCGGTGTCTCGAACATCGAGATCGAGCGCACCCGTGACCGCGTCCGCGTCGACATCCACACCGCCCGTCCGGGCATCGTGATCGGTCGTCGTGGAGCCGAGGCCGAGCGCATCCGCGGCGACCTCGAGAAGCTCTCGGGCAAGCAGATCCAGCTGAACATCCTCGAGGTCAAGAACCCCGAGGCCGATGCTCAGCTCGTCGCACAGGGCATCGCCGAGCAGCTCTCTGCTCGTGTGGCGTTCCGTCGTGCGATGCGCAAGGGTCTGCAGGGCGCTCAGCGCGCCGGCGCCAAGGGCATCCGCATCCAGGTCTCCGGCCGCCTCGGCGGCGCCGAGATGAGCCGTTCCGAGTTCTACCGCGAAGGTCGTGTGCCGCTGCACACGCTTCGCGCGAACATCGACTACGGCTTCTACGAGGCGAAGACCACGTTCGGCCGCATCGGCGTGAAGGTCTGGATCTACAAGGGCGACCTGACCGCAAAGGAGCTCGCTCGCGAGCAGGCCAATGCACCCAAGGCTCGTCGTGACGACCGTGGTGGCGACCGCCGCCGTGCCCCGCGCAACGAGGCACCTGTTGCAGAAGGAGCGTCGGCATAATGCTCATCCCCCGTAAGGTCAAGTTCCGCAAGCAGCACCACCCGGGTCGCTCGGGTCAGGCAACCGGTGGCACGAAGGTCTCCTTCGGCGAGTACGGTATCCAGGCCCTCACGCCCGCTTACGTGACGAACCGTCAGATCGAGTCCGCTCGTATCGCGATGACCCGTCACATCAAGCGTGGTGGCAAGGTGTGGATCAACATCTACCCCGACCGTCCGCTCACGAAGAAGCCTGCCGAAACCCGCATGGGTTCCGGTAAGGGTTCCCCCGAGTGGTGGGTCGCAAACGTCAAGCCGGGCCGTGTCCTCTTCGAGGTCGCGGGAGTCGACGAGGAGCTCGCTCGCGAAGCTCTGACCCGTGCAATTCACAAGCTGCCGCTCAAGGCACGCATCATCAAGCGCGAGGAGGGCGACGCGTAATGGCGATCGGCACCAAGGAGCTCGCTCCTACAGAGCTCGACACGTTCGAAGACCAGCGCCTCGTCGAGGAGCTGCGTAAGGCCAAGGAGGAGCTGTTCAACCTCCGTTTCCAGTCGGCCACCGGCCAGCTGGAAAGCCACGGCCGCATCCGCGCCGTCAAGCGCGACATCGCGCGTCTCTACACGGTGATCCGCGAACGCGAGCTGGGCATCCGTGCGACGCCCGCTCCGGTCGAGGTTCCCGCGAAGAAGGCGACCAAGTCGAAGGCGAAGAAGGCGGACTCCGCTGACGACGCCGTGAAGGAAGAGGCTGAGTGATGGCCACCAAGAAGGAAGCGACTGCGGAGACGCAGGTCGTCGGACACGAGTCATCCGAGCGCGATGTCCGCGACTCCGCTGCCCGCGGTTACCGCAAGGCACGCCGCGGCTACGTCGTCAGCGACAAGATGGACAAGACCATCGTGGTCGAGGTCGAGGACCGCGTGAAGCACCCGCTTTACGGCAAGGTCATCCGCCGCACCTCGAAGGTCAAGGCGCACGATGAGGCGAACTCCGCCGGCATCGGCGACCTGGTCCTGATCAACGAGACCCGCCCGCTGAGCGCCACGAAGCGCTGGCGCCTGGTGGAGATTCTGGAGAAGGCCAAGTGATTCAGCAGGAATCCCGACTCAAGGTCGCCGACAACACCGGCGCCAAGGAGCTGCTCACCATCCGTGTTCTCGGTGGATCGAAGCGCCGCTACGCGGGCCTCGGCGACACGATCGTCGCGACCGTCAAGGACGCGATCCCCGGTGGCAACGTGAAGAAGGGCGACGTCGTCAAGGCGGTCATCGTCCGTACCAAGAAGGAGGTCCGTCGTCCGGACGGCTCCTACATCAAGTTCGACGAGAACGCCGCAGTGATCCTGAAGAACGACGGGGAGCCCCGCGGCACCCGTATCTTCGGGCCGGTCGGTCGTGAGCTTCGCGACAAGAAGTTCATGAAGATCGTCTCGCTGGCGCCGGAGGTCATCTAATCATGGCGAAGATCAAGAAGGGTGACCTGGTTCAGGTCATCACCGGTGCCACGCAGGAGCGTGGCGGCGACCGCGGTAAGCAGGGCAAGGTGCTCGACATCCTTGCTGAGAAGAACCGCGTCATCGTCGAAGGCGTGAACTACGTCACCAAGCACACCCGCGTCGGACAGACGCAGCGTGGCACGAAGACCGGAGGCATCGAGACCGTCGAAGCCTCCATCCACATCTCGAACGTCGCACTTGTCGACCCTTCGACCAAGAAGCCGACCAAGGTCGGCCACCGGGTCGAGGAGCAGACGAAGGACGGCGTCAAGCGCACCGTCCGCGTGCGTTACGCGAAGAAGAGCGGTAAGGACCTCTGATGAGCACCGACACTGCCGCGCCGGCTGGCAAGATCCAGCCGCGCCTGAAGCAGAAGTACAACACCGAGATCAAGAAGGCGATGCAGGAAGAGTTCGGTTACGCGAACGTCATGCAGATCCCCGGACTGGTCAAGGTCGTCGTGAACACCGGTGTCGGCGAGGCAGCTCGCGACAGCAAGGTGATCGATGGCGCGGTCGAAGACCTCACCAAGATCACCGGCCAGAAGCCGATCGTCACGAAGGCCCGTAAGTCCATCGCGCAGTTCAAGCTGCGTGAGGGCCAGGCCATCGGCGCGCACGTCACCCTCCGTGGCGACCGTGCGTGGGAGTTCGTCGACCGCCTCGTGTCGCTCGCACTGCCCCGTATCCGCGACTTCCGCGGCCTCTCGGGCAAGCAGTTCGACGGCAACGGCAACTACACCTTCGGTCTCCAGGAGCAGAGCGTGTTCCACGAGATCGATCAGGACAAGATCGACCGGGTTCGCGGTTTCGACATCACCGTCGTCACCACCGCGAAGACGGATGACGAGGGTCGGGCACTGCTCCGTCACCTCGGCTTCCCGTTCCGCTCGGAAGACGCACAGGCGTAACACCCTTGACGGGCTCAGTACACCTCTTGCCGTCATAAGCCAGGTGTGTCACTGAGCCCGTCGATGTGCACGTACAATTGAAAATTGCGTGTCATCGCAGGCCGTCTGTCGTGTAACGGCAGCCGGAACCTCATGAACAAAGGAAATCAACAATGACAATGACAGACCCGGTCGCAGATCTGCTGACCCGTCTGCGCAACGCGAACTCGGCGCACCACGATTCCGTGACCCTGCCGTCGAGCAAGCTCAAGACGCACATCGCCCAGATCCTCCAGCAGGAGGGCTACATCGCTGGCTGGGAGACCTCTGACGCTCGCGTCGGACAGAACCTCACGCTGACGCTGAAGTACGGTCCGAACCGTGAGCGCTCGATCGCTGGCATCAAGCGTGTCTCGAAGCCCGGCCTCCGCGTCTACGCAAAGTCCACCGAGCTCCCCACGGTTCTCGGCGGCCTCGGCGTGGCCATCCTGTCCACCTCCTCCGGTCTCCTCACCGACCGTCAGGCTGAGCAGAAGGGCGTGGGCGGAGAAGTTCTCGCCTACGTGTGGTAATTCGAAATGTCGCGTATTGGACGACTTCCCATCGACGTTCCTGCGGGCGTGACCATTACGGTCGACGGCCGTCAGGTCGCGGTGAAGGGCCCCAAGGGTGAGCTCACCCTGACGGTTGCCAATCCTATCGAGGTCGCGGTCGAGGAGAACCAGGTTCTGGTCTCCCGTCCCGACGACGAGCGCGAGTCTCGGTCGCTTCACGGCCTGACCCGCACGCTCATCAACAACAACATCATCGGCGTGACCCAGGGCTACACCAAGGGTCTCGAGGTCGTCGGTACCGGTTACCGCGTGCAGCAGAAGGGCAGCTCGGTCGAGTTCGCCCTCGGCTTCTCGCACCCGGTCCTGATCGACCCGCCTGCCGGCATCACGCTCACGGTCGAGGGCACCACCAAGCTCACCGTCAGCGGAATCGACAAGCAGGCTGTCGGCGAGGCAGCTGCCAACATCCGCAAGATCCGCAAGCCCGAGCCGTACAAGGGCAAGGGTGTGCGCTACGCCGGCGAGATCGTGCGTCGCAAGGCCGGAAAGAGTGGTAAGTAACCATGGCTCTCAAGTCAAAGTCTGACGCCCGCGCGCGTCGTCACGCCCGCCTTCGCAAGAAGGTCGTCGGCACCGAGGCGCGTCCGCGTCTCGTCGTCAACCGTTCGGCCCGCCACGTCTTCGTGCAGCTGGTCGACGACAGCAAGGGTCACACCGTCGCGTCGGCATCGACGCTCGAGACCGACCTGCGCTCGCTCGAGGGTGACAAGACCGCCAAGGCCCGCAAGGTCGGCGAGATCCTCGCCGAGCGTGCGAAGGCTGCCGGCGTTTCCGAGGCAGTGTTCGACCGTGGCGGTAACCGCTACGCCGGTCGTGTCGCCGCCATCGCCGACGGCGCCCGCGAGGGGGGTCTGGCACTGTGAGTGACAACAAGGAGAACGAAGTGACCGAAACGGCTGCTGCCGCTCCCGAGGCGGCTGCTGTCGTCTCTGAGACGGCCGCCGGCACGACCCAGGCCGAGCCTGCTCGCGAGGGCCGCCGCGGCGGCGGTCGCGATCGGAACCAGGGTGGCGGTCGTGACCGCAACTCGCGCGACCGTGGCGACAACCAGTTCCTGGAGCGCGTCGTCACCATCAACCGCGTCTCGAAGGTCGTGAAGGGTGGTCGTCGCTTCAGCTTCACCGCTCTCGTGGTCGTCGGTGACGGCAACGGTCTGGTCGGCGTCGGCTACGGCAAGGCCCGAGAGGTCCCTCTGGCGATCTCGAAGGGTGTCGAAGAGGCCAAGCGCAACTTCTTCCGCGTTCCGCGCGTCGGCAGCACCATCCCGCACCCGGTGCAGGGTGAGGCGGCCGCCGGTGTGGTCCTGCTTCGTCCGGCCGCTGCCGGTACCGGTGTTATCGCCGGTGGTCCGGTCCGCGCCGTGCTCGAGTGCGCCGGTATCCACGACGTGCTGTCGAAGTCGCTCGGTTCCTCGAACACGATCAACATCGTGCACGCGACGGTCACCGCCCTGAAGCAGCTCGAGGAGCCTCGTGCGGTCGCCGCGCGTCGTGGCCTCGAGTTCGACCAGGTCGCCCCTGCGCGTCTCGTGCGCGCCGAGGCTGAGGCAATCGCCGCACAGAAGGTAGGTTCCTGATGGCCGCGCGACTGAAGGTCACGCAGATCAAGTCCAAGGTGAGCGAGAAGCAGAACCAGCGCGACACGCTGCGCAGCCTCGGTCTGAAGCGGATCGGTGACACCACCGTCCGCCCCGACGACGCGCAGACGCGCGGTTACGTCAAGACCGTCGCACACCTCGTCAAGGTTGAGGAGATCGACTAATGGCTGAGAAGAACGAAGCCGTCGAGGCTGAGAAGGCCACGAAGAAGGCTGCAGCTCCCAAGGCTGCCGCCGAGAAGAAGCCGGCAGCGAAGAAGGCTCCGGCCAAGGCCGCTGCCAACGCCAAGGCTGAGGCTCCGGCCAAGAAGCCTGCTGCCAAGAAGGCAACGCCTGCGAAGGATGCTCCGGCATCCCGCCCCGGCGTGCTGAAGGTGCATCACCTGCGTCCCGTCCCCGGGTCCAACACCGCCAAGACTCGCGTCGGCCGTGGTGAGGGCTCGAAGGGTAAGACCGCTGGTCGTGGAACCAAGGGCACCAAGGCGCGCAACACCGTTCGCGTCGGCTTCGAGGGTGGGCAGATGCCGCTGCACATGCGCACCCCGAAGCTGCGCGGGTTCAAGAACCCGTTCCGCGTGGAGTACCAGGTCGTGAACCTGGAGAAGCTCGCGGAGCTGTACCCGAAGGGTGGCGATGTCACCATCGGCGACCTGGTCGCCAAGGGTGCCGTTCGCAAGAACGAGAAGGTCAAGGTTCTCGGAAACGGCGACATCGCCGTGAAGCTCACCGTTTCGGTCGACAAGGTCTCGGGTTCTGCCGAGCAGAAGATCGTCGCGGCAGGCGGATCCGTCAAGTAGCCGCATTGCAAGAGGGGCCGGAGATTCTCCGGCCCCTCTTGTGGTTTCACACTCCGAGACCTCGCTCTGGGGCCGCATCCGGCGGGCCTGGTATCGGTGGCGAATTCCGGGAAGCCCGGTTTGCGTTACCCTGGTCTTTCAGCCGTCCTTCGGGAGCCGGCAACCTTTTCAGGAGGAACGTCCTTGTTTAGCGCCATCGCGCGGATCTTCCGCACCCCCGACCTGCGTCGGAAGATCGGTTTCACTCTCGCCATCGTTGCGATCTACCGTCTCGGGTCCAACGTTCCGGCACCGTTCGTGAACTTCCCGAACGTCGAAGAGTGTCTCGCCGCCAACGCGGGCACCGATGGGCTGCTCGGACTGGTCAACCTCTTCTCCGGCGGCGCGCTGCTGCAGCTGTCGATCTTCGCGCTCGGCGTCATGCCATACATCACCGCGACGATCATCACGCAGCTCCTGCGCGTCGTCATCCCGCACTTCGAGGCGCTGCACAAGGAAGGACAGGCCGGACAGGCCCGTCTGACCCAGTACACGCGTTACCTCACGATCGCCCTCGCGCTGCTCCAGTCGACGACTCTCGTCACGGTCGCGCGCAGCGGTCAGCTCTTCGGTACCACCGACCTCGCAGCGTGCCAGCAGCTGCTGACGAACGACGTGTGGTGGGCACAGCTGCTCATCATCATGGCGATGACGGCCGGTACCGGTCTCATCATGTGGTTCGCAGAGCTCGTCACCGAGCGCGGCATCGGCAACGGAATGTCGCTGCTCATCTTCACCTCGATCGCTGCGACCTTCCCCGGTGCGATGTGGACGATCTGGGAGAGCAAGGGCTTCGAGGTCTTCCTGTTGGTCCTGCTGGTGGGAATCATCGTCATGGGGCTCGTCGTCTTCGTCGAGCAATCCCAACGTCGAATCCCGGTGCAATACGCCAAGCGCATGGTGGGCCGCCGCACCTACGGCGGTACGAACACCTACATCCCGATCAAGGTGAACATGGCGGGTGTGATCCCTGTGATCTTCGCCTCGTCGCTGCTGTACATCCCGGCGCTCATCGCGCAGTTCAACACCCCGCAGGACGGATCGACTCCGGCAGCCTGGGTGACCTGGATCAGTGCGAACTTCACGACGGGTAACAGCCCGGTCTACATGGCGGCATACTTCCTGCTGATCATCGGGTTCACCTACTTCTACGTGGCGATCACGTTCAACCCGGTAGAGGTCGCGGACAACATGAAGAAGTACGGCGGGTTCATCCCGGGTATCCGTGCCGGGCGTCCGACGGCCGAGTACCTCGATTACGTGCTCACCCGCATCACGCTTCCCGGATCGCTGTACCTCGGCCTGATCGCGCTCATCCCGCTCATCGCTCTGGCCACCGTCGGCGCCAACCAGAACTTCCCGTTCGGTGGCGCGTCGATCCTCATCATCGTCGGTGTGGGTCTCGAGACGGTCAAGCAGATCGACGCGCAGTTGCAGCAGCGACACTACGAAGGGCTCCTCCGATGACAGCATCCGCCCGTCTTCTCATCGTCGGCCCGCAGGGTTCCGGCAAGGGCACGCAGGGCGTGCGCATCGCCGAGTCCTACGGCATCCCGGTCGTGTCGACCGGCGACATCTTCCGCGCGAACATCAAGGAGGGGACGCCCCTCGGTCAGCAGGTCACGGCGATCCTCGACAAGGGTGACCTCGTTCCGGATGAGCTGACGAGCGAGATCGTGCGCGACCGGCTGTCACAGGATGACGCCGCTCAGGGGTTCCTGCTCGACGGGTACCCGCGCAACACCGCGCAGGTCGCCCACCTCGAGTCGTTCCTCTCCGAGCGGGGAGAGGCGCTCGACGCCGTCATCCTCCTCGATGTGCCGCGGGAGGAGAGCCTGGAGCGTCTGACGCTCCGTGCGACCGAGCAGGGGCGTTCTGACGACACCCCTGAGGCTATCGGTCACCGTCTCGACATCTACGAGCGTGAGACCGCCCCGATCATCGAGGTATACGGCCCCAAGGGCATCGTGGATCGCATCGACGGCGTCGGCTCGCTCGACGAGATCACCGAGCGCATCTCCGAGGCACTGGCCGCGCGCGGCCTGCGTCTCGCGGCCTCAGCGTCCTGAGATGTTCCGCCGGTCGATTTACAAGACCCCGGCTCAGCTGCGAGCCATGGTGGAGCCGGGGCTCATAACGGCTGCGGCGCTCGATGCCGTCCGCCCGTTGATCAAGGCCGGCGTCACGACGCTGG
The DNA here is from genome assembly GCF_044769635.1 of Microbacterium sp. NPDC090281. Taxonomy (NCBI): domain Bacteria; kingdom Bacillati; phylum Actinomycetota; class Actinomycetes; order Micrococcales; family Microbacteriaceae; genus Microbacterium; species Microbacterium sp. NPDC090281. Next base: position 1,331,783 of record NZ_JBIVYH010000001.1, read on the forward strand.
AGCTGGATGCGGTCGCGAACCGCACGATCCTTGCCCGTGGCGCGGAGTCGAACTTCCAGCTGGTGCGCGGCTACAGCCACACGACCTGCATCTCGGTCAACGAGCAGGTCGTCCACGGCATCCCGGGGGAGCGGGTGCTGCAGCCGGGCGACATCGTGTCGGTCGACTGCGGAGCGCAGTTCCAGGGGTGGAACGGCGACAGCGCCATCACGGTGGTCGTTCCCGACCCGGAGCGACCGGAGCTGGTCGCCCGCCGCGAGGAGCTCTCCCGCGTCACCGAGGGCTCCATGTGGGCCGGTATCGCCGCGATGGCGTCCGTCTCATCGATCGATGAGATCGGTGCAGCGATCCAGGGGTACATCGAGGCGCAGGGCCCCTCAGCGGTCTCCGGCGAGACCTACGGGATCCTGCGCGAGTATGTGGGCCACGGCATCGGTCGCAAGATGCACGAGGCGCCCAGTGTCTTCAACTACCGCACGCCCGATCGCGGCGAAGATGTGAAGCCCGGTCTCGTGCTCGCGATCGAGCCGATGGTCACCGCCGGTGGCGATGCGACCTTCATCGAGGAAGACGACTGGACGGTCACCACGGTCGATGGCACGGACGGCTCCCATTGGGAACATAGTGTCGCACTGCATGATGGTGGTATCTGGGTGCTGACTGCGCCCGATGGTGGAAGAGCCGGACTCGCCCCGTTCGGGGTAGAGCCTCGAGAGATCGGAAAGTAATGGCAGCGGCGAAGAGCAACACCAACTGGTTCGCGATCGGCGTCTCGATCGCCGTGGTCGTCGTACTGGTGGCGATCGGTGGACTCGTGGTGTTCCTCAACAACCAGGCCACTGCGCCCGGTGCGACCCCCGAGGCCAACGACACGTTCAACTCCGAGACGGGCGCGATCTCGTTCGGCGACGGCGAAGACACCATCGCCGTCTTCGTCGACTTCCAGTGCCCGGTCTGCAAGACCTTCGAAGACCAGTTCGGCCCCCAGCTCGAGGCCGCGGCCGCTGACGGGCGCATCACGCTCGAGTACCACCCGATCGCCATCCTCGACCGCTTCTCGCAGGGCACCGAGTACTCCTCTCGCTCGGCCGGCGCGGCCGTGTGCGTTGCCGAGTCGAACCCCGACCTGTACCTCGACTACGCCAAGACCCTGTTCGAGAACCAGCCCGCGGAGAACTCCTCCGGTCTGACCACCGAGCAGCTCGCAGGCTTCGCGACGCAGGTCGGCGCAGACGACGCGGTCTCGTGCATCACCGACGAGACCTACCGCAAGTTCGGTGCGGCTCAGGCGAAGGCCCACGAGATCGGCGGGACGCCGACAGTCGACATCAACGGGACACGCCTCAACCTGCAGGACCAGGCCGACCTGAAGAAGTTCACCGACCTGATCAGCTGAGCCGACGGCTTCCCGCCCCTGGCGGTCAAGTTGCCGGATGGCCCCAGAGCGTCTAACATAGATCTTTGGTGCTTTGTGCCTTGATTCGGCGTGTCCGGCGGCGCAGTACCACAATCCAATCACCCACCGCAGATCGACCGATCTGCAGAAGCGTCAGCGAGGCTATGGCTAAGAAAGACGGTGTCATCGAGATCGAGGGCGTGATCTCCGAGGCTCTGCCCAACGCGATGTTCCGCGTTGAGCTCAGCAACGGACACAAGGTCCTTGCAACGATCTCCGGCAAGATGCGGCAGAACTACATCCGCATCATCCCCGAGGACCGTGTGGTCGTGGAGCTCAGCCCCTACGACCTGACCCGCGGCCGTATCGTCTACCGCTACCGCTGATCGGTCGAGAAGTAACGGCCTGCCTCTGCTCGGGGCGGTACGAAGACAGCGAACAGGAAACATCATGAAGGTCAACCCCAGCGTCAAGCCCATCTGCGATCACTGCAAGGTGATCCGCCGTCACGGCCGCGTCATGGTGATCTGCAAGAGCAACCCGCGTCACAAGCAGCGCCAGGGCTGAGCCCTGGCGGGCCGCCGATCTGATCGACGGCCCGCGCTGCGCGGCATCGCTCGTGCACATCTCACAACTGAATACACAACGGCAGGGTCAGAACTCGCGGAAGCGGGGGACACCTCGGGCGGAGGCCCGGGCACCGATCCTGTTCCACACCTCCACAAAACCCAGGAGAACCGCATGGCACGTCTTGCCGGCGTTGACATCCCGCGCGACAAGCGCGTGGTGATCGCCCTTACCTACATCTACGGCGTCGGCCGTACCCGCTCGGTCGAGATCCTCAAGGCTACGGACATCGACGAGAGCATCCGCGTGAAGGACCTCAGCGACGACCAGCTGATCGCCCTCCGCGACCACATCGAAGGCAGCTACAAGGTGGAGGGTGACCTGCGCCGCGAGGTTGCAGCAGACATCCGCCGCAAGGTCGAGATCGGCTCCTACGAGGGCATCCGCCACCGTCGTGGTCTCCCGGTCCGTGGTCAGCGCACCAAGACCAACGCCCGTACCCGCAAGGGCCCGAAGCGCACCGTCGCAGGCAAGAAGAAGGCCCGCTAAGCGCGGCCCCAGGGACTAGGAGAACACTTTCATGGCTGCACCCAAGGCCGCCGCGCGCAAGCCGCGCCGCAAGGAAAAGAAGAACATCGCGCTGGGCCATGCCCACATCAAGTCGACGTTCAACAACACCATCGTTTCGATCACCGACCCGTCCGGCGCTGTCATCAGCTGGGCCTCTTCGGGTGGCGTGGGCTTCAAGGGCTCGCGCAAGTCGACGCCGTACGCCGCAGGGCTTGCTGCCGAGTCTGCTGCGCGTCAGGCGCAGGAGCACGGCGTCAAGAAGGTCGACGTCTTCGTGAAGGGTCCGGGCTCCGGCCGCGAGACCGCGATCCGCTCGCTGCAGGCCGCTGGCCTCGAGGTCGGTTCGATCCAGGACGTCACCCCGCAGGCGCACAACGGCTGCCGCCCGCCGAAGCGCCGCCGCGTCTGACGTGCGTTCGAGCCGCTCGGCCCTTTCGGGGTCCGGGCGGCTCGACGCCCGCCAGCGGGCATCGACTTTAAAACTCAAGACCTCACCCCACCACATGTCATATAGCGGGCATGTGATCGAAAGGAACACAGAGTGCTTATTGCACAGCGTCCCACACTGACCGAGGAAAAGATCGTCGAGAACCGTAGCCGGTTCATCATCGAGCCTCTGGAGCCCGGCTTCGGTTACACGATCGGCAACGCGCTGCGTCGCAGCCTGCTGTCGTCGATCCCCGGTGCTGCTGTCACCAGCGTTCGCATCGACGGCGTGCTGCACGAGTTCAGCACCATCCCCGGCGTGAAGGAGGATGTCACCGAGATCATCCTCAACATCAAGCAGCTCGTCGTCTCGTCAGAGCGCGATGAGCCCATCACCGCGTACCTGCGCAAGACCGGTGCTGGCGAAGTCACCGCCGCTGACATCTCGGCTCCGGCCGGTGTCGAGGTACAGAACCCCGAGCTCGTCATCGCGACGCTGAACGACACCGCGAAGTTCGAGCTCGAGCTCACCATCGAGCGTGGCCGTGGCTACGTCTCGGCGACGCAGAACCGTAACGAGTACGCCGAGGCCGGTCAGATTCCGATCGACTCGATCTACTCGCCGGTCCTCAAGGTCAGCTACCGCGTCGACGCGACCCGTGCCGGGGAGCGCACCGACTTCGACAAGCTCGTCCTCGACGTCGAGACCAAGTCGGCCATCAGCCCCCGCGACGCTGTCGCATCGGCTGCGAAGACGCTCACCGAGCTGTTCGGTCTCGCTCGCGAGCTGAACGTCGAGGCCGAGGGCATCGAGATCGGCCCGGCGCCGGTGGAGGCTGTGAACTCCAGCGAGCTGTCGATGCCGATCGAAGACCTCGACCTGTCGGTCCGCTCGTACAACTGCCTGAAGCGTGAGGGCATCAACACCGTTTCTGAGCTCGTCGCCCTTTCGGAGACGCAGCTCATGAACATCCGCAATTTCGGCCAGAAGTCGGTCGACGAGGTGCGCGACAAGCTCATCTCGCTCGGTCTGTCGCTCAAGGATTCGGTGCCCGGTTTCGACGGCGCCCACTTCTACGGCGGCAGCGAAGACGAGTCCTTCTGATACCCGACCTTTCTGACCAGGAGCTAGACGATTATGCCCAAGCCCACTAAGGGTCCCCGCCTCGGAGGCGGCCCCGCACACGAGCGCCTCATGCTTGCAAACCTTGCAGCGGCGCTCTACACCCACAAGTCGATCAAGACGACCGAGACCAAGGCCAAGCGCCTTCGTCCGCTCGCTGAGCGTCTGATCACCTTCGCCAAGCGTGGCGACCTGCACGCGCGCCGTCGCGTGCTCGCCGTCATCGGTGACAAGAGCGTCGTTCACACGCTCTTCGCCGAGATCGCACCGCTGGTCGCTGACCGTGAGGGTGGCTACACCCGCATCACGAAGGTCGGCAACCGCAAGGGCGACAACGCGCCCATGGCCGTGATCGAGCTCGTTCTCGAGCCCGTCACGCCCAAGAAGAAGGCTGCTCCGAAGGCTGAGAAGGCCGCCAAGGCGGAGAAGCCCGCCGAGGTCGTCGAGGAGGCCCCCGTCGAGGAGGCTCCCGTCGAGGACGCCGCCGACGCCGGTGCCGAGTCGCAGGCCGAGGGTGAAGCAGCCGAGGCTGCCGCCGAGGACGCTGTCGAGAAGAAGTCCGAGTAAGGACCTCGCTCATAGAAGAAGCCCGCCGCCCCTTGTGGGGCGGCGGGCTTCTTCTATGAGGAAGCGAAGGCGCTGTCCGTCAGCGGGCGCGCAGGTCTTTGCGGAGGATCTTCCCTGAACTCGACTTCGGGATCACCTCGATGAACTCCACCTGCCGCACCTTCTCGTGCGGTGCGACGTGCGAGGCGACGTGAGCAATCACGGCGTCGGCATCGAGGTCGGCTCCCGCTCCCGGCTGCCGCACCACGAAGGCCTTCGGCACCTCCTGGCCGTCTTCGTCGAACGCACCGATCACGGCGGCATCCGCGATGGCCGGGTGCTCGAGCAGGACCGCCTCCAGCACGGCAGGGGCGACCTGATACCCCTTGTACTTGATGAGCTCCTTGAGCCGATCGACGATCCGGTAGATCCCGTCATGGGTGACGGTCGCGACGTCGCCGGTGTGCAGCCAGCCGTCGGCATCGAGCATCTCGGCTGTGGCATCCGGGCGGTTGAGGTATCCGACCATCACCTGCGGCCCGCGCACCCACAACTCACCAGGCTCGCTGGCGCCCTCGGTCGGCACGGCGACGTCTTCGCCCGAGTCGGGGTCGACGAGTCGTGCCTCGGTGTTCGGAACGAGCGGCCCGATGCTCGAGCGGTCGATGTCGTTGCGCGTCTCGGAGATCAGGTTCACGGCAGGACTCGTCTCGGTCATGCCGTACCCCTGCGTGACGATGCAGCCGAGCCGGTTCGCGACGGCCGAGGCCAGAGCGCCGTCGAGAGGGGCGGCTCCGGAGAAGATCACCTTCACCGCGGAGAGGTCGTACTGATCGATGATCGGATGCTTCGCGAGTGCGACCGCGATCGGCGGCGCGACGAACACCCAGGTGGTGCGGTGCTCGGCGATGATGCGCAGGAACTCGGGGAGGTCGAACTTCGGCATCGTCACGAGCCCCGCCCGCTGGCGCAGAGCGAAATTGAGAAGCACGGTCATGCCGTAGATGTGGAAGAAGGGCAGCACGGCCAGCACGCGGTCGCTCGCATCGACGCCGAGGACCGGGCGGCACTGCGACACGTTGGCCACGAGGTTCCGATGCGTGAGCATGACCCCCTTCGGGCGTCCGGTGGTTCCCGAGGAGTAGGGCAGGACGGCGAGATGGGTGGCCGGATCGAACGAGACCTCGGGGGCAGGATGCCCCTCGCCGAGGAGTTCCGGAAGCGAGGGGTGTCCTTCCGCGCCGTCGAGCACGATGACGTGGTCGGCGGCGAATCCGAGCTTCTCAGCGGCCGCCTGCGCCCCGGGGAGGAGAGGTGACACGGTGACGAGCCAGGTCGCGCCGGCATCGGTGAGTTGGTTCGCTATCTCGTCTGCGGTGTAGAGGGAGTTGATGGTGGTCGCCGTGGCCCCTGCCCGGAGAATCCCGTGGAACACGGTGGCGAACGCGGGGATGTTCGGGCACAGCACGCCGACCGTCGTTCCGACGCCGACCCCGCGTGCAGCGAGGGCTCCGGCGAACAGATCGATCTGTCCGACCAGCTGTCGGTAGGTCGTGGTCGCCCCGCTCATCCCGTCGACGAGGGCGATCGTGTCGAGCTCGGCTTCGTCGAGTCCTCCGAAGAGGAATTCGTGGATGGAGACCTCGGGGATCTCCACATCGGGATAGGTGCTGCGAACCATGAGATCTCCTTCGATCCGGGGGAGCCGACGGCGTCGTCGAATGCGATCCAGTGTCGCACACTACGGCACTGCGTCCCAGTGTCGAGGTGATGTTCAGACGGCATCTCTGATGCGATAGCGGGTGCTCGGTCGGCCCTTGGTCGAGTAGTCGAGCGCGCGCGTCGCTCGTCCGGACCCGGCGAGGTGCTCGAGGTATCGGCGCGCGCTGACCCGAGAGATGTCGAGATCATCTCCGATCTCGCTCGCCGAGGCGTCGGAGCGGGCGGCGAGTGCCGTGGACACGCGGTCGAGTGTCTCGGGGCTGAGCCCCTTGGGCAGCCCGAGTCGCTGGCGGAACGCGATGATGGCATCCGCTGCCTCGACGCGGCGGACCACGTCGTGGAGCTCGGTGTGATCGCGAAGCAGCAGTGTCGCCCCGATACCGCCGCCGTCGGCATCGCTGCCGGTGCTGCGGGCTACGAGCACATGCGACCCGACGATCACCGGTCGCCCGGCCGACTCGCCTTCGCGGAGCACGGTGGCCAACTCTTCGCCCAGCACCTCCGCGGCGGATTCGCCGTCGAGATCGGCGGCGTCCCTGTCGAGGAAACGTGCGGCGGCATCGTTCACGAGCGTGATCCGCCCGGTGCCGTCGACGGTGATCACCCCTTCGCTGAGACCGTGCAGCGTCGTCTCCTGGTTCTTCACGAGCGCCGCGATCTGATGGGGCTCGAGTCGATAGATCCGGCGGCGGATGATCGAGGTCACCCATGCGGATCCGAACACCCCGAGCACGGCTGCGGCGAGCATCGCCGAGATCAGCCAGACGAGGTTCGCGGAGAACTCCTCGCTGAGCTCCGACTCGAGGATGCCGACGGACGCTGTGCCGATCACATCGCCGTCGTCGTCGCGGATGGGCACCTTGACCCGCCAGGACGTACCGAGCGTGCCGGTCTGGGTGCCGACGTAGATCTCGCCGGAGAGCGGGATCGACGGGTCGGTGGAGACCTTCTCACCGATGCGAGCCGGGTTCGGATGTGAATAGCGGATGCCGTCTTCGTTGGCCACGACGACGTAGGCGAGATCGGAGGCCTCCCGGATGACCTCTGCGATGGGCTGGATCGTGATCGACGGCTCGGCATCATCGAACGCCGAGTGCACGACGGGAAGGGCGGCGATCGATTGGGCCACAGCCTGCATCCGGTCCTTGTAGGCCTCGCGGAGCGCTTGCTCCTGGAATGCTCCGGCGAGGATGCCGGTCGCGAGGGTCACCAGGAACACGATCAGCGCCTGCAGCACGAGCAGCTGCACGCGCAGCGTCATCTTTGAGGCCACCTGCTCATTCTGGCCGCTCCGCTCCGCCGGTGCGAGCGGGGGAGGACACCACTCGCGACCAATAGTTCCGAAACTCCGACCAATGGTTTCCGAAGGTTGAGCGCAGAAGCCGGAGCTTCCACTGTGGATCCACACAGCATCACGAACGCTCAAGGAGGAGCGCACATGAAGAATGCACGCATCGGAACCCTGGTCGCCTTGGCGGCTGCGGCCGCACTCACACTGACATCGTGCGCCGGAGGCAGCGCAGCGACTGACGAAGGCGACGCTCAGGAGGAGACCGCCAAGATCGCCGACGTCTCGATCGTCGTGCCCGCTGATCCCGGTGGGGGCTGGGACCAGACCGGGCGCGCCCTGTCGCAGGTGCTCACGGAGGACGACATCGTGAGCTCCGCCCCGGTGACGAACGTGGGAGGCGCCGGCGGCACCGTCGGTCTCGCACAGCTCGCCAACGAGAAGGACCCGAACACGCTCATGGTGATGGGGCTCGTCATGGTCGGAGCGGTCGAGACGAACGCCTCGGCGGTGCGGATCGAGGACACCACCCCGATCGCGCGGCTCACCGACGAGCCGCTCGTGGTGGTCGTGCCGGCCGACTCGAAGTACGACACCCTCGAAGACCTCGTGGAGGACATCGTCGACAACGGCCAGTCGGTCACGATCACGGGTGGTTCGGCGGGAGGCGCCGACCACATCCTCGCCGGGCTCATGCTCGAAGAGGCGGGTCTGGATGGGGCCGAGATCGCCGAGAAGCTGAACTACACCCCGAACTCCGGCGGCGGCGAGGCCGTGCCGCTGCTCATCGGGGGCAAGGTCGCCGCCGGCATCTCCGGTGTCGGAGAGTTCGCGCAGCACATCGAGAGCGGCGCGCTCAAGGCACTGGCGGTGTCGAGTGAGGAGCCGGTCTCCCAGCTCCCCGACGTGCCGACCATCACCGAGGAGGGTTACGACGTCGTTCTCACCAACTGGCGCGGCGTGATCGCGCCCGGCGACATCTCCGACGGCGAGAAGGACGAACTGGTGCGGGTGATCACCGAGCTGCACGAGTCCGAGGCATGGACCGAACAGCTGGAGACCAAAGGCTGGACCGACGCGTTCCTGGTCGGGGCGGAGTTCGACGAGTTCCTCACCGGCAACATCGAAGAGGTCACGGCGACGCTGAAGAACATCGGTCTGGTGCAGTGACATGACGGTCCCCGCATCATCGGGGACCGAGGAGCAGGGGGTGCGGGTCGACCACGACGGTCGGCCCGCACGCCGCTCTCCCTCCGTCCCCATCGGCGAGCTCGTGTTCGCCGGCATCATGGTCGCGCTCGGCGTCTTCGCCGTCGTCGGCATCTTCCTGATCCATGTCCCCGTCGGCATGAAGGCTGGTCCCACGGTCTTCCCGATCTTCGTCTCGGTCATCCTGCTCGCCTCCGCGGTCGCTGTGCTGATCGGTGTGCTGCGCGGTGAGCGCGGCGGCGCGGAGGAGGCGGAGGACATCGATGAGAGCCTCCCGACCGACTGGGTCACCCTGGCCAAGCTCGCAGGGCTGGTCGTCGCGCACCTGCTCCTGATCGAGCCCCTCGGCTGGGCGCCCGCCGCCGCCCTGCTGTTCGGCGGGGTCGCGTGGTCGCTCGCCGCAAAGCGCTGGTGGATGGCGTTCCTGATCGGCATCGTGGTCGCTCTCGTGATCCAGGTCGTCTTCGGCGGTCTGCTCGGCCTGTCGCTGCCCTGGGGCCCTGCCCTCGGCTGGCTCGGAAGGATGTTCTGATGGACAGTTGGACCCTGTTGATGGAGGGCTTCGCGACGGCGCTGCAGCCGCAGTACTTCGCGTTCGCCTTCCTCGGCGTCTTCGTCGGCACCGCGGTCGGTGTGCTGCCGGGCATCGGGCCCGCCATGACGGTGGCGCTGCTTCTTCCTCTCACCTACACGCTCGACCCTGCAGCCGCGCTCATCACCTTCGCCGGCATCTACTACGGCGGCATGTACGGCGGTTCGACGACGAGCATCTTGCTCAACACTCCGGGAGAGTCGGCCTCGATAGTCACGGCGATCGAGGGGAACAAGATGGCGAAGATCGGGCGCGGTGCTGCCGCGCTCGCCACCGCCGCCATCGGCTCGTTCGTGGCCGGCACGCTGGCGACACTGGGCCTGACGCTGTTGGCTCCGCTGCTCGCGCAGTTCGCGGTCAACCTCGGCCCCGCCGACTACGTGGCCCTCATCGTCATCGCGTTCATCACGGTCGGCGCGCTGATCGGCAGCTCGATCTCGCGAGGGATGCTCTCGCTCGGAGTCGGCCTGTTCCTCGGGCTCGTCGGCACCGACTGGCTGTCGGGGCAGCAGCGCTACACGCTGGGGCTCCCCGCGCTCTCGGATGGCGTGGACATCGTCCTGGTCGCTGTCGGGCTCTTCGCGGTAGGAGAGACCTTCTACATCGCCGCCAGGCTGCGGCACGGTGCCGCGGACGTCATCCCCGTCACCCGTGGATGGCGCTCGTGGATGACGAAGTCGGACTGGCGGAGGTCGTGGAAGCCCTGGCTGCGAGGAACCGCGATCGGCTTCCCGATCGGCACGATCCCCGCCGGCGGCGCTGACGTCGCGACCTTCCTGTCGTATGCGACCGAGCGCAAGCTCTCGAAGCACCGCGGCGAGTTCGGACACGGTGCGATCGAGGGTGTGGCAGGCCCGGAATCGGCGAACAACGCGGCAGCCGCCGGCGTGCTGGTGCCGTTGCTCACGCTCGGGCTGCCGACGACCGCGACCGCGGCGATCATCCTCACGGCGTTCCAGTCGTACGGGATCCAGCCGGGACCGCTGCTGTTCGAGAGCCAGTCGAACCTGGTGTGGGCGCTGATCGCGAGCCTCTACATCGGCAACGTCATCCTGATCGTGCTGAACCTGCCGCTCGTGGGCATGTGGGTGAAGCTGCTGCAGATCCCGCGGCCGTACCTCTACGCCGGCATCCTGCTGTTCGCGGTCTTCGGCGCGTATGCGCTGCACAGTTCGCCGTCTGACATCGTGATCCTGCTGATCGTCGGCATCCTCGGCTACTTCATGCGGAGGTACGGCTATCCGGTGGCGCCGCTCGTGGTCGGGATGATCCTCGGGCCGATGGCGGAGGAGCAGCTGCGCAAGGCGCTGCAGCTGAGTCAGGGAGATCTGAGCACGCTGGTCATGCAGCCCTTCGCAGCGATCGCGTACGGGGTGCTCGCACTCCTGATCGTGGGCGGACTGTGGCTGCGGCGTCGCCAGCGTCGGTACGAGCAGGCATTGACCGAGTCGATCGCGGTGCCGATCAAGGCCGACTCGGAGGTCTGAGTTCGGGAGGGGAGGAGGTCACGAGTAGGCTGATCCGGTGAGTGACGTACAGGCCCCGGCAAGAGGGCCTCGTGCCTACACGGCGTTCATCGGGATCGGCCTTCTCGCCGGCCTCCTCTCCGGCCTCTTCGGCGTCGGCGGCGGCACGGTCATCGTCCCGCTGCTGGTGCTCCTGCTCCACTTCGATCAGCGCCTCGCCGCCGGGACCTCGCTCGCGGCGATCGTGCCCACGGCCAGCGTGGGCGTCATCTCTTACGCCGCGACCGGGTCGGTGGCCTGGATCCCGGCGATCATCCTCGCGGCCGGCGCCGTCGTGGGTGCGCAGATCGGCACACGCCTGCTGCCTCGCATCTCGCAGACGGCCCTGCGCTGGGGCTTCGTCGGCTTCCTGGTGGTCGTGATCATCAGCCTCTTCCTGGTGATCCCCTCGCGCGACGCCGCGTTCGAACTCTCCTGGCTCACCGGCATCGCGCTCGTGGGGGTCGGCGTCGGCACCGGAATCCTCGCCGGTCTCATCGGCGTCGGCGGCGGAGTCATCGTCGTCCCCGTGCTGATGCTGGCCTTCGGCACGAGCGATCTGGTCGCCAAGGGCACGTCGCTCCTCATGATGATCCCGACGGCGATCTCCGGCACGGTGGGCAACCTCCGCAACCGCAACGTCGATCTTCTCGCTGCCGCGCTGATCGGAGTCTCCGCCTGCACGACGACAGCTCTCGGGGCGTGGCTGGCGACGATCGTCGATCCGACGCTGGGCAACATGCTGTTCGCGGCATACCTCGTCGTGATCGCCGTGCAGATGGCGATCAAGGCGGTCAGAGGACGCAAGCGCAGCTGAGCTGGATCGTGGATGAAGAGATCTTCATCCACGACTCATCTGCACATCATGATCGCCGGGCATCATGGGGACATGACCACCCCACGACGCCTCCTCATCACCGGCGCGCTGATCGCGATCCCCGTCGCCTTCGCGATCGGGAGCGTCGTGCTGGCGCAGATGCCTCCCTCACCACAGATCCCCACCGAACCCGTATCGGTGCAACTCGCCCCGCCGGCGCCGACCGAGGAACCCGCCCCCGCACCGGCTCCCGTGGTTCCGGTTCCCGCTCCAGCGCCCGCACCGCCCCCTGCCCCGGCGCCCGCGCCTGCACCACCTGCCGGTGACGACGACGATGACGGCGGCGACGATGACTGACGCACCCACCCTGCCCCTCGACCTCGGCGAGGCCGCTCCGGCACGCCCCGAGACGCGCGCGGTGCCGCAGGGTTCCGCCCCCGCCGGTGCTCCGCTTCGCACGCTGCGTCGCCGCACGTTGCCCGCCCGCTGGCGCATCACACTGTGGATCATCCTGAGCACGGCGATCACGCTTCTCGCCGTCGGGATGATCGGCCGCAGCATCTTCCTCGCCGGCGTCGAGCAGTCGGCCAACGCCGAGATCGAGCAGGAGGCCGCAGAGTTCTCCCGGTTCGCGGAGGATGCAGCCGCCAGTGGTCACACCACGGCCGAGGAGCTGGTCGCCGAGTATGTCGCCCGGCAGTCCGTGCATGAGAACGAGGTCGTCGTGGCTGCGGTCGAGGGCATGGTCATCGCGGTCGCGAACGGCCGCGTGGAGGCGACCGATGCGTCCACACTGTCGGCTGTTCCGGGAGGCGAGTCGCTCGTGACCCGACTGCTCGGCGAATCCGTGGCATCCGGTGCGATGGACTCGCCCGAAGCCGGACCCCTGCGCTGGGGGCGGCTGGACTTCACCACGGGCGACCGCGACGGTGCCGTCCTCATCGTGCAGTACACGCAGGAGGCCAGAGCGCAGGTCGACGCAGGTTTCGCCACCATCGCGTGGGTCGCCCTGATCGGGATCGTGCTCAGCTCCGGCGTCGCGTGGCTGGTGGCCGGACAGATCCTCGCACCGGTGCGAGAGGTCTACCGCGTGGCCCGCGACATCGGCGAGCATGACCTCTCCGCCAGGGTCCCGGTCGAGGGGACAGACGACATCGCCGCCGTGGCGACGACCTTCAACCAGATGCTCGACCGCCTCGAGGCCGTGCACGCCACGCAGCAACGGTTCGTCGACGACGCGGGGCATGAACTGCGTACCCCGATCACGATCGTTCGCGGGCAACTGGAACTGCTCAGCGAAGACCCCGAGGAGCGCGCGGCGACCCTGCGGCTGGTGAGCGACGAGCTCGACCGGATGAGCCGCATCGTCACCGACCTGCTCGTGCTGGCGCGGGCCGAGCAGCCCGACTTCGTGCGGGTCGCGAACTGCGACATCGCCGCCCTCACCCTCGACATCGAAGCCAAGGCCCAGAACCTCGGCGATCGTCGCTGGCAGCTCATGGAGGTGGCGGAAGGGACCGCGGCGCTGGACCCTCAGCGGGTCACCCAAGCCGTGCTCCAGCTCGCAGCCAACGCGGTACAGGTCACCGAGACGGGCGACCGCATCCTCATCGGGTCGCGCTTCGACGGCGACGGCGAGGAGCGGCGACTGCGGCTGTGGGTGCGCGACTCCGGCCCAGGCGTCGCGGCTGCCGATGCCGAGCGCATCTTCGAGCGCTTCGCCCGTGGCGACAGCTCCGGCGTGCGCCGCGGGTCGGGGCTCGGGCTCGCGATCGTGCGGGCGATCACCGACGGGCACGGCGGTTCGGCCTGGGTCGACAGCGTGCTCGGTGACGGCGCCACGTTCGGCATCGACCTCCCGGCACCCACGACCACGCGGTTCGACACCGCGGCAGAGAGGAGCGAGTGAGATGCGCAGCATCCTGATCGCCGAAGACGACCCGCACATCACCTCGTTCGTCCGCCGCGGCCTGCGGGCGGCCGGCTACGAGACGGCCGAGGCAGCCGACGGACACACCGCCCTGCTGATGGCTCGCAGCGGCACGTTCGATCTGGTCCTGCTCGACATCGGGCTCGGCGGCATGGACGGCTTCGACGTGTTGGCGAACCTCCGCGGCGAGGGCGTCACGACTCCCGTGATCATCCTCACCGCGCGCGACTCGGTCATCGACACCGTGCGGGGTCTGGAGAGCGGGGCCAACGACTACGTCACCAAGCCGTTCCAGTTCGCCGAGCTCATCGCCCGTGTGCGGCTGCGGATCGGCGACGGGGAGGGGCGTGCGGCCGGCCCCGTCCTCACCCATGACGACGTGCGGGTCGATGTGCGGGCCCGCACGGTCACGGTCGACGGCGACATGCGCGAACTCACCTCGCGGGAGTTCGCACTGCTCGAGGTGTTCCTGCAGAACGCAGGTCACGTGCTGTCCCGGGACCAGCTGATCGGGCACGTCTGGGGGATGGATTTCGACCCGGCCTCCAACGTGGTCGACGTGTACGTGCGAGCGCTGCGCGGCAAGATCGGGGTCGACCGCATCGAGACGGTGCGCGGGGCGGGATACCGATTCCGATGAGCGATCGCACCCATACCGAGACCGAGACCGAGAGCGAGCCGTCGGCGATCGAGCGCACGCGATTCTCGACGATGCCGCCGCAGCGTCCGGCTCCGTTCGCCGGTCGCAGCTCGGCCGGATCGGGCTTCGCGGTGCGCCGGCTCGGACGCGGGCGCATCCTCAGCCTCATCGCCCTCGGACTCGTGCTGGTCGCGGGGCTCGCCATGGCGCTGTCGTCGCTGTCTCAGGGCGCCGGCCCCGGCCAGGTGACCATGCCGATCGCCGTGACGCTCACCGTCTTCCTGCTCGCGGTGTGGGCCTGGACTTCGACGCGGCTCGACGACACTCTCGTCGCCTTCCTCGCCGCGATCGCTCTGATCGTCACCGGCGTGCTGCCGGCGAGCGACTTCTTCGCCTCGCTCGGCGACGAGACCATCTGGCTGCTCATCGGAGCGTTCGTGATCGCCTCCGCAGTGTCGTCGTCGGGCCTCGCCCTGCGTGGCGCCTCGCATCTGCTGCGGTTCGCACGGGGACCGCGGAGCCTCTTCCATCTGACGACCGTCGCCCTCACGCTCACCGCGTTCGCTGTGCCTGCGACATCCGGGCGCGCGGCACTCGCCGTTCCGGTGTACACCGCTGTCGCTGCGAATCTTCCCGGACGTGAGCGGGTGATCCGCGCCCTCGCCTTGCTGATGCCGACCGTGGTGCTGCTCTCGGCCGTCGGCTCCCTGCTCGGCGCGGGAGCGCACATCGTCACCGACCAGCTCCTGCGGGCCGCGGGCGAAGAGGGCTTCACGTTCCTGAGCTGGCTCTGGCTCGGGCTGCCGCTGGCGGTGGTCTCCTCGCATCTGGCCTGCGAGATCATCCTCTGGCGCTTCACCCGCCGAGCCGACCGCGCGACGCCCCTGAGGATGGATGCTGCGGAGATCGGCCGTTCCGCGTCGACCGCCGTGACCGGGCCGCTCAGCACCATGGAGCGGCGGGCTGCCGTGCTGCTGGGCGGTGTGATCCTCCTCTGGGCCACCGAACCGCTGCACCACCTGTCGCCGGCCCTGGTCGCCCTCATCGGAGCCGTCGCCGCCGTGACGCCGGGCATCGGCTGCCTGACCTTCCCCGCAGCGATCAAGCGTGTGCCGTGGTCGCTGCTGCTGTTCCTCGCCGCGACTCTCGCGCTGGCATCCGCGCTCACCACCACCGGGGCCGCGGTCTGGCTGAGCTCGTCGGCGCTCGCTCCGCTGCGTGGACTCGGCGCTGCAGGAGCCGTCGCGTTCGTGCTCGTGGTCATCGCGATCTCGACCGCTGCACACCTGCTGATCCCGTCGCGGTCGGCGCGCTCCGCCGCGATCATCCCGGTCGTGATCGCTCTCGCGCCTGCGCTCGGCGTCTCCCCGATGGCCGCGGCGTTCGCCTCGACCGCCGCGGCGGGCTTCTGCCACACGCTGCCCAGCTCCGCGAAGCCGGTCGCGATGTTCGCCGACCCCGACATCGTCAGCGGAGGATTCACCCCGCACGATCTGCGTCGGCTCTCGGCGCTGCTCGCTCCCGCGATGTTCGTGCTGGTCGCGGTCTTCGCTCTGTGGGTCTGGCCGCTGATGGGGCTGCCGCTGCTGCTCTGATCCGCAGCGCTCCCGCCCCTCACATCCGCTTCACTCCGCGTGCGCCGCCGGTGCACCGGTGCTCGTCGTGCCCGCACACCGGGCATTCGTCGCCCGTTCGGGCGCAGAAGGAGGAACCATGTCGATCCACACCCCGCAGCGCATCCTGGTCGCACCGAGCGGATTCAAGGAGAGTCTGAGTGCCGAGGCCGTGGCGCAGGCGATCGCCGCCGGCGTGCGTCGGGTCATCCCCGGCGTGCAGGTCGATGAGTACCCGGTACCGGATGGCGGAGAGGGCACCGCCGCCGCGCTCGCCGCGGCCACCGGCGGCGAACTCGTTCCCGTGCGGGTCACCGGTCCCGTCGGCGAGCCGGTCGATGCGCACTTGGCGAGGCTCGGTCGGCATGCCACAGGGACCGCTGTGGTCGAGATGGCATCCGCCGCAGGCCTCAGGCTCGTGCCCCGCGACCGCCGCGACCCGGGCGAGACCACCACTCGCGGCGTGGGCGAGTTGATCGCCGCGGCACTGGATGCCGGCGTCGATCGGATCGTGGTCGGCTGCGGAGACTCCGGCACGAGTGACGGCGGTGCCGG
The DNA here is from genome assembly GCF_044769635.1 of Microbacterium sp. NPDC090281. Lineage (NCBI taxonomy): Bacteria > Bacillati > Actinomycetota > Actinomycetes > Micrococcales > Microbacteriaceae > Microbacterium > Microbacterium sp. NPDC090281. The sequence goes on from NZ_JBIVYH010000001.1 coordinate 1,348,282, forward strand.
GGCTCTCGAAGCGCTCGGCGCGCGCATCCTCGATCGCGACGGCGTCCCCCTCGTCGCGGGCGGACGGCACCTGCGGGAAGCGGCGAGCCTCGATCTCGCGGGTCTTCATCCCCGTATCGGAGAGGTCGAGATCGTCCTCGCCTGCAACATCCACAACGTGCTGTGCGGCCCGCGCGGCGTGGCCAGGGTGTTCGGCCCGCAGAAGGGCGCGACGGCGGAGCAGGTCGAGCAGCTCGCAGAGGCCCTCGACGTCTGGGCGGGTCTCCTCGAGGAGCAGGGTCCGTTCGGAGCGTCGATGGATGTGCGCACCGGCGGCGGCACCGGGGCATCGGGCGGACTCGGGGCCGGGTTGGCCGCGGTGCTCGGTGCGCGGCTCGCCCCGCGTTTCGAGGTGCTGCTCGACAGCGGGCTGCTGCCCGAACCCATCGACGAGCTGATGGCGGTGGCCGACCTCGTCATCACCGCCGAAGGCGCCATCGACTTCCAGACTCCCCGAGGCAAGGTGCCGGCCGAGATCGCGATGCGTGCCCGCGTCGCCGGTGTCCCGGTGCTCGGCATCGCCGGGTCTCTCGGAGTGGGCGCCCCGACCGTGCACGACATCGGCATCGATGCGATCGCCTCGATCATCACCGTGCCGATGCCTCTAGAGGAGGCGGTGGAGCATGGCGAGGCGCTGCTGCGCGATGCCGCGGAGCGCAGCATGCGGATGGTTCTTCTCGGATCGGCCATGTCGGCACGGGCGGCCTGAGCCTGCCGGGGCCTGGCATCGGGCCGGGCCTCGGTAGGATCGAGGGGTGGCAGTGAACCAAGAATTGGTCGGCCGGGAGTTCCCGCCGACGGCCCCGTACCTCGTCGGCCGCGAGAAGGTGCGCGAGTTCGCTCGTGCCGTCTTCGCCGACGCCCCGCAGCACACCGACGTCAAGGCGGCCCGCGCGGCCGGCTTCTCCGACGTCGTCGCGCCGCCGACCTTCGCGATGGTGATCCAGGACCTCACGCTCCAGCAGCTGCTGGGGCAGGAAGACTCCGGCATCGTGCTCGCGCGCACCATCCACGCCGAGCAGCGCTTCACCTACACGCGCCCCATCATCGCGGGCGACGAGCTCACCGCGCAGTTGCGCGTCACCGGCATCCGGATGATGGGCGGCAACGCGATGATCACCAGCGAGGCCGAGATCACCGACCCGGCGGGAGCCCATGTCGTGACGGCGACCAGCGTGCTGCTGGTCGGTGCTGAGCCGACTGCGGATGAAGGAGAGGCCGCCTGATGGGCTACACCGTTGGAGACGTGCTCGCCGAGCGCACCGTGCACCTCACCCGCGAATCGCTCGTGCGCTACGCCGGCGCATCCGGAGACTTCAACCCCATCCATTACCGCGATGACATCGCGGCATCCGTCGGTCTTCCCGGTGTGCTCGCGCACGGGATGCTCACGATGGGTATCGCCTCGTCGGTGGTCGTCGCGGCGCTCGACCCGGCCACGCGCATCCTCGACTACGGCGTTCGTTTCACGAAGCCGGTCGTGGTCGACCCGGTCGACGGCGCTGACATCACCGTCGTCGCCACGGTCGGCGCAGTCGACGAGGAGGCCGCTCGCATCGACCTCAAGGTCACGTTCGGCGAGACCACCGTCCTCGTCAAGGCGCAGCTGCGCATCGCCGTCTGATGCGGACGCTCTGATGCGCGAGATCGAGCCGGTCCGTCTCGCTGAGCTGACCACGCTCCGCACGGGTGCGGCACCGGAGCGGATGTTCGAGGCCACCACCACCGCGGGCCTCGTCGAAGCCCTGCGTGAGACGTGGGAGCGCGGCGACGAGTGGTTCGTCCTCGGCGGCGGTTCCAACCTCTTCGTGGGCGACGAGACCTTCGAGGGCACGGTCATCCGCGTCCGCACCGAAGGCATCGAAGAGCTGCCGTCCCCCCACGCCGGCCGCATCCGTCTGCGCGCGCAGGCCGGGCACGGCTGGGATGACCTGGTCGCCTACGCCGTCGGCCACGGGTACGCGGGCCTCGAGGCCATGAGCGGAATCCCCGGCACCGTCGGCGCCGCCCCCGTGCAGAACATCGGTGCGTACGGGCAGGAGATCCAGGAGACGCTGGTCGAGGTCGAGCTGATCGACGAGTCGACCGGCGAGATCTCGACGGTTCCCGCAGCCGAGCTCGGACTCGGCTTCCGCACCTCGGTGCTCAAGCACCACCACGGCAGCGTGCCGCTGCGCCGCGCCGTTATCCTCTCCGTGACCGTCGACCTGTTGATCGCGGGCGAGCGCGTGGTGCGCGGCGAGCAGTTGCGTCGGGCGCTGGGCCTGACCGATGAGACTCCGGTTCCACTGGGCTGGGTGCGCGAGCGCATCCTCACGACTCGCGCGTCGAAGGGCATGCTGCTCGATGCGGATGACCCCGACACCCACGGCGTCGGCTCCTTCTTCCAGAACGCGATCGTGACGGCGGCGGTGGCCAGGGCGCTGCCCCCGGAGTGCCCGCGCTGGCCGGTCGCCCCCGACCTCGATGCGGTGACCGTGATCCCGCTCGCCTCCTACGCCGGACAGGTGCCCGCGTCGAAGCCCGCGGCCGTCTCCGACGTCAAGGTGAGCGCGGCGTGGCTCATCGAGCAGGCCGGCATCCGCAAGGGATTCAAGCTCCCGCGCTCTCGTGCCTCGGTGTCCACGAAGCACGCGCTCGCGTTGACCAACCGTGGTGGGGCGACCGCCGGCGAGGTCTCCGAGCTCGCGCGGTTCATCCAGAGCAGGGTGCATGCCGAGTTCGGTCTCGTGCTGCAGCCGGAGCCGGTGCTCGTCGGCGTCGAGCTGTAGGCGGTCGAACCTTAGGACGCGTCGGCGGTCGCGGCTACACTCGCGGCATGAGCGGACTGATCCCGTACCTGCTGTTCCCCGGCAACGCCGCAGAGGCGCTGTGTCACTACCGGTCGGTGTTCGGCGGTGACCTGCAGCTTCTCGACTACGCCACCGCTGGCCGACACGACGGACCGGGCGATGCGATCGCACACGGGCAGCTGAGCGGGTTGGTCGAGATCGCGGGAGCGGATGCCGGGGCCGACGACGACGCCGTGCAGATGGGCGGCATGTTCCTGTCGCTCCTCGGCACGGCTGACGCGCTCACCCTCACCGCTTGGTACGACAAACTCGCCGCCGACGGCCGGGTCATCGACGCACTGCAGAAGCGACCCTGGGGAGACTTCGACGGCACACTCGTCGACCGCTACGGCATCCGCTGGCTGATCGGCTTCCACCCCGAGGACTGAGGTGTCCCGATGCCGAAGTAGGGACGAGACGACGGCAGGAAGATCAACACGACCGCCGTGGTGGTGAGGGCGAGGGCCGCGAGGCCGACCCAGAACTCCCAGATCGGGGCCGCTGCCGCCGGAACGTAGAGCGCGAGCGGGAGGGGGAACAGCAGGGTCGCGTATCGGGCCCACGACTGTCGTCTTGCGACAAGCACGGTGATGGTCGCATAGACGACCACCGGGACGAAGGGGAGCACACTGAGCCACTGTCGCGACTCTCCTCCCCAGTACCAGAGGAAGGGAGCGACCACGAGGGAGAGGAAGAAGACCAGCACGGTCACCGTGATCAGGATGGCGAAAGCCACCCGCAGAGTCACCGGCATCCGACCATCACGCTGCTCGTGGTTCGTCATACCTCCAGTATCGCTGGCGCTCGCCTCAGGGCAGCGACAGCCTATCGGCGTGGGCCTGAGCTCCTTCGTCGGTTCAGCGGGTCAGGCGAACAGTCGCTGCAGGCGCTGGACGCCCTCGAGCAGCTGGTCGTCGCCGAGCGCGTACGACATGCGGATGTAGCCGGACGGGCCGAAGGCCTCACCGGGGACGACCGCCACCTCGGCCTGGTCGAGGATGAGGTCGGCGAGCTCGAGCGAGGTGGTCGGCGTCACGCCGCCCCAGGTGCGGCCGAGGAGGCCCTGCACGTCGGGGTACACGTAGAACGCGCCGAGCGGGTTCGGAACCACGAGGCCGTCGATCTTCGACAGCTCCGACACGATGAGCTGGCGACGGCGGTCGAATGCCTGACGGAACTGTTCGGCCTCGTCCTGCGGCCCGGTGAGGGCAGCGATCGCGGCCTTCTGAGCGACGTTGTTCACGTTGCTGGTGAGGTGCGACTGCAGGTTGCCGGCGACCTTGATGGCGTCGGCCGGGCCGACCATCCAGCCCACGCGCCAGCCGGTCATGGCGTAGGTCTTCGCGACGCCGTTGACCAGGATCGTCTGACCCGCGACCTCGGGGACGGCCTCGACGATCGAGGTGGCCTTGACACCCTCGTAGGTGAGGTTCTGGTAGATCTCGTCGCTGATGATCCAGATGCCGTGCTCGAGCGCCCACTCGCCGATGGCCTTGGTCTCCTCGGCGGTGTAGACGGAGCCTGTGGGGTTCGACGGCGAGACGAACACGAGCGCGGTGGTGCGGGCGGTGCGAGCCGCTTCGAGCTGCGCGACCGTGACCTTGTACTCCTGGTCGGCGCCGGCGAAGACCTCGACCGGGGTGCCGTCGGCGAGGCGGATGGCCTCGGGGTACGTGGTCCAATACGGCGCGGGCAGCAGCACCTCATCACCGGGGTTCACCACTGCCTGGAACGCCTGGTAGACCGACTGCTTGCCGCCGTTGGTGACGATCACCTGGCTGGGGGAGACCTCGAGGCCGGAGTCGCGCAGGGTCTTCGCGGCGATCGCCTCGCGCAGCGCCGGGAGGCCGGGGGCCGGCGTGTACCGGTAGCTCGCGGGGTCGGCCAGAGCCTCGGCCGCGGCATCCACGATGAACTGCGGTGTCGCGAAGTCGGGCTCGCCGGCGGCGTAGGAGATGACGTCCTTGCCTTCGGCCTTGAGGGCCTTGGCCTTGGCGTCGACCTTGAGGGTCGCGGACTCGGCGATGGCGGACAGCTTGCGGGAGAGAGGAGCGCGTTCGGTCACGATTACGAGCGTACTCGGGTCGATGCAGCAGGAGAGGTGTGGGATGCCGCCAAGATCCGGAGTTCTTTCGGGTTCGGAAGGTCAGCCGGCGACGAGTCCGTGTGCCTGCGCGACGGCCGGCAGCGTGATGCGTCCGCCCTGCACGTTCAGACCCGCGGCCAGCGCCGCGTCTTCGGAGGCTGCGCGCTCCCAGCCCTTGCCGGCGATCGCCGAGACGTAGGGGAGGGTCGCGTTGGTCAGGGCACGGGTCGCGGTCTCGGGGACCGCGCCAGGCATGTTCGCGACGCAGTAGTAGATCGAGTCGTGCACCGCGAACGTGGGGTCGTCGTGGGTCGTCGGGCGCGAGCCCTCGAAGCATCCGCCCTGGTCGATCGCGATGTCGACGAGCACGGAGCCCGGCTTCATCGCGGCGACCATGTCGTCGGTGACGAGCTTGGGGGCCGCAGCACCGGGGATCAGCACGGAGCCGATCACGAGGTCGGCGGTCTTGAGTTCTTCGGCGATGTCGTAGCGGCTCGAGGCGCGGGTCTCGAGGGCGCCGCCGTAACGGTGTTCGAGCTCGCGCAGGCGCGGCAGCGAGACATCGATCACGGTGACCTTCGATCCGAGCCCGAGTGCGTTCGCCGCGGCGTGCTCTCCGGCGACACCGCCGCCGATCACGACGGTCTTGGCGCGCGGCGTGCCGGCGATGCCGCCGAGCAGCATTCCGCGCCCGCCCTGAGAGCGCAGCAGCGAGTACGAGCCCATGGTGACCGAGAGGCGTCCGGCGATCTCGCTCATCGGCACGAGCAGCGGCAGGCTGCGGTCGGGCAGCTGTACCGTCTCGTAGGCCACGGCCGTGGTCCCGGCATCGACGAGGGCGGTCGTCAGCGCGAGGTCGGCCGCGAGGTGCAGATAGGTGAAGAGGGTGAGGTCCTCACGCAGGAAGCCGTATTCCTGGGCGATCGGCTCCTTGACCTTGATGACCAGATCAGCCTCGCCCCACGCTTCTGCGGCGGTCGCCACGATCTCTGCGCCGGCCGTGCGGTAGTCGTCGTCGGTGATGCGCGATCCGAGCCCTGCTCCGGACTGCACGAGCACGCGGTGGCCCTCGCGCACCAGGCGGTCTGCGCCGGCGGGAGTGAGGGAGACGCGGTTCTCGTTGTTCTTGACCTCGGTCGGTACGCCGATCTTCATCGATCCTCCAGGATTGGTTGCGCGGTGCGGCACCAAGGATCGCAGAAACATCGACGGAACAACAGAATCAGTGAAGATGATTCGTCAAGCGCGGAAATCCTGAATAATGCTTCGTATGGAGACGACTTCAGAGGCCCCGGAGCCGAACACCGTTCGGGCCCCGGCACTCGACGCGATCGATGCCAGGATCGTGCAGCTGCTCACGGCGGACGGGCGCATGACGAACGCCGAGCTCGCCGGGCGCCTGGGCGTCGCGCCGTCGACCGCGCACGCCCGGTTGCGCGCCCTGGTCGATCGCGGCGTGATCACCGGTTTCCACGCGAGTGTGGACGAGCGGGCGCTGGGCGCTGGCCTTCAGGCGATCATCGGCGTCACGCTGCGTCCGAGTGGACGGCGGGAGAGCATCGTCGAGTTCGCGGACCGCGTGCGCGTGCTGCCCCCGGTGATCCAGCTCTTCTTCCTCGGAGGCGACGACGACTTCCTGCTGCACATCGCGGTCGCCGACTCGTCCGAGATGCGCGAGTTCGTGCTCGAGCATCTCTCGGCGCAGAGCAGCGTCGCCTCGACCCGCACGAGCATCGTGTTCGACTATCACCGCAACTCGGTGGCGGCGTCCTTCCGCTGAGACGGTCTGTCGAACGCCTCGGATTGGGCTCCGGTCGCACTTGGTGACGCCTGGACGCGCTACATCCGACAAGAACTGCGACCAGAGCGGTGGGGTGCGCGCGGCTCGAGCCTCATCGGACGAGGGCGGCGAGGCGAGCGACCGCCTCCTCGACGAGAGCATCGTCGAGATTTCCGTATCCGAGGACCAGCGCATCCGGGCGATCGGCCGTGTCGGTGTAGCGGCGCAGCGAGGTGAGAGCCAGCCCCTCGGAGGTACCGGCGCCGATCACGGCGGAGGCCGGGACATGCGACGGGAGCGTCAGAACCAGGTGCATGCCGGCGGCGATGCCCGTGACCGCCAGCTCGGGGAGCTCGATCGTGAGCGCGTCGAGCAGCCGTTGTCGTCGGCGGCGGAAACGGGTGCGTGAGGAGCGCAGGTGCCGTTCGAGGTCGCCTCGCGTGATGAACTCCGCGAGGGCGGCCTGATCGATCAGGGAGGGCGGGGCTGCCGAGGGCGGGGGAGCGAGGTTCGGCGGCAGCAGCATCCATCCGAGGCCCAGGGCGGGCGACACCGACTTCGACAGGGAGCCGATGAGCGCGACGCGGTCGGGCGCGAGGCGCTGCAGGGCGGGGACGGGCCGGCGGTCGTAGCGGAACTCGGCGTCGTAGTCGTCTTCGATGACAAGCCCCGCGTACTCTCGCGCCCAGCGGACCAGGTGCTCGCGTCGGGACGGCGCAAGCGCTGCGCCGAGGGGGAACTGATGCGCGGGCGTCACGAGCGCGGCACGGGCCCCCGTGCGCGTGGCCAGGGCGGCGAGCATCTCGATGTCGACGCCGTCGTCGTCGACCGGTACCCGGATCGGGCGCAGTCCGTTGTTTTCGGCGACGGCTCGCAGCCGTGGCCAGCTCGGATCCTCCACGAGGAGCGCGCGGTGCCCGCGAACGTGCAGTTCGCGCGTGAGGATTTCCATGCCGTCGGTGGCGCCATGGGTGATCGTGACACGGTCGGGATCGGCGTCCGCGTGACGCGATCGGGAGAGGTAGGCGGCGACGGCCGCGCGGGAGGGAGCGTATCCGAAGGGGTGCGCGGCGGCGAGCTCGCGATCGGGGAGGTCGGCGAGGCCGGCGCGCAGCGCTGCCGCCCACCGTGATCGGGGAGTGGCGCGCAGGTCGGGGATGCCCGGACGCAGGTCGTAGCGGATGGGCGGTGCGGGCGCGGGGTCACGCGGCCGGGGATGATCGTTGCCCCGGGTGGCCTTCGGCACCTCCTGCCGCTCCGCGACGCGGGTGGCCGATCCGGTCCTCGCCTCCAATACGCCCTCGGCGACCAACTGCCCGTACGCCTCGGTCACGACCCAGCGGGAGACTCCGAGCGTCTCCGCGAGGGTGCGACTGGGCGGCACGGCCGACCCGGTGGCCAGGCGGCCCTCGTCGATCGCACGGCGCAGTGCGTTCTCCACCCGGTCCCGCAGCGGTGGTCGGGCGTCGGTGCCCTCGGCCTCGAGATCGAGGAGCGTCTCCCACGCGAGAATCGGTCTGGTCTTCTGCATCGTGATTGGAGTGTATCCCCGAGCCGATGTCTCCCTACCGTGGAGCCATCCCCGAGAAAGGAACACCATGCAGTACCGCACCCTCTCCGATGGCCGCACCTCATTCGACGTCTCGACCCTGTGCCTGGGGGCGATGAACTTCGGCACCCGCACCGACGAGGCCACCTCACGCGCGATCCTCGACCGCTTCGTCGAGGCGGGCGGCACGTTCATCGACACCGCCAACAACTACAGCCTCTGGGCAGGCGGCGACGGCCGCGACAGCGAAGACCTGCTCGCCCGCTGGATGAGCGACCGCGGCAACCGCGGCGCTCTCCGCATCGCCACCAAGCTCGGCGCCGCGCAGAAGGATCCGTCGAAGCCGCTGTCGAACATCCCGCCGACGAACTTCGAGGGACTCTCGGCCGAAGTCATCCGTCGGCAGGCCCCGGAGAGCGCCCGCCACCTCGGCATCGACCACATCGACGTCCTCTACGGCCACGTCGACGACCGAGACGTGGCGCTCGCCGAGACGGTCGGCGCCTTCGGGGAGCTCCAGGCAGCGGGGCTCGTCGGGATCACCGGCATCTCCAACGTGCCGACCTGGCGCGTGGTCGAGGCGCGGCAGGAGGCACAGCGCCAGGGCATCGCTCCCTACGGCGTCGTGCAGCAGCAGTACAGCTACCTGTACCCCGCGCCGCGCATCGGGCGGAACAACTTCGTCACCCCCGACCTGCTCGACTACGCGGCATCCACCGGCACCCCCGAGCATCCACAGCTCGCCATCACCGTGTACTCGCCGCTGCACCAGGGCGGGATCGCGCGTCTCGACAAGCCGCTGTGGGGAGGCGTCGATCACCCGACCAGCCACGCCCGCCGCGCGCTGCTGCACGAAGTCGCGGCAGAGATCGGCGCGACGCCGAACCAGGTCGCCCTCGCGTGGCTCCTCGGTGCGGAGGTCCCCGTCATCCCCGTCGTCGGAGTGTCGTCGCTCGCCCAGCTGGAGGAGGCACTGGGTGCCGCCGACCTGGTGCTGGATGCCGAGGTGCGTGAGCGCCTCGACGCCGAACCGGCCGACGCGCGGTGAACGGTCGCGGGGGTCAGGCGCCGTAGGAGGCGGGCAGCGCGCAGAAGTCGGCGAACCGTCGCACCGGATGCGCGGGGTCGGTCACATCGACGATCGAACCCGCGACGGTGTGCGGCGGCTCGTCGCCCGCCAGCTGCCACACCGCATAGTTCCACATGCCCCTGGTGCGCTCGCCGAGCAGAGTCGCCGGCCCGGAGAGGATCAGGATGTCGTCGCTCTTCGGGCCTTCGCGGAACGCGGTGACCACGGCGCGGAGCCCGGCTTCGTCGCCTTCCGGCGAGTGCTCTCGGATGACCTGCTGGCCCGACGCCGTCAGCGCGAAAGTGAGGTCGTCTGCGGCCTGTCGCGAGTGCTCGGCATCCGCCCCGGCGACCGCGAGCAGCCGCCGGCCGCGCGGGTAGAAGTGCAGGAACTCGGAGGCGATGTCCGCCCAGACGTCGGTCATGCCTCCAGGCTACGCCCGACTGTCGGCACCGGCGCCGGGCACGTGTGACGGCACCGGCTCGGGACACGCAAGAGCCCCCGGGCCACGGCATCCGCCGCAGGCCGGGGGCTCTTCCGCGCGCTCAGTCCTCGTCGATCAGGAACCGGCTGTACGCGCCCAGCGTGAGGAAGGTGGGGAACTCCTCCTGCAGCGCGACCTCGCGGAAGATCTCCGCGGCGTCGTCGTACCGGTCGCCGTGGCTGCGCGTCGCCTGCGCGAGCACCTGCGTGATCAGTCCCTCGATGTACTCCGCCGTGATCGGGGTGCCGTCCTGCGTGGTGCGGTCCTGGTGGATCCACTGCCACACCTGCGAACGACTGATCTCGGCCGTCGCGGCATCCTCCATCAGGTTGTCGATCGCCACGGCGCCGAGCCCACGCAGCCAGGCCTCGAGGTACCGGATGGCGACCGACACGTTGTCCCGCACGCCCTGCGCCGTGATCGGCCGACCGATGTGCAGGTCGAGCAGGTCACGTGCCTCCACGTGCACGTCGTCGCGCTGACGGTCGACCTGGTTGGGGCGATCGCCCAGCACGGCGTCGAACTCCGCCTGAGCCGTGGGGATCAGATCGGGGTGCGCCACCCAGGTGCCGTCGAAGCCGTCGCCGGCCTCGCGCTTCTTGTCGGCCGTGACCTTCTCGATCGCGCGTGCCGTCACCTCGGGGTCGCGGCGGTTCGGGATGAACGCGCTCATGCCGCCGATCGCGAAGGCTCCCCGCTTGTGGCAGGTCTGCACGAGCAGGTCGGTGTAGGCCCGCATGAACGGCACCGTCATCGTGACCTCGCTGCGGTCGGGGAGCACGAAGCGCGCCCCGCGGCCGCGGTAGTTCTTGATGATCGAGAAGATGTAGTCCCAGCGGCCGGCGTTCAGGCCCGCGCAGTGGTCGCGCAGCTCGTAGAGGATCTCATCCATCTCGAACGCGGCCGGCAGGGTCTCGATCAGCACGGTCGCGCGGATCGTGCCGTGCGGGATTCCGATGTACTCCTCGCTGAACGAGAACACGTCATCCCAGAGCTTCGCCTCCTCGCTCGACTCGATCTTGGCGATGTAGAAGTACGGTCCGCGACCGCCGTCGATCAGCGCCTGCGCGTTGTGCAGGAAGTAGAGGCCGAAGTCAACCAGGGAGCCGGATGCCGAGGTGCGACGACCGGCGCGATCGATGAAGGCGATGTGCTTCTCGGGCAGGTGCCACCCGCGAGGACGCATCACGATCGTGGGCGTGCGCTCCGCCGTGACGCGGTACTCCTTGCCGGGGCCGGATTCAGAGGCAGGCGAGGTGAACGACAGCTCACCTCGGATCGCGTCACGGAGCGACAACTGCCCCTCGATGACGTTCTTCCAGGTCGGGCTCGTGGCGTCCTCCTGGTCGGCGAGCCACACCCGCGCGCCGGAGTTCAGCGCGTTGATCGTCATCTTCGGGTCGGTCGGCCCGGTGATCTCGACGCGGCGGTCTTCGAGGCCGGGTCCGGCGCCGGCGACCCGCCAGTCGCGGTCCTCACGGATGTGCGCGGTGTCGTCACGGAAGCGGGGATCGTGCCCGTTGCCGATCTCGAAGCGGCGGCGCATCCGGTCGGCGAGCCGGTCGTGGCGACGGGATGCGAACCGGTGGTGCAGCTCGGTGAGGAAGGCAGTCGCCTCGGGGGTGAGGATCTCCTCGTAGCGGTCGCGGAGGGGGCCGGTGACCTCGATCGCCGGACCCTGCTGGGTCGTCTGGATCGGAGCCGTGGTCGGGGGAGCGGTGGGAGTGGTCATGATCGTGAGTCCTTCAGTTGGTGTCGAACGATGCGACAAGAGGGGCCACGCGCCCGGAGGCTCCGCGCGGCGCGCCAGCGCCGGGTGGAGGGGCGTGGGGATCAGTGGAACTGCGCGGCTTCGGTGGAGCCGGCGAGGGCGAGCGTCGCGCTGTCGGGGTTGAGAGCGGTGGAGATGACGTCGAAGTAGCCGGTGCCCGCCTCGCGCTGGTGCTTGGTGGCGGTGTAGCCGTCGGTTTCTGCGGCGAACTCGGCCTCCTGCAGCTCGACGTAGGCGCTCATGGCGCGATCGGCGTAGCCGCGGGCGAGGTCGAACATCGAGTAGTTCAGGGCGTGGAAGCCGGCGAGCGTGATGAACTGGAACTTGTAGCCCAGGTCAGCCAACTCCTGCTGGAACGTCGCGATCTCGGCGTCGGACAGGTGCTTCTTCCAGTTGAAACTCGGAGAGCAGTTGTAGGCCAGGAGCTTACCCGGGAACTGCGCGTGGATGGCTGCGGCGAAGTTGCGCGCGAGCTCGATGTCGGGCTCGCCCGTCTCGACCCACAGCAGGTCGGCGTAGGGGGCGAAGGCGAGTCCACGGCTGATCACCGATTCCAGACCAGGGCGGATCCGGTAGAAGCCTTCGGTGGTGCGCTCGCCGGTGGTGAACTCCTGGTCGCGCTCGTCGACGTCGCTGGTGAGCAGGTCGGCGGCGAGGGCGTCCGTGCGGGCGATGATGACGGTCGGCACGCCCGCGACGTCTGCGGCGAGCCGGGCCGCGTTCAGGGTGCGGATGTGCTGCTGGGTGGGCACGAGCACCTTGCCGCCGAGGTGGCCGCACTTCTTCTCGCTGGCCAGCTGGTCCTCCCAGTGGATGCCGGCGGCGCCGGACTGGATGAGCGACTGTGCGAGCTCGTACGCGTTCAGCGGTCCGCCGAAGCCGGCCTCGGCGTCGGCCACGATCGGGGCGAGCCAGTCCTGCGTGGTCTCACCCTCAGCGTGCTCCAGCTGGTCCTGACGGATGAGCGCGTTGTTGATGCGGCGCACGACCGCCGGCACCGAGTTCGCGGGGTACAGCGACTGGTCGGGGTAGGTCTGACCGGCGAGGTTTCCGTCGGCGGCGACCTGCCATCCGGAGAGGTAGATGGCCTTGAGGCCGGCCCGCACCTGCTGCACGGCCTGACCTCCGGTGTAAGCGCCGAGCGCCCGGACGTAATCCTCGGTGTGCAGGAGGTTCCACAGGTTGTCGGCCCCGCGGTGGGCGAGGGTGGCCTCTTCGCGAACGGAGCCGCGGATGCGGATGACGTCTTCGGCCGAGTAGGTGCGCTCGACGCCGTCCCAGCGGGGATCGGTCTCCCAGATCTCCTGGAGCTCGGCGGCCGTCTGAACCTGGTCGCCGGCTCGCAGACCGGCGGGGCGGGGCGTCGGGGTGTTGGCGGTGTTCGTCATGGTGTCTCCTCGGTGGATCCGGCGGCTGTGCCGGTGTGGCGTGGTTCCACTGTGAGTGAAGTTCGAGGCCCAGAACGACCGATCCGAAGGAGAAGATCGGCTGAAATTCTGTTTCTGTGACAGAATCGGCCGCATGAGCACCATCGACGCTGCAGAAGAGACCGACGCCCTCACGATCGGCCGTCGCATCCGCCAGCTCCGCACGGCGAAGGGCATGACCCTCGACGACCTCGCATCCGCCGTCGATCGAGCGCCGAGCCAGATGTCGATGATCGAGACGGGCAAGCGCGAACCCAAGCTCACCCAGCTGCAGGCGATCGCCCGGGCGCTAGGGGTCACGATCGACGCGCTGCTGGAGGGCGAGCCGCTCGACGAGCGCAGCGCGGTCGAGATCGCACTCGAGCGCGCGATGAAGGGGCAGACGTTCCAGGCGCTGGGCATCGAGCCGTTCCGCATCGCGAAGAGCCTGCCCACGGATGCGCTGAAGGCCCTGCTCGCGCTGCACGGCGAGATCGATCGACTGAAGGACGAGCGGGCCGCGACGCCGGAGGAGGCCAGGCGGGCGAACGTCGAGCTGCGGCACCTGATGCGGCGGCAGGACAATCACTTCGCCGACCTCGAGGCGAAGGCGGCTGAGATCCTCGCCGCGGTCAGGCACCCTGGTGGACCGCTGACCCAGCGCGCGGCATCCGAGATCGCCGCCTACCTCGGCTTCACCCTGCACTATGCGCCCGATCTGCCGCAGACGACCCGCAGCGTCGCCGATCTCGCGAACGGCCGGCTGTACCTGTCGAGCAGCGTGCCGGCGAAGGGCGACGCCCGCACCGCGGTGCTGCAGGCTCTGTCGAGCCGCATCCTCGGTCACTCCGAGCCCCGCAGCTACGCGGAGTTCCTGCGTCAGCGCGTCGAGACCAACTATCTGACGGGTGCGCTCCTCATCCCCGAAGCGCATGTCGTCCCGGCGCTGAAGGATGCCAAGCAGCGGCGGGCGATCTCGATCGAAGACCTGCGCGATGCGTACTCGGTGTCGTACGAGACCGCCGCGCACCGCTTCACCAACCTTGCGACGCGGCACCTCGATATTCCGGTGCACTTCCTCAAAGTGCACGAGTCGGGCACGATCACGAAGGCGTACGAGAACGACGACGTGAACTTCCCGACCGATCGGCTCGGGGCCATCGAGGGGCAGATGTGCTGCCGCCGGTGGACCTCGCGCGTGGTGTTCGATGAGGACGACCGCTTCAACCCGTACTACCAGTACACCGACACCGGCAACGGCACGTACTGGTGCACCGCGCGGGTGGAGTCGTCGAGCGAGGGGCTGCACTCGGTGAGCGTCGGTGTGCGCTTCGATGACACGAAGTGGTTCGTGGGGCGCGACACCCCGCACCGCGGCGTCTCGAAGCACTCGGTCGAGGTGTGCTGCCGTCGGGCGCCCGCCGACTTGGAGGACCGCTGGCGCGAGAACTCCTGGCCCAACGTGAAGACCCCGCGCACGCTGCTGGCGACCCTGCCGACCGGCGCTTTCCCCGGCGTCGACACCACCGACGTGTACGAGTTCCTGGAGGCCCACGCGCCTCGGTGAGTGCGGTCCGCCCGAGTGGTTCCGGTCGCACTTGCTGTCGCGCTGGAGCCGCGAAAGCGACAGCAAGTGCGACCGGAACGGCGGCTGGGCAGTATTCCGCCGAAGCCGCGAAACGTTCGCGAAGAGGGGTTGAGTGAACACTGAACACGTGTTAGGTTTTCGCGTGTTGAGTGGCTCCGGTCAGCGGCGCCCGTTCTCGATGAGGAGACACGATGAAGCGGTGGATGAGCACACTGGCGACGGTCGGGCTGGTCGTCTCGGGCTTGGCCCTCGCCGGGCCGGCTGCGGCGGGAGACGGTCGTCAGGGCAATGCGGAACTCAAGCGGTGGGCGCAGGACACCTGGGGTTCCCTGGTGGCCATGACCAATGAGGAGACGGGCCTTCCCGCCGACAACGTCACCGGCGATCTGCAGACCCCCAGCGCCTACACCTCGCCGACGAACATCGGCGGATACCTGTGGTCGACCGTGACGGCGCGAGACCTCGGCATCATCGGTGCCGACGAGGCGCGCATCCGCATGTCCGCCACGCTCGACACCCTCGAAGGACTCGAGCGCAACGAAGCGAGCGGGATGTTCTACAACTGGTACTCGCCGACGACGGGGGAGAAGCTGACGACCTGGCCCGACTCCGGTGATCCGGTGTATCCGTTCCTCAGCACCGTGGACAACGGATGGCTCGCCGCGGCTCTGCGCATCGTCCGGGAGGCCGACCCCACGCTCACGGTGCAGGCCGACGCCCTCTACGACTCGATGGACTTCGCCTCGTTCTTCGACCCCGCCGGAGCCGCCGGCCTCCCCGCCGGCACCAACCGCGGCGGCTTCTGGGACGAGGCGCCGCCGGAGTGCAGCGTCGCGGCACCGATGTACAACGGATCGGGCGAGACCGCGTACTACACGTGCCATCACTACGACACGACCGTGAGCGAGAGCCGCATCGCGACCTACCTCGGCATCGCCAACGGTCAGATCCCGGCGACCGCCTTGTACGGCACGCACCGCACGATGCCGCCGGGCTGCGACTGGGCCTGGCAGGAGCAGCTCCCCGAGGGCGAGTACCGCACCTACAGCGGCGTCGAGGTCTGGGAGGGCGCCTACAGCTACGGCGGGATGTCGTTCGTTCCGAGCTGGGGCGGCAGCATGTTCGAGTCGTTGATGCCCGACCTGCTCGTCCCCGAGACGAAGTGGGGGCCGAAGTCGTGGAAGCTCAACCATCCGATCACGGTCGCCGTGCAGAAGCAGCATGGGCTCGAGGGGGCCGGCTACGGGTATTGGGGCTTCTCGCCCGCGAGCAATCCCTTCGGCGGATACGCGGAGTACGGCGTCGACATCGCGGGGATGCGCTCTGACGGCTACACGTCCGACGCCGAGAAGACCGACGTCGACGTCGACCGGCCGGGGTGCGCGGCGGGCAAGAATCCCACCCCCGAGTTCGGTGACGGCGTGGTGACGCCGCATGCCGCGTTCCTCGCGCTGCCCTATGACCGCAAGGGCGTGCTGAGCAACCTCGAAGGCATCGAGAACGACCTCGGCGCCTATGGTCCCGGCGGGTTCTACGACGCGGTCGCGGTGAAGAGCGGCACGATCGCCGAGCGCTACCTTTCGCTCGACCAGTCGATGATCATGGCGGCGATCGGGAACGAGCTCACGAAGGATAAGCTCAAGGACTACTTCGTGGATCGCCAGATGGAGAAGCTTCTGCGTCCCGCGATGCGACAGCAGGAATTCGGCTCGTCGTGGGGAGCGGGAGGCGACGGCTACAAGGGCTGAGTCGCTTCTTCCCCACCCCGAGGGAGGGGAGTGGGCGGTGGGAGCGGACGGTCAGCCGGCGGCAGGGCGTGGTTCTCGTGGCCCCTACGCCACGGGGCAGGCGCGACGGCAGGCGATCGTCGACGAGGCGCTCGTCGTCTTCTCCCGGACCGGGTTCCACGGGGGGTCCCTGCGGGAGATCGCCAAGCGCGTCGGTGTGACGCCGGCCGGTCTCCTGCACCACTTCGCCGACAAGGAGGAGCTGTTCGCCGAGGTGCTGCACCAGCGCGACGAGAAGGTGCGGGCGGCGGCGGGCGACCCTGCCGAGCACACCCTCCTCGAGCAGGCGAAGAGAGTCGTCGCGCACAACCAGACCTCGCGCGGCCTCACTTCGCTGTACGCCATCGTGTCGGCTGAGGCGACCGACCCCGAGCATCCCTCGCACGCCGATTTCGCCGCGCGCTATCGGGCCCGAGCCGACGAAGCCGTGGAGATCCTCCGCCAGGGGCAGGAGGCTGGAGAGGTGCGGGACGACATCGACCCCGTGCTCGCCGCGCGTCTGATCAGTGCAGTCATGGACGGCATCCAGCTGCAGTGGCTCCTGGATGAGTCGGTCGACATGGTCCCGCTCTTCGAAGAGTTCGTCACCCGCTACCTCTACCCTCGCTGACCCCGCCCGCGCGCCCCCCCGCGCTCCCGAGCGCCGGCACCGAGTGCACGGGTTTCCGCCGAGTGCACGGCTTCTGCGCGTCGCCAAGCCGTGCACTCGACGAGTTCCCGTGCACTCGACGCCAGCCCGAACGCCATGTTTCGTCAAAAGTTAGTTTGATCTTGCTTAGTCAATCTTGACTATGTTACTTTCGTCGAGCCATCAATGACGAACGGCCGAGAAGGGACCCTCATGGCTACTTCCTCTGCGGAAACCCGATTCCGCATCACTGCCACCCTGACGTGCGTTCTCGCCGCCACGCTGACGCTCGGAGCATGCTCCGCGCAGACGCCAGGCGGCGATACCGCCCCCACGAGTGCGAGCGACACCGACACCTGCAAGCGGAATCAGGATGCCGGCACCATCACCTACATCTCCGGCTACGGCTACTCCGCCAGTGCCGGTCAGCTCGACGTGTTCCTCGCCGAGGAGCTGGGCTACTTCGACGATCTCTGCCTGGATGTGGAGATCAACGCCTCAGGCGCCAACGGGCAGCAGCTCGTGGCATCCGGTCAGGCGCAGTTCACCGCGCTGGGCTCCGCATCCGATGTGATGCTGGCCGCGGCGAACAGCAAGAACCTCACCGCGGTCGCCACCTACGGCACCACCCCGCCGTTCTCGATCTTCGGCAACGAGAAGCTCGAGAGCCTGAAAGACCTCGAGGGCGGATCGCTCGGGTACTTCATCAACCTGACCCCGATCGCCTCCGCCATGCTCGATGAAGCCGGTGTCGACGTGTCGAAGGTCGAGATGGTGAAGATGACCAACTACGACCCCACGGTCGTCGTGCGCGAGCAGGTCGACGCGATCGTCGGCTACGCCTCCAACCAGCCGCAGTCGCTCAAGGCGCAGGGGCTGCCGTTCAGCGAGTTCCTCCCCTCCGACCTCGGTGTCGAGGGCACGTACAACGTGATGGAGGTCAACTCCCGCTTCCTCGACGAGCACCGCGAGGTCGCCGCCGACTTCATGCGGGCGAGCCTCAAGGCGCTGCAGTACTGCCTCGACGAGTCGGATGCCTGCATCGACAAGCTCGCGAAGCTGGCGGAGGACAACAACCAGGGCGCCGCGTTCCCGCGTGACCAGCTCGCCCGCACGTGGGAGGTCGAGTCCGCGTGGGTGCGTGAGAGCGCCGGCGGCAACCCCGGCGTGCAGAACGAGTCCATGTGGGAGCCCGAGTACGCCCTCGTGAAGAAGTACGGCGACGTCAAGAACCTGCCCGCGATCGCCGACATGATGGACGCCGACCTCGTCGCCGACCTCTACGACGGCGACACCCTGACGTGGCCGGCGAAGTGATGTCGGTCGCACAGGGAGCAGGCGTCGAGGTCAGGAACGTCTCGAAGTCCTTCGGCGCCGACGGCGCGAAGGTCACGGTGCTCGACGATGTGAGCCTCACGATCGGCATGGGCGAGTTCGTGTCGGTGATCGGCCCGAGCGGCTGCGGCAAGTCCACGCTGCTCAAGGTGGTCGCCGGCCTCCTCGACGCAGACTCCGGCACCGTCACGATCGACGGCGAGAGCGTCACCGCGGCCTCGCGCGACAAGAAGATCGGCCTCGTGCCGCAGTCGCCCGCACTGCTGCCGTGGAAGACCGTGCGCGAGAACGTCGAGCTGCCGGTGCGCATCAACGCCAAGGCGAACTCCGGGCGGGCTCTGCGCGACCCCGAGGAGCTGCTGGCCACCTTCGGGCTCGGACAGGCGATGAAGAAGTATCCCGGTCAGCTCTCGGGCGGCATGCAGCAGCGCGCCGCGATCGCCAGGGCGTTCGTGTTCGACCCGGCCATCATGCTGATGGACGAGCCGTTCTCGGCGCTCGATGAGATGAACCGCGACCTGCAGCGCATCGCCCTGCTGGAGTTCTGGCAGTCCAACCGCAAGGCCGTCATGTTCGTCACGCACTCGGTGCCGGAGGCGATCATGCTCTCCGACCGCATCGTGGTGATGGCCGCGCATCCTGGGCGCATCGCCCAGGTGATCGATGTGAACCTGCCGCGGCCGCGCGACGAGCAGTCGTATGCCACGGAGGAGTTCCGCGAGATGGAAGCAGTCGTGCGCGATGCGCTGCGCGCGCAGACGGAGAAGGCCCATGTCTGAGCTGACGATGAGAGACACGACCGCGACCCTCGCGACCGCCCGTTTGAAGGCCCAGCCGCATCGGGGCATCCCCGCCTGGCTGCGCTGGGGATCGTGGGGACCCACCCTGATCACGTTCGTGATCGCCGCGCTGCTCTGGCAGGTCGTGGCCTGGACCAACCCGTACGTGCTCCCGACGCTGGAGGCGATCGGCGGCAGCCTCGTCGACGACGCCGGCATGTACTGGTCGAACTTCCTCGTCACGCTGCTCGAAGTGGTGGTCGGCGCCTCCGCCGGCATCCTCGCCGGCTTCCTGCTGGCCGTGGTCATGGCCGAGTTCCAGATCATCGAGCGGGCCGTGATGCCGCTCGTGATCATCGTGATGGTGACCCCGATCGTGGCGATCGCCCCGGCGCTGGTCGTGGCCTTCGGGTTCGGCATGGTGCCGAAGTTCATCGTGACGGGGCTCGTGGTCTTCTTCCCGATGCTCGTGAACTCGCTGGCGGGTCTGCGCGACGTCGATCAGAAGGCCATGGACGTCTTCAAGACGCTGCACGCCTCGCGGTGGGAGATCTTCCGCGAGCTGCGCTTCCCCGGCAGCATGCCCTACGTGTTCGCCGGTCTCCGCATCGCCCTGCCGCTCGCGGTGGTCGGTGCTGCGGTCGCCGAGTTCGTCGCGGCGGGACAGCAGGCCGGTCTCGGCTCGCTCGTCACCACCTCGGCCGCACAGGCGAACCTGCCCGTCACCTGGGCCAGCATCGCCCTGCTGTGCCTGCTCGGTGTGCTGCTGATCATCGTCCTCGCCCTGGTGCGCAAGCGCGTGCTCTGGTGGAGCGACGGCGAGGTCACGGCCAAGGGCTGACGCGCACCCGCATCCCGGGACGGGCGCCCCCACCCGTCCCGGGTTCCTTCGGCGTGCCCGGAATCATTCCAGAACCACTCCGGAACCACCAGAACCACTCCGGAACCACCAGAACGAACCACCCACAAGGAAGGCACCCGCACATGACCGATCAGAACACCGTCAAGCCGCTGCGTCTCGGCCTCTTCGAGAACGCGCAGGCGAACGACTCCGGCACCGCGACCTGGCGCCACCCCGACAACGGGCGCTACCTGTTCGACAAGCTCGAGTACTGGCGCGACACCGCGCGCATGGTCGAGGACGCCGGGTTCGACTTCCTGTTCCTCGCGGATGCCTGGGGCTGGGCCGACGTCGCGGGTGAGCGTCCCGACATCTGCTCCGTCGAAGGCCTCGACCTGCCGCGTCTCGACCCGGCGATCATCCTCGCCGCCCTCATTCCCGAGACCACGCGCCTGGGTCTCGTGGCCACCGGCTCGACCCTGCTCGAACCGCCCTACTCGTTCGCGCGCCGCATGGCGACCCTCGACATCCTCTCCGGCGGCCGCATCGGGTGGAACGTGGTCACCACCGGCACGGCCGACACCGCGGTGCAGGGCTTCGGCGTGCCGATGGTCGGCCATGACGAGCGCTACCTCATGGCCGACGACTTCATGCAGGTCGTCTACAAGCTGTGGGAGCAGTCCTGGGAAGAGGGGGCGCTGGAGCGCGACAAGGCCGGCCGCTTCGCCGACCCGTCCAAGGTTCACCGCATCGCCCACGACGGCCCCTACTTCCGCTCACACGGTTATGGCAACACACAGCGCTCGCCGCAGGGCACCCCGGTGCTGTTCCAGGCTGGAGCGTCTCCCGCAGGCCGTGAGTTCGGCGGCAAGCACGGCGAGGCGATCTTCGTGGGCAGCGGCTCGGTGGAGCAGCTGCGTGCGCACTCCTCGGCGATCCGTGAGGAGGCCGTCAAGAACGGTCGCGGGGCAGAAGATGTGAAGATCATGTCGGCGTTCGCCGCGATCGTCGGCAGCACGGAGGAGGAGGCCCGGCGCAAGTACGCCGAGGTCGCCGACGCGCAGAACCCCGATGTCACGGTCGCCTCGTACGCGTGGTTCACCGGCCTCGACCTCTCGGCGTATGCGCCGAGCACGCCGATGTCCGAGCTCAGCACCGAGCTCTCGCAGACGCAGGTCGCCCGCTTCGCCGACAAGACCGTCGGCGACGTGCTCGGCGACTGGCACGCGCACGGTGTCGGTGCCCGCCCGATCGTCGGCACGCCCGAGCAGGTGGCGGACCGGATGATCGAGCTCGCCGACGGCGCCGACCTCGACGGATTCCTGTTCGCCCCCGTCATCCCGCCGGCATCGACGGTCGACTTCATCGAGCATGTGCTGCCGATCCTCAAGGAGCGCGGCGCGATCGTCGAGCCTTCGTCGGAGCCGCAGTCGCTGCGCGAGCGTCTGATCGGCACGCCGACCCCCGCGCTCGCCGACTCGCACACCGGTTCGCAGTACCGGCGGACGATGTCGCGTGTCTGACACCCTCACCGGTGTCGCCGTCGTGGGGAGTGCGAACCTCGACCTCGTGGTCGAGGTCTCGCGTCCTCCCCGCGTCGGCGAGACCCTGCTCGGCCGGGCCGGTGGGCGCTTCTCCGGAGGCAAGGGCCTGAATCAGGCCGTGGCCTCCGCCCGCAGCGGGGCGCCCACCCGGTTCTGTGCGGTCGTCGGAGCGGATGAGGCGGCTGACGTGCTGCAGCAGACGTTGGCGGATGCCGGAGTGGTGGCGGCCGTGCGCCGCAGTGCCGATGCTCCGACCGGCGTCGCCCACGTGCTGGCCTTCGACGACGGCGACAACAGCATCATCGTCGCGGCCGGCGCGAATGCCGAGCTCGCCCCGGATGACGCCGTCGCCGGGATCGCGGGAGCAGCGGTCGTGCTCGCGCAGCTGGAGGTGCCGGCCCCGAGCGTGGCCGCCGCGCTGCGTGCGGGGCGGGGAGCCGGCGCTCTGACCATCCTCAACGCCGCGCCCGCACACGCCGCGACGATCGGGATGCTCGCCGATGTCGATGTGCTGGTCGTGAACGAGACGGAGTGCTCCGAGCTCGACGGCATCGACCGGTTGCATGCGGCCGGAGCGCGGACCGTCGTGCTCACGCAAGGCGCCGGGGGAGTGACCCTGCACCGCACGGACGAGCAGACCTTGCACATCGATGCGTTCCGGATCGATCCGGTGGACTCGACAGGTGCCGGCGATGCCTTCTGCGGTGCGCTGGCCGCAGCGCTCTCCCAGGGGGAGAGGATCGAGGATGCTCTGGTCCGAGCCTGCGCCGCCGGAGCCGTCGTGGCTCAGCATCGCGGGGCGACGACGTCGGAGCTCTCGCCCGCGTCGATCACAGCACTCGTCTCGTCGCGCTGAGGTCAGTTCGAGGGTGCGGCATCGGTCGGCGCTGCACCCTCGACCGTCTCACCGGCGAAGGTGTACTCACCGCCGCGCAGGCGCTCCAGCAGGTCGAGCAGCCACTGCTTCTCGGCGGTGAGACGGGCGGTGGAGAGGTCGAAGATCTCCCGTACGTACTTCGGCGTCGTCTCGGAGCGCAGCGTGTCCTGCACGTCGAAGCCGTTCTGCGTGATGATCGCGTCGCTCTTGATGAGGCGGTGCTCGAGACCGGCGATCACCTCCTGCCGGCTCAGCACGAACATGAACGAGGCGACCGTCATGATGGCCTGTGTGTCGAAAGCTGCGACGTTCCAGAGGTTCTCGCGCAGCATCCGCTGCAGTTCCACCTCGCCGGCCGGAGTGATGCGGTACGTCGTGCGGGCGGGGCGCTTGCCCTCGGCCTCGGTGCCGCTCTCGGCGATGTAGCCGTCGACCTCGAGGGCGCGCAGGGCGTTGTAGATCGATCCGGGCTGGATGTGCGCCCATTCGTCGACGTGCCAGGTCATCAGCTCGCGGCGGAGGAAGTACCCGTGCACGGGCTGGAACTGCTTCACGGCGCCGAGGACGACGAGGCGGGTGGTCGACATGCCCCTCATGCTAACGGCTGGCATCGCAGATTCCTGTTGTTTGCATGATCAAAATTGCCTATTATCAAAACTAGTCAAAGTTGACTAACGAAAGGAAGCCGAAATGACGACTGCCGTGACCGACGCCCTGCCGCGCGACCTCGCCCTCCGCCGGGCCTTCTCGGTGTATCCGACCGGTGTCGTGGCCCTCGCCGCGCACATCGACGATCGAGCCGTCGGGATGGCGGTCAACTCCTTCACGTCGATCTCGCTCGAACCCGCACTCGTCGCCATCAGTGCGGCCCGCACCTCGAAGACCTGGCCGGTGCTGCGCACGGTGCCCGAGCTCGGGATGAGCGTGCTAGCTGCACACCACGAGCCGCTCAGTCGCTCGCTCTCGGCGCGGGAGGGCGACAGGTTCGGCGGGCACGACTGGAAGCGCACCGATGGCGGGGCCGTGCTGATCTCGGATGCGGCGCTCTGGCTCACCTGCCGCCTGCACAGCACCTTCGACGGCGGGGACCACGAGATCGCGCTGTACGAGATCGCCGACATCACCCTGTTCGACGACGTCGAGCCGCTCGTCTTCCACCAGAGCCGCTACCGCTCGATCGCCGCGCCCGAGAGCGCGTGAGCGCCTCGCCGCTCGGGACGATCGTCGGAGTGGTCGTCCCGGGTGACGGTCGCGGTCGTGAGCTCGGCTTCCCGACGGCGAACCTGGCGCTCGATCGCGGTGAACTGCCGGCGGACGGGATCTACGCGGCGTGGGCGCGCATCGACGACGATGTGACCCCCTGGGCGGCGAGCGTCAGTGTCGGAGCGAATCCGACTTTCGACGGCGACCGCGAGCGACGCGTCGAGGTGCACCTGCATGATGTGGATCTCGATCTGTATGGTCGCCGATTGGCCGTGACACTCGTCGCCCGTCTGCGCCCGACCCTGCGCTTCGACGGCGTCGACGCCCTGATCGCGCAGACTGCGGACGACGTCGTCCGCTGTCGACTGCTGCTCGCCGGTCGCGCGCAGACCCGTCCCTGATCTGCTGCTCTCCGGTCGCGCGCAGGTCCGCCCCTGACCCTCGTTCCGGTCCCTGACCCTCGTTCCGGTCGCAGTTGTTGCCGCCCTGTCGCCCGCGCGCGCGGCGGCAACTGCGACCGGAACCCCACCAGGCGGAAAGGCCCGGGGTTAGACGGCGTTCCAGCGCAGGCGCGGATCCGCCTGGAACTCCGTGAGGGCGGCAGCAGCATCGGCGACCGGGAACATCGTGACCAGCAGGGGTGCGGTGCCGACGACCGGGGCGACCGCATAGGTGAGCGCAGCCTGGCCGCGGGCGGTGCTGAGCGCCAGGCGTGCCTCTCGTCCGCCGATGCTCTGGCGTGCGCCGACGGCCGGATCGATTGCGAGTGCGGTCGCCGCGGAGGTGGCTCGCGCGAGCAGCGTCGGTCCCTCGAGCCAGGGCTGGAACGCATCCGGGGGCAGGCGGCATGCCCGAGCCAGTTCGCCCTCGGTCCAGCGGTCCCGCTTGAGTCCGTAGGGCGTCGGCTCCAGCGACAGCAGATAGCCGTAGCAATGTAAGAGCCCGGCGTTGCCGATCGGCCAGTCTGCATCGATGCCCGCGCGCTCATGCAGTTCCTCGAACAGGGCGCGGGGGATGACCGCCACGCCCGTATTCTCATCGACCACCGTCGATCGACCCCACGCGGCGAAGCGGCCGGCACTGCGATCCTCACGGATCGCGGGTGCCAGCCACGGGAGGGCATCGATGGCCGTGCGGGCGCCGGAGGCTGTTCCGCCTGCAGCGAGGTTCGCCGCCTTCGCGAGCTTTTCGAGTTCGGACACGGCGCTCACCATACGCGAGTCGCGTGGACGGATTGTTCACACGGCGTTCACGCGTTCGGGACTTTCTGTCCACAATCGTTCCTCATTATGGACGGAGCGTCCCCACAGAAAGAACTCCGTGAACTCTATTCTCCTCTTCGATTTCGACGGCACGATCGCACTCGGCGACGGTCCGGTCCTCGCCTACGCACAACAGGTCGCTGCCGGCCTCGGTGACGATGCGTTCCTCGACGACACCCGCGCGGTCCTCGCCGCCGCCGGTGGTGATTCGCTCGACGGCTACGACGCGGTGCGCCGGGTCGCCGAGGCCAGGGGAGCGGATGCCCGCCTCCTCAGTGCCGCCTACCTCGCCAGCCGCGCGCAGCTCGGCACCCCCGACGCTCCGATCACCGCACCGGTCGGCCTCGTCGACTTCCTCTCATCGGCCGACGCCGAGCGGATCCTCGTCACGAATGCGCCGGACATCCGGATCGTCGACGCGCTGGAGAGCCTGGGGCTGGGCGGCCTGTTCGACCGGATCGTCACCGGCGCGGGCAAGCCCCAGGGCCTCGCAGCGTTGCTCGTCGAACTCCCCGACGATGCGCGGGTGCTGAGCATCGGCGACATCTGGCACAACGACCTGGCCCCCGCGCACGCCCGCGGCCACGCGACCGCGCTGATCGGCGGATTCTCCGACCCGGACGCCACCCCGACCTTCCGCGCTGCCGAGTTCTCGACGCTGGTTCCCCAGCTCGAAGCCTGGCTGCGCGGCTGAGCCCCTCCCTCCCTCACATACCCACCCCCATCGAAGGATGAACATGCGTACCTCTCTCTTCCGCTCCTCCGCAGCGGGCGTCGTCGCGGTCGGCGCCCTGCTGACCGTGGCGCTCGCCGGTTGTTCCAGCAGCACCGCAGCACCCGACGACTCCGCAGCCCCCGTTGCCGACCCCGACTCGATCGTGCTCGCCCTCGTGCCCTCGCAGGATCAGGACGGGCTCGTGGACACCGCAGCGCCACTCACCGACTACCTCACGAAGGAACTCGGCATCGACGTGACCGGCGTGGTGTCGAAGGACTACCAGGCCGCCGTCGAGGCCATGGGCGCTGGCCAGGCGCAGATCGGCTTCTTGCCGTCGTTGCAGCTGTGGCAGGCGAACGACATGTACGACGCGAAGGTCGTGCTGCAGACCGAGCGCAATGGCAACATCACCTACCCCGCGCAGTTCATGACCAACAACCCCGACAAGTACTGCGACGACGAGCCGGTCGAGCGCGACGGGATGCTGTTCTGCAACGGCGCCGACGCGATGAAGGGACCGGCAGGGCTCGACAGCATCGACAAGGTCAAGGGGGCGAAGGTCGCCGTTCTCGGCCCCGGATCACCCGCCGGCTACATCTACCCGATCCTCGCGCTGCAGGAGGCGGGCCTGGACACCGACACCGACATCCAGCAGATCCCGGTCACCGCGAACGACGCCTCGGTGCTCGCGGTCTACAACGGTGACGCCGAGGTGGGCTTCAGCTTCTGGGACGCGCGCACGATCGTCGCGAAGGACACCCCCGACGTCGGCCAGAAGGTCGTCGTGTTCGCGATGACCGAGGAGATCCCGAACGACGGCGTCGCGCTCTCGTCCGACCTCTCGCCCGAGCTGCAGGACCGCATCACGAAGGCGCTCGAGGACTTCTCGAACACCCCGGAGGGCTCTGAGATCCTCACCAGCATCTACTCGATCACCAAGCTCGCGCCGGCCGACCCCGACTCGCTCGACGTCGTGGCCCGCGCTGCGCAGGCTCTGGGGCTCCAGTAAATTGTCCGATCAGATCCAGCACGTGGACGCCGCAGCTCCGGCTGCGGCGTCCACGCCGTGGTCCATCCGCCTCGACGAGGTCACGGTCCGCTACCCCAACGGCACGATCGGCTTGAATCGCGTCTCCCTCGACATCGGGGCCGGCGAGATGGTCGCCGTCGTCGGACTCTCCGGATCAGGTAAATCCACGCTCATCCGCACGATCAACGGGCTCGTGCCGGTCACGACCGGCACGCTCGACGTGGGCGAGCATCGGGTGAGCGGTGCCTCGCCGCGCACGCTTCGCCGCCTCCGCGGCGACATCGGGATGGTCTTCCAGGGGTTCAACCTCGCAGGTCGCGCGAGTGTGCTGCAGAACGTGCTCGTCGGGCGCCTCGCGCACACGCCGCTCTGGCGCACACTCCTGGGCGTCTACCCGGAAGCCGACAAGCAGCTCGCCTACCACGCACTCGATCGTGTGGGCATCCTCCCCAAGCTGCACTCCCGCGCCTCCGACCTCTCCGGCGGCCAGCAGCAGCGCGTCGCGATCGCCCGCGCTCTCGCGCAGGAACCCCGTATCGTCCTCGCCGATGAGCCGGTCGCGAGCCTCGACCCGCCCACCGCCCATGGCGTCATGAACGACCTGCGCCGCATCAACCGCGACCTCGGCATCACGGTGCTCGTGAACCTGCACCTCCTCGATCTCGCCCGCGAGTACGGTGCGCGGATGATCGGCATGCGCGCCGGCGAGATCGTCTACGACGGTCCGGCGACCAGTGCGACGGATGCCGATTTCGAGAGCATCTACGGCCGCTCGCTCAACCCCGACGATCGGTTGGACGCATGAGAAGCGCCCCGGAGTCCGCCGCCCTCGACATCCCCGCCCTCGAGATTCCCGCCCGACCGTCGGGCGCGTGGAAGGGACCGGTGATCCTGGCTGCCGTCGTGGCCGTCACGGTCGTGATGTGCCTGCCGGTGATCGGCATCGGCGTCGACTTCTCGGCCATCGCTCGCAATTGGCAGAACGGCGCCGACAAGATCGTGAAGCTGCTCCTGCCCGATTGGAGCTTCTTCCCCCGCACCGTCGCACCTCTGGTCGAGACGCTGCAGATGGCCGTGATCGCGACGGCGATCGGTGCGCTCGTCTCGTTGCCGCTCAGTTTCTGGGCCGCACGCGCCACCAACCCGAATACGCCGGTGCGCATCATGGTGCGTGGCATCCTCAACATCATCCGCAGCGTCCCCGACCTGCTGTATGCCGCGATCCTGGTCGCGATGGTCGGGGTGGGCGCGCTCCCCGGCATTCTGGCGCTGCTGCTGTTCAACGTCGGCATCATCGTCAAACTCGTCTCGGAGGCGATCGACACCAACGACCGCGGCCCCCTCGAGGCCGGACGCGCGGTGGGTGCGACACAGACCAAGATCAACCGCACGCTCGCTCTGCCCGACGCCTGGCCCGCCTTCGCGAACCAGACCCTGTACGTGTTCGAGCTGAACGTGCGCGCCTCGACGGTGCTCGGTCTCGTCGGAGCCGGCGGCATGGGTCTGCTCATCGACGCGGTGCGCACGTTCTACCGTTACGACCAGCTCTCGCTCATCATCCTGGAGATCCTCATCGTCGTCATCGTGATCGACCTCGTCTCGGACGCCATCCGACGGAGGCTCGTATGAGCGCGGCGCTCACCGACATCCCCGCCAAGCCCCGCCGGCCCTGGCTGATCGCAGGCTGGGCTCTCGTCACCGGCATCGTGGTGCTCGCCTTCTGGTCGATCGACATCGACTGGTCGCGCCTCGCCGACCTGCCGTCCGAGATCATCCGGTATACCTTCCTGATGTTCGCCGACCCGAATTGGGAGAAGCTGCCGGAGGCACTGTGGCAGACCTGGCGCAGCATCGAGATGGCCTGGGTCGGCACGATCCTCGGCATCCTGCTCGCGACACCGCTGAGCCTGCTCGCGACACCGCTGAGCCTGCTCGCCGCTCGCGGATTCGGTCCGGCCTGGCTGCGGACGCTCCTGCGCGGACTGTTCTCACTGATCCGTGCCGTCCCCGAGATCATCATCGCGATCGTGATCCTCTCGGTCACGGGGCTCACCCCTTTCACCGGGGCGCTCGCTCTCGCGATCAACGGCGTCGGCACGCTCGGCAAGTGGGGGTACGAGGCGGTGGAGGCCGTGCCGCGCGGGCCGATCGAGGCAGCGCGCGCAGCCGGTGGCGGCACCCTGCAGGTGCTGCGCTGGGGGGTGTGGCCGCAGGCGGAGCCGACGTTCTGGTCGTTCTGGCTCTACCGCTTCGAGATCAACGTGCGCTCCTCGGCCGTGCTCGGACTCATCGGCGTCGGCGGGATCGGCGACATGCTCACCTCGTACACCCAGTACCGTGAGTGGTCGACGGTGGGTGTCCTGCTCATCGTGGTCGTCGTGGTGACGATGCTGATCGATGCGGCTTCCGGTGCCATCCGTCGCCGGATCATGGAGGGAGCCCGTGCCCGTGTTCTCGCCTAGTGCCCCGCCCACGGCGCGCATCGCCGCCGTGCTCAACACACTGCAGCCCGCCGAGCGTCGCGTCGCCGAACTGATCGTCGAATCGGCCGACGAGGTCGTGGAATGGACGGCCCAGGAGCTCGCCGATCGGGCCGGTGTCGGACGAGCCACCGTGGTGCGCACCTGTCAGGGCATCGGCTACCGCGGGTACCCGCAGCTGCGGGTCGCGCTCGCCTCCGAACTCGGCAGCGGGCCCGGTGAGGCGGCCGTCGATCATGGTCCCGGAGTTCTCGGGCGCATGCGGGGAGAAATCGACCGTCTGGCCGGTTCGCTCCCCGCGCTCGCCAGCCTGTTGGACCCGGATGCGGTCGCCGAAGCCGTGCGGCTCTCGGCATCCGCTCGCCGTGTGCTCGTGCTCGCGAACGGTCTGTCCTCACCGATCGCCAACGACCTCTCTATGCGGTTGACCGCCGCCGGACGCTCGGCGGAGTTCATCGCCGACGCCATCGCCCAGCAGATCGCGGCTCGCCATCTCACCTCCGAGGACGTGTGCCTGGTCGTGAGTGGATCGGGCGCCAACGAGGCGAGCCTGCGTGTCGCGACCGCAGCGGCCCTGGGTGGGGCGACGGTCATCGCACTGACCTCGTTCGCCTCCTCGGCGCTGACCGAGGTCGCATCGCTGTCGCTCGTGATCGCCCCCACCGGGGTGAGCTTCCGCGACGAGCTCGAGCACACCTCCCGCGTGGCCTACCTCGTGTTCGCCGAGGTGTTCGCCGCTGCGGTCACGGCCGAACGTGGTGACGATGCCGTTCTGGCACGCGCGCATGCGCTCGAGGTCGTCTCCGCGAACCTCGGCGAGGGCGCCACCGACTGATCCGGTCGCACGTTCTCGGCGTTCCGGTCGCACTTCCGGTCGCACTTCCGGTCGCACGCACGGCGTCGGGGCAGCATGAAGTGCGACCGGAACGGCTCACCGAGGGCTCAGTCGCGGGCGGTCTGCAGGATCGTCCAGAGCTCGGCGCGGGCGGGAAAGGTCGACAGGTCGACGTCGAGCAGCGCCCCGGCCTGGGCGATGCGGGAGCGCAGCGTGTGCCGGTGCACGCCGAGGGCTGCTGCGGCGGATTCGGCCCTGGCGTCGTGTTCGAGCCAGGTCCGCAGCGAGCGTTCGAGCTCGGCACCGGTGCGGGCGTCGTGCTCGCGGACAGGTGCGAGGCGCGACTCGGCGACCAGGCGCGCCTCGTCTGTCGCGAGGGCGGTGAGGATGCTCGAGCCCACGGTGTCTGCGTACCGGGCGACCCCGTGCGTGCCGTGTTGGCGAAGCGCGGTGAGAGCCTGCGCGTGTGCGCGAGCGAACGAGTCGTACGTGTCGGGGGCGGAGACGCCGATGCGAATGCCGAAGCGGGCGGCGACCTCGTCGAGCAGGGCGTCGTCGCCGGCGGAGATGCACATCGTGACGCCGTCTTCGGATTCGGCGAGGAACACCGAGGTGCCGTGCTCGGCGCGGTGCCGTTCCCACCACTCCGCCATCGGGCCGGCCGGGGCGTCTGCGGCGACGGCCACGACCACCGGGGCGGGAGGCAGGCTTCCCAGAACACGCCTGGCGAGGGCGGGGTCGTCGGTGAGCAGCGATCCGAGCAGCTGGGCGTGCAGGCGCCGGCGACTCCTGGCGAGTTGCTCGCTCTGCTCCATCGCGAGCCCGGCCATGGCGATGACCGAGGTGACGACCGACCGTGCTTCCGGGTCGAGCGCGTCGAGGGCCAATGCGATCACTCCCCGGAGGTGTCCGCCGCGCCCGACCGTGAACAGCATGAACGAGTGCTCATCGATGCTGAGCGACTGCCCGGCTTCGAGCCCACGCGTCAGGATCTCCATCACACGGTCGCCGAGCCCGTCGAGGACCGGTGGGCCGACCGCGTCCCGAGGGTGGGAGAGGGTGAGCGCACCCGCGGCGTCGAACATCCCCGCCCACACGCCGAGCCTGCGGCCGAGTTCTGCGATCGTCGCGTCGAGGCCGTGCGGGCGGAGGGCTGCGAGGGCGAGAGCGCGCTGGGTGTCGAGTGCCCAGGACCGCCGCGCGTATGCCTGGGCGGCGATGGTCTCGGAGTGCGCGCGGGCGACGGCGATGAACGGCGTGCGATAGGGGACCGTGAACAACGGCATCCCGTGCGCGGCGCAGGCGGCCACGAGCTCCTCAGGGATGCCGGAGCGGTGCACCTCGGTGCCGAAGCCGAGACCGAGGACGCCACGGTCGGCGAGGCGTCCGACATATGTGTCGATGCTGACGGCCTCATCGAACTGGGTGCCGGTGGTCAGCAGCGCCAGGTCTTCGGAGAGGAACGGTGTGGGATCGGCGAGGTCGGAGCTGTGCACCCACCGCAACGGGCGGTCGAGTGCGCCCTCCGGGATGTCGGCTTCGAGGGGGACGAGGGCGAGGCCGAGGTCGCGCCGCTGCAGGAGTGCACGAAGCGTCGGTTCAGCACTTGCGGCCATGACGTTCTCCGACTCTTATACACGCGGGTGAAATCCTTCTCCAAATTGTACAGATCGGTGAGTGCGACCGTTTGTGACGCCGCCGTACGCTCGCGAACATGGCACTCCTCGACACCGCAGCCCCCGCAGTCCCTCTCGGCGGACCCGACCTCCCGCAGGAGCGTCGCCTGGTCACGGACCTCCCCGGCCCTCGTTCGGCCGAGATCCTCGCGCGCAAGGCGGATGCCGTGGCGGCCGGTGTCGGTCACACCGTGCCGATCGCAGCCGTCGCCGCGGGTGGCGGAGTCGTGGTGGACGCCGACGGCAACTCGCTCATCGACCTCGGATCCGGCATCGCCGTGACCACGGTGGGCAACGCGCACCCCAAGGTCGCAGCCGCCGTCGCCGCGCAGGCCGCGCAGTTCACCCACACGTGCTTCATGATCTCGCCGTACGAGTCGTACGTGGGTGTCGCCGAGGCGCTCAACCGCATCACCCCCGGTGACTTCGCGAAGAAGAGCGCCCTGTTCAACTCCGGGGCGGAAGCCGTCGAGAACGCGATCAAGATCGCCCGCAAGCACACCGGTCGCCAGGCAGTCGTCGCGTTCGACCACGGCTACCACGGCCGCACCAACCTGACCATGGCGCTGACCGCCAAGTCGATGCCGTACAAGAGCGGCTTCGGTCCGTTCGCCCCCGAGGTCTACCGCGCACCGATGTCGTACCCGTTCCGCGACGGGCTCGACGGCGGCGACGCTGCGGCCCGCGTCATCCTGCAGCTCGAGAAGCAGATCGGCGCCGACAACCTGGCCGCTGTCATCATCGAGCCCATCCAGGGCGAGGGCGGCTTCATCGTCCCGGCCGACGGCTTCCTGCCGGCGATCGTCGATTGGTGCCGCGCGAACGGCGTCGTCTTCATCGCCGATGAGGTGCAGACCGGCTTCGCCCGCACGGGTCACATGTTCGCGAGCGAGATCTTCGGCATCGAGCCCGACCTGATCACCACGGCCAAGGGCATCGCCGGCGGCCTTCCGCTCGCCGCCGTGACCGGTCGCTCCGAGATCATGGATGCCTCGCACTCCGGTGGCCTCGGCGGCACCTACGGCGGCAACCCCATCGCGTGTGCAGCGGCACTCGCGTCGATCGACGTCTTCGAGAACGACGGTGTGATCGAGCGTGCGCGGGAGATCGGCTCCATCCTGATCGAGCGCCTCACAGCGATCCAGCAGGACGACCCGCGCGTCGGAGATATCCGCGGCCACGGTGCGATGATCGCCGCCGAGTTCGTCGACCCCGAGACCAAGGCACCGGATGCCGCTCTCACGGCTGCCGTCGCCAAGGCGTGCATCGCCCAGGGCGTGATCGTGCTCACCTGCGGCACCTACGGCAACGTCATCCGCTTCCTGCCTCCGCTCTCGATCGGCGACGACCTGCTGAACGAAGGAATCGACATCGTCGCTGCGGCACTCGCCGCGACGAAGGAATAACGTGCAGGCCGCGCTCCCGCGCGGTCTGACCCCTTGTCCGGTCGCGACCCCAATCGGGGGATTTCGGGTCGCGACCGGCACTACTTCACCCAACGAAGGAGTTGCAGATGTCTGAGATCACCCGCGACGTACTCATCATCGGTGCCGGAGCCGCAGGGCTCACGGCCGCGAACGACCTGCGCAAGGCCGGCCTTTCGGTTGCCGTGCTGGAGGCCCGCGACCGCGTGGGCGGGCGCCTGTGGACCGACGTCATCGACGGCGCCATGCTCGAGATCGGCGGCCAGTGGGTCTCGCCGGATCAGGACGCGCTCAAGGAAGCCATCGAAGAGCTGGGGCTCGAGACCTACAGCCGCTACCGCGAGGGCGACAGCGTGTACGTCGGCCCCGACGGGAAGACGCACCGCTTCACCGGCGAGATGTTCCCGGTCGCGCCGGAGACCGAGGCCGAGATCGCCCGCATCACCGACATCCTCGACGCACTGGTCGCCGAGATCGAGCCCGATCGTCCGTGGGCGCACCCGAACGCCGAGGAGTGGGACTCCGTCACCTGGGACGCGTGGCTGCGTCAGCAGACCGACGACGATGAGGCCGTGCGCAACCTGGCCTTCGCCACGGGGTCGGCGATGCTCACCAAGCCGACGCACGCGTTCTCGCTGCTGCAGTCGCTGCTGATGGCGGCATCCGCCGGTTCCTACTCGAACCTCGTCGACGCCGACTTCATCCTCGACAAGCGTGTCGTCGGCGGTCTGCAGCAGGTTCCGCTGCGTCTGGCCGAGCGACTGGGCGACGACGTACTGCTGAACCAGCCGGTGCGGAGCCTGGAATGGTCGGACGCCGGAGTCGTGGCCACCACCGACGATGTCACGGTCCGCGCCCGCCACGCGATCCTCGCGCACGCGCCGGTGCTGTACAGCCGCATCGCGTTCGTGCCGCCGCTGCCGCGCCGCCAGCACCAGCTGCACCAGCACCTCTCGATGGGCTTCGTGATCAAGGTGCACGCGGTCTACGACCGTCCGTTCTGGCGCGAGCAGGGACTCAGCGGCACCGCGTTCAGCCCCTACGAGCTGGTGCACGAGGCCTACGACAACACGAACCACGGCGACGAGCGCGGCACGCTGGTGGGCTTCGTCTCCGACGCCAACGCCGACGGCGTGTTCGAGCTCTCGGCTGAGGAGCGCAAGGAGCGCATCCTCGAGTCGCTGTCGCACTACTACGGGCCCGAGGCCAAGAACACCGTCGTCTACTACGAGAGCGATTGGGGCAGCGAGGAATGGACGCGCGGTGCCTACGCCGCGAGCTTCGACATGGGGGGCCTGCACCGCTACGGTGCTGATCTTCGCACCGCGGTCGGCCCGATCCACTTCGCGTGCAGCGACATCGCCGGTGCCGGATACCAGCACGTCGACGGCGCCATCCGGATGGGGCACCTCGTCGCATCCGACATCGTCGACGCGAGTCGCGAGACCGGCGCGGTCGAGAGCAGCAGCTGATGACCGGCTCGGTCGTCGTGGGCTACACGGCGACGGATGCGGGAGCGGATGCCGCTGCTCTCGGTGCACGGCTCGCGCGGAGCCTCGGTGCGACCCTGCACCTGGTGATCGTGCTGCCGAACGAGGGCACGCGCAGTGCTGCGGTCCCACCGGAGCGCGCCTACGAGGAGCACATCAGGGCGCAGGCGAAGAAGTGGCTCGGCGACGCCGTGGTCCGCCTCCCTCAGGAGCTGACCCGCAGCGGCCATGTGCGGTTCTCTGAATCGTTCGCCGAGGGGCTCATCGCCGCCGGTGAGGAGTTCGGCGCCAGGCTGATCGTGATCGGCGCTGCCGGAGGGGGCATCTTCGGACGCCACCGGCTCGGCAGCGTCGCCTCGGAGCTGCTGCACTCATCGACCATCCCGGTGGCACTGGCCCCCGTGGGCACAGCGCAGCAGGACGATCACGTCATCCCGCGGGTCACGGTCGCCGTCGGCAATCGCCCCGGCGCCGACGCGCTGCTCGATGAGGCGGTCGCCCTCGCCGGCGACAGCCACGTCGATCTCCGTCTCGTGTCCCTCGTGCCGTTCGACGTTCCTCCAGGCCTCGACACCGGAGCGATCCGCACGGTCGGAGACACGCACGGACAGGAAGTGCTCGCGGTCGCATCCGAGCTGCTGCCCGACGGTCGCACGGCTGCGGTCGAGAAGGCTCCTGGCGATTCCGTCGAGGATGCCGTCGCGCATCTCTCCTGGCTTCCGGGCGAAGTCGTCCTGGTCGGCTCCAGCCGACTGGCGCAGCCCCGCCGCCTGTTCCTGGGCTCCACCGCGGCGAAGATGCTGCACGAGCTGCCCGTTCCCATGATCGTCGTCCCGCGCACCCGCAACGAAGCAGGAGACCGCTGATGAGCAGCACCAACCGGGCGACGGAGCCCGAATCCGGTGTCACCACCGGCATCTCGACCAAGGGCCTGAGCGCCGGAACGGTCGGCCTCATCGGGGCGGTCGTCATCGGCATCTCGTGCATCGCGCCCGCCTATACGTTCACCGCCGCCGTCGGCCCCGTGGCCTCAACGGTCGGGGCGCAGATCCCGGCGATCATCCTGGTCGGCTTCATCCCGATGCTCCTGGTCGCCTTCGGCTACCGCGAGCTCAACAACCGGATGCCCGACTCCGGCACCTCCTTCACCTGGGCCACGCGCGCCTTCGGGCCGTGGATCGGGTGGATGGCGGGGTGGGGGCTGGTGGTCGCCACGATCCTGGTGCTCTCCAACCTCGCCGGCATCGCGGTCGACTTCCTCTTCCTGCTGCTCTCGCAGATCACTGGCAATCCCGATATCGCGGGCCTCGCGAGCGTCACCTGGATCAACATCGGCGTGTGCCTGCTGTTCATGCTCGGCGCGACCTGGATCTCGTACCGCGACATGCAGACCACGCAGAAGCTGCAGTACTGGCTCGTGAGCTTCCAGATCCTCGTCCTGTTGTTCTTCGCCGGCGCGGCCATCGTGCAGGCGGTGAACGGCAACGGCTTCGACTACCAGCCGTTCGATCTGAACTGGTTCAACCCGTTCGCGATCTCGTCGTTCAGCGCGGTCGCCGCCGGCCTCTCGCTCTCGATCTTCATCTTCTGGGGCTGGGATGTCACCCTGACCATGAACGAGGAGACCAAGGACCCGGAGAAGACGCCGGGGCGCGCCGCCACGATCACGGTCGTCACGATCGTGACGCTGTATCTGCTGCTCGCCGTCGCGATGATCATGTTCGCCGGCGTCGGCACCGGTGCGCTGGGGCTCGGCAACGAGGACATCCAGGAGAACGTGTTCTTCCACCTCTCCGGACCCATCCTCGGACCGCTCGCGTTCCTGGTGTCGCTCGCGGTGCTGACGAGTTCGGCGTCGTCGCTGCAGTCCACGTTCGTCGGCCCGGCGCGCACCCTGCTGGCGATGGGGCACTACGGCGCCCTGCCGAAGTCGTTCGCGAAGGTCAGCCCGCGCTTCTTCACCCCGGGATACGCCACCATCGTCTCGGCCATCGTGGCGTCGGCGTTCTACGCGGTGATGCGCATCGTCAGCGAAGACACGCTGTGGGACACCATCCTCACCCTCGGCATGATGATCTGCTTCTACTACGGGATCACCGCCTTCGCGTGCGTCTGGTACTTCCGCAAGCAGTGGTTCGACTCGACACGCAACTTCTTCTTCACGTTCCTGTTCCCGCTCGTGGGCGGTGCGATCCTCGCGGTGCTGTTCTTCACCACGCTGATCGACTCGATGGACCCCGCCTACGGCTCCGGTTCGAACATCGGCGGCGTCGGCATCGTCTTCATCCTCGGGATGCTGATCATCGTCGTCGGCATCGCGGTCATGATCTGGAATGCGGTCCGCCGGCCCGCCTTCTTCCGCGGCGAGACGCTGGGCATCGACGCACCGCCCAGCCGACGCAAGCGCTCCTAGCCCTCCTCACAGAAAGAGAATCATGAGCACTCAGACCGAACAGGCGCTCCTGGACAGCATCCCCACCGGCCTCTTCATCGGCGGTCAGTGGATCGACGGCGAGACCGGCGGCACCTTCGATGTGCAGGATCCCGCGACCGGTGCCGTGATCCGCACCATCGCGGATGCGACTCCGGGCGACGGCATCCGCGCGCTCGACGCCGCGGTCGCAGCCCAAGACGGGTGGGCCGCCACGGCTCCGCGCGTGCGCAGCGAGATCCTCCGCCGCGCGTTCGATCTCGTTCAGGCGCACAAGGAAGACCTGGCGCTGCTCATGACGCTCGAGATGGGCAAGCCGCTCGCCGAGGCGCGTGGCGAGGTCGTCTACGGCGGCGAGTTCCTGCGCTGGTTCAGCGAGGAGGCCGTGCGCATCAGCGGCCGCTACGGCATCAACCCCGAGGGCACCGGCCACATGGTCGTCTCGCAGCGTCCGGTCGGACCCTCGTTCT
This sequence comes from Microbacterium sp. NPDC090281, assembly GCF_044769635.1. NCBI lineage: Bacteria > Bacillati > Actinomycetota > Actinomycetes > Micrococcales > Microbacteriaceae > Microbacterium > Microbacterium sp. NPDC090281. The sequence continues at coordinate 1,385,695 of NZ_JBIVYH010000001.1, forward strand.
TCGTGACGCCGTGGAACTTCCCGTTCGCGATGGCGACCCGCAAGATCGCGCCTGCGCTCGCCGCCGGCTGCACCGTCGTGATCAAGCCCCCGGCACTCACGCCGCTGACGACGATGTACTTCACCAAGCTGCTCGAAGAGGCAGGGCTCCCCGCCGGAGTCGTCAACGTCGTGCAGACGTCGAAGTCGAGCGCCCTGTCGGCGCCGATCATCGCCGACCCGCGTCTGCGCAAGCTCTCCTTCACCGGATCGACCGAGGTCGGCCGCAAGCTCATCGCTCAGGCGGCTGAGGGCGTGCTGCGCGTGTCGATGGAGCTCGGCGGCAACGCGCCGTTCGTGGTGTTCGACGACGCCGACCTCGACAAGGCGGTCGACGGCGCGCTCGCCGCGAAGTTCCGCAACATCGGGCAGGCGTGCACGGCGGCGAACCGCTTCATCGTGCACAAGGACGTCGCGGGCGAATTCGCCAAGCGCGTCACCGAGCGTGTCAACGGCATGAAGATCGGCCGCGGTACCGAGGACGGCGTGGCGATCGGCCCGCTCATCGATGCGGGTGCTGTCGCGAAGGCCGGCGAGCTCGTCGATGACGCGGTCCAGCGTGGTGCGACGCTGCTTGCCGGCGGCAAGGCCGTCGAGGGCACCGGTACGTTCTACGAGCCCACGGTGCTCACCGACGTCGTCGCCGGCAGTGCCATCCTCCGCGAGGAGATCTTCGGACCGGTGCTCGCGATCGCGACCTTCGAGACCGAGGAAGAGGCCGTGCGTCTCGCGAACGACACCGAGTACGGGCTCGTCTCGTACGTGTTCACCGAGAACCTGCAGCGTGGCCAGCGGATGATCGACGGGCTCGAGACCGGCATGATGGGTCTCAACGTCGGTGTGGTCTCGAACGCTGCTGCTCCCTTCGGCGGCGTCAAGCAGTCCGGCGTCGGTCGCGAGGGCGGGCTCGAGGGCATCCACGAGTACCTGTCCACCAAGTACACGCTGATCCCGGTCTCCTGATTTCCGATGCGGGGTCCGCACTGTCGGGCCCCGCACCACCACACGAGAGGACATGTCATGACCGACTACGCCGTCATCAACCCCGCCACCGGAGAGACGCTGGCGTCCTTCGACACCTTCACGGATGCCCAGATCGATGAGGCCGTCGCTGCTGCCGACGAGGCCCACCGAGTGTGGTCCCGCTCGTCGACCGTCGCCGAGCGTGCGGCGCTCGTCCGCCGTGCCGCCGAACTGCACCGCGAACGTCGTGAGGAGCTCGCCGACATCTTCGTGCGTGAGATGGGTAAGCCGCGAGAGGCCGCCCTGGGCGAGGTCGACTTCGCCGCCGACATCGCCGAGTACTACGCCGACCAGGCGGAGTCGATCATGGCCGACCAGCCGATCGCCATCCTGGGCGACGGCTCGGCCATCATCCGCCGTTCCTCGCTCGGCCCGCTCGTGGGCATCATGCCGTGGAACTTCCCGGCGTACCAGATCGTGCGCTTCGCGGCTCCGAACCTGATCGTCGGCAACACGATCCTGCTCAAGCCCGCGCCGCAGTGCCCGGAGTCGTCGAGCGCGATCGAAGCGATCTACCACGACGCCGGCTTCCCGAAGGGCGCCTACCAGAACGTGCTCGCCACCAACGAGCAGATCGCGACGATGATCGCCGACCCGCGCGTGCAGGGCGTCTCGCTCACCGGATCCGAGCGTGCGGGTGCCGCGGTCGCCGAGATCGCCGGTCGCAACCTCAAGAAGGTCGCGCTGGAGCTCGGCGGGTCCGACCCGTTCATCCTGCTCTCGACCGATGACCTCGACGCCACAGTGCAGGCCGGCGTCGACGCGCGTCTCGACAACAACGGGCAGGCGTGCAACGGCGCCAAGCGCTTCATCGTGGTCGACGGGTTGTACGACGCGTTCGTGGAGAAGTTCACGGAGAAGATGGCCGCCGTCGAGGCGACCGATCCCACGCTCGATGACACGGTCCTCGGACCGGTCGCGTCCGAGACGGCAGCGGAGAACCTGCAGAAGCAGGTCGACCAGGCCGTGGAGCAGGGGGCGACGCTCCTCACCGGCGGCACCCGCGACGGCGCGTTCTTCGCACCGACCGTGCTCGCCGATGTGACACCCGAGATGAACGTGTACCGCGAGGAGCTCTTCGGCCCCGCAGCCGTCGTCTACCGCGTGGCGGACGAGGACGCGGCGGTCGCACTCGCGAACGACACGACCTTCGGCCTCGGCTCCTACGTCTTCACGACGGATGCCGCGCAGGCCGAGCGCGTCGCCGACAAGATCGAGGCCGGCATGGTCTACGTCAACCTCGTGCTGGCAGACAGCCCCGAGCTGCCCTTCGGCGGCGTGAAGCGCAGCGGCACCGCTCGCGAGCTGGGCCACCTGGCTGCGGACGAGTTCGTCAACAAGAAGCTCATCCGCATCGGCTGAGCGTCTCGGATGAAGAAGAGGCGGCGTCCCGAGGGGCGCCGCCTCTTTCGCCCTCAGGCCGAGAAGAGCTTCAGCTCGTCCGGGGTGAAGTAGTTCTGGGTGACATCCGTGATCCGCACGAGGTACTTCCCGCGCTTCTCGTCGATCGAGACGACCGTCCCGACGTTGCCGGTCATCGTCCTGCCGGTGATCTGCACGGTGTCTCCGATGGCGAAGTCGTTCATTCTGCATCCTCTCGTCGTGCCGCGGCTCTGCCCGAGTGATCCGAGGCCGCGGCTCCTCTGACTCTCCGAGGCTAGATCGCCCTCGCGAGCGGGAACAGTGTCGGATGTCGGCGTTGCAGGTGACATCTGTCACGGCCTTCGGTCGAGCCTCGCCCCCTGACCCGGGCGTAGGGTCGAAGCATGGCCAACGTCGCTGAGAACATCGTCAAGACTCTGCACGCCAACGGGATCGACCGCGTCTACGGCATCCCGGGTGACTCGCTGAACGGCTTCACGGACGCGCTGCGCAAAGACGGCACGATCCGCTGGGTGCACGTGCGGCATGAGGAATCCGCAGCCTTCGCGGCCGCCGCCGATGCCGCTCTGACGGGTGAACTCGCGGTCGTCGCCGGATCCTGCGGACCGGGCAACCTGCACCTCATCAACGGTCTGTACGACGCCAACCGCTCGCGCGTGCCGGTGCTCGCGATCGCCGCGCAGATCCCCACGAGCGAGATCGGCACCGGCTATTTCCAGGAGACGCATCCGCAGGAGCTCTTCCGTGAGTGCAGCGTCTACGTCGAATACGTCGCCGACCCGAAGCAGATGCCGCGACTGCTCGAGATCGCCATGCGCACCGCGATCGAGGAACGCGGGGTCGCGGTGCTCGTGATCCCCGGAGACGTCGCCCTCGCCGACATCGCCGACGACCGTGCCGTCGTGATCGAGCGCGCCCGCCCCGTGGTCGTGCCCAACGCGGCGGAGCTCGAGAAGGCGGCGACCCTGCTGAACGCGGCCAAGAAGGTCACGATCCTCGCGGGCGCCGGTGTCGAAGGCGCGCATGACGAGGTGATCGCCCTCGCCGACAAGCTGGGCGCGCCCATCGTGCATGCCCTCCGCGGCAAGGAGTTCATCGAGTACGACAACCCCTTCGACGTCGGGATGACGGGGCTTCTCGGCTTCGCCTCCGGCTTCCGCGCGATGGAGTCCGCCGACGCGCTGCTGGTCCTGGGCAGCGACTTCCCGTACGAGCAGTTCTACCCCGACGCCGCGAAGACGATCCAGGTCGACATCCGCGGCGCGCAGCTCGGCAAGCGGCATCCGCTCGATCTCGGACTGGTCGGCGATGTTCGCGCCACGGCTGACGCACTGCTGCCGCGGGTGGCGCGCAAGGACGACCGCACGCACCTCGACGACGCCACCGCCCACTACCGCAAGACCCGCAAGAAGCTCGACGAGCTGGCCGTGCCTGCCAAGGGCAAGCGCCCGATCCACCCGCAATACCTCGCTCGGCTCCTGGACGAGTATGCGACCGACGATGCGATCTTCACGGCCGACGTGGGGTCACCGACCGTATGGGCGGCTCGCTATCTGTCGATGACCGAGAACCGGCGCCTGATCGGCTCGTTCACCCACGGCTCCATGGCGAACGCGCTGATGCACGGCATCGGGGCGCAGGTCGCGCAGCCCGATCGTCAGGTCGTCGCCCTCGCCGGCGACGGCGGACTCTCGATGATGCTCGGCGAACTTCTCACCCTGACGCAGAACAAGCTTCCGGTGAAGACGATCGTGGTCAACAACTCGTCGCTGAACTTCGTCGAGCTCGAGATGAAGGCCGCCGGCTTCGTCACCTACGGGACGGGCCTTGAGAATCCGAGCTTCGCCGCGATCGCCGAGGCGATGGGGATCTTCGCGCGCCGGGTCGAACGCAGCGAAGACCTCCCCGATGCCGTGCGCGAGGTGCTCGCCCACGACGGCCCCGCACTGCTCGACGTCGTCACCGAGCGGCAGGAGCTGTCCATGCCGCCGGCCATCGAGGCCGCGCAGGTGAAGGGCTTCGCGCTGTACGCGATCCGCACCGTGATGTCCGGTCGAGGAGACGAGCTCCTCGACCTCGCCAAGGCGAACTGGCGCCAGCTGTTCTGAGCGGGCGCTCAGCTCTCCACGTGCGCGCGGATCTCGGCGGCCTCGCCGTGCCGTCCGAGTGCTTCGAGCACGTTGCCGAGCTCGAGCGAGGCGACCTGCAGCAGCGGCGGGTGCTCTGCCGCGTGCTCGATGGCGCTGCGATACACGGGCACGGCGTCGGCTGACCGGTCGTTCCCCGCGAGCACGCGCGCGGCGAACAGCTCGGACCCACCGGCCGAACCCACGTCGCCGAGTGCCGCGAACCCGTCAGCGGCGGTGAGCACGGCCGAGACCGCCTCCTCGACACGGCCGAGTTCGGCGAGGGCGCGTCCGCGCGAGTCCATCACGTCGGCGAGGAGCCACTCGGCCTCGTGCTGCTGCGCGAGCGCTGCGACCTCGTCGAAGAGGGCGAACGCCCGCTCATCGCTGCGGCCGCCGTAGGCCTGCCCGAGGCTGTGCAGCACCTCGGTCAGTGCGCCGACGGCATCCGGTGCGCGGCGCACGATCTCGGCAGCCGATTCGAGCAGGGCGATCGCGTCGTCGTGCTCCTCGAAGCGCGCGAGGATCTTCGCCTGCTCCGTCATCGACATCGCCTGATCGGCGTGCTCCTCGGCCTGGCCGAACAGCTCGGAGGCGTAGCCATGCGCGCCGACCGACTGGCCGAACTCGCCGGCAGCGCTCAGAGCCCGGGCCAGCATCGAGGCGGTCATCGCGCGAGAGGCGGCAGCGACCTCGGCCTCCTCCTCGCGCTGCAGCACGTCTCCGAAGAGCTCGGCTGCTTCTTCTGCGTCGCCGACGCGCAGCATGGCGCGGGCGAGACGGAAGTCCAGCCCCGTCGTGTCGCCGCCTGTTTCGCCGCCGAGCCGGGCCGCGAGGCGGTACCGGGAGACAGCCTTCTCCGGCTCGTCCGCGTCTTCCCAGAGAGCTCCGGCGAGCAGATGGGCGTCGCCGAGTGCGCGGGTGGCGCCCAGCTCGGCGAGAATCCGGCACGCATCGTCGGCGTCGGTCGCGCCCTCGGCATAGGTGCTGCCGCCGCCGCGAACGCGGGCTCGGGTCTGCAGCGCCTGCGCTCGATGGCCCGCGCTGAGGTCGTCCTGGGCGAGGAAGCGGTCCAGCAGCGCGCTCCCCGCCTCGAGGTCGCCCTTGCTGAGCACCGCCGAGATCGCCAGCAGCGTGGTGGTGTTCGTCAGCCGGGTGTCTTCTGCCTCGGCGAACGACCGTGCTGCGACCTCGGCGTGATCCAGAGCGGCGTCCGCCTCACCCGACTGCAGGTGCAGCGAGGCTCGGCTGATCGCGAGGTCGCCGCGCGTCCAGGCCGGCAGATCGTCGGAAGCGGCGATCTCCTCTTCCAGCGCAGCGGTGGTCTCCGCGGTGTTCAAACCGAAGGTCGCGAGACCGATCCGCTCCTCCAGGTCGGCCTGCGCGTCGCGGCCGGTCGCCCGCAGTGCTGCGACCCGCTCCGGCAGCAGCTGAAGAGCCTCATCGGCGCGATCGAGTGCGATCAGGATCCCCAGGCGCATCGAGAGCAGTTGGGCGCGTTTGGCCGGGTCTTCGACCTCGAGGGCGCGGGGGAGAGCTTCGAGGGTCTCGTGCTCGGCCCCGAACTGAGCGAGCTGCATCGCGCGCTCGAACCATCCGTCCGCGTCCACCGGAGTGTTCGTGGGGACGGGGGCGACGAAAGCATCCGAGCGGATCGGCACGTCGTACTGCTCGTTCGCGAGCGCCCGCATCCGCTCCAGGCTGCGTGCGTGTCCGTCGGTGCCGTCGCGGCCGTCGAACCCCGCACCGATCCGCTCGGCGGCCGTCCACGCGGAAGCGGCCAGATCCGCCGCGCTCCAGGTGCCCTCATGTTCGCCGAAGAACGGAACGAGCGCCGGCGACTCCGCACCGCGCACGGGGGTGTCGCCGTGCCCGGTGGCCGTGACTCGATCCAGGGCGACGGCGAGGGCTGCGAGAGCGGCGAAGTGCGCGTCGACGTTCAGTCCGTCGTGCGCCAGCCAGCCGATGTGCTTCTCGACCAGTGCCAGTGCGCGCGCCTCGTTGCCGGTGACGGCTGCGAACACGATGTTGTTGGCGACGATGCGCAGGTTGTCGGGGTTGTCCTTCGCCAGCCGGTAGCTGCGCAGGTGCGCGGTCTTCGCTTCGTCGAGGCGCCCGGCGCGGAGGTACGGGAGCAGCACGCGCGAGAGGGCGTGCTCCGGCTCCTCGCCGCAGGAGAAGCCGCCCTCGATCATCTCCTCGACCAGGACGATCGCCTCCGCGTCGCGGTCGGTGTCGGCGAAGAAGCCGGCGATCTGGCTGCGTCCGCACGCGTCGCAGTGGCTGTGGTCGTCGCGAGGGGTGGCCTCCAGCTGCACTCGCAGCGCTTCGGCCTCATCCATGCGTCCCGCATCCCAGGCGTCTTCGAAGCGCGCGGTGAGCACGCCGCTGGCGCCGAGGCCGGCGGCGCGGTAGTGCGTCTCCATGTCGTCGAGAACAGCGGCGATCTGCTCCTGCGAGAAGGCAGGGGAGGAACGCAGCGAAGACGCCATCCACTTGAACTGCCACATCAGGTCGGCCCCGCCGTTGTCGAGGTCGGCGGGGAAGCGCTGCGGCTCGGCATCGTGGTGCGCGAGGCACCAGGCGAACGAGTTGAGCATGACGTCGGTCGCGCCGTTCATGTTGGCCGAAGCGGTCTGACGCATCCGGGCGTCGTACTCCAGACGCTCGTCGCCGATCTCCACGGCGAGTGCGACGGCCTCGGCGACGAGAGCCTGCTCTGCGGGGCCCCAGGGAGTGCGGTCGATCTCCTCGATCAACTGCTGGAAGCGCTTCTTCGGACGTGCCATGGACGGAACCTTTCGGGGGAGTGTCAGCGGGCGTCGCCGAAGGGGATGGAGTCCCCTTCCAGGCCGGCCGAGAGCGAGACGAGGTCGGCGAGTGCGCTGGTCATCAGCGCACGGTCGGCGTCGGCGAGCGGGTGGTGCCCGGCGAGCAGTGCCTGGATGTAGAGGAGCTGCACGGTGCGGGCGAAGACCGCGTCGTCCTGCACACGCACCAGGGCGCGCACGACCCGGTTCGACCAGTTCAGGCACAGACGGGCGCTCAGGTCGTCCTCGCGTGCGGAGGAGACGGTCTGGTCGATACGGTCCAGCACGCCGCCCCACAGCGAGCCGGTGATGCCCTTGGTGCGTCCGCGGTCGATCGCCCGCAGCACCTCGGGGTCGGCCACGTAGAGTCCTGCGAGGTCGGGCCGGTCGATGGATCGCACGATGACGGAGCAGTCCGAGGTCGCGAGCACGGCGCCCGCGCGGGCCTCCAGCGCCACGGCGGCGTCGCGGTCGTCGAGTGGCGGCGGGTCGAGTCGGTCGAGCTCACCGGTGACGTCGACCTGTTCGACCGTGATGTGCGGGTACAGGTCCGGGAGCATCCGGATCAGGTCGGCGTCGTAGAGATAGCCGCCGTTGACGAGCACCTCTTCCGCGGGGGAGATGCCGGCGACCTGGCGGAACTCGTCGACGGTCTGCGCGTAGCGGACGTGCGGGTAGCGCTCGACGAGGTCGCCGATCCGCAGTGTGCCGTGCGTGGTCTCCACGGTGAGCCAGCGGGAGATGAAGTGGGCCAGCTCCTCGTCATGTCGCACCAGCGACTTGAGTCCGACCTCGTGCACCGCGACGAACTGCGCGAGGCGATGCGGTTCGCTGAGTCCCAGCTCGAGCACCCAACGGCGGATACCGGCGCCCAACTGCTCGCGCACGCGTTCGAGCGCGGCGTCCTCGACCAGCGATTCCCGGCTCGCGGTCGGGGCGAGCCCGGTGGAATCGACCACGGCTCGGACGAAGAACGCCCAGTCGGGGAGCACGTCGTCGACGCGCTCGGAGAGCAGCATCCGACCGAGGTACATGCGTGTCGCCTGGCGTGCGCCGGGGGGAGGGGCGTAGGGCAGCACGTAGGCGAGGCCACTGGTGCCGGTGGCAGGTTCGCTCAGTTCGATGATGTCGAGCGGGCTCGCGCCGAGGAGGTCCCGCCCGTAGCCGATGGCGGCGTCGGGATCCCGAGCAGCATTGAGGAACGGCGCATCCCTGGTGATGTCGATGTCGCCGGCGGCCGTGTCGACGCTCACCCGCACCGGCAGGAACTCGCCGAACGTCGTCGCCAACTCATGCACGGCAGCCGGGCGCAGGAGCTCGTCGGCATCGAAGCGGGGCACGAGATGCACACTCGTGCCGATCGGCAGTTCCTCGTCGATCTCGGCGACCTGGAAGGTGCCGTCGGCACTGCCGGTCCACTCGACCGAAGCGCCGCCCTTGGCGCTGCGGGAGCGGATGACGATGGTGTCGGCGACCATGAAGCAGCTGAGCAGACCGATGCCGAACTGCCCGAGGTAGTCGCTTCGCGGCAGGTCGAAGATGTCGCGCTTGGAGCTGCGTCCCACGGTCGCCAGCAGATCGGCGACCTCGGCCGCGGTCAGTCCGACTCCGTCGTCGCGCAGGACGAACTCGCCGTTCTCCGCGGTCAGCGGGGTGATCCGGATGCGACCGCCCCCGCCGTCGACCTCGCGGCGGGCCGTGATCGCATCGCGGGCGTTCTGCAGAAGCTCCCGCAGGTACACACGGGGGCTGGAGTAGATGTGCCGGCTGAGCAGATCGACGACTCCGCGCAGATCCACCTGGAACTGCTGCACTTCAGCGCTCACCGGCGCTCCCTCCTCCTGCATTCGCTCGCTGAGCCTAACAAGAACACGCCTTCGCGATCCCGGTTCGGCGCCACCGGATCGATGCCGTATGCTTGTGGGGCAGTTGTTCTCTGCAATCTTTCGCCATGCCTGGGGTCTCCCGATCACAGCTACGGTGGCAGAGTAAGAGAACACCCCAGAGGCCTCCTGGTCTCTAGGGCGGTAGCTCAATTGGCAGAGCAGCGGTCTCCAAAACCGCAGGTTGCAGGTTCGATTCCTGTCCGCCCTGCGCGTCAGCGCAACGCTGACACACGAAAGGTACATTCAGGATGGATCAGGACGAACCGCGCGGCGAGGTCGTCGCGGCCGGCGCCACCCGCGAGAAGAAGGGCAACCCCTTCTCCCGGTTCTTCGGGAGCATCGCCCTGTTCATCCGCCAGGTCATCGCCGAGCTCCGCAAGGTCGTCACCCCGACTCGCAAGGAGCTGTTCAAGTTCACCGGGGTGGTGCTCGTCTTCGTGATCATCGTCATGGGCATCGTCTACGGCTTGGACACGCTGTTCGCGTTCGTGACGCACTGGGTGTTCGGAATCCCTGGCTGATGACCCCCGCGGCTTGCGCCGCAGCTATGGAGAAGAAGCAACGTGTCTGAACGATATTCCGACGACGCCGACTGGGCGACCGCCGCAGAGCAGTCCAGCGAGGAAGACGAAGCCCAGGAGGGCAACGTCCTCGCTGAGGAAGAGCTCTCGGTCACCTCGGCTGAGCACGTCGCGGTCCACGTCGAAGACGAGGACGGCGAAGGAGACGACACGGATGACATCGACATCGAAATCGACGACCCGGAGGCGGACGCGATCGTGAACGACGCTCTCAACCTGGACGAAGCGGCTGAGTCTGAGGCTGCCGCTGAGGTCCTCAACGAATCTGTGGCCGAAGAGGTCGCAGACCTCGACGCCGCTGCGGCCGAAGAGGTCACCCCCTACGACGGTCCCGACCTCGGCGCTGATGAAGCGCAGGGCGACGAGGACTCCTCCGACGACGAAGACGACGAAGACGCGGAGGAAGACCCGTACGAGGCCTTCCGCATGGACCTGCGCATGCTTCCGGGCAAGTGGTACGTCATCCACTCCTACGCCGGCTTCGAGCGCAAGGTCAAGGCCAACATCGAGCAGCGCAAGTCGACGCTCGAGGTCGAGGACGAGATCTACCAGATCGAGGTCCCGATGGAAGACGTGGTCGAGATCAAGAACGGCCAGCGCAAGATGGTCACCCGCGTGCGCATCCCCGGCTACGTGCTGGTGCGCATGGAGCTCACGGAAGACACCTGGTCGGTCGTCCGCCACACGCCCGGCGTCACCGGCTTCGTGGGCAACGCCCACAACCCGACGCCGCTGCGCTTCGAAGAGGCCTTCAACATGCTGAAGGCGCTCGTCGAGGTCAAGGACGTCCCGACCGCCAAGAACATCGCCTCGAAGGGCGGCCACGCCGTCGCCCGTCCGCTCCCGGCAGAGGTCGACTTCGAGGTCGGCGAGACCATCACGATCAAGGAGGGTTCGTTCGCGGGCCTTCCGGGTTCGATCAGCGAGATCAAGCCCGAGAGCGGCAAGCTCACGGTCCTCGTCTCCCTCTTCGAGCGCGAGACCCCGGTCGAGCTGTCGTTCGACCAGGTCACCAAGATGGTCTGACACACACCCTGACAAGAACGGCCGTCCCATTCGGGGCGGCCGTTCTTGCGTTGTGCCGTGCGTCGATTCGGTTCCGGTCGCACTTGTTGTCGCTTGATCGTCCGCGAGGCGGCAGCAACTGCGACCGGAAAGGCGCCTCTTGCTGCGTACGGTCACTCGGCGTGCTGGGCAGCCCAGTGCGGGCTCTGGATGAGTCCGATCAGGTTGCCGAACGGGTCGCTGACCGAGGCGGACCACCAGCCCTCCCCGCGCTGAGTGACCGGGTCGAACGGGGCGGCGCCGAGGTCGAGGAGCCTGGCTACCTCTGCGCGGATGTCGTCGACGTGCATGCTCACCAGCGCACCACCCGGCTGCGGCAGAGTCGGCCGGAAGCGGGCATCCATCAGAGCGAATTCGTCGTCGTCGTCGCCGAACCGCCACTCCGCGTACTGCGCGGGGCCATCTTCCGGACGGGTGAAGTAGGGAGCCGAATCGAAGACGTCCGTGTACCAGGCGACGGCGGCGGGCATGTCCTCGGCGACGATGTTGAGATTGGCGAGACCACGGAACATTGGATTCTCCTTCTGTGTGGGGTGTTTCTTCTATGCTTTCGGGTGAAGTGATCACCTACTGATCACTTCAGAAAAGAGATTCCGATCCGCGCCGACCGCCTCATCCAGGCGCTTCTGTTGCTGCAGGGCAGAGCGCACATCACGGCCACCGAGCTTGCCGCCGAGCTCGAGATATCGGTGCCGACCGCGCGCCGCGATCTCGAGGCGCTGGCGATGTCGGGCGTGCCGATCTATCCGAGCCGGGGCCGGGGTGGTGGATGGAGGCTCATCGGCGGCGCGCGCACCGACCTCACCGGGCTCACTCAGGGCGAGGTGAGCTCGCTGCTCGTGGCGCTGAGCCAGAGCGGCGCGGCGACCCCCGAGCGGATCGCCGCGATGCGCAAGCTCATCCGCGCGGTGCCCGAGCCGTTCCGGGAGGGGGCGCAGCGTGTCGCCGCCACGACGGTGCGCGATGCTCCCTGGGGGGCGACGGAGACCGACGAGGTGCCGTCCGCGGTCGCGGAGCTGCAGCGGGCGATCGCGGGCGGCTTCCGGGTCGAGCTGCGATACGACGGTGCGTCCGCCGGGGTCGCATTCGAGGCGGTGCCGGTGATGGTCGGCAGCCGAGGGGCGCGCTGGTACCTGATCGCCGCACCCGTGATCGCGGAGACGGATACGGCCGACGAGGCCGCGCTGCGCACATATCGAGCGGATCGGATCCTCGACGTCCGCGTGCTGTCGTCTCGTGGTTCGGTCGCGGCGGGCTTCGACCACTCGCGGGCGTGGTCGGAGATGGTGGAGCGCGTCGAGGAGATGCGAGGGTCGGTTCGGGCGGTGGTCGCTGTCGAACCCTGGGCGGTGAAGGCGCTGCGCGATCGGTTCGGTGTGCAGGCCCGGATGCTCTCGGATGCGCCGGACGGCGAGGGGCGTGTGCGGATAGAGATCAGTGCGCACCGTGTCGACGCTCTCGCCGAGCAGCTCGCCGGGTGGACGGGGGCGGCGGAGGTCATCGAACCGGCCGTCGTCCGCGTCGCCCTCCGGCAGCTCGGTGAGCGGATCGTGTCCCGGTACGGCGACGCCGGGCGCGGTCCGCGGAAGTCCTCCTGATCGGGTAGACTTGTGTGGTTTGTGTGACGCTTCGGCGTGCGCAGAGACGACCACGTTCCGGAAACGCCGGATCTGTGGGAGAAGCGGATGCTCCGGCATCCGATTCGATGAAAGGAAAGAGAATGGCACCGAAGAAGAAGGTGACCGGCCTGATCAAGCTTCAGATCAACGCCGGTGCAGCCAACCCGGCGCCGCCGATCGGCCCCGCGCTCGGTCAGCATGGCGTCAACATCATGGAGTTCTGCAAGGCGTACAACGCCGCGACCGAGTCGCAGCGCGGCAACGTCATCCCCGTCGAGATCACCGTCTACGAGGACCGCAGCTTCACGTTCATCCTGAAGACCCCGCCTGCTGCGGAGCTCATCAAGAAGGCCGCAGGCGTCCCCAAGGGCTCCGCGACCCCGCACACCGTCAAGGTCGCGAAGATCACCAAGGACCAGGTCCGCCAGATCGCCGAGACCAAGCAGGCCGACCTGAACGCGAACGACATCGAGGCCGCGATCTTGATCATCGCCGGCACCGCCCGTTCCATGGGCATCACGGTCGAGGGCTGAGGAGAATAATCATGGCTACCAAGTCCAAGGCTTACAAGGCTGCCGCCGAGAAGATCGAGGCAGACCGTTTCTACACCCCGACCGAGGCTGTCGCCCTCGCGAAGGAGACCGGCTCGTCGAAGTTCGACTCGACCGTCGAGGTCGCGCTGAAGCTCGCCGTCGACCCCCGCAAGGCAGACCAGATGGTGCGCGGCACCGTCATCCTGCCCCACGGCACCGGTAAGACCGCCCGCGTCATCGTCTTCGCCACCGGCCCCGCGGCCGAGGCAGCGATCGCCGCAGGTGCAGATGAGGTCGGCGGCGCCGAGCTCATCCAGAAGGTCGCCGATGGCTGGACCAACTTCGACGCCGCTGTCTCCACGCCGGAGCTCATGGGCCAGGTCGGTCGTCTCGGAAAGGTGCTCGGACCGCGTGGTCTGATGCCGAACCCGAAGACCGGCACCGTGACCCCGAACCCGGCCAAGGCCGTCGAGGAGATCAAGGGCGGAAAGATCGAGTTCCGCGTCGACAAGCACGCCAACGTGCACTTCGTCGTCGGCAAGGCATCCTTCACCGCAGAGCAGCTGAACGAGAACATCGGCGCAGCGCTCGAGGAGATCGTCCGCCTCAAGCCGTCGAGCTCGAAGGGCCGTTACATCCAGAAGGGTGCGGTGTCGACCACGTTCGGCCCCGGCATCCCGCTGGACGTCAACTCCATCTGAGTCTGACTCTCGTGAAACGCCCCCGGGTCCGCCCGGGGGCGTTTCTGCGTCTCCGGCCACCCGCGAAACGAAACGTCATCGGATGCTCGGAACCGCCCGGTGCCACGTACTGTGGGGGAGTTCCCGCGACGGTCGCGTAAACTCGCACCGCGCTTCACACCCCAGGAGGGTTCATGTCTCGTCGTCTCATCGCCGTCACCGCACTCGTCGTCGCCGCTGCCGCCCTGACCGCCTGCAGCGGTTCCAGCACGCCCGCGAACACCTCGGGCAGCGGTGAGAGCTCCGCGAGCTCGGAGTACGGTCTCGCGAAAGACGGCACGCTCACGGTCGGTACCGAGGGCACCTATCGCCCCTTCAGCTTCCACGGCGACAACGGTGCCGGCGACCTGACCGGATACGACGTGGAGATCATCGAGGCCGTCGCCGACAAGCTCGGTCTCGAGGTGAAGTTCGAAGAGACGCAGTGGGATGCGATCTTCGCGGGTCTCGACGCCGGCCGCTTCGACGTGATCGCCAACCAGGTCACGATCAACGACGAGCGCGAGGCGAAGTACCTCTTCAGCGCTCCGTACACCGTCTCTCCTGGCGTGATCGTGGTCTCCGAGGACGAAGACTCGATCTCGTCGTTCGCCGACCTCGAAGGCAAGACCACCGCACAGTCGCTCACGAGCAACTGGAACGACCTCGCCACCGAGTCGGGCGCCAAGGTCGAAGGCGTCGAGGGGTGGGCGCAGGCCGTCGAGCTTCTGCGCCAGGGCCGCGTGGATGCGACCATCAACGACAAGCTGACGTTCCTCGACTACGAGACGACGAACAGCCCGACCGGCCTGAAGATCGCGGCGGAGACCGACGACGCGGGTGAGCAGGCCTTCGCCTTCACCAAGGACAAGGAAGCTCTCGTCACGGCGGTCGACGGTGCACTCGAAGAGCTGCGAGCCGACGGAACCCTGGCCGAGATCAGCAAGAAGTACTTCGGCGAAGACGTCTCGCAGTAATCGATGGAGAGTCCCTGGCAGCTGTTCCTGGACTCGCTCGGGCCGATCGCCTGGGCGGGTCTGACGGCGACGGTGCCGCTCGCGCTGGCATCGTTCGCCCTGGGACTCGTCATCGCGGTCGGCATCGCCCTGATGAGGATCTCGGTGAATCCGATCCTCTCGGGCATCGCCCGGTTCTACATCTCGGTGATCCGCGGTACGCCGCTGCTCGTGCAGCTCTTCGTGATCTTCTACGGCATGCCCTCGATCGGGATCACGATCGACCCGTGGCCGAGCGCGATCATCGCGTTGTCGCTCAACGTCGGCGGATACGGTGCCGAGGTGGTCAGGGCGGCGATCCTCTCGGTCCCGCAGGGGCAGTGGGAGGCCGCGTACACGGTCGGCATGAACCGCACCCGCACCCTCACCCGCATCATCCTGCCGCAGGCTGCACGGGTGTCGGTGCCGCCGCTGTCGAACACGTTCATCTCGCTCGTGAAGGACACCTCGCTCGCGTCACTGATCCTGGTGACGGAGCTGTTCAAGGTGGCGCAGCAGATCGCGTCGACGACCTACGAATTCATGGTGCTCTACCTCGCCGCCGCGCTGGTCTACTGGGTGTTGTGCCTGGTGCTGTCGTTCGGCCAGAGCGCACTCGAGAGGAGGCTCGACAGCCGTGTCGCACACTGACAACATCCCCGACGCACTCCTCACCGCCCGTGGCCTGCACAAGAGCTTCGGCGACAACGAGGTGCTCCGCGGCATCGACCTGACCCTGCACCGCGGGGAGGTCGTCGTGCTCATCGGTCCCAGCGGTTCGGGCAAGACGACGGTGCTCCGCGCACTCAACGGCCTCGAGACGCCGGATGCCGGCACGATCGTCGTCGAGGGTGGTCCCGAGATCGACTTCGCGCCGGAGACGAAGCCCTCGGCCCGCGTGCAGAAGCAGAAGCGGCTCGCACTGCGGGATCGTTCAGCGATGGTCTTCCAGCACCACAACCTCTTCCCGCACTTCACCGTCCTCGAGAACGTGATCGAGGGGCCGTGGCGGGTGCAGGGGCGCCCGAAGGCCGAGGTCGTGGCCGAGGCCCTCTCTCTGCTCGACCGAGTGGGCCTGGCCGACAAGGCGGATGCGCGTCCGCATCAGCTCTCGGGTGGCCAGCAGCAACGGGTGGGCATCGTGCGAGCACTCGCGCTCAAGCCCGACCTGCTGCTCTTCGACGAGCCGACCAGTGCACTCGACCCGGAACTCGTGGGGGAAGTGCTGCTCGTGATCAAGGAGCTGGCCGACGAGGGATGGACCATGGCGGTCGTGACCCATGAGCTCAGCTTCGCGCGCGAGGCCGCCGATCACGTGCTGTTCATGGACGGCGGTGTCGTGGTGGAGCAGGGGCCGCCGGCCGAGCTCTTCAGCGCGCCGAAGCATGAGCGCACGCAGCGCTTCCTCACTCGCATCATGCGCCCGCTCGACGGCGTCTGAAACCGCTCGCGCCTCGCCCTGCGCCCTGATCGGTGGCAGGATGCCCTCGTGGGAACCATCGACGACTACCTCGCAGACCTCACCTCCGCCGATCGTGATGCGATCGATCGGGTCTATGCGATCGCCCGCCAGGAGGCTCCGGATGCGGAGCAGGGCAAGGGATACGGCATGCCGGCGCTCGTGTACCGCGGCAAGTCGGTGCTCTCGGTGATGCGGGCCAAGAAGCACATCGGGATCTACCCGTTCAGCCCGGATGCGGTCGCCGCGGTCGCCGCCCTCCTCGACGGGCATCCTGGTGTCAGTGTCGACAAGGGGACGATCCGGTTCCAACCCGAGCATCCGATCCCGAGCGACGTGATCGAGAAGCTCGTCCGCACCCGGCTCGCCCAGATCGGTGGCGCCTGAATCCGCTCAGCCCCCCAGAACCGGCAGCACCAGGCTGATCGCGATCGAGATCATGATCACCGCGATCACGGCGTCGAGGATGCGCCAGGAACGCGGAGTGCGCAGCCAGCGTCCCAGATAGCGCGCGCCGAAGCCCAGCGCCGTGAACCACAGGAGGCTGGCGGCGATCGCGCCGGCCGCGAACAGCCACCGCTCGTCGCCGTGGGTGGCTGCGATCGAGCCGAGCATCAGGACCGTGTCGAGATACACATGCGGGTTGAGCCAGGTCAGCGCGAGCGTGGTCAGGATCACGGGGGCCAGCCGGGTCCCGGTGCGTGTCATCGTCGAACCATCGGCAGCCGGGGAACCGGGCAGTGCGGCATCCGTTCCATCGGCGTCGAGTTCCTCGCCGCCTCGCCAGGCGCGGCGCGCGGCCAGGATGCCGTAGGTGAGGAGGAACAGCGCTCCTGCCCATCGCGCCACGACGACGAGCCAGGGCGCGGCGGAGAGTACGAAGCCGAGTCCGGCGACGCCGGCGGCGATGAGAGCGGCATCGGAGAGGGCGCAGATGAGGACGACGGCCAGGACGTGTTCGCGGCGGATCCCCTGACGCAGGACGAAGACGTTCTGCGCGCCGATCGCGACGATGAGGGAGAGGCCGAGTCCGAGGCCGGCGAGGACGGTGAGCATGCGTCCAGCCTAGGAATCGAATCACATGATGAGAAGCGAAGATTCCTACTGAACCATTAGCATCGCTAATGTGCGAATCGATCCTGAACTCGCGGCCACTCTTGCGGCGATCGTCGACGAGGGCACTCTGGACGCGGCCTCACGTCGCCTGCAGGTCACCCCGTCGGCCGTGAGCCAGCGGCTGAAGGCGCTCGAACAGCAGCTCGGTCGCATCCTGATCGTGCGCACCAAGCCCGCTCGCCTGACGGAGGCGGGAGAGGCGGTCGTGCGGCTGGCGCGGCAGGTGGCTCTGCTCGAGCATGACGCGCTCGTCGGCGTGGGGATCGACGAAGACGGCGGGGCGCGGAGGATCAGCATCCCCCTCGCTGTGAACGCCGACTCGATGGCGACGTGGTTCCTCGCCCCGCTCGCGAGGCTGTCGTCCGCACACGACATCGACTTCGACCTGCACCGAGACGATCAGAACTTCACCGCGCGGCTGCTGGAGTCCGGCACCGTGATGGCAGCGGTCACGAGTGAGGAGTCGCCGGTCGCCGGATGCTCGGTCTCGCCGCTGGGCGTGCTCGAATACCGGGCCATGGCAGAAGCGGGTTTCGCCGAGCGCTGGTTCTCGGATGGGGTGACATCGACGGCCCTGGCTGCAGCACCGTTCGTCGACTTCGACCGCCGCGACACGCTGCAGCACGAATGGCTCGGAGCGATGTCGGTCGGGCAGCAGGGGGTGCCACGGCACTACGTGCCCGCATCCCACGACTACGCCCTCGCCGTCGGACTCGGCCTGGGGTGGGGGATGGTGCCGCTCCTGCAAGAGGCACGAGGGCTGGTCCCGCTGGGGGGCCCGACCCTTCGCGTGCAGCTCTATTGGCAGCAGTGGAACCTGCGTTCGGAGCTGCTGGACACCATCGCTGCGGAGATCGCCGCCGAGGCACGTCGCGTGCTCGGCGGCACCCCCGTCACTCGCTCGCGGTCGAACCCGGCGTCACGCCGGAGCCGAGGGCGTGCAGCAGCCGGGTGAGGTTGCCGATATCGGTGAGGCTCCAGTCTTCGAGCGTGCGCAGCAGCATGCCCTCCTGCGGCAGTCGAGCCGCTGACAGCCGCTCTGTGCCGAGGGGAGTGAGCTGCAGCAGGAACGAACGGCCGTCGGCGGGGTCGGCCGAACGCTCGATCAATCCGAGCTCCTCCAGCTCGCGCACCGTCCGGCTGACCTGGCCTTTGTCCATGAGCATGCGCTCGGACAGCGTCGAGACCGTCACCCTTTCGCATCGTGCGATCGTGGTGAAGATCTTGTAGCCGCCGGGCAGCAGCCCGGGGCTCACCCGGTTCGCGTTCTCGGTGATCACACGCCGAAAATGCGTGATCAGCTCGCTGAACTCCGCCTCGAGGGCGCGGACCGCTTCGGCCCGCGCCTCCGGGGTCTCGGAGATGTGATCAGCGGCGGACATCGGATGCCGTATCGCCGTGATCGCCCGTCCGGTCGATCACGGTGACGGTTCCGGTCGTCGGTGCTCCGGAGAGCGCCGTCGCATCGGCGATCGCGACGTCTGCGGCATCGTCCACTGCGCTGTCGACCGGCTTCTTCTTCTTTGCGGCATCCGCCTCGGCGCGCTCGCTCGTGGTCATGGTGGTGAGCGGGCGATTCGGCAGGAACAGGATCGCGATGAGGCTGATCACCGCGAGCGGGATGCCGATCAGGAACGCATGGGAGATGGCCTGCGCGTAGAAGTCCTCGATGATCGAGCGCACCGGCTCCGGGAGGAGACGCACCTCGGGCAGCGTTCCGCTCGAGAGCTGAGCTGCAACCTCGGCTCCCTTGTCGCCGAGCTGGGCGATCGCGGCGCCGATCCGCTCCTTGCCGTCGCTGAACAGGCTGGTCAGGGTGTTCGCGAGCACTGCGCCCATGACCGAGACGCCGATCGTGCCACCGAGGCTTCGGAAGAAGGTCACGCCCGAGCTCGCGACACCCATCTCGCTGGGCTTCGCGACGTTCTGCACGATGAGGACGAGGTTCTGCATCGTCATGCCGACGCCGGCGCCCATCACGAACATGTAGATCGAGACGAGGACGAAGTTCGTGTCGTAGTGCAGTGTCGACAGCATGACGGAGCCGGCGATCAGCAGCACGGAGCCGAGGATCAGGTAGCCCTTCCACTTGCCGAAGCGGGTGACGAGCTGGCCGACGACCATCGAGGCGATCAGGAGCCCCGCCATCATCGGCAGTGTCATGAGCCCGGCCTCGGTCGGTGTGGCACCGCGGGAGAGCTGCATGTACTGCGCGAGGTAGACCGAGGTGCCGAACATCGCGACGCCGATCGAGATCGATGCGAGCACCGACAGTGTGAACGTACGACCGCGGAAGAGCGTGAGCGGGATGAGCGGCTCGCGTACCTTGAGCTCGACGATGATGAAGGCGATGGCCGAGGCGAGCGCACCGCCGACCATGAGCACGGTCTCGGTGCTCCACCAGTCGAAGGTCGAGCCCGCGTTGGTGATCCAGATGAGGATCAGTGAGACGGCGGCGGAGAGCAGTACGATGCCGACGTAGTCGATCGATACCTTGCGGGTGCGCTCGGTGCTGATGTGCAGTGTCTTCTGCAGGATGATGAGCGCGGCGACCGCGAACGGGAGCGCGACGAAGAAGTTCCAGCGCCAGTTCGCGACGTCGGTGATCCATCCGCCGAGCAGCGGTCCGCCCACGGTGGCGACGGCCATCACGGCGCCGAAGAGGCCCATGTACCGGCCGCGCTCGCGCGGGCTGATGATGTCGGCCATGATGACCTGGCTGAGGGCGGCGAGTCCGCCGCCGCCGATGCCCTGGATGGCGCGGAATGCGATGAGGGTGTTCGTGTCCTGCGCGAAGCCGGCAGCGGCGGTCGCGGCCACGAAGATGACGATCGCGATCTGGATCAGCAGCTTGCGGTTGAACAGGTCGGCGAGCTTGCCCCAGATGGGGGTGGAGATCGCGGTGGTGAGCAGCGTCGCGGTGATGACCCAGGTGTAGGCGGCCTGGTCGCCACCGAGGTCGTGCACGATGACGGGCATCGAGGTGGAGACCACCGTGGTGGCGATCATCGAGACGAACATGCCGAGGAGGAGCCCGGTGAGGGCTTCGAGCACCTGGCGATGCGTCATCTTGACGGGAGAGTCCGTGGTCATGCGTGACCTTTCGCAGTCTGGAGAGAGAGGATGCTGCGACAGCTCTGGCGCGCACGAGATGGTTGAACTGCGTCAACTATACGCTGATCGTTGATCTACGTCAACGATTCGCAGCGGCTGATCCAGGTCTGCGCGGGATGAGCGAATGTCCTGCGCGAAATCGCCTTGTCCTTCGGAGGGGGCAAGGAGATGATGGCGCAAACGCACGGATGCGTGGTCGTTGAGGGGCGACCGGAACACAGGTATTCGCGCGGTTCACTGAATTCCTGAGGGGGATGCGACATGGCAACCAAGGCAACGCAGCGCAAGATTCTCGCAGTACTGGCAGGCGGGCTCGTGCTCGGCGTCGGCACCGCGGTGACGCTCGCGGTCTGGAACGACTCCGAGTTCGCGAACGGCACGTTCACGGCAGGTGCTTTCAACCTCGAAGGGTCGACGGATGGAACCGCCTACGCCGACCATGCCACCACCGGCACCGCAGCGACGCTCGCTTTCACCCTGCCCGCAGGACTGGTGGGGAACATGTCGCCGACGAGCTCCGTCTACGCCGGCTTCTGGGTGCGCCTGGCGGCCGGTACGACCAGTGGCGCGAACCTCGTCGCCGCCGGAACCACGGCCGACGCGGCAGCGACCTCGAACTCCGGGCACCTGTCGTACTCGATCTACCAGCTCGCGCCGGGGGCGACCTGCAACGCGGCGACCGCGACCGGCACGCCGATCGCGACCGGGGCTACGCTCGACGCCCAGACCGGTACGACCACCGTGCCGCTGACGGCCGGAGGGACCGCGGCCGTCCCGGGCACTGCGGTGCAATTGTGCTTCAAGGTGACTGCGGACGCAGCGCTCACACCGAGCCTGGTGACCAACGCCACCTGGCAGTTCACGGCGACCTCGACGAGCTGAGCATGTGATGGTCACCCGCAGCGAAATGCGGGAGAGGCGGCGGCTGCGCTCCCGTCGACTACGAGCTGTCCTCGCGGGCGGACTCGTGCTCGGGATCGGCGTCGCCGCGACTCTTGCCGCATGGAACGACTCCGAGTACGGCGCCGCGAGTTTCACGGCGGGGAGGTTCGACATCGTCGGAGCGATCGATGGGGCGACATTCTCGAGCCACGCGACCACGGGTGCGGCGGCGACGTTGAACTTCGTGCTCGCTCCGACCGCGATGGCACCGGGAAACTCCACATACGCGCTGTTCAGTGTGAAGACCGCCAATCCCTCGGTCGCGGGAACGCTGCAGCTGACCGCGGGAACGCCGGGAGGCACGGGGCTCGCGACGTATCTCACCTACGGTGTGCGCACGATCGCCGGCACCACCTGCAACTCGACCACGTACGCGGCGGGAACGGCGGTCGTGGCGGACGGATCAGCCCTCACCGCAGGAGGCTCGGCGACTCAAGTCGTGACGGCGAACGGCGCGGCGCAGGTGAACTACTGCTTCGCGGTCACGCTCCCGCTCACAGCACCGAACGCTGCGCAGGGGCTCACGATGACGCAGACCTGGCAGTTCCTCGGGACGTCGTCGTAGCAGGAGCGGATGTCAGGGAGAGGAGGATGAGGTGACGACCCCGACGACACGGCGGAGCCTGCGGGAAGCGGCTCCGTTCACCGACGTGGTCGATCCGCAAGCGACCGCCGTCCCCGCGCGTCGCCGTGCGCGGCCAGGGCGGATGATCGGCGACGCGCTGCTCTGGGTCGCCGCAGTTGCTGGAACGGTCTGCATCCTGCTCGTCGTGCTGGCGTTCACCGCCCAGATCACGCTGATCATGTTCCGCACCGGCTCGATGTCGCCGACGATCCCTGCCGGCTCCGTCGCCGTGGTGCAGCGCGTGTCTGCGAGCGAGATCGAGGTGGGCGACGTGGTGACGGTCGACCGCGCGGGCGAGCTTCCGGTGACCCACCGCGTCACCTCGATCGATGCCGGTGCGAGCACGGACGAGCGAGTCATCACGATGCGCGGCGATGCGAACGCCGCAGCCGACCCGTTCCCCTACTCGGTGTCCTCGGTGCGAAAAGTGCTGTTCTCCGTTCCGGGGATCGCGTTGATCATCGCCGGCATGGGTAACCCGGTCGTACTCGGAACCCTGACGGTCGCGGCGACTGCCCTGGTGGTCTGGGCCTTCTGGCCGCGTGGGCATCGCCGGGCCAGATCCGACACTGAGGGGAACGGCCCGTGAGGCGCGCGTTCGTGGGCGTCCTCCTCGCTGTCCTCGCGGTCGCGATGCCGTCCGCTGCGTGGGCGGCATCCACGACCCAGGTCATCCAGGGATCGGTGCTGCGTCTCGTCTCCGTCGCTGACTGGGCGGCGGCAGGCAGTCTTCTGCCCGGTCAGCCCGTGCAGTGGGACATCGCGGTGAGTGCAGACGCCCCGGATCCCGGAGTCGTGCGGATCGGCGTCAGCGCGACGGGTGAGGCACGGTTGCTTCTTGACGTCTCGATGTGTGCACAGGCCTGGACCGAGACCGAGTGTCCCGGCGGCGCGACCGAGCTGCGCACAGGATGGAGCATCCCGCGCGACGGGGTCGAGGTTCCGCTCGCCGAGATCGCCGACACCGAGACGGCGTACCTCCGCCTCGCGATCTTCCTCGATCCCTCCGGGGGTTCGGGCGCCGGCAGCACCGATGTCCGCGTGCTCGCGCGCGGTGCCGGGGAGACCGTGACCGTGGGGTCTGACGGCGCTCTGGCGACGACGGGGCTGCCACCCGGTACGCCCTGGGTGGTGGGGGCGGGGGCGATACTCGTCGTGTGGGGTGCGGCGCTGGTGCACAGCCGTGGGCGACGTACCGCGTCCGAGGCGGGGAGCGCGAGATGAGGCGCCCCGCACGCACACGCATCCTGGCGGGTGTCGTCGGCCTCGCCGTGCTGGTCGGAGTCGCCTCATCGCCCGCCGTGCAGATGACCGACGCCGCCTTCACCGACAGCGAGTACGCCGCGGGGTCCTTCACGGCGGCGACGCTGGCGAGCCCCGTGGTCACCTCGTGCACGGTGACGAGCTTCCTGGGGACGTTCACGGGCTTCACGATCAACTGGACATCCCCCTATCTGAAGGTGCAGCAGCGTTTCTCCATCAACAACGTCGTCGTGGACAACACCAATGTCACGCAGAGCGGGTCGGGCCCGTACACCTACACCTCCACCATCAGCTCCGGACTGTTGAACACCCTGCTGGGGAGTCTCCTCGGCTCCACCAACGCCGTGAAGGTCGAGACGGTCTACGCCGGGACGTCGTGGGTCTCACCGGCCGCGACGCGTTCGCTGTCGGTCGGGGGTCTGCTGGGACTCGGCGGCAACAACACCTGCACCTGAGTGGTGCAGGGCTCGCAGCGCTCTCAGTCCGCGAGGGCGAGGGCGCGGAACGTGTCGCGTTCGCGGAGCTGTTCGCGGCGGCTGGCCGCGGCATCCGTCAGCCGGTTGGGGACCTGCTGGCCGGTGGTGCGCCGGTAGAGCTCATCGATGAGGTCGGTGGCGAGGCCGATGAGCTTCGCGATCTCGCGGTCGTCGCGGTCGATCCAGACACACCGCGGCTCGTCGTGGATGGGGGAGAAGTCGACGTGCTCCTCCCAGACGAACAGCGTCCGTTCGGCGCCGAGCACGTGCTGCTGCCACCAGATCTGGCGCAGGTACGTACGGGGGATGCCGCGGAAGGCCTTGTTGGTGGTCTTGATCTCGGCGAGCTTCACACGCCCGTCGGCGTCGACGGCGATGCCATCGGGCGTGGCGAGGTGGCGGTGCTCGACCTCTGCACGGAACAGGGCGGAGGAGGGGAGGATGCCGTGGGTCGCCGCGACCCAGGCGGCGATCTCGGGCTCGCGCCGCCGACCGTGATCGGTGTACGCGTTGCCTCCGAAGCGGGGTCCGCCGCCGAGCTTGGAGTCCGCTGCCCGAGAGATCGACTTCTCGGAGGTGAGTCCTGCCACGTCGGTGGCGGTGATGCCCCGCGAGCGCGCTCGCAGCCAGGCCACACGGTCACGGGAGTCCGCGACGATGCGTGCAGCGAGTTCCGGGTTCACCCTTCGACCCTAACCCCGTCCGCCGACCCTCCCTCCCCGTACACGCCGCCCCCACCCTTCCTCCCCCTCCCAGTCCCCCCTTCCTCTCTCACCCCCACCCCCACCCCCACCCCCACCCCCCTCCCACTTCGCCGAGTGCACGGCTTGTCGTCGAGTGCACGGCTTCGACACACGTGCAATCCGTGCACTCGACGACATCTCGTGCACTCGGCGACGGGTGCACTCTTCCTGCACACGAGCGGAGTTGCAGCGAGAAGGATGCGGAGAGCGGGAAAAGAAGGGGGGAACGAGATTCGGGGATGCTCGGGAGCGGAACCATGGGGCATGCCGACCGCCGCGCCTGTCATCGCTCAACTGGTCCGGTCGCGAGCCGACCTCCTCCAGCACGGATGGACGGAGCGGCGAATCTCGATGGCGGTCGGAGAAGGCTCGCTCTTCCACATCCGTCGAGGGTGGTTCATGGATGCCGGCGATCGGACGCCCCTGTGGCCGGAGCAGCGGCACCATGCGCACGTCATCGCGGTCGCTCGTGATGCGCGTGCTCCCATGGTCATGTCTCATTCGTCGGCCGCGGTGCTTTGGGGACTGCCGCTTTATGGCATGCGGCTCGCTCGCGTGCATATGACGACGGCGACGCCGAGGCGCATCTCGAGCGCGCCGGATGTGTTCCGGCATGTCGCGCCGCTTCCGGGCTCCGACATCACCGTGCGCGGTGGCATCCGGTGCACGTCGCTGTCGCGAACGGTCTTCGACCTCATTCGTTCACTGCCTGCTGCTGCCGCGGTGGCGGTGGCGGATGCGGCCGAACGGCAGATGGCGGATCGGCAGTGGGAATGGGACTTGGATGCCGTCAGCGCCTGGCGTCGTGGCCTTGCCCAGAGATTGAGCGAGGCCGGGGGAGCGCGGGGGATTCGGCAGGCGCGGTGGGTGGCGGAGTTCGCCGACGGGCGGGCGCAGCTTCCCGGTGAGAGCGTGAGCCGACTGCATCTGCATCGACTCGGCTTCGAGGCGCCTGAGCTGCAGGTACCGGTGGAAGGACCGGATGGTGCCTGCTACTTCGTGGACTTCGGGCTCGCTGATGTCCGCAGCTTCGGTGAGTTCGACGGCAAGACGAAGTACCTCGATGAGGCGCTACGATCCGGGCGCTCAGTCGAGCAGGTACTGCTGGAGGAGAAGCAGCGCGAAGACTGGATCCGTGGGCGCAGCCAGTGGCGCTTCGCCCGTTGGGGATCCGAACACATCGTGACAGCGCCCGCACTTGCCGCCCGCCTCGCCTCCTTCGGCATCACCCCACCGTGAGCCCCGCCCCTCCCTCCCGCCCGCCCACCCTCCCGCCCGCCCGCCCACCCTCCCGCCCTCCCCGCCCTCCTGCTCTCGGCCGAGTGCACGGTTTGCTGCCGAGTGCACGGCAACCTCGCGCCACGAAGTCGTGCACTCGGCAACATCCCGTGCACTCGGCGCCAGAGCAGCAGAGCCGGAGGGGGATGGGGGGATGGGGGATTTGGGGTGGGGGTGCGGGTGGGGTAGAGTTGTCGCAACCGAAGACCGCTGGTCATCTCGTGTGCGCAAGCACGCGAGATCGAAGCTCTGCATTGCAGGGGCCCGCGCAGGACGCGAACTTCTCAAAGCTCCGTGCGCCTGCGCCGGAGCTTTTTCTCTTGCAGGTGGTCCAGGTCGGCGCCACACCACCGTGCGGCGCCTCGTACACACCAAGGAGTGACCATGGCGCAGAAGGATGCATCGGTCGCCGAGCTCACGAAGTCATTCGAGAACTCGAACGCCGTCCTGCTGACCGAGTACCGCGGTCTGACGGTTGCCCAGCTCAAGGAGCTGCGCAACAGCATCCGTCAGAACGCTGAGTACGCCGTGGTGAAGAACACGCTGACCAAGATCGCCGCCAACAAGGCTGGCATCTCCGCGCTGGACGACGACCTCAAGGGTCCGTCGGCCGTCGCATTTGTGCACGGTGACTTCGTCGCCACTGCCAAGGCTCTGAGTGACTTCGCCAAGGCCAACCCGCTTCTCGTGATCAAGTCCGGCATCTTCGAGGGCAATGCCCTCTCCGCCGACGAGGTCAGCAAGTACGCCGCGCTGGAGAGCCGTGAGGTTCTGCTGGCGAAGGCTGCGGGCATGATGAAGGCGACGATGGGCAAGGCTGCCGCCACCATCGATGCTCTTCGCGAAAAGCTGGAGACCGCCGAGGCCGCGTAAGCGACCGGCGTTCTCGTTCACCAAACCCCATCTATCTAGGAGATACATCATGGCTAAGCTCACCACTGAGGAGCTGCTCGAGCAGTTCGCCGGCCTGACCCTCGTCGAGCTCAACGACTTCGTGAAGGCGTTCGAGGAGAAGTTCGAGGTCACCGCTGCTGCACCCGTCGCCGTTGCCGGCGCAGGTGGCGGCGCTGCAGAAGAGGTTGAGGAGAAGGACTCCTTCGACGTCATCCTCGAGGCTGCTGGCGACAAGAAGATCCAGGTCATCAAGACCGTCCGCGAGCTCACCTCGCTGGGTCTCGGCGAGGCCAAGGCTGTCGTCGACGGTGCCCCGAAGGCTGTCCTTGAGGGCGCCAACAAGGAGACCGCCGAGAAGGCCAAGGCCGCTCTCGAAGAGGCAGGCGCAACGGTTACCCTCAAGTAATCGCGACGCTCACGCGTTTCATCGAAGGCCCCGGGTTCGCCCGGGGCCTTCGTGTTTTCCAGGGGTGCCTTGAATTCCGGAACGCTGCGCGCTCAGCGTGGGGGAGCAGTGGAGCTGCGCACCACGAGGGCGGATGCCGCAGCCACATGTTCGAGCGGGGCGTCGGGGTGGTCCATCCGCTGCGTCAGCAGCCGCACCGCTTCGTGTCCTTGCTCTCGAGGCGACTGCCCGATCGTGGTCAGGGCGAACATGTCGGCATGTTCGTGATCGTCGATGCCGACGACGCTGAGCTCGGTCGGTACAGCGATGCCCAGGCGTCTGGCCGCGATGATCGCGCCGATAGCTGCTTCGTCGCACACCCCGACGATGGCCGTCGGACGGCGGCGTCGGTCGCCGAGCATGCCGGCCGCCGCGGCGTAACCGCCCGGCATGGTCGGGGCAGCTCCGGCGATGCGCGCGTTCGCCGACAGCCCGGCCGCCTGCAAAGCACCGTGGTATCCGTCGAGGCGTCGCGCGTCGCCGAAGCTCAGCTCGGCGGCGGCCGTCGATCCGCCGACGAATGCGATGTCGGTGTGTCCGAGTTCGATGAGGTGCTCGGTCGCGATGCGTGCGGCCGCCGTGTCGTCGATCGAAACTGAGCTGGACCCTTCGCTGTACGGACCGACGCTCACGAGCGGGCGCTCCGTGCGTTGCAGTCGCTCGAGCTCTTGAGCGCTCGGCTGGATGCCGACGGCGATGATGCCGTCGAAGCGTCTTCCTGGTAGAACGCTCTCGAACAGGTGCTCCCTGGTCTGAGAGCCTTCGGGTACGCCGTAGAGCGAGAGGTCGTAGTCGAGCGAGAACAGCGACTCCTGGACCCCGGCGAGCAGCTCGGCGAAGAACCACCGATTCACGGGCGGCATGACGACGCCCACAGTCTGCGTGCGTCCTGTCGCGAGGCTCGTCGCGGACGAATGCGCGACGTAGGAGAGATCACGTGCAGCGTCCACGACCCGCTGTCGGGTCGCCTGCGACACGTATCCGCGGCCGCTCAGGGCTCGACTCGCCGTAGCCTTCGACACGCCAGCACGCGACGCGACGTCCGCGATCGTGCTCATCGGTCCTCCTCGACCTGATCACGCGGATGCGTGGCACCAGCGCGGGGGGTTCGCGCCGGGTCAAAGCGTAGTCGTTGCGGTGCAAAAAGGGAACCGGTTCCAGACGTCAGGCGAGGGAGCGCTCCCACGTGCGAGGACTGCGCGAGGCGAATGGTTGTGAGCTTGTGACCCTAGCGTGTTGTGCGGGGATGCGGATGGCCAGTAGGTTGGCCTGGAATCGGTTCCCTAACGATGCCCCGGGGTGGCGTCGCACCAGGCGGGAACCTGTACTCGAAGAGGAGAATTCACATGGCTCTGTCACAGCGTTCCCGGCGTTACGCGCCGCTCGCCCTGCTGGGGGTCGCGGGCATCGCGCTCGCCGGTTGCGGGGCTCCCGGTGGAGCACCGGGTACCGACGGGGGTGACGGAGGCGACGCCACCGTCACGATCTACGGCACGATTGTCGACTCGGAGGCCGATCTCCTCCAGGAGTCCTGGAAGGACTGGGCCGACGAGAACGGCATCACGATCAAGTACGAGGGCAGCCAGGACTTCGAGACACAGCTCGGCACGCGCGCTCAGGGCGGCAACCCGCCCGACATCGCGATCTTCCCGCAGCCGGGTCTGCTCAAGGACTTCGCGGACCGCGACTACCTCAAGCCCGCACCGGAGGCGGTCGAGAAGAACGCCAACGAGTACTGGACCGAAGACTGGGTGAACTACGGCACGGTCGACGGGACCTTCTACGGTGCGCCGCTCATGGCCAACGTCAAGGGCTGGATCTGGTACTCGCCGGCGAAGTTCAAGGAGTGGGGTGTCGAGGTTCCGAAGACTCTCGATGAGATGACCGCACTCACCGACAAGATCCAGGCGGCGACCGGCACCCCCGCGTGGTGTGCCGGCTTCGAATCCGGCACGGCGACCGGCTGGCCGGGCACCGACTGGGTCGAGGACTACGTGCTGCGTCAGGCCGGACCGGACGTCTACGACGACTGGGTGACCAACAAGGTGAAGTTCACCGACCCGCAGATCAAGCAGGCGTTCGACTCGGTCGGCGGGATCCTGCTGAACCCGGCCAACGTCAACGCCGGTTTCGGTGATGTCCGCTCGATCAACTCGACGGCGTTCGGCGACGTCGCCCCGGCCATCGCCGGCGGCACCTGCGCACTGACGCACCAGGCTTCATTCCTCTCCGGGTTCTTCCCCGATGGCACCACGGTCGCCGAAGACGGCGACGTCTGGGCGTTCATGCTCCCGGGCGAGTCGGCAGACGACTCCGCTGTCACCGGTGCCGGTGAGATCGTCGGAGCGTTCAGCGACTCCGAGGCCACGCAGAAGGTGCTCGAGTACCTGTCCAGCCCCGAGTGGGCCAACAGCCGCGTCAGCCTCGGCGGCGTCACCTCCGCGAACAACGGGCTCGACCCGGCGAACGCCAAGGACCCGATCCTGCAGGAGACCATCAAGATCCTTCAGGACCCGGACACGACGTTCCGCTTCGACGCATCTGACCTGATGCCCGGTGCCGTCGGCGCTGGAACGTTCTGGAAGGGCATGGTCGCCTGGGTCAACGGAACCTCCACCGATGAGGTCCTGACGCAGATCGAGACCGGCTGGCCGTCCAGCTGATCGGATGAGGAGGGCCGCCCCACGGGGCGGCCCTCCTTCTCCACTCCACGATGCGCACACAGAGGTACGCATCGCTGAGCCGCAACGCGTCATGAAGGGGATTCCGTGAACGCGACAGTATTTTTCCAATGGATCGGCACACTTCCGCCGATCCTGCAGGCCGTGGTCGTGGTCATCGCATTCGCGGTGGTCGTGGCGATCATCCTTTTCCTCGTGGACGTGGCTCCGCGCAAGGGAGCGGTGTACACCTGGGTGCGACTGGCCATGTGCCTGCTCATCCCGCTCGCCGTGATGTTCTTCTTCAGCTCCTATTACTGGGCGATGGGGGTCGCCGTCATCGTCGGAGCCCTGTTCTTCTATCTGGATTACCGCTCGCGCGATGGTGCCGGGTATCTGATCCAACTGGTCGCCTTCATGGCTCCGGCGCTGCTCCTGCTGCTCGTCGGCCTCATCCTGCCCTCGATCCAGACGATGTACTCCTCGTTCCTGAGTTCGTCCGGCAAGGACTTCGTCGGCTTCGCCAACTACCTCTGGATCTTCACTCAGTCCGACGGCATCACCTCGGTCGTCAACTCGATCATCTGGGTGCTGCTCGTGCCGACTGTCTCGACGATCGTCGGGCTGGCCTATGCGGTGTTCATCGATCGCACTCGTGGCGAGAAGATCTACAAGGTCCTCGTGTTCATGCCGATGGCCATTTCGTTCGTCGGCGCCGGAATCATCTGGCGATTCATGTACGAGTATCGCGGCGCAGACTTTCCCCAGATCGGTCTGCTCAACCAGATCCTGGTGTGGTTCGGCGGCGAGCCGCAGCAGTGGCTGCTCAACGAGCCGTGGAACAACCTGTTCCTGATCGTGGTGCTGATCTGGGTGCAGACCGGTTTCGCGATGGTCGTGCTCTCCGCCTCCATCAAGGGCGTCCCGCAGGAACTGCTCGAAGCAGCCGAACTCGACGGTGCGAACGCCTGGCAGCGCTTCTTGTCCGTCACGATTCCCTCGATCCGTCCGGCGCTCATCGTGGTGCTGACGACCATCTCGATCGCCTCGCTGAAGGTGTTCGACATCGTGCGCACCATGACCGCAGGAAACTACGGCACCTCGACGCTCGCGAATGAGATGTACACCCAGTTCTCGAAGTTCGAGGCCGGGCGCAGTGCCGCCTTGTCGGTCATCCTCTTCGTCCTGGTGCTGCCGATCGTCATCTACAACGCGAGACAGATCAAGAAGCAGCGGGAGGTGCGATGATGAGCGACACCCTGAAGACAGAGACGGCGGCGACCTCCACGCGCGCGATCACCACCGGAGGCGGTCTGGACGGCGCTGCCGGGCGTGCGCGCAAGAAGCTCTCCCGCCCATGGGCATCCGTCGGATCCATCCTGATCGCGGTGCTGTGGACGATTCCGACCCTCGGCCTGTTCATCTCCTCGTTCCGCCCGCGGGACCAGATCCAGTCCAGCGGATGGTGGACGTTCTTCGCCAACCCGCAGGTGACGCTCGAGAACTACGTCGACGTGCTGCAGTCGGGGACGACGCAGCTCACGATCCTCGAGTCGTTCGTCAACTCGATCGCGATCACGATTCCCGCGACCGTGATCCCGCTGATGATCGCCGCGATGGCCGCATATGCGTTCGCGTGGATCGACTTCAAGGGCCGCAACGCCCTGTTCATCTTCGTGTTCGCCCTGCAGATCGTGCCGATCCAGATGGCGCTCGTGCCGCTGCTGAGCTCGTTCTCGCGAGGGATCAACCTCTTCGGACTGCAGGTCACACTCCCGCTGGATGCTTCACAGGGCTACGCGCAGGTGTGGATCGCGCACACGATGTTCGCTCTGCCCCTGGCGATCTATCTGCTGCACAACTTCATGTCGGAGATCCCGGGCGAGATCATCGAGGCGGCTCGCGTCGACGGCGCATCCCGTGGACAGATCTTCTTCCGCGTGGTGCTTCCGCTGACGATGCCGGCCATCGCCTCGGTCGCGATCTTCCAGTTCCTGTGGGTCTGGAACGACCTGCTCGTGGCGCTGGTGTTCGCCGATGGTGCTGCGGCACCGATCACGAAGCTGCTGGCTGAGATCACGGGTACGAGAGGAAACGACTGGTATCTGCTCACCGCGGGTGCCTTCGTCTCGATCATCGTGCCGCTGATCGTGTTCTTCGCTCTGCAGCGCTACTTCGTCAGAGGGCTGCTGGCCGGATCGACCAAGGGCTGACACTTCGAAAGACTCCGGGGGCCCTTCGTGAGAACGGATGCCGCGGTCGGGTGCAACACAACCCCGGTCGCGGCATCCGCGCGTCTACCCTGAAGTCATGAAGTACGCAGACTCGATCGTCGACCTCGTCGGCGACACGCCCCTCGTGAAGCTCCAGCACGTCACCGAGGGTGTCGCGTGCACGGTGCTCGTGAAGCTCGAGTACCTGAACCCCGGTGGCTCGTCGAAGGACCGCATCGCCGCGCGCATCATCGATGCCGCCGAGGCGTCGGGTGACCTGAAGCCCGGTGGCACGATCGTCGAGCCCACCAGCGGCAACACCGGCGTTGGTCTGGCGCTGGTCGCTCAACAGCGTGGCTACAAGTGCGTTTTCGTGCTGCCTGACAAGGTCGGCGACGACAAGATCGACGTGCTGCGGGCCTATGGGGCTGAGGTGGTGGTGACCCCGACCTCGGTCGCACCAGACAGCCCGGAGTCCTACTACAGCGTGAGCGATCGGCTGGCGAGGGAGATCCCCGGGGCGTTCAAGCCGAACCAATACGAGAACCCGAACGGTCCGCGCAGTCACTACGAGACCACCGGGCCGGAGATCTGGCGTGACACCGACGGTGAGGTCACCCACTTCGTGGCCGGAGTCGGCACCGGCGGCACGATCACCGGGACCGGGCGGTTCCTGCGCGAGATCTCGGAAGGCCGGGTGCGGATCGTCGGCGTCGACCCGGAGGGCAGCGTCTACAGCGGCGGCACCGGCCGCCCGTACCTCGTGGAAGGAGTCGGCGAGGACATCTGGCCGGGGGCATACGACCCGACGGTGCCGCATGAGATCGTGGCCGTCGGCGATGCCGATGCGTTCGCGATGACCCGGCGTCTCGCCCGCGAGGAGGGCATCCTCGTCGGTGGTTCGAGCGGAATGGCGGTCGTCGGAGCGCTGCGTATCGCGCGGGATCTGCCGGCGGATGCCGTGATGGTGGTGCTGCTCCCTGACGGTGGACGCGGCTACCTCGCCAAGATCTTCAACGACGGATGGATGCGCTCCTACGGCTTCAGCGACGTGGAGGACGGTGAGACCGTCGCTGATGTGCTCGCGGCCCGTCCGTCTCGGCAGGGGGCGGGCATCCCCGACCTCGTGCACGCCCACCCGACCGACACCGTGCTCGAGGCGATCGGCATGATGACCGAGTACGACGTCTCGCAGTTGGTGGTGCTGAGCGCCGAACCCCCCGTCATGATGGGCGAGGTGGTCGGCACGGTCGACGAGAAGGGGCTGCTCGATCTGCTGTTCCGCGGTGAGGCGAATGCGACCGACGCCGTGGGCGCACATGTGGGGGAGCGGCTTCCGCTCGTGGGCATCCACACCTCCGTCGCGCAGGCCAAGGCCGCGCTCGCCGAGGCCGACGCGTTGCTGGTGACGGAAGACGGCAAGCCGCACACGGTGCTGACGCGTCAGGACCTGCTGGCGTACCTGTCGCGCTGAGGAGCGCGTAGCTTCGGCCGACCCGGGGCGTAACGGGGAGGCCTCGTCCCGGACGGCGGACGTAGGCTGACAGACATGTCCGATCACGCCTTCGCCACCAGAGCCATCCACGCAGGACAAGCGCCAGACCCGGTCACGGGCGCGATCATCCCGCCGATCTACCAGTCCTCCACGCACGTGCAGGACAGCGTCGGTGGCCTGCGTTCCGGCTACGAGTACAACCGTGCGGGCAACCCGACGCGCTCGTCACTCGAGACGCAGGTCGCGGCTCTCGAGGGCGGCGCGAGCGCGCTCTCGTTCGCCTCCGGACTGGCGGCAGAGGACGCACTGCTCCGCGGCATCCTGAAGCCCGGCGACCACGTGCTGCTCGGCAACGACGTGTATGGCGGAACGTATCGCCTGCTCACCAGGGTGCTGGCGCCGTGGGGGATCGAGACGACCACGGTCGAGCTCTCCGACGTCGATGTGCTCCGCGCGGCGATCCGTCCCGAGACCAAGATCGTGTGGCTGGAGACACCGAGCAACCCGTTGCTGAAGATCGTCGACATCGCACTGATCGCCGAGATCGCGCACGAAGCCGGTGTGCTCGTGGTCGTCGACAACACCTTCGCCTCACCCGCGCTGCAGCAGCCGCTCGCGCTCGGCGCCGACCTGGTCGTGCACTCCACGACGAAGTACCTGGGCGGGCACTCGGACGTGCTCGGCGGGGCCGTCGTGTTCGCAGACGACCGGTTCTTCGACCAGGTGAAGTTCCAGCAGTTCGCGGTCGGTGCGGTCTCCGCACCCCTCGACGCCTGGCTGACGACCCGCGGCATCAAGACGCTGGCGCTGCGGATGCGTCAGCACTCGGAGAACGCGCAGGCCATCGCCGAGTGGGCGCAGGAGCGCCCGGAGTTCGCGCAGGTGTACTTCCCAGGACTGGAGTCGCACCCCGGCCACGAGATCGCCGCGAAGCAGATGAGCGGATTCGGTGGGATGCTCTCGTTCGGCCTCGCCGCGGGAGCCGACGCGGCACGGGCCTTCGCCGAGAGCACCTCGATCTTCCAGCTGGCCGAGTCGCTGGGCGGCGTCGAGTCGCTCATCGGATATCCGCCGGACATGACGCACGCCTCGGTACGCGGCACCGAGCTCGCGGTGCCGGAGAACATCGTGCGACTCTCGGTCGGCATCGAGGACATCGGCGACCTGCTCGCCGATCTCGAGCAGGGGCTCGACCGCATCGCGCGCTGACCTCTCGAGCAGATGCGCTGACGGGGAGGGGGCGGAGCGGCGGTAACATGGGGGCTTCCCCTGGTCGAATCGATTCGACCATGCAGCCCCGAACTCTGGAAGGACGTCGTGTCCGACGCTCCCCGCACTGACTCCATCCCCGTCGTACCGTCGGAGCGGCTCTCCGCCGAGGAGACCCCGACTCCGCAGCCCGAACTTACGGCGACCGGGAGCATCCGCACCTCCACGGCGACCGGTGCGATCCGCACCCTCGGTTCGAACCCCGCGACCGCGCCGATCATGCTGCACCCCGGTGATGCCATCTCCCTCGGCCGCCGGACGCTGTACATCATCCTGCTCGGTGCGCTCACCGCCCTCGGGCCGTTCACGATCGACCTGTATCTGCCGGCCTTCCCGGTGCTGGAGCAGGACTTCCAGACCACGGCGGCGGCGATCCAGCTGACCCTGACCGGCACGATGATCGGGTTCGCGCTCGGCCAGCTCGTCGTCGGGCCACTCAGCGACAAGGTCGGGCGTCGTGTACCCCTCATCGCGGTCACGGCACTGCACGTGCTCGCGAGCATCGGCGCGGCGTTCGCCCCCGATCTCGGCCTGCTCAGCGCCGCGCGGGTGTTCATGGGAGTCGGGGCGGCGGCCGGTGGCGTCGTGGCCATGGCGATCGTCCGCGACCTGTTCGGCGGGCGCCGCC
Organism: Microbacterium sp. NPDC090281; assembly: GCF_044769635.1. Lineage (NCBI taxonomy): Bacteria > Bacillati > Actinomycetota > Actinomycetes > Micrococcales > Microbacteriaceae > Microbacterium > Microbacterium sp. NPDC090281. Next base: position 1,421,093 of record NZ_JBIVYH010000001.1, read on the forward strand.
TGGTCGTCATGCTCTCCCGCCTCGCGCTGGTGTCGGGCGTCGCACCGGTCATCGCGCCTCTGATCGGCTCGTGGCTGCTCACTCTCATGCCCTGGCGTGGGATCTTCGTCTTCCTCGCCGCTTACGGCGTGGTGATGCTGCTGTCCACGATCCTCTTCATCCCCGAGACTCTGCCCGTCGCGCGTCGTCAGGGCAGCGGCGGCGCCACCATGCTGCAGCGCTACCGCTCGGTGCTCTCGGACCGGGTGTTCCTCGGGGTGCTCGTGATCGGCGGCATGACCTTCTCCGGTCTGTTCTCCTATCTGTCGGCATCGCCGTTCCTGTTCCAGATCACGCACGGGCTCGATGCGCAGCAGTACGGTCTGCTGTTCGCCGTGAACTCGCTCGGCGTGGTCGTCGGCGTGCAGACCGCGTCCCGGCTCGCCGCACGGTTCGGCCCGCAGTGGGTCATGGCCTACTCGACCGCTGTGCTGCTGATCGCCGGAGTCGCGATCATCGTGACCGACCAGCTCGGGCTCGGACTCTGGGGCACGGTGATCCCGCTCTTCGTGTTCATGACCGCGTGCGGCTTCACGTTCCCCAATGTGCAGGTGCTGGCGTTGGATCGCCACGGCAAGGCTGCGGGAACCGCGGCCTCGATCATCGGCGCCACGAACTTCGGCGTCGCAGGTCTCATCTCGCCGGTCGTCGGCTGGCTGTCCCACGACGCCGGGATCACTGCGACCACGATGGCTTCGGTCATGGTGGGCTGCGCCGCGATCGGCATCCTGTCGCTCTGGTTCATCGTGCGTCCGCGCACGGTCGGGATGCTCGCTCCCTGAGCGTTCAGGCATCGTCCGCCACAATGGGACGATGAACAGGCGGATGCTGCTGTGGTGGGGAGTGGGCCTCCTCGCGCTCGCGACGGCTCTCGGTGCCGTGGTCGTGTTCGGTTATCCGGTGACCCCCGGCTTCGACCGGTGGTGGAATGACTCGATCGCCGGAGCGCGCGCGGACTGGATGGTCGACTTCGCTCTCGTCCTGAACTGGATCGGCGGCGGCTGGGTGGCGATCCTCGGGGTGCCGCTGCTGGCGATCCTGGCGCTCGTGCTCGCGCGGCGGTGGCGCGGAGCCGTCTTCGCCGCCATCTGTTTCGCTGCGAGCGCCGGCGGTGTGCAGGTGCTGAAGCAGCTCTTCGGTCGAGCGCGGCCAGACGACATGCTGGTCGTGAGCGACTACGGCTCGTTCCCCTCAGGACACACGGCCAACGCCGCGACGATCGCACTCGTGCTCTGGGTGCTGTTCCCCCGGGTGTGGGTGGCGATCGTCGGTGCGCTGTGGGTGCTGGCGATGGCGCTCTCGCGCACCTTCCTGTCGGTGCACTGGGCAAGTGACACGCTCGGTGGAGCGCTCGTCGGCGCAGGGGTCGTGCTGGTGCTCGCCGCCTGGCTGCTCCCGTGGGTGCAGCAGAAGAGGTCCGAGGTCGACGCGCCGATAGGCTGAGAGGGCCCGTTCCCTCCAGAGGAGTCGTCTTGTCTCGCATCCGTCCGTACCGCCCCACCGATCGTGCCGCGTTGTACGAGATCTGCGTGAAGACGGCCGATGCCGGAGTGGATGCGACCGGGATCCTCTCCGACGACTCGCTGTGGGGTGACCTGTTCGCCGTTCCCTACGCCGAGCGGCACCCGGACCTCGCATGGGTGGTCGAGAGTGACGACGAGCGCACGATCGGCTACATCGTCGCCACCGACGACACCGATGCGTTCTACCGCTGGTTCCGGGAGGAGTGGTGGCCGAGTCTCGAGGAGCGTCATCCCCGGCCCGCCGAGGTCGTCACCCGCGAAGACCGGATGGTCGACTACGGGTACAGCCGCGCTGCCGGCATCGAGCCGAATGCATCCGAGTACCCGGCTCATCTGCACATCGACCTGCTCGCGGAGACCCAGGGGCAGGGACTCGGTCGTCAGCTCATGGAGACACTGTTCGCCGAGTTGACGCGTCGCGGTGTGCGCGGGCTGCACCTGGGCATCGATCCGAACAACGCCGGAGCCGCAGCCTTCTACGAGCGGCTCGGGATGACGCGCCTTCCGGCCGAGCCCGGTGGGCAGATCTACGGCGTGCGCTTCGACAACTGACACGCCCGTCGTCTAGACGAGAAACACGAAAGAGCCCCCGCTGACGCGGAGGCTCTTTTCGTGTGTGGCGGTGACGGCGGGAACTCCGGTGCTCGCTGCGCTCGCTCCTCCCCGAATCCCCAGTGCTCGATAAACACGAAAAAAGCCCCCGCTGGCGCGGAGGCTCTTTTCGTGTTTGGCGGTGACGGCGGGATTCGAACCCGAATTTCTCCGCTGCCAGACAATAGGCGGACTCCGCAGCACCCGGAATTTCAACGATCTCGGGTTTCGTCAGTCATCCTCGGTATCCCCCGGATCTCTCGAAACATTGCCACCGTGTTGCCACGAAACGTCAGGGCGCTCACGCTGCGCGCTGACGTCGGCTCATCACCTGAACTCGGATGCTGCCCACTCGCGCACGTCGTCTGGGCGATACCGAACCAGCGCGCCTCTTTGTACAGCGTGTGGACCTTCTCCATGGCTTCGCCAGTTGCGCAGCGTCTGCTCAGCTATCCCAAGCATTTGCGCTGCGTCGGAAGTACGGAGCAGTACCGGCTCAGGCCTCGTCTCCGGAGCTGGGGCAGTCACTGCGGAAAGAACCCTCGCTGCGACTTTGGTCGCGAGCGCGTCAAGGATGGGGTCTAGATCCAGGCTGGTACTCATCGGTCGAGCGTAGACGCATGAGAACGTCGCTACACCCCGTCTGTGGACGCGGTCGCCGCGTCTGTCCCGTCGCGATTGGGACCGGAGCCATCGGCACGAGCGTCTTGCTCGATCGTCTCGCGCATCGATTCGATGAACATCTGGTACTCGAGTCCATGCGCTGCCGGCATCACCCGCCACTGTAGGGCGTGTGTGCTGTCGTATCGCTCAGGTGGTTCGTCCTGCATTCTTGTGTGGTCCTTGATCAGCATCATCTCGATGACGCCTGCAGCACGTTCGAGGTGTTCGGCGACGTCCTCGACATCGAAGTCTCGCGGCGTCGTCATCTCGCCGTTCGCCATGTCCACATAGAAGCCGCGCTGTTTTTGCAGGTTCGCGGCTCGCGCCGCGGTTGCAGCCTCGGCCTTCTGCTCCTCGTACCAGCGCTCCCAGTTGTCGTCTTCCGGAATGTCCGGGTAGTCACCGCCCCAGAACATTTCCAGTTCGCGGCCGAACTCGAATGCGGCGATGTACTTCGCGAGGTGATCCCGAGAGGAGCGCTGTTCGAGTTCGAGAGGCTCGGTCTCCTGCGCGCTCCACGAGTGGGAGAACAGGTCGTACACCGATGTCGCTTTGCCGAGTTCCTCCTCAGCGAGCACGGTGAGAGCTCGAGCACGGCCGTGCGAATCAGCGTTGTGCAACAACGTCGCGTCCGCGATCAGCTGCGTCGCGTTGTCGAGCAGCGCCCGCCAGTAATTCCGTGCTTCAGTTGGCTCAAGGACCATGCTCAGGAGCGTAGCCGTTCGCACATGCGGCGCCATCGATCGATCTCTGGCCCAACTTCCCCCACCGGAGCTTCTTCGGATTGGAAGAAGCTCCGGTGGGCAACTGGCGATTCCCCATTCCGGCGACGCCGCGGGCGAGTTGCGGGCTGCGAATCAGCTCGTCCATACGCGTTCGCCCGCGTCGATTTGTTCTTCGAGCACGGGCCCGTATGCGTCGGCAATCGCCTTCCCCTTGAGTTCGCCTCGGCACCATCGGCGAAGCACTTGCGACATCGCCTCGACTCCCGCCGCCGAGAGTCCAGGGTGGGTGCGATCGTTGATGCCCTCAAGCGCGAACTGAGTGACGCGCTCAAGGTGTTCGAGGTCGCGCCGGGGAGCACTCAGCATCAGCCTCTCAAAGGCGACGACTGCCTCGGAGTGCGTGTTCATCACTCGCTGCCAGTCGTTGATGCCTCGGGCCTTCAGGAGGCGAATGAGCGCGTCGAGTAGACCGAGCGCGTCTGAGCGTCGCTGTTCGAGGGCAGCGTCACGTCGCCGGGCTCGAATCGTCACAATCGGCACGATCGCGGTAGCCGCGGCTCCGACCAAGGCACCGGCGAGAGCCGCGAGAGTTGGGTCCATGCCGTGAGCCTATCGACGGCTAATGGAGCGTCCGAACTGCCCCACGCTCGTCCGCAGTCGGCCCTCGTCAGAAAATCCAGGTTAGGCCCCGAGCTGCCACCCTCCCGCACGGTCCTGGCACGTCTCTCTCCACGGGAACTCGGCCGTGGCGGATCGATTTGGAGAACCGGAGCAACCGTCCGCGGCTAGGCGTCGCAGCCCGCCTGTCTGCCGCGTCTGCGGATCGCCGAGATGCATCTCTATCTCGATCCACCGACGTCGGCGGTGCGGATGGATTCCGTGGGTAGGTTCAATTCCCCCATTGCTCGTTTTTACCCGCGGAGAGGGGTGCCAGGACCGTGCGGGAGGGTGGCAGCCCCGGGCTGACTCTGGATCTTCTGACGATTCATGCGTCGGCCCGGGTGCGAGCTGATGGCGCGAGGTTGTGCGGGTGCCCGGATCGTGGATCGTCGAGTCACCCCGCGCTGGTTCTCTTCCTGGCCTACACGGGCCTCAGGTGGGGCGAGGCGACCGGACTAAGGGTGAAGCACGTTGACGCGCTCAGACGTCGCGTGAGCGTCGAGGAGAACGCGGTTCTCGTCGGCGGAGTGGTGCATGTTGGTACGCCGAAGACGCACGAGGCGCGCTCAGTGCCGTATCCGGTCTTCCTGTCCCTTGCGATCGCGAAACTCTGTGAGGGCAAACGGCGTGAGGATCTCCTGTTCGGGGACGGCGTCGCATACATGCGGCTGCCGAACAGCGTGCGCGGTTGGTTCGCCTTCGCCGTGAAGCGCGCGTGTGCCGCCGACGAAGAGTTCCCACGGGTGACTCCGCATGACCTTCGGCACACCGCGGCCTCGCTCGCTATCTCCGCCGGCGCGAACGTCAAAGCGGTACAGCGGATGCTCGGACACGCGTCGGCGAGCATGACACTCGACACCTACGCTGACCTGTTCGACGACGATCTGGACGGCGTTGCCGCGGCGCTCGATCACACACGTCGTGCAGCAGTTGTTGCCGAGGTGTTGCCACGAGCGTAGGTTCGCGCATGACAAAGGCCCCGGCTTCCCTGTGTTTCCTAGGGGAGTCGGGGCCTTTGGTCTGGCGGTGACGGCGGGATTCGAACCCGCGGTTGCTTGCACAACACACGCTTTCCAAGCGTGCTCCTTCGGCCGCTCGGACACGTCACCAAGGAACAACCTGTCCATCCTATCCGATGCGCGGCGGGCCACGTGACAGGTGCCGATGAGGCCGCGGTCGAGATCCCAAGTGTGAAATATTGCATGTCACTCGTCACCTGGATAGCCTCATGTGAGGACGAATCGCATCCGCTGGGGGCGCGACATCCTGAGGGGGAGCATGGACGCGAGCTCGACGACGACGTCACGAAACAGCCATCGCACCGCAACGGCCTTCGAGCAGTGCGTCAGCGGAAGGCGGACGAGCGTCGCGGGTACGGTGTTCTTCCTCGAGGCGGGGGAGCACCTCGAGGCGGTGCTGAGCCAGACCGGCCCCGGCGACGTCGTGTTCGCTCCTACACGATCGGCGATGCGGAGTGACCCGAGAGTCATCGGCTACGACGGTGATCTCCGCGAGCCCGGTGACGAGGTGATACTCGACGGCACGCACACGTTCGAGCTTCGGGAGTACGTCGCCGCTCCCTTCGTCTCGATCGTCGGGCGCACCGTCATCCGACAGTGCAGTGCCGAGGGCGTGGCCGCGTTCTTGAGCGACGCCGACACGGCGAGGGACTACGGGGTCTTCGTCGATCAGCTGCTGAGCAGCGCCGTTCTGCTCGACTCCCTGGCATCCTTCAACGGGACCGGCTCCGAGGGAGACTCCCTCGTGCGGGTGTACGTCAGCTCAGACGGCGAGTACCGCGATGGCCCCGACGGTCTCCTGCTCGGTGTCGTGGGCGACGACCGGGCGCACGTCGAGGCCCGCGCGATCGGCGGCGCGGGCCGAGGGCGAGCCTTCGCCCGCATCGTCGACCGCGGCATGCTCGGTGCTGACCTCGATGACAGGCCATGGTTCGCGCGGTACCTTGCGGCGATCAACCTGCTGCGTCAGTGGGATGGAGTTCCTCCCCGTCCCACGATCTCGGGTTTCGGCGGACATCTCGTGCGGGCACTCGACGAGCTTCCCGCGCTTCCGGGGGTCGTCTCAGCGGATGCGCCGTACCTGCTGACCGGAGACGGCGAAGAGTACCTGCTGGTCGATCCTGGGAGCCGACGCCGGTTCCGACTCGGAGCCGACACCGCGCGCGCGGCCGAATGCCTGATCGCGACGGCGGATGAATCCTCGGCGGTGGCGCTGCTCGCAGCCGAGCTCGGTAGAGCGGCGAGCAGCGCCACCTCCGTGGTGCGTGAGGTCCAGGCCAGATTCGTGGCGGCGGGTCTCGACGTCACCGTGAACGGGCGAGGGGGTATCTGATGCGAGGCGGCGAACGGGCGGTGGAGACAGAGATCGCCGGAGCGAGGGCGCTCCGCGAATGGATCACGGGAAAGCGGGAAGAGCACTCGCGGGTATTCCTCATAGAGACCGGAGCCCCTGTAGCCGGCGTCGAAGAAGTTGCCGGTAGCGACGACGTGGTTCTGCTGCCCGAGGACAACCGAACGTACGAGGGGCCCGCCGGTGCCGTCCACTACAGCGGCGCACTGTGCGAGGTCGGTGACGAGCTCTTCTTCGGCGAACGCGGCGTCGAGCTCCAGGACTACGTCGCTGCGGCGTTCGTTCAGATCGTCGGCCCCACAGCGGTGCGCTTCTTCGATGCTTCAAGCTGGAGGGTTTTCCTCGACGATGCTGAGCTCGCTCGTCGAACCGGGATCTTTCCGTCGGCATTGATCGACCCCCGGGTGATTCTCGCAGACCGCAGTGCGCTGGAGAATCCGGGTGCACTCGCGACCCCGAGCGCCCTGAGGGTGAGCCCGGATGGCCGCGTCAGGATCGGCGTGCAGGGCGAGGCCATCGGCAGCGTCGAGGACCTGCCGGCTCTGCTTGCGGTCCCACTGCCTCGCGCCGCAGCGTTGGGAGACATCGCGCCCCGCGAGATGCTCGCTGCTGACCTGGCGAGTCGCGAATGGATCGGGCGATACCTCAACGCAACGGACTTGATGAAGATGCTCCGCCTCGAGAACGGCGCCGCCAGGATTTCGGGATTCGGCTCGTTCCTGTTCGATGACGACCTTTCGGATGCCGAACCGCTGACCGCGGACCCGTTTCTGATCGAGACCGCGGACGGCTTCGTGCTCGCAGACACCACAACCCTGCGCCGCCAGCTGCTCTCCCCTTCGACGGCGCGTGTGGTCGCGGTCACGCAGACCTCGAGCTCGACGGAGATCGCGGCCGAGCGTGTGGCGCGCCAGCTGGGCACGTCGATCCCTGAAGCGCGCACCCTGTGCCTCGAGGCCGTCACCGCACTCGGTGTCCATCCGGGCAGTCGTGCCGAACGCTCGAGCCGGATGAAGGGAGTCGAAGAATGAGCCTCCCGCACGCGTTATGGACCTCGATGCTCCCCGCAGATTCGACCTTCACGCCCGACCAGGTCGCCGTGGGCGCGGCCGGACACCGTATCGAGTTCGCTGACGGATCCACACGTCTGTGTGCGACGAGTGGGCTATGGAATGTTCCCCTCGGCTTTGGCAACCCGGCGATCGCCGAAGCAGTGATGAAGGCGACGCATGATGCGTCATACCTGTCCCTCTTCAGGGCGCCGCATCGGTACGCCGAGGTCGCCGCCGAAGCCCTCATCGAGCTCGCGAACCCCATCCGCTACCGCCGAGTCATCTTCTCGACGTCTGGCGGGGCGGCAAATGATGCGGCGATGAAACTGGCCAGGCAGTACTGGGCGCAGAGAGGCTACGGATCCCGGTCGCTGATCGTCGGCCTGAAAGGCAGCTATCACGGGACTGCATACGGCAGCCACGCCCTGAGCGGAGACGACCTCCTGCAGTCCGTCTACTCCGTCGACCGCCGAGCGGTGAGGCATGTGTCTCACAGCGACGACGGAGAGGAGCTCGAGCTGCTGCTGAAACGTGAAGGATCCAGGGTGGCCTCGGTCGTCGTCGAACCCGTCCTCGGCAGCGGTGCGCACGCGCTGTCCGACGCATTCATCGATCGGCTCCTCGCCCTGCGCGAGGAGTACGGGTTCCTGGTCGTCGCCGATGAGGTGGCGACCGGATTCGGCCGTACCGGGACGATGTTCGCCACTGACCGATGGGCTGCCGCGCCGGACATCCTCATTCTCTCGAAAGCGTTGACGAACGGCGCGATGGGGGCTGCGGCGCTTCTGGTGGGGGAGCGTGTGGCATCAGAGTACGTGCGCGGTGGCTGGACGTTCGTCCACGGTGAGACTCAGGCGGGTACACCGGCGTGTGCGGCGGCCATCCTCGCCGTGATTGAAGAACTGCACCGCGTCGACGTGGAACCGACTGCACAGGCGCTAGGGACCGACCTGCTCGGCCTCGCGACCGGGTTGAGAGCAGACGACGTGGTCACGGAGGTCACGGGAAGCGGGTGCTTCTTGGGTCTCGGGCTTCGCAACGAGGACGAGAGCCCGCTCTCCGGACCCGACATTCTTCGCGTCGTCTCAGCGATCGCGCAGCACGGCGTCCTGGTGCAGCCCGGCCCGAGCTCCATCGAACTGATTCCGGCGTATGGATTCACCTCGGATGAGCTTTTCGAAGTCGACGCGGCTGTCCGTGCGGGTCTGGCGCAGGCGCGGGACGTCTCCGAATGACCTCGGACTCCAGTGGTCGCCTTCCTGCCCTGTGGCACGGAGAAGGGGCAGCGCGCCAGATGACGAGGCGGCTCACCATGGGCCGTGAGACCCTCGTGATAGCGGATTCGGCGGTCGGGCTTTCCTTCCTCGATGGGCAGCCGTCGAAAACCATCACGGTGGACGCGCCCTCGGTGAACGTGACGGCCGTCGTCATGATCGCGCGGGAGATCGTCCGTCTATCACCGAACGTCATCGTGGCAGTCGGCGGAGGAACCGTTCTCGATGCCAGCAAGATAGCCGCGCTCGCCCTCCTCCCAGGGCGGGTATTCGACTACGCCATCGAACATGCGTCGAGGTCAGCGCTGACCTTCTTGCCCCGTTCCCGGCCGCCGGTCGACATCGTCGCTGTGCCGACCACCATCGGCACCTCGTCGGAGACGAACAGTGTCGGGATCCTCAAGAACGAGAGCGGATACCGGCTCATCGTCGGGCTCTCCCTGACACCCCGCCACGCGATCATCGACCCGTGCAACCTGACCACGCTCACGCGCGCAGCAGTCAGCGAGGGCGCGCTGGAAGCCTTCCTCCGGCTGGCTGGCGCGTCGACGAGTTCGCGGAGAAGCGCGAGTCAGCGCCGAGATGCTGTCTCCCTCGGCAGGGTGCTCCTCGATGCAGTCGCACGCGACTCGGGTTCGCCTGCGGGGAGGCTGCGCCTCGCGCGGCTGAGCGCGGCGACCCAGCGCAGCGCGGCGCTGCGTGGGCAGGATCCCTACAGCGCCCGCCATTGGTATGTGGCGAACGAGGTGGCCTTTCTGCTGCAGGTCCGCAAGATGGTCGCCACGGCCGCAGTGATCGCCGCGGTCTGGCGTCGGATCTGTGCAGGAGATGTGCGTTGGGGAGATCGGGAGAGCCTTGAAGGTTTCTGGACGAAGGTCGCGAGCGGGATGGCATTGCCCCTCGACCCGCCCCTCGGCATCGCTGCGCTCATCGAACGCTGGGGAATACAGCGTCCGCCGAGACCGACCGGTGACGACATCGACCGCATCTCCGTGACCACCGAGAAGACATGGGGAAATCGCCACCCGATGCTCCCCGGTCTTGTCGCCGAAGACTTCCGCGATGTGCTCCGTGATTCCTGTTGGAGCTCTGAGTCGGTCGGCTGTGATCGCCGACCTCCGGTGTTCGTTTCGAGGAGGTGAATTACATGGACAAGAAGGTTGAAAGCAGAATCCAGTTTCAAGAACTGGACACGATGGAGGCCCCCAGCTGGGAGAGCTTCTATCAGGGCGCGATAGGTGCGCTGGTTCTGATCGGGATCGGCGCGGCCGCTGCGACCTGATCCCTTCGCGCAGGAACCGAAATGGGAAGGGAGGTGAAGATGCAAGCCAAAACACCGACCCTCGAGTTCACGGAACTCGAGGCCATGGAAGCCCTGAATGACACCGATGACTACATTCGAGGCTTTGCAGTGGGCGTCATCATCGGGATTCTCGCTCTGACCTAGGAGCTGCATTCGAACGGTCGACAAAGGAGGTGCAGATTGCAGCCAACATCACTGGAGTTCGTGGAACTCGACCAGATCGACTCACCACTTGAATGGTGGGAGCACGCAAGTTACATCATTGCCATCATCGGCGGCGCAGCAGCGATCGCAACCTAACCGATGGGGTGCGGGCGAACTTCGCACGCCCGCGCCCCATCACCCCCGAGGAGAGGCGATGTGTGAATGTCAGGTTTGATTACCGAAGCAGTATTGGCGCGACTCGAAAAGGTAGACGCGGTTCCCAGGGAACAAGATCTGTACGCCGGGGACGGCACCGATTTCTACGAGCGACTGGTCGGTCCCGACCGTGCAGAGATTCGAGAGATGCTGGCGCTCGCGAGAGACGCCGCGGATCCCATTCTCGATATCGCCGCAGGTGCGGGAAGACTGACGCTTCCGCTGGCGAGATCGGGCAGACGGGTGACCGCAATCGATCTGTCCGATGACATGCTCTCCCACCTTCGCCGTGCGCTGCCGGAAGAATCGACGGTGGAGTGCATCGTCGCGGACATGCGCGACTTCTCCCTTGAGCGTCGATATGGACTCGTCATCATCGGCGCGACATCCATCACTTTGCTCGATCGGGTGGGGCGGTCGCTTCTCTACGCGAACGTGCATCGTCACCTCGCCGCCGGCGGCGTGTTCGCCTTCACGGTCGCCGGAGGCAGCTCAGCGGAGAGCCTCATGGTGCCGAGAGCTCAGGAGATCAGCGTTCCAGGGCCCCGTGGGGAGGAGACCTATCTCTTCGCACAGCAGATGGAAGAAGGCGGTGCGGCGCGGGTGGTCAATTGGGTTCGCGTCTCTGACATCGCAAAGGGCGGGGAAGTGCCGGTGCTCACCAGCCGCCTGCAGGTTCTCGACCACGATGTTCTCTCGCGCGAGCTCATCGAAGCCGGTTTCACCCCTCCTGCCGTGTCTCCCGTCCGAACGAACCACGGAGTGGAGATCCTCCTTCTCACGACGACGTGGGCAGGGTTGCCGGGGTCACCGGGATTGCCGGGAGCGGCGGATGACCATGCGTCCGACTAGCCCCGCTCGTCGACGGGTGTCCCGCGAGACAGCTCCGCTCGCTGCCGACGCGCGGCCGCGTCTCGCCTCTGACATCGCCTTCGAGGTGGTCGCCGATGAAGCGGTATGGATCGTGATGGTCCATGGCGTGCCTTCGTCGAGGGTCTCGCGGACGGTCGTCGACCTGCTGACGGCGATGAACGGCGAAACCCCGCTTCGCGATCTGCACGTGCACTTCGCCGCAACCGAGTCGTTGGAGAGCTTTCTTCACCTCGCCGAGCGCTTCCGCGCCAATGGACTGCTGGAAGGCGACACCAAGCTCCCGCCCGGACGACTGACCTATCGTCCGCCTTTCACCGTGCAGTTCGCGACACTTCATGCGCCGGGCATCTTTCGTCGCCTGGACCGTCTGCTCGTCCCGCTGTCACGCCGCACGGTTCTGATTTCGGTCGTCGTCCTGCTCTGCCTGGGGCTTCTGGCCGCAACCGTTCAGGCGCGGGACCTGCTGAACGTCATCACCACGCCGATGCCATTGACCGGCCTCCTGATTCTCGTCGCCGTGCTTTCGCTCATGACCCTGCTCCATGAGGTCGCCCACGGACTCACGCTCACAAGGTTCGGCGGAAGACCCCGACGGGCGGGCTTCATGCTCTTCTATCTCGCTCCTGCGTTCTTCGTGGATGTGACGGACGGCTGGCGCCTCCCGGACCGCAGGCAACGCGTTGCGATCGCCTTGGCGGGCCCTGCCGTGCACGCTGTGGTCGCCGCCGTCGCGCTCCTTGCCGCGCTCGCGCTTCCTCAACCGGCCATCCACCAGATCCTCCTGCTGCTCGCGCTCTCCTGCGCCGCCATCGTTCTCGTCAACCTGATCCCGTTCGTGCGGTTCGACGGGTACATCGCGCTGATGAGCGCCCTCGATGAGCCGAACCTCAGGGTCCGCGCGATAGCGGACGGTGCGACCTTCCTGACCCGCTTCCTGTTCGGCGGACGTCGGACGAGCAAGGGGCTCGACGCGTGGTGGAGCGTCCCGTTCGGTCTTGCCAGCCTCGTGGCACCGGTCGTGCTGGTGTTGTTCGCCGTCGCCCGTACCGCTCAAGCGCTCGCCGGGGGCGGACCGGTTCTCGGTCTGTTCGTGGTCGCGTTGGAAACGGTCGTCGTCCTCGTCGGCATCGTGCTCCTGTCGAAGGCCCTGCGACGCGTGCTTCGAGCGGATGTTTCGCGGCTCCGATTCGCCTTCGTCGTTACCGCACTGGTCGCGAGCATCGCAATCGCTGGGGTCGTTATCCCCGTCCCTCTGACCGCCACGCTCGGCTATGCCACGCGCGACGACCAGGTCGTCCTCGTGAGCGCAGGCGACGAGGCCGAGGCAGAAGTGCCAGAGGGCGCCCCTGTCGTATTGATGAGCAACGGCGTCCTCGCGAACGTGCAGATCGGCGAGGGAACAGTCAGGCCTCGGCGACCGGTACCGACGACGGTGCCACTTGATGCTCTGTTTCCGGTGACGGCAGATGGTGTATCGGTCCCCGCAGTGATCGTCGCCGGGGTGGACGTCTCCGAGGAGAGCGGTGAGCTGCCGGCGACCGGGCAAGCCCGTGTGGAGCTCGGCACGAGAAACCTGTGGCAGACGCTCTGGACGAGGGGCGTGACACTGCCGCTGTCGACCCTTCAGAGCGAGAAAGAGGAAGAGGATGAGAAATGAACGACCACGCGATTGAAGTCCGAGGACTCACGAAGAAGTATGGCCGTCGGACCGCCGTCGAGGAGCTTTCGTTCGTCGTGCCGCGCGGCTCGGTCGTCGGCCTTCTGGGCCCGAACGGTGCGGGCAAGTCGACGACGCTGCGAGCGATCGTCGGCCTGCTCACGCCAACGAGCGGCGACAGCGTCATCGACGGCGTGCCCTTCTCCGCACTCGACAACCCCGCATCGCACGTCGGTGTCCACATGGACGGGTTCGGCTTCGAGCTGGGCATCACTGCGAGAAGGCACCTGGAGATCTCCCGCCTCGCGGCCGGCGCACCCCGCAGCCGCGTCGACGAGGTGCTCGAGGAGGTGGGGCTCGCAGCCGACGCGCATCGCCGCGTGAAGACGTTCTCGACGGGGATGGCCCAGCGGCTCGGGTTGGCTACCGCGCTTGTCGGTTCGCCCCGGACGCTGATCCTGGACGAGCCGGCGAACGGGCTCGACCCGGACGGCATCCGGTGGCTTCGCACGTTCCTCCGGGACTTCGCAGAACGCGGAGGTACCGTGCTGGTCGCCAGTCATCAGCTTGGGGAACTGGAGCAGTTCGTGGATGAGGTCGTCGTGATCAAACGGCGTGCTCTCTTCGCCGGGCGGCTGAGCGACCTCGTCACCAGGGAAGCAGACTCCCTCGAGAGCAAGTACTTCGATCTCGTGGGAGGAGCGTCCGCATGAGGAACGCGATTCGCAGTGAACTGTTGCGTTCAGTGAGCGGACTCTCCGTTCTGCCGGTCTATCTCGTCGCCCTCCTCATGCCGGCCTTCGTGCTCTTCTCCGACGGCTCGCGTTTCGATCTCGCCGGTGTGGATTCCAGCACGGCCACGTTTCGTCTTCTCGAGCCGCTCGCCTGGTCTGTGATCTCCGCGGCATTCGTCGGTGCGTATGCCGTCACCCGCGAGTACTACTACGCGTCGATGGACAGAACTCTCACGGGAGTCGGGTTCCGTCGCGCGTTCTGGGGAAAACTCGTCGCGGGGGCGGTCATCGCGATCGCGCTGTCGGTGGGCATCTTCGTTCTATGGACGACGGGCGTCTTCTTCTTGCTCCAGAACGGGCTCACGCTCGCGCTCACGCAGGATGCGTGGCATCTGTATGTCGGCGCCCTGGCCGGTGCGGTTCTCGGCGCACTGATCGGAGTGTCCATCGGCTGGATCACCCGCAACTACTACGTGACGGCGATCATCGTCCTCGTTCTTCCGATGGTCGTGGAGTTCGCACTGCTGCGCACGGCGCCGGAGGTGGCGAAGTTCTCGCCCGGATTGGCGATCGCCGCCTTGGGGGTCCCCGGATACGAGGATCGACTGCTCGAGTTCGCGCCGGCCCTCGGCGTCGGACTCGTGTGGACTGCCGGTCTGGTCGTTGCGGCCTGGTTCCGGGGACGCCGGGGAGTCGCGTGATCGGCCAGGCCCTTCGAGCGCAGGCGCGCAGCTTCGCAGGCGACGTCGTCCTCCTCGGTGTGGTGGCCGCAGCGCTCGTGTTGTCGCTCTCCTTGGCGACCAGTGTCCCGCCCGACATGGCGGAGGCGCCGGTCGGCGTCCGGGCGGCGTTCACCGAGCCGTTCGGCGTCGTGGTCGCGACCTATGGAGCAGTTCTCGCGGCGGTCTATGGCTCTTTCCGTTACACCATCGACCGCCGTGACGGCGTCATCGCGCAACGCCTGACGATGGTGCCCCGGTGGGCGACCTTTCTCGTCAGGGTGCCGGCATCCGCCATCGGCGGGGCGGCTGTGGCGCTCGCGGGAGTCGTCGGCGGCCGCATCGCGCTGGGCATCTCGATGGGCGGTGCGCCGCTGGACTGGTCGGCCGTCGGGTCCGCATTGGCGTTCGGTGCCGTTGCGGGCCTCTGGGGAATGGGACTGGGGGTGGTCGTACAGGTCCATCTCGTCGCACTCTTCGTCGCATCCGCGTCCATGAGCGCGGCCCTGCTTCTTGCGATGTTCTGGAGCGCCGGTGCGATCTATCTCCCACCCCTCGTGATGCTCGAAGCCGTGGGGTTCGACGTCTCCGCCGTCGGCATCATGCCGGAGGACCGTCTCGACCGCTCCCTTGCTGTGTGGGTGACGGCGGGGTGGGTGCTGGTGGCTCTCGTCGCCGGGGGAGTCTCGTTCCTGAAGCGCGATGTGAAGTAGCCGACGGCAGCAGTCGGGGAGGACGTTCGGATCGGTGCCGCGCGACGACGTAGGATCCCTAGGTGGCAACACCCAAGATCGTCCTCTTCTACGCGTTCACGCCCCTCGCCGACCCCGAGGCGATCCGGGTCTGGCAGCGCGACCTCGGTGAGGCCCTCGGCCTGCGCGGAAGGCTGCTCATCTCGAAGGATGGGATCAACGGCACGCTCGGCGGAGACATCGGCGCTCTGAAGAAGTGGTCGCGTTCGTTCCGCTCGTATCGACCGTTCGCCGACGCCGACATCAAGTGGAGCGAGGGGACCGGGGTGGATGCCGAGGGGCGCAGCCTCGACTTCCCCAAGCTCAGTGTCAAGGTGCGCGATGAGATCGTGTCGTTCGGGGCGCCGGGTGAACTCCGGGTCGATGAGCACGGCGTGGTCGGTGGAGGCACGCGGCTGACCCCGGAAGGGCTGCACGGCCTGATCGACGAACGTGGCGACGACGTGGTGTTCTTCGACGGTCGGAACGCTCTCGAGGCGCAGATCGGACGCTTCCGTGGCGCGGTCGTGCCCGACACCGAGACGACACGGGATTTCGTACAGCTCCTCGACTCGGGCGCCTACGACGATCTGAAGGGTAAGCCCGTCGTGACGTACTGCACCGGCGGCATCCGCTGCGAGGTGCTGTCGAGTCTGATGACGGCCCGCGGCTTCGGCGAGGTCTACCAGCTCGAGGGTGGCATCGTCCGCTATGGCGAGAAGTACGGCGACGACGGGTTGTGGGACGGATCCCTCTACGTGTTCGACGGCCGGGGTTCGGTCGACTTCTCCGACCACGCCCGCGTCATCGGCGAGTGCGCAGGTTGCGGGGCGCCGACCAATCGCACGGCGAACTGTCCCGACGTCTCCTGTCGATCGCAGTTCGTCGTGTGCGAGACCTGCGTCGCAGTGTCCTGCCCCGCCCACGCGGCCTGACGGAGCGCGCGGCCTGACGGAGGGCCCCGCCTCGATTCCGGAGCGGCCTGTTCAGACAGCCACTCCGGGCTCGGCGGCTCGCGGCGCGTAGAGCGAACGTGGCAGCAGGGCCGCCTGCACCCTCGTCGGCCGATCGGCGCTCTCGCGCAGGCGCGTCAACACGTCGCGCAACGGTTCCGCGAGGTCTTCCGAGACCTCGCGGGAGCGCGCGTAGTTCGCCTGCTCGACAGCATCCGTGAGCCGCCGCATCGCCGCCGGGTCCACGTCGTGCTCGCGCACCAGACCGGCCGCCCGCACTCGCGGGGTGTCGGCGTCGGACACCGGCAGCTGCAGGTCGATGAGGGTGTCACGGAGCTCGGCCCAGGCCGCGGCCGAGTCCCCGCGGCGTGCGCGTCCCAGTCGGGTGCGGCGTTCCGCGAGACGGATGAGGGCGGGAAGCAGGAGCAGCACGATGACGCCGAGAGCGGTGAAGGCGACCGGCACCGGGTCGAGGCGTCGCAGATCGTCGCTGCCGGACGCGCTGCTTCCGGGATCGGAGCGATCGACCTCGGGGCCCGAGGTCTGCTCGGTCTGCGGAGCCGTTGTCGGTGCGGGAGTCGACGGGGTCCCGGAGCCGCCGCCCTGCGTCACGCCCGGGCGGAACGCGGTGGGTACTCCCAGCGACGCGGTGGGCTCGAACGGAACCCACCCCACTCCGGGGAACAGCACCTCTGGCCAGGAATGCAGTTGATCGCTGGTCACCGAGAAGACCGACTCGGTGCCGCGCTTCTCGTCGGTCAGCGAGCCGGGAAGATAGCCGACGACGATGCGTGCCTGCATGTCCAGGCTCTCCGCCATCAGGGCGAACGCCCCGGCGAAGTGCACGCAGTAGCCCGACCGCGCTTCGAGGAACGCGGCCACCGCTTCGGCACCGGTGCCGTCGAAGCCCTCCTCCACCGGAGTCTCCAGCGAGTAGGCGAACTGCGAGCGGAACCAGTTCTGCAGGGCGATGAGCCGGTCGTAGTCGGAGCTCGCGGCCGCGGTCACATCGGTGGCGAGCTCGCCGATGATGCCCGGCAGCTCCACCGGTTCGGCATCGGGATCCACGACCGGCGCAGCAGCGTCGATGGCTCGGATCTGCTCGAGCGTGGGGATGAGTCTCGTGGAGGTGACCGTGTAGTCGTTGCCGACGGCGTCGGCGCTGCGAGAGAAGACCGTGCGGTTGTCCGGTGCGATCCGCCATGACCCGCTGAGCCCCTGCACGGCGGTGGCCGGATACGGCACAGGGAGCCACGAGCTGGACATCCGCAGCACCCGGACGGAGGTGTTCTGCTCCTCGGTCGCGACCTCGTCACCCCACTCCGGGGCTCCGAACCCCTCGGCCTGCGGCTGCAGATCGACGTCGTCGGGCTGCCAGACGCGACCGTCGAACCGAGAGAGCGTCGTCAACCTCAGGTAGGGGGCGGTGTCGCCTTTCGAAGCCACTGTGAGGACCTCGACCGGATTGGGCTGCCGCAGATCGTCGCCGAGGCGCAGCGATGCATCGACGGTGACGCCGACTCCGTTGCCGGCCATGGTCGCCGTGACGGGGAGCGCCGGAGCGATGACCACCGTCGTCGCGAGCGCGGCTGCCCCGACTGCGACGGCGAGTGAGGTGGAAGACCGACGTGGAGACTCCGGGTGTTGCCGTGCGGTGTACCGGAAGAGGAGGAGGGCGACCGCCCCGAAGAGCACGAACCAGACGACGTTGGTGTCGCCGAGAGTGACGATCATCGGCACGGCGCCGACGATTCCGGTCAGCAGCACGGCGAGCACCGCCGAGCGGTGCGCCACGAGATGATCGAGCAGGATCGCGATCACGGCGAAGCCGACGCCCATCGCGGCCGCGAGGCCGGGAGAGGCATCCAATGGTGCGGAGCCGAAGACGACCGCCTCGTAGGCGTCTGCGCCGAGCGCTCCGAAGACCGCCACCGTCGTCGAGGTCGGGATGATCCCGAACACGGCGGTGCTGCCGGCCACGAGCATCGTCACGATGGTGATCGCCACCATGATCTGGACGAGCAGGGTGCCGAGATCCTGGATCCAGGCGTCCCGGCGCCGCAACAGGTTCCGCATCAGCATCCCGGTGCCCGCCACGACGACGATGACGATGAGAACAGTGAACGACCATGCTCCGGGCGCGATGACCGAGGTGAAAGGCCACATCGCCACGATCGACGCGGTCGCGGCCAGCGCTCCGGCGGCGACCACCCCGGTCGGTTCCTCGTGGTCGCGGTGCCAGCGCGGAGGCGTCTGCTCGACCGCCTCGGCCGCCCGCGGGCGCTCAGCGCGGAACATCGCCGACCCCGATCCGCGCGGAGACCGCATCTTCCCAAGCCTCGGCGACGTCTTCTCCCAACGGCACGACCGTCCACCCATGCAGGACGGAGGCCTCGGCGGCGCCAGGGAGCAGCTCCGTGCTGAACAGCATGGGCGCTGAGGCTCCCGCCGAACGAAGCAGAGCGGCATCTTCCTCGTCGAGGCGGCCGGTGATGTAGACGAGCGGGCCGGGAGGGGTGCCGCCGATGAGGGCCATCAGGTCGCGGCCCTCGCCTCTGGGCGTGACCATCGCGAGGGCTGCGAGCAGTCCGTCGCGATCGTCCTCGTGACCGCGGAGTGCGCCGAGCAGGGTGCCGGCGCTGTCGATCACGTCGACGCTGTATCCCTCCGACGCGAGGTGCACAGCCGCAGAGGCGCACAACGACACCGCGGCTTCGAATGCAGGGTCGGCTTCGGTTCCCGGCGCGTCCCAGTGACGGCTGCTGCGGTCGAGCACGACCACGGCGTCCGGGCTCGACTCCTCCTCTTCCTGGCGCACCATGAGCTGGCCGCGGTGCGCGGTCGCCCGCCAGTGGATGCGACGCATCGAGTCGCCGGGGATGTAGCCCCGCGGCGAGAGGTTGTCGCTGCCCTGCCCGAGTCTGGTCGACGAGGTGTGCGCGGTGCCACCGGCTGCTCCGACCCGCACGGCGAGAGGCGCGAGGGCGAACACTTCGGGGACGACGGTCACGCTTCGCGTCTCTCCGAATGCCTGCTCGCGCTGCGCCAGCCCGAACGGATCGACCGTTCGCAGCATCAGCGGACCGAGCGGCCAGACACCGCGTCTGACGCCGGTGATCAGATAGCTGAGCTGCCCTGTCTCGGGGGGATATTCCCCGCCGGAGTCTCCGGAGACCGCGTCCGGGAGCACGTCATGCCAGAGGCCTCGGGGCACGCGGATCGCGCGCAGGGTGAACCGCACCGTCACCCGTGACGTCTCGGACACCGTCAGCAGGTCGGTGGAGATCCGTCGGGTGACGGTCCCCGACCGGCGCGGCAGGCGGACGGCGAGCAGCGAGAACAGGGTGACCGCGGCGAGCAGCACGCCGATGTAGAGCAGGATGCGCGTGCCGAGGAGGTTGGCGGCGATCATGCAGCAGAGCGCGGCGACGAGCGCACCGGCACCGCGGCCGGTGAGGGATCGACGTCTTCGCATCATGGGCTCGTTCAGGAACGGGTCGCGACGGGCACGCGCACCCGTTCGACGATCTGGGTGAGCGCGGCCTCGACCGGCTGCGCTCCGGCGCGGTGGGCTCCGCGGGCGGGCAGGAGGCGGTGCGCGAGGACCGGGATCAGCAGAGCGGTGATGTCGTCGGGGATCACGTATTCGCGTCCGTCGAGGGCGGCCCACACCTTCGCGGCCCTGACCAGCTGCAGAGTCGCCCTGGGGCTCGCGCCGAGATGGAGGTTCGGGTCGGAACGGGTCGCCTGCGCGAGGGCGACGGCGTACTCCTCGAGGGCGGGAGCGACATGGACCGAACGCGCCCACGCGATGAGCTGGGCGATGGAGGCGGCATCGGCGACCGGGGTCACGGCGGCGAGCGGGCTGACCACATCGCGTTGGCGGAGCATGAGCGCTTCGGCGGCGGCATCCGGGTACCCCATCGAGATGCGCATCATGAAACGATCGCGCTGAGCTTCGGGAAGGGCGTATGTGCCTTCCATCTCCAACGGGTTCTGGGTGGCGACGACGAGGAACGGCTGGGGGAGCATGTGGGTGGACCCGTCGACGGTCACCTGTCCCTCTTCCATCGCCTCGAGCAGCGCGGACTGCGTCTTGGGCGAGGAGCGGTTGATCTCGTCGGCGATCACGATGTGGGCGAAGACCGCGCCGCGCTTGAATTCGAACTCCCGGTCCACGGGGTTGTAGACGGAGACGCCGGTGACATCGCCGGGGAGCAGGTCGGGGGTGAACTGGATGCGGCGAACCGTCGCGTCCACGCTCGCGGCGAGGGCGCGGGCCAGCATCGTCTTGCCGACGCCGGGGACGTCTTCGATGAGCAGATGGCCCTCGGCCAGCAGGCACACGAGCGCACTGCGAACGGCATCCGGCTTGCCGTCGATGACCTGGCCGATGGAGCCGAGGATCGCAGAGGTCTGCGCGGCGAACCGTTCGGCGTCGATGGTCACCGGGCTCAGGGGGGCGTTCTCTGGCATGCGTTCCCTCTCACGTCGGCGCTGCGGTGCGCGTTACTCGATCGTAACCCTGTGGAGGGCGCGCTGCTCTGGCAGGTTCCCCTGAGGTTGCAGGCATCGGGAGGCCGCTGTTCGAAGCAGTGCGTTCCTCGGGCTAGGATGGTTGACGGCTCTCCGCGTGGCGGCATCCAGGCCAATTCCCCCAGGGCGGAAACGCAGCAAGGGTAACCGGGCTCTGCTGGGTGCGCGGAGAGTCATTTTCTTTGCCCAAGGGTCGGTCGGCACGGATCCTCAGTCCACTCCTGGCTGCACCTGCGACAATCGTGCGGTGACCGTCACCCAGCCGCCGAAGGCGCAGCATCCGCTCGGCCGATTCGCCTCGCCGGTGCTCCTGCTCGTCGCGATGTGGGTCGTGCAGTTCGCCGATGCGATCCTCCCCGGCTCGTTCACCGGCTTCGGACTGCGGTCCTGGGATGTCTCGGGGCTGGGCGGCATCGTGCTCGGTCCGCTCCTGCACGCGAACTGGCAGCACCTCATCGGCAACTCCGTGCCGTTCCTCGTGCTGGGCTGTCTCGTCGCGGTCGAGGGCACCCGACGGTTCTGGGCTGTCACGGCCGTCGTCGCGGTCATCGGTGGCATCGGCACCTGGGTGTTCAACGCCCCTGGCACCCTGACGGTCGGCGCCTCCGGACTCGTCTTCGGCTACTTCGGCTACGTCGTGATGCGGGTCTTCGCCCCCGGTCGCGTCGCGCACCGCATCCTCTACGCGGTGATCGCGGTCGTCGTGATCGCGCTGTACGGCGGTTCGATGCTGGCCGGTGTCTTCGGCGTCGCCGACGGCATCTCCTGGCAGGGACACCTGTTCGGAGCCATCGGCGGCGGCATGGCCGCCCTGATCGGCCGACGTCCTCGAGCCGACCGCGCAACCCTGACGTCATGAGCGCCGCACCGGCATCGCGGGCGAAGCGCAGACCTGCGACGAAGAGGCCGACGGCCAGGCGCAAGAACAAGCGGAGAGGTCGGAAGCCCGGCACTCGACGGCAGGCCGCGAACCGACTGCGGCGCCGGAAGATCCTGCAGCGAGTGCTCCTGTCGCTCGGGGCCGGCGTGGTCGTCGTCGGCCTTTTCGTGCTCATCCCACTGGGCCTCGCGCGCGACCCCGCCCCGATCTGCATCGATGACCCGCAGACCTTCCCGGAGGCGGGCATCGAGGGATGGAGCGGCGAGCAGCTCGACAACGCGGCGACCATCATCCGCACGGCGGGTGCGCTCGGTTTCGCCCGCGAGGGACAGATCCTCGGGGTGATGACGGCGATGGGCGAGAGCAGCCTGCGCAACATCGACTACGGCGACTGGGAGACGCGCGGCTTCACCAACCCCGACGGCTCGCGCACGACCAGCATCGGGCTGTTCCAGCAGCAGGAGTGGTGGGGCAGCGCCGAGCAGCGGATGGACCCGGCGACGGCGACGACCCTGTTCTTCGACCGGCTGGGGCGGCTGCCCGACTGGCAGGGCATGGAGCCCTCGCACGCGATCCACCGGGTGCAGATCAACACCGACCGTGACTACTACTCGCGGTTCCAGGCCGATGCCACGGCTGTGGTCGACGCGATGTCCGGCCCGTGCGAGTGATGCTGCGGCATTAGACCCGGTGCGATCCTCGGTGGGTTCATGGATGCCGCGCCTAAGCTGAAGTCGTGGCGCAGAGCATCTACATCACCTCGGCCGAAGGACACACCGGCAAGTCGACGATCGCCCTCGGGACGCTCGACGCCCTGATGCGCGTCTCGCCGCGGGTGGGGGTGTTCCGTCCGATCGCACGCTCCGTCACCGCGCGGGACGAGATCCTCGAGCTGATGCTCGCGCACGACGGCGTGCACCTCGACTACGAGGACTGCATCGGGGTCACCTACGACGACGTGCGAGCCGATCCCGATGCCGCGCTGTCGACGATCGTCGCGCGGTTCAAAGCGGTCGAGGCGCAATGCGACTCGGTCGTCATCATCGGCAGCGACTACACGGATGTCGCAAGCCCGGCAGAGCTCGGGTTCAACGCCAGGATCGCCGCCAACCTCGGCGCCCCCGTGCTGCTCGTGCTCAGCGGCCGCGACCAGCAGCGCCAGGCGGAGCAGCTCGGCACCACGACGGCACGCCCCGCAGCCGCGATCGCACAGATCGCCGCGCTCGCACTTCCCGAGCTGGCGCAGGAGCGGGCCGAGCTGTTCGCCGTCGCCGTGAACCGGGCCGACCCGGAAGCACTCGACGCCATCGTCGACGCCGTGCGCGCCGCGCTGCCCGAGGAGCACACCCCGGTGTGGGCCATCCCCGAGGACCGTGCGCTCGTGGCCCCTTCGATCAGGGGCATTCTCGCCGCCGTCGACGGAAAGCTGCTCAAGGGCGACGACGACCGGTTGACCCGGGAGGCGCTGACCATCGTCGTCGCCGGCATGTCGATGGTGAACGTCCTGCCGCGACTGACCAATGAGGCGGTCGTGGTCATCCCCGCCGACCGCACCGAGGTGCTGCTGGCAGCACTGCTCGCCGACTCGTCCGGTACCTTCCCGCGCATCGCCGGCATCATCCTGAACGGCCCCTTCCCGTTGCCGGAGCCGATCGTGCAGCTGCTCGACGGATTCGTCTCGACGGTGCCGATCATCACGACCGATCTCGGCACCTACGACACGGCGATTCGAGTCATGAACACGCGCGGCCGCATCTCGCCGGACTCCCGCACCCGCTACGACCGTGCGCTCGGGCTCTTCCAGGCGCACGTCGACATCGTGGAGCTCACCGAGCAGCTCGGGCTCGCCGAAGCGCACGTCGTGACGCCGCTGATGTTCCAGTACGGACTCATCGAGCGCGCTCGCGCCGATCGCCGCCGCATCGTCCTTCCGGAGGGCGATGATGATCGCATCCTGCGCGCCGCCGGCACCCTGCTCGCGCGAGAGGTGGCCGATCTGACCGTCCTCGGCGACGAGGCGTCCATCCGGGCCCGTGCCGTCGAACTGGGCGTCGACATCGCCGCGGCCCAGGTGCTCAGCCCGACCGACCCCGAGCTGGTCGAGCGCTTCGCCGCGGAATACGCGCGACTGCGGGCGCACAAGGGCATCACCCTCGCCCAGGCGGCCGATACGGTGACCGACGTGTCGTACTTCGGCACGATGATGGTGCACCTGGGACTCGCCGACGGCATGGTGTCAGGTGCCGCGCACACGACAGCGCACACCATCCGTCCCTCATTCGAGATCATCAAGACCAAGCCGGGGGTCCGGGTCGTCTCCAGCGTGTTCCTGATGGCGCTCGCCGACCGGGTGCTCGTGTACGGCGACTGCGCCGTGATCCCCGATCCGACCAGCGAGCAGCTCGCCGACATCGCGATCTCCTCTGCCACGACCGCTCGTCAGTTCGGCATCGATCCGCGCGTGGCGATGCTGTCGTACTCGACCGGGGAGTCCGGAACCGGCGCCGACGTCGACAAGGTGCGCGCCGCGACAGCCCTCGTGCGCGAGCGTGCACCGGAGCTGCCGGTCGAGGGGCCGATCCAGTACGACGCGGCCGCCGATGCCGCCGTCGCCAAGGCCAAGCTCCCTGATTCAGCTGTGGCCGGCCGGGCGACCGTGTTCGTGTTCCCCGACCTGAACACCGGCAACAACACCTACAAGGCCGTGCAGCGTTCAGCCGGTGCGGTCGCGATCGGTCCGGTGCTGCAGGGGCTCAACAAACCCATCAACGACCTGTCGCGCGGCGCTCTCGTCGACGACATCGTCAACACGGTCGCGATCACGGCGATCCAGGCGCAGGGAGAGCAGGCATGAGCGCGATCCTCGTGATCAACAGCGGATCCTCTTCGCTGAAGTACAGCCTGATCGACATCGAGCAGGAGAACCTGCTCGCCAGCGGGCTGATCGAGCGCATCGGCCAGGACGCGAGCCCCGTCGCGCACACCGTACGCCCGGCGACCGACGGCGGAGCCGTGCCGACCATGCTCGATGCCACCTATCGCAGCGAGCTGCCGATCGCCGATCATTCCGCCGCCTTCGAGGTCATGCGCGAGCAGTTCGCCGCGCACGGGCCATCGCTCGACGAGCACC
This sequence comes from Microbacterium sp. NPDC090281, assembly GCF_044769635.1. Lineage (NCBI taxonomy): Bacteria > Bacillati > Actinomycetota > Actinomycetes > Micrococcales > Microbacteriaceae > Microbacterium > Microbacterium sp. NPDC090281. The sequence continues at coordinate 1,445,866 of NZ_JBIVYH010000001.1, forward strand.
GTCCTGTCGCGGTCGGACATCGCGTGGTGCACGGCGGGGCGCGGTTCTACGCCCCGACGCTGATCGACGCCGACGTGGAGCGGCAGATCGACGAGCTCGCGGTGCTCGCGCCGTTGCACAACCCTGCGAACCTCGCCGGCATCCTGGCCGCGCGAGCCGTGTTCGACCAGGTGCCGCATGTGGCAGTGTTCGACACCGCCTTCCACCAGACGCTTCCGCCGGCGGCGTATACCTATGCGATCGATGCCGCGCTCGCCGCAGAGCATCGGGTGCGGCGCTACGGCTTCCACGGCACGAGCCACCAGTACGTGAGCGAAGCGGCGGCGGCGTTCCTCGGCCGCGACCTCGCAGGGCTCAGACAGCTCGTGTTCCACCTGGGCAACGGGGCATCCGTGACCGCGATCGACGGCGGACGCTCGGTGGAGACGTCGATGGGCCTGACGCCGCTCGAGGGCCTGGTGATGGGCACGCGCTCCGGCGACATCGATCCCGCAGCGCTCGTGCACCTGTCCCGCCGCGCCGGCCTCTCGATCGACGACCTCGACTCCCTGCTCAACACCCGCAGCGGCTTGCTCGGTCTCGCCGGCCGCAGCGACATGCGCGACATCCTCGCCGGTGTGGCAGACGGGGAGGATGCCGCGATGCTCGCATTCGACGTCTACGTGCACCGTCTGCGCGCCTATGCGGGTGCGTACATCGCGCAGCTCGGGGGAGTGGACGTCATCTCCTTCACAGCCGGTGTCGGCGAGAACGCGGCGCCGGTGCGGGCGGCAGCGATGGCGACGCTCGGCTTCGCCGGCATCGAGATCGATCCGGTCCGCAACGAGGCCAGAGAGCGCGGCATCCGCCGGATCTCCACGGATGTCTCGCCGGTGACGGTGCTCGTCGTGCCGACCGACGAAGAACTGCAGATCGCCAGACAGACGGCCGAGCTGATCTGATCCTTCAGCGGGGGTTACCCCGCGGTGCGCCACCGCATTACGCTTGCACAGTGGCACGGAGAGGTGCCGGCCCGACGATCGCCCTTCTCCTGGAGGCTCTGTGCCTGAAGCACTGCCCGACCTGTTCCACGCCGACGGCGTGCTCTTCGACCTCGACGGCGTGCTCACCCCGACTGCCGAGGTGCATATGCGCGCCTGGCAGGCCGTGTTCGACGACGTGTTCGCGCGATGGGGCATCACCCCGCCGTACACCGACGCCGACTACTACGACTATGTCGACGGCAAGAAGCGCTACGACGGTGTCGCGAGCCTGATGCGCAGTCGCAATGTCGAACTGCCGTGGGGCGAAGTCGACGATGACCCCTCCGCCGAGACCATCTGCGGCATCGGCAACCGCAAGAACGCCGCGTTCGCCGCATCGCTGCGCGGTCAGGGGATCGCGCCGTACCCCGGCTCGCTCGCGCTCGTCGAGAGCCTGCACGCTGCCGGCATCCCGCTCGGTGTGGTTTCGAGCTCCAAGAACGCCGAAGAGGTACTGGGCGCCGCCGGCCTCCGCTCCTTCTTCCGAGTCGTCGTCGACGGAGTCGTCGCCGAGCGCGACGGGCTCGCCTCCAAGCCTGCCGCCGACATGTTCGCCGCCGGTGCGGTCGCCCTCGGTGTCGACCCGACGCGTGCCGTCGCCGTCGAGGATGCCACCTCCGGCGCTGCGTCCGCCGCCGCTGCCGGCTTCACGGCCGTGGTCGGCGTCGATCGCGGTGCCGGTGCCGAGGCGCTGCGCGCTGCCGGTGCCACGGTCGTCGTCGACGACCTCGCCCTTTTCGTTCCCGCTGCCCGCACCGATTTCCCGGAGACCGCATGATCGATCGCGACCGCTTCCCCGTCGACCCGTGGCGTCTGATCGACACGCACTACTCCGAGGAGGGTGTCGGCGAGACGCTGTTCTCCGTCGGCAACGGCTACCTCGGCCTCCGCGGCAACCACATCGAGGGTCGTGGTGCGCAGGAGCACGGAACCTTCATCAACGGGCTGCACGAGACATGGCCGATCCGTCACGCCGAGCAGGCCTACGGGTTCGCCGAGGTCGGCCAGACGATCGTCAACGCCCCCGACGCGAAGGTCATGCGCGTCTACGTCGACGATGAGCCGATCTCGCTCGACGACGCCGACGTGCGGGAGTACCGGCGCACGCTCGACCTGCGCACCGGTGTCCTGGAGCGCCATGTGGTGTGGGAGACGCCGTCGGGCAAGCGCGTGCGCATGCGTGACGAGCGCATCGTGAGCTTCGAGGAGCGCCACCTCGCAGTGCTCCGCCTCGAGGTAGTGGTGGAGAACGCCGACGCTCCCGTCACGATCAGCTGCCAGCTGCTCAACCGGCAGGATGGTGCGGGCGTCTACGCCGGCACCCCGATCGGCACGAAGGCCGCGGCCTTCGACCCTCGCAAGGCCGAGAAGATCGCCGACCGCGTGCTGGAGCCGGCCGAGCACTGGCAGGACGGCCTGCGCTCGGCACTGTCCTACCGTGTCGCCGACTCGGGGATGACGGTCGCCGTCGTCGCCGATCATGTCGTGGAGACCGAGAACGAGTACAACGCCCGAACCCTCGTCGAGCCGGACATCGCGAAGAACGTCTTCCGCGTGCAGGCGAAGGCCGGCGTGCCGATCACGGTCACCAAGCTCGTCAGCTACCACACGTCGCGTGGCGTGCCGCCGCGGGAGCTCGTGGATCGTTGCCGCCGCTCGCTCGACAGGGCGGAGGACGAGGGCGTCGAGTCCGTGTTCCGCCGCCAGCGCGAGTGGCTCGACGCGTTCTGGGAGCGCAGCGATGTGCAGATCGGCGGGCGCGACGACCTGCAGCAGGCCACGCGCTGGTGCCTGTTCCAGCTCGCGCAGGCTTCAGCGCGTGCCGACGGCGCCGGAGTCCCCGCCAAGGGGGTCTCCGGGTCGGGATACAGCGGACACTACTTCTGGGACACCGAGATCTACGTGCTCCCGTTCCTCACGTACACATCACCGCGTTGGGCGTACAACGCGTTGCGCGCACGCGTCGGCATGCTCCCTGCAGCGCGTCGCCGTGCCGCGCAGCTCAACGAGGCGGGGGCGCTCTTCCCGTGGCGCTCGATCAACGGCGAGGAAGCCTCGGCGTACTACGCCGCCGGCACCGCGCAGTACCACATCAACGCCGACATCAGCTTCGCCCTGGGCAAGTACGTGCGTGCGACCGGCGACGAAGATTTCCTTCGCCGTGAAGGTGCCGACATCGCGATCGAGACGGCGCGGTTGTGGGCGACTCTCGGATTCTGGCGTGCCTCGCGGCTCGTCGAGGGTGCGCCAGGGGATGGGATCGAGACCTTCCACATCCACGGTGTGACCGGTCCTGACGAGTACACGACGGTCGTGAACGACAACCTCTACACGAACGTTATGGCCCGCTACAACCTCCGCTACGCGGCCAAGATCGTCCGGGAGATCAGGGAGAGCTACCCCGACGACTACGTGAAGCTGGTCGACCGCACTGGCCTCGGCCCCGGTGAGGCCGAGGCGTGGGATCGGGCGGCCGAGGCCATGTACATCCCGTACAGCGAGGGTCTCGGCATCCATCCGCAGGACTCGCTCTTCCTCGAGCGTGAAGTGTGGGATCTCGCCAACACGCCCGCCGAACAGCGTCCGCTGCTGCTGCATTTCCACCCACTGGTGATCTACCGGTTCCAGGTGCTGAAGCAGGCGGATGTCGTGCTCGCACTGTTCCTGCAGGGCAATCACTTCACCCCCGAGGAGAAGAAGGCGGACTTCGACTACTACGACCCGCTGACCACGGGGGATTCGACCCTGTCGGCCGTCGTGCAGTCGATCCTGGCCGCCGAGGTGGGTTACCAGGACCTCGCGCAGAAGTACTTCGAGCAGTCGCTGTTCGTCGATCTGCACGACCTTCACCACAACGCGGCGGACGGCGTGCACGTGGCCTCAGCGGGCGGCGTGTGGACGGCTCTTGTGTGCGGCTTCGGCGGCATGCGTGACTACGCGGGTGACCTGAGCTTCGATCCGCGGCTTCCGGCGGGGTGGCCTTCGCTGTCGTTCCCGTTGCAGTGGCAGGGGTCGAACCTGTACGTGACGGTGACGAAGGACGAGCTGCGTGTGCAGGTGCGCAGCGGACCCCCGGTTCCGTTCAGTGTGCGGGAGTCGTCGTACATCGCGACCGTCGAGGACGAGGTCGTCGTGCCGCTCGCCGATCAGGGCCCCCTGATCCCCGGACGACCGACACTCCGACAGTTCGCCGATGCCCGACGCGAAGACGGCACGCGCATGTCGGCATCCGTTCCCGTGATCACGACGACGATCCCGGTGATCGAACCGATCGACTGATGCTCGGGCCCGCCGAAGGTCGGTGGCACGCCGTAGGCTGTTGAGGTGACCACAGCCCTCTACCGCCGCTACCGACCCGAGACGTTCGGTGAGATGATCGGGCAGTCCCAGGTGACCGATCCGCTCATGACGGCGTTGCGCGGAGACCGGGTCGGCCATGCCTACCTGTTCTCCGGTCCTCGCGGGTGTGGAAAGACGACTTCCGCGCGCATCCTGGCGCGTTGCCTCAACTGTGCCGAGGGGCCGACCGACGTGCCGTGCGGCGTCTGCCCGAGCTGTGTCGAGCTGTCGCGCGCCGGCGGTGGGTCGCTCGATGTCGTCGAGATCGACGCGGCGAGCCACAACGGCGTCGACGACGCGCGCGACCTGCGTGAGCGGGCGACCTTCGCCCCCAGCCGCGACCGCTACAAGATCTTCATCCTCGACGAGGCGCACATGGTGACGCCGCAGGGGTTCAACGCGTTGCTCAAGCTCGTCGAAGAGCCGCCGGAGCACGTCAAGTTCATCTTCGCGACCACCGAGCCCGAGAAGGTCCTCGGCACCATCCGGTCGCGCACACACCACTACCCGTTCCGGCTGGTGCCGCCTGCCGCGATGCTCGAGTACGTCGCCAAGCTGTGCGCCGAAGAGGGCGTGATCGTCGAGCAGGGCGTCCTCCCGCTCGTCGTCCGTGCCGGTGGCGGCTCCCCGCGAGACACGCTCTCGCTGCTCGACCAGCTGATCGCCGGATCCGACGCACCGGCAGGCTCCGAGACGGTCACCGTCGGCTACGCACGCGCCGTCTCGTTGCTCGGCTACACGCACGCGGCGCTCCTGGACGAGATCGTCGATGCGCTCGCCGCCGGTGATGCCGCTGCCGCCTTCCCCGCGATCGACCGCGTGGTGCAGACCGGGCAAGATCCGCGCCGCTTCGTCGACGACCTGCTCGAGCGTCTGCGTGACCTCATCGTGATCGCGGCGGTCGGTGCCGGCGCCTCGGCCGTCCTGCGCGGCATCGCCGAAGACGACCTGGAGCGCATGCGCGCCCAGGCCCAGTCCTTCGGCGCCGCACGTCTTTCGCGCACGGCCGACGTGGTGAGCGCGGCGCTCGACGACATGTCCGGTGCGACGTCACCGCGCCTGCACCTCGAGCTCATGGTGGCGCGAGTTCTCGCCGCTGCGACAGATGCCCCGGCTTCGACCTCGGCGCCTGTCGTCGAGCGCGGTGCCGCTCCGGCTCGCCCTGCTGCCGCATCGGCACCTGCGCCCGCGCAGGCTGTGTCTGCGCCCTCTCCTGCACCTGCTGTTGCTGCTGCACCGACTGCTCCGGCGGCTCCGGCTCCGGCCGAGTCCGTGGCTGCGGAAACGACCACGGCGCCCGCGAGCGTCGAGTCGGCTCCGGCGCCCGCAGGTGCCGAGCAGAACCCGGTTGCCGCGCAGGCCGTCAGCGAGACCCCCGCCGCACCGGAGGCCGCATCGCCGGAATCTGCCGCGCCGCAGGGGCCCGTGACGTTCGAGAGTATCCGTGGGGCTTGGCCTGCCGTCCTCACGCGGCTCGAGGGCATCAGCCGCACGTCCTGGCTGCTCGCCACCGCCGTGCAGCCGCTCGCGTACGTCACTGACACCGAGGTCCTCACGCTCGGATTCACCAGCCAGCATGATGTCCAGAAGTTCAAGGGCACGACGCCGGGATCGGGGCCGTCCGACCACCTGCGTTCCGCGATCGAGCATGAGCTCGGGGTCAGGGTGAAGTACCTGCCCGCGCCGATGCCCACAGGCGGTGCTCCGCGCCAGCCTGCAGCATCCGGTCCCTCGGCGCCCGCCGATTCCGCTCCCGCATCGGAGCCTGCGTCAGCGGGGCCACCCCGTTCGCAGGTCCGTGGCGCGTCGGCGTCCTCGGTGACGGAATGGGCCGTTGCGGCGATTCCCACTGCACAGGCGGAATCACTGAACAGCTCGCCGGCACCGACGTCGCCCCTCCCGGTCGACGATGAGCCTGAAGAGGTCGAAGCGGCCGCATCCGCTCCGGTGCCGCCGTCCGACGGCGCTGTCGATCGCGACGAGCCTCCGTTGCCGGGCGATGATGATGCTCCCGCCTTCGACGAGGAGCCGCCCTACGATCCGTCGTATGAGCCTCCCGCGCCGCGGCAGGCTCCCACCGCTCCGCCGACGCCGCAGGTACAGCGTGCGGCTGCTGCTCCGCCGGCCGTCATCGAGCGCACGCCCTCCGTCGGGGGAGTCCAGCGCTACGGTGAGGCCGTGATCCGCCAGGTGCTCGGCGCGACGTTCGTTCGTGAAGAGCCCTACGAGCCCCCGACGAGGTTCTCCTGATGTATGACGGCATCGTTCAGGAGCTGATCGACGAGTTCGGTCGGCTTCCCGGCATCGGCCCGAAGTCCGCCCAGCGGATCACGTTCCACATTCTGCAGACGCCGACGTTCGATGTCGCCCGTCTCGCCGAGCTGCTCAGTGAGATTCGCATCCGCGTGCGTTTCTGCGAGATCTGCGGCAACGTCGCCGAGCAGGAACGCTGCGCCATCTGCCGCGATCCGCGTCGCAGCCAGACACTGATCTGCGTGGTCGAAGACGCGAAAGACGTCGCGGCCATCGAGCGCACCAGGGAGTTCCGAGGGCTCTACCACGTGCTCGGGGGCGCCATCAGCCCGATCGCCGGCGTCGGTCCGGACGATCTCCGCATCACCCAGCTCATGACGCGCCTCGCCGACGGCACGGTGCAGGAGGTCATCCTCGCAACCAACCCCAACCTCGAGGGTGAGGCAACCGCCAGCTACCTGAGCAGGCTGTTGACCACGATGCAGATCACGGTGTCCCGACTCGCTTCGGGGCTGCCCGTCGGCGGCGACCTCGAGTACGCCGACGAGGTCACCCTCGGCCGGGCCTTCGAGGGCCGGCGCATCTTGTGACCGCGAACGCGGGCTTCTCGCGACGCGGCTGGCTGCTCTTCGGGGCGATGGCCCTTCTCTGGGGCGTGCCGTACCTGTTCATCAGCATCGCGGTCGAGTCGATCTCGCCGCCGGCCATCGTGGCAGGACGCACGCTCATCGCGGCGTTGCTGCTGCTGCCGTTCGCCCTCCGCAGTGGAGCGCTGCGTGCCGCGCTCAAGCACTGGCCCTGGGTGCTGGCCTTCGGTGCGGTCGAGATGGCCGGCCCTTTCCTGCTCCTCGGTCACGCCGAGATGACGCTGCCCTCCGGCATGACCGGGCTGTTGGTGGCGACCGTTCCGCTGTTCGCCGCTCTGATCGCCCTCAGCGGAGGTGATCGCGGGGTTCTGCGGCCGGCCCGCGGGATCGGGCTGCTCGTCGGCTTCATCGGCGTCGCGATCGTGGTCGCTGGTCCCGGGCTCTTCGGTGGCGAGGTCAGTCTTCTCGCCGCAGGAGAGGTGCTGCTGGTCGCCGTGCTCTATGCGATCGCGCCGTTCATCGTGGCCCGCAAGCTCAACGATGTCCCGTCGCTGGGAACGATCACGCTGTCCTTGCTCATGATCGGGATCTTCTATCTCCCGATCGGTCTGCTCACCCAGCACGAGGTGCCCACCCTGCCGTCGATCGCCGCGCTCCTCGCGCTCGCCGTGATCTGCACGGCGGTCGCATTCCTGGCGTTCTTCGCCCTCATCCGCGAGGTGGGGCCGGTGCGCGCTCCTCTGTTCACCTACGTGAACCCGGTCGTGGCGATCATCCTCGGCGCGATCGTCCTCGCCGAACCGCTCACCCCCGGTCTGCTGCTCGGGTTCCCCCTGATCATCGTCGGCTGCTGGTTCGCCGCCACGGGCGGCCGACTGCGCCCGGTGTCGCCTCAAGCGCTCCCGCCCGCCCTCTGACCCCCTGCCCCCTCGCCCTCGCTCCCTCGCCCTGCGCTCGAACGCTGGCGCCGAGTGCACGGCTTGTCGCCGAGCGCACGGCCTGTCGACACGGCTTACCGGTGCACTCGGCGACATCCCGTGCACTCGGCGCCATGAGGGGTGCAGCTGTGAGGGGGAGAGGGGGAGGGGGGTGTCACATGCGCTGCGGGGCATACGCGCCGATCGTAGAATGAGCGTGGGCGGATCCGCCCGTCATCCCAGGGAGTGATCGTGGCCCTCATCGTGCAGAAGTACGGCGGCTCGTCTGTCGCCGACGCAGAGAGCATCAAGCGCGTCGCCAAGCGCGTCGTCGACACGCGTCGTGCGGGCCACGACGTGGTCGTCGCCGTGAGCGCGATGGGCGACACCACCGACGAACTGCTCGACCTCGCGAACGAGGTCGCGCCGATCCCCGCGCCGCGTGAACTCGACATGCTCCTCTCCAGCGGAGAGCGCATCTCGATGGCGCTGCTGGCCATGGCGATCCACTCGATGGGCTTCGAGGCGCGCTCGTTCACGGGCAGCCAGGCAGGCATGATCACCGACTCGCAGCACGGTGCCGCGCGCATCGTCGATGTCACGCCGGTGCGTCTGCGCGAAGCTCTCGACGAGGGGGCGATCGTGATCGTCGCCGGCTTCCAGGGCTTCAACCGCGACACTCGTGACATCACGACGCTCGGCCGTGGCGGTTCCGACACCACGGCCGTCGCCCTCGCCGCAGCCCTCGACGCCGATGTGTGCGAGATCTACAGCGACGTCGACGGTATCTTCACCGCAGATCCGCGGGTGATCCCGAAGGCGCAGAAGCTCGACCACGTCTCCAGCGAGGAGATGCTCGAGCTCGCAGCCAACGGCGCCAAGGTGCTCTACATCCGGGCCGTCGAGTACGCACGCCGTCACGGCGTCCTCATTCACGCTCGGTCGACCTTCTCGTCGGCCGAGGGCACATACGTTCTGGGCGAGGGTATGAAGAACCCTCGCGAAGCCGAGGGAGCAGTCATGGAAGAACCGATCGTCGCCGGTGTCGCCACCGACTTCAGCCAGGCCAAGATCACGGTCGCGGGTGTGCCCGACGTGCCGGGCAAGGCCGCCGAGATCTTCAAGATCGTCGCCAAGTCGGGTGCGAACGTCGACATGATCGTGCAGAACGTGTCGGCGACCGGTCGCACCGACATCTCCTTCACCGTGCCCAAGGCGGATGCCGCGGCAGCGCTCAAGGCCCTCGCCGGAGAGCAGACCGAGGTCGGGTTCCAGAACCTGATCCACGACGACCAGATCGGCAAGCTGTCGGTCGTCGGTGCGGGCATGCGCACGCACTCGGGCGTCTCCGCCACGCTCTTCGAGGCGCTGTCGGCCGGTGGCATCAACATCGAGATGATCTCGACCTCCGAGATCCGCATCTCGGTGGTGCTGCGCGACACCGACCTGACCGAGGCCGCACGCACCGTGCACACCGCCTACGGGCTCGACGGCGACGCCGAGGCCACGATCCACGCCGGCACCGGCCGCTGACCCGCACGCTCATCCCGCCGGCAGTCCTGCGCCGCATCAGGCTGTCACGCCGGATCAGGCCATCACGCACAGCATCCGCCTGATGCCGCGTGATGGCCTGTTCTCACACCCGAACGCCACCGCCGTCGCCGCGGATGCCGGTGGCCCGTGCCCTTATCTGGGCGCGGTAGACTCGCCGAAACCCTGACACCGGCGCCAGGCGCAGCCTCAGCATCCCGACGCCGCGCCTGAAGCCTCGTACGCAGTACCGCACGACGCCAAGGAACATCATGACCCGCATCTCCGAATCAGGACTCTCCGTCGCCATCGTCGGCGCCACCGGCCAGGTGGGCACCGTGATGCGCGAGATTCTCGCCGAGCGGTCGTTCCCGATCCGCGACCTGCGACTGTTCTCCTCCGCACGCTCAGCCGGCACCGCGATCGAGTTCGGCGGCGCGACGGTCATCGTCGAAGACGTCGAGACGGCGGATGCCGCGGGCATCGACATCGCCCTGTTCTCGGCCGGCGCCACCGCCAGCCGCGCGTACGCTCCGCGCTTCGCCGCGGCAGGCGCCGTGGTGGTCGACAACTCCAGCGCCTGGCGGATGGACCCCGAGGTGCCGCTCGTCGTCAGCGAGGTCAACCCGCACGCGATCGACGAGCGCCCCAAGGGCATCATCGCGAACCCGAACTGCACCACGATGGCTGCGATGCCCGTGCTGAAGGCGCTGCACGCCGAGGCCGACCTCGAGCGTCTGATCGTGTCGACCTACCAGGCCGTCTCCGGTTCGGGTCTCGCCGGCGCGCAGGAGCTCCTCGGCCAGGTCGAGGGAGTGCTCGCGCAGGGTGACACCCTCCGCCTCGTGCACGACGGCTCGGCGGTCGACTTCCCCGAGCCTGAGAAGTACATCGCACCGATCGCGTTCGACGTGATCCCCTTCGCCGGCAACCTCGTCGACGACGGCGACAACGAGACCGACGAAGAGAAGAAGCTCCGCAACGAGAGCCGCAAGATCCTCGAGCTCCCGGGCCTCCGCGTCGCGGGCACCTGCGTGCGCGTCCCGGTCTTCACCGGGCACTCCCTCTCGATCAACGTCGAGTTCGCCCGCGACATCACGCCTGAGCGTGCGCGCGAAGTGCTGAGCGTCGCCCCCGGTGTCGTGCTCGACGAGGTTCCCACGCCGCTTCAGGCCGCAGGAAAAGACCCGAGCTTCGTCGGTCGCATCCGTGCCGACCAGTCCGCACCCGAAGGCAAGGGCCTCGTGCTGTTCCTCAGCAACGACAACCTGCGCAAGGGCGCAGCACTGAATGCTGTGCAGATCGCCGAGATCCTGGCAGAGCGCCTGGCGGTCATAGCCTGACGGTATCCCCGCCATGTGGAAGCGGTCTGGTCGGACGAGGCCCCATGGTCTGCGATGGCGCGCCCGCGAACTAGACTGGCTCGGTGACTGAAAACGTCGATGTCGTCCTGATCGGCGGTGGCATCATGAGCGCCACCCTGGGTACTCTCCTGCACGAGCTGCAGCCGGAGTGGAAGATCGTCGCCTTCGAGCGACTCTCCGAGGTGGCTCAGGAGAGCTCGAATCCGTGGAACAACGCCGGCACGGGGCACGCCGCTCTGTGCGAGTTGAACTACATGCCGCAGCAGGGCGATGCTCCGCTGGATCCTGCCAAGGCCGTCTCGATCAACGAGCAGTTCCAGCAGAGCCGCCAGTTCTGGTCTTCGTTGGTGGACAAGGGCGTGCTCGACGCACCGTCGACCTTCATCAACGCGACCCCGCACATGACGTTCGTGCGCGGCGAGAAGGATGTCGCGTACCTCAAGAGCCGCTACGAGGTGCTCAAGAAGCAGCCGCTGTTCGCCGGCATCGAGTACAGCGAAGACTCCCGCGTCATCAACAAGTGGGCGCCGCTGCTCATGCAGCAGCGAGTCAAGGGCGAGCCGTTCGCTGCGACCCGCGTTCCCGCAGGCACCGACGTCGACTTCGGTGCGCTGACGCACCAGCTCTTCGATCACCTCACCGATTCGGGCGTCACGCTGCGCACGAACCACGAGGTGCGCAGCCTGAAGAAGCAGAAGGACGGCACCTGGCTGGTCAAGTACCGCAACAGCATCGGCCACACACCGAACGAGGTCAGGGCGCGCTTCGTGTTCGTCGGTGCTGGTGGCTGGGCTCTCAAGCTGCTGCAGAATTCCGGCATCCCCGAGATCAAGGGCTACGGCGTCTTCCCGATCGGCGGACAGTTCCTCAAGACCACGAACCCGACGGTCGTCTCGCAGCACAAGGCGAAGGTGTATTCGCAGGCGTCGGTCGGCGCTCCGCCCATGTCGGTGCCGCATCTGGACACGCGTGTCGTCGACGGCGAGGCCTCGCTCATGTTCGGCCCGTTCGCGACGTTCAGCCCGAAGTTCCTGAAGAACGGTTCGATGCTCGACATCGTTTCGCAGGTCCGCGCACACAACCTGCTGCCGATGCTGCAGGTAGCCGTGAAGAACCCCGACCTCATCACGTACCTCGTCAGCGAACTGCTGAAGAACCACGCCAAGAAGGTCGACAGCCTGCGCACGTTCATGCCGACCGCGAAGGATGAGGACTGGACGCTCATCGACGCGGGGCAGCGTGCGCAGGTCATGAAGAAGGACCCGAAGAAGGGTGGCATCCTGCAGTTCGGCACCGAGGTCGTCGCGGCCGCCGACGGGTCTATCGCGGGACTCCTCGGCGCCTCTCCCGGAGCCTCGACCGCCGTTCCGATCATGCTCGATCTGCTCAAGAAGTGCTTCCCCGCGGAGTACCCGAGCTGGGAGCCTGAGCTGCGCGCCCTGATCCCCACGTTCGGCGAGAAGCTGAACGAGAACCCGACGCTCGCGGAGAAGTCGACCGAAGCGACCGCAGCCGCCCTCGGCATCAACGTCTGAGGCGGCACCGTGGCGAAGCTCTACTTCCGCTACGGCGCGATGAACTCGGGCAAGTCGACCGCACTGCTGCAGGCCGCCTTCAACTACGAGGAGCGCGGCCAGCGCGTGCTGCTCGCGAAGCCCGCGATCGACACCAAGGGAGCATCGGAGGTCGAGAGCAGGCTCGGGGTCACGCGCCCTGTCGACTTCCTGATCGCTCTCGAAGATGACGCGCGCGTCATCTTCGCCGAGCACCGTGGACGCATGCTGCATACGTCGGACGACGAGCTGCTCCCCGAGGGGCCCCGCGACGTGGCATGCCTGCTGATCGACGAGGCACAGTTCCTCACGCCGACCCAGGTCGATGACCTCTTCCGCATCGCGGTGGTCGACGGCATCCCGGTCATCGCCTACGGCATCCGCAACGACTTCCTCACGCACGCTTTCCCCGGATCCGCGCGCCTTCTGGCGATCTCGCACTCGCTCGAGGAGCTCAAGACCATCTGCCGGTGCGGGCGCAAGGCCGTGTTCAACGGCCGCGTCGTCGGCGGACGCTTCGTGTTCGACGGCGACCAGGTCGCGATCGATGAGGGTGCGACCGGATCGGCATCACCCGAGCTGACCACATACGAGTCGCTCTGCGGTACCTGCTATCTCGAGGAGTCCGGCGGACGCCTGGGCTGAGGCTGGCCAGCTCGCCGGTTCCGCCACCCCTCCGGTCAGCGGGAACCGTCGCGCAGTCGTGCGCGAGCGCGTCCTGTTTGCGTGGTCTGACCACACCCGATAGCCTGTGGTCAGACCACAGGAGGATCGATGACCGACCAGCCCGCGCGCGCATGGCGACTCGTGCTCGAGCACATCGAGCGCGACCTCCTCGACGCACGACTCGGACCCGGCGATCGGTTGCCGTCCGAGCGCGAGCTCGCGACCGAGCTCGGAGTCGGCCGCTCCAGCGTGCGCGAGGCGTTCCGCGTCCTCGAGGTGATGGGGCTCATCCGCACGGCGACCGGCTCCGGACCGCAGTCGGGTGCCATCGTCATCGCCACCCCGACCGGGGGGATGTCGGCACTGCTGCGGCTGCAGGTCGCAGCTCAGGGATTCCCGCTGGACGATGTCGTACGCACCCGTCTCGTGCTCGAAGACGCGGTCGTCACTGCGATGGCGTCTTCTCCGGATCGTGACACGACCCGGGCCCATCAGCTGCTCGAGGCGATGGATGCCGCAGGGCTCGCCCCGGCGGAGTTCCTCGCCCTCGACGCCCAGCTGCACCTCTCGCTCGCGGAGGCCAGCGGCAACACGGTCATCGCCGCGATGATGGCGGGCCTGCGCTCCTCGATCGAGTCGTACGTGCAGGCGGGTGTCTCTGCGATCCCGGACTGGGACGCGATGGCCACCCGGCTCCGCGCCGAGCACCACGCTCTGGTCGCCGCGATCGATGCCGCCGATGCCGAGACCGCTCGATCCCTCGTCCACACGCACATCACCGGCTACTACACGTCTGCGGGCCTCACCCGTGACATCGACCCCCAGAACTGAGAGGCACATCATGGTGCAGCGCCAGGTACCCAATCCCGTCGAACTCCTCGAACTCATGAAGTTCAAGAAGCCCGAGCTCGACGGTCGCAAGCGTCGGCTGCAGGGCGCGCTGACCATCGACGACCTGCGTCTGATCGCCAAGCGCCGCACGCCGAAGGCCGCCTTCGACTACACCGACGGAGCTGCAGAGGGCGAACTGTCGCTCACCCGCGCGCGCCAGGCCTTCCAGGACGTGGAGTTCCACCCGGGGATCCTGCGCCCGGCTCCCACGGTCGACACGAGCGTCGAGATCCTCGGCGGTCCATCCGCTCTGCCGTTCGGAATCGCGCCGACGGGGTTCACGCGCCTGATGCAGACCGAGGGGGAGACCGCCGGTGCGGGAGCCGCGGCAGCCGCAGGAATCCCCTTCACGCTTTCCACCCTCGGCACCACGTCGATCGAGGGAGTGAAGGCTGCGAACCCGCACGGACGCAACTGGTTCCAGCTCTACGTCATGCGAGACCGCGAGATCTCCTACGAGCTCACCCGTCGTGCTGCCGCCTCGGGGTTCGACACCCTGCAGTTCACGGTGGATACCCCGGTGGCCGGTGCGCGCCTGCGTGACAAGCGCAACGGCTTCAGCATTCCGCCGCAGCTCACGCTCGGCACCATCATCAACGCCATTCCGCGGCCCTGGTGGTGGTACGACTTCCTCACCACACCCAAGCTCGAGTTCGCCTCGTTGAGCACCACCGGCGGCACGGTGGGAGAGCTGCTGGATGCGGCGATGGACCCGACGATCAGCTACGACGACCTCGCCGTCATCCGCGACATCTGGCCGGGGAAGATCGTGATCAAGGGCGTGCAGAACGTCGAGGACTCGGTGCGCTTGCGCGATGCAGGCGTCGACGGCATCGTGCTCTCGAACCATGGCGGCCGTCAGCTCGACCGCGCACCGATCCCGTTCCACCTGCTGCCCCAGGTGCGGCAGGCCGTCGGCGACGACTTCACGGTCATGATCGACACGGGCATCATGAACGGTGCCGACATCGTCGCGGCCACCGCCCTCGGAGCCGACTTCACTCTGATCGGACGCGCCTACCTCTACGGCTTGATGGCCGGCGGACGTCAGGGCGTCGACCGCACGATCGAGATCCTGCGCAGTGAGATCGAGCGCACGATGCGACTGCTGGGTGTCGCCTCGCTCGCCGAGCTCGAACCGGGCCACGTCACCCAGCTGACGCGCTTGGTGCCGGTGACGCGCGCAGCCGCCGAGGCACGCACTCTCTGACCGAGACGCCGCCCGCGCCGAACGATCCGATGTGCCTCAGGACTGCGGGGCGACGGCGCGGGCGCGCGGCGGCCAGGGGAACAGCATCGAGGTCGTGCGGCGGTACTCGGCGTATGCCGGGTACTTCGATGCGGTGATCGACTCGGTGAAGATCGTCGAGCCGATGAACAGCACGGTCAGCAGCGCGGCGCCGACGATGGTGGGGTTCAGCACCCCGCCGATGACGCCGGCGCCACCGGTCACGGCAGCGGTGGCGCCGATCGCGTAGAACGCCCACCACTGCGCCTGTTCGAAGAAGAAGTTCGGGTGGCGGCTGTACCGGAACAGCCCGGAGGTGGCGAAGCCCGGAGCGAGAGTGCCGCCCGCCTGCTTCTTGCGCTGGTGGAAGATCCACTGCTGCTGGTCGGCGATCGTCTCGCCGAGCAGGAACGCGAGGAACGCGGCGATGAACAGCGCATCCCACCCGGTGAGGGCGGATGGATGCTGCGCGGCGACCGCGGTGGGCAACGTGATGAGCACGAGCAGCGTCATCTGATAGCCGATGATGAACAGCAGGTTGAAGATCTGGAACTGCCAGGGACGCATCCGCTTGCGCAGGATCGCCCACCGGTAGTCCTCCATGCCGGTGTAGCCGCCCTTGCGGGCGAAGTTGAATGTCAGGCGTGCTCCCCAAGCGGTTGCGAGCACGCCCATCAGGACCGCGCGCGCGGATCCGTCGCCGTTCGCGAACGCGCCGGCGACGAAGATCCAGACGTAGGCGACCGGGACGATCGACCAGGCACGGTCGACCCAGGAGGTGTCGCGAGTGATCAGCGAGAGAAGCCAGCACGCAGCACTCGTGACTGTGGCGACGATGACGACGATGAGCAGGGCGTCCATGACGCCATGTTAGGACCCTCCTATGACGTCGCGTCGCGCGACACCGCGGAGGTCAGAGCGTCAGCAGAAGGGCATCGAGCTTGTCGGCGGTGTCTTCCCAGCCCTCGACGGCCACCGAGGGCACGCCGATCGCCAGCACGGGGTAGTCGTTTCCGCCCTCGTCGAGACGATCACCGTAGAAGAGCATGTCGGTGAGGGCGATGCCGGTGCGCTCGGCGAGCTGACGCATCCCGAAGGCCTTGTCGATGCCGGCCTGGGTGATGTCGATCGAGGTCGAACCGCCCGAACGCACCTCGAGGCCGGGGAGGCGTGCGGCGACAGCGTCGCGCAGTGCCTCGCGCTTCGCCCCGGTCGGATCCCAGTCGTGCTTCGCTTCACGTGGGGCGCGCTGGCCCAGCGCCGAGAAGGTGATCTGCGAGCCGCGGTCCTCGAGGATCTCGCCCCAGGGCTCGGTCTCCCACAGCCCGAGGCGCTCCGCTTCTTCGCGCAGTGCCCTGAGCGCTGCCTGCTTCTCCGCGTCGCTGAGGTCGTGGGCGTACACAGAGGTGAAGTCCGTGCCGTCATGTCGGAGGTAGCGTGTGCCGCAGGTCGGCAGCAGGTGCAGGCGCGCGAGGTCGGCAGCATCTGCATCGCCGAGGCGCGCCACGACCTGTGAGCGGAACTGAGCTTCGTTCCCGCCGGAGATGATGGCGACGTCGACCGTGCGCAGGAGAGCGCGCAGCAATGACGCGATCCGCGGGTCGATCAGGCCTTTGGACGGTGCGAGCGTGTCATCGAGATCGAAGGCGACGAGTGTGGGCGCGGTCATGATGTCTCAAGCCTAGGAGGTGGATGCTGGGAGGATCGCGAGGCGAACAGCAGGGTGCACAGCGCGGCGAAGGCCACGCCGAGGAAGGCCCCGGTCGAGTTCGCCAGAATGTCGTTCAGGGTTGCTGCGCGGTGGGGCAGGGCCAGGCGCTGTGAGGTCTCGATCGCCACGGACAGCAGCGGGCCGACCAGAAGGGCGAGGAACCAGACCCGACGAGGGATCAGCAGGAAGGCGAGGATGCCGACCGGCACGAAGACGAGCACGTTCGCGAGGATCTCGACGCGGGTGAAGTCGAGCGAATCCCAGCCGAGACGGTGAGCAGCGGTGAGGACGAGATCGAGCAGATTCGGCATGGACTGCTCTACTTTCGACGGCGTCAGCGTCAACGCGGCGAGACCGACCAGGAACGGGATGCCGAGGACGAGAGCCCAAGCACGAGTGAAGCGGCGCGGCGGCGGGAGCAGAGAGCTCATACGTTCCCTTCGTACGCGAACCCGGTACAGAGAAGGCCGCCCCTGAGGGCGGCCTTCCGGTGTCACTGGTCGGGGTGACAGGATTTGAACCTGCGACCTCTTCGTCCCGAACGAAGCGCGCTACCAAGCTGCGCCACACCCCGTTTGCAACCCTCCGAGTCTACAGGGAAATGCTCCCCGCGCCGAATCGAGCGCCGAAACGCGGCGACGATCAGTCCCGTGCGGTGAGCGTGAGCAGAGTCGCCTCGGGGCGACACGCGAAGCGCACGGGTGCGTAGATGGAGTGTCCGCACCCGGCGCTGACGTTGAGCGGCACGGTGCGGCCGTCATGTGACCACGTGCTCAGCCCCTTGGCCTGCTTGAGAGGGATGTCGCAGTTCGCCACGAGTGCACCGAATCCGGGGAGGCAGACCTGACCGCCGTGCGTGTGGCCACCGAGGATCGCGTCGGCTCCGAGATCGGTGAAGCCGTTGAGCACGCGCTGGTACGGCGCGTGCGTGACGCCCAGCACAGGAGTCGTGGCCGTGCGGGGTCCGAGCGCGGCGATGGCATCCGGGAGCTCATCGAGGCGGTCCCAGTCGCGGTGGGCGTCGTTGACACCGAAGAGATCGACCTCGGTGCCGCCGATGACTAGCCGTGCGGCGGCGTTGTTCAGGCCCGTCCAGCCGAGCTCGTCCGTGAAGTACCGGTCCATCGCATCCGTATCGAGAAGCGCCGGCTCATGGCGCTTCTTGGAGGGGCCGAGGAAGTAGCGGAACGGGTTGCGCGGCGACGGCGCTGCGACGTCGTTCGATCCGTGCACGAAGACGCCGGGGATGCCTGCGAGGGGGGCGAAGGCGCGGCGGATGCCGTCCAGGCCGTTCTCATGTCCGAGGTTGTCGCCGGTGTTGACGATGAGGTCGGGCTTGAGTTCCGCGAGCGACGCCAGCCAGTCCTGCTTTCGGTGCTGCCACGGCGCCATGTGCGCGTCGGAGATATGCAGGATCCGCAGTGGTGCCGAACCGGAGGGGAGCGCTGGTGTCGTGGCCTCGCGCACCGTGAACAGGTATCGCTCGATGCCGATTCCCCAGACAGCTGCGGCCGCACCTACGGCCCCCATCGCGCCGAGCGCGATGAGGGCCGGGTGTGCCGTGCGGCGCGCGCCTACTGGCACGTCACTCGGACGGTTGTGGCCTTGCTCGTCGCGGTTCCGGGGGCAGGGTCGGAACTGCTCACGACTGCCGTCGGCGGATTGCAGGAGTTGTCGAATTCGATCGATGTGAACCCGGCTCCCCCCAGGGCGGCTGTCGCCTGGGCTCTCGACATTCCTGCCAGATTCGCGGGAACGGTCGTCCCCTGTCCGTTGCTCGTCGTGAGGGTGATGGTCGCCCCGACCGCCGCTTCCCCATTCGGGTCCTGGGCTGTGACGAGACCGACCGCGAGATCGCTGTCCACCGCTGATCCGACGGAGACCTGGAAGTCCGCATCCTTCAGGATGGCGGTCGCCTCCTCCACCGACTTGCCGACGACGTTCGGAACCGTCGCCAGCTGCTGCCGGGTCAGCTTGCCGTCGGGCTTCGGGAAGGCGCCCGCCGGGTAGGCGTCGTTGGCTGCGGCCTGTGCGGCCTGTGCCACCGGATAGCGCATGTCGTTGAGGTTCCAGCCGTTGGCCCTCTTGCGGTAGATGTTCTCCTGACCCTGCCAGCGGCCGGCCCAGACGGCGGTCGCGACCTTGGTGCTGGACTCGATCATCATGGTCGACCAGGTGTCGTGCGTACCGGTCTTGCCGATCAGGGGCGTCCCGTCGTTCGGGTTGGCCCGGGATCCGGTGCCACCGCCGCCCATCACGCTCTGCAGGGCGAAGGCTGCGGTCGCTGCGACCTCGGGCTGGAGCACGCCATCGGTGCACGACGATGCGGGCAGCTCGCGCTCCTTGCCGTCGGCGCCGACCACACGATCGATCGCGCGGGGCGTGCAGTACTTGCCGCCACTCGCGACGGTCGCGTAGGCGTTCGCCATGGCCAGCGGGGAGATGTTCTTCGGGCCGAGGACATCGAAGGGGACGTTCTCGTCGGTGACCTTGTCGCCGTTCGCCAGCGTGACGCCCATGCGGTCAGCGACCACGTTGATGTCGCAGATGTCGAGCTTCGAGGCCATCGCGAAGTAGCCGCTGTTGAGAGAGTTCTTCGTGAAGTTGAGCACGGATCCGGTGCTGCCACCGCCGCCGCCGAAGTTACCGATCTCCTTGGTGTTGGTGTTCTGCTTGGCGCCGCAGACGGGGATCTTCAGGTTCGTCTGTACGGTTCCGTTGAGCACCTCGTTGACGGAGTGGCCCTTCTCCAGCCAGTCGATCAGAGTGAAGAGCTTGTAGGTCGAGCCGACCTGGAAGCCACCGGAGTTGCCGTGTTGCTTGTCGCCGGCGAACACCAGAGATGTGTAGGCCTGGTCGTCGGTGGGAGTCTCGGTGAATGTCGTGTTCTGCGTCATCGAGAGGATGCGCCCGGTGCCGACCTCGACCGAGACGCCGGCAGCGCCGAAGTACTGGTTGTCGGCGTTCGCCGGGACCACTTCGGACATCTTCTCGGCGGCGGGGCTCTGGATGCGGTAGTCCAGGGAGGTATAGATCTTCAGGCCGCCACGGCGGAGCAGGTCGGTCCGCTCCTGCGCGGTCTCGCCGAAGGCCTTGTCGTTCAGCACGATCGACTTCACGTACTGGCAGAAGTACGCGCTCGTTCCCGCAGCAGCACAGCCCTGCGTCGGCGGGTTCAGAGCGGGCGTGATCACAGAGGCGTCGGCCTCGTCATACTGCGCCTGAGTGATCTTGCCGTCGGCGAGCATGCGGCCGAGCACGTAGTGACGGCGGTCCAAGGTGAGGGAGTAGCCGTCCGCGGCGGTGTTCAGCGCGACGCCCTCGGCGCTGGTGGCCGTGCCCTGTTCCGGCTTGTCGATCCGGAACGTGTTGGGGTTCTGCACGATACCGGCGAGAGTGGCCGACTGCGCGACGGTGAGGTTCGCCGCCGTCGTCGAGAAGTAGTAGTTCGCGGCCGCTTCGATGCCGTAGACGGTGCCACCGAAGTTGGCGATGTTCAGGTAGCCGAGGAGGATGTCGTTCTTCGAGAAGTCCTTCTCGATCTGGATCGCGTAGCGCATCTCCTGCAGCTTGCGCTCGATGCCCTTCGCGCCGGTCGCGTTGGTCGCGTCGAGCCAGCACTGCTGGAGGTCTTCCGAGTACGTCTCGGAGGTGGTGTCCACTTCCTGCTCGCACTTCTGGATGAGCACGTTCTTCACGTACTGCTGGCTGATCGTCGATGCACCGCGGCTGGAGGTGCCGCGCACGTTGTCGACCAGAGCCTTCACCGTGGCGCCGATGTTGACGCCGCCGTGGCTGTAGAAGTTCTTGTCCTCACTCGAGAGGATCGCGTCGTACAGCGAAGGAGAGACCTGCTCGTAGGTGACCGGGACGCGGTTCTGCTCGTAGAACGAGGCGAGTTCGACCGTCGAACCATCCGGGGCGGTCGCGTAGATGGTCGACTGCTCCATCGGCGTGCTCGGATTGAGGCTCTCCGGGAGCTGGTCGAAGAGGGTGAGGGCCTGGGTGCCTGCGAGGCCGGTCATCGCGAGGACGGGGGTGACGCTGGCGGTGACCAGGAGACCGGCTACAGCGCTCAGACCGACGAGCCCGACGAGACCGCCGAGCACGCCTCTCACCGTGCGATTCTTTTGGGGCATACGCTTGATCGTAGGGGAGTTCCCTGAATACCGCCTTTGACGAGCTCGCCCCGGAATTCCGGTGTCGTGCCCCGATCGACAGGAGTGCCATGACCACGTGGGAGTACCTCACCACGCCGCTGCTGATCCACAACACGGCAGCCATCCTCAACAACTGGGGCAAGCAGGGCTGGGAGCTCGTGCAGGTCGTACAGGGTCCCGAGGGCGGACTCGTCGCGTACCTGAAGCGCCCCGTGACCTCTGAAGCATCGACGAACGCCGGCCTCGCGGCCGCGGAACAGGCCGCCCGCCAGTTCGAGGGAGGCCAGGCATGAGCATCGCCGCCCGTCTCGTCGAACTCGGCATCGAGCTGCCGCCCGTCGCCGCGCCCGTCGCCGCCTACGTCCCGGCCGTCGTGCACGGTGGACTCGTCTACACCTCGGGGCAGCTGCCTTTCGTCGAGGGTGCGCTTCCTGCCGTCGGCAAGGTCGGAGCCGAGGTCTCCGCGGAGGATGCGAAGTCCTATGCCCGCACCTGCGCCCTGAACGCCCTCGCTGCGGCAGCGGATGCCGCCGGCGGCATCGACCGCATTGCGGGTGTGCTCCGCGTCGGCGGCTTCGTCGCCTCGGCGGATGGGTTCACCGGTCAGCCCGGTGTCATCAACGGCTCGAGCGAAGTCCTCGGTGAGATCTTCGGTGATGCCGGACGCCACGCCCGCGCGGCCGTCGGCGTCGCGGAGCTCCCACTCGGCAGCCCGGTCGAGGTCGAGGTCGCCTTCATCCTCGCCTGAGCGCAAGTCGCGGCATCCGGTGCCGTGCTGAAAACGCGAAACGCGCCTCCCCGAAGCGGGGAGGCGCGTTTTCACGTCTTGGAGAGTGCCGATCAGTCGAGAGCTGCGAGGGAGTCGGCAACGACTCCACGGCGACGCAGCACCGGCCCGCCGAGGACGGCGACGAGGCCGAGCGCCATCAGTCCCACACCGATCCAGGGTGCAGGGGTGAGCTCGCCGCCGGTGGCCGCGAGTCGCCCGCGCTGCACTGCCGCATCCGCGACCAGAGTCGTCCCTTCCTCGGCGAAGTTCAGGATGAGGTGGTGCTGGCCGTTGGGCACGTTCGTCAGGTCGAAACGGTCGGTGATCGTGCCGCCGTCCCACTGCACCGTCCCGATCGCGACCGGCGTGGAGCGCATGTTCCCGATGATGCTCGTCCGGCTGTCCTGCATCTTCTTGACGAAGTTCGTCATGATGTCGAAGGCCTCGTTGCGCTTGTTGGTGAGGGACTGCAGCCGGAGCATGTCCATCTGCTGGCTGTTCGACAGTGCATCGAGGAGGCCTGGAATGATCGCCACCGCTTCGCTCGCGAGCCTCGGTCCCGTCTCAGCGGAAGAGGACAGGAACGGGTGGTTGACCCCAGTGGCGGTGAGAGCCGTCTTCGCCGCAGTGAGGCCGGCGTCGGTGGGGGACTTGATGTAGGCGTTGAGAGCGGTTCGGGCGTCATTGAGCTTTCCGATGAGACCATTGCGCTGCTGCACGCCTTCGATCTGCGTGGCGAGCTGCTGGTCGAGCAGTGTCGTCCTGTTGCGCTGGACCATCATCAGTGCGGTCTCGATGTCCATCGACGCGAAGCCGATCGAGTCGACGGTGAGTGCCGGAGTGCGTGTGGCGATGGGGGACAGCACCTGATTGAGCTGCTGCGCCTGCTGAGGGGTGGGCTGCTGCGCGAATCCGAGTACCTGGTTCAGCTCGTTGGTGACCAGGACCGGGTTGTTGTCGGCGCCGGCCGTCGCGGCCAGGAGTGCGGTCAGCTGCGACTCGCTGCTGGCCCCGATCGCGGTGCCGAGGTCTGCCCCTGCGGGCAAGGTGACGGGCGAGACGATCGCGGGATCGGTCGGCGTGGGCGTCGGAGTCGGGGTGGGTGTCGGGGTTGGAGTCGGCGTCGGGGTGGGTGTCGGCGTCGGGGTGGGTGTCGGCGTCGGGGTCGGCGTGGGTGTCGCCCCCTGAGGCACGACGTCGAAGTGACGGCCGATCGACACGAACTGTCCAGCCGGCACCGAGAAGGGGCGGCTCCCTGAGGGCTGCTGTGCGGCGAGCTCGAACCCGGCGGCAGGGATGAGCGAGACGGCGTAGTCTTCAGCGCTGGTGGTGGGCAGCGCTCCGGAGGTGAAGCCGCCGCCCGCCGCGAGAGGAATCCGCTGCACGGCGACACCGCCGCTGGAGATCACGACGACACCGCCATCGACTCCCATCGCGGCAGTGATCACGCCCGTCACCGTGCCGAAGGTTCCGCGCAGCGGCACGGAGACAGGGACAGGGTTCCCGAGCAGGAACTCCCTGCGCGCGCTTGTCGCTTCGAGGTCGCCGAGCGCTCCCGGCCACACGGCATCGACGATGTAGCTCGTCGGCTCGCCCGCGACGTCGAGAGTGACGGTTCCGTTGTAGCCGGTGGTTCCGCTCGCCACGACGGCATCCGATCCATCGGTGGTGCGGATGATGACGTTCGCGCCGGCGAGTGCGGCCGACGACGCGCCGTCATCGATGCTGACGTCGATGGTGACCGGGTATGTCGTCGGCTCGACGGCGTTGGCCGGCAGGGGGAGTGCGAGCAGAGTCAGGCCGGTCACAGCGGCGATCGCGCCGGCGATCTGCAGCCGGGCCGCATTTGCACGGGCGCGTGTCGACGGAGCCATTCGGGGAGGGCGAGGCATGGGGGAGGCCTTCCGGTTCAGGGGATCGATCTCAGTATGGAGGAAGTCCACACATCGGTCTCTCCATCGCGCTCGCATCAACGACGCGGTACCCGCACGCTCGAGAAGTCGAGGGCTGGGTACCGCGCCGTTCGCGGATACGACTGCTACTTGACCTGCGCGGAGATGATGCTCATCACCGCGGTGTCCGCGAGCGTGGTCGTATCGCCGACTTCGCGCCCCTCGGCGACATCGCGGAGCAGACGTCGCATGATCTTGCCGGAGCGGGTCTTCGGCAGCTCGCCGACGATGTACACGTCGCGCGGACGCGCGATGGCACCGATCTGCTCGCCCACCCAGAGGCGCAGCAGCTGGGCGAGGCCCGCAGGGTCGTGCTCCGAGAGGTAGCTCTCCTTGATGATGACGAAGGCGACCACGGCCTGTCCGGTCGTCTCATCCGAGGCGCCGACCACGGCCGCCTCCGCGGTCGCTTCGTGTGCGACGAGCGAGGATTCGATCTCGGCGGTCGACAGGCGGTGCCCCGAGACGTTCATGACGTCGTCGACGCGGCCCAGCAGCCAGAGGTCGCCGTCTTCATCGAGCCGTGCGCCGTCGCCGGCGAAGTAGTAGCCCTGTTCTTCGAACTTCTCCCAGTAGGTCTCGCGGTACCGCTCGGGGTCGCCCCAGATGCCGCGCAGCATGCTCGGCCACGGCTCGGTGATCACCAGGAGTCCGCCGTTGTCGTTGCCGACCTCCACGCCCTGTTCGTCGACGACGTCGATCGAGATGCCGGGAAGGGGCACCTGTGCGGAGCCGGGCTTGGTGGCGATGACACCGGGGAGGGCCGAGACCATGATCGCTCCGGTCTCGGTCTGCCACCAGGTGTCGACGATGGGCGTCTTGCCCGCGCCGATGACCTCGCGGTACCACATCCACGCCTCGGGGTTGATGGGCTCGCCCACCGAGCCGAGAAGGCGCAGCGACGACAGGTCGAACTTCGCGGGGATGCTGCGCCCGGTCTTCATGAACGAGCGGATCGCGGTCGGCGCGGTGTAGAAGATCGAGACCTTGTATTTCTCGATGATCTCCCACCAGCGGCCAGGATGCGGCGTGTCCGGCGTCCCTTCGTACAGCACCTGGGTCGCCCCGTTCGCGAGGGGGCCGTAGGCGACGTAGCTGTGCCCCGTGATCCAGCCGACGTCTGCCGTGCACCAGAACACGTCGGTCTCCGGGTGCAGGTCGAAGACGTACTTGTGCGAGTAGGCCACCTGGGTCAGGTACCCGCCGGAGGTGTGCAGGATGCCCTTCGGCTTCCCGGTGGTGCCGGAGGTGTAGAGGATGAAGAGCGGGTTCTCGGCGGGGAAGGACTCCGCGGTGTGGTCGGCTGATGCCGCAGGTACGGCGTCGTGCCACCAGATGTCGCGTCCTTCGGTCCAGTCGACCTCGTTCTCGCCGCGCCTCACGACCAGCACGTGCTCGACCGTCTGCTGTTCGCCGTCGCCGCGGTCGGAGAGCGCCTGGTCGACCGCGGGCTTGAGTGCGGACACGCGTCCCTTGCGGTATCCGCCGTCCGCCGTGATGACGAGCTTGGCGCCGGCGTCATCGATGCGCGAGCGCAGACTGTCGGCGCTGAATCCGCCGAAGACGACGGAGTGGATGGCGCCGAGGCGCGCGACCGCGAGCATCGAGGCGATCGCCTCGGGGATCATGGGCAGGTAGATCGCTACGCGGTCGCCCTGGCCGATGCCGAGGTCTTCGAGCACGTTCGCGACGCGCTTGACCTCGTCGGTGAGCTCGGCATAGGTGATGCGGCGGGAGTCGCCCGGCTCACCCTCCCAGTGCAAGGCGACGCGGTCGCCGTTTCCCGCCTCGACGTGTCGGTCGAGGCAGTTGTAGGCGACGTTCAGCTCGCCGTCGTCGAACCACTTCGCGAACGGAGGGTTGGTCCAATCGAGGACCTGGGTGAACGGCTTGTGCCAGTGCACCAGTTCTCGGGCCTGTTCGCCCCAGAAGGCCTCGCGATCGGCCGCGGCACGTTCGTACAGCTCGGGCGACGAGATGGTCTGGGCGACGAATTCCTCCGACGGCGGGAACTTCCGGGTCTCGTCGAGAAGGTGGTCGATCTGGCTGCTCATCGGCAGGCGCTCCTTTGCGGCATACGGGTGTTGCGAGCGAGGTCGTGGGGGTGGGACGACCAGGTCACGGTGAATCTATCCCCGCGGCCCCTCATCGCATACTGCCGAAAGTCGGTATACCTGCCGGTTTTGTCAGGACGGTCGCCTTGCGTACACTCGACGACAGCCGAATTCTCATTCCGGCCTTGGCGTGCCCCGATTCCCCCAATCGTGGACCGTCGTGGGCGGCATCTCATTCCCCCCGTGAGATGCCGCCCATTCCTTTGGGAGCGCTCCCTGGCATCGCCGACTGCGGACACGTTCAAGTCCTGCACAGCGAGCCGATGGGGTGTCTTCTGCACAGCCTCTGGCCCAGCCGGAAGCTGACGGATCCTCGCCGTGGGGGTGCCGCCTACCGTCGGGTCATGCCTGATTCCTTCGTCATCCAACCCAGAGGATCGCGGCCCGCCGGTGCGGCGGCAGATGCCGCGCCAGAGCCCCTGCGGATGGATCCCGCATTCGGTCCCCTCCTCGCGCACATCGACGAGGCCGTGACCGATGTGTTCGTGAACGGCGCGGACGGATTGTTCCTCGATCGTGGCCACGGGGCCGAACCGGCGGTCGGCTGGCGGGCCTCGGAGCGAGAGGTCCGCGACCTCGCGGTCGCGCTCGTCGGACTCGGCGGTCGTCACCTCGACGACCAGGCGCCCTGCGTCGACGTCCGCCTCGATTCCGGCATCCGGGTGCATGCCGTGCTCGCGCCCGTCTCGACCACCGGCACCGCCCTCTCCATCCGCATCCCCCGGGTGCGTGCGGCCGATCTCGAAGCGCTCGCCGCCCTCGGCTCCTTCGATGCACGTCAGCAGAGCTGGCTCCTCGGTCTGGTCGCCGAACGGGCGAACATCCTCATCACGGGAGGCACGGGAACAGGCAAGACCACTCTGCTATCGGCGCTGCTTTCCGAGGTTTCGCCCACCGAACGCATCGTCACGATCGAAGACGTCGCAGAGCTGCGACCACGTCATCCCCATCACGTCGCGCTCGAGGCGAGGCAGGCGAATCTGGAGGGTGCCGGCGGTATCACTCTCGCCCGATTGGTGCGCGAGTCCCTGCGGATGCGACCCGATCGGCTCGTGGTGGGCGAGTGTCGCGGTGAGGAAGTGCGCGAACTGCTCACCGCTCTCAACACGGGACACGACGGGGGAGCGGGCACATTGCATGCGAGCGGGCTTCGCGATGTTCCCGCCCGGCTCGAGGCACTCGGCGCGCTCGCCGGGATGGATGCGGTCGCGCTCGCCCGACAGGCGGTCAGCGCGTTCACGGTGGTGCTGCACCTCGACCGTGCTCCCGGAGGGGTCCGTCGCATCCGTCAGGCGGGGCGGCTCGTGATCGTGGGCGACCGACTGGATATCGAAGAGGTGCAGCCGTGGTGATCCGGCGGCGTCGCGCGCCGGAGCGAGCGAACACGGGCTCGGCCGATGCCGCGACCTCTGTGCAGACGTTGGCCGTGCTGCTGCAGGCGGGTGCCGTGCCGCTCGTCGCCTGGCGGCATCTGGCCGACACCGGTGATCCGCACGCGATCGCCGTGATCGAGCGAGTCGATCGGGGCGTCCCGCTGCTCGCGGCCATCGAGGCTGAAGAGGGCGCATGGGTCGACCTCGCAGCCGCGTGGGAGATCGCGACGACGGTGGGTGCGCCGCTTGCAGAAGTCCTCCGAATGATCGCCGAGGCCTTGCGAGATGCAGCATCCGCTGCCGACGACGTGCGCATCGCGCTCGCCGAACCCGCGGGGACGGCGCGACTGCTGCTCTGGATGCCTTTCGCCGGCCTGCTCCTCGGTTTCGCCCTCGGATTCGACACCATCGGCGTCATCTTCGGGAACCCGCTCGGCGGTGCCTGCGTGATCTCCGGCCTGCTCCTCGTGCTGGCGGCGCGATTTTGGACGGGACGGCTGCTCCGACGGGCGCGACCAGCGCCTGGAACCCCCGGAATGCGTGCGGAGCTGGTCGCCATCGCGCTCGCCGGTGGTGCATCCATCGACCGTGCGCTGCAGCTCGTCTCCGACAGCTCCGCCTCTGGCGGGAGCGATGAGCGCGTGCGCGCCGTACTCGATCTGTCTCGCGCGGCCGGTGTGCCCGCAGCGGAACTGCTCCGTGCGTCAGCCGCCCAGGACCGACACGCAGCCAGAGTGCAGGGGCGGCTTCGTGCCGCGAAGCTCTCGACGCGTCTGTTGTTCCCGCTCGGCGTCTGCACCCTGCCCGCGTTCCTCCTGCTCGGCGTCGCGCCCCTGCTGCTGAGCGTCCTCGCCTCGACCCCGCTGTCGCTGTGACCGCCTCGATCCACCCGATGTCACCCGATGCCGAGGCATCCCAGAGAAAGATCCCAGAGAAAGAAGGAAAACCATGACCGACATCCCCCGGCTGGACCGGCATCGCGCTGCGACTCTGTTCGGCGATGACACCGGCGCCGCCACCGCCGAGTACGCGATCACGACCATGGCGGCAGTGGCCTTCGCCGGGCTCCTGGTGGTGATCATGCGGTCGGACGAGGTCCGCGGGATCCTCACCGATCTCGTGCGGCGGGCGTTGACGGTGTCGTGATGCGCAGCGCGAAGGGGGCGAGGGCTCTGCGTGAGCCGGGAGAGGTCTCCCGGGCGTCGTGCCGCACGGGAGACCGAGGCTCCGTCTCAGCGGAGCTGGCCCTCGCCCTCCCCGCTGTCGTGCTGGCACTTCTGCTCGGTGCGGGTGCGCTCGGAGCAGCATCACGCCACGTGGCTCTGCAGGATGCGTCCGCCGACGCGGCGCGTGTGCTCGGACGTGGTGAAGGACACGCCGCCGCGGCGAGCGTCGTTCATGCCGCAGTCTCGGGCGCGAAGGCGTCGTCATCACTCACGGACGACCTCGCGTGTGTCACGGCGTCACTCGAAGTCTCCGTCGGGCCGCTGATCCGGATTCCCTTGCGGGCGTCGAGCTGCGCGCTCGCCGGGGGTCTCTGATGGCCGGGTCAGCACTCGCCGCCGGCGTCTTGGCCGTCGCGGCCGCGCTGTCCCTGGGCCTCGCCGCAGTGGGCGGTGCGTCGGTGACGGCGCAACGTGCTGCGGGTGCAGCAGACGCCGCGGCGCTCGCCGCAGCCGATGCCGCGAGCGGCGCGGTTCCCACCGGCGAGAGGCCGTGTGATCTCGCCGCACGGGTCGCGGCGGCCGCGGGTGCCGCACTCACCGAGTGCTCCCTCGACGGCTTCGTGGCGACCGTCGAGGTGCAGGCGGCGTACGCTGGACTCGCAGCCGTCTCCCGAGCCCGTGCCGGGCCTCCCGAGGGACAATGACGGCCCGTGCTACCTCGCTCACTGTGAACAACCCCACACAGTGGTGTGTATGGTGTGCTTCGAAGAAAGGACGCACCCTTGGCTGAAGGCAAGAAGCTCGTCATCGTCGAGTCCCCGACGAAGATGCGGTCTATTCAGGGATACCTCGGCGACGGTTACGAGGTGCTCAGCTCCGTCGGCCATATCCGTGATCTCGCCGACAAGAAGGACATCCCGGCCGAGGACAAGCAGGCTTACGGGAAGTACTCGATCGACATCGACAACGGTTTCGACCCGTACTACGTCGTCTCCGATCGCAAGACCAAGACGGTCGCCGAACTCAAGCGTGCTCTGAAGACCGCCGACGAGCTCCTGCTCGCCACTGATGAGGACCGCGAGGGCGAGGCGATCGCCTGGCACCTGCTCGAGACTCTCAAGCCCAAGGTGCCCGTGAAGCGCATGGTCTTCCACGAGATCACGAAGGACGCGATCCAGGCCGCCGTCGGCAACACCCGGGAGCTCGACCACGATCTCGTCGACGCGCAGGAGACCCGCCGCATCCTCGACCGTCTGTACGGCTGGGACGTCTCGCCCGTGCTCTGGTACAAGGTCAAGACCGGCATCTCGGCAGGACGCGTGCAGTCCGCCGCGACCCGGCTCATCGTCGACCGTGAGCGTGAGCGCATGGCGTTCGTGTCCGCGGAGTACTGGGACGTCGACGCCGCCGCTGCGGCGACCGGAACCTCGTTCAAGATCCGTCTCGTCCGCGTCGACGGCGGACAGCTCGCTCGCGGCACCGACTTCGACGACAACGGCAAGCTCAAGAAGGCCGTCGTCATCCTCGACGAGGCCAGGGCCGCAGCACTGGCCAAGGCCGTCGATGCAGTCGGAGCCGGCAAGGTCACCAAGGTCGAGGCCAAGCCGGGAACCCGCAGCCCCTACGCGCCCTTCACGACCTCCACCATGCAGCAGGAGGCCGGTCGCAAGCTCTCGATGGGAGCCAAGCAGGCGATGGGCGTCGCCCAGCGCCTGTACGAGAAGGGCTACATCACTTATATGCGCACCGACTCCACGTCGCTGAGCACCCAGGCGGTGCAGGCGGCGCGGAGCCAGGCGGTCGCGCTCTACGGCGATGCCGCGGTGCCGCTCAAGCCTCGCGTGTACAAGTCCAAGAGCAAGAACGCCCAGGAGGCGCACGAGGCCATCCGCCCCTCCGGCGAGACCTTCCGCACGCCCGCGTCGCTGTCTTCCGAGCTGGATCGCGATGAGCAGCGTCTCTACGACCTGATCTGGAAGCGCACGGTCGCGAGCCAGATGGCCGACGCGAAGTACGAGACCACCACGGTCACGATCGCCGTCGCTGCCGATGGCCAGAACGCCGAGTTCACCGCATCCGGCACCGTGTACACCTTCAAGGGGTTCCTGGAGGCCTACGAGGAGGGCCGCGATGAGAAGCGCGGCGACGCGGATGCTGCCGAGAACCAGTCGCTGCCGGCCGTCGCCGTCGGCGATGAGCTCGCAGTCTCCGACGCCGAGGCGAAGGGGCACCGCACCAACCCGAAGCCGCGCTACACCGAGGCTTCGCTCGTGAAGGTTCTTGAAGAGAAGGGCATCGGCCGTCCCTCGACGTTCGCCTCGATCCCCGAGACGATCCTCGATCGTGGCTACGCGGTCAAGCGGGGCCAGGCACTCGTGCCGACATGGCTCGCGTTCAGTGTCGTCCGGCTGCTCGAAGAGCATTTCGCCGAGCTCGTCGACTACGACTTCACCGCGGCGCTCGAAGACGACCTCGACACGATCGCACGAGGTGAGCAGAACCGCGTCGAGTGGCTCAAATCGTTCTACTTCGGCTCCGACTCCCACGTCGGTCTCCGTCAGGTCGTCGACAACCTGGGCGAGATCGACGCCCGTGCGCTGAACTCCACGCGTATCACCGACACGGCCACGCTCCGTTTCGGCAAGTACGGCCCGTACCTCGAGGTCACCGACCCCGAGAACCCCGACCCCGAGGCCAAGCCGCGCATCGTCAACGTGCCGGAAGACCTGGCCCCCGATGAGCTGACCGCTGAGAAGGCCCAGGAACTGATCGACGCTCCGGTCGCCGGCGACCGCGTTCTCGGCGAGAACCCCGAGAACGGCAAGATCGTCGTCGTCAAGGACGGCCGATTCGGACCGTACGTGCAGGAGAACGACCCGGTGTCGGAAGACGCCGCGGTCGACGAGGCGACGGGTGAGGTCGTCGACAAGCCCAAGCCGAAGCGTGGGGCGAAGAAGGAGACCGCGCCCAAGCCGCGCACCGCGTCCCTCTTCCGTTCGATGTCGGTCGACGAGATCGACCTCGACACGGCGCTGCAGCTGCTGAGCCTCCCGCGCGTCGTGGGCGTCGACCCGGAGTCCGGCGACGAGATCACGGCGCAGAACGGCCGGTTCGGGCCCTACCTGAAGAAGGGCGCCGACTCGCGATCCCTCGAGTCCGAGTCGCAGATCTTCGATGTCACCCTCGAACAGGCTCTGGAGATCTACGCACAGCCGAAGTACGGTGCGGGCCGCAAGGCCTCCAGCGCGCTCGCCGAGTTCGAAGCCGACCCGGTCAGCGGGAAGCCCATCCGGATCCGCGACGGCCGCTTCGGCGCATACGTCACCGACGGCGAGACGAACGTGACGATCCCGCGCGGTCAGACCGTCGAAGACATCACTTTCGAGATCGCGGTGCAGATGCTCGCCGACAAGCGTGCAAAGGGCCCGGCCCCCAAGCGCGGTGCTGCGGCCAAGAAAGCCCCGGCCAAGAAGGCGCCGGCCAAGAAGCCCGCCGCCAAGAAGCCTGCGGCCAAGACGGCGACCGCGAAGAAGGCCCCGGCGAAGAAGGCCACGGCTGCGACGTCGGCGGCACGGTCCGCGGCAGCGAAGAAGGCTGCGGCCACCCGCGCCGCGAATGCTGCGGCGAAGGCGGCAGAGAAGACGGACTCGTGACCTCAGGTCACGGGGTGTGGATCACGCTCGAAGGCGGCGACGGCTCCGGCAAGACCACACAGTCGAATCTGCTCGCGGAATGGCTCGAAGACGCCGGGCGCACCGTGGTGCGCACTCGCGAACCCGGCGGCTCGGAGGTCGGGCAGCTGATCCGCGACATCGTGCTGCACCATCGCGGCGACATCGCACCTCGCGCGGAAGCCCTGCTGTATGCGGCGGACCGTGCGCACCACGTCGCGACTGTCGTTCGACCGGCGCTCGATCGCGGTGACATCGTTCTCCAGGACCGCTACCTCGATTCGTCCGTGGCTTATCAGGGTGCAGGTCGGGTGCTCGACGCGACCGAGATCCGCGACCTTTCGCTCTGGGCGGCCGAAGGTGCGCTGCCTGATCTGACGGTACTGCTCGATCTCGATCCGGGCACGGCGCGTACCCGTCTCGACTCGGCTGACAAGCCCTTCGACCGGCTGGAGGCTGAGAAGTCGGAGTTCCACGGCCGTGTCCGTGACGCCTACCTCGCTCTGGCGGAGGCCGAGCCCGCCAGGTTCCTCGTGCTCGATGCCGCAGCATCTCCGCAGGAGATCGCCGAGCTGATCCGCACCCGGGTCGACGCGCTGCTCGCCTGACCGACGTTCCCGGGATCGTGCTCGAGGTCTGTCGGCGACGTGCGCACCGGTCCGTGCGGGGGTGTCTGCAGTCCCGATTAGGCTGAGTGCATGCCCCAGATCGCTCCCGCCCCGTTCCCGTGGGCGGACGTGTGGGGGCAGGACGCTGCCGTCGACACGCTCCGTGCCGCGGCATCCGATCCTTCCGCGCTCTCGCATGCGTGGCTGATCACCGGCCCGCCAGGATCGGGTCGCTCGACGCTCGCCTACGCCTTCGCGGCCGCTCTGGTGGCCGACAGGCCCGACGACGAGGCCGCCATGCGTCAGGTACTCGCCGGCACCCACCCCGACGTTATGGCGTTGCGCACCGAGAAGGTGATCATCACGATCGCCGAGGCCCGCGGTCTCGTCGAACGCTCCTACTTCGCACCATCCGCCGGCCGCTACCGGGTCATCGTGATCGAAGACGCCGATCGTATGGTCGAGCGCACCTCCAACGTGCTCCTCAAGGCGCTCGAAGAGCCGCCGGAGCAGACGGTGTGGATCCTGTGCGCGCCCAGCGAGGCCGATCTTCTGCCGACGATCCGTTCCCGCGTGCGCTCTCTGCGACTGCGTGAGCCCGATGTCGCCGATGTGGCACGGCTCATCACCATGCGCACGGGCGTCGACGAGGGTGTCGCTGAGCAGGCCGCCAGGCACGCACAGCGTCACATCGGCATGGCCCAGCGGCTCGCCACCGACGACGCGGCTCGGCGTCGGCGAGACGAGACCCTGCGCTCGGTTCTCGGGGTCCGTGGCGTCGGAGACGCGGTCGATGTCGCAGGGCGCATCATCCAGGCAGCGACGGAGGATGCGAAGGCGCTCACGGCCGAGCGCGACGCGCAGGAGCGGGCATCGCTGCTGCGCACGATCGGCATCGCCGAGGGGCAGGCTGTTCCACCGGCACTGCGCACGCAGCTGTCCGTGCTCGAAGATGACCAGAAGAAGCGGGCGACGCGCAGCCTTCGCGACGGCATCGACCGTGTGCTCACCGACTTGCAATCGCTGTTCCGAGACGTCGTGATGCTGCAGTTCGGCCAGGGCGATGACCTGATCAACAGCGAATTGCGCCCCGAGCTGGCCGACCTCGCATCCGCCTGGCCCGAGACCCGTACTCTTGTCGTACTTGACCACCTTGCCGAGACGCGGCAGTCACTGGAGCGCAACGTCGCCCCTCTGCTCGCACTGGAGAGCTTGCTCGTGACGATCACGAGCGGGAGGAAACCGTGAACAATCGACCGACTTCCCGCTTCCGTCGCGCCGCCGCAGTGGTTGCGGGCCTGGCCGCTGCATCCGTCGCCCTCTCGGGCTGTCTGTATGCGATGATCCCCGAGCAGTCGTCGAAGCCGGCGACGACCAGCGCCCCCGACACCGAGGGTGTTGCCGAAGACCTACTGCCCTTCTACTCGCAGGAGCTGGAGTGGACGGAGTGCGGTGTCGGCTTCGACTGCACCGATGTCACTGCGCCTCTCGACTGGGAAGATCCGAGCAAGGGCGAGATCACGCTCTCCGTGGTTCGGCACCGCGCCGAGGGCACCCCCGTCGGCTCGCTGCTGACGAACCCGGGTGGCCCGGGAGCCAGCGGCGTCGACCTGATCCTCAACAGCCTCGACTTCGCGGTCGGCGCCGACCTCATCGAGAACTTCGACGTGATCGGCTTCGACCCGCGCGGAGTCGGTGCGTCGACCGCAGTGACCTGCTACGACGCCCCTGAGATGGACGACTACCTCTACGGCATCCCGTCGGCCGCCCGCGGCACGGCGGAGTGGGAATCGGAGCTGCTCGACTCGCACAAGTCCTTCGCCGAGGCGTGCGACGCGAACAGCGACGGCATCCTGCCGTACATCACCACGATCAACGCCGCCCGCGACATGGATCTGATCCGCGCGGTGCTGGGTGACAAGGAGCTGAATTACCTCGGCTACTCGTACGGCACGTTCCTCGGGGCGACGTACGCGAAGCTGTACCCCGAGAAGGCCGGTCGACTGGTCCTCGACGGTGCCATCGATCCCGCCGTTCCCGGACTCGAGGTGGGCGCGACTCAGGCGCTCGGGTTCGAATCGGCGCTGCGCGCCTATATGCAGGACTGCCTCGATTCCGGGGAGTGCCCGTTCAACGGCACGGTCGATGAAGCAATGGCCGACCTGGGTGCGCTGCTCGCGAGCGTCGACAGCACGCCGTTGAAGAGCGGTGACGGGCGCATGCTGGGTGCGGATTCACTGATGACGGCCATCATCGCCGCGCTCTACTCGCAGGACAGCTGGGGCTATCTCACCCAGGCGCTCGATGAGGCGCTCCAGGGCGACCCCACCTCGGCGTTCTTCCTCGCCGACTTCTACAACGGCCGTGAGAACGGGGCTTACACCGACAACTCCGCCGAGGCCTTCCGCGCGTACAACTGCATGGACTACCCGGTGGAGAACGACCCGGCCGCCGAGGCCGCGACGAATGCGAAGATCGCCGCGGGAGCCCCGACCATCGCGCCGTACTGGACCGGCCCCGACTCCTGCTCGGTCTGGCCATACCCGCCGACGGGCACCCGCGGCGAGATCAAGGCCGAGGGCGCCGGGCCCATCCTGGTGATCGGCACCACGAACGACCCGGCGACGCCTTATGAGTGGTCGGAATCGCTGGCGAAGCAGCTCGAGGAGGGTGTCCTCATCACTCGTGTCGGCGAAGGACACACGGGCTACAACAAGGGCAACGCCTGCGTCGATGACGCCGTCGAAGCGTTCCTGCTCGATGACGTGGTGCCCGAAGACGGCCTCCGCTGCGAGTGAGGCGGGCTCGATTCGCGAGCGAGCACGAGACAGGGTAATATCGGTGATCGTGCCGCTCACGCGTCGCACGCCGCCTTAGCTCAGTCGGCAGAGCATCTCACTCGTAATGAGAAGGTCGTCAGTTCGATTCTGACAGGCGGCTCCGAAGGCCCCGTGATGTGAAGAACATCACGGGGCCTTTCCCGTTCCCCGCGGCGTACGCTCGGAGTATGAGCAGAGCACTTCTCATCGTCGATGTGCAGAACGACTTCACCGAGGGTGGCGCGCTCGCCGTCGCGGGCGGTGACGCGGTCGCCACCGCCATCACCACTTTCCTCGCTGCGAACTCCGCCGACTACGAGGTGATCATCGCCTCGCGTGACTGGCATGATGCGGACGGCGACAACGGAGGGCACTTCGCCGAGACACCGGACTTCGTCGATTCCTGGCCGGTGCACTGCGTCGCGGGAACCGAAGGGGCCGCATACGATCCGCTCCTGGTGACTGCTGCCGTGACGCATCACGTCCGCAAGGGGCAGGGAAGACCCGCCTATTCGATGTTCGAGGGCGAGACGGAGGCAGGAGAGACCGTGGGCGCGATCCTGACCGCTGCGGGCGTGCTCAGTGCCGATGTCGTGGGGCTCGCCACAGACCACTGTGTCCGTGCCTCTGCACTCGACGCCATCGCGCACGGAGTCCACGTCCGCATCTTGACCGACCTCGTGGCAGGCGTCGCGAAGGATCCGAGTGAGGCGGCGCTGGCGGAGCTCGTCCATGCGGGAGCGGAGCTTGCCGAGAGCGCAGGCGCATGAGTCGCAGCGTGCTGCTGCTGCGGGCCGTGAACGTCAGCGGGCGCAACAGCGTGCCCATGGCTCGGCTCCGCGAGGTGCTGGCGGCCGAGACTGTTGTGGCCGGCGTTTCCACGTATATCGCCAGCGGCAACATCATCTGCGAGACGCCGAAGCATCCGGAAGTCGCGTGCGCCGGTGTTCGTGCCGCGATCCACGAGGAGTTCGGCGTCGACACCCCCGTCATCCATCGGACCCATGCGCAGCTGGTCTCGTCCGAGTCCGCACAGCCGTTTCCCGAAGGGGATGTGAAGTTCGTGCACGCGATGTTCCTGGCAGGAACACCGTCGGCCGGCGCGCTGGAGGCGCTGGAGCAGCGACTCCTCCCGGACGAGCGTCTCGCCCTCATCGGGAATGATCTGTGGATCGATTACGGCAGCGGCGGCGTGCACTCGACCAAGCTCACCAAGGCCGTGCTGGACCGTGCGCTGGGTGTCGCGGGCACTGCTCGCAACCTCCGCACGACCCGCAAACTCATCGAACTCACGAAGTGACTCCTCCCGACTCGGCGCTCAGTGCCCGAGGCGGCATGTTCGGGTGCGGCTGCAGATCGACACGACGGGTGCTGCAGCCGGAGCACTGCACATAGAGCACGATGCCCTCGCTCGTCGGATGCCGCGACTCCACGAGCCAAGCGTGCTCGTGCGTCTTCGTGGCGGAGTGGACGCGGGGGATCGGAAGCGTGTTCGACGATGTCATGTGTCCAGCGTGATGTAATGGTCTTATGCATCTCAACCCTTACGGTGAATATGCGGTGTTGCTCGCCGCATCACTGGCCAACGATTGGCCGGGAGATCGCGCCGGGATCGAGGAACGCACCCTCGAGCTCGGCATGACGCAGACCTTCCCGCCGGCCGCTGACGACCACGAGAAGGTCAGGGCCGTCATCGACGACTGGCTCCTGATCGTCGATGAAGCCGATCCCGACGCGAGGGCGCAGCTTCTGAACGCGCAGCTCGCCGGCGCGGCCGCCTACCCGCGCCTGACCAACCACGACGGCGAAGGCTGGCACCTGCACTATCGCGACGACGTCCCGTCGCTGCCCTATGTGCTCAGGGCGATCATCAGCCTCGGCACGTCATTGCATCTCGTCACGCGGGGGATGAGCAGGCTCGGACGCTGCCAGGCCGCGCCGTGCACGAACGTCGTGGCAGATGTGACCCGCAACGGTCGCCAGCGCTTCTGCTCCGTGCGCTGCGCCAATCGCGCGGCTGTCCGTCGGCACCGGGCGCGTGCCTGAGCATCGATCTCAGGCGGTCTGACCGGCGTGCTTCCCCTCGCCGATCTCCTCGACGAGTTTCGCGTTGAACGCGGGCAGATCCTCTGGTGTGCGGCTGGACACGAGGCCGTCATCGACGACGACCTCTTCATCCACCCAGGTCGCGCCTGCATTGCGCAGGTCGGTGGTCAGGCTCGGATAGCTGGTGAGCGTGCGTCCGTCGACGACATCGGCCTCGATGAGGATCCAGGCACCGTGGCAGATCACACCGACGGGCTTGTGCTGCTCGAAGAAGGCGCGAGCGAGGTCGATGGATGCCTTGTCGAGGCGCAGATGATCCGCGTTGACGACGCCTCCCGGAAGCACCAGCGCGTCGAACTGGTCAGCGGTCGTGTCGGAGGCCAGTAGATCGACGGCCTGTTCGTGGCCGTTCTTACCGGTGATGGCCGCGCCGGCCGGGGCGATCATGGTGGCGCTCGCGCCCTGGGCGGTCACGGCATCCCAGGGGCTGGTGAGCTCGCTGTCCTCGAATCCGTCCGTCGCCAGGAATGCCACTCGGTTTCCGGTGAGAGCCATCGTTCGTCCTTTCGTGGAGAGTCGCCCGCTGTGCGGGGGGTGACTCGACACTCTCCCGAGCCGTGCCGGGTGTGAAGGGGGTGGCCGATGCGAGGAGCCGGTGGTACAGGGATGAGCCGGTGGGACAGCAGAGAAGACCCGAAACCTGGCGCCGAACGCCAGCTGGTGGGTCCGCTGAACTCCTGCCATGGCTGACGAGATGCTGCCTATGCGGTGGGCCCCGTGGGGCTCGAACCCACGACCCGCGGATTAAAAGTCCGATGCTCTGCCAACTGAGCTAGAGGCCCCTCATCAAAGTCTAGTGCGCACGACGAGGGGCCGTCGGCGACACAGCACCGCCGACGGCCCCAATCCTTCCCGGAGTTCCTCCCCCTGCCTCCGTGAAGGGCGCGTGCCGGGTCCTCCACCCGGCAGTCCCGGCTTAGGATGCCGGGGGCATCAGGACCGAGTCGATCAGGTACACGGTCGCGTTCGCGGTCTGGACTCCACCGCAGATGACGCTGACGCCGTTGACCTTCAGGTCGTCGCCGCTGCCGGTGACCTCGAGGTCGGCACCCTGCACGGTCGTGTGCATGCCGTCGATGTCAGCGGGCTCGATCTGGCCGGGGACCACGTGGTACGTCAGGATCGAGCTCAGCGTGGCGCTGTCGGTCTTGAGCGCCTCGATGGTCGCGGGGTCGATCTTCGCGAAGGCGTCATCCACCGGTGCGAAGACGGTGAACTCGCTGCCGTTGAGCGTGTCGACCAGGTCGACGTCGGGGTTGAGCTTTCCGCTCACTGCCGCGACCAGCGTGGTCAGCAGCGGGTTGTTCGATGCGGCGACCGCCACCGGGTCCTGGGACATGCCCTGGACGGATCCTGCGCCGTCCGGCACGGCGTCGGCGTATGCCGCGCAGCCGGGGCCGACGAGGTTGGCCGCCGGGTCCATCTCCGTGGGCGTCGACTCCGACGTCTCCGGAGCCTTGGGCTCGGTCGACTCGTCCGCGGTGGTGCTGCCCATGGAACAGGCGGAGAGCAGGAATGCGCTCGCCAGGCCGAGGGTGATTGCCGCGGTGACCTTCTTCTTGGTGCTGAACATGTCGAGCTCCTTCAGAACTGAGCCACGGCCTCTCCGTGGCGTCGACATCTGTTCGGAGCACTCCCGGGATCGGATGGAGGGAATCTGAGAAATCTTCGAAACGATCCGATCGCACCACCGGAGTAGACCGGTCTCGAGGTCTATTCCTTCACATTCGGGTGACGTCTGCATGTGATCGGGGAGGAGATGCGGCATGCTGGTGGAGATGGTCATCGATGGGTTTGACGTTCCAGAGGACGGGGCGACGCAGGATGCTGTCGCCGACCTCCTCGTCCGCGTCGCCTCCGGTGACCAGGCTGCCTTCGCGGCTCTCTACGACACGCTCTCCTCCCGCGTTTTCGGTCTCATCCTCCGGGTGCTGGTCAACCGCGCCCAGAGCGAAGAGGTGCTCCAGGAGGTCTTTCTCGAGATCTGGCAATCCGCTTCGCGCTTCGCTCCGAACAGAGGTCAGGGACGAGCGTGGATCATGACGATCGCTCATCGCCGGGCCATCGATCGGGTGCGAGCATCGCAGTCGAGCGCTGACCGAGACGTGAGAGCAGGCTTCAAGGACATCGGCGTCGCGCACGACAGTGTCGCGGAGCAGGTCGAGTTGGGGATCGAGGGAGGGAAGGTCGTGCAAGCGCTCTCGGGGCTTCCCGAGGCGCAGCGCGAAGCACTCGTCCTCGCGTACTACGGCGGTTACAGTCAGAACGAGATCGCGGCCCTCGTGGGAGCGCCGCTGGGGACTATCAAGACACGGATGCGAGACGGGCTCACCCGTCTGCGCACGGCGATGGGGGTGACGGCATGAACGAAAAGGAGTTCGCGGAGCTCGCGGCAGGTGCCGCGCTGAACTCGCTCTCCGCAGAAGACGAGCGCCGCTATCGTGCGGCCCTCGCCGCGCATCCGCAGTGGCTGACCGTGACCGAGACGGATGCCGCTGCGGCAGCGCTGCTCGCCGATCCGATCGAGCCCGTGGTCGCTCCGGCGCACATCCGTTCCGCCCTGCTCGCGCAGATCGCCGGCACGCCGCAGGATGGCAGCGAGGGCACCGATGGCATCGCCGGGGCAGAGGCTTCTTCGGTCGACGAGAGCCCGGCCGTTTCGAGCCACTCCGAACCCGAATCCACTCCGAAGCCGAAGCAGCGCCGTTGGGCGCGTACCGTCTTCGCCCTCGCGGCATGCCTGGCCGTGCTGGTCGGCGTCGGAGTCGGTGCCGTCGCCCTGAACCAACAGCTGAATCGTCCCGCGAGCGTGGTCGCTCTGCAGGAGATCGAAGCAGCGGGAGACGCCG
The DNA here is from genome assembly GCF_044769635.1 of Microbacterium sp. NPDC090281. Lineage (NCBI taxonomy): Bacteria > Bacillati > Actinomycetota > Actinomycetes > Micrococcales > Microbacteriaceae > Microbacterium > Microbacterium sp. NPDC090281. Next base: position 1,486,514 of record NZ_JBIVYH010000001.1, read on the forward strand.
CACAGGCAACTGTCGCCCTCGACGGCGGAACCGCGACGGCGCACTGGTCTCCTTCGACAGGCAAGGTCGTACTGGTCGCCGACGGCATCCCGAGCCCGGGTGAGGGCGAGACCTACGAACTCTGGTTCGTGCGGGGAGACACCCCGGTCTCTGCCGGCGTCTTCGACGTCGATGGGGGAGACGCGACCGCGCTGCTCGCCGGCGAAATGCAGGCCGGTGACGCGATCGCGGTGACCGTCGAGCAGGACGGCGGCTCCCCGACGGGACAGCCCACCTCCGATCCGGTCATCGTCATCCCCACGGCGTGAGCATCACGGATCGCGCGTAGCCTGGTGTGATGCCCGAGCAGTACCACCGACCTGTGCGCCGTCCGACGAGTGCCTTCGACAACATCGTGGGATCGCATGATCCTGCCGAGGAGACACGCATCGCGCATGCCACGGCATCCGCGCTGCTCGCTCGCGTCCGCGCCGACGAGAGTGGGGCGAGTGCCGAGCGGCTCGTGGCCTTCACCTCCGAACACGGGATCGACGAGATCGCCGAGCTGTGGTCGAAAGCGCCTTCGCGTACGCTGCCCGGTGCGCTCTGGCGCCTCTACGTGCTGCAGCTCGCGATCCATGGTGATCCGCACACGGCCGCGCTCTTGTACGACCGGGGGCGCGTCGAGTTGAGGTCGGCGGATGCGGTCATCGCCGGGGCACCTGTGCCCGCGAGCCCGGACGAACTCGTCGCGCTCATCGACACGATCCTGCGCGGCGCTTTCCGCGGTGACTTCGCCGTGGCGCTCGACCGGGCCGCCGCATTCTGCCGCGTGCAGGCTTCGGGGGCGACTCACACCGCTGACGACTACGAGCTGACCGAACCCGCACGAGCCAGCGAGCTGACGACGAGGGCGTTGCGACTGAGCAGCTACGGGCAGGACCTCGCGGCCGCTGCCGTGCTCTGGCGGACGGACGCCCTGTCCTGAGCCTGAGGGAGCTTTGCGGCGTCGCCTGGGTATGAGAAGCGCCCAGGTATGAGAAGACCGGGCCGCAAAAACGCCTCACGGCGGAAGGCCGCTCAAAGCGGCAAAAAATGGAGCCCGGGGTTATGCGGCCCGGCCGTTCAATTGTAACGCGATGCGGCCGTGGGTATTCCCGCCCTCTAGGCTCGGATCATGACCCGGCGCTTTGCCCTGATGATCGATCCTGTCGCTGCCGACGAGCAGCGCACCGACTACGGCGACACCTTCACGCAGGTGGATGCGGCGGCCCCGGCGCTCAGTGTCGGCGAGTTGAGCACGCAGCGCGGCGACGGGGTGTTCGAATCGATCGGCGTGGTCGACGCACACGCGCAGGAGGTCGTCGCGCACCTCGAACGGCTCGCGCACTCGGCTCGGCTCTGCGACCTGCCGGCCCCTAATCTCGTGCAGTGGCGTCAGGCTGTCGATCGGGCGGCAGAGCAGCTCGGTGCGGGCGAGTCCGTGATCAAGCTCATCCTCAGCCGTGGCGTCGAGCACGGGCCCACCCCGACCGCGTGGGTGACGGCGGCACCGGCATCCGACTTCTCGGCAGTGCGCGAGAACGGTGTGCGCGTCGTCACCCTCGACCGGGGGTACGACCTGGGTGCGGCCGAGCGGGCACCGTGGCTGCTGCTGGGGGCGAAGACCCTCTCGTACGCCGTGAACATGGCCGCACTGCGCGAGGCGCACCGCCGTGGGGCGGACGACGCGATCTTCCTCTCGAGCGACGGCTTCGTGCTGGAGGCGCCGACGGCGTCGCTGATCCTCCGCTTCGGCGACCGTTTCGTCACACCGGCACCGAACGGCGGCATCCTGCACGGCACGACGCAGCTCAGCGTGTACGAGCACCTCGCCGCCCAGGGTTTCGAGGTGGGCTACGACCGAATTCCGGCGACGGATCTTGCCCGCGCGGATGCGGCCTGGCTGGTGTCGAGTGTCCGCCTCGCCGCGGCGATCACCGCCCTCGACGGCGTCTCCCTCCCGGTCGACCACACCCTCACGGCCGACCTGAACCGCTACCTGCTCTCACCCCGCGACTGAGGCCTCGACGCCGCCGAAACGCGAAGCGGGCCCGGGAACCGAAGTTCCCGGGCCCGCTTCGCGTGCGCTTCAGATCAACCGAAGCGGCCGGAGACGTAGTCCTCGGTGGCCTGCACGGAGGGCGTGGTGAAGATCGAGGTCGTGTCGTCGTACTCGATGAGCTTGCCGGGCTTGCCGGTGCCGGCGATGTTGAAGAACGCGGTCTTGTCGGACACGCGGCTCGCCTGCTGCATGTTGTGCGTCACGATCACGATGGTGAACTCGTTCTTGAGCTCGCCGATCAACTCCTCGATCGCATAGGTCGAGATGGGGTCGAGGGCGGAGCACGGCTCGTCCATCAGCAGCACCTGGGGCGACACGGCGATGGCGCGGGCGATGCACAGACGCTGCTGCTGGCCGCCGGAGAGACCGGAGCCCGGCTTGTCGAGACGGTCCTTGACCTCGTTCCACAGGTTCGCGCCGGTGAGCGACTTCTCGACGAGGGCGTCCTGATCGCTCTTGGACATGCGGCTGTTGTTGAGCTTCACGCCCGCGAGGACGTTCTCCTTGATCGACATCGTGGGGAACGGGTTCGGGCGCTGGAACACCATGCCCACCTGGCGGCGCACGAGCACGGGGTCGATGCCGGGGCCGTAGAGGTCCTTGCCGTCGAGCAGCACCTCTCCCTCGACGCGGGCGCCGGGGATGACCTCGTGCATGCGGTTGAGCGTGCGCAGGAACGTGGACTTGCCGCAGCCGGAGGGGCCGATGAACGCGGTGACGCTGCGCGGCTGGATGTCGAGGGAGACGCCCTCCACTGCGAGGAAGTCGCTGTAGTAGACGTTCAGGTCGTTGACTTCAATGCTCTTGGACACTGCAGTTCCTTGCTTGTCGGATCGAGGGCTCAGCGGCCGGACTTGGGGGCGAAGATCTTCGCGACGAGCCGCGCGATCAGGTTGAGCAGCATGACGATGATGATGAGTGTCAGGGCGGCGGCCCAGGCCCGTTCCACGTACGCCTCAGCGGGGATGCCCTGGTACGCGTACTGAGAGTAGGTGAACACCGGGAGCGTCTGCATGCGTCCGCTGAACAGGTTGTAGTTCATGGCGTCGGTGAATCCCGCCGTGAGAAGCAGTGGCGCCGTCTCGCCGATCACGCGGGAGATGGCGAGCATCACGCCCGTCGTGATTCCGGCGATCGAGGTGGGAAGGACCACCTTGACGATCGTGAGCCACTTCGGCACCCCGAGCGCGTAAGCCGCTTCGCGCAGCTCGTTGGGCACGAGGCGCAGCATCTCCTCGGTGGAGCGCACGACGACCGGGATCATGAGCACGGCCAGGGCCACGGAGCCTGCGATGCCCATCCGCACACCCGGGCCGAAGATCAGTGCGAACACGGCGTAGGCGAACAGGCCGGCGACGATCGAGGGGATCCCCGTCATCACGTCGACGAGGAAGGTGATGGTGCGGGCCATGCGCCCGCCCTTGCCGTACTCGACCAGGTAGACGGCCGTCATCAGGCCGATCGGGATCGAGATGACCGCTGCGGCGAGGGTGACCAGGAGCGTGCCGATGATGGCGTGCAGTGCGCCGCCGCCTTCGCCGAGCACTCCGCGCATCGATGACGAGAAGAAGAGTCCGTCGAAGCGGGCCAGGCCGTTGGCGACCACAGTGACGGCGACGGAGACCAGCGGCACCATCGCGATCGCGAATGCCGAGGTGACGATTCCGGTGATCAGGCGGTCGAGCGCCTTGCGGGGGCTCTCGATGATGCGTGACATCACGTAGATGAGCACGAGGTAGATGATGGCCCCGAAGACGACGGAGCCGGCGATGTTGAGGTCGGAGCCGCTGGCGAGCGCCGTGATGGCGAAAGGCGTGAATCCGATGAGGAGAGAGAGGCCGAGAAGAGCCCAGGGCGACCAGCGGGGGAGGTGTCCCGAGCTGAGCGAGAGGCTGGAAGGAGCCGCGCTCGCCGTGCGAGCGGATTCAGGGGCGGTAACGGTCATGTCAGTTCGCTCCCGAGAATTCCTTGCGGCGGTTCACGAACCAGCGTGCGAGAGCGTTCACCACGAACGTCACGACGAACAGGATCAGACCGGTCGCGATGAGGATGTTGATGTTGACCTGGTACGCCTCGGGGAACGTCAGCGCGATGTTCGCCGCGATCGTGGAGGGGTTCGTGGAGGTGAGCAGCTCGAACGTGACGGCCTTGCTCACCGACAGCACCATCGCGACGGCCATGGTCTCACCGAGCGCGCGGCCGAGGCCGAGCATGGAGGCGGAGACGATGCCGGAGCGGCCGAAGGGCAGCACGGCCATCCGCACCATCTCCCAGCGGGTGGCACCGAGCGCGAGGGCGGCCTCTTCGTGGAGGCGAGGGGTCTGCAGGAAGATCTCGCGGCAGATGGCGGTGATGATCGGGACGACCATGACCGCGAGCACCATGGCGGCGGTGAGGATCGTGCGCCCGGTCGGCGAGACGACACCGCCGAAGAAGGGGATCCAGCCGGCGTTCGTGTTCAGCCAGACGTAGATGGGCTGAACAGCGGGGGCGAGGACCAGGATGCCCCAGAGGCCGAACACGACCGAGGGGACGGCGGCGAGCAGGTCGACGACATACCCGAGGCCCTGGGCGAGGCGCCGCGGTGCGTAGTGCGTGATGAACAGCGCCACGCCGAGCGAGAGCGGCACGGCCAGGAGGAGAGCCAGGAAGGCCGCCCAGACGGTGCCGAAGAGGAGGGGGCCGACGTAGTCCCAGAAGTTCGTCTTGAGGAGCGAGGCATCCTCGGCCGTGGCGGTGAAAGCCGGGACCGACTGCACGATGAGGAAGATCGCGACCGCGGCCAGCGTGATCATGATCATGGATCCGGCGGCGACCGCCGTTCCGGAGAACCAGAGGTCACCGGCGCGCTTCTTCGCGACGATGCGCGTCGACGCCGGCGAGGTCGTGGCTGTCATGGGAGCTGCTTCCTGCTCAGTGGAGATCGGGTGTCTGACGCGAGCAGACGGTCTCCGGGATGCCGCGAGGCATCCCGGAGACCGTCACTGGCTCACTTGATGAGGTCGATCGCAGCCTGGGCCTGCGTGCGCAGGTCGTCCGAGATCGGAGCGCTGCCGGCGTTGGTCGCGGCGACGTCCTGGCCCTCTGCGCTGATCGCGGTGGTGAAGAACGCCTTGGTCAGTGCGGCGACGTTCTCGTCCTCGTACTCGGCGCAGCCGATGAGGTAGCTGACGAGCAGCACGGGGTACGCGCCGTCAGCGGTCGTGGTGCGGTCGATCGCGAAGGCGAGGTCGCCATCGGTGCGGCCTTCCTCGATCTTCGACGCGTCGAGCGTTGCCGCAGCGCCCTCGGCCGAGTGCGGCACGAACTTGTCGCCGACCTTGACGTTGACGGCCGAGAAGTCGGCGGCCTGCGAGGAGTCGATGTAGCCGATGAGGCCCTGTCCGCCCTTGACGGCGTTGGCGACGCCCGAAGTCTTCTCGGCGGACTCGCCGGCGAGGTCGGCAGGCCATTCCTCGACGCTGCCGGCGGTCCACACGTCACCCGCGGTCTGGGCGAGGTAGTCGGTGAAGTTGCCCGTGGTGCCCGACTTGTCGGAGCGGTGCACCGGCGTGATGGCGAGGTCGGGGAGCTTGGCGTCGGGGTTGTCCTTGGCGATCGCCGGGTCGTTCCAGTTGCTGATCTTGCCGGCGAAGATCGACGCGACCGTCTCGGCGTCGAGGTTCAGCTCGTCCACGCCGTCGAGCGAGAAGACGATGGCGATGGGCGAGACGTAGGCCGGGATCTCGATGAGGTCGGAGCCGTCGACGCACGCGCCGAAGCCGCCGGCTGCGATCTCGTCGGTCTTGAACGCGCGGTCGGAGCCGGCGAAGTTGACTGCGCCCTGCTGGAACGACTCGCGGCCGCCGCCCGAGCCCTGCGGGTCGTACTCGACCTGGGCGTCGGGGTTGGTCTTCTGGAACTCGGCGGTCCAGGCCTGGATGGCGACCTGCTGCGAGGAGGCGCCCGCGCCGACCAGGGAGCCGCTGACGGCCGTGGAGCTGGAGGCGGGCTCGTCGGTGGAACCGGTGCCGGCTTCGTTCGCGGCACAGCCGGCGAGGGCGAGAGCGGCGACGGCGCCGATGGCGCCGATTCGTGCGATTCGGGAGATCTTCACTGTGGATCCTTCGATCTGGAATGGGTGGGGCCCGGTGCAGGGCACACAGTGACGCTATGGGCGACGGTTAACGAGACTCTCCCGAGCAGGTGAACGGCAGGTGAACGACGGGCGACTCTCTGGGGTGCTCCCGCGAGAAATCAAGGGTGCGTCAGACCTTGGGGATGTGCGTCTCGATCGCGATGATGCCGGATCCGGGGTTGGTGGCAGAGAGATGCACGACCGAGAACGCCGCCGGTTCGAGGTCCGACGCACTGCTGAGATACGACCCCTGGATGGTGCCGGTGGCCAGCGCGATCTCCGAAAGCAGGCCGGGCAGCACCGGGCCGTGGCTGCACAGCACGGTCGGCTTGCCGGCGCGGATGCGGCGGCCGACGACCGATCGCAGGTCGGACTCGCCGTCCTCCCACGCGTCCTGGCTGATCTTCTCGGTCTTCACGGGCTTGCGATCGAGCGCACGCGCGAGAGGAGTGATCGTCTCGACGCAGCGCACGGCGTCACTCGTCACGATCCGGCGCACACCGAAGGCACGCAGCGGTCCGACGATCGACTTCGCCTGCTTCCGTCCGCGTTCGGTGAGTGGCCGGGAGGCATCCGACCCGTCCCACTCCGAGCGGGGCGTGGCCTTCGCATGCCGCAGCGCGATCACCGGGAAGGTGCGCAGCACGCCGTCGTCGACGAGGTTGGAGAAGAAGTCGAGGATCTCGAGGTCGACGGGGTAGCTCAGACGCGAACGCGCCTTCTTCACGCTGACCCATTCGAGCGCGGCGATCTCGCGGTTGGGGACGAACGTCGACTCCCGGATCGCGGCATCGGTGGCCTCAGCCGCCCAGTAGTGCACGACCTTCTGCTTCTGCGAGGCGAGGTGATAGCGGCTCACGCCCACCGACACTCCGAGCGAGACCCGGATGCCGGTCTCCTCGTGCACCTCCCGCACGGCCGTCTCGGCGAGCATCTCGCCGGGATCGACCTTGCCCTTGGGGAGGGTGATGTCGCGGTACTTGGTGCGGTGGATCAGCAGGATCCGCAGCTTGCCCTCCACGAGGCGCCACACGACGGCCCCCGCCGCGTACACGGCCTTGTCCGTCCACTTCGAGTTCGTCGTCGTGTCGGCGGGGAGCTGCAGCTGCCGAGTGTTCATCGAACGGCCCGTGCGCGACGGCGCCGCTGGATCAACCCCATGGTCTTATCCTGCAGGTCGATCAGTGGCTTGCCTTCCGCATCGACGGCGTGGCGCTCCCAGACGCCGCCGGCGCCGAGATGCCACGAGGTGGTTCCGGCATCCATCGCCAGGTCGAAGAAGGCCTCGAGCTCCTTGAGGTGGGCGGGGTCGGTGACGCGCACCAGGGCCTCTACACGGCGGTCGAGGTTGCGGTGCATCATGTCGGCGCTGCCGATGTACACCTGCGGGTCGCCGCCGTTCTCGAAGGCGAAGATGCGCGAGTGCTCCAGGTATCGACCGAGGATGCTGCGCACCGTGATGTTGTCGCTGATGCCGTCGAGGTCGGTACGAAGGCTGCAGATGCCACGCACCCAGACGTCGACCTTCACTCCGGCCGCACTCGCACGATAGAGCGCGTCGATGATCTCCTCGTCGACCATCGAGTTCACCTTGATGCGGATGTGCGCGGGGATCCCGGCTTCGGCATTCTTGCGTTCGGCGTCGATCTGTCGGACGAGGCCCTTGCGCAGGTGCAGGGGTGCGACCAGGAGACGCTTGAACTTCTTCTCGATCGCGTAGCCGCTGAGTTCGTTGAAGAGTCGCGTCAGGTCCTTGCCCACCTGCGCGTCGGCGGTGAACAGCCCGAAGTCCTCGTAGATGCGGCTGGTCTTCGGGTTGTAGTTGCCGGTGCCCACGTGGGAGTAGTGCTGCAGCTTGCCGTCTTCTTCGCGGATCACGAGGGCGAGCTTGCAGTGGGTCTTCAGGCCGACGAGGCCATAGACCACGTGCACGCCGGCCTTCTCGAGCTTGCGCGCCCAGACGATGTTGTTGGCCTCGTCGAAGCGGGCCTTGACCTCGACGAGGGCCAGCACCTGCTTGCCTGCTTCCGCCGCGTCGATCAGAGCCTGCACGATCGGGCTGTCGCCGGAGGTGCGGTACAGGGTCTGCTTGATGGCGAGCACGTGCGGGTCGCGCGCGGCCTGCTCGAGGAAGGCCTGCACGCTCGTGGTGAACGACTCGTACGGGTGGTGCACGAGCACATCCGACTTGCGGATCGCCTTGAAGATGTCGGCTCGAGTGCTCGATCCTGCCGGCTGGAAGGCCACGGCGGTGGTCGGCAGATGCGGCGGGTAGCGCAGGTCGGGGCGGTCGATGCGCGAAAGATCGAACAGGCCCCGCAGGTCGAGCGGCCCGGGGAGGCGATAGACCTCCAGGTCGGTGATGTCGAGTTCGCGGACCAGCAGGTCCATCGTGACGTCGTCCATGTCGTCGGTGATCTCGAGGCGGATCGGCGGCCCGAAACGTCGACGCAGGAGCTCGGCCTCGAGCGCCTGGATGAGGTTCTCGCTCTCGTCTTCCTCGATCTCGACGTCTTCGTTGCGGGTGAGGCGGAAGGCGTGGTGGTCGAGCACCTCCATGCCGGGGAACAGATCGCCCAGATGGTTGGCGATGAGCTCTTCCAGCCGCAGGAAGCGCTTGATCTCGCCGCCTCCCGGCACCTCGACGAACCGCGGGAGCATGGGCGGCACCTTGAGGCGTGCGAACTCCTGGCGACCGGTGCGGGCATTGCGGATGCGGATCGCGAGGTTCAGCGACAGGCCCGAGATGTAGGGGAACGGGTGCGCCGGGTCGACCGCGAGCGGCATGAGCACGGGGAAGACCTGAGCCTGGAAGTACTCGGAGAGCGCCGAGCGCTCGCCGTCGGTGAGCTCGGACCAGTCGGTGATCTCGACGCCGGACTCGGCCAGGGCGGGGCGTACCAGCGAGATCCAGGCATCCGCGTGGCGCAGTTGCAGCGCGTGGGCCTCGCGGGAGATGTCGGCGAGCGCGTCGACGGGGGAGCGGCCGATGTTGGTCGGCACCGCGAGACCGGTCATGATGCGACGTTTGAGGCCGGCGACGCGCACCATGAAGAACTCGTCGAGGTTGCTCGCGAAGATCGCCAGGAAGTTGGCGCGTTCGAGTTCGGGCAGTGACGGATCCTCCGCGAGCTCCAGCACACGCTGGTTGAAAGCGAGCCAGCTAAGCTCGCGATCCAGGTAGCGGTGGTCGGGGAGCAGGGAGTCGGGCGACTCGATGGCGTCGAAGTCGTCGTCTTCGGCGTCACCGAGGCCGGCGTCGGCGAGTGCGGGATCGATCATGGGGTACATCTAATCACCGTGAGGTGACGCGTGTGTGAACGGAGCCGATCGTCATCCGGCGTTGACGAGACTCTCGTCCTCGTTGACGTTGAAGCGGTAGCCGACGTTGCGCACCGTGCCGATGATCTGCTCCTGGTCGCCGAGCTTCGCCCTGAGCCTTCGCACATGCACGTCGACGGTGCGGGTGCCACCGAAGTAGTCGTAACCCCAGACCTCGCTGAGCAGCTGCTCGCGCGTGAACACGCGAGCAGGGTGGGTGGCCAGGAAATGCAGCAGCTGGAATTCCTTATAGGTGAGATCCAGGGCTCTGCCGCGCAACTTCGCCGAGTACGACTGCTCGTCGATCGTGACGCCGGACGCCTGCACCCGCGCGGGTTCGGCGACCTCGTCGCGGCGGGCCAGTGCGAGGCGGAGCCGGGCATCGATCTCGGCCGGTCCCGCGGTGGCGAGGAGGACGTCATCGATCCCCCAGTCGCCGGACAGTGCACTCATGCCGCCTTCTGTGACCACCAGCAGCAGAGGTGCGTCCTGGCCGGCCGTTCGCAGCAGGCGGCACAGCGACTTCGCGGCGACGAGGTCATGACGGCCGTCGACGATCACGACGTCGTAGTCCGGGGCGCTGACCAGTTGCGCCGGCTCCGCCGGGATCTGGCGAGCACGATGGCTCAACAACTCAAGGGCGGGCAGCACCTGCTCCGAGAGCGAAGCGTTGGTAAGTACCAGCACCTGGGCCACGCGCACTCCTCACCGACGCGGATCGACGCCGTGCCGCCATGATACCGGGAGCGGATGCGCAACAATGGTGACATGACGGATCCAGCACTCGCACCACGCAACGCGTTCGTCGGTGTGGCCGGCGTGTGGGTCGCGGCGTTCGTCGCGACCGTCGCGATCGGCATCTTCGTTCCGGAGGAATGGCGCGTTCCGTGGCTGCTGGTGGGCTTCGGGGGTGCTGTGCTGCTGTCGTTCGCGGTGCAGCTCCGGTACGGGCGCACGCAGGGCTTCATCTTCCGGGTGGCCGGCAGTGTGATCGGCGCCCTGCTGCTGATGGGGCTCGTCTCGATCGGTTTCGGCCTCGCGGCGCTGATCCCGACCTGAGTGCGGCGCGGCGCGGTAAGGTGGAGCACATGGACCTCATGGCGCTCGAAATGTTCTTCATCGGCCTGCTGGGCCTTGCGAGCCTCGCTATCGTCTTCGTCTCGGCAGTGGTGCTGCGCAACCTCTTCCGCGGCCAGCGCTGACGCGATCGTGCTCGAACTGCCCGTCGACCTTCCGGCCGATCTCGTCCCCTTCGCGTGGCTGATCGGCGTCTGGGAGGGCACCGGCGTCATCGACTATCCCGTCGGCGATGAGCGCTTGCAGGGGGAGTTCACGCACCGGGTCAGCTTCAGCCATGACGGCGGCCCCTTCCTGAACTACTCGGGCACCGCGACGTTCCTCTCCGAAGACGGAGCCCCGGCTGCGGCGCTGCTCGCCGAGACCGGCTTCTGGCGGCTCGCGCGGCCGGCGACGCAAGCGGATCCCGGTCCGGCCCTGCTCCCGGCCACCGGCCCCGCAGTCGCGCGCACGGTCGACGATGTCGAGGAGCTCCGCGCTCCGAGTGGCGGATTCCCGATCGAGGTTTCGCTCGCGCACTCCGACGGTGCCCTCGAGCTCTACATCGGCGAGATCAACGGTCCGCGCATCGATATCGGCTCCGACGCCGTCGTGCGTAGCGCCGGCGCCAAGGTGCACACGGCTTCGTCGCGCATGTACGGGCTCGTCGACGGTCACCTGCTGTGGGCGTGGGACATCGCCGCCCTCGGTACCCCGCTGCGCTCGCACGCCTCGGCGCGGCTGGCCAAGGTCTGACATGACCCGCTTCAGCCAGATCGACGGCGTCGTCTCCGACGGCGATCTGATCATGCACTTCGGCGACGCCTTCCGCGAGCAGCGACGTCTCGCCGATGGCGCAGCTCTCGCCCCCCTCGGCGACCGCACCGTGATCGAGGTCGCGGGCCCCGAGCGACTGACCTGGCTCGACTCGATCACCTCGCAGGCGGTGGGGCATCTGGCTCCCGGAGAGAGCACCGAGCTCCTGGTGCTCGACCCACAGGGCCGCGTCGAACACGCAGCCGGTGTCCTCGACGACGGTGCGTCGACCTGGCTCATCGCAGACGCCGGCGACGCCGAGGCGCTCGCCGGTTGGCTGACCCGGATGAAGTTCCGCACTCAGGCCACGGTCGGCATTCGATCAGACCTCATGCTGGTCGGTTACATCGATGGCGGGCCCGTCGCGTCGGCAGCATCCGCTGCGCCGTTCGCACCGAACGGCCTGCCCCTCGTCTGGGCCGACCCCTGGCAGCGGATCAGCGTCGGAGGACACCAGTACTCCGAGGTCGCCGAGCATCCTGCCGCTGACTTCGCGTGGCGGGTCGCGATCCTGACCGATGAAGCGGCGGATGCGCTCGCCGCTTCGCTCGATCGCGATGCGCTGGCGGGTCTGCTCGCCGCCGAGGCGCTGCGCGTGGCCGCCTGGCGCCCTCGCTGGACGACAGAGGTCGATGAGCGCTCCCTGCCGCACGAGTCCGACTGGATCCGCAGCGCGGTGCACCTGAACAAGGGGTGCTACCGCGGGCAGGAGACCGTCGCCAAGGTGCACAACCTCGGGCACCCTCCGCGCCGTCTCGCCGCGCTCCACCTCGACGGCAGCGATGCGGTCCTGCCGGAGCCCGGTGCTCCGGTCTTCGCCGGCGACGACGAGGTCGGACACCTCACCTCGGTGGCGCGTCATCATGAAGATGGTCCGATCGCCCTCGCGATCCTCTCCCGACGCGCTCCGATCGGCGACCTCGTGGTGCGCGCCGACGGCATCGACATCGCGGCATCCCAGCAGGTGATCGTGCCGGCAGATGCCGGGGCCACCGCCGACATCCCGCGCCTCACACGTCTTTCGCGGCGTCCCTCGGCGCCAGACCCGCGCAGCGCCGGCAACTGAGTTCGATCGACGGCTGAGGTCGATCGGCAGCTGAGCTCAATCGGTGCGGGGCGCGACAGCGGCCCAGGGAAGCGTGAGCTCACCCAGACGCCAGCGAGTGCGTCCGCCGAGCACCGGCCACCCCTGATCGCGAAGAGCCGCCGCTGCGGCCAGAAAGCGCTGAGTGGCACCGAACGTCGACAGCGGCGCCGCACGATCCCACTCTCGGTCGAGGTCGACCAGCAGCGCGTGGATACGCTCGCCGGCGACGTTCCGATGGATCAGCGCTTTCGGCAGGCGTTCCGCGACGATGCTCGGACGCTCGAGATCGGCGAGGCGGAGCGAGATGGTGAAGCGCAGCGGCGAGGCCTGCGCATCGACGTCGATCCAGCTCGCGACCCGACCGATCTCGTCGCAGGTCCCCTCGAACAGCAGGCCACCCGGTGCCAGCCGGGCGGCCATGCGCGACCAGGCATCCGGAACGTCGTTCTCGTCATACTGGCGCAGCACGTTCATCGCGCGGATCACCGCGGCCCGCCGCCCGTCGGGGAGCGGTACCTCGAATCCTCCGCGGGCGAACGAGACCGGAAGGTCGGAAGCGAAGGACGTTCGCCCCGCACGCACCTCGGCCAGTTGGGCGTCGGCGGTCGCGACGCGCGCCGGGTCGATCTCCAGACCGCGCACCTCGACGTCGCCGCGCACCCGTACCAGTCGTGTCGCGAGCTCGAAGGCGGTCACACCGCTCGCCCCGTATCCGAGGTCGATGACCAGGGGATCGGATGCTCGGCGCAGGGCATCGCTCGCGGCGATCCAGCGATCGTTGCGCCGCAGCCGGTTCGTCCCCGTGGTGCCGCGGGTCGGCCGACCGAGGGGAGATGACGCCATGTCTCCATCCTCCCAGCATCCGACTCTGGCTCCGTGCCCTGGGCGGATAAACTGACGGCATGACTGCGACGCGCACCCTCATCCTGCTCCGCCACGGCCGGAGCGAGTGGAACGAACTGAACCTGTTCACCGGTTGGGTGGACGTCCGCCTCAACGAGCAGGGCGAGAAGGAGGCCCGCCGTGGTGGCGAGCTGCTGGCAGAGTCCGGCATCCTGCCCGACGTGCTGCACACTTCGCTGCTGAGCCGCGCGATCCAGACGGCGAACATCGCCCTGGACGCCGCCGACCGGCTGTGGATTCCGGTGACCCGCTCCTGGCGGCTCAACGAGCGTCACTACGGTGCGCTCCAGGGCAAGGACAAGGCGCAGACGCTCGAGGAGTTCGGTCCGGAGCAGTTCCAGCTCTGGCGTCGCTCGTTCGACGTGCCGCCGCCCGTGCTCGACGACGAGAGCGAGTTCAGCCAGGTGAACGACGTCCGTTACGCGGACATCGACGGCGAGGTGCCGCGCACCGAGTCCCTCAAGCTCGTCATCGACCGCCTGCTGCCCTACTGGGAGAGTGCGATCGTTCCCGACCTCGATGCCGGCAAGACGGTCCTCGTCACGGCGCACGGCAACTCGCTGCGCGGTCTCGTGAAGCACCTCGAGGGCATCAGCGACGACGACATCGCCGAGCTCAACATCCCCACGGGCATCCCGCTGATCTACGAGCTGGATGAGAACAACGTGCCCACCGGCCCCGGCCGCTACCTCGACCCGGAGGCCGCTGCTGCCGGCGCCGCCGCAGTCGCTGCCCAGGGCAAGAAGTAGAAGCTTCCGCTCGAACGGAGAAGCCCCCGATGCGCTAGCATCGGGGGCTTCTGCATTCGTGCTGCGGGTCAGGCGTGTCCGAGCTCCTGCTGCTCGAGCTCCTGCTGCTCGACGGCGAGGGGGATGTCGTCTTCGCCGACAGCCCAGTCGCCGGTCGCGAGGTAGACGACCTTCTTGGCGACGGCCACCGCGTGGTCGGCGAAGCGCTCGTGGTAGCGGCTGGCGAGCGTGGCGTCGACGGTCGCCGTCGCCTCGCCCTTCCAGTTGTCGCTGAGCACCTTCTCGAAGACCGTGGCGTGCAGCTCGTCGACGTCGTCGTCCGCGTTGCGGATCGCGTCGGCGTAGCGCAGGTCCTGGGTCCGCAGCAGCTCGGAGAGCGTGCGAGCCACCTCGACGTCGAGCTCGCCCATCTTCACGAAGGTGCCCTTGAGCCCCTTCGGGATGGCGCGCTCGGGGAAGCGGAGACGGGCGAGCTGGGCGATGTGCTCCGACATGTCGCCCATGCGCTCCAGCGACGCGCTGACGCGCAGCGCTGAGACGACGATGCGCAGGTCGCGGGCTACCGGCTGCTGGCGGGCGAGGATCTCGATGGCCTGCTCGTCGAGTGCGACGGCCAGTTCGTCGATCTTCGCGTCGTCGGCGATGACCTCTTCGGCCAGGGCGACGTCGCTGGTCGCGAAAGCTCTGGTCGCCTTGTCGATCGAGACCGTGACGAGGTCTGCGATCTCGACGAGGCGGGACTGCAGGTCCTCGAGGGACTGGTGGAAGACTTCGCGCATGTTGGGGCGCAACCTTTCATTCGGATCTCGGCTGTGTCAGCACGAGACGGCGGGTCGTCCGCACGAGAGCAGGTCTGTGCTCCCGCACAAGCCCGAAGCGATTGTCTGCTTCGAAGGTTAACGAACGGTGCCCAGCACGTGAATAGTACTTCTCCCGTTGCCGCCAGGGCGCGGAAACCCGCCGGACAGACGGTGAACGCACTCTACGCTTAGGTTATGACCTTGCCGCAGCTCGCGCTGTCTTCGCTCGCCATCGGGCTGGTGATCGGCGTCGGCCTGTCCCTGCTGGTGGTGTGGGCGTATCGGGCGAGGGCACGCGTGCAGGAAGAGACCTCGCTGGCGATTCCGGCCGGTATCACCGATGTCCTTCGCAGCATGGATGACGCAGCCGCGATCGTCGACACCTCCGGTCAGGTGCTGGCAGCATCGCAGGCCGCCACCCGCTTCGGAATCGAGGTCGGCTCGACTCTCGACAACCCGGAGCTGCGCCAACTCGTGCGTGGGGTCAGGGAAGCCGGCGGTTCCGTCACCGAATCGATGCGCATCACCCGTGGTGGGCTGAGCCTCGACCCGCGTCTGGTCTCAGCCAGGGCGAGCGTGATCGGCGCCCGGTTGGTGCTGCTGATCATCCGCGACGTCACCGAGCAGGAGCGCCTCGACCAGATGCGGCGGGACTTCGTGGCGAACACGAGTCACGAGCTGAAGACCCCGGTCGGGGCGGTGAGTCTTCTCGCCGAAGCCATCGAGTCCGCCGCCGACGACCCAGCCCAGGTTCGCATCTTCGCGGCGCGCATCTCTGCGGAGGCCGGGCGGCTCGGACAGCTCACCGGTCGCATCATGAGTCTGTCGCGGCTCCAGGCAGAGGACGGCCTGACCAAGGTCGGTCCCGTCTCGATCGACGAGGTCATCGCCTCGTCCATCGAAGCCCATGTCGTGCAGGCCGATTCCGCGGGCGTCGAGCTCGCCAGGGGCGGTGACCGCGGTGTCTGGGTGCGCGGAGACGCGCAGATCCTGATCGAGGCGGTCGGCAACCTCATCGCCAACGCGATCGTGTACTCGTCCAAGGGGTCCCGCGTCGGAGTCGGTGTGCGAGCGGAGGACGGCGTCGTCGAGATCGCGGTGTCCGACCAGGGCATCGGCATCGCAGAGGCCGACCGTGAGCGCATCTTCGAGAGGTTCTACCGGGCCGACGAGGCCCGTTCCCGACGCACGGGGGGCACGGGACTCGGGCTTTCGATCGTCAAGCACGCCACCCAGCGTCATGGTGGCGAGGTGCGGCTGTGGTCCCGTCCTGGGCGCGGCTCTACGTTCACGATCCGGCTTCCTCGGATCGATGCCCCTGACAACGTCGACACGGGCAAGAAGAGCAAGAAGAAGCGTGTGCGCAAGGCGGCCAAGGCCGCAGCCTCTGCACGCGTTCGAAACGGAGAGAGAGCATGACCCGTATCCTTCTCGTCGAAGACGAGCCCGACCTCGCCGATCCCCTCGCGTACCTGCTGCGCCGCGAGGGGTACGAGGTGGAGATCGCCGAAGACGGCCCTGGGGCGCTCGCAGCGTTCCGGGAGCGCGGCGCCGACATCGTGCTGCTCGACCTGATGCTGCCGGGGATGCCGGGCACCGAGGTGTGCCGGCAGATCCGTTCGACCTCGGCGGTGCCGATCATCATGCTCACGGCCAAGGACTCCGAGGTGGACATCGTCGTGGGGCTCGAGCTCGGGGCCGACGATTACATCACGAAGCCGTATTCGTCGCGTGAGCTGCTCGCCCGCATGCGCGCTGTGCTGCGCCGAGTCGTGCAGGCTGACAGCGAGCTCGACGAGCGCGTGCTCGACGGCGGACGCGTGTCACTCGACATCGACCGGCACACGGTTTCGGTCGCCGGGGACCAGATCAACATGCCGCTGAAGGAATTCGAGCTGCTCGAGGTCCTGATGCGCAACTCCGGGCGAGTCCTCACCCGTGGTCAGCTCATCGACCGGGTCTGGGGGAGCGACTACTTCGGTGACACGAAGACGCTCGACGTCCACATCAAGCGCATCCGCTCGCGCATCGAGGAGAACCCGAGCGAGCCGGTGATGCTCGTCACCGTGCGCGGTCTGGGATACCGCTTCGAGGGCTGACGCACGGTCCGAACACGGAAGAGGCCGGCACCCCGCGGGGTGCCGGCCTCTTCTCGGTGGTGCGGTGTGGTGTCAGTTCGAGGGGGCCGGGGCGGCCGTGTCGGTCGGCAGCGGCGTCGGCCGGGGCGTTTCGACCTTCTCGGAAGGAACCAGGTCGGCGTAGTAGGGGAGCGATCCGTCGAGGACGGGAACCTCGCTCTTGACCCCGGTGGAGTCGCCCGACTGGAAGTGGATCTCGACGGTCGCGCCCGGCTTGGTGTCGAGGCCGACGATGCGCAGCGGCTCCTCGTCGGCGCCCAGGCTGACCCTGCCCTCCGCGGGGACGGTGACGGCGAACGGCTCGAGGCCCTCGACCGTGATCGTCAGAGTCGCCTTCTCGTCGGTGGGGTTCACGATCGCCGCGATGAAGTTGCCGACGGAGCCGTCTTCGTTGGCGATGACGAGGGCGTTGCGAACGTCGATCGGACCGTCTGCATCAGAGATGTTCACGCCGTCAGAGGCGGCGTACTCGATCTTCGTCGACTGCGGGGTGATGAACGTGCACCCGGTGGCGCCGAGCAGAACGAGGGCGCTGAGGGCTGCAGACGCAACAAGGCGCGATTTCACGGGTCCTCCTGAGGTCCGGCGGGATATCCGCATCCATTCTATGGGTAAGTCGTGACGGCGCCCGTGGCCCGAGGAGCGCGAACCTTAGCGCATCCCCCCTGTGGTATCCTTGAGGTTGCCGAAAGGACACGTTTTTATGCTTTTTGAGGTTGGCGAGACCGTCGTCTATCCCCACCATGGCGCTGCGACCATCATCGAGGTCAAGGAGCGCATCATCAAGGGTGAGGCGAAGAAATACCTGAAGCTCAATGTCACTCAGGGCGACCTGATCATCGAGGTTCCCGCAGAGAATGTCGACTTGGTCGGCGTTCGTGATGTCATCGGCAAAGAGGGCCTCGACAATGTGTTCGAGGTGCTGCGAGCCCCCTTCACGGAAGAGCCGACGAACTGGTCGCGCCGGTACAAGGCGAACCTCGAGAAGCTCGCCTCCGGCGATGTGATCAAGGTGAGCGAGGTCGTCCGCGACCTGTGGCGTCGCGATCAGGACCGCGGCCTCTCCGCTGGTGAGAAGCGGATGCTCGCGAAGGCTCGTCAGATCCTGATCTCCGAGCTCGCGCTCGCTGAGAAGACCGACGAGGACAAGGCGGGCGCAATGCTCGACGAGGTCCTCGCTTCCTGAGTTCTTTCACGACGAAAGGCGGGTGCTTCGGCATCCGCCTTTCGTCGTCTTCGCCGGTAACGTGATGCTGTGACCATCCTCCCCGTCCCGCACACAGCGATCATCGTCGTGGCCGCAGGCTCCGGCACCCGCCTGGCAGCCGGTGCTCCGAAGGCCTTCGTCGGCATCGACGCCCGCTCCGTCCTTCGCCATGCGCTC
The DNA here is from genome assembly GCF_044769635.1 of Microbacterium sp. NPDC090281. Taxonomy (NCBI): domain Bacteria; kingdom Bacillati; phylum Actinomycetota; class Actinomycetes; order Micrococcales; family Microbacteriaceae; genus Microbacterium; species Microbacterium sp. NPDC090281. The sequence goes on from NZ_JBIVYH010000001.1 coordinate 1,504,968, forward strand.
GACGGCGTGTTCGCCGCTGCCCCGGCCCAGGTCGTCGTCGTCGCGCCGGCAGGCCTCGAGGGAGATGCCGAGACCGAGCTGCGTGCGGCGGCAGGTGACCGAGTCGATCTCGGCCGTGTGGTGACCGGCGGCGCGACCAGGCAGCAGTCGGTGGCCGCAGGGCTCGCAGCGCTTTGGGGTGACGTCGAGACGGTCCTCGTCCATGATGCCGCCCGTGCGCTCACGCCTCCGTCGCAGATCGATGCCGTAGCTGTTGCCGTGACGACGCAGACCGGCGTCATCCCCGCGCTCCCCGTCGTCGACACACTCAAGAAGGTGGCCGACGGCGCTGTGATCGACGCCGTCGACCGCTCGGTGCTCGCCGCGGCCCAGACACCGCAGGGCTTTCCTCGGCCACTGCTCGAAGCCGCGTACGCCACGGCCTTGGCCAGCGGGACCGAATACACCGATGACGCGGCTCTGTTCGCAGCAGCCGGCCATCCCGTGCGGCATATCGCCGGCTCGGAGCGGGCCTTCAAGATCACGACTCCGGCAGACCTCGAGCGCGCCAGAAATCTGCTCGCCCCATCCGCCCACCGTGTCGGCATCCCGCGGGTGGGCATCGGCACCGACGTCCACGCGTTCGGGGGCGAGGGAAACCTCTGGCTCGCCGGACTCGAATGGCCGGGGGAGCAGCCGCTGTCGGGCCACTCGGACGGGGATGCGGTCGCTCACGCGATCGTCGATGCTCTGCTGGGGGCCGCGGGGCTCGGCGATATCGGAGAGCATTTCGGTACTGCTCATCCCGAGTATGCGGGTGCGCACGCCGACGTCTTCCTCGCTCGTACCCGTGAGCTGCTCACCGACGCCGGGTTCGAGATCGGGAACGTGTCGGTGCAGCTACAGGGCAACCGTCCGCGGTTCAGCCCTCGGCGCGCGGAGGCAGAGGCGGCACTGTCGGCGGTCCTCGCCGCCCCTGTATCCGTGACGGCGACGACGACGGATGGGCTCGGTTTCCCCGGTCGGGGAGAGGGCATCGCGGTGACAGCGGTCGCGTCGGTGGTGCCGCGTGATCGGGAATCGTCACCAGAGGGCGGGCGCTCAGCAGTCGCCGAGTAGGCTTGAGCGGTGACACTCCGCCTCTACGACACCCGCGCTGCTTCGCTGCGCGACTTCGTGCCTCTCGATCCCGAGAACATCACGATGTACGTGTGTGGACCCACGGTGCAGTCCGGCCCCCACATCGGGCACGTCAGGGCCGCCCTGAGCTTCGACCTGCTGCGCCGATGGTTGGAGCACCGCTACGGTCGTGTCACCTTCGTGCGCAACGTCACGGACATCGACGACAAGGTGCTCGCCAACGCGACGGAATCCGAGCCGTGGTGGGCGCTCGCCTACCGGATGGAGCAGGAATTCACCGCGGCGTACGCCGGGGTCGGCATCCTCGCACCGACGTACGAACCCCGAGCCACGGCATCGGTCCCGCAGATGCAGGAACTCATCGCGCTGCTGATCGAGCGTGGTCACGCGTACCCCGCGCCCGACGCGTCAGGCGACGTCTACTTCGACGTGCGCTCCTGGTCCGAGTACGGATCGCTCACCCATCAGTCGCTCGATGCCATGGAGGCGGCGGAGGACGCCGACCCCCGAGGCAAGCGCAACCCGCAGGACTTCGCTCTCTGGAAGGGTGCCAAGCCCGAGGAGCCGGCCGATGCGACCTGGGCGTCGCCTTGGGGTGCCGGGCGTCCTGGATGGCACATCGAGTGCTCCGCCATGTCGAAGCGCTATCTCGGCGCCGAGTTCGACATCCACGGCGGTGGGCTCGATCTGCGCTTCCCGCACCACGAGAACGAGCTCGCGCAGTCGACCGCGGCTGGCGACGGATTCGCCCGATACTGGGTACACAACGGGCTGGTGACCGTCGACGGGCAGAAGATGTCGAAGTCGCTCGGCAACTTCACCCTCGCTGTCGATGTGCTCTCCGCGCACGATCCGCTGGTGGTCCGCTACGCGCTCGCCGCCGCACACTACCGCTCCAGCCTCGACCTCGGCGAATCGTCGTGGACGGAGGCGGAGGCTGCGCTCGGGCGCATCGGCACGTTCATCGCCCGAGTTCGCCGCTCGCTCCCCGGCGCGCCGGATGAGGCACGGATCGGCGAGATCCCCGAGGCGTTCGCGGTCGCGATGGATGACGACCTCGGTGTACCGCAGGCGCTCGCCGTGCTGCACGAGACGGTGCGACGCGGGAACACCGCGATCGACACCGGAGCAGACGAGGAGGCCTGGGATGCATTCGTCCAGGTGGATGCGATGATCCGTCTCCTCGGGTTCGACGACCTCATGTCCAGTGGGGGAGACCTCGCTGAGCACCGGACTCTGGACGCCCTCGTCCAGACGATGATCACCCAGCGCGCTCAGGCACGCGCTGACAAGGACTGGGCGGCGGCGGATCGCATCCGAGACGCGATCGCCGCCGCAGGAATCACGCTGGAGGACACTCCGGCCGGAACTCATTGGAGTATCGATGGCTAAGCCACAGCGCCCCGGCGCGAACAAGGGAAACAAGAAGGGCCCGACCAAGGGCACCGGCGGACTCGGGCGCAAGGCGCTCGAAGGCCGTGGACCGACGCCGAAGGCGGAGGACCGCGCCTGGCACCCGGCAGGCAAGCGCAAGGCCGCTGCCGAGCGTTACGCGGCGTCCGGCGGCAAGGGGCGTCCCGGCGGCAGCCGTCCGGGATCCGGCGGTGGTTCGAACCGAGCGCCCAAGGCCAAGGCCGGGGACGACACCGAGAACGTCACGGGTCGCAACTCCGTGCTCGAGGCATTGCGGGCGAAGATCCCCGCGACGGCGTTCTACATCGCGCAGCGCGTCGAGATGGATGACCGTGTGAAGGAGATGCTCGCGATCGCCACGAATCGCGGCATCCCCGTGATGGAGGTCACCCGTCCGGAGCTCGACCGCATGGCCGGCTTCGACGGCGTGCATCAGGGTGTCGCGATCAAGGTACCGCCGTACGAGTACGCGCACCCGCAGGATCTGCTCGAGCAGGTCATCGACCGTGGCGAGGTGCCGCTGTTCGTGGCGCTCGACGGGATCACCGACCCCCGCAACCTGGGCGCGATCATCCGCTCCACCGCGGCGTTCGGCGGCCACGGCATCATCCTTCCCCAGCGTCGCTCTGCAGGTGTCAACTCCGCCGCCTGGAAGACCAGCGCCGGAGCCGTCGCCCGCACCCCCGTGGCGCTGGCGACCAACCTCACCACGCAGCTCAAGGAGTTCAAGAAGCAGGGCGTGTTCGTGCTCGGCCTCGATGGCGACGGCGATGTGTCGCTTCCCGAGCTGCAGCTGGCCGATCGTCCCGTCGTGATCGTGGTCGGCTCTGAGGGCAAGGGCCTGTCTCGTCTGGTCTCCGAGACCTGCGACCAGATCGTCTCGATTCCGATCTCTGCGGCCACCGAGTCGCTGAACGCCGGCATCGCGACTTCTGTCGCGCTCTACCAGGTCGCGTCGCTCCGCGCCGCGAAGAAGTAGCACACGGAGAGAAGGCAGACCATGGCTCGCATCATCGTGCTCGGAGGGACGGGCTACGCCGGACGCCACATCGTCGCGGAGGCGGTGAGCCGAGATCATGCGGTGATCGCGATCTCGCGTTCGGCGCCGACCGATCCGGTGGCGGGAGCCGCGTACCTGCAGGGCTCTGCTCTCGACCTCGCGCCGCTCGCGGAAGCGTTCGTCGGGACGGATGCCGTGGTCTCAGCCCTCTCGCCGCGTGGTGACATGGAGGACCGGGCGCTCGAAGCGCTGTCGAACGTCGTCGAGCAGATCGCCGGCACGGCCACACGCCTGGGCGTCGTCGGCGGAGCCGGCGGCAGCCTGGTGGCTCCCGGCGGACCGCGCTTGTTCGACCAGGGCTTCCCCGAGGAATACAAGCACGAGGCGCAGGTCGGTATCGACTCCCTCGCGCTCCTCGAGGCCACGGATGCCGGCGTCGACTGGTTCTTCATCCACCCCGCCGAGGTGTTCGGTCCCTGGGCCGAAGGTGAGCGTACCGGGCACTACCGCGACGGTGGCGACGTGATCGTTCGCGATGCGGATGGGAAGTCGTACATCTCGGGCGCGGACTTCGCCGTCGCCGTGGTCGACGAGATCGAGCAGGGCAACCATCACCGCGAACGGTTCACCGTCGGTTACTGACGCCTTCCCGATCCCGACCTGTCGGAGCGGTCAGACCAGATCGCGCCAGTCGACGTCGTCGTCATCGTCCGCCACCGGTGTCATGCCGGTGATCACCGGCAGGCTCATGGTCTCGGTCGGCGGTCCCATGATGGTCGCCTCGTCGCGCCGGTGCCGCAGCACCTCGTTGATGTAGCTCGTCAGCACCTCGGCGAGCGGGATCGATCGCCCTTCGGCCTGCGACAGGTACCAGCGGTGCTCCAGCACCTGGTGGAACACCTCAGCCGGCTCGAGCTTGGCGCGCAGCTCGTAGGGGATCGCACGCACGACGGGCTCGAACACGCGTGTCAGCCACTCGTGTGCGTACATCTCCTCGTCCGCCCACTGCTTCGTGGAGCGTGCGCGAAACTCGTCGAGATCGTTCAGCAGGCGCCGCGCCTGGTTCTCTTCGACGTCGAGGCCCGTGAGGCGGATGAGGCGCCGCTGGTGGTGTCCGGCGTCCACGACCTTGGGCTGGATCTCGACGACGGTGCCGTCTGCGGTGGTCGACATCGACATCTCGTCGATGTCGAACCCGAGGGCGTTCAGGCGCTCGACCCGTTCGGTGATGCGCCACGTCTCGGCGGCGGAGAACGATTCCTGCGCGGTGAGCTCTGCCCACAGCGACCGGTAGGACGACACGATGCCATCGGCGATCGCGACGGCATCCACTCCGTGCTCGAGTCGTCCTCCCGCGGCGAGGTCCATGATCTCGCCGGCGATGTTCGTACGGGCGAGATCCAGGTCGTAGGCACGCTGGCCGTCGGTCAGGCCCTCCTCATGCAGCTCGCCGGTCTCGGCATCGACCAGGTAGGCGGCGAAGGCGCCGGCATCACGACGGAACAGGGTGTTCGACAGCGAGACGTCGCCCCAGTAGAAGCCGACGTTGTGCAGGCGCACCAGCAGCAGGGCGAGTGCGTCGACGAGGCGGTTCGCGGTGTCCGGTCGCAGGACGCGCGTGAACAGGGCGCGGTACGGCATCGAGAAGCGCAGGTGCGAGGTGACCAGCGCGGCAGGAAGGGCTTCGCCGTGGGCATCCGTGCGACCGGCGATCACAGCGACCCGGTCGACGCAGGGCACGTCGAGGCGCGTGAGGTTGCCGAGCATGTCGTACTCACGCTGCGCCATCTCCGCGGTGGTCTCTTTGACGGCGACGACGCGTCCGGAGAGATCCGCGAAACGCACGAGGTGGCGTGAGAGACCCTTGGGGAGCGAGACGATGTGCTCGGAGGGCCACTTCGCGAGGGTCGTGGACCAAGGCAGGGAGAGCAGTCCCGGATCGATCTTGCTGGCGGTGATCCGCAGAGAATCCTGCATGATGCTCCCTGGTTGTGTGGAAGGCGAAAAAGAGAAGCGGCGCAGGCGACCGAAGTCAGCCTGCGCCGCGTCTGTGGATCCGATCAGGCGGAGACGATCGGCTTGTCGTTCAGACGCTCGCCGGACTCGACGTCGAACGCGTGTACGTGACCGGCGTTCGCGGCCAGAGTGACCGTCTCGCCCGCGTTCGGGTGGCTGCGACCGTCGACACGTGCGACCAGGTCGGCGCGCTTGCCGTTGATCTCGGTGTGACCGTACAGGTAGCCGTCGGCGCCGAGTTCCTCGACGAGGTCGACCGTCACCGAGAGACCCTTGCCGTCGGCGGGGCCGACGGAGATGTCTTCGGGGCGGACGCCGACCATGACCTGCGAGCCGGTCGCGCGGCCGACGGTGTCGCGGTCGAGTGGCACGACCTCGGTGCCGAACTGCACTCCGCCGTCAGCCAGGTCAGCGGCGAACAGGTTCATGGCGGGGGAGCCGATGAAGCCGGCGACGAACAGGTTGTTCGGCTTCTCGTACAGGTCGCGCGGCGAGCCGACCTGCTGGAGCAGACCGTCCTTGAGGACCGCGATGCGGTCGCCCATGGTCAGAGCCTCGGTCTGGTCGTGGGTGACGTAGACCGTGGTGACGCCGAGGCGACGCTGCAGCGAAGCGATCTGCGTACGGGTCTGGACGCGGAGCTTGGCGTCGAGGTTCGACAGCGGCTCGTCCATGAGGAACACCTGCGGCTGACGGACGATCGCGCGGCCCATCGCGACACGCTGACGCTGTCCGCCCGAGAGTGCCTTCGGCTTGCGGGTCAGGTAGTCCTCGAGGTCGAGGAGCTTGGCGGCCTCGAGCACGCGGGTGGCGCGCTCTTCCTTGCCGACGCCGGCGATCTTGAGCGCGAAGCCCATGTTCTCGGCGACGGTCATGTGCGGGTACAGCGCGTAGTTCTGGAAGACCATCGCGATGTCGCGGTCCTTCGGCGGGACGTCGGTCACGTCGCGGTCGCCGATGAGGATGCGGCCGGCGTTGACCTCTTCGAGGCCGGCGAGCATGCGGAGGGACGTGGACTTGCCGCAACCGGAGGGGCCGACGAGGACGAGGAACTCGCCGTCACCGACCTCGAGGTTCAGCTTGTCGACGGCCGGACGAGTTCCACCGGGGTAGAGGCGGGTGGCGTCGTCGAAAGTCACAGATGCCATTTTTGTTTCTCCTTCACCGGCAGGTACGTGCCGGACGATCCGTAGTGATGAAGCGGTGAGATGAGTCACCGTGACCCGTCATTGGGTCGGAATCAGTATGACATGAACAGCGGTACCTGGGTATTTCTCAGCCTCAATGGCTAGCATCGAACTCGGCCGCGCGCAGCGGCGATCGTCGCCAAGCGGCGGTAGGGGCCAACCCGGACCCCCGAAGACTCACAAGAGGAACGATGTCGAGCGACGAAACGCCGAACGTCCCCACGCCTCGCAATTCTCGCGAGGTCGTACGGGAGAAGGCTCAGAAAGTGCACGCCCAGCAGTCGAGGGCGCGTCTCATGCGACGGATCATCATCGGTGCTGTCGCGATCGTCGCCGTGGGGGCGATCGGCACTGCGGTGACCCTTGCCGTGTCGGCGCAGGTGTCGAAGCCGAAGCTCACCCCCACCGGGATGGAGTCGGACGGCGTCGTCGTGACCGACATCACCGCCGTCGCAGGACCCGACGAGGTTCCGGCGACACCTTCGGCGGAGCCGACCGATGCGGGTGCCACGACGGAGCCGACGCCCGAGGCGACCGCCTCTGAGAAGGTCGACATCCATGTCTACGTCGACTATCTCTCGCCGGACGCAGGAAAGTTCGAGCGGGCCAACGCCCGTCAGTTCGCCGGTTGGATCAGCGAGGGCGCTGTCACGGTCAGCTACCACCCCGTCGCGCTGCTCACTGCGAGCTCGAACGGCACCAAGTACTCGCTGCGGTCCGCCGCGGCCGCCGCCTGTGTCGCGACTCACTCGCCCGCGCAGTTCTATGCGTTCAACCACGATCTGCTGAACGACCAGCCCGAGGTCGGCAGTGACGGGCTCTCCGACGAGGAGCTGGCGAACCTCGCCGGCGCCGTCGGCACCGACAACACCAAGGCCGTCCGTTCGTGCATCGAGAACGGTGACTTCGTCAGCTGGGCGAAGGAAGCCACCACGCGCGCCCTGGACGGTCCGCTCGCCGGTTCCAAGGATCTGGTGCTCAACACGGCGCCCATGATCGTCGCGAACGGCGAAGCCTATGTCGGTGCTCTCGACGATCCCGCCGAGTTCTCGCAGTTCGTGCTCAGTGTGGCGAGTGACGCATCGCGCGCGACGCCCACACCGACGCCGACGGCGTCCTCCACGCCTACCCCGTAAGTCGAAACGGGGTCGATGTCATCGCTAAGCTGATGGGTGGCATCCGCCGACTTGGCGCAATTGGTAGCGCACCGTACTTGTAATACGGGGGTTACGGGTTCGAGTCCCGTAGTCGGCTCTTCAATCCCTTGCGAGAGCAGAGGATCGCGGAGTGGCTCTTCAGAGACTCCTGCCCGTATCCGCCGCTCGCAGAACTCAGTCCGCTTCGTCGTCCTGCGGAGTGTCGAGCACCTCGTCGATGAGGCTGATGCCGCCCGTCGAGCTCGCCGAGTGCATGAGGTCCTGAATCCACTTCGGGTTCAGCTGGGGCGCTTCGGGCTCGTCGAAGGTGAAGCGGAGCGGGATCGACGGGTGTAACCAGATCGTCGAACGTCCGGGATTGTCGCCTTCGGGGTGACGCCACGACAGAGTGAAGCTCTCATTGCGTCGGAGCTTCGTGGCGATGACCACTTTCAGGTGCGCGAGCGCGCGGTCTTCGATGTGGATCTCTTCGCCGTTGCCGTACTGGATCGTTCCCATATCTGAACGATAGCCGCGACCGGTGGTGCTTCATCGCTGCGGTGGCGCGGGTCCGGATCAAGCGGATTCCAGAGTATCGCTATAGATGGTGATATGTTACTTGCAACGACGTTTTCCTGGTGGGTCTGCGGATTCGCACCGGGTCGATGACTGCGCAGGTGGCCGACTCCCCGCCGCGGCCACCTGCGCTTGCCTTGTGAAACGGGGAGTCCGGTACAGCCGCGGAGGTCGCGTGATGAGCAGTACGTCGGATGTCGAGACGATCGCACCGGAGTGGCAGCACGGCCACCTGAATTCGGACAAGCTCTCGAGAGCCGCGTACGAGCAAGAGAAGCGGCTCCTGCAGATCGAGCTCCTCAAGCTCCAAGCCCACATCAAGCGGTCATCCGAGCGGGTGCTCATCCTGTTCGAAGGACGGGACGCCGCGGGCAAAGGTGGCGCGATCAAGCGCTTCATGGAGCACCTCAATCCTCGAGGGGCACGAGTCGTCGCGCTCGACAAGCCGACTGATGCCGAGCGGACTCAGTGGTACTTCCAGCGGTATGTCGCACATCTTCCATCCGGGGGCGAAATCGTCCTGATGGATCGCTCCTGGTACAACCGCGCGGGAGTCGAGCACGTCATGGGGTACTGCTCCTGCGTCGAGTACGAGGAGTTCATGCAGACCGCACCGGAGTTCGAGCGGATGCTCGTCGGTTCGGGGATCCGCCTCATCAAGCTGTGGTTCTCGGTCGGCGAGGCGGAACAAAGACGCCGCTTCACACGCCGTGGCGAGGATCCCGTCAAGCAGTGGAAGCTCAGCCCGACCGATCTGGCGAGCGTCGATCGGTGGGATGACTACACCGCGGCGAAGGAGGCGATGTTCCTCCATACCGACACGCCCGCCCTTCCGTGGATCGTCATCAAGTCGGACGACAAGAAGCGTGCGCGGCTCGAAGCCATGAGATGCGTTCTCGCGCGCTTCGACTACCCGGGCAAAGACCCTCTGATCGCTCACGATCCAGACACGCGTCTCGTCGGCCGCCCCTCGCAGATCTACGACGAGGGCGAGGCGCCGAACTAGCGCGGGCTGCCGCAACACGGCGTCATGCGGGAATGCCCGAGGCGTCGTCCGCGGTTGTTCTCGACATGACTCGTATCGGCACCAGTGATCTTGACGTCCTCCCGCTCTCTCTCGGCGGCAACGTGTTCGGTTGGACAGCCGACCGCGACGCCTCTTTCGCCGTCCTAGACTCCTTCGTGGACGGTGGCGGCGACTTCATCGACACCGCGGACTCGTACAGCTCCTGGGCGCCCGGGAACGAAGGCGGCGAGAGCGAGACGATCGTCGGGGAATGGCTGGCATCGCGCAAGCCCTCCGGCGTCGTCGTCGCGACCAAGGTGAGCCAGCACCCGCAGTTCCGCGGGCTGGCAGCCTCCAACGTGCGAAAGGCCGCCGAGGCCTCACTGGGACGCTTGGGCGTCGATGAGATCGACCTCTACTACGCACACTTCGACGACGAGACGGTCCCGCTGGAGGAGACGGTCGCCGCGTTCGGGCAGCTCGTCGACGACGGTCTGGTGCGACACATCGCCGTGTCGAACTACTCCGCCGACCGCATCCGGGAGTGGATCGAGATCGCGCGTCGCACGGGTGCGGCGCTGCCGGTGGCGGTGCAGCCGCATTACAACCTCGTGCACCGCAACGAGGTCGAGGACACGATCATTCCGGTGGCGGAGGAGTTCGAGCTCGGACTCGTCCCGTACTACTCCCTGGCCAGTGGCTTCCTGACCGGCAAGTACCGGTCGACGGATGCCGGCGGGCAGAACTCACCGCGGGCTCAAGGTGCGGCGAAGTACGCGACGGAAGCCGGGCTGCAGATCATCGACGCACTCGAGGAGATCGGCGATGCGCATGGCGCTTCCATCGCTGCGACCTCGATCGCCTGGCTTCGCGCGCAGCCGACCGTCGTCGCGCCGATCGCGAGCGCACGGACGGTCGAGCAGGTGCCCGACCTCCTCGCCGGCGCTCGCCTGGAGCTTTCGGGCGAAGAGGTGCAGCGACTCAACCGCGTCTCGGAGTGGACGCCCGCGCGCGCATGACGCCGCAGGACTAGTCGCCGACCAGTCCGAGCCGGTGGGCCAGGATGACCGCGTGGATCCGGTCGCGTGCGCCGAGTTTCGACAGCACGCGACCCACGTGGGTCTTCACCGTGGACTCGCCGACGTAGAGCGTCTGGGCGATCTCGGCGTTGGTGAGGCCGCGGCCGATCGCCAGGAACACGTCGCGCTCACGCTCGGTGAGGGATGCGAGTGCGGCACTCTCCGCGGGAGCCGGAACGGCGGCGGGAGCTCCGAACTGGGGCGTCACGTGCTCGAGCAGCATCCTGGTGATCCGAGGGGACAGCGCCGCGTCGCCGCGATGCACAGCCCGGACGGCGGAGATCATCTCGTGGCGCTGCGCATCTTTCAGCAGGAATCCGCTCGCGCCTGCGCGGATCGCACCGAACGCGTACTCGTCGAGGTCGAAGGTGGTCAGAACGAGCACCTTGGTCTGTGGCTGGTCGCGGACGATCGCTTCGGTGGCGGCGATGCCGTCGAGTTCGGGCATCCGGATGTCCATCAACACCAGGTCGGGAGCGAGCCTCGCGCTCTGCGCGATCGCATCCTTCCCGTCGCCGGCCTCGCCGACCACTTCGATGTCGTCCTCCGCTTCGAGAACCATCCGGAAGCCGACGCGGATCAGCTCCTGATCGTCTACCAGGAGCACCCTGATCGCCTGTGTCATCCGTCGTCCTCCGTCGTCTCAGCCTGAATAGCGGGCGCGCTCCCCGACGCGGGCAGCACCGCCCGCAGAACCCATCGTCCTCCATCGGCGGGCGCGGATCGCACCGTGCCGTTCACGTGGAGGGCGCGTTCGGAGAGCCCACGCACTCCGAACCCGTCGGATCCGACCTCGCCGGTGACACCGTCGTTCACGATCTCGATCGTCACCGTGGTGTCGGTGTACTCCACGCGCACGGTGATCGCCTTGGCGGACGCATGGCGCATGGCGTTGGTCACGCCTTCCTGCACGATGCGTCCGATCGCATGAGCGACGGCGGGGGAGACCTCTGCCTGTCCGATGACCGTGAGCGTCGCCGGGTAGCCGGCGCGCTGCGCAGCTTCGATCGTGTCGCGCGGAGGCACCGGCTGCATCGGTGCCAGGGGGAGGGGCGACTCGTCGTCCCTCAGCACCCCGAGCATCGATCTCATCTCGGTGAGGGCGGACCTGGCAGTATCGGCGACCGACGTCGATGCCTTGCGTGCCTGCTCGCGATCCGGGGTGGCCGCTGCGCCCTCGGACAGGGCGACGATCACAGTGAGCGAGTGCGAGACGATGTCGTGCATCTCTCGAGCGATGCGGGCTCGTTCCGATGCGGCAGCGAGCTGTGCCTGCTGGTCGCGCTCGATCAGCAACTGGCGCGATCGATCGATGATGGCGAGGAGGTAGCGCTTGCGGTCGCCGATGTTGACTCCGACGAGTGTGCCGATCAGACCGAGCGCGACGTAGCCGAGTGCGGTGTCGAGACCGACCTGCAGCACAGTCGTGCCGCTCAGCATGAGCAGTGTCGTGAGGCCGAGGAACCATGCGGCGCCGATCCCGTAGCAGATCCACGCGGCGCGGGCTGACCTGTAGACCGCGATGCCGTAGCAGGCGACGAGCAGGAGGACGATGCCGCCCGACATGCCGGTGAACAGTCCGACGGTTCCCAGGACGACTGCCGCGATGAAGGGCCCGAGCGGTGCCCGCCGGCGCCACAGCAGTGTGCTGCAGCCGATCGCGACCATGGTGAGGGTGGCGATGTTGAGTGCGATGTAGGTGGGTTCGGGGAGCGACGTGAGGGGATACGGCGCTGCCGGAGCGAGGGAGAGGAAGAGGCAGATCACCGTGAGCAGGACATCGGCGAAAAGGGGGTGCCGAGCCCAGAACCTTCGGAACAGGCCCGGCGCACGCGGAAGCCGCAGCTCCTCGTCCTCACGGATCGAGTCGCTGCGGCTTCGAGTTCTGCTCACAGGCCGACTTTACGCGTCGCGGGTACGCAGCATGGCCCAGGCAGCGAGTGCCCCACCTGCGACCCAGCAGGCCAGCGTCAGGAACGCGACCGGAGCGCTGAGAGCCGCCGTCTCGCTGGGCATGATCGCGGCCTGTGCGGCCGCGACCGGAAGGTAGGCCGAGGCTTCGATAACCCATGCCCACGCCTCACCTGCGAAGGAGAAGAAGCTCGCGACGATGGGCAGCACGAACAGGACTCCGACGGTCGCAGCGATCGCTCCGGCGCCCGAGCGCAGGATGAATCCGAACGACACACCGATCAGTGCGAACACGGCCATGGCGAGCGAGGCCACCACGATCGGGAGGATCGATGCCGACGGATCCGACCAGTCGATGCTCTGATCCCGGGGCGCCACGATGAGCGATACCGCCACGGCAGCGAGGGCGAAGGTCACCAGGGACGACAGGAACATGAACACGGCCAGCACGGTCGACTTCGCGGCCAGCACCGAACCGCGGACGGGGTTCGCGGTGAGTGTCGAGCGGATCATCCCGGTCGAGTACTCGCCGGTGACCGAGATCGCCCCGATGATGCCGGCGAGCAGCATCGTGAACTGGATCGGCATGATGACCGCCTGGATCGGGTCGAAGCCCGGCATGTCCACCGCCTGGGCGATGAGCACGGCGATGCCGATCGTGAGGGCGGCCGCGATCCCGATCGACCACCAGGTCGAGCGCAGGGTGGCGAGCTTGATCCACTCGCCGCGCAGCGCGCGCACGAATGTCAGCCGTCGACCGGTGTCGACGCGAGGCCGCGTGGGAGCGGGAGCCTGTGTCGTGGTCATGAGATCTCCTTGGTGCGGTACTCGACGGAGTCGCCGGTGAGGGCGAGATACGCGTCTTCGAGTGAACCGGTGGTCGGGGTGAGTTCGTGCAGAGGGATGCCGCGATCTGCCGCGAGGTCGCCGATGCGAGCGGCGGGCAGCCCCACGATGTCGAGCAGGTCGGGAGCCGAGCTCACGATCTCCACATCCGGCCCGCCGATGGCAGCAGCCAGATCTGCCGGTCGCGGAGTGCGAACCCGCACGGTGTTCCGCGTCCAGGAGCGCACGAGGTCGGCGAGCGGAGCGTCCGCAAGCACGCGGCCTCGACCCATCACGATGACGTGGTCGGCGGTCTGCGCCATCTCGCTCATCAGGTGGCTCGAGAGGAGCACGGTGCGCCCTTCGGATGCCGCGTGCCGGACGAACTGGCGCACCCAGCGAACGCCCTCGGGGTCGAGGCCGTTGACCGGCTCGTCGAGGATCAGCGTGTGCGGATCGCCGAGCAGGGCGGAAGCGATGCCGAGGCGCTGACCCATACCGAGCGAGAACCCGCCCGCGCGCTTGCGAGCGACGGAGGTGATGCCCGCGAGGTCGATGACCTCATCGACGCGGGACGAGGGGATGCCATGGGTCGCAGCCATCGCGCGAAGGTGATTGCGTGCGCTCCGGCCGGTGTGCACTGCCTTCGCGTCGAGCAGCACGCCGACTTCGGTGAGCGGCGCGCGAAGCTTGCGGTATTCGCGGCCCGCGATGGCGGCGCGCCCGGACGTCGGGCGGTCGAGGCCGACGATCATGCGCATCGTGGTCGACTTGCCGGCGCCGTTGGGGCCGAGGAAGCCGGTGACGCTGCCCGGCTTGACGGTGAACGACACGTCATCGACGGCCGTCTTGTCTCCGAATCTCTTCGTGAGGCCTTCTGCTGTGATCATGGGGTCAACGTTACGGACCGACCCCCGAACCGCGCGTCCTCCTCAGGTACACATATCCCGGAGAGAGATCCACCTGCTGGCGGATATATCGGTTCAAGGCCGAGGCCGGGCCCGCACGCGTGCCGCCATCTCGTCCGACGCGAGGACCGCCTCGTCGACGATCTCTCTGGAGGGCGGCGCCGTCAGCCAGTCATGGCTCAGCGAGGCGGGGACGAGCAGCGGCATGCGATCGTGCAGATCGGCGAGGTGGGCTGGGGCCGGGCGCATCACGATCGAGTAGCACGTGAACCATTCGCCGTCGGCAGTGCGTCCGCGCTGCGAGACCGCTGCCATGCCGAACAGGGTGCCGTCGTCGACGATGAATTCGTTCCACTGCCGCGAGGGCTTCTGCATCTCGTACCAGCTCGTCGCCGGGACGATCGCTCGTGTCTTCGCGCCGCCTGGACGCTCCTGCAGGCGCTCTGACCGGGTGTTGATCGACGGGAACTTCGCCGGCTCGCCGTTGACGAGGAAGCCCCACCACGCCGGCTCCAGAATCGGAGCCGCGTCGGGCTGCACGATCAGAGGATTGAGGTTGCGCAGGTTCTTACCTGTCGGGCGGACGGTCTCGCCCGCATTCTCGCGCGCCCACACGCGCAGGCCCTCGAGCACCGCGTCGTCGGCGGCGGCGAGGAGTTCCGCATCGGTGAACCGGGGATCGAGACCGTAGCTCGCGCACATGCCGCCAGCGTAGACCCGGGCGCCGACATCCGCGCTTCGAGGAGCGAGCTGCTGCTCGGGTAGGGTCGACAGGTGCCAGAGACCCGCCGACTTCCCGCCCCCGTCGCGCTCGGCGGCGCAGTCGCGATCGGTGTCATGACGGCGATCCAGGCGCGGATCAACGGTGTGCTCGGCGTGCGTGTCGACGACGGTATCGTCGCGGGTCTCATCTCCTTCTCGGTAGGGCTCCTGGCGCTGGCGCTGGTGATCTCCTGCCTCCCCTCGGCCCGGCGGGGAGTGGCGCGGCTCTGGAGCGGTATCCGGCAGCAGACGATCCCCTTCTGGATGCTGCTCGGTGGCGCCTGCGGCGCGCTAACGGTCTCCACTCAAGGCCTCACGGCCGGTGTTCTCGGCGTCTCGCTCTTCACCGTCGGAGTGGTGGCGGGGCAGACCCTTCACGGCCTCGTGCTCGATCGGATCGGGTTCGGACCGGCCGGAGTCGTCGCGGTGACGCCTGGGCGGGTCCTCGGCGGTCTGCTCGCACTCGCGGCGGTCGGCATATCGCTCTCGGGAGATGTGCTGGCCTCCGCGCCCCTGTGGATGCTGCTGCTGCCTTTCACGGCGGGCGTCGGCATCGCGTGGCAGGCGGCGACCAACGGCCGTCTGGCTCAGCGTGCGCGCTCTCCGCTGGCCGCGACCCTGATGAGCTTCATCGCAGGCACCGTGGTCCTCGCGCTGGCGTCCGGCGTGAGCATCGCATTCCGCGGAGCGCCTGCGGCGCTGCCTGCTGAGCCCTGGTTGTACATCGGAGGCTTCCTCGGCGCCGCGTACATCCTCCTCGGCACGTTTATCGTGGCTCAGACCGGTGTGCTGCTGATGGGCCTGGGATCGGTGCTCGGGCAACTGGTCACATCGGTCGTGATCGACCTCATGTGGCCGCCGGCCGCTGGGCCAGCGCTGTGGCAGGTGCTCGCCATGGTCGTCGTCGCCGTGGCGTCCGTCGTCGTCGCCGTGCCATGGCGTCGACGACGACGCTGACGAGCTACTACTTCTTCTTCGTCTTCTTCTCGCTGCTCTTCTTCGCGCTCGCCTTGGGCATGCGCGTGACGAGTTTGCGGGCGTCGACAGCTTTGCGTCGCCCCGGCTTCTTCCCCTCGGGCTTGCCGCCGACGTACAGCCAGCCGAGGAGCTCCTCGTTCTTGCCGAGGCCGTGAGCCTTCGCGACGGCTTTCGCGCGTGTGTAGTGGCCCGTGCGCCAGATGACGCCCCAGCCGGCCTCGTCGAGGAGCAGACTCAGCGTGTGCGCGACACCGGACGCCACGGCTTCCTGCTCCCACCGCGGGACCTTGTCGCTCTTCTGGTAGCTGGCGACGACGGCGATGAGCAGCGGGGCGCGCAGCGGTTTCGACGAGGGGGAGGAATCGTCCTGGGCCTTTGCGATGGCCGCACCCAGCACCTCACGATCGGCACCGCGCAGTTCGATCAGCCGCCAGGGCCGGAGCGACGAGTGATCGGCGACGCGACCGGCCGCAGCGACGAACGTGAGCAGCTCGTCGCGCGTGGGAGCCGTGTCTTCGACCTTGGACCAGGACTGCCGTGCGCGGACGGCGTCGAGGGCGCTCACGAGGCGTCGGGGGTGAAGTTCATCGCGATCGAGTTCATGCAGTAGCGGTCGCCGGTCGGCGTGCCGAACCCGTCCGGGAAGACATGGCCGAGGTGTGAGCCGCAGTTGGCGCAGCGCACCTCGGTGCGCACCATCCCGAGGCTGTCGTCTTCGATGAGCTCGACCGCATCTGGACGGATCGACTCGTAGAAACTCGGCCATCCGCATCCGGAATCGAACTTCGTCCCGCTCTTGAAGAGCTCTGCGTTGCACGCGCCGCAGGTGTAGAGGCCGGCGCGCTCCTCGTCGAGCAGTTCGCCGGTCCAGGCACGCTCGGTCGCGGCCTGGCGCAGCACCGCGTACTGCTCATCGCCGAGCTCGCTGCGCCATTCGTCTTCGGTCTTGTCCACGCTGTACGACATGTGTCCTCCTGAGTCGCATCCATTCTCCCTCCTGCAGCGGTACCTCGGGTGCGCCGGGTCAGAATGGACGGATGACGGATGCTGTGCAGGAGCGCTATGCGCGCTTCGCCCGTGACGAGGCCCCAGGCCGCAGCCCGCTCTATGCGCAGTGGGCTGCCGGAGTCGCCGCAGATGAGGAGGTGCGAAGCATCTTGCGGCGTATCCCCGAGACGCGCAGGCAGCCGCCCCTGGTATTCGCTGTGACCCGGATGCTCGGTGCTGAGCTCTCCGGGTATCCGCAGTGGCGAGCCTTCGTGCTTCGCAACGCAGAAGAGGTGGTCGCGGAGTGCGCGAGCCGCAGCCTGCAGACGAACGAGCCACTCCGCCTCGCCGCTTTGCTCCCGGTGCTCTCCGAGATCGACGGCCCGATCGCGTTGCTCGAGGTCGGAGCGTCCGCCGGGCTGTGCCTCTATCCCGACCGGTACTCCTACCGGTTCAGGGGCGAGGACGGCGGACTCCGCCTCGCGCTCGATCCGGCGGACGGGCTCTCGACCGTTGTGCTGAATAGCCGGGTGACCGGCCCCCTGCCGCCGCTGCGGATGCCGGAGATCGTCTGGCGGGCCGGTATCGATCTGGCGCCGCTCGATGCGACCGACGAGCGAGACCGACGATGGTTGCGGGGGCTCGTGTGGCCGGGGGAGAGCGGACGGGAGGAACGTATCGACGCCGCGCTCGACATCGCAGCAGCCGACCCTCCGCTTCTCGTGGCCGGTGATGCTCTGGCGCGCGTCGACGCGGTCGCGGCCCTCGCGCCGAAGGATGCGACTCTCGTGGTCACGACGCCAGGCGTGCTGGTGCATGTTCCTCGAGCAGATCGGAACGAACTGGTCGAGCGGATCTCGCGTCTGGATGCCCGATGGATCACGATCGACCCGCCGGGCGTTCTCGACGTCTGGAAACCGGCGGTGGATGCGCGAGCCTGGCCGGGGTTCGTCGTCGCGCTCGACGGGCGCGTGCGTGCGGCAGCGGATCCGCTCGGGCGCTGGTGGGAGTGGCGAGCATCCCTTCCGGCGGATGCGCCCTAACCTGGAGCCATGCTCGGAGACCTCACGGAGCGCGATCGCGCGATCCTCGCCCTCGAGGTCGCCTGGCCGCGCCACGGCGGAGCGAAGGAAGAGGTCATCCGCGCCCAGCTGGGCATGAGCGCCGCCCGCTACTACCAGCTCCTCGACAGGTTGATCGAGTCGGATGCAGCCCTCGAGTACGATCCGATGCTGGTGCGCAGGCTGCGTCGGATCCGAGATTCACGGGCACGACGGCGCTCGGCACGAACACCCGGTTTCGTCGGCTGACGCCCGAGCGGATGCTCGTTTGCCGGCCCGATCCCGCGCCGAGGAAGGGATTGACAGGAAGGTGCCGCTAGCATCGAGGGGTGTCCAAGCCCTCCCGCGATCGCTTCGATGACGTTCCCCGTTCCTCCGGACGAGTGGGAGCGCATCGCGCCGAAGCCCCGGGGATGAACGGCTGGGTCGTGTTGCTGTGGTCTTTCGTCGCCGCGCTCGTGCTCATCATCGCCGGCATCTTCGGCTCTCTCGTGGTGATGGGGCGCGTCTCGCTCTTCCCCGAGGCGGCGCCGACCTCTGTCCCGACACCGGTGGAGACAGGCGTGGTCGACACCTCGATCTCTGTCATGATCCTCAACGGGACGCCCGAAGAGGGGCTCGACACGCAGATGCGCGACGTGCTCATCAACAACGGGTGGGCGTCGGACGCGGCCTTCGCCGGCGACAGCTCCTCCCAGGACTTCGCCACGACCACCGTCTTCTATGTCAACGACGAGGACGAGCTCGCCGCGATCGGATTGGCGAACCTTCTCGGAGGGGCGGCTGTCCAGCAGAGCGACTACTACTCCGGCCAGACGGAGGACGGGCAGAAGCAGTTCACGGTCGTGATCGGGCTCGACCGATCGACCTCGGCGCCTGAGACCTCGGAGGAGACTCCGGCCCCCTGACATCGGGATCTCCTCCCGCATCGGGCGGCTTGCACTCGAAGGTGTCGAGTGCCAGAATGGCGTTAGCACTCTCTCACTCTGAGTGCTAAACCCAACGTCTACGTCCAGGAGGGACGAAAAAACTCATGGCAAAGATCATTGCTTTCGATGAGGAGGCCCGCCGCGGCCTCGAGCGCGGCCTGAACATTCTCGCCGACGCGGTCAAGGTGACCCTCGGCCCGCGCGGCCGCAACGTCGTTCTCGAGAAGAAGTGGGGAGCCCCCACGATCACGAACGACGGTGTCTCCATCGCCAAGGAGATCGAGCTGGACGACCCGTACGAGAAGATCGGCGCGGAGCTCGTCAAGGAGGTCGCCAAGAAGACCGACGACGTCGCGGGTGACGGCACCACCACCGCCACGGTCCTCGCTCAGGCTCTGGTCCGCGAGGGTCTGCGCAACGTCGCAGCCGGCGCCGACCCGATCTCGCTCAAGCGCGGCATCGAGAAGGCCGTCGCAGCGATCACCGAGGAGCTCCTCGCGAGCGCCAAGGAGATCGACTCGAAGGAGCAGATCGCCGCCACGGCATCCATCTCCGCTGCAGACCCCGCGATCGGCGAGCTCATCGCCGAGGCGATCGACAAGGTCGGCAAGGAAGGCGTCGTCACCGTCGAGGAGTCGCAGACGTTCGGCACCGAGCTCGAGCTCACCGAGGGCATGCGCTTCGACAAGGGCTACCTGAACCCGTACTTCGTCACCGACCCGGAGCGCCAGGAGGCGGTCTTCGAGGACGCGTACATCCTCATCGCGAACCAGAAGATCTCCAGCATCAAGGACCTTCTGCCGATCGTCGACAAGGTGATCCAGGATGGCAAGGAACTCGTCATCATCGCCGAGGACGTCGAGGGCGAGGCTCTCGCCACCCTCGTGCTGAACAAGCTCAAGGGCATCTTCAAGTCGGTCGCCGTCAAGGCTCCCGGCTTCGGCGACCGCCGCAAGGCGCAGCTGCAGGACATCGCGATCCTCACCGGCGGCCAGGTCATCACCGAAGAGGTCGGCCTCAAGCTCGAGAACGCCACGCTCGACCTTCTGGGTCGTGCCCGCAAGGTCATCGTCACCAAGGACGAGACCACGATCGTCGAGGGTGCAGGCGAGGCCGAGCAGATCGAGGGTCGCGTGACCCAGATCCGTCGCGAGATCGAGAACACCGACAGCGACTACGACCGCGAGAAGCTCCAGGAGCGCCTCGCGAAGCTCGCGGGTGGCGTCGCCGTCATCAAGGCTGGCGCGGCCACTGAGGTCGAGCTCAAGGAGCGCAAGCACCGCATCGAAGACGCCGTCCGCAACGCGAAGGCAGCCGTCGAAGAGGGCATCGTCCCCGGCGGTGGCGTCGCGCTCATCCAGTCGGGCACCAAGGCTCTCGACGCGCTGTCGCTCACGGGCGACGAGGCGACGGGCGCGAACATCGTTCGCGTCGCGATCGAAGCTCCGCTCAAGCAGATCGCGCTGAACGCGGGTCTCGAGCCCGGCGTCGTCGCGAACAAGGTCTCCGAGCTTCCCTCGGGCCAGGGCCTCAACGCGGCAACGGGCGAGTACGTCGACATGTTCGCTGCGGGAATCATCGACCCGGCGAAGGTGACGCGCTCTGCGCTGCAGAACGCAGCATCGATCGCGGCACTCTTCCTCACCACCGAGGTCGTCGTCGCTGACAAGCCGGAGAAGGCTGCAGCTCCGATGGGTGACCCGTCGGGCGGCATGGACTTCTGATCCAACCCTCCTGACAGAACGCCCCCGGCTCCGGCCGGGGGCGTTCTGCGTTGACACCTCGGACGTGTCAGCGGAACAGGCTGGCTGAGTACTGGTCGGCATCTGCGTACTGAGTGGCGACAGAGCCGAGTGAGGTGCCGATCGATTCGAGCACCTGCTCCACATGAAGCTGTGCGCCCTGCCACTGCTCTGCGCAGCTTTGGAAGGCGTTGGACGCCGTGCCGGACCAAGTCGACTGCAGCTGCCGGAGCTGCGTCATGAGCGTCGCAGACTCGCCCTGAAGCCGCTCGATGGTGGCACGTGTCGCTCCGTTGGCTGCATGAACGGCTTCGGTGTCGACGGTGAAGACTGACATGGGAACTCCTTCTCGTAGGGGTTCCGAGGCTAGGCGGATGCCGAGGCCTGCGTCTTACGTGGCCTCAAGGGGCGCCGCGTGCTGTGCGCAACTTGCATCCTGAGCCCGCTGTGCAGCACGCAGTTACGAGCGGCCGTAGGAATGAGCACCCGTCGCTCGTGGAGCTCGAGCGAGGTCACGAGCCTCATGGAGCGGGCCTTCCTAGGGCAGATCGAGCCGGTCCAGGGGCTGAGTGTCTTCGAGGAGATGCGCGGGGGTGGCGCGGGCGGGTGCGAGGGGGAGCGTGACCGTGAAGGTCGCACCCCCGCCCGGGGTCTCCGTCACATCGACGCCGCCGTGGAGTGCCTTCAGGATCGACGCCACGATCGCGAGCCCGAGACCGGAGCCACCGGTCTCGCGTGCGCGTGAGGTGTCGGCACGCCAGAAGCGTTCGAAGATCTGCTCCCGGATCTGCGGGGGGATGCCCTCGCCATGATCGACGATCGCGATGCTCCCGGTGCCGCTGACCCTGTCGGAGTCGACGACGATCTCGATCGGGCCGTCTTCGGGAGAGAACCGGCGGGCGTTGCCCAGCAGATTCGTGACCACCTGACGCACCTTGTTCTCTTCGCCGAGCACGATCGGTGGAGTGCGCACGGGAAGATCAGGCACCTCGGTGAAGTCGATGGCCGGCGCCTGTTCCGCCTGTCGGGGGCGTCGGCGCAGCCGTGAGAGCGCGGCACGCGACAGCCCTCGCGGGGCAGGGGGCGTCGGCTGTACGGGAGCCACCTCGTACACGGGGATCGTGGTCTTGCTGTCCGCGGTGCGGTCGATCACCGTCACCGTCCTGCCGGGGGCCGCGGCACGCAGATCGAGGGCTGCGTCCCTCGCGATCGGCCTCAGATCGAGCGGCACGATCTCGGGCTCGCGTTCCTCATCCAGGCGCGCCAGGGCGAGGAGGTCTTCCACCAGGACGCCCATTCTGATGGCTTCCTTCTCGATACGCTCCATGGCTCGCGCCGTGTCTTCCTCGCCCTTGATCGCGCCCATCCGGTACAGCTCCGCGTAGCCGCGGACGCTGACCAGGGGAGTTCGCAGTTCGTGGCTGGCATCGCCGATGAATCGCCGCATGTGCTGGACAGTGCGGTCGCGTTGCGCGAGCGAGCGGTCCACGCGGTCGAGCATCGTGTTGATCGCGGCGTTCAGGCGGCCGACTTCCGTGGTCGGTTCGAGGTCGGTGAGTCGCTGCCGGAAATCGCCGGCAGCGATCGACATCGCGGTGGCTTCGACCTGACCGAGTCTTCGGAACGTGAGGGTGACGAGTCCGCGGGTGAGGAGCGCGGCGATCAGGATGGTGATCAGTGCGATCGTGATGTAGATGCCGAAGTACTGGCTGATGATGCGATCGGCTGGAGCGAGCGGCAAGGCGACCAGCTGGATGCGCAGGACGCCGCCCTCTCCCGGAACCACCGCGACAGCGGCGTGGAATACCTCGCCGTCAGCCCCCATCATCTCGAGCGGGATCTGATCGGTGTTGGCGGTCGCTTTCGCGAGGGAGTACTGAGCGGGGAACAGGGGTGCCTGGCCCGAGGTTCCCCGCGCGGTCGCACGAAGCTCACCTGTCGCATCGTAGATGGCGAACGAGAAGTCGCGAGGCTGCTCCTCGCGGGGGGTGTAGGTGGTGACACCGTCGACCGTCGCGGTGTCGAAGTAGCGCTCCACCAGATCGCTGGAGACCAGTGCCGGCAGCTGCGCGTCGATGTTCGCGACGAGGGCGTTGCGCAGAATCGGCACCGTTCCGATGCCCGCGACGAGCAGGCCGAGCGCGAGCACCGCGACCGTGACCCCGGTGACCTTCGCCCGAAGGCTGATGCGGCGCCACCAGCTGGTGACCGCATCGGGCTTGTGCGCCATGCGGCCCTCCCTGGTGCGGCGAATCTGCCGCGGGGCGGCGTCGATGGTGGTGCGGTGGTCGTCAGACCGTCTTGCCGACCTTGAGCATGTAGCCGAAGCCGCGCTTGGTCTGGATCAGCGACTCCTCGGTGTGCGGGTCGATCTTGCGGCGGAGGTAGGAGATGTAACTCTCGACGATGCCGGCGTCGCCGTTGAAGTCGTACTCCCACACGTGGTCGAGGATCTGGGCCTTCGACAGCACGCGGTTCGGGTTGAGCATCAGGTAGCGCAGCAGCTTGAACTCGGTCGGGCTCAGCTCGATCGGCTCCTTGCCGACGTGGACGTCATGCGTGTCCTGGTCCATCGACAGTTCGCCGGCACGGATGATCGACTCTTCGTCGGCCTGCATCGTGCGGCGGAGGATCGCCTGCGCCCTGGCGACGATCTCGTCGAGGCTGAAGGGCTTGGTGACGTAGTCGTCACCGCCGGCGTTGAGGCCCTCGATCTTGTCCTCGGTGCCGTCCTTCGCCGTGAGGAAGAGAATCGGAGCGGTGAATCCTGCGCCGCGAAGGCGCTTGGTCACGCTGAACCCGTTCATGTCGGGGAGCATGACATCCAGGATGATGAGGTCTGGCTCCTCTTCGAGGACAGCCGAGATCGTTGCGGCGCCGTTGGCGACCGTCTTCACCTGGAATCCGGCGAAGCTGAGACCCGTCGAGAGCAGGTCGCGGATGTTGGGTTCGTCGTCGACGACCAGGATGCGCGGAGCAGTCATGTCCCCATTATGGTGACTTCGGCCATGTGGATGCTGACTATTGTGCGGAACGGCGTGGAGTCGACCCCTCGACGGCGGGTCACAACCGGGTTCGTGCGGCATCCTGACGCAGAGATCCCCCCGCAGTCGGATGCGCTGCATAGCTGTGCACGGAAGGATCGATGCATGAGTTCGAACGAGGACGACACCGCCGCCCCCGCATTTGTCATCGCCCCCGTGGCGCCGCTGCGCGCCGAGCACATCGCCTACCACCGGCTGGCGCGCCTGCGGCCGCGCTATCGCTGGTGGCGGATGCTGCTGACGGGACTCCTCGCGGTAGCGCTCTACATCGGGATCCTGCTGGTCGTGCTCGTGCCGCTGATCATCGTGTCGATGTTCGTTCCTGCGTGGGGTGTCGAGACACAGGCGCTCCTCACGACGCAGCAGTATTTCGACCTCGACCGCCCCTGGCTCCTGGTCGCGCTCGTGCTGCCACTGATCCTGATGATCCCCGCGCTGCTGCTGGCATCGCGCATCGTCGAGGGCCGCGGGGTCGGCCTGCTCTCATCCGTCACCGGGAGACTGCGGATGGCATGGCTCGGGCAGAGTCTGCTGCTGGCGCTCGGGGTATTCATCGTCTACTTCGCCGTGCTGCTGGGATGGTCCGCCCTCAGCGGAGGGGCGGTGGCCGCAGACTTCTCCCACCCCCGGCTGTGGGTCATGGTGCTGCTCGTCTTGCTGCTCATCCCGTTCCAGGCCGCGGCCGAGGAGTATGTGTTCCGCGGATACTTGATGCAGCTGGTCGGCAGCTGGCTTCGTCATCCGGCCTTCGCGATCCTCCTGCCCGTGCCGCTGTTCGTCCTCGGTCACGGGTACGACATCTGGGGCGCGGTGAGTGTGGGGCTGTTCGCGATCGTCGCCGCTTGGCTGACCTGGCGCACGGGCGGTCTGGAAGCTGCGATCTCGCTGCACATCGTCAACAACGTGCTGATCTTCCTGCTCGGCTCCGTCACCCTGGTCGACGCCAACGCGACCTCGGGAACACCCGTCGATCTGATCGGCTCGGCTCTTGCGATGATCGTCTACGCCGTGCTCGCCGACCGTTGGGCCGGAAAGCTCGGGATCGCACGGACAGCGCGCGCTGCGAGCGTCACGGGCGCAGCGAACGGCACCCATGATCTGGGTCGCGTTCTGCACGGCTGAGCGGAACGGCTGCGTCCCGCGTGCTCAGGCGGCGATCGCGTCGGAGTCCATGATCGTGTAGCTGTACCCCTGCTCGGCCAGGAACCGCTGGCGGTTCTGGGCGTAGTCCTGGTCGATCGTGTCACGGGCGACCAGCGTGTAGAAGCTCGCGGTATGCCCCGACTGCTTCGGTCGCAGCAGACGACCCAGACGCTGAGCCTCTTCCTGACGTGAACCGAAGGAACCGGACACCTGGATGGCGACGGACGCCTCCGGGAGGTCGATCGAGAAGTTCGCCACCTTCGAGACCACGAGCAGCGAGATGTCGCCCTCACGGAACGCACGGTACAGCTCTTCGCGCTCGTCGATCGGGGTGGCCCCCGTGATCTGGGGCGCGTTCAGGGCTGTCGACAGCGACTCCAGCTGATCGAGGTACTGTCCGATCACGAGGATGCGCTCGCCTTCGTGCTTCGCGATGAGCTCCCGCACGGCCTGGACCTTGGCGGGCGCGGACGCCGCGAGCCGATAGCGTTCGTCGTCCGTCGCTGCGGCGTACTCGAGCCGGTCGCTCGGCGGAAGGTCGATGCGCACCTCGTAGCAGGCAGCGGGGGAGATGAAGCCCTGCGCCTCGATCTGCTTCCAGGGGGCGTCGAACCGCTTGGGCCCGATCAGGCTGAAGACGTCGCCTTCGCGCCCGTCCTCGCGCACCAGGGTCGCGGTGAGTCCGATGCGGCGTCGAGCTTGCAGATCGGCGGTGAGCTTGAACACCGGTGCCGGAAGCAGGTGCACCTCGTCGTAGACGATGAGGCCCCAGTCGAGAGCATCCAGCAGCGCCAGATGCGCGTACTCGCCCTTCCGCTTGGCTGTGAGGATCTGGTAGGTCGCGATCGTGACCGGCTTGACCTCCTTGGCCTGTCCCGAATACTCGCCGATCTCCTCGGGGGTGAGGCTGGTGCGCTTGAGCAGCTCGTCGCGCCACTGCCTCGCCGACACGGTGTTCGTGACGAGGATCAGCGTGGTCGTCTTGGTCGCGGCCATCGCGCCGGCGCCGACGATCGTCTTGCCTGCGCCACAGGGGAGCACCACGACGCCGGAGCCGTCTTTCGAGAAGGCGTCGACGGCATCCTGCTGGTAGGGGCGGATGTGCCAGCCGTCTTCGGCGAGGGCGATCTCGTGCGGGGTTCCCGGGGTGTACCCGGCGAGGTCTTCGGCAGGCCAGCCGATCTTCAGCAGTTCCTGCTTGATCTGCCCGCGCGCCCACGCGTCTACGACGAACGTCTCAGGCGAAGGGTGCCCGATGAGCAGCGGTTGGATGCGCTTGTTGTTCGCGACCTGCGCCAGGACAGCGGGGTCGGAAGAACGTAGGATCAGCGTTCCCTCGTCGTCACGTTCGATGACCAGCCGCCCGTAGCGGTTCACGGTCTCACGCAGATCGACCGAGACCGACGGCGGAACGGGGAAGCGCGACCAGCGGTCGAGTGTCTCGAGCATGTCTTCGGCGGTGTGCCCCGCAGCTCGGGCGTTCCACAGCCCGAGGCGAGTGATCCGATACGTGTGGATGTGCTCGGGAGCGCGTTCCAGTTCGGCGAAGATCGCCAGCTCGTGACGGGCGCTCTCGGCGTCGGCGTGGGCGACTTCGAGCAGCACGGTGCGATCGCTCTGGACGATCAGTGGGCCATCAGACATAGCTCACCAGTTTAGCGGTCGGATGAGGGGCTCGGCCTACGGCGCGACGATCGTCGCGTTCAGAATGCTCGACACCGGCAGCGTGCGCTCCACATCGGCAGCGCGGTCTCGTCCTCGAAGCCTGCCCCCGCCGATCCCGGTCGCTTCGAGGAGGAGCTCTCTGGTGGACCCGTCCGGCATCCCGACGGTGACCTGGAGAACGGACTTCGCCCGTACGGCGGCTTCGAGCTCTCGGTCGAGCCACGCGGCGTCGGCATCCGGACCCTGGTGCGAGCGGAGCCGTGAGATCAGGGGCATGAGGTCGGTGGAATCCGCGCTCGGCATCGGGGCGGGGGGTGCCGGGTGCCTCTCGCGCACGGGGAGGGCGCCGTCGGCTCCCACGAGGGTCGCCGGGTACCGTGCGTCGGTGAGCGCCCAGTAGACCGTCTCTCGGCTGACCCGGGTCGTGAGCGACTCGACGTGCGCGGTGAGTGCGAGCGGACGCAGCGACTGGTCCACCGCCATCGCTTGGATGAGGTGCGTGTCGGTGCTCTCGATCCGGGTACGACCGGTCTCCTCATCGGTGGAGACCCGGACCAGTCCGTGTCGCTGGGCCGTCTGCGCGATCAGGTAGCTGAGGGGCTGGGGGATGCCGGTGAGCGAGACGGAGGTCAGGAAGTCGAGGATCGATTGCTCTGTCTCACCTGCGACGAACGCATGCGCGACGGATTCCGAGGTGAAGCGATAGGAGGAGGCCTGGGCCGCGGACTCTCGGGCGGCGATCGTGCGCAGCCGCACATCCAGCGCGGGCTCCAGGGGGCCCGGTGCGATCGCCGTCAGGTCGTTCTGCAGGAAGATCCGGTCGACTTCGGTCGGCAGCAGCCGAACCAGGCTCGCGGCGGCGGCCTGTTCCCCTCGGCGCAGGCCAACAGCCCATTCGGGCTCGGTCCCGTCTTCGGCGATCAGGCCGAGGAGTCGGGCAGCCTCGTACAAGGTGCGCGAGCGGTCCGGCCACGCCGGGTCCCACGGGTGCGCGAGAGCCCACGCTTGCGGGGGGATCCATCCGCCGGAAGCCGAGCGGATGCCGCGTGGGAGCGCGTCGCGGAACGAGGTCGCCAGCAGCGACCATCGATCCCCGGCGGAGGAGCGCAGCCAGTCCTCTGCCGACTGACTCGAGCGCAGCCGGCGGTCTGCGGCCACGGCGAGTCCGGCTTGGAGCGCGACCGCGGCGAGGGTGTCGACGATCTCTGCGGCAACTCCCGCATCCGCGAGCTGACGCTTCTCACCGGCGCTGACGCCGCCGCCTGTGAGCAGTGCGAACGGGCTCTCCCTGGCTATCAGGAGTAGATCCGCGAGGACGGCGACGGTGGTGAAAGCGCGCTCTGCGGCATGCGCCGACGCGGTCTCCGATGACGGGGACGCAGGGGTCTCCACGGGCGTAACGGGTGCTGCGCGTCCGGCGATCGCCGCCACCACTGGAGGGTAGGGCGTGCCGTCAGGCCGCAGCAGAGCGAGTGCCGTCAGCTGCTGCAGTTCGCGCCCGGTCGCTTCGCCCGACACAGCAGCGAGCAGCGCTGTGGCCTCGGACGCCGTCAGCGACGGGAGGACGCGACCCAGCGACACCGGATCCAGCAGTGCCTCAGCGGCATCGAAGAAGTCTTGCCACGCGGCATCCGGTCGCACGCTTCGTGCGCCGAGGAGGTGGCGGAGGTCATCGTCGCTCGCCGCGGCCAGCCAATCCGCCAGCGGTCGCGCGTGAGTACTCATGGCAGAGGCCTCAGGAACGCGAAGACGCGCGGCCCTTTCGGATGAAGCTCATCGTCAGGAGCGCGATGATCATGAGGAACGCGACCGGTAGGCCCCAGTAGGGGATCGCTGCGATGACGGGCCACACACCCTCGCCGAAGGAGGCCTGCCCCATCCCGAGCCAGGTTCCGATGATGATGGCGAAGAAGCACACCACGGATGCCGCGGCGATTCCGAGCGCGCCGAACGCCAGGATACGATCCAGCCGGCGGACGGGAACCTCCGGGTCAGAATTCTTCGTGCTCATCCGTCTCACCCTACTCGCACCGCGGCCATCGGTTCCGCGCACCCCGCGACCGGTAGGCTGGAGGAACGCGCATGAGCGCGTCCACTGTTCTGCACATCGATATCAGCGAGGTTCTCCCATGCCCACCGGCAAGGTCAGGTTCTACGACGAAGACAAGGGTTTCGGCTTCATCGCCAGCGATGACGGCCAGGACGTCTTCCTGCACGCCTCCGCGATGCCAGCAGGCGCTGCGGTGAAGGCCGGTGCGCGCGTGGAGTTCGGCGTGGCCGATGGGAAGCGCGGCCTGCAGGCGTTGTCGGTGCGTGTGCTCGAGGCGCCGCCGAGCCTGTCGAAGGCGAAGCGCAAGTCGGCAGACGACATGGCGATCATCGTCGAAGACCTGGTGAAGCTCCTCGACGGCATCGGCGGGGACCTGCGCCGTGGGCGCTACCCCTCCTCCGCACACGGCCGCAAGATCGCGGCCGTCCTACGCAAGGTCGCTGATGACCTCGAAGCCTGACGCCGACGCCCGTCTCGTCGACGCACACGACCTCGCGCTGGCCGCTCTGCGTGAGATCACGCCCGCGTCGACCGTCGGCCCTGCCGCCGGGTACCTCGCCGAAGAAGACGGCTCGGTCTCGCTGCGATTCGCGAACCGGCTCCCCGGCTACCCCGGGTGGTACTGGACCGTGACGGTCGCCCGGGTGGACGACGAAGAGCCGACTGTGCTCGAAGTCGAGCTCCTTCCCGGAGACGGTGCACTTCTCGCCCCGGATTGGGTGCCGTGGGCCGAGCGTCTGGCGGACTATCGGGCGCACCAGGTCGAACTCGCCGAGGCAGCGGCTGCGGCCGATGACGGTGCGGCTGCTGGCGATGATGTCCTCGACGACGATGTTCTCGATGATGACGACGACGACGATGATGACGACTTGGACGACGGCGAAGCCGATATCCTGCACGCCGGCGATCTCGACGGTGTCGACATCGATGAGCTCGACGACTCCGAAGACGACGAGTCCGACGACGAAGACGACGACGAAGACGCCGACGACGACGACGACGCCGACGTCCTGGATGCGGACGCCGGCGAGGTCGACGAAGAGGAGTGACCTCGGGCGGTCAGCCGCCCAGGTTCTCCAGCACGTAGTCGATCGATCGGGTCAGCTGGCGCACATCGTCCGGCTCGATCGAGACGAACGTCGCCACGCGCAGCTGGTTGCGGCCGAGCTTGCGGTAGGGCTCCGTGTCGACGATGCCGTTGGCGCGGAGCGTCTTCGCGATCGCGGCGGCGTCGATGCTGTCGTCGAAGTCGATCGTCGCGACCACGGGAGAGCGGTGCGCCGCGTCGACGACGAACGGCGTCGCGACCGAAGAGGCCTCGGCCCAGTCGTACAGCACCGAGGATGACTCGGACGTGCGGGCCGCGGCCCAGGAGAGACCGCCGTTGTCGAGGATCCAGCTGAGCTGGCTGTCGAGCAGGTGCAGGGTCGTGAGGGCCGGAGTGTTGAGCGTCTGGTTGAGCCGCGAGTTGTCGACCGCGTTCTTCAGGCTCAGGAACTCCGGGATGTAGCGACCCGATGCCGCGATGCGCTCGATGCGCTCGATCGCGGCGGGGGAGACCGCGGCGAACCACAGGCCGCCGTCCGAGCCGAGGTTCTTCTGCGGTGCGAAGTAGTAGACGTCTGCCTGGGCCGCATCGAAATCGATGCCGCCCGCAGCGCTGGTCGCATCGATGACGGTCAGAGCACCATCGGCATCGACGCGCTGGATGGGTGCCGCGACGCCGGTCGAGGTCTCGTTGTGAGGCCAGGCGTACACGTCGATGCCCGGAACGACCTCCGTGACGGTCAGGGAGCCCGGCTCGGCCTTGCGCACATCGGGCGCCTCGAGCCAGGGTGCTGCGGACGAGGCCGCGAACTTCCCGCCGAACTCGCCGAACACGAGGTTCTGGCTGCGCCGTTCGATGAGCCCGAAGGCTGCTGCGTCCCAGAATGCCGTGGAGCCGCCGTTGCCCACGAGGATCTCATACCCCTCGGGCACTCGGAACAGCGCGGCGAGCTGCTCTCGGATGCTGCCGACGAGGTTCTTCACCGGGGCCTGGCGGTGCGACGTCCCCAGGATCGTCGCTCCCGACGAGATCAGCGCCTCGAGCTGCGCCGGGCGCACCTTCGAGGGACCGCAGCCGAAGCGGCCGTCAGCGGGCAGGAGGTCACGGGGAATCTCGATCGCCATGCGTCGATTCTAGGGGGCGCTCGGCATGTCGCCGGACCGGGAGCGGGTCCGATGTCGCCGCGGGAATGTAGGCTTGCCTAAGAACCTCGGAGGGCCTGCACATGACCGATCTGATCGACACCACGGAGATGTATCTCCGCACCATCCTCGAGCTCGAGGAAGAGAACATCGTGCCGCTGCGTGCGCGTATCTCCGAGCGTCTCGGCCATTCCGGACCGACCGTCTCGCAGACCGTCGGCCGCATGGAGCGCGACGGTCTCGTCATCGTCTCGGAGGATCGGACGCTCGAGCTCACCGAGGCCGGTCGTCGCAAGGCCGTCGACGTGATGCGCAAGCACCGTCTCGCCGAGCGTCTGCTCTCCGACGTGATCGGGCTCGACTGGGCGTTCGTGCACGAAGAGGCATGCCGCTGGGAGCACGTGATGAGCGAGCAGGTGGAGCGCCGCCTGGTCGAACTGCTCGGGCACCCGACGGAGTCGCCGTACGGCAACCCCATCCCCGGGCTCGACCAGCTCGGCGACGTGCCCGCTCGTACGTTCGATGAAGGCGTCATCGGTCTCGTCCAACGACTGAACGCGGCGGGTGAACCCGTCGAGGGAACCGTGCGTCGTCTCGCCGAGCCGGCGCAGGTCGATCCGGAGCTGCTCGAGCAGCTCCGCGATGCCGGAGTGGTTCCGGGCGCGCACGGCGACTTCCGCTTCAGCGAGGGCTACGTCCTCATCCAGATGGACGGCAAAGAGGATGGACTGGAGCTCCCCGTGGAGCTGGCGTCGCATATCTTCCTGGTGGGTGAACCGGCCTGATCCGGCCTGAAATCCGGGCCTGACACCGGTGCGGAGGTGCGCGGTCGCGAGCTTCTGCGGCGATTGTCAGTTTCCTGGGGTGACATGATCGTTATCTTCCGGTAGCCTCGGTCAGGTCGCCAGCGAAGAAGCCCGCTGGAGATGAACCCGCGAAGATTTGCCTTCCAGGCTCGTCGTCTTCACGGCAGGAACGCACAAAGTACCCGAGCTACATTCGTGCCACGAGAGCAGAGTGCCGACGAGCCAGCGCTACCCGAACAGCGCGAGGGCCCAGGAGGACCAAGTTTTGGCCGCAGACATCGAACAGCCCGCGAAGAAGACATCTGAAGACCGAGTACCCGCCCGCCGAGTCGGCGCGCGTATGAGTGCTCGAAAGGCTGTCAAGCCACTCCGATCCATTGCCATCTTCGGGGCCGTCGGTGCATTGGTCGCCGGAATCGCTCTGCCTGCTTTCGCATCGTCGAAGCCGAGCGAAGCAGCCCCCACGACGGTGCAGCAGCTCGCAGCCGTCGACGCGCAGTCGCTCGTCGTCGCTTCGCAGGCCACCGCAGCACCGCTCGCTCGCGGCACGTTCAGCGCGACGACTCCCGAGGAGATCGCGAAGAAGAAGGCAGAAGAGGCGGCCGCCGCTCGCGCCGCCGCTGCTGCCAGCACCGCGACAGCTTCCACCTCCTCCCGGTTCAACACTGCGGGATACGCCCTCACCTCACCGGGGTCCGGCGAGGTGCGCTACCCGTTGCCGATGGGCTCGTGGAACGTCAGCCGCACGGTGGGCGGTGGGCACAACGGTGCCGACATGCTCGCTCCGGCCGGTACGCCGATCTACGCGGCCGCCGGTGGAGTCGTCCGCGCCTCCGCAGAGAGCATCGGCGGCTACGGTGTTGCCGTGATGCTCGACAGCGTCGTCGGTGGTCAGCGAGTGCAGACGACCTATGGTCACATGCTCTACAACTCGCGACAGGTGCAGACCGGTCAGACCGTCTCGGCGGGTCAGCTGATCGGCTACGTCGGCAGCACCGGCCGCTCGACCGCCAACCACCTCCACTTCGAGGTCTGGATCAACGGCGGGCTCGTCGAGCCCATGTCGTGGCTCTCGGTCAACGCCGGCTGATCTTCGGACACGCCTCTTTTCATTCATCTGCTGTTTCGCCTTGCACACAGCGTGATGGGTTAGCCTGAACCCGTTGTCGTACAGGTGGGAGAGGCTGATGGAGCGAATACCGAGCATCCGAACCATGGATGCCCTCGGTCGTCACGTCCTTCTGCATAGCCCGCAGGGATGCCACGGCGTTGCCGTGCGCGAAAGGCGCTGTCTTTAGACGGCGCCTTTTTTCGTCCCCGCGATCGCTCTGCCTCCTGCACGACCTCGTGTGAGTCGAGAGTGCCGGGAAGCCGTCCCGGCGGATCGAGAGGATGACGAATGCGCACACTGGTCCTGAATGCCGGATACGAGCCGCTCGCGATCGTGTCGTTCAAGAGAGCCTTGGTGCTCGTGATGAATGACAAGGCGACCGTGATCGAACGCATGGAAGAAGACCCCGTCTGGGGCACCCATGGCGTCTACGATCGCCCGGCGGTGATAATCCTGGCCCGGTACGTCCGGGTGCCGACGAGCCGACGTGCGCCGGTCACACGTCGCGGTGTCCTCCGCCGAGACAATCACCGCTGTGGTTACTGCGGGAAGGCGGCATCCACGATCGATCATGTGCTGCCACGCTCGCGTGGGGGAGCGGACTCCTGGGAGAACCTCGTCGCCTGCTGCCTGCGCTGCAACAACGTCAAGAGCAACCGCACTCCGCAGGAGATGCGCTGGCAGCTTCGGTTCACCCCGCGACCTCCGCACGGGACTGCCTGGACCGTGCGCGGAACCGAACGCAGCGACCCGCGATGGGAGCCGTACCTCGCACTGGCGGCCTGAGACGTGCAGAAGGGGAGCCACCCTCCGGGCGGCTCCCCTTCTGCACGTCGTGCCCGCGCTTCCGCCACCGGCCACTCCACGCGCCGCGAGATCACGAGGCGAGGAACAGCGACCACGCAGGCCGGCGCGCGGAGCCTCGGGCCGGCGGGGGCCCGCTGACGGGGGCCTGAGACGTGCAGAAGGGGAGCCACCCTCCGGGCGGCTCCCCTTCTGCACGTCGTGCCCGCGACAGGATTCGAACCTGCGACCTGCCCTTTAGGAGAGGGCTGCTCTATCCCCTGAGCTACGAGGGCGCGCATCCAGTCTAAGCGACCGGGCACGCGCCGCCGCGTCTCAGTCCTCTCCGCGCCGCCACAGCTTCGATGGCCACCAGATGGCCTTTCCGATGTCATACGTCAGGGCGGGAACCAGCAGCGAACGGACGACGAACGTGTCCAGCAGCACACCGAAGGCGACGATGAACGCCAACTGCACGAGGAATAGGATCGGGATCACCGACAATGCGGCGAAGGTCGCGGCGAGGACGAGGCCTGCCGATGTGATGACCCCACCCGTGATCGACAGCCCCCGCAGGATCCCCTCTCTCGTGCCGTGAGCCTTCGACTCCTCGCGCACTCGCGTCATCAGGAAGATGTTGTAGTCGATGCCGAGCGCGACCAGGAACACGAACCCGAAGAGCGGAACGGCCGGGTCGGCGCCGGGGAACGCGAAGATCCCGTTGAAGACGAGCGCCGACACTCCCATCGCCGTGCCGAAGGACAGCACCGTCGTCAGGATCAGCAGCACCGGCGCGAGGACGGAGCGCAGGAGCAGCATCAGGATGAACATGATCACGACGAGGATGACCGGGATGATGAGGTTCCGGTCGTGGATCGAGGCGTCGTTGGTGTCGATCGAGGTCGCGGTGACCCCGCCCACGAGCGCATCCAGCCCATCGAGTTCGCTGCGGAGCTCGCGCACGGTGGATGCCGCGGCATCCGAGTCTGCGGCATCGGTGAGCGTGCCCTGAAGGAGCACGTCGCCATCGACCGTCGTGGGGTCGGGCACAGGCGTGCCAGGTGCGCCGACGGCGGTGATGCCGTCTGCGGTCACGGGAGCAGTGCCGCTGGGCGAGTCGGCGGCGGTGACCGAGACCGCATCGATGCCGTCGTTCGCGAGCAGGACGTCGGCGGCGTCCTGCAGTTCATCCTCGGCCACGACCACATACACCGGGCTGCCGGATCCACCGGGGAAGTGCTCGCCCAGCGCCACCTGACCGTCCCGCGCCTCGGAGGCGCCGAGCACCAGATCGGACTGCGGAATCCCGTCCGCATCGAGTTGGGTGATCCCCGCCGCTCCGACCAGGAGCACGAGGGTCGTGACGATCCAGATGGTACGCGGGCGGCGCTTGATGAGGCCGGCGAGGCGCGCCCACAGCCCTGTCGTGCGCATACCGTGCTCGGAGGCGACGAGCTCCGGTTCGAAACGCGGCCGTCGAGGCCAGAACACCGCGCGGCCGAAGAGCAGCAGCAGTGAAGGGAGCAGGGTCAGCGCCGAGAGCATGGCGAACACGATGCCGATCGCCGCGACTGGGCCCAGGGTGCTGTTCGATTTCAGGTCGCTGAGCAGAAGGCACAGGAGCCCCGCGATCACCGTGCCGCCCGAGGCGACGATCGGCTCGACCGAGCCCTTCCAGGCCGAGAGGACCGCCGTGCCCTTGTCTTGCGAGACGCGCAGCTCCTCACGGAACCGAGCGACGAACAGCAGGGCGTAGTCGGTGGCGGCGCCGATGACGAGGATGAAGAGGATGCCCTGTGTCTGGCCGCTGAGCAGCAGCACCTCGAACTTCGCGAGCCACCACACCACGAGGAGAGCTACGCAGAGCGCGAAGAGGCTCGTCGAGAGCACGACGAGCGGCAGCAGGAACGAGCGGTAGACGAGCACCAGGATGACCAGCACCGCGAGAAGCGCAACGCCGAGCAACAGGCCGTCGATTCCGGCGAATCCGGCGACCAGGTCGGCGCTGAATCCGGCAGGTCCCGTGATGTAGACCGTGATCCCCTCGGGAACACCGGTGCCGAGCTCGTCTCCGAGTGCGGCGGTCGTGTCGGCGAGCTCGGCATCGCTGTCGATCGGGATGAACGCCTGGACCGCTCGCCCGTCGTCGGAGGGGAGCGCGGGCGAGACGTCGTCGCCGACACCTTCCACATCCGGGGCGGCGGCGACGGCATCCGAGATCGCATCCAGCTGAGTCTGGGTGAGCTTCTCATCGGAGGTGAACACAGCGATGGCCGGGATCGAGTCGCTGTCGTTGAACTCGCCGAGCAGCTTCTGCACCTGGGTTGCGTCGGCGGATTCCGGCAGGTAGGTCGTCTGCTCGTTGGAAGAGACCTCGTCGACCTTGCCGAACAGCGGCCCGCCCAGCGACGCGCCCACCAGCCACACGAGGATCAGCGCCACAG
Source organism: Microbacterium sp. NPDC090281 (assembly GCF_044769635.1). Classification (NCBI taxonomy): domain Bacteria; kingdom Bacillati; phylum Actinomycetota; class Actinomycetes; order Micrococcales; family Microbacteriaceae; genus Microbacterium; species Microbacterium sp. NPDC090281. Next base: position 1,540,839 of record NZ_JBIVYH010000001.1, read on the forward strand.
GAAGAAGGACGCGGACCCAGGAGTGGCGCCGCGAACGTTTCCTGATGGGCGGAGTCGGCGTGGGGAGGGGGCGGGACATCGGGTTCCTCTCGGGAAGAAGCGGTTCGGGAGTCAGGAGGTCCACGCGAGGATGAGGATCATCGTCGCGAGGAAACCGGCGAAGTAGTTCAGGGCGATGAATCGTCGCCAGGCGCGGTTCGTGGATGCGGAGGTCTCATCCGTCACGTTCCACCAGGGGGCGGCGTTCACGAGGTACGGCAGTGCGAGGGCCGCGGCGAGCGGGCCCGGCCACGGAGTCAGGAGCATCGCCGCTCCCGCGACGGCCCACAGCGAGAGCGACAGACGCACGGTCGTCCGCGCTCCGATGACGGTTGCGATCGAGGAGATCCCGGCTTCGCGGTCGGGGCCGATGTCCTGCACGGCCCCGAAGGCATGAGCCGCCATGCCCCAGAGGAAGAAGGCGCCGAGTGTGAGGACCGTGCCGGTGGTGACCGGCGCTCCGACCAGGGCGAGTCCTACGATCGCGGGGCTCACGAAATGGGTGCTCGAGGTGACGGAGTCGAGGAAGGGGCGTTCCTTGAACCGCAGGACGGGAGCCGAGTACGCGATCACTGCGAAGACACTGACCGCAAGCCAGAACCAGGATGCCGGGTTGCCGACGATCACGAGATAGACGAGGAAGGGGATGTTCGTCGCCGCTGCCGCCCACAGGGTCGCCCGATGGATGCGGGGAGCCAGGAGCGCGCCCTCGAGACCGCCCTTGCGCGGGTTCGCCAGATCGGAGGCGTAGTCGAAGACGTCGTTGATCCCGTACATAGCGAGGTTGTAGGGGATGAGGAAGTACAGGGTGCCGATCACGAGCGTGATGTCGATCTCGCGTGTGCTGAGGAGGTAAGCGGCGGCGAACGGGAAGGCGGTGTTGATCCAGCTGATCGGTCTCGACGACAGCACGATCTGAGCGAGGTCACGCCCGAACGAGCGCGTCGGGGAGGAGGCGGCGCTCATCCGAGGTCCTCGTCGTCGGTGGATCGGCGATCCCGCGCTCGCCGGCGTGCGCGCATCGCCGTCCACACGGCGGGAAGCAGCAGCGCACCCGCGAGCGGATAGGCGAAGTCCTCGATCGGAGCCAGACCGATGTGCAGTCCGAGCAGCGGATCCTGCGCGTAGTGGAAGAGGCCGCTCGCGATCATCACGGTGTCGAATGCCGCGGTGAGCAGGAAGAGCGCGAGCGCGGTCAGCAGTACTGCGCCGGGACGTGGTCCCTGTCGGCGTGATGCGAGTGCGAACCCGATACCGCCCAGTACCGCGACGACGAGGAAACAGGCGGAGAGCTGGATGTACGTCACGGACGATCACCCCTCGCGCGGCGCTGCTCACGGAGCCGAGAGAGGATGCGCGCCGAGCCGGTGTAGATCACCATCGTGCACACCACGAGGAAGAGCAGGAACACCGGCTCCTCAAGCGGCAGCTCGGGCGCCAGCACGATTCCGGTCGCGATCGCGGCATCACCGCGGAGGAAGATGCCGTTGGCGATGCCCGCGATGTCCCACACGAGGAAGAAGGCGAGACCGACGGCCGTCACGACCAGGGCCGACATCGCGTCACGCCAGAAGAAGAGGCGGAAACGCCAGTCCAGCAGCAGCATGCAGCCCAGTGACAGCAGGAGGGCGATCAGGTACAGCGCGCCCATCACGACGTCTCCGTCCCGACAACCGACCGCCCGGGAACGGGAAGAGGGCCGGGGGAATGATCGCCGCGGATGCGCTTGAGGACGATCTCGGCGCTGATCAGACACATCGGAACCCCGACACCCGGCGCGGTCGTGGCGCCGGCGTAGAAGAGGCCTCGTACGCGCTTGGACGCGTTCTGCGCGCGGAACATGGCGCTCTGCGTGAGGATGTGTGCGGGCCCCAGCATTCCGCCCCGCCAGGAGCGGTAGTCGTCGCGGAAGTCCGCCGGGCCCTTCGTCTCTCGCACGACAATGCGTTCGCGGAGGTCGGGGACTCCAGCCCAGGTTGAGATCTGGTCGATGGCGGCGTCGGCCGCACGCTCGATCTCGGGTGACCCCGCGCCGTCGGATCCGCCGTGGCCGAGAGCGACATCAGCCGGTACAGGGACGAGTACGAAGAGGTTCTCGTGGTCGGCCGGCGCGACATCGGAATCCGTCGCGCTCGGCCTGCACACGTAGGTCGATGCCGGGGCCGGGACAGACGGTGACGGCCCGAAGATCGCATCGAAGTTCGCGTCCCAGTCATCGGTGAAGAACAGGGAATGGTGCGGGAGCTCGGGGAGCGCCCCACGAACCCCGAGCATCAGGAGCACACCGCCCGGGCCGCTGGTGCGCCGTGCCCACCAGGACTCCGGATAGGTCTGCAGAGATCGAGGAAGAAGCGCCGTCTCGGTGTGGTGCAGGTCTGCTGCCGAGACCACTATGTCTGCGCTCTCGACGTGCGAGGTGCCTGAGCCGTCGACCCAGCCCACACCCGTGACCCGCGTGTCGCCATCCGCGTCCTGGGTGCGGATCCCGGTCACGTCGGCGCCGGTCACGATCCGAGCGCCCGCATCGAGGGCGAGCGCCTCGATCCGCTCGACCACGCGCCAGAAGCCGCCCTGCGGATAGCTGACGCCCTGATCGAGATCGAGTGCGCTCATCAGGTGGTACATCGCCGGCGCGGTTCGCGGATCGGTGCCGAGGAACACCGCCGGATAGCCGAGGATCTGGCGCACGACCGGGTGCCGGAAGCGTCGTGCGGCGAAGGACTGAAGACGCGTGCCGAGCAGCGCGGCCAGACGCGGCAACGCCCGAAGAACCTCCGGGGCGAGGAGCGACCGCATCCGGGTGAACGGGTTGTAGAGGAAGTACTTCTGCGCCATCACGTCGGCGTGGTGGGCGGAGTCGAGGTACTTGTCGAGGGTTCGTGTGGAACCCGGCTCCAGGGACTCGAACAACTGGGTCACCCGATCCCGGCCGGCGGGAACGGTCACCGAATCGGCCGCGGCGTCTGCCGTCTTCGGTGCGCTGAACACGCGGTACCCCGGGTCGAGGCGCGTGAGGTCGATCTGCTCTTCGGTCGTGGTGCCCATCATCGCGAAGAAGTGGTCGAAGACCTCGGGCATCAGGTACCAGGAGGGGCCGGAGTCGAAGCGGAAACCGTCGCGTTCGATCGTTCCCGCCCGTCCGCCGACGCGGTCATTCTTCTCGAGGACGACGACCTCGTGTCCGTCCCGCGCGAGCAGACCCGCGGTCGCGAGACCGGCGACGCCGGCGCCGATGACCACAACCCGGCTCATCGGTCGCGTTCCATCGCCGTGACGACGAGTGCCCGAGCGGCGAGTGCGGCCTTGATCGGATCGGGGACGCGCACGCGTCGGTGGTAGAGAACGTCGGCGGGAGTCTTGGCCACGCGACGGGTGAGCGCGTCGAACAGCGACAGTGCGCTGCGCACAGCTGCACGTGAATCCTTCGGCAGCAGCGGGATAGCGGTGCGGGCCTCGGCCAGCTGCTGGAAGATGGTGTCGACCCAGGCATCGCGGTCGGCATCCGTCAGGCGGTCGGAGCCGCCGAGATAGCCGCGGTGCAGGCGGTCGGTGTCATCGGCGAGATCGCGGAGGAAGTTCACGTTCTGGAAGGCGGCTCCGAGCTGGCGTGCACCGCGTCGCATCGTCTCGACGTCGGCCGGCGTGCGTTCGGTTCCGCGCACGAACACCTGCAGGCACATGAGCCCGACGACTTCGGCAGAGCCGTAGACGTAGGTGGCGTGTGCGTCGGCGTCGTATGCGGCGAAGCCGGCATCGCCCGAGATGTCAGCGCGCATCGAATCGAAGAAGGGTCGGGTGAGGTCTTCGCCGATTCCGCATTGACGCGCGGTGCGGGCGAATGCGTGCAGGATCAGGTCGCTGCTGTATCCGCTGCGCATCGAGCGATGCGTCTCGGCGATGTATGAGTCGAGCGCTGCCGATTGGGCTGCGACGTCGAGGCCCGCCTCCGCGGCTACGCCGTCGACGATCTCATCAGCGATTCGCACCATCGCGTAGATGTTGCGGATGTGCTGTCGATGGCGCTTTCCGAGAAGGCGCGTGGCGAGCCCGAATGATGTCGAGTAGGTGCGGATGACGTCGGTCGTCGCGATTTCGGCTGTCCGGTTGAAGCGGCGGAGCGCCGTGTGGTCGGTGCGGTCGGACGAGTCCGCGCTCATCGGCTGCGGCCTTCGACGCGGGCGATGAGCGCATGGAGAGCGTGCCCGGCCGCTCCCGGGAGCATGCCCTCGGTCTCGGCCTCCTCGACAGCGGTGGTCGCTGCATCGAGATGCTCCTGCACGAGACCGCGAACGAAGCTCTCTGAGCCGCACTCGCGCAGTCGGTCCCGGGCGTGCGCACCATCGGTCGGGCCGAGATCGGAACGGCCGAAGTGCAGTTCGATGCTGTCCCAGTGGCTCGTCATGCGGGCATATGCGATGATCGCGGTCTCCTTGCCCTCGCGGAGATCGGAGAAGGCGTCCTTGCCGTGCTCGTCAGGGTCGCCGAACACCGAGAACAGGTCATCCTGCAGCTGATAGGCCAGGCCGAGGTGTCGGCCGATCGTGGCGAGCCGTTCCTCAGCCGCGGAAGATGAACCGGTGAGCACCGCTGCTGCACGCAGAGGGAGGACGAAGGAGTAGGTCGACGTCTTGTAGGCGCTCGTCGACAGGATCGTTCGCAGGTCAGGGGCGATGATGCCATCACTCAGCGCGACGTCGGCGTGCTCACCCGCCACGGTCTCGAAGATCGTCTGTTCCAGCAGGGCGAGCAGACGCTCGCGCGCCTCGGCCGCGATATCGGTGCGAGCGAATCCCAGCACGGCCGACGACAGCAGCAGATCTCCGAGGAGGATCGCACTCGAGCGAGCCCAGTGCAGAGCGGGCTCGCTCGGCTCCGCGGGGCGTCCTGCCACGAGTGCGCCGATCAGGTTCGGTCGTCGTCGTCTCGTCAGATCTCCGTCGATGACATCGTCGTGCAGCAGGAACGCGAAATGGAGAAGTTCGACATGGGCGGCCACATCGATCGCGCGGCGGGTCTCGTCTGCCGAGAGCGGCGCGGGCGCCAGCGCATTCACGAGATCCACGAGCAGCCGTGGACGGATGAGCTTGCCTCCGAGCGCATGCTCCGCGGCTGCCTGCCAGAGCTCTACGAACTCGCTCCCATACCGCTCTGCAGCGACGCTCCGTTCCGAGAAGCGGCGTCGAAGTGCCTCTTCGATCCGTGTTCCGAGCGCTTCCTCGGTCGTCGTGGCTTCCATCGCTCAGACCTCGCCGAGCTGTCGCAGCAGCGGAAGCTGCTCGACGAGCCAGGGGCTGAACGCGAACGGTGCGTGCGTGACGGCCTCGATAAGCCCGTCGACGTCGACCCACGTCCACTCGGACACCTCGTCGGAGTTGGCGGTGGGCTGACCGTCGATGATCGCGACATGCACCGGGCAGACTTCGTTCTCGACGATGCCGCTCGTATCCACGGCGCGATAGCGATACACGGGGAGAGCGAGGCGCAGGTCGGTGAGTCGGATGCCGAGCTCATCCAGACCACGGCGACGCACGGCATCGGCCATCTCTTCACCGGGTCGTGGGTGCCCGCAGAAGCTGTTCGTCCACACGCCTGGCCAGGTCTTCTTCGCCAGTGCGCGACGGGTCAGAAGAAGCCGGCCCTGAGAATCGAGGACATAGCAGGAGAAGGCCAGATGCAGGGGAGTCTCGCTCGTATGGACTTCGCTCTTCGGCAGTGTGCCGACGACAGTCCCGTCTTCGGCGAGGAGGGTCACGTCGTCCATGGGATCCCCTTGTCTCGAGCCTCTCAGAATTAGCTAACTTGGTGAGTAGTCAACTTAGCATGAAACTGTTGGTGTGTAACATGATCGCATGGACACGGAGCCCGGCACCACCCCGCGAGCGGGCGCGAAGGAATCGCCCCCCGCCGTGGAGGGGGGATCGAGTCGGACGGCTGACGCTCCGGACGGCCTTATCCACGCAGCCATCTACGATGTCGAAGCCAGCGATCCTCGGAGCACGCTGATCGATCGGACCGGGGTCCCGCCGGAGGAACTGCGACAGATCGCTCGGCTCATGGAGTCGCTCGCGGGCCTTCGCGAGGCGGAGCAGACTCTCTCACAGGCTTCCCGGCGATACATGCGCCTGAACGAGACCGACATGCGTGCGCTGCACTACCTGATCGTGTGCGCGAACCGCGACCTGGTGGCGACGCCTGGCGGGATCGCCCACCACCTCGGCGTCTCGACCGCCGCCACCACCAAGCTCCTCGACAGGCTGGAGCAGGGCGGGCACATCAAAAGGGCCCCGCATCCGACCGATCGCCGGGCGCTGCAGATAAGCATCAGTTCGGAAACCCGGCACGCGGCTATGGAGACCGTCGGTCGTCAGCAGGCCAAACGCTTCTATGCCGCCGCGCGGCTTACGCCAACCGAACGGGATGTCGTTATCCGATTCCTCACGGATATGACGGAGGAGATCACCCTGCGCGACGAACCGTGGCTGCAGGAGAGCACGGAATAGTCTTCAACCGGAGCAGGCTCAGGTTGAGATCAATGTGCTGCGCTGTATGCCTCCAGGATTGACGCAGGAATGCGGCCACGCTCGGAGAGGGTGTGACCGTTCTCGTTGGCCCACGCGCGGATGGCAGCGACTTCGGGGTTTCGTGCTTGACGCTTGCGCGGCGCCGATGTGCGCGACGTGCTGGAGGAGCCAGCCCGTCGCCCCCCGGAGATATAGGGCTCGAGCGCCTTGCGCAATTCGTCGGCGTGCGCCGAATTCAGATCGATCTCATAGGCGGCGCCATTGAGCGAGAAATGCACTGTCTCGCCCTCGCCGATTTCCAGGATGCTGCCGTCGATGTCGTCGACCAGCTGATGCACAATTCGTCTCGCCATGGATGCGACTTTACTCCCCGATGTGAAATGCGACAAGGCGAGAATGACGCGATGTAACAATTCAATCCAGAGGATTCAGGGGAGAACCCCCGCGCGACGTGCCCTGGCGACGGCGGCGTGGCGGGTGGAGGCATCCAATTTCGACATGGCCGTGCCCAGATATGCCTTGACCGTGCCTTCGCGCAGGCCGAGCTGTGTCGCGATCTGCGCGTTGGTCGAGCCCAGCGCAGCGCAGGCGAGCACGTCGGTCTCGCGAGGGGAGAGGCGGATGGTCGGAACCGGGCCCGTCGTGGGCGGGGTCGCCTCGCCGGCGAGCACCATGAGCCGTCTTTCGACCTGGGCGATCCGAGCGCGGATATCGACGTCATCCACGGAGGCCGCGATGCTGCGCAGCTCTGCGAAGCTCTCCCGCAGCTCTTCGCGCTGCGCGGGTGCGACGACGTCACCGCCGGGCGGGGTGGCATGCAGGCGTCGCTGCACTTCGTCGCGGATGCGAAGTTCGTCGGCGACCGACTGCGCCACCTGCATGGCAGGCGCTGTGGTCACGCCGCCGACCTGCTCTTCTTCCCACCCGCCTGCGTAGAGGACTCCACGGGAGCGCCCCTGGACGATGATCGGAAGTGCGAGAAGTGTGCGCAACCCTTCGCCGAGGACGAACACGTCATAGTCGTGCGTGATCTGCTGGGATGAGCCGTAGTCGCTCGTCATCCGGGGCCGGAGCTCCATCATCGCCCGTCCGCCGAGTCCGCGTTCCGGCCGTACACGCAGCCCGTCCAACGATCGGGTTCGTGCGCCGACGATGCTGGTGACGCTCACGACCCCTTCTTCGATGAGACCGCCGAAGGCGACGGGGAAACGTGTACGCCTGGCGAGCTCGCGCACGGCATTGGCGACGAGGTCCGCCTCGGATTCGCGGGTGACGGGTGAGCTCACGACTACCTACTTCCGGGGCGACGACGCAGTTCCCCGTTTCGTAGCGTCGACGATATCACTCGCGCGGTCCCGCCGTGCGTGGACCCGGCGGCCTACTCGCCGGGCCCACGCCGTCGGGCCGCTCAGCCCGCCTCGAGGTCGAGGAGGAACTGCTTGCGCTCGGGGTGTGCGCCGTATTGCCCTGCGCTGCCGTCCGATCGCACGACACGATGTACCGGGACGATGATCGAGAACGGGGTGATGCGGCATGCGGTTCCGACGGCGCGCGCCGCGCCGGGGTGGCCGGCGAGGATCGCGACCTCCCCGTAGCTCATCGTCTCTCCCCATTCGATGCCGCAGATCGTCTGAAGCGCGTTCAGGGCGAATCCGTCGACGAGCTGCCAGTCGAGTCGCAGATGTTCCTCGAAATGCACCTGCCCGCCGTCGAAGTATTCGGCGAGAAGGTGGGCCAGTTCGTCTGCGGCTCCGGGATCGGGCTCCGGTACCGCCCGGAGCTGCCGCGACACACCTTCGAGCAGCCATGGCACGCGAGGGTCTTCGGATTCGGACAGGTCGAAGCGCACGATGCCCTCGTCGGAGAACACCGCGAGTGCATCGCCGAACGGGGTCGGAGCGAAGTCGTAGCGGAAGGTCATGCCACCATCCTGACCCGTACTGGTCGACGTCAGAGCTCGTGCTGACCGCGGCGGGTGGAGAACGCGAGTGGGCGGGGCGCAGGGCAGGAAGAGTGCAGATCACCCCTCGGAGGGCGGAAATTCGGCGGAAACCCGCCCGGGATACTCCGTCTCGCCCTGTCGCGCGCCTAGGGTGTCTATGTGTGGCGACGTGAAGACAAGTCTGCGGATGACACAGCGGTGGATGCTGCTGTGTCGATCAGCGATCTGCACGGGACCACGACCGGCATCGATATAGCGCACGCCGCCGAAGCGGAACGTACGCGGCTGAGGGCAGAGGCAGCGGACCTCGGTGGCCCCTCTCCGCTGGTCAGCTTCCGCGACAGCCCGGAGTCGGGAATCGACATCTCCAAGGCGCACCCCGGCAGCCTCCCGCAGTTCATCACAGGGAAGTCGACGCTTCTGTCGAACCTCTACCGCGACGAAGTGGGGCTGCGTACGGCGCGACTCGCAGCGGAGCGGATCACCGCGAAGAACACCGAACTGCGCACCGTCCGTGGCATCGAGGCAGTGCATCTCGCCGTCGGCGTCGCGCGATGGCGCATCGGGGGAGCGGGGTTCTCCGCGCCGGTGCTGCTGCGCCCGCTCGCGATCCGACGCCATCACTCTGATTTCGAGCTCAAGCTCCAGGGCACCTTCGAGGTCAACCCTGAACTCGTGCGGATCGCGCGCGACCACTTCGGGCTCACGATCGATGCGGCAGCCCTTGCGGCCCTCGCCTACGACGGCGGCATCTTCAAGCCGCAACCCGTGATCGACAGCCTGCGCGGGATGACGCGCTCGATCGACACGTTCTCGGTGGAGCCGCGCCTGGTCGTGTCGACCTTCGCCGATGTGTCGGGCGTCATGTCGCGCGATGGCGGGAGCCTCGATCACCCGGTCCTGAACGCGCTCGGCGGTCATGTGGGCGACCGCGAGCGGGTGACCGCGCCGCGTGCCACGCCGCATCACACCGGTCCCGACGATCGAGCCCCGGCCTCCGACAATCTCCTTCTCGATGCGGATGCCGAGCAGGAGGCCGTGCTGGCCCGCATCTCCGCCGGCCATTCACTGACCGTCGCGACTCTTCCCGGTACCGGTGGAACACAGACCGTCATCAATGCGCTCGGCGAGCTGGTGCGCGGGGGCAAGCGCGTCCTGGTGGTTTCGGCACGTCGTTCCACGTTGGACGGGGTGCGCCATCGTCTTGCCGGGATCGGGCTCGACAGCCTCGCGATCTCTCCCGCGACCGTGCGCCGGGATCTGGTCAGGGCGATCGGTCGCAACGAGAAGGCCACCGCTCCCAAGGTCGGCGAGGTCGACGACGCTCTCGTGCGACTGCGAACGGTGCTCCGAGACTACCGACAGGCTCTCACGGCCCCCGTCGCCGGTATGGATGCCTCGGTTCTCGAAGCGACGCGACAGCTCACCAGGCTCGCCTCCCTCCCGGTTCCCCCGTCTACGACGGCACGACTCGGCGTCGATGCGCTCCGCCGCCTCGCTGTCGACCGTACTGAGGCCGCGGAAGCGCTCGCGCAGGCGGCCCGTCTCGGTGAGTTCCGCTTCGGTCCCGATGACTCGCCCTGGTACGGGGTGACCTTCTCCAGCACCGAGGCGGCACGCGCGGCCCATGAACTGGCCGGTCGACTGCATTCGAACAGCGTGCCCGCCCTCCTGGAACGCGGCTACGAGCTCATCGCGCAGACCCACATGCGGCCGTTCGCGACCATCGACGAGCTCGGTGAGTACCTGCGGCTGCTACAGGGGATCCGCGACTCGCTCGATCGGTTCAGTCCCACGGTCTTCGAGCGTCCGCTCGGCGAGCTCATCCAAGCGCACGGTTCGCGCCGAGATGCGCCGGGTCTTTCGGGAGCGAACAGGCGGCGCCTGCGGCGTCTCGCGAAGGAGTACGTCCGCCCCGGCGTGCACGTCACCGAGATGCACGAGGCGCTGCTGCGGATCCAGACTCAGCGCACACAGTGGCAGCGCTGCGTCGAGGCCGGCGTCGCACCCGAGATTCCGCTTGGTCTGGCGGATGTCTACGTGGCCTGGCAGCGGGTCGAGGCTGAGCTCGCCGAACTCGATGTGGCTCTCGGACGCCGTGAACCGCTGGCCTCTCTGCCGGTGGCGCGACTCGTGCGCACACTCGCAGGTCTCGCCGCCAAGTCGGACGTCTTCGAGAACCTCGTCGAACGCGCGCAGCTGCGCGACCGGCTCGCACTCCTCGGACTGGAGCCTCTTCTCACCGAGCTTTCGGTGCGCCATGTCTCGGAGTCGCAGGTTGGCGAGGAGCTCGAGTTCGCCTGGTGGCAGTCGCTCCTCGAACGCGCGCTGCAGGACAACCGCGCTCTTCTGGGCGCGAACACCGCCGTCGTCGACCGCCTCGAGCGGGACTTCCGGCTGGTCGATGAGGCGCATGCCGCGATGGCCGGCCCGCTGCTCGCGTGGCAACTGGCCAACCAGTGGCGGATCGCGATCGTGGACGAGCCTCAGCAGTCGCAGCACCTCCGCCGCGCGCTGACCCAGCCCACCACCACGACGGCGCAGGTCGTCAGCTCCGCTCCCACGCTCGTCGACGTGCTCGCGCCCGTCTGGATCTCCTCGCCGTACCTGGTGCCGGAGATCCCCGACTCCGTGGAATTCGACACCGTACTCCTGGTCGACGCCGCGGCGATCAACCTCGCGGAGGCTGCGCCTGCGATCCGGCGGGCACGCCAGATCGTGGCTTTCGGCGACCCCGTGACCCAGCGCCCGACTCCTTTCCGCATCGCGGTGGACCCTGCGGAGTCGTGGGAGGCCGAGGTACCGTTCGACGACGTCTCGGCCTTCGAGCGGCTGTCCGAACTCCTGCCGGTGATGACCCTCACGCGCAGCTACCGCGCGGGTGGAGAAGACCTGGCCGAGCTCATCAACGACGCGTTCTACGGCGGCGAGATCGTCTCGCTTCCCTGGGCGGGCTCGTACCTCGGTCGTGGCAGCCTCACCGTCGACTACGTCGAGGGTGGAACCGGCGCACCCGACCCGATCTCGGGCGCAGTCGAGAGCCCGGATGCCGAGGTCGCAAGGGTCGTGACCCTTGTGGTCGAGCATGCGGTGCACCGCCCGGCGGAGTCGCTCATGGTCGTGACCGCGAGCGCCCGGCATGCCGAACGCGTGCGCGCCGCCGTCACCTCGGCGTTCGCCGGACGCTCCGACGTGGCGGACTTCGTCGGCCGCGATACGGTCGAGCCTTTCGCGGTGCTGACACTCGAGGAGTCGGTCGCCGAGAGTCGTGACCGTGTCATCTTCTCGCTCGGCTTCGGCCTCACCAAGCACGGCCGTGTCTTGAGCGACTTCGGCGACCTCTCCACCCCGGACGGAGAGCGACTGCTCACAGTGGGCATGACGAGGGCCCGTCGGTCGATGGTCATCGTCTCGTCGATCCGCCCGTCGTCGTTCGATGAAGGGCGTCTCGAGCACGGCGCCGCCACGATGATGTCGATCCTCGGCGGCCTCGCCACGCGTAGCAGGGACGCACGCCTCGAGGATCTTGCCGACCCCCTGACTCTCGCTCTGGCGCGCGAACTGCGCCGCCTTGGAGCATCCGTCGATGTCGACTATCGCGGGCTGCTGCCGCTGGTCGCGCAACACGGTGGGAAAGCGGTCGTTATCGAGTCCGACCCTGAGTCCTCGCGGGGTGAGTCGTTGCGAGAGACGCTGCGCCTGCGGCCGCACGTGCTCCGTCGCCTCGGCTGGCACTACGTGCGCGTGCACGCGTTCGATCTCTACAGCGACCCGGTGACGGCAGCGACGCGCATCGCTGCTGTGCTCGGCATCTCCGATTCAGCCCCTCGTGCTGAGAACGACACCCAGCCGATCGACATCGCCGACACCCAGAATGACTGACGAGTCCGACTCCTCGGTGCCGCGTCAACGAGTGGTGCGGGTCGCCGGCTCTCGGCGGGCGCGCCTGACGCCCGCTCCGGGGAGCGACCCGGAGCCGGAATCCGGTCCGGCTGATGCGTCGCCGCCGCCCGCCCGCCCGAAGGGCGCCAGGGGACCGAACGACGCCCAGCTCATCCAGGACGTGCCGCCGCACTACTGATCACCGCCCGGCACTGATCCCGGTCAACGAGAAACGCACGGCCCTCCGAGGAGGAAGCCGTGCGTCTCGTGGTGCGAGTGGAAAACGATCAGGCCCCGCGCTGCGCCTTCAGCAGGTCGCGGATCTCCGCGAGGAGCTCGGACTCGGTGGCGGCCGCAGCCTCTTCGGCGACCGGGTTCTTCGCGGCGCGACGTGCCTTGTAGTGGTTCATCGGCATGACGAATGCGAAGTACACGACGACGGCGACGGCGAGGAAGCTGATGATCGCGGTGATCAGGTCGCCGAGCGGGAAGGTGACTTCCTGGCCGTAGATCCCGGTGATGGTCGGGCCGAATTTGCCAGCCTTGTCTGCCTCGAAGAAGAGCGCCACCAATGGATTGATGATGCTGGCGACGACCGCGTTCACGATCGCGGTGAATGCGCCGCCGATGACGACAGCGACTGCCAGGTCGATGACATTGCCTTTAAGGATGAATTCCTTGAATCCCTGGATCACGGGAACCCCCAAGTTGTGTGTTCGGCCTCAAGAAGAGGCCGGAGTCGACGCAGCCGCCGGTTTGGCGCTTGTCGTCGATTCCGTCTTCGATGATGCCGAAGCATCCTTCGATCCTCCGGATTTGGCGCGCGAGTCCGTGCGATAGAAGCCGGAACCGTTGAAGGTGACGCCGATCGAGCCGTACTGCTTGCGCAGGGTGCCACCGCACTCGGGGCACACCGAGAGAGCGTCGTCGGCGAAGCTCTGCACGGCGTCGAACTTGTGTCCGCACGACGTGCAGGCATAGGCGTAGGTGGGCATGGGGGTCCTTGCGGTCAGCGTCGCTGCGGCGACAGGGTGAGGGTCTGCGACGGGGTGACGACGCCGTTCACCGGCTGGTCGTGCACCTCTCGCGGAAGTTCATCGAGTATTTCGGAATCATAGATGACGGCGTAGACAGGCGGGCATTTCTCCATCGAGCCGATCGTCTTGTCGAAGTAGCCGCGCCCCCAGCCCATGCGCATCCCGCTGCGATCGACAGCGGCAGCCGGGATGATCATCAGGTCGACGTCGTTGACAGCGATCGGGCCGAGAACCTCACCCGTCGGCTCCGGAAGGCCGAACAGTCCTTCGGCGACCTCGTCGTCATCTGTCGCGACGGCCCAGTCCAACAGGCCGTCGGCGCGAGTGACCGGAAGGAGGACACGGATGCCGCGGCGCACAGCCCTCGTCACGAAGTCGCGTGTGCCAGGCTCCGTGGTGGTGGAGAGGAAACACGACACGGAGCGTGCGCCGAGTTCGTCGACCAGGGCGTCGAGGCGCGCGCCGATCGCAGTGGCTGCAGTCTCGCGCTGCGTGTCCGAGAGGAGCTGGCGTCGTTCGCGGAGTTCGGCGCGGAGTGCGCGCTTCGCGTGTTCGACGTCGTTCGACATGGCTCCGAGTCTACGTCGATGCTCACCGCTAGGCTGAGAGGATGGCTCACCACACGATCAAAGCCGTCATTCCTGCCGCAGGCCTGGGGACGCGATTCCTGCCGGCGACGAAGGCGATGCCGAAAGAGATGCTGCCCGTAGTCGACAAGCCGGCGATCCAGTACGTCGTCGAGGAGGCCGCGAACGCCGGCATCGATGACATCCTCGTCATCATCGGCCGCAACAAGAACGCCATCTCCAACCACTTCGACTCCGTGCCGGAGCTCGAGGTGCGGCTCATGGAGAAGGGCGACACCGGTCGCCTCGAACGCGTGATGAAGTCCAGCGATCTCGCCGATATCCACTTCGTTCGCCAGGGCGAGCCGAAGGGGCTCGGGCACGCCGTCCTGCGTGCACGCACCCACGTCGGCGACAACTCCTTCGCGGTGCTCCTCGGTGATGACCTCATCGATGAGCGCGACCCGCTTCTCACCGAGATGATCGCCGAGCACGAGCGCACCGGCGCTGCTGTCATCGCGTTGATGGAGGTCGACCCGGCGAGCATCCACTTGTATGGTGCGGCGGCAGTCGAGCCGCTCGAGGGATCCGACGCCGTCCGGGTGACCGGGTTGGTCGAGAAGCCCGCGCAGGAGGACGCCCCCTCCAACCTCGCCATCATCGGTCGATACGTGCTCCCGGCCTCTGTGTTCGGGGTGCTCGAGCACACCGAACCCGGCAAGGGCGGCGAGATCCAGCTCACTGATGCGCTGCAGGAACTCGCGACCGATCCTGACGGCCCCGGTGTCGTCGGAGTGATCTTCGGCGGACGTCGCTATGACACGGGCGATCGAGTCGACTACATCAAGGCGATCGTGCAGCTGGCAGCGGACCGGGACGACCTCGGCCCCGAGCTGCGCCCCTGGCTCAAGGATTTCGCGGAACGCCTCTAGGCGACTCTGCGGGCGTCGGTGCGGTATGGATCTGGCGGCGGGGATGCGACACGGACCCATTGAACTGCGGCTCGTCCGCACGAAGGATGCGCGACCGTTGCAGCACGAGCTGCTCGCCAACAGGTCGTGGCTGCAGCCTTGGGAGGCGACGGTTCCCTACGGCTCCGTGTCGTTCGACATGAGGCTCAGCATCCGACGGCTGCTCCAGCAGTATCGCGATGGCTCGGGCTATCCGTTCGTCATGGAGTACGACGGCGAGGTCGCGGGGCAGCTCAACGTGTGGGGTGTGTCGCGGGGGTCGCTCTGCTCTGCCACCATCGGGTACTGGGTGAGCGAACGATTCGCCGGGCGGGGGATCACACCGACGGCGGTCGCACTGGCCACCGACGCGTGCTTCACCGAGTACGGACTCCATCGGATGGAGATCTGCATCCGCCCCGAGAACGCCGCGAGCCTGCGCATCGTGCAGAAACTGGGCTTCCGCTACGAGGGGTTGCGTCGTCGCTACATCCACATCGATGGGGACTGGCGCGATCATTATGCGTTCGCCCTCACCAGGGACGACGTTCCCCAGGGAGTGCTCGCACGCTGGCTCAGCGGGCAGGTGCCGCCGGACGCCGCGACCGTGCCGCCGTCCGACCGCATCACCCACTGAAACCTCGTCTTCGGGCGCTGATCCGGACGGACTCGCCGCGACACGCGCCCGTCTGTACGGCGCAGCCAGCTCTCAGCCCTTAGCGTTGTCGATATGGACGGGCCGGTGCTGAGTGGGGGAGTGATCGTGCTCGTCGCCGTGCTCCTCTGGATGCTCTACCTGCTGCCGTCCTGGCGGGGCCGCTTCCAGTACAACGCTTCTGAACGCAACGCCGTGCGACTGAACCAGGCTCTGCGCGTCCTCGCAGAGACGAGCGAGACACCGGGTGAAGTGCGCTTCGAGTTGAACGCCCGCACCGCCCTTGCGCAGCAGAAGCTGGCCAAGCGGGTGCAGTCCGAACGTGAGGCCGCCGAACTCGAGACGCTTCGGGAAGAACTCGCGGCGACCAGGGCTGATCCGGTGATCCGCCGTGCGCGTTCACGTCGACGCGTGCGCGTGACAGCGACGAGCACGCTCGTGCTCGGGCTCGTCGTCGCCGGCCTCGGTGTGTGGCAGCTTCTCGCCACAGGAAGTTCGGTGATGCTCTGGATGGGGGGCGCCGCGATTCTGCTCGCCGCCGTCGCCCTGCAGCGGATGGCCGCGGTCGCCGGTCGAGTCGCCCGTGCGACGCACGCGGTGGCTGCTCCCGCTGCTCCGCGAGTCGCTCCCGAGCTGCACGACCAGGGACGGGCGACATGGACGCCGCGGCCGCTGCCGGAGCCGCTGGTGTCGGTGGCTGGGTCCCGTGCGCAGGCCGCCCAGGCCCAGCTGGAGGCGCAGGAGCAGCGTCGCAAGGCCGCACGGGTCGCAGCCCTGCGCGAGCGTGCCGAGCAGATGGCTCCCGAGGCGCCCGTCGCGCTTCCGGCCGCATCCTCGCCGTACGCGCGGATGGGATTCGTCGACGACGCCGAGATCGAGGCGCACGTGCGCGAGATGCTCTCGCGTCGCGCCGCAGGATGACCGTCGGCGACGCGAACAGCTGTTCGGCCGTGATAGCGTAGATGTCGTTCAAGGGCCTATGGCGCAGTTGGTAGCGCGCCTCGTTCGCATCGAGGAGGTCAGGGGTTCGAATCCCCTTAGGTCCACCGAGAAGACGGCCGATCAGAAACGAGAAATCGTTCTGGTCGGCCGTCTTTGTTTCGTCAGGCGCGTGAGAGATCTGGACCGCGCTCGTGGCGATGCTCTCGAGGCGCGTCGCGGAGCACTCGATGCCGCTCGCGGATATTTGGTGGAAGTTTGACCGTTGGGCATGTGTAAAGGTATCCTTTACACATGCCCAACGATGACCTGCTGCGACTGGCCCTCGATGCCGTCACCGGCGCGAAGGATGCGAGCGTGGGCCGGATCGCGGCGCTGGAAGCGCTGCGATCGCTGTCGGAATCGACGCTGCATGCCGAAGTGGCTGAGGCGCGCGCCGCGGGCGTGACGTGGGCATCTATCGGTCAGGCGTTGGGTGTCACGCGGCAAGCGGCGTTCCAGCGGTTCGGAGCGAAGGGCAAAGAAGTCGATGCGAGAGGTGAAGTGATGCAGAGAACGCTGTTGGTCGAGGCTCCGGAGCGGGCCAAGGATGTGGTCCGCGCGATCTCAGGGTCTCGTGCGCAAGCTGCCATAGACGCGTACTTCGGAATCGAAGCCGCAGCGTTGCTCACGGAGGAGAAGCTGACCAAGGCGTGGGGTGACCTCACGACCTCGTTCGGTCAGTGGGAGAATTTCAGCGCTGAGACTGCTGTCGTGGCGGGAGAATACGTCGTCGCCGAGACTCGACTGGAATTCGAGGCCGGGGCCGTGACGTTCCGGAGTTCGTGGAGCGCTGACGGCAAGCTCGCCGGCCTGTTCTTCGTCCCGGTATCGGAGTGAGAGCTGTCACGTCGCTGAGGTTGGAGATCGGGGCCGCCGTTGTGACGGGGGTGCTCTCGTTCGTAGCCGCTCCGTCCAACGGGGTCCAGGTTCACTGGAACCCCGAGGAGACTGATCCTTGGCTCGCACCGCCGGTGACCTATGCCTTTGTCGTTTCGGTGATCGTTTTCGTGCTCGGGCGCATCATCCTCTCCGTCGTGAACGCAGGTGCCGGAAGAGCGCAACGCCCGCTTCGCATTGACTGCGCTGCGGGCGTCGCGTTCATCGTGTTCGCCGGCCTCCAAAGGATTCCGGATTTCTCAGTTCTCCTCGCTGTCGGGGGCGCGTTGGTCGCCGGACTCGCCATCTACTCGGGAGCGGGTGCACTGTTCAGGAGCTCGGACCCGGGTGCTGATGCGAGTGCGGAGGCCGCCTGAGGTCTCACGCGACGCCGCGGCAGGCGGAACGCTGACGCGGGAAGCGACGCCGCGACGAAAACGGCGCCGCACATGACGATGCCAAAACTCCACAGACCGAGCACGATAATGATCCCGACGTGCAGCGCGACCGCGAGGATGACGGCGATCTGGCGCAAGCGGACTGTTCCGAGAATACACACAGCGATGAGAGCTTCGACGAGAACGGTGCCCCATGTGAGGACCGCGGTTCCCAGCGCGGTGTCGGTGACCGCTCGCATGATGTCTCCGACGAACCCTGTCGCGCCGAAGAAGTGTTCCCGGGTTACGTAGTACATGGCACTACCGTTCACCCAATCGGGGACCGCGAGCTTTGCGAGGGCACTGTGGAAGTAGATGCCTGCGACCTGAGCACGAAGGGCCCACTGCACGGCGGCGGCGACGCCATCGTGGCGCCCCCAATCACGCACGCCGTCGTTGGGCGACGCGGACGGCCATGCCCACCTCCGACTGTCCGCGAGGCACAGAGGGATTAGCAGCATGGCCATGGTAGCGAGGACTGCCTCGCCGCCGTCGGGGAGCGATATGGCGTGGAGGAACGATACCGTCACCCACGCATGTGGCATGGAGGTCCACCTCGGACGCCAACCGGAGATCACGGCCAGCAGGACCACGACGGAGATCGCGCGGCCGACCCAGAAACCCGATTCATCACCGCCGACACAGTAGGCCGACAAGTTTTCGAGGCCCGCACATGTCGTTCCACCAGTCCCGCCGACGGGGACGGTGAGGGCCCATTCAGGGGTGAACAGAAGAACGGTCAGCTGGGCGAGGGCGAGGGCCGCCCGGCCGTAGGCGTAGGTGCTGGCAGAGAAGGGCGTGTAGAACTTCGGATTGAACGGGTTCACTCAGTCTTTCCTTCGCAGTCCACGAACGCGTAGGCGATTCGTTCCGCCGTGTGGGTGCCGTCCACGAACTCGCGGAAGCTCCACGCGACCGGCTTTTCCTGCACGACGATGACACGTCCGCACAGCGATGGGTGCGGGACGGGCGTCGTGACCGTTTCGAACGAGGCAGTCGCGTCGACGCACGCCTCCGCCACTTCCCCTGGGACGCATTCCACCCAGGTCAGCTCGTTGCTGAGCGCAGCAATCTCCGGTCCCTGCGCGCGCTGCGTACGAGTGAGACCCCAAGCGTTCTCGACTCGAGACTGCGGCGTCATCTGCAGGGAGCGGAGTCCGCCCGTGGTTCGTTGATACGCGACAAGCTCAATGTCCTGGGGGTCTTTCGTGAAGAATGCCCACCCCTGGGGCGCGAGTTTGCTCACAACCGTCAGCGCTTCGGAGTTGCTGGGCTTGAGCACGTTCGCGGGGAAGGCTGCGGCGACAGTGGTTATGAGAGCCAGGGCGACCAGGCTCGCCGTCACCCAGAAGTAACGGCGAGCCTGAGTAGCCGCGGGCTCTCGTGAGAGAGCAGGCGTCATGGCTTTGTCAGTTCAGCGCCGTCAGCGACGCCGCAACCTCGTCCTGAGTGAACCGTGACGCGGTGTCATCTCCGCGATACGCGACAACGATGACCAATGCGCCGGCGACGACGAGCTCGATGGCGACGAGGACGTTGATGACGCCCCAGACGACGCAGTTGGTGGATACGTCGCCCGGGATCTGGTCCTGAGCAACGTCTTCGAGCGTGTCGCTCAGTGATGCGAGTCCCTCGCGCACCTGGTACGGGTTGCCGGAAAGGACGGCCTCGGTGACGTGCGTGTGGAAGTCGGGATCGGCGGCGACGATCTGCTCCGTAGCGCTTTCGACCGCGTCCGCAGCCACCGTCTCCGATTTCAAGCCGAGCTTCTCCACCTGCTCCGGATTGTTTTCGGCGATGTCGCCACTGCCGAAGACGAGGAACTCGACGACGTCTGCGTCTGTGTATTGTTCACCCGCCGTCGTGGCGGCTGCTGGCTTCTCCGGGGGCAGCGGCGCGGCGGACGCCATGTTCGTGGCGCCGAGCACCAGGGCGGCGCCAGTGACCACTCCCAGAGAGGCCTTGAAGAACTTGTTCATGCAATCTCCTTGTAAACGAGGAAGCGGCTCCATATGGAGTCGCTGAACGCGAGTGTATCGGTATGCTTTACAAGTAGCGCAACTATTTACAGCTCCTGTCTCGCAATGAGAGACATCCACTTAGCGAGCGTAGATTTCCAGATCAGAAGGACAATCACGCAACGGCGCAGTCGCGGTTTCTCGGTGTGGTGACCGGTGCTCAGCGCTGGCTCGCCTCGACCAGCAGGCGGCGTCGCGCCTCGGGACTCCCGACGATCGTGACCGCGTGTGGGGCGCCACCGCCCCGCTCGAGGTCACGATGAGATCGCGCAGCGCTTCGTCCATCGCGAGGCGCAGAGCCGGATCTTCCTTACCGTTCACATGAATGGATCGGCGTTCGTCCAGGGGCACGATGGCGACGAGGTCGATCTCGGACATCGACGGCTCCACGAGCTCGGTTGCACGCGCGAGGAGCACGCCGTCGCTGCGGCCGAGCCTCCCCAAGGCCGTCAGGTAGGCGAGGAAGTCGAGGGGTCCGCGTTCGCTGATGACAGAGGGCCATGCGGCCGACTCCTTGAGCCGTGCGGCGGTGACGCGCAGCTGCCGGGTGAATCTGCGCTCACCCGTCGGCTCGTCGATGTCGAGGTCTTCGATGGGATCGGCAAGGAGGCGGAACTCGGGGTGGATCACGTGGAAGTCCGAGATCAGCGTGTTCTTGCCGGTGGCGTGCGTCCCGGCACCACGATCCTCAACCGCGTGAGGCGAGTCCTGCGAGCAGTTCCAATACGCACAGCGCCGCCAGCCGCACTGTACGTGCATCGTCGGCGTCGGCCGTCGCGTCGACTTCGGCCAGATCGGCACTGACGACACGGGCATCCGCGGCCACGGTGCGCGTGAGCGCGCGCAGCTCCCACGCCTGCAGGCCGCCGGGGACACTTGCGGGGCAGCCGGGAGCCACGGACCGGTCGCACACATCCACATCGATGTCGAGGTGGATGCGTGGATCGGCTCCTGCGCCCGCGACCTCCACCGCCTCCGCGACCACGTCGTCGATACCGCGGCGGCGCAGCTCGTCGAGGGTGATGACGCGGATGCCCCATTCAGCCGCGCGCCGCGCGTAGGCGGCGGAGTTCGCGAAGTCGGCGATACCGATCTGCACGATCCGTGTCGGATCGATCCGGGACGTGCTCAGCGGCGATGCCGCCGGGACGTCTTCGACGAGGCGTCGCACGGGCGTGCCGTTGGAGACTCCGTCTCGCAGGTCGAAGTGCGCGTCGAAGGTGATCAGTCCGGTCGCCTCCGCACCCAACGCCACGGGGTATGTGAGTGAGTTGTCGCCACCTAGCGCGATCACGAGCTTCGCCGCATCGGCGAGTTCGCGCACACGGGAGATGACTCTCGCCTCGCCCGCGGAGCCGTCGGGGTCGGTCACGTCTCCTGCGTCCGCGATGCGCAGCACCTCGTCGAGGTCGACGGCGGGTGGCCCCATCAGCGTCGTCCCATAGCGGGGCAGGGCTTCGCGGATGGCCGCGGGGGTCGCGTGTGCTCCCGTCGGCGACAGCGAGGTACGCCAGGTCGGCACGCCCAGCAGCACGGCGTCGGCCGAGCCGTCGAAGGCCGGCCAGGCGCCGGCGCGTGGCCAGAGCGGGTCTTGGCTCAGCTGTCGAGAAGTGGGTGCCATGTCAGACTCCGGGGATCAGGGCGTGGGCGATGGAGAAGATGGCGAGACCGGCGAGCGCCCCGACGAATGTGCCGTTCAGGCGGATGTACTGCAGGTCGCGGCCGACCATGAGCTCGATCTTCTCCGTCGTCTCGGCCGGGTCCCAGCGTTCGACGGTGTCGGTGATGATCGAGGCGATGTCGTGCCGGTAGCGGTCGACGAGGAAGACTGCCGCGTCGGACACCCAGGTGTCGACCCGATGCTGCAGCGCGGCATCGGTCGTCAGGCGCTCACCGACCTCCTGCAGCGCCTGGACGGCGCGTCGCCGAAGACCGCTCTCCGGATCGGCGAGGGCGGTGAGCAGTCCGTTCTTCGCGGTGTTCCAGGCCTCGGCGGCCAGGGCACCGACTCGGGGGCTGTCGAAGAGCGAGGCCTTGGCGTTCTCGAGCTTCGCGCGCGTCGCCGGGTCGTTCTGCAGGCTGTCCGCCAGACGCGCCAGGTAGCCGTCGACCGCGAGGCGAGCCGGGTGACGGGGATCTGCCTGCACGGCATGCACGAACTTGACGGCCTCGTGGTAGACCGTGTCGTCGACGAAGCGATGAGCGAGCTTCGGCACCCAGCCGGGCAGTCGCCGCGAGACGAGTCCGGTGAACGACTCGGCGTTCGCGTCGAGCCATCGCGCGATGCTGTCGGCGGCGAGATCGACGGCGCCGTGATGGGCATCCGCCTCGACGATCTTCTCGAGCCAGGCGCCGGCGGGCGGGCCCCACTCGGGATCCACCAGGTGCTCGCGGGCGAGATCGGTGATGAGGTCTCGCACGTCGTCGTCGCTGAGCGCATTGAGCACCGCGGTGGCGATCGTCGCGCCCTCGGCGCCGACCCGCTCGGCGTGCGGAGCCTCGCGCAGCCACTCGCCGGCGCGCAGCGCGATCTGCGTGCTCGACAGCTTGGTGCGCACGACCTCGGCCGCGAGGAAGTTGGTCTCGACGAACTCCCCGAGGGTGCGGCCGATCTCGTCCTTGCGGTTCGGGATGATCGCCGTGTGCGGGATGGGCAGTCCGAGCGGGCGGCGGAAGAGCGCGGTCACCGCGAACCAGTCCGCGAGCGCGCCCACCATGCCCCCCTCGGCGGCAGCACGGACATAGGCGAGCCAGTCGAACCGCTGCTGGAAAGCGAAGGCGAACACGAACACGACGGCCATGAACACCAGAGCTCCGAGGGCGACGGCCTTCATACGTCGGAGCGCGCGGAGACGCTCCTGGTCGGCGGGCGAGAGCTGCGTCATCGGTGTTCGCGGCATGACGTCATCCTTTCACGCTGGTGCCCTGGCGTCGCCGACCGCCCGACGTGGGGTGTCTCGGCGCTCAGACAGCCTGATGGGTCACGGGACGAGTACCCTCGAGACGTGATCGAAGACATCAAGAAGCGTGCTCTGCACCGCACCAGCATCCTCGAAGGTCAGATGCGCGGCGTCGCGCGGATGATCGAGAACGAGGAGTACTGCATGGACATCATCACGCAGTCCCGCGCGATCCAGCGTTCCCTCGAGTCCCTGAACCGGCTGCTGCTGGAGAACCACCTGCAGACGCACGTCACGCACATGTTCGAAGAGGGTGGCGAGGAGCGGGACAAGGCCGTCGTCGAGCTGCTCAAGGCCTTCGACTTCGACCGCAAGTAGGCGTTCCGGGCCGAGCACGACGCAGCGCCCCGACGGAGTCGTCGAGGCGCTGCGTGGCGGCTCACCTGCCGCTGTCGTCGAAGACCTCACCCTCCATGGCGTCATATCCTTCGGCCTGCGGGTCTCCGTGGGAGCCGCCGGAGAGCGCGTACTCCTCTTCGGGGGAGAGCACCAGGCGGTGACGGAAGAACAGTCCGAATCCGAGCAGGATCACGACGTACACGATCGCGATGGCGATGATCGCCGGGCCGAAAGTCGGGTTCAGCAGGAATCCGACGAAGATGAGCGCCGCGATCACGAGCGCCACAGCCGCACCAGGGATGCCCCAGGGGCTGCGGTACGGGCGGTCGACGTTCGGGTACTTCTTGCGCAGGATCATGAATGAGATCAACTGGAGACCGTAGGCGAGCACCGCACCCCACACGGCGATGTTCAGCACGATCGCACCGGCGACGGATCCGGCGCCCTTCGCGTCGACCGCAGCGAGCACGTCGAGCACGATGAGGGCGATGAAGCCGATGGCCGCACCGACCACGAGTGCGACCCACGGCGTCTGCCGCTTGCCGGTGAGCGAGAGGAACCGCGGGTAGTAACCCGCACGCGAGAGCGAGTACATGTTGCGGCCGTAGGCGAACATGATGCCCTGCAGCGAGGCGAGGAGCCCGATCAGGGCGAAGAGGGCGAGGACTGCGGCGAGCTGGTCGCCGACGATCGCGCGGAACCCGTCGAGCAGCGGCTCGCCGGCAGTGCCCGTGGCCTCGGCGCCGATCACGCCGGTGTTCAGGAACAGCACCAGGAGTCCGGTGACGATGAGCGTGCCACGAGCCCAGAATCCGGCCTTCGGGATGTCGCGCGTCGGGTTGTGCGACTCCTCGGCGGCCAGCGGCAGCTCTTCGATGCCGAGGAAGAACCACATCGCGAACGGGAGCGCGAACAGGATCGGCAGCACGCCGTGCGGGAGGAACTCGGTCTGGCCGGGATCGGGGGCGATGTCCCACAGGGCGTCCCAGCTGAAGGCTCCGGAGAAGATCGCCATGAGGGAGAACACGAGGATGATGCCGATCGAGATGATCGAGACGATGATCGCGAAGCGGAAGGAGATCGCAGCTCCCGCGGAGTTCAGCGCGATGAAGACGATGTAGAGGATCAGGTACCAGAGCCACCCCGGCAGCTCGATCCCCAACAGTTCGCTGGTGATCCCGTTCGCATACGATGCCGAGAAGTAGACGATCACCGCCGTGGTCGCGACGTACTCGATCGTCTCTGCTGCTCCCGTGACCAGGCCGCCCCATGGACCCATCGCGGACCGTGCGAAGGAATAGGCGCCACCGGTGTGCGGCATCATCGCCGCCATCTCGCCGATCGCGAAGATCATGCCGTAGTACATCAGGACGAGGATCACGAAGGCGATCAGCATCCCGCCGAAGCCCGCGAAGTCGATGCCGAAGTTCCAGCCCGAGAAGTCGCCGGAGATGACGGCCGCGACCGCGAGACCCCACAGGCCCCAGACGCCCGCCGATCTCTTCAGCGTCCGTTTCTCGAAGTACTCACTCCCGGCACGTGTATAGGTCGCCCCAGCGACCTTGCGGGATTCATTGCTCTGCTCAGACATCCGCTCTCCGTTCGCATGCACACAGGCGCCGGGTGCACCTTGCGGATGATTGTGACAGTCAATGGTGGTTTCGTCTACCTTTAAACGTCGAGGTGATCTACTCTGAGGGCGAAGCCGGTCGGTCGATCGCTTCACCACGACGACGGGAGCGAGAAGATGTCGGGAAACCTCAGCATCGAGCAGCTGGATGCCGGCATCGCCGCCGGCGAGATCGACACGGTGATCGTGGCCTTCGCCGATGCGCAAGGACGACTGGTCGGCAAACGGGTGTCGGCGCGGCTGTTCCAGGAGGACATCCTGCATCACGGTGCAGAGGCCTGCGACTACCTGCTGTCGGTCGATGTCGACATGAACACGGTCGACGGCTACGCGATGTCGGGGTGGGACCGCGGGTACGGCGACATGGTGCTGCGACCGGATGCCGAGACGCTTCGCAACATCCCCTGGCTCGACGGCACGGTGCTCGTGATGGCCGACCTGGTCTGGCAGAACGGCGAGCCGGTGGGGCCATCGCCCCGCGCCATCCTCGACCGCCAGCGCGACCGTCTCGCCGAACGCGGCTGGACAGCGTTCTCCGGCACCGAGCTCGAGTTCATCGTCTTCGACAACACCTACCGCGACGCCTGGGCTCGCAAGTACGAGGGGCTGACCCCGTCGACCGACTACAACGTCGACTACAACCTGCTCGCCTCCACGCGCCTCGAACCGCTGCTGCGTGACATCCGCAACAGCATGGACGGTGCCGGTCTCTACTGCGAGGGCGTGAAGGGGGAGTGCAACCTCGGGCAGCAGGAGATCGCGTTCCGCTACGCCGAGGTGCGCGAGACCGCCGACCAGCACGCGCTCTACAAGAACGGCGCGAAGGAGATCGCGGAGCAGCACGGACAGGCGCTCACCTTCATGGCCAAGTTCAACGAGCGCGAGGGCAACAGCTGCCACATCCACCTCTCGCTGCGTGCGGACGACGGCACTCCGGTCATGGCAGGAGACGGTGAGCACGGCTTCAGCCCGGTGATGGAGCACTGGATCGCCGGCATCCTCGCGACGCTCCGCGAATTCACGCTGCTGTACGCACCCAACATCAACTCGTACAAGCGGTTCGCGAAGGGCAGCTTCGCCCCGACCGGTGTCGCCTGGGGCATCGACAACCGCACCTGCGCACTGCGCGTGATCGGCGCCGGCTCCGGCCTCCGGGTCGAGAACCGGGTGCCCGGCGGCGACGTGAACCCGTACCTCGGCATCTCCGCCATCATCGCCGGTGGCCTCTATGGCATCGAGAACGAGCTGCCGCTGCCCGAGCGCTTCACCGGCAACGCCTACGAGGCCGGCGTCGAGCATCTGCCCACCACCCTCCGGGAGGCGGCGCAGCTGTTCAGCGAGTCGACAATCGCGAGAGCCGCCTTCGGCGATGACGTCGTCGACCACTACCTGAACCAGGCGCGCATCGAGGTCGAGGCCTACGATGCCGCCGTCACCGACTGGGAGCGCATCCGTGGTTTCGAGCGTCTCTGACCCGGCACCGCTGATCGGTGTCACGACCTATCTGGAGCGCGCTCAGCAGGGGGTGTGGGATGTGCGGGCGGCGTTCCTGCCCGAGCAGTATCTGACCGGAGTGACAGCATCCGGCGGCATCGCACTGCTGCTGCCACCGCAGAACCCGGAGGCGGCTGATGCGGCCATCGCCGGAATGGACGGACTGATCCTCTCCGGTGGGGCCGACGTCGCGCCCGAGCTCTATGGCGAGGAAAGGCATCCGCTCACCGACCCCGCCCGCGTCGACCGCGACGCGTGGGAGCTCGCGCTGTTCCGGGCGGCCGAGCGGCGCCGCATCCCGGTGCTTGCGATCTGCCGCGGCCTGCAGCTCGTCAACGTGGCGCGCGGCGGAACTCTCCAGCAGCACCTACCGGAGTCGCTCGGCACCGAACGCTACCGCCTCGGCGGAGGCGTCTTCGCCGAGAACGACATCGAGGTCGCGGACGACACCGCGCTCGCCGGCGTCCTCGGTGCGGGCGACGTGCGGGTGCACAGCTATCACCATCAGGGCATCGACCGCCTCGGGGAGGGGCTGGTCGTGGCCGCACGCTCCGAAGACGGACTCGTGCAGGCATTCGTCGACACCTCGGCCGGCCACGTCGTCGGCATCCAATGGCATCCGGAGGAGAACGCCGAGGATCGGCGTCTCTTCGCAGATCTCGTCTCACAGGCTCGCGCGTTCGCCGCGCGTCGGAAGGAGGACGCCCGATGAGTGCGTTCACAGTCATCAACCCATCCACCGGAGCCGCGATCCGTGAAGTCTCTCGCGCCGATGTCGGAGAGACGGATGCCGCGATCGCCCGCGCCGTCACCGCGCAGCGCAGATGGGCAGCGCTTGCGCCGGTCGCCCGGGCTGATGCGCTCCGGTCGTTCGCCCGTGCCGTCGAAGGGGCGACCGAGGAGCTGGCCCAGTTGGAGGTGCTCAACTCCGGGCATCCGATCGGCTCCGCCCGCTGGGAGGCCGGGCACGTCGCCCAGGTGCTGAACTACTACTCCGCCGATCCGGAGCGGCTGTCGGGGAAGCAGATCCCGGTGGCCGGCGGCCTCGACGTCACCTTCCACGACCCCTACGGCGTGGTCGGTGTCATCGTGCCGTGGAACTTCCCGATGACGATCGCCTCGTGGGCGTTCGCACCGGCGCTCGCCGCGGGCAACGCCGTGGTGCTGAAGCCTGCCGAGCTCACCCCGCTCACTGCGATCCGCCTCGGTGAACTCGCCCTCGAAGCCGGACTCCCCGAGGGGCTCTTCGAGGTCGTCACGGGGTCGGGGTCGGTTGTCGGGCAGCGTCTGGTCGAGCATCCGGACGTGCGCAAAGTGGTCTTCACCGGCTCGACCGAGGTCGGGATCGAGGTTGCGGCCGGCTGCGCACGTGCCCTCAAGCCGGTCACGCTCGAACTCGGCGGGAAGAGCGCGAACATCGTCTTCGCCGACGCCGATCTCGAACGCGCGGCAGCGGGGGTGCCGGGCTCGGTGTTCGACAACGCCGGCCAGGACTGCTGTGCGCGTAGCCGCCTGCTCGTGCAGCGATCGGTGTACGACCGCTTCCTCGAGCTGCTCGAACCCGCCGTGACCGCCTGGCGTGTGGGCGACCCTGCGCGGGAAGACACCGACATGGGACCGCTCATCTCGGCAGGGCACCGCGACACGGTCGCCTCCTTCCTCGACGGCGCCGACATCGCCTTCCGCGGCAGTGCGCCCGAAGGCGACGGGTTCTGGTTCGCGCCGGCCGTCGTGCTCGCAGACCCCGCCGACCGCATCGCCCAGCAGGAGGTGTTCGGACCGGTCGTCGCCGTTATGCCGTTCGAGGACGAGGCCGATGCCATCCGTCTTGCCAACGACACCGCCTACGGGCTCGCGGGCTCCGTGTGGACCGAGAGCCTCGGTCGTGGTGTGCGCGTGGCCCGGGGTGTGCGCAGCGGGGTGCTGTCGGTGAACTCGCACGCCTCGGTGCGGTACGCGACCCCGTTCGGCGGGATGAAGGCGTCGGGCCTGGGGCGCGAGCTCGGCCCTGACGCCGCCGAGCACTTCACCGAGACCAAGAACGTCTTCTTCGCGACCGATGCACTCTGATCACGTCGCAACCCACCCCATCCGGAACGGAGAACCCACATGAGCATCGACCTGACCCAGCGACTGAAGGACCGTGTCGCCATCATCACCGGTGGCGCGAGCGGCATCGGGTTCGCCACCGCCCAGCGCTTCGCGGCGGAGGGCGCCTTCGTCGTGATCGCTGATGTCGATCCCACTTCAGGCGAGGCAGCGGCTGCGGAGGTCGGCGGGGTGTTCCGTCCGGTCGACGTCGCCGACGAGGCCAAGGTCAATGCCCTGTTCGACGGGATCGCCGAGGAGTTCGGCCGCATCGACATCGCCTTCAACAACGCGGGCATCTCGCCGGCCGACGACGACTCCATCGAGACCACCGAGCTCCCCGCGTGGGATCGGGTGCAGGATGTGAACCTCAAGAGCGTGTACCTGTGCAGCCGTGCGGCACTGCGACACATGGTGCCGGCGGGACGTGGGTCGATCATCAACACCGCGTCGTTCGTCGCGCTGCTGGGATCTGCGACCTCGCAGATCAGCTACACCGCCTCGAAGGGGGGCGTGCTGGCGATGTCGCGGGAGCTCGGGGTGCAGTTCGCGCGTCAAGGGGTGCGTGTGAACGCGCTGTGCCCCGGGCCGGTGAACACCCCACTGCTGCAGGAGCTGTTCGCCAAAGACCCGGAGCGCGCGCAGCGGCGTCTCGTGCACGTGCCGATGGGACGCTTCGCCGAGCCGGAAGAGCTCGCGGCGGCCGTGGCGTTCCTCGCCTCCGACGACTCGTCGTTCATCACCGCGAGTGCATTCGTGGTCGACGGCGGAATCACGAACGCCTACGTCACCCCGCTGTGAACGCCCCACACGTCGCTGTGACAGGGTGATGACATGAGCGAGCACCCCCACGACGGCGATCTCGTCGAGGTGCGCAAAGCGGTCTACCGGCCGCTGCGGCGCGGCAACGCCCTCGAGGACGCCGTCGCCCGGCTCGTGCAGACCATCCGCCTCGGCGTGGTCGCTCCGGGGGAATCGCTGCCTCCCGAACGAGAGCTCGCGGCGTCGTTCGGGGTGAGCCGTGACACAGTGCGCGAGGCGATCCGCGAGCTGGCTGACACCGGCTACCTCGTCGCGCGACGTGGCCGGTACGGAGGGACGTTCGTCGCCGATCCGCTGCCGCACCCGACCGTGACGGGGACCGTGACCTCGGAGGAGATCGACGACGTGCTCGGGCTGCGTCGAGTGCTGGAGACCGGAGCCGTGCGCGCGGCGGCGAGCCGATCGCTGGATGCATCGACCCGTGCCGACCTCTGGGCGCGGCACGAGGCGGCGCTTCCTGCCGGGCCGGACGAGTATCGACGCCTGGACACGCTGCTGCATCTGGCGATCGCCGAGGCCGCAGGCATCCCCTCCCTCGTCGCACTCGTGGCGGAGAACCGCGCCGACGTCAACGTCTGGCTCGACACCTTTCCGTTGATGCCGCGCAACATCCAGCATTCGGGGGAGCAGCATGAGAGCATCGTCTCCGCGATCCTCGCCGGACGCCCCGATACGGCAGAATCCGCGATGCGCGATCACCTCGCCGGCTCCGAGGCGCTGCTGCGAGGCTTCCTGATCTGAGCATCCACCACCTCCGACGACGGATCCGGACTGCTCAGAGGGAGAATGCCACGAAGCCTGCAGCGAGTGCAGCGATGGAGCACCCGAGCGCGAGCCCGCTGACGGTGTAGGCCCCGATGCGGCCGGCGCGCGGTCCGCGGACTCTCGTCGACAGGCCGAGGCACACTCCGCCACCGGCGACGCCGACGAGAGCGAAGACCGCGCTCAGGAACCATATCGAGAGGACCGGCATCCCCTCGACGAGTTCGCCCCGGGCGCCCAGGGCGGACCGTGCAGTCTCGGTGACCAGCACCCATGCGACGAGGGCCGCGAACGCCGCGGCGATCGACCAGCCCACGACGACGACCGCCTCGAACGTCGCGCGCTCGAACGTCGCGCGCGGTGGGGAGGCGACCTGGACCATGTCGCCGAGCATACGGATCGCGGCCGGATCTCGTCGTCACGATCCGGTATCGGTCTTCCTCGGTCTGAACGAACCCAATCGGTCGCAGGTTGAGGAAATGACAACGGATACCGTTGCGTATCGACGAAGATGCTTCCGATTTCGCTATACCTGGGAACTTTCCTGTGTCAGAATCACCGCAAGCGAAACTCAATGGGAGGCTCCATGCCCGGCACCACCCGCGCGTCGACGTCGACGCTTGACACCCCCACCCCCTCACCCACCGGCGCGGTCCGCATCGACGGCGTCACCAAGCGCTACGGCACCGCCACCGCCGTCGATGATCTGAGTCTCGACGTGCAGCCGGGGGAGTTCCTCTCCCTCCTCGGCCCCTCGGGCTGCGGCAAGACGACGACCTTGCGCATGATCGCGGGCTTCGAGTATCCGGATGCCGGCGACATCCTCATCTCCGGTCGCAGCGTCCTGAACCTTCCGCCCTATCGGCGCGAGGTCAACACCGTCTTCCAGGCGTACGCGCTGTTCCCGCACCTCACGGTCGCGGAGAACGTCGCCTACGGTCTGCAGCAGCGGCGGGTGCCCAAGGCCGAGCAGCGTGAGCGGGTGCGCGAAGCGCTCGACATGGTGCAGCTGCGTGCGTTCGCCGATCGCAAGCCGACGCAGCTCTCCGGCGGCCAGCAGCAGCGCATCGCCCTGTCTCGGGCGCTCATCAACCGGCCCAGCGTGCTTCTGCTCGACGAGCCACTCGCGGCGTTGGACCGCCAGCTGCGCGAGGAGATGCAGCTCGAGCTCAAGCTGCTGCAGGCGCGTCTCGGTACGACCTTCGTGTTCGTCACCCACGACCAGGCCGAGGCGCTGTCGATGAGCGACCGGATCGCCGTGATGCGCGCGGGACGGATCGAGCAGCTCGACGCACCGGCTGCGATCTATGCGGAACCCGCCTCGGCGTATGTCGCCTCGTTCATCGGTCAGCAGAACTTCGTGCACGGCACGGTGCGCGCAGACGGCGCCGCGGTCGACACCGCGATCGGTGTGATCTCCGGACGCTGGGGCGGCGAACGGGTCGCCGCGGGGCAGACTGCCGTCGCCGCGATTCGCCCCGAGTACGTTCGCCTCGAGCAGGGCGAAGGGAAAGGGGTGCCCGGACGCGTGCTCGGAGTCTCCCACCTCGGTGAGACCCTGCAGGTCGCGGTCCGCATCGGCGAGGATGCCACGTTCCTCTCGCGGATGCCGGCGCCGACTGCTCCGTCGGTGGGAGTCGACGACGCCGTCCGCTGTGTCTGGAGCCCCGCGGACGCGCGGCTCTTCGCGGCAGAGGGCATCCCCACCACCGCGACCCACGTGATCACCCTGCCCAAGGACGGCGGCCTGTGACGGGCCGGCCCCCGGTGCGCGTTCTCGCGCATCGGAGTGCCGCGCGCGTGATCCGCACCGAGCTGACCAGGCGCGGGTTCCTCGCGACCGCGATCATGGCGGGCGGCGCGGTCGTGCTCAGTGCCTGCGCACCGGCGCAGAATGCTGCGGCCGTGCACGCCAAGGGTGGCCCGCTCGAGGACAAGCTCTCGATCTACAGCTGGGGCGACTACGACGCCCCAGAGGTGCTCGAGCAGTTCACCGCTGAGAGCGGCCCGCGCATCGTGCTCGACGCCTTCAACTCGAACGAGGAGCTGATCGCCAAGCTCGTGGCGGCTCGCGGCACCTCGGGTTACGACATCGTCGTGCCGACCGGTGTGTTCGTCGGGCCGATGGCCGAGAACGGACTCCTTCAGAAGTTCAACCTCGACCTGCTGCCGAACATGAAGTACGTGGCGCCCGAGTTCCGCGGACGCTCGTGGGATCCGGGCAACGAGTACTCGGTGTGCAAGGCGTGGGGGACCACCGGGTTCGTCTACGACAAACGGGTGATCTCGCGAGAGCTCACGACGTGGAACGACTTCATCGACGCCGCACAGAACGAGGCGTCCGGCTCGACCTCAGTGCTCGACGACCCGGCACCGCTGCTGGGTATCTACTTCTGGGCGAACGGCATCGACTGGACGACCACGGACCCCGCCGACCTCGACGCGGTCGAGAAGTTCCTGGTGAAAGACCTCGCACCCCACGTCTCGGCGTTCGACTCGTATCCCGGTGGATCATCGATCCCGCAGGCCTCGCACGCGCTGCTGCAGTCCTACAACGGCGACGCGCGTCTCGGCATCTTCGAATCCGACGATCCCGACCGCTGGCAGTGGGTGCTCGGGAGCCCGGCGACAGAGTTGTGGATGGACAACTGGGCGATCGCCGCGGGCGCCCCGCACCCCGAGGCGGCGCATGCGTTCATCGACTTCGTGCTGCAGCCGGACGTGCAGCTCGCGCAGGTCGACTACATCGGCTACGACACCGGCATCTCGGGCATCCGCGACGAGGCGGAGGCCGCGGGGCTCGAACGACTCGACATGGTGTTCTTCGACGAGGAGCAGGTGGCCACGATGCACGAGGGCAAGCTGACGGAAGCACAGGATCGCGTCGTCTCCATCTGGAACTCGATGAAGGCGGCCGCCGGTGCCTAAGCTCAAGTTCGGTCTCGCGATCCCCGCCTGGGTCTGGCTTCTCGTCTTCTTCGTCGCCCCGATCTTCATGGTGATCGTGTTCAGCTTCGGCTACAAGCCGAGCATCTTCGCCACGCACGCGCTCGACCACCTCTCGTTCGACCGCTACGTCGAGGCGCTGTCGCCGACGTTCTTCAGCACGTTCCTGAACACCCTGTGGATCGGCATCCTCGGCACGGCCCTGTGCCTGGTGATCGGCGGTCCCGTCGCGTATTGGATCGCGGTGAAGGCGCCGCCCTCGAAGCGCGGGCTCCTGCTCGCGCTCGTGATGGTGCCGTTCTGGACAAACTTCCTGGTGCGCACGATCGGCTGGCAGGTGATCCTCGCCCCCGAGGGGTGGCTCTCGCAGCTGCTACAGGGCATCGGGGTCATCCCCGGTCCGCTCGATCTGCTCTATTCGCGCGGTGCCGTGCTCCTCGGGGTCGTCTACAACTACCTGCCGCTGATGATCCTGCCCCTGTTCGTGGCCTTCGATCGCGTGTCGGGGCCACTGCGTGAGGCGAGCAAGGATCTGGGCGCGAACAGCGTGACGACCTTCCTCCGCGTGACGGTGCCGCTGGCCAGGCCCGGCATCATCGCCGGGGTGCTGCTGGTCTACATCCCGCTCATGGGCGACTACATCACGGCAACGGTGCTGGGAGGGGCGAAGGGCAACATGATCGGGCAGGTCGTGGCCAGTCAGTTCCAGACCGCGCAGAACTGGGCGCTGGGCTCCGCGATGGCGGTGCTGCTGATCATCGTCATCATGATCTCGATCGCGGTCGCTGCAGGCCTCCTCTGGCTCGTGACGCTGCCACTCAGACAACGCAACCGTCTCGTCCTGGGGGAGGGATCATGACCGCCGTGACCGATGCACCGAAGAAGACCGCAGCGCCCGCGCCGCGCGTTCGCCGGGGAGCCGGACGCTTCGTGCTTCCGATCTGGGCAGGGCTGGTGTTCCTGTTCCTGTTCCTGCCGATCCTCGTGATCATCGCGTACTCCTTCAACGTCGGGCGCCTGCTGGTCTCGTGGGACCACTTCGGCTTCGACTCGTTCCTCGCGATCGTGAACAAGCCCGCGATCCGCGACGCGGTGCTCGTCTCGGTGCGCACCGGGCTGCTGGCCGCCCTGCTCGCCACGGCGCTCGGCACGCTCGCCGGTATCGCGATGGCCCGGAACCCCGGCAAATGGGTGTGGTGGTTCCTCGGACTCCTGCTGCTCGTCTCGGTCACTCCCGAGATCGTGGATGCCGTGGCCCTGCTGCCGTGGCTGGTCTTCCTCGGACAGGATGCCGGGATCGGCATATTCAACGACGGCACCATGAGACTCGTGGTGGGTCAGTCGCTGTTCTCGATCGCCATCGTGTCGTACATCGTGCGGGCACGGCTGGTGGGACTCGATGCCCGTCTGGAGGAGGCTTCGGCCGACCTGTACGCGCCACCCGTCCGCACGTTCTTCAAGGTCACACTTCCGCTCGCGATGCCGGCCGTACTCGCCGGGTTCCTGCTCTCGTTCACGCTGAGTCTCGACAACACGGTCGTGTCGGCGTTCGTGCAGGTCTCGGGTACGACTCCCTGGCCGGTGTACGTGCTCAGCGCTCTGCGCAGCGGGTTGCGACCGGAGATCGCGGCGGTGTCGACGATCATGCTCGTGCTGACGCTCCTCGCGCTCGCGCTGGTGGCGGTGGTGCTCAAGCGGGCGG
This sequence comes from Microbacterium sp. NPDC090281, assembly GCF_044769635.1. Classification (NCBI taxonomy): domain Bacteria; kingdom Bacillati; phylum Actinomycetota; class Actinomycetes; order Micrococcales; family Microbacteriaceae; genus Microbacterium; species Microbacterium sp. NPDC090281. The sequence goes on from NZ_JBIVYH010000001.1 coordinate 1,575,486, forward strand.
GAGACTCGGCGACCGATATCGCCCGAACGATGGCAGGCGGCTGATCGTGGCGTACGCAGATCTGGCTTTCACCGGCGGGGGACGGGGAGGTCGGGTGTTCCTGGCGGATGCCGCGCGCGCCACCGCACACGCCGTGGCTGTGACGGACGGACGCATCAGCGCGGTGGGGCACGACGTCTCGGCGCTGATCGGTCCGGACACCGAGGTGGTCGATCTCGACGGCGGACTGCTCGTACCTGGTTTCCAGGACGCCCATGTGCATCCGGTCTGGGGCGGACTCGACATGCTGCGCTGTGATCTCTCCGCGTTGTCGACGCGGGACGAGTACCTGGCGCGCATCGCCGAGTACGCAAGGGCGCACCCCGACGACGAGTGGATCCTCGGCGGTGGATGGCAGATGTCGGCGTTCCCCGGCGGGACTCCGACCGCGGCGGATCTCGACACGGCGGTACCCGACCGGCCGGCGTTCCTCCCGAACCGCGACGGACACGGCGCCTGGGTCAATTCCCGTGCGCTCGCGCTCGCCGGCATCACCCGGGAGACGGCCGACCCCGCCGACGGCCGGATCGAACGCGATGCGACCGGTGCCCCGAGCGGCGCGCTGCATGAGGGCGCGATGGGTCTGGTGAACCGGCTCCTCCCCGTCGAGCCGCCTGAGCGGCTGGTCGAGGCGCTCCTGCAGGGGCAACGGCATCTGCACTCCTACGGCGTGACCGCCTGGCAGGATGCGATCGTCGGCACCGAGTACGGGGATGCGGGTGATCCGCTCCCGGCCTACCTGACGGCCGCGGCATCCGGTGCGCTCACCGGCCGCGTCGTCGGTTCGCTGTGGTGGGACCGCTCGCGCGGCCTGGAGCAGATCGACGACATCGTCCGGCGTCGCGACGAGAGCACGGTCGGGCGCTTCCGGGCGCGCAGCGTGAAGATCATGCAGGACGGCGTGGCGGAGAACTTCACCGCCGCGATGCTCGAGCCCTACTGCGACGGGCACGGGCATCCGCGCGAAGACTCCGGCATCTCCTTCGTCGAACCCGAGCTGCTCAAGGAGGCCGCGACCCGGCTCGACGCCCTCGGGTTCACGCTGCACTTCCATGCGATCGGTGACCGCGCGGTGCGGGAATGCCTCGACGCGGTCGAAGCGGCGCTCGTGCACAACGGGCCGCGCGGGAACAGGCACCACATCTCGCACATCCAGGTCGTGCATCCCGACGACATCCCGAGGTTCCGGGCGCTCGACGTCACCGCCAACATGCAGATGCTGTGGGCGACGCTGGAGCCGCAGATGGTCGACCTCACCATCCCGTTCCTCGGCGAGCAGCGCACCACCTGGCAGTATCCGTTCGGCGACCTGCTGCGCTCCGGCGCCGCGCTCGCCGCAGGCAGCGACTGGTCGGTGAGCACACCCAACCCGCTCGCCGCGATCCACGTGGCGGTCAACCGTCGTTCTGCGCCGACCGAGTGGGAGGGCGACTACGAGGCGTTCCTCCCCGAGCAAGCGATCGACCTGGCCACCGCGCTCGTCGCGTACACGGCGGGCTCAGCGCGGGTGAACCACCTCGACGACACCGGCACGATCGCGGTGGGGATGCGTGCCGACCTCGCCCTGCTCGACCGAGACCCGTTCGAGCATCCCGTCGACGAGATCGGCCTGACCGAGGTGCGGGGCACCTGGGTCGGGGGAGTACGGGTGTACGACTCCGCGGGCTGAGCGCGCAGGCGACCCCGGATGCAAGAAGCCCCGGCGACCTCGCGTCGCCGGGGCTTCATCTGTTCGTGCGCTCGTGTCAGGCGGCGGCGGCCTCGTCGGCCACAGACAGTGCCTCGTCGAGCACGGTGAGTCCGCGCACCAGGTCTTCTTCGCTGATCACGAGCGGCGGGGCCACGTGCATGCGGTTGAAGTGCGTGAACGGCCAGACCCCGGCCTTCTTGGCTGCCGCAGCGAAGGCGCCCATGGGGGCGGCGTCCGCGCCCGAGGCGTTGAACGGCACGAGCGGCTCGCGGGTCTCCTGGTCGCGCACCAGCTCGATCGCCCAGAACAGTCCGAGCCCACGCACCTCACCCACACTCGGGTGCTTCTCGGCCCAGCTGCGCACGGTCGGCTCGACGATGCGCGCGCCGAGGTCGCGCACGCGCTCCAGGATGCCGTCGCGGCGGAACACCTCGAACGTCGCCACTCCCGCTGCACATGCCAACGGGTGGCCCGAGTAGGTGAGTCCGCCCGCGAACGGCATCGTATCGAACGCGCTCGCGATGCGGTCGGAGATCACCACGCCGCCCAGCGGCACGTAGCCCGAGTTCACGCCCTTCGCGAAGGTGATCAGGTCGGGCTTTCCGTCGAACGCGTCGATGCCGAACCATTCGCCCAGCCGACCGAAGCCGACCATGACCTCGTCGGCGATGTACACGATGCCGTAGCGGTCGCACAGTTCGCGCACTCCCTGCAGGTAGCCGGGCGGCGGCACCAGCACGCCGTTCGTGCCGACGACGGTCTCGATGATGATCGCCGCGATCGTCTGCGGCCCCTCGAGCTGGATCGTCTGCTCGAGGTGTGCGAGCGCCCGCTCGGACTCCTGCTCCAGGGTCTCGGCGTGGAACGGCGAACGGTAGAGGTACGGACCGAAGAAGCGCACGGTGCCGGAGTCGACGGTGTCGTTCGCCCAGCGCCGCGGATCGCCGGTCAGCGAGATCGCGGTCGCGGTGGAGCCGTGATAGCTGCGGTACATCGAGAGCACCTTGCGGCGGCCGGTGAACTGCCGGGCCATGCGCACGGCGTACTCGTTGGCCTCGGCGCCGCCGTTGGTGAAGAAGACCTTCTCGAGGCCCTCCGGTGCGACCTCGGCGATCAGGCGCGCGAGCTCTCCGCGCACGTCGTTCGCGATCGACGGCTGGATCGTCGAGAGGCGACCAGCCTGCTGCTGGATGGCCGCGACGAGATCCGGATGCTGGTGCCCCAGGTTCAGGTTCACGAGCTGGCTGGAGAAGTCGAGGTAGGCGTTGCCCTGGTAGTCCCAGAACGTCGATCCCTCGCCCGCGGCGACGGGCAGCGGGTCGATCAGGCCCTGCGCGCTCCAGGAGTGGAACACGTGGCCGCGGTCGTCTGCGCGCACCTGTGCCTCGGCCTCAGGAGCGGGGAGCGGGTGGGAGAGGCCGTGCCGGTCGGTGAAGTTCGTCATCGTCGTCATCGCTCCTGATCAGTGGTTGCTCGGGAAGCCCAGGTCGATCTGGGAAGGCGTGTGGTCGGGCCAGCGGGTGGTGACGACCTTGGAACGAGTGTAGAAGTGCACCGACTCCGGGCCGTAGATGTGCGAGTCGCCGAACAGCGAATCCTTCCAGCCGCCGAACGAGTAGGCGCCGATCGGAACCGGGATCGGCACGTTCACGCCGACCATGCCGACCTCGATGTCGAATTCGTACTGTCGCGCCGTGCCGCCGTCGCGCGTGAAGATCGCCGTGCCGTTGCCGTAGGCGTTCGCGTTCACGAGGGCGACCGCCTCGGCGTAGGTCTCGACGCGGACGACCGTGAGCACGGGGCCGAAGATCTCGTCTTCGTAGACCTTCATGCCGGGGGCGACCTGGTCGATCAGGCTGACTCCGAGGAAGAAGCCCTCCGAGTCGAACTGCTTCAGCGTGCCGTCGACGACGACCTTCGCGCCCTCGGCTTCTGCGCCCGTGACGTAAGAGGCGACGCGGTCGCGGTGCTCTCGGGTGATCAGCGGACCCATCTCGCTCTCGGCGTCGGTACCGGGGCCGATCTTCAGCCCGTCGATACGCGAGGCGATCGCAGAGACGAGGTCATCCGCGATGTCGCCGACCGCGACCAGCACCGAGACGGCCATGCAGCGCTCGCCAGCGGAACCGTAGGCTGCGGAGACCGCGGCGTCGGCAGCGCCATCGATGTCGGCATCCGGCATCACGACCATGTGGTTCTTGGCGCCGCCGAGAGCCTGCACACGCTTACCGGCGGCCGAGGCACGCTGGTAGATCGAACGGGCGATCGGGGTGGAACCGACGAAGCTGATGGCGTCGACCCGCGGCGACTCGAGGAGAGCGTCGACGGCTTCCTTGTCGCCGTTGACGACGTTCAGCACCCCGGCGGGGAGGCCGGCTTCGGAGAACAGCTTCGCGATCCATACGGCGGCTGACGGGTCCTTCTCGCTGGGCTTGAGGACGACGGTGTTGCCGCACGCGATCGCGGAGGCGACCATCCACAGCGGCACCATGACCGGGAAGTTGAACGGCGTGATCGCCGCGACGACGCCGACCGGCTGCTTGACCGAGTGCACGTCGACGCCGCGGGAGACCTGCTCGCTGCGCTCGCCCTTGAGCAGGTGCACGAGTCCGGCCGCGAACTCGACGTTCTCGATGCCGCGCGACACCTCGCCGGCGGCATCCGAGAGCACCTTGCCATGCTCGGAGGTGACGATCGCCGCGAGCTCGGGTGTGCGCTCCTTGAGCAGCTGACGCAGACGGAAGAAGACGTCGGCGCGCTTGATGAGGCTCGTCTCGCGCCAGGCGGGGAGAGCGGCTGCGGCGGCGGCGATCGCGGAATCGACCTCGGCGGTCGATGCGAAGGCGACGTGCTTCGACACCTGGCCGGTGGCGGGATCGAAGACCTGGCCGGTGCGGGCAGCTTCCGCGGTCTCCGCTGCGTTGATGACGTGACGGACAATGTCCACGATGTTCCTCCGAGGGCTGAAGAATGCGGTTTCGAACACTCTGACCGAGGTTCGATACGCTGATACTCCTCAATGATCACAGAGCAGGAGAGCGAAGCATGATGTCAGATCGTCAGGACTTCGAGTGGAATCGGACAGATCGTCCGACACGGTCGGACGCGCTGCTCACGGTCGCTGATGTGCTCGGCGAACCGGTGGTGCAGGCCGGTGCGCCCGAGGTGATCGTCGGTGGCGAGGCGCTCGACGCAGAGGTGCGCTGGGTGCACGTCTCCGACAGCGCAGGAGTCGCCCGCCTCCTCGACGGCGGAGAGCTGCTGCTCAGCACCGGTGCGGGGTGGCCGACTGCTCCGGAGGCACTGCGCGATTTCGCGAGGGCGCTGCATCGCGCGGGGGTCGCGGGAATCGTCGTCGAGCTCGATTCCGGTCAGACGCAGATCCCGGAGGCCATGACGGAGGTGTGCAGGCAGGTGGGACTCGCTCTGATCGCCCTGACCCGTGAGATCAAGTTCGTCGCCGTGACCGAGACGGTGCACCGAGCTTTGATCGCGGCGCAGACCGATGCGCTGCGCGAGCGTCAGCACCTGCATGAGCTGTTCACCGCGCTGAGCCTGCAGGGTGCGCCGGCCGATGTCGTCGTGGCCGAGACGGCGCGAGCACTCGGCGCGCCCGTCGTGTTGGAGAACCTCGCACACGAGGTGATCGCGCAGGAGACGATGCGGATGCCGGTCGCCCAGGCGCTGGCACAGCTCGACTCCGCCGATCGTGTTCCGGTGCAGGCGAGAGGGGTGCGGTGGGGAACCCTGCTCGCCCTGCCGGGGCCCGCGCATCCGGCAGGTCGTCTCACCGTCCTCGAGCAGGGGGCCACGGCTCTCGCTTTCGGATGTCTTGCGGACGGCGGTGATGCCGAGTGGTCGCTGCTCGCGCAGCGCGGAATCATCGACGACCTGCTCGGCGCGCGATTCGCGAATCCGGACGACATCGCGGCACGTCTCGCGACCGGTGGCTTCACAGTGCCGGGCCGCCACTGCCACGGCATCGTCGCCCGAGGTGCGGTTTCGCCGAGCGAGCTCGCCTACCGGGCGCGGCAGGCCGGGGGAGCTGTGGTCGCCGCGCGGGTGGGCGACGACGACGTCGCGTTGCTGTCGCTCCCGGCATCCGTCGTACTCACCGATGCGCTCGCCGTGCGCATAGCCGGCCCTGACCGGACGGTCTTCGTCGGCCCTCCTGCCGAGGATGTGCTGGGTCTGCTCGCCTCACTGCGAGCAGCTAGAGACCTGGCGGCGAGCGATCGCTCCGATAACGGTCCGCGTGTGCGCCGTGTCGATGACCGTCCGTTGGAGCGCTTCGTCGCCTCGCTGCGCGACGATCAGCGACTGCTCGCCCACAGCGAGCGGATGCTGGCGCCGGTCGTGGCATACGACCGGGATCGTCGCGGCGACCTGCTCGATGTGCTGTCGGCGCTCGTCGCCCATCCCGGCAATCGCTCCGCGGCGGCGGCCGCGAGCCACCTCTCCCGATCGGTCTTCTATCAGCGCCTCACGCTGATCGGCGATCTGCTCGAGGTCGACCTCGACGACGGCGAGACGCTCGCGGCTCTCCATCTCGCGTTGCTGGCGAAGCGGAGCACGGCCTCCCTGGGGTGACCGCGCGTCGCGCGTCGGTCAGAGAACGGACTGGGCGCGGGACAGCACATCGCGCAGGATCTGCTCGATCTCGCGGAACTCCGAAGGGCCGACGGTGAGCGGCGGTGCGAGCTGGATCACGGGGTCGCCGCGGTCGTCGGCGCGGCAGTAGAGCCCGGCCTCGAACAGCGCAGGGGAGAGGAATCCGCGCAGCAGCCGCTCGGACTCGGCGTCGTCGAAGGTCTCCTTCGTGGCCTTGTCCTTGACGAGCTCGATGCCGAAGAAGTACCCGTCACCACGCACGTCTCCGACCAGCGGCAGGTCGAGCAGCTTCTCGAGCTCGGCGCGGAACAACGGGGAGTTCTCGCGCACATGCGCATTCAACCCCTCCTCGTCGAAGATCGCGAGGTTCTCCAGCGCGACCGCGGCCGACACCGGGTGTCCGCCGAACGTGTAGCCGTGCGGGAACGAGACGTCGCCCTTCGAGAACGGCTCGTAGATGCGGTCGCTGATGATGGTGGCGCCGATCGGGGAGTACCCGCTCGTCATGCCCTTGGCGCACGTGATCATGTCGGGCACATACCCGAGACCGGTGCAGGCGAAGGTGTGGCCGAGGCGGCCGAACGCGCAGATGACCTCGTCCGAGACGAGCAGCACGTCGTGGCGGTCGCAGATCTCGCGCACCCTGGCGAAGTAGCCGGGAGGGGGCGGGAAGCAGCCGCCGGAGTTCTGCACAGGCTCCAGGAAGACCGCGGCGACGGTGTCTGCGCCCTCGAACAGGATCATCTCCTCGATGCGGTCGGCTGCCCAGCGGCCGAACGCTTCGAGGTCGTCGGACGGTCCGCCCATCTCGGCTGCGCGATAGAAGTTCGTGTTGGGCACGCGGAAGCCGCCGGGGGTGACCGGCTCGAACATCGACTTCATCGCGGGGATGCCGGTGATCGCCAGAGCCCCCTGCGGAGTGCCGTGGTAGGCCACAGCACGAGAGATGACCTTGTGCTTGGCAGGCTTGCCCTGCAGCTTCCAGTAGTGCTTGGCGAGCTTGAACGCGGTCTCGACCGCCTCGCCGCCGCCGGTGGAGAAGAACACCTTGTTGAGGTCGCCGGGGGCTTCGTCTGCAAGACGGTCTGCCAGCTCGATCGCCGCCGGGTGCGCGTAGGACCACAGCGGGAAGAACGACAGCTCGGATGCCTGCGCCGCCGCGGCCTCGGCCAGTCGACGCCGACCATGGCCGGCGTTCACGACGAAGAGGCCCGCAAGACCGTCGAAGTACTCTTTGCCCTTCGCGTCCCAGATCCGGTGTCCGTCGCCCTTGACGATGATGGGCACACCGGACTCGGCCATCGTGGACTGCCGGGTGAAGTGCATCCAGAGATGGTCCTTCGCCATCTTCTGCAGCTCGGACTCCGACGGGATGGTGCGTGCGGTGCTCATCTGGTCCCCCAGTTGTAGAGCTGCTTCTGCAGCTTGGCGTAGATGAAGGTCTCGGTGGAGAGGACGCCCTCGATGGGGCGGATGACGTCGTTGATGAGCGCGAGCAGGTCGTCGTCGTCTTCGCAGACAACCTCGGCGAGCACGTCGAACGAGCCGACCGTGATCACGACGTAGTCGACGGCCTCGATCGCGGCGATGGCCTCGGCGACGCGACGCGCATCGCCGGAGACGCGGACGCCGATCATGGCCTGGCGGTGAAAGCCCAGTTGCATCGGATCGGTGACCGCGACGATCTGCATGACCCCCGACTCGGTCAGCCGCTGCACCCGTTGGCGCACGGCGGCCTCGCTCATCCCGACGGTGCGGCCGATGTCGGAGTACGAACGACGACCGTCTTCTTGAAGGAGTTCGACGATCGTCTTCGAGACCGCATCGAGGGAAGGGTGTTTCTTCGCCGGGCTCATGGTGCGATCCTGGCACTCCGCGAGGCTCCCGGCAACCGATTTCGCAGAATTGAGCTATTCATCCAGCGGAATCGGCAGAAGATCAGGACTCGAGTGGTCCCAACCAGGCGCTCGCCGCGGTCGAGTGCGCGGATTCGGGGTCGGAGGGATGGAACGCGCCTGCCAGCACGTCGCGGTAGAGACGCGAGAGCTCGTTGGCGGAGAAGTAGGAGCCACCGCCCGCGACGAGCATCGCCTCGTCGACCACATGCTTGGCCATCGTGATCGCCCGGTGCTTGACCCCCGACAACTGCGGGAACCAGAGCGCGCCGTGGTCGATGCGGTCGTCGACATCACACGCGAGAGCGGCGATCTGCGGAGGCAGAGCGTCGTAGGCGATGGCCATGTCGGCGATGCGCCAGCGGATGTCGGGGTCCTGGCTGTAGGCGAGGCCCGTCTTCTTCGAATGCCGCTTCTGCGCCGTCGCCACCGCGAGTTCCAGCGCGCGTCGGGCGATGCCGGTGTACACCGAGGCGAGAAGGATCTCGAAGACCGAGAAGATGCCGAACACGATCGGATCGGGGCTGGGGCCCGGATCGATGCGCCGCACCACGTGAGCGCTATCCGCCACAGCGCCGTTCAGTCGGGTGGTCCGGCTCTGCGTACCCCGCATGCCGAGGGTGTCCCAGTCGTCGGCGGTCGTGACCGCATCCGTGCGCTCCACGAAGGCGAAGACGAGCTTCGGCCCGTCGGGGCTTGTGGTGTCGAGGCCATGCAGGCCCAGTCGCGTCCAGACCGGAGCGAGGGAGGTGAAGATCTTGGTGCCCGTGAACGCATAGCCGCCTTCGCCGTCCGGCACCGCCGCGGTGTCGCTGCCGAACAGCACCAGGTCGTTGCCGCCCTCGCTGATGCCGAAGGCGAAGACCTCGCCCGCCACCGCGCCGTCCTGCACGAACTCGAGACCGGGAACGCCTCGATCGGAGAAGACCTTCGCCACTCCGGTCCACACGAGGTGCATGTTGATCGCCAGGGCCGTCGCCGGGGCTGCCCCGGCGAGACGCTGCTGCAGGATCGCGGCCTCGGCGAGGCCGAGCCCTGCACCACCGCGCGCGGTCGGGACCAGGATCGACAGGTAGCCGGCCGCCCGCAGTTCGTCGAGATCCTGCTGGGGGAAGGTGTTCTCGCGGTCGTGGATCGGTGCACGCTCGCGGATGCGCTCGAGAAGGTCGTCGGGAAGGAAAGCCGCGGGGTCGAACTGTGCGGGGTCGAACGTGCTCATACGAGTGCCTCCAGAAGCTGACGGATCGACTCGTCCGGCCGGTCGCGATGAAGGGAGTGTCCCGCACCCTCGACGATGGACAGGGTGATCAGCGGATTCGCGGCGAGAACCTCGTCGGCGAGGTCGCCGGTGAAGATGCTGTAGACGGCGGGATCGGCGCCGATCACGTGCGTGGGCACGGTCAGGCGCGCAGCCTCGGCACGTACGTCCCACGGCTGATTCTGGACGCTGGTCTGCTCCACTGCCCAGGCGCTCGCCCGCAGCACGGCATCGACCTTGAGCTCTTGATCCTCCGGGTGCCAGTGCGGATGCTCCTGCTGCACGACCTCGAGCCTCGTGTCGGCGAATGCGCGCTCCTGGCTCCGGCGGACGATCGCCGCATCGCGCCCGTCGACGTGGATGGCCGGGTCGATGAGCACGAGACGCCGGGTCCATTGCGGGGCGGCGGCCGCGGCGACCGTGCTGGAGGCGCCGCCGAGCGAGTGGCCGATGACCGCGTCCCAGGCTCCGCCGCCCTCCGGGAGTGTGACGGCGAGGTCGGCACCGTATGCGCCGACCGAGTAGTCGAGGGAGCGCGGGGCGTCGCCATGACCTCTGAGATCGACCGCCGTCGCCTGCCATCCTGCCTGGGCGAGCGCGTCACCGAGGCGCCACATCAACGCGCCGGACGAGCCGAGACCGTGAACCAGGAGAGCTCGACGAGGTGCCGACGGGGAACCCCATGAGATGCGCGGGAGTGTGAGCGGTGCAGGCATGGCACCAGCCTACGACCGGTCGAACACACGAGCCCTTGCGGGGCGGTGCGGTGCGGTGCGGTCTGTCAGCCGAGCGGCGCCAGCGGTGGGAGGTCGGCGGCGATCTTCAGCACGCGCTCTGCGGCCGCGTGACCGGCGGAGAGACGTGCGGCGAGGTCGGCTCCGTCGAGCGTCGCCGCCAGGAACCCGGAGGCGAACGCGTCACCTGCGCCGACCGGTTCGACGACGTCGACCACGGGGGCTGGAACGAACACCGGCTCGGCGTCGCCGTCGAAGGCGGTCGCACCGACCTCACCGTCCTTGACGACGAGCAAGGCGCAGTTCGGCAGGAAGGCACGGATCTCGGCAGGTGTCTCGGTTCCCCAGATGCGCTCGGCCTCGTCGCGGCCGACGAAGGTGATGTCGGCGGCGTCTGCGAGGCGGGCGAGAGTCTCTGCGGCGTCTTCCCGGCTCCACAGCGGGCGGCGGTCGTTCACATCGAACGACACGAGGGCGCCCGCCTCGCGCGCGTCGGCGAAGAGCCGATCGACCATCTCGCGGCAGGATGCGGAGAGGGCGGGGGTGATACCGGTGGTGTGCACGATCCGCACGCCCGTGAGCCGCTCCGCAGTCAGGAAACCAGGCTCCATCCGTGAGGCGGCTGACCCTCGGCGGTAGTAGTAGACCGAGGACGACTCGGCTCCCGGATCCTTGAACATGACTCCGGTCGGGGCGGCATCATCCCGCTCGACCCACAGCTCGACGCCGCGACGATCGAGCTCCGAGGCGACTCGCTCGCCGAGCGGGTCGGCGCCCACACGCGATGCCCAGGCGACGCGGTGTCCGCTGGATGCCACGCCGGCAGCCACATTGGACTCCGCGCCGGCGAGACCGATCGTCGCCTCTGCGGCGTCGGCGAGGCGGGCGTCTGTGGGGGTGATCAGCGCCATGGTCTCGCCGATGCAGACGATCGCGGGGGCAGAGGCCGGAGAAGAAGGAGAGCTCATGAAGGTGTGACCGCCAAGGGTTCGGTGTCGGGATGCGGGCTCGCGTCGCGGTGCCGCAGGTCGGGGAAGGAACGTACGAAGACGATGGAGACGAGCAATCCGACCGCCGCGAAGATCGTGGCGGCGAGATAGGCGCCGCGCCAGTCGCCGACGTCGACGAGGAAGCCGGCCACGGCGGATCCGGCGGCGGCACCGATGAGCTGGCCGGTGCCTGCCCAGCCGAATGCTTCCGCCGTCTCACTGAATTTCACACTCGCCGAGGTGATGGCGAAGAGCACGGCGAGAGCCGGAGCGATGCCGATGCCGGCGAGGATCAGAGTGCCGCCCAGCCAGAAGACGTTGAGCATGACCATCGTCAGGCCGAGTCCGATCGTGACGATCAGCAGCCGGCGCGCCATGGCCCACGGGCCGATGGGGATGTGCCCGAACGCCAGACCTCCGGCGAGGCTTCCCGCTGAGAACACGGCGAGCACGAGACCGGCCGTGAGGCTTCCGTGCTCGAAGGTCGCGACGACACCGACCTCCACGGCGGAGCACGCACCGATCAGGAGGAAGCCGATCACGGTCGCCAGCAGCACGGGCGGTTTGAGTACGACCTTGCCGAGCGCATTGCGGCTGCGCGGGATCCGCACCCGGCCGACCTCGGGGGAGAGGATGAACCAGGCGCCGCCGCCGACGAGGACGATCGCCACCAGCAGCAGGCCCTCCGTCGTGCCGATCTGGGTGGAGACGAGAGTGATGACGACCGGGGCCAGGACCCAGATGATCTCCTGCAGCGAGGCGTCGAGGGAGAACAGCGGAGTGAGGTTCGAGGAGTTCACGAGCTTCGGGTAGATCGTGCGGACGGCGGCCTGGATCGGCGGGGTCGACAGGCCGGCGACCATCCCGAACGCCATGTAGCCCGGCACGTCGAGAGGAAGAGTGGCGAGGCACAGCACAGCGACGACGCACACCGAGAGTGTGAGGGTGATCACGCGCCGCATACCCCAGACGCCCATCCACCGGCTCGTGATGGGGCCGGCTACGGCCTGCCCCACGCTGGTCGCGGCGAGGACGAGACCGGCGAATCCGTACGACCCGGTCTGCTGCTCGACGTGCAGCAGGATGGCCAAGGACATCATCCCGTTGGGGAAGCGCGCGGTCAGCTGAGCCGCGATCATGCGCGCCACTCCAGGCGTGCGAAGAAGATCCCGATATCCCGCCACCAGACAACGGTACCGGGCCTCGGGGTCGGCCGTCGAAGAGGTGCCGAGGCGACACGCCCACGACACGCCGAAAGGCGATTTCCACAGGAATCGGAATGTCGGATGCCCGGCGTAGCGTGCCCCCTGTGGATGGATCGCTCACAGGGGCTTCCCAGCCGCGATTTCATGCGGTTCGAGTGTCTCTCCGAGGAGGCTCGGCCTGTGGAAGAAACGGTGGAGAACCTGTGTTGTAACGGTGGAGAACGGTGGATAACTACATGGATGTAACTACTACCCCTTGTGGTCGCCCCCAATGTCGGTCCCCATATGTAGTATTGAAGTCCCGGCAGGGGGTCTACCGGGAAACAGCCTGATGAGATGCAGGCCAGAGATTTGAGGGGTTACGAAAAGATGTCGATCACGGTCTACACAAAGCCTTCCTGCGTTCAGTGCAACGCCACCTACCGCGCCCTCGATGCCAAGGGCATCGAGTACGAGATCCTCGACCTGTCGGAAGACCCGACGGCGCTCGAGCAGGTCAAGGCGCTCGGCTACCTGCAGGCGCCCGTCGTCGTCACCGACGAGGGACACTGGTCGGGCTTCCGTCCCGACAAGATCGACGAGCTCGCCTCCCGTCTGGCGTGACGCCCCATGAGCGCCGTCGCGACCGCAGCGCCGCTCCTGATCTACTTCTCGAGCGTGTCGGGTAACACCGCGCGGTTCATCGAGAAGCTCGGGCTCCCGGCCCGGCGCATACCCCTCCACCGAAACGAAGAAGAACTCGTCATCGACGAGCCCTTCGTGCTGGTCACCCCCACCTACGGCGGGGGAGAGGGTCGCGGCGTCGAGAAGGGGTCCGTTCCCAAACAGGTGATCCGGTTTCTCAATGACGAGCGCAACCGGCGTCACATCCGCGGCGTGATCTCCGCGGGTAACACCAACTTCGGCGATGCCTTCTGCCTCGCCGGCGACATCATCAGCCGCAAGTGCAACGTGCCTCACTTGTATCGGCTCGAGATCTTCGGCACACAAGACGATGTGGATCGCGTGAGCGACGGATTGGAACGACGGTGGGTATTGCAGTCGAAGAGCACGCAGAGCGTGACGCAGTGACCGAGACAGTGGCATTCAAGGCGAACCCCTCTTACGAGGGTCTCGACTATCACGCCCTCAACGCGATGCTGAACCTGTACGACGCGAACGGGAAGATCCAGTTCGACGCCGACAAGCGCGCAGCGCGGGAGTACTTCCTCCAGCACGTGAACCAGAACACGGTGTTCTTCCACTCGCTCAAGGAGCGCCTGGACTACCTCGTGGAGAAGGAGTACTACGAGGGTGCGGTCATCGAGAACTACTCGATGGAGTTCATCCAGAAGCTCAACGACCTCGCCTACGGCAAGAAGTTCCGCTTCGAGACGTTCCTCGGCGCTTTCAAGTACTACACGAGCTACACGCTCAAGACGTTCGACGGCAAGCGCTACCTCGAGCGCTTCGAGGACCGCGTCGTGATGACCGCCCTCGGCCTCGCCGACGGCGACGAGAAGCTCGCGGTCGCCCTGGTGGAGGAGATCATCTCCGGTCGCTTCCAGCCGGCCACCCCGACGTTCCTCAACGCCGGCAAGGCGCAGCGCGGCGAGCTCGTCAGCTGCTTCCTGCTGCGCATCGAAGACAACATGGAGTCGATCGCCCGCGGCATCAACTCCGCGCTGCAGCTCTCCAAGCGCGGCGGCGGCGTCGCCCTGCTGCTCTCGAACATCCGCGAGTCGGGTGCGCCGATCAAGCAGATCGAGAACCAGTCCTCAGGCATCATCCCCGTGATGAAGCTCCTCGAAGACAGCTTCAGCTACGCCAACCAGCTGGGCGCCCGTCAGGGTGCAGGTGCCGTGTACCTCAACGCGCACCACCCCGACATCATGCGCTTCCTCGACACCAAGCGTGAGAACGCCGACGAGAAGATCCGCATCAAGACGCTGTCGCTCGGCGTCGTCGTGCCCGACATCACGTTCGAGCTCGCCAAGAACGACGAGGACATGTACCTGTTCTCGCCCTACGACGTCGAGAAGGTCTACGGCGTTCCCTTCGGCGACATCTCGGTCACCGAGAAGTACCGCGAGATGGTCGACAACCCGCGCATCAAGAAGACCAAGATCAATGCGCGCGAGTTCTTCCAGACCGTCGCCGAGATCCAGTTCGAGTCCGGCTACCCGTACGTCATGTTCGAAGACACGGTGAACAAGGCCAACCCGATCAAGGGTCGGATCAACATGTCCAACCTCTGCAGCGAGATCCTGCAGGTGAACACGCCGACGACGTACAACGACGACCTGTCGTACGACAACATCGGCAAGGACATCTCCTGCAACCTCGGCTCGATGAACATCGCGCTGTCGATGGATGCCGACGACCTCGGCCAGACGGTCGAGACGGCGATCCGTGCACTCACCGCGGTGAGCGACCAGAGCCACATCGGCTCGGTGCGTTCGATCGAAGACGGCAACGACCGCTCTCACGCGATCGGCCTCGGCCAGATGAACCTGCACGGTTACCTGGCTCGCGAGCACGTGTACTACGGCTCGGAAGAGGGCATCGACTTCACGAACATCTACTTCTACACGGTGCTGTTCCACGCGCTGCGTGCGTCGAACAACCTCGCCATCGAGCGCGGCACGACGTTCGACGGGTTCGAGGACTCCACCTACGCGAGTGGTGCGTTCTTCGACAAGTACATCGACCGTGCCTGGGTGCCGGAGACCGAGAAGGTCAAGGAGCTCTTCGCCGGCAAGCACATCCCGACGCAGGACGACTGGGCTGAGCTGAAGGCGTCGATCCAGCAGCACGGCATCTACAACCAGAACCTGCAGGCCGTCCCGCCGACCGGCTCGATCTCGTACATCAACAACTCGACGTCGTCGATCCACCCGATCGCGTCGAAGATCGAGATCCGCAAGGAAGGCAAGCTCGGTCGCGTCTACTACCCGGCTGCGTTCATGACGAACGACAACCTGGACTACTACCAGGACGCGTACGAGATCGGCTACGAGAAGGTCATCGACACGTATGCGGCCGCCACGCAGCACGTCGACCAGGGGCTGTCGCTGACGCTGTTCTTCAAGGACACCGCCACCACGCGCGACATCAACAAGGCGCAGATCTACGCATGGCGCAAGGGCATCAAGACGATCTACTACATCCGTCTGCGCCAGATGGCGCTCGAGGGCACCGACATGGCCGAGTGCGTCTCGTGCATGCTCTGATCCGCCCCTGAACTCGAGAAACGACGAAGAATCATGACTCCGCACGAACCTCTCAAGCTGGTCGACCACGTGCAGGCGATCAACTGGAACCGCATTCAGGACGATAAGGACGTCGAGGTGTGGAACCGCCTCGTCAACAACTTCTGGCTGCCCGAGAAGATCCCGCTGTCCAACGACATCCAGTCGTGGAACACGCTGACCCCCGAAGAGCAGCTGCTCACGATGCGCGTGTTCACCGGACTCACGCTGCTCGACACGGTGCAGGCGACGGTCGGTGCGGTCTCGCTGATCCCCGATGCGATCACCCCGCACGAGGAGGCCGTCTACACGAACATCGCGTTCATGGAGTCGGTGCACGCCAAGAGCTATTCCTCGATCTTCTCGACGCTCGCGTCGACCAAGGAGATCGACGAGGCGTTCCGCTGGTCGGTGGAGAACCCGAACCTTCAGAAGAAGGCGCAGATCGTCACCGACTACTACCGCGGCGACGACCCGCTCAAGCGCAAGGTCGCCTCGACTCTGCTCGAGAGCTTCCTCTTCTACTCGGGCTTCTACCTGCCGATGCACTGGTCGAGCCGTGCCAAGCTCACCAACACGGCAGACCTGATCCGCCTCATCATCCGCGACGAGGCCGTGCACGGGTACTACATCGGTTACAAGTTCCAGCGCGGACTCGAGACGGTCGACCAGGCGCGACGCGACGAGCTCAAGGACTACACGTTCTCGCTGCTCTATGAGCTCTACGACAACGAGGTGCAGTACACGCAGGACCTCTACGACGGAGTCGGTCTGACCGAAGACGTCAAGAAGTTCCTGCACTACAACGCCAACAAGGCGCTCATGAACCTGGGCTACGAGGCGATGTTCCCCTCCAGCGTCACGAACGTGAACCCGGCGATCCTTTCGGCTCTCTCGCCCAACGCCGACGAGAACCACGACTTCTTCTCGGGGTCGGGTTCGTCGTACGTCATCGGCAAGGCCGAGGCCACGGAAGACGACGACTGGGACTTCTGACAGACGCTCGTCGGCCGCTGAACAGCTGACGCGACAAAGGCCCCGGTCGGGTGCTCATCTCGAGCGTCCGACCGGGGCTTTCTGCTCCCGTGCCCGGATGACGTGCGCTGTACGATCGGACGCATGAAGACTTGGGGTTACTTCGCGCTCGTCGCCGCGGCGACATTCGCAAGCCGCGGCGTCGTCGAATACCGCAATGCCGACAAGCAGCCGTAACAGCCCCCTTAACCCGATGACCGAGGAGACCGCCGTCGAGGCGCGCGTGCGCACGAAAGTGGCACGCACGCTCGTGCGCAACCCGCTCGTGTGGGGCGCCGTACTGCTGCTCGTCGCCATCTGGTTCACGCTCGCGGGTGATGACCTCAGCTTCTTCCCCTTCCTGCTCATGCTGGTCGGAGGGTGGTGCTTCGGATTCGCGTTCGTGAACGCGACCCTCGCCATGGTGCCCGCCCGCAACGGCGCGATCCTGCATGTCGGGGTGGCCGTCGTGCTCGGCGCTCTGGTCGCGTTCGTGATCGAGTTCGGGGGAGACTTGCTCGATCCGTTCCCCGAGTGGGTGAGCGGAATCGCAGTGGTCTTGCAGCTCGCGGCGATACCGGCTGCCGGGTGGATCTGGCTCGGGGTCATCGGCCGGATCACCGACCTCTTCGCGCGTCGGGATGCGAAGAAGCGGCCGCCGCTCGTGTCGCCGGACTGGGAACGGGAGGCGAGCGGCGACGGGTCGATCGTGCGCTTCCCCGCCATCGAGCTCCGACTGCGCACCCTCACCCAGGCGATCGTCGCGATCGTCGTGGTCGTCGGCCTCTTCGGCGTCGCGATCCTGATCGCGCTCGACGACATCGTGATGCGGATGGGTCCGCGGATTGCGATCGTGCTCATGGGGATCGTGGTCGGACTCCCGGTGTACCTCGTGTTCACGGCGATCCTGCGCCGTCGCACGCAAGCGTGCACGGTCGCCTTCGGGAACGACGAGTTGCGTGTGCGGGTGGGTGATGAGTTCCACACGATTCCCTTCCGTGAGCTCGAGTTCCTGCGCTGGCGGTGCCGCAGCGACTACGCGCGCATCGAGGTGCGTGGTGCCGGTGTCGATCTGTCGCTGTTCGCCGGACTCGCCAAACCGCCGCGTGGCGTCTCCGCCGAACTCCCCGCCCTGCCGAGACGGGTGTATCGACGACTCGAACTGGCGGGGCTCGCCTTGGAGAACACGCGCCGGGGCGAGGTCATCACGTTCCGAGGACCGTCGGAGCCGGCGTCGCGGCCACCCGCGCACTGAGTGGGTGTCGGCGGCGCGTGCCATGATCCGAACATGGAAACCCTCCGACTCCGGCTCTGGTCAGAGCACGACCTCGAGCTGCTGCACGCCGCGAACACCCCGGAGATGACCGCCCACCTCAACGGACCAGAGACCGAAGACGAGATCGTGGAGCGGCATGCCCGTTATCTGCGCCTCGTCGCCTCCGGTGAGGCGAGGATGTTCGTCATCGAGGATGAGCAAGGTCTGTCGCTCGGTTCGATCGGCCACTGGCACGTCGTGTGGCAGGACGAGCCTGCGCTGGAGACCGGATGGTTCGTCCGGCCGGAGGCGCAGAGGCGTGGGGTGGCATCGGCCGCTCTCGCGCTGCTCATCGAAGACGCACGCGCGCATCGAGCAGGCAGGCGGTTCCTGACCGCGTTCCCCGGGGTCGAGAACCCCGGCTCCAACGGTGTCTGCCGGCGAAACGGCTTCGTCCTGTCGGGAACGATGACGATGCAGTTCCGCGGCGCGGACCTGGTGGTGAACGAGTGGGCACTCGACCTCGCGGCCCCCGCTTCCGTCAGCCCGCCGGGTACTCCTGCCCCTTGAGCAGCCGGGCCAGGTGCGCGGCGTTCCTCGTTGCTGTCCCGATGGCCGATTCGACCTTCTCCGGGGTCTCGTCGAGGTCCTTGTAGTCGGTGGTGTGCATCGCCTCGCCGTTCCAGTAGACCGAGCCCTGAGCGGGGATCGTGAAGCCGACGTCGTTGAGCGACTGGAAGAGGATCGCGGCGATGTGATGGGCTCCATCCTCGTTGCCGACGATGCCCGCGATGGCCACCTTGTCGAACAGAGTGGGGCGTCCGCGGGCGTCGGTCTCGCCGAGCTCGGCATCGAGGCGTTCGAGCACACGCTGCGCGACGCTCGAATGCTGACCCATCCACGTGGGCGTGACGAACACGAGGATGTCGGCGTCCAGCACGCGGCGACGGATCTTCGGCCACTCGTCGTCGCCGCCCATGTCCTTCTCGACTCCCGGACTCAGGGAGAGGTCGACGGCGCGCACCAGGTCTCCGGTGACGCCGTGGTCGGCGAGTGCATCGAGCAGCTGGGTTGCGAGCAGATCGGAGCTGGAGGAGGCGGGTGACGGCTTCAGGGTGCAGGAGACGGCGACCGCGGTGAGAGGTGTCTTCATGCTCCGAGCAGACCAGACGGTGCGATGCGTGCACAGGGGGTTTCCGAGTCCGGGCTATCCTGGTAGACGGTACCGACGACAGGAGATCCCGTGATCCTCAGCTTCCTCTTCTTCATGATCCTCTTCATCGGAGGGATCCTGCTGATGGGCATCTCGTTCGGGCTGCCGGCATTCCAGGCGCTCGCGTTCTGCGGCGGTCTCCTGCTGGTCACGCTGGCTCTCGCCTTCATCTTCCGTCAGGGCGGCTCGGCCACCCGCCGGTCGAACAACTGGTCGGGCAACGCCACCGAGTGACTTCTCGCGGTCCGCGCGTCGCTCGGCGTCGCTGACCGCTCATCGTCGCTGACCGCTCAGCGGTGTCTGGCGAGTCTCGCTTCGAGGTTCGCCCTGACTGCCGGCCATTCCGGCTCGATGATCGAGTACTCCACGCTGTCGCGAAGTGCTCCGTTGCGGTACCGGCTCATCGCCCGCATCACGCCGTCCTGTTTCGCGCCGAGCCGCTCGATCGCGGTGCGCGATTGGAAGTTGACCCACTGCGTGGTGAGACCCACGCGGAAGACCCCGAGCGTCTCGAATGCGTGCCGCAGCAGCAGCAGTTTGGACTCGGCGTTCGTGCCGCTGCCGTGCGCGGACGGCCGATTCCAGGTGAAGCCGATGTGCAGGCGCGGGACATCGGCGACGATGTCGTAGTACGACGTGAGACCGAGGATGCGGCCCGTGGCGTCGAACGCCGTGAACGGCACCATCTCACCCTTGGCGATGAGCCCGATGCGTCGCTCGACCTCTGCGGCCACACCGTCGGGCGCCGGCACCGAGGTGTACCACGCGGTCTTCCACAGGTCGCCTTCCTGCACCGCCTCGATCAGCCCGTCGACGTGCGAGGGCTCGAGGGGGCGGAGCTCGACGAGTTCACCGGTGAGCGTGATGGGGGAGGGGGTGACGAGGAAAGCCATGACGATATTCAACCAGCGAGGAGCAGTGTCTGACGCAGCAGCCGTTGGTAGGCGGTCACGAGCTCGACCGTGACCTCCAGCTCGAAGGCCAGGCTCGCGAGGTGCGGCCCGCGCATCTCCTCTGCCTCGGCGTAGGCGTGCGGGGTGATCAGTTGGGATGCTGCCCATTCGTCGGCCTGACGCTCCTGCTGGGCGCGGACGGCTGGTGTGGGAGCCGGGTGGTGCCCGAGGCAGGCATGGCCGAGCTCATGCGCCAGCACGCTGCGAGTCGTGCGCCTGCTCATCCCCGGATCGAGCCGGATCGTGCGTGTCACGGGGTCGTAGCCACCGCGGGTACGGCCCACCCGCTCGATCACGCGCAGCCGCTGGTCTTCGGCGAGGCGGAGGAGGTGCTGCATGCTGCTCCTCCTCGTGCGGATCTCTTCGCGCCGGGACCCTGGTTCCGGCTCTACTGGTAGAGGTCGTCCGTGTCGGTGTCGTGCCGCACGCGGGACTCGAAAGCGACCTCTCGGGTATCTTCGCGCGGACCGGCGACATCGGGTGCACGTCGGATCGGAGTGATGCGCGCGGTGGTCTCTCCGTCTGCCCTGAGGCGCTCTTCGGCGCGAGCGAGCAGCACATGGGGCTCGACTCCGAGATCGGCGCAGACCGCGTACACGACCGGGACGGGGATCGCACGCTTGCCCGTCACATAGTTGTCGAGCGCGCTGCGGGCGATCCCGATGTTCCGCGCCATCGCCGCGATGCTGCTGCGAGATGCAGCGATCTCCGCACGCATCTGTCGACCGACAGCGTCGTTGAACTCCTCGGCAGGTGTCTTCACCTGGCTCACCATAGCAGCGAGTCGAGGCCAGAATGCTGCCATTCTGGTCCATTCGAGCCCCATGCGTGTCCGTTTGTGGCGCTAGTGTAGGCGTATGGGGACACAATTGCGTCATTTGCTCGCTTCCGAGGTCGATGGGGCGCGATTCCACGCCGGAGTGTCGTTCTCGGATTTGTCCGAGCGCTCGGGCATCAGCCCTGAGGCGCTGGGCGATCTGTTGGACGGCATGGAGGACTTCACGGTCGTCGACCTCGTGCGCATCGCGGAGGTTCTCGGCGTCCCGGTCACCTCTCTGCTCCCCGGCGCGGCGCCCGACGACTCCTGACGACGTCGGTGCCGGGCTGTAGCGTGGTGCGTATGAAGACAGTGTCGTTCGGATCAGCCACCGCCCCCGCCGTGATCGCCGGCATGATGCGCATCGACGACAAGGACGACGCTCACATCCGCACACTGTATGAGACCAACCGTGCAGCGGGCATCGACTTCTTCGATCACGCCGACATCTACGGCGGGAGCATGCATCACTGCGAGGCGCGGTTCGCCGATGCGCTGCAGCTCAGCTCCTCCGAGCGCGATGAGATCGTGCTCCAGACGAAGTGCGGCATCGTGCCGTCGCAGGGGATGTTCGATTTCTCGTACGAGCACATCGTGGCCCAGGTCGAAGGATCGCTCGCCGCTCTGCGCACCGACCGCCTCGACGTGCTCCTGCTCCACCGCCCCGACGCGCTCGTCGAGCCCGAGGAAGTCGCCCGGGCGTTCGACGACCTGGAGAGCGCAGGAAAGGTCAAGGCATTCGGCGTCTCCAATCACACGCCGCGTCAGATCGACCTCCTCCGCACGGCGGTGCGTCAGCCGTTGGTCGCGAATCAGCTGCAGCTGTCGATCACGCACGCACCGATCATCGCGCAGCCCGTTGCAGCCAACATGGCCGCTCACGAGCAGAGCATCGTCCGTGACGGCGGTGGGATCGTGGAGTACTGCCGTATCAACGGCATCACGATTCAGGCGTGGTCGCCGTTCCAAGACGGCTTCTCCCACGGAGTGTTCCTCGGCAACTCCGAGTATCCCGAGCTGAACGCGGTGATCGACCGTCTCGCGGCAGTGCACGGTGTCACGCCGATCGCGATCGCGACGGCCTGGATCACACGGCACCCCGCCGGCATGCAGGTGGTTCTCGGCACCACCACGCCGCAGCGAGTGCGCGACGCCGCGGCCGGAGCCGACATCGAGCTCACCCGCCCCGAGTGGTACGAGCTGTTCCGCGCCGGCGGGCACCTGCTCCCGTAGTCCGAGCAGCATCATGCGTCGTCGTCTACCCTGAACTCATGTCGTTCCTGTTCTCGCTCCTCGTCATCGCACTGATGATCGGCGCGCTGATCGACATCATCACGCGCGACAACTCGCTGGTGAAGTTCCTCCCGAAGCTGGCCTGGATCATCATCGTGATCCTGCTTCCGCTGATCGGTGGCCTGCTGTGGTTCACGATCGGCCGCGAGTATGGCGAATCCGGACTCTCGATCCCGCGGATGCGGAGAGCCGAGCGGCCGACGGCGCAGACCGACGTGCGCCCGGCTCCGCCGACCGATACGCGGACGACCGAGCAGCAGATCGCCGACCTCGACCGTGAGATCGCGGAGTGGCGGCGGCGTGAGGAGATCGAGAAGCGCCGGCACGACGGCGATGCGTCGACCGGCGCAGTCGGGTCCGACTCCTAGACGGCCACGGGGCGGTCGAAGGACTCGCGGATCGCGTCGTCGAGCGTCGGGTACCGGAATTCGAACCCCGCGGTGGTGAGCTTCTCCGGCAGCACCCATCGGCTCTTCAGAATCAGCTCGGTCTCGGTGCGCATGCCGATCGCTCCGAGCTCGAGCATCCATCGGGGCATCGGCACGCCGACGCGCACGCCCAGAACTCGTCGAACAGTCGCCATGAACTCGGCGTTGTCGACCGGGTGCGGGGATGCGGCGTTGACCGGACCCTCGAGCGAGGGCGTCTGCTCGAGGAAGTCGATGATGCGGGCCACATCCTCGATGTGCACCCAGCTGAACCGCTGACGCCCGCGGCGTGCGCCGGGGAAGTGCCCCGTTCCGGCAGCCCGTCGAGCAGCGCTGACCGGCCAGCGCCCGTCGTACTGAGATCCGCCCAGACCGAGGCGAGCCAGGTCTTTCACGGGCCCGAGGACCCCGCCGTGTCCGAGGACGATCGTGCTGCGCAGCGCGACGCGGCGTGTGCGGGGGAGCGCGTCGGCGAACAGCGCCTTCTCCCATGCCTTCGCGACCTCGACCGAGAAGCCGGTGCCGATCTCGCCGGTGGATTCCGTCATCGGGCGGTCTTCGGCGTGCCGGTAGATGGTGGCTGTCGAGGAGTTGACCCAGAGGGCAGGGGGATTCGACGCCCGCATGATCGCCGTGCTCAGGGAGGCGGTGGTGTCGAGGCGAGAGCGGAAGATCTCGGCGCGGTTCGCGGGTGTGTAGCGGCAGTTCACGCTCTTGCCGGCGAGCCCTATGACGAGGGCCGCCCCGTCGACTGCGCGGTCGATCTCCACCTGATCTCCCCAGCGGACATCGGCGCCCGAACGCGAGATCGTGACGACCTCGCGACCCTCTGCCCGCAACCGCGGCAGGAGGAATCGGCCCATGAAGCCCGTGGATCCGCCGATGACGACCCGACCTGTGCTCATTCGGACTGCTCCTTCTCTGCGGGGTCATGGTGCACGTCCACGTGCTGGATGCGATAGGTGAAGTCGCCCCGGTACTCGTACACGCGGCCGATGAGGGGCGCATCGATGGTCAGGGTCACCCGCTGCCGGTCGAGTGCGTCGTCGAAGCGCTCGGTGAGGCGGACGACCGGGGCGATGGGGGACGGGATGCGCACTCTGAGGTGTCCGAGGCGGATGCCCACGGCACGGCTGGTGAGGCGGAGCGCGCCTTCATGGACCGCGACGTCGAAGCAGGCGGCGATGACCCCCGGCTCACCGAGCTCATCGACCACACGTCCATGGCGCGTGAGCGCGACCGCGTCGCGCATGACCCACTGTCGTCGCGCGAAATGGAAGGTGCGCTCGCCGATGGCCCTGGATGCGATCGTGCGGTTCTCCACGCGGAACGGCACGTCGCGCTCCCAGCCCGCAGCGACGACGCCGCGGCGTTCGAGAAGACGCAGGAACGGCCAGAGCCAGCGTCGCGGAGTGCCGACGCGCTGGAACACCCCTTCGCCGATGCCGACAGCGCCGTCGGGGATCGCTGCGAAGTATGCCTGCAGACGCGGGTGCAGATCGTCGATGCGCTCGCCGAGTGCCCTGGTATAGGGAGACTGCGGCACAGGCGTCACTCTTCGAGCCTAGCCCGATGGCGGATGCTCTCGATGCGCTCCGGCGGCTGCGTTCAGGACTCCGGTCGCAGCAGTCGATCGAGGAGTGCGAGCGCTTCGTGCTGGGGTGCGGTCTCATCGAGCAGCCACTGCGTCTGCAAGCCGTCGGAGGCGGCGACGACGAGCGCGGCGACGGCATCCGGATCGATGTCCTTCCGGATCCGCCCATCCGCCTGCTGCTCTCGGACGATGCCGGCGAGTCGGCCACGGAGGCGGGTGAAGCGGTCGGTGGCGAACGTGCGCGCCGCCGGATGCCCCTCTTCGAGCGCCGTGGCGACGAGGGTGGAATACAACTGCACGAGTCCGGGGATCGCACGGTTGATGCGAGCGGATTCGATCATCATCTCGACCGGCGTCGCGTCATCCGCCGGCGAGCTCGGCTGTCGCTCTGGCGCCGTGCTCTCCTGGTAGACGGCGACGAGGAGCTCTTCGAGTGAGCCGAAGTAGTGGGTGAGCGCTGCATGGGTGACCCCCACCTCGCGTGCGATCGCCCGCAGGCTCGTGCGATCGGCGCCGCGCTCGGCGAAGACCTCGATCGCGCGGTCGAGGATCTCCTGTCGTCGAGCGATCCCCTTGGCGTAGGCGCCGCGCTGGCGTGGCGGCTCGGCGTGATCTGGCGTGTCGGCGGGCATGATCGGAGTCTAGCGAATCAAAACTTCCGCATGGAGGTATTTGGTGATAGCGTGCCTGCACGGGGCACAGATCCCGCCATGTCACCGATGACCGAAGGAGCACGACCGATGACGATTCGGACTTCCCTGCAGCTGTTCACGATCAAGGACGAGCTGGAGGCCGACCTCGAATCCTCCCTCGCGGCGGTAGCCGCCCGCGGTTTCACCGCCGTTGAGCCCTACGACTTCGTCCGCCGGGCGGAACCTCTGGCGGCAGCCCTCACGGCTGCCGGGCTGGTCGCTCCTTCCGGTCACGCGTTCCTCGCCTCTGAGTCGTTCGTGAACCCCGACGGCAGCGGCACCACGGTACCCGTCCCGTCGCCCGCCGAGGTCTTCGCCGCCGCGAAGGTGCTCGGCATGGACACCGTCATCGACCCCTACACGGCACCTGCGCGCTGGGAGTCGGTCGAGCAGATCGAGGAGACCGCGCGGCTGCTGAACGAGGCGGCCGAGATCGGTGCGACCGTCGGAGTGCGCGTCGGATACCACAACCACGCCCACGAGCTGGAGGCCGTGTTCGACGGCGTCACCGGGCTCGAGGTCCTCGCCGGCCTCCTCGATGACCGCGTCGTGCTCGAGGTCGACCTGTACTGGGTCGCTCGTGGTGGCGTCGACCCCGTGGCGCTGCTGGAGCGCCTGGGCAGCCGCGTGATCGCTGTGCACGCGAAGGACGGCACGCTCGACCCGGCACTCGCCGCGGCTTACCCGCCGGCCGACCAGGTGGCGGCGGGCGAAGGTGCTGTGCCGCTCGTCGAAGCCATCGCGGCGGCTCCCGCGCTCGAACTCGCGATCGTGGAGTTCGACCACTACGAGGGAGACCTGTTCGACGCGATCGAGCGCAGCCGCGTCTACCTCGATGAGAAGGTCGCCGGCTGATGGTGATCGGCACAGGCTCAATCGGCACAGGCCCCGTCGGCGTCGGCATCATCGGCGCCGGGAACATCAGCGACCAGTACCTGTCGAACCTCACGACCTTCCCCGACGTCCGCGTCCTCGCGATCGGTGACATCCTCGAGGAGCGAGCGAAGGCGCAGGCCGAGAAGTACGGCGTCCCGCGCGCCGGCGGCGTCGACACGGTTCTCGACGACCCCGAGATCGACATCGTCGTGAACCTCACGATCCCCGCCGTGCACGTCGAGGTCTCCGAGGCGATCATCGCGGCGGGCAAACACGTCTGGACCGAGAAGCCGATCGGTGTGAGCCGTGAGGAGTCGCGTCGACTGCTGGAGAAGGCGGATGCCGCTGGCCTTCGGGTCGGCGTCGCCCCGGACACCGTGCTCGGACCGGGCGTGCAGACGGCCAAGCGGGCGATCGCGCGTGGCGACATCGGCCGCCCGCTGTTCGCGCAGACCACGTTCCAGTGGTCGGGTCCGGAGATCTTCCACCCGAACCCCGCGTTCCTGTACGCCAAGGGCGGCGGACCGTTGCTCGACATGGGGCCGTACTACGTGTCGGCTCTCGTGCACGTGTTCGGACCCGTCGCCTCGGTCGCAGCCCTGGGGCTGCAGGGCACGCCCACCCGGCGCGTACAGGTCGGCGAGCTGGCCGGTCAGGAGTTCCCGGTCGAGATCCCCTCGACGCTCAGCGTGCTGATGGCGTTCGAAGAGGGCGGCCAGGCGCAGAGCATCTACAGCACCGACTCGCCCGTGATCCGACAGGGGATCGTCGAGATCACCGGCACCGAGGGCACCATCGTGATCCCCGATCCGAACACCTTCGGCGGCGCGATCTCGATCACCCGACCTCTCACGCGACTGTTTATCCCGCCGGAGCCGATCCAGCAGGACATCATCGACGTCGAGCAGGAGGGAGTGCTCTCCGGTCGCGGCGTAGGACTACTCGACATGGCGCGCTCGATCGCCGCCGGTCGCCCGCACGTCGCCACGGGGGAGTTCGGCTACCACGTGCTCGACACGCTCCTCTCGATCGAGGAGGCCGCCGAGGCGCGCGGCTTCGTCGCCGTCGAGAGCACGCTCGATCAGGTCGGTTCGATCGCCTCGGACTTCGATCCGTTCGAAGCGACGCTCTGACAGCGGCCGATCGTGGCGGCGGAGATGCGGATCAACGCGCCTTCGCCGCCACGTAGCGGTCGACGCTCGCCGGCGAGAGCACCTCGCGGGCGACCATGATCGCCGCGCCCAGGACCGCAGCGCGATCTCCCGCCTGGGACTGCACGATCGCGAGGTGCTGCGTCGCGAGCGGGATCGAGCGTCGGTAGACCACCTCGCGCACTCCGGCGAGAAGATGCTCTCCCGCGCGAGCGATGCTGCCGCCCAGCACGATGATCGAGGGGTTCAGCAGGTTGACGACCGTGGCGAGCACCTCGCCGACGTCGCGTCCGGCCTGACGGGTGGCTTCGATCGCGGCGGTGTTCCCCGTGCGCACCAGGTCGACGACGTCTGAAGCGCTGTTCACCTCGAGACCGTCTTCGCGGAGAGCGATCGCGAGGGCGGATCCGCTCGCGAGAGCCTCGAGGTCGCGCTCGTCGCCCGGCGCGCGGGTGGACCCCGCTCCGGTCGGCACCTGCACGTGGCCCATGTCGCCGGCGGAGCCCTGAGCGCCGCGCTGCAACTGACCGCCCGCGATGATGCCGGCCCCGATCCCGGTCGACACCTTCACGAAGATCAGATCGTCGACCCGGGGCCAGCTCGTCGCCTGCTCGCCGAGGGCCAGGATGTTGACGTCGTTGTCGACCAGCACCGGCACGTCGAACGTCTTCTGCACGTAGGCGGGAACGTCGAACCTGTCCCATCCCGGCATGATCGGCGGGTTGGTGGGGCGGCCGGTCGAATGTTCGACGGGGCCGGGCACGCCGATACCCACCCCGACCAGAGGGAGCCCTGCGGCCGTGGCGGCGAGCAGGCCGGTGGCGTCGGCGATGATCGTGTCGAGCAGGCTCTCCGGCCCGTCGCCGATGTCGATCGTGCGGGTCCGGGAGTCGAGGATGATCCCGGCGAGATCTGCGATGGCGACCGTCGCGTGCGTCGCGCCGAGGTCGACGGCGAGCACGAGTCCGGCACGGGGGTTGAAGGCGACCCGTGCCGGGGGCCTTCCGCCGGTGGAGACCGCTTCGCCGGCCGGGCGGAGGAGGTCGGCGGCGAGGAGCGCGTCGACGCGGAGCGCCACCGTGGAGCGGGCGAGCCCCGTGAGCGCGGAGATCTCAGCCTTGGTTCTGGCGTGCCCGTCGCGAAGGATCTGGAAGATCTCTCCGGAGCCGGAGGAGATCGCCGGCGCCGGCTTGGGAACGTCAACCATTGCGTCAGTAAACCACAGCACTTCGGCGTCTCGCCGATTGACTTCGGATTTGTCTCAGACAACTTTTGACCAAGGGCTAGCAAAAGTCGATAGGTCTGTGTCAGAATCGGCCGCATGACAACGGATGTCACCGACACCGGTCTCGGAACGATCCGAACCGGCATCCTCGGCGGAGGATTCATGGCCCGCGTGCATCGCACCGCGGCGCGAGACGCCGGCGGTGAACTGCGCGCGATAGCGACCCGTTCCGTCGAGGGCGGCCGCGATGCCGCACAGGCTCTCGGCGCCGACCGGGCGGAGCACGACGCGAAGGCACTGCTGGAGGCCGCCGACATCGACGTCGTCCACATCTGCACGCCGAACGCGACCCATGCCGATCTCGCCCTCCAGGCTCTGAACGCGGGCAAGCACGTCGTCTGCGAGAAGCCGCTCGCGACGACGGCGCCCGACGCCCGGTTGCTCGCCGAGACTGCCGAGGCCACCGGGCGCGTGGCAGCCGTGCCGTTCATCTACCGCTACCACCCGATGGTGCGTGAGGCCAGGGCGCGCATCGCGCGCGGCGAGGCGGGGGAGCTCCTCACCCTCGACTGCTCCTACTTGCAGGACTGGATGCTGCTCTCGAGCGATGACGACTGGCGCGTGCGCTCCGAGTCCGGCGGCGCCAGTCGTGCGTTCGCCGATATCGGCTCGCATCTGTGCGACCTGATCGAGTTCGTGATCGGCGAGCGGATCCGCGCACTGAGCGCCCGCACCAGGCGCGTCTTCTCCGAGCGTTCGGGGCACGCGGTCGACACGGAGGACATCGTCGCCGTGCTGGTGGAGACGGAGTCTGGCGCCCTCGGCACGCTGCTCATCTCGCAGATGGCTGCCGGGCGCAAGAACGCCCTCACGCTCGAGCTGCACGGCTCGCGTCAGAGTCTGCGCTTCGAGCAGGAGCGACCGGAGGAGCTCTGGATCGGCACGCGCGATGAGTCCCTGCTGCTGCTGCGCGATCCCGCCACGTCCGCTCCGGATTCGGCGCGGCTCCAGCGTGTGCCCGCCGGGCACCCGATGGGATATCAGGATGCGTTCAACGGGTTCGTGACGGATGTGTACGCGGCGATCGCCGGAGCGCAGCCCGACGGCCTGCCGACGTTCGCCGATGGGTACCGCTCGGTCGTGCTGACGGAGGCCGTGCTCGAATCGGCGGCTGCGGGCGGACGATGGGTGGAGGTGACGGCATGATCTCGATCACGACCGAACCGGTGCTCAGCGTGACAGGCATCCGCAAGTCGTTCTTCGGCGTCGAGGTGCTCAAGGGCATCGACTTCGACGTGCGACCGGGGGAGGTGCACGGTCTCGTCGGAGAGAACGGCGCCGGCAAATCGACCCTCATGAAGATCATCGCCGGCGTGCAGCCGGCGGACGATGGAGTGGTCTCCTACCGCGGGGAAGAGGTGCATCACGCGCACCCGCGACAGGCGATGGATGCCGGGATCGTCACGGTCTTCCAGGAGTTCACGCTCCTCCCCGAGCGCACGGTGGCGCAGAACGTCTACCTCGGCCGCGAGCCGCGCCGCGGGGGCTTCGTCGACCAGCGTGCCATGAACACGAGGACGGCAGAGCTGCTGACCGACCTCGGGGTCTCGTTCATCGAGCCGCAGGCGCGCGTCGGCTCGCTCACGGTCGCGGAGCAGCAGATCGTCGAGATCGTCAAGGCGCTCTCGTTCGATGCACGGGTCATCTCGATGGATGAGCCGACCGCCGCGCTCAGCGATCACGAGGTCGAGCTGCTGTACGCGATCATCCGTCGTCTCACCTCGCGCGGTGTCGCGGTGATCTACGTCTCGCACCGGCTGAAGGAGATCTTCGACCTGTGCGACCGCATCACGATCCTCAAAGACGGTGCGCTCGTCTCGACCGACGACACGGCAGCCCTCACCACCGACGAACTGGTCCGACGTATGGTCGGCCGGTCCATCCAGTCGTATTTCCCCGACGCGCTCGAGGGCACGACGGTCGGTGAGCCGCGGCTCGAGCTCGACGGCTGCGGCAACGCCTACATCGACGGGGTGTCGCTCACGCTGCGTGCAGGGGAGATCGTCGGCATCGCGGGGCTGCAGGGATCCGGGCGCACCGAGCTCGTGGAAGGGGTGTTCGGCATCCAGGCGTTCACCAGGGGCTCGATGCGGATCGACGGGGTGCCCGCGCGCATCGCCAGTGCTCGGGCGGCGGTGCGGGCCGGGCTCGCCCTGGTGTCGGAAGACCGCAAGGCACAGGGACTCGCGCTCGGACAGTCGATCCTCGACAATGCGCTGCTGGTCGTGCGGAGTGTCTTCGCGAGCCGCACAGCCGCCTCCCGCCGTGAAGTGCCAGGGGTGCTGAGCTCGCTCGAAGTCAGCTCGCAGGGCGTCGATCAGGAGGTGCGCTTCCTCTCCGGCGGCAACCAGCAGAAGGTCGTGCTGGCCAAGTGGCTGCTCACCCAGCCGCAGATCGTGCTCTTCGACGAGCCGACGCGTGGCATCGACGTCGGCGCGAAGTACGCCGTCTACCAGCTCATGCGCGAGCTCGCAGCCCAGGGGAAGGCCGTCCTGATGGTGTCGAGCGAACTCCCGGAGGTGATCGGCATGAGCGATCGGATCCTGGTGATGCACGACGGCGAGCTCGTCGCCGAGCTGCCGGCAGGAGCGGCGGAGCACGAGATACTCGGAGCCGCGACCGGTGCGAGCGATCCCGGCACCGTGGCGGACGGGGGTGCGCGATGAAGCGCCTCCGCATCGACTCCACCGTCATCGTGCTCGGCATTCTCCTGCTCGTGATCGTCGTCGGCGCGATCCTGGTCGCCACGGTCGGGCGCAATTTCCTGAGCCCCGGCAACATTCGCGACGTCCTCACGGGCATGAGCGTGCTCGGCCTCGTCGCGATCGGGCAGACGCTCGTCGTACTGGGTGCCTCTCTCGATCTCTCGGTCACCTACGTCGTCAGCCTGTCGAGCCTGCTCGCGGCAACGATCATGAACGGGAACGCCGGTAACATCCCGCTCGCCGTCATCGTCACCCTGCTCGTGTGCGGCGGCATCGGACTGGTGAACGGGCTCATCGTGACCGTCCTGAAAGTCAACGGGTTCATCGCCACGCTCGGCGTCGGGCTCATCCTGCAGGGCATCCTCAACACGAACTTCGAGGGTTCGGCCGGCAGCGTCCCGTGGGCGTTCCAGCTCATCGGCGCCACCGGCGTCGGCCCCATCCCGGTGTCCACGCTCATCATGATCGTGCTGGCAGTGGTCGTCTGGGTGCTCCTCAACCGCACCCGCACCGGCGCGCATCTCTACGCGGTCGGCGGCGACCCGGAGATCGCCCGGCTGTCGGGCGTTCGGATCCGGATGCCGCTGATCTGGGCGCACGTGCTGTGCTCGGTGTTCGCGGGTCTCGCCGGCCTTCTCCTCGCCAGTCGTCTCGGCGTCGGCAGCCCGACCGTCGGCCAGCAGGGCGGCTACGCGCTGCTGTCGATCGCGGCGGTCGTCCTCGGCGGCACCCTGCTGCTCGGCGGACGCGGATCCGTCTGGGGCACGATCGGCGGCGTCGCGATCCTCGCGGTGGTCGACAACGTGATGAGCGTCATGCAGATCAACCCGTTCCTCAAGGACGTGGTCCGCGGAGTGGTGATCGTCGCCGCCGTGGCCGTCTACAGCCGTCGCTCGATCGTCCGTCGGCGTCCGCGCTTCGGCTCCGGGGGCACACGCACCGGCGGTGACGACGCGGCGAAGGCCGCGGCGCCCGAGATGGCCGCTGCCGTGTCGCAGCTCGTCGATGCCACCCCGAGTGCCACCCCCGATACGAGCACTGCTGCGGAAGGAGGACGCTCATGAACGCGCTGCGCACCCTCGTGAGTCCCCGTGGGGCGGTGTTCCTGCTGTTGGTGCTCCTGCTCGTGGCCGTCACGATCCTCAACCCGAGCTTCGCGGAGCCTGGACAGTTCATGCGCTTCATCCAGCGGGTGGCCCCGATCGCCATCGTCGCGATCGGCCAGTACTTCGTGATCATCGCCGGGGAGTTCGACCTGTCGCAGGGATCGCTCATCACGGCGCAGGTCATCATCGCCGGCAACCTGGTCGGACAGGATGACTCCCGCACCATCCCGGTGCTGCTACTGATGATCGTGTTCGCGGTGGCCGTCGGACTCGTGAACGGTCTGATCACGACACTGCTCAAGGTGCCTTCTTTCATCGTCACGCTCGGCATGATGCTCGCCCTCCTGGGCGGGGTCATGTGGTGGACCGGCGGCGCGGCGACAGGGAATCCCGCCGACAGCTTCCGCGAGATCGGCCGCGGCGGCATCCGCGACGTGCCGTTCCTCGAGTTCATCCCGTGGGCCGTTCTGCTGCTCATCGTCTGGCTCGCGCTCGGCATCTGGATCACCAAGCGCCCGTTGGGCAAGACGCTCATCGCGGTAGGCGACAACGCCCGCGCCGTCGACTACGCCGGGGCGCGTCGGGCCTGGGTGACCACGCGAGCGTTCATCATCTCGTCGCTGTCCGCATCGCTCTCGGCAGTGCTCCTGGTCGGATACGCAGGCGTGCATCCCTCGGTGGGTCGCGGCTACGAGTTCACCGCGATCACCGCCGTCGTCCTCGGCGGAGTCGTGCTGGGCGGTGGCCGAGGCTGGATCGTCGGTGCGGTCGCCGGCGCCTTCGCACTCGAGGCCCTGTTCATGCTTCTCAACATCGCCGGCGTCCCCTCGACGCTGCGCGATGCCGTCCAGGGCGTCATCATCATCGCCGCCGTCGCGTACTCCGCCGTCGCCTTCCGGGCACGACGCAAGCGCGACCCACAGCCTTCTCCTGATCTCACCACCGCAGAACCCGCAACGACGACCAGCACGATTCACACGAACAGCACCATCCACACCAACAGCACCATCCACACAGAAACCAGAGGAGATTAGCAATGCGACGATCAATGAAGATCGCCACCGCAGGGGTGGCTCTCTTCGGCCTCATCGCGCTCGCCGGGTGTACGACCGACCCGTCAGTGGCGCCGGCGGAGTCGGAGAATCCGGATGCGACGGCTGAGACGACGGAGTGGTTCGACCAGGAGCTCTTCGACAAGCAGGACGAGGAGCGCGGGATCGACCCGCAGGGGCCGGCCGACGAGCCGTACCTGCAGCACATCAACGCCGAGATGGTCGACACGTCGGAGTTCACGAGCGAAGGGGCCAAGAAGGCCTGCTTCGCGAACGCCTCGATCTCGAACCCGTGGCGCCAGACCGGGTGGATCACGATGAACCAGCAGCTCAAGGCGCTGCAGGACGTCGGAGCCATCAGTGACATGGAGACCCGCGACGCGAAGGACTCCGACGACACGCAGATCGCCGACATCGACTACTTCATCGCCGAGGGCGGCTGCGACGTCTTCCTCATCTCGCCGAACAGCACGGCGGCGATGACTCCCGCCGTCGAGCGGGCGTGCGACACCGGAAAACCGGTCGTCGTGTTCGACCGCGGCGTCAACACCGACTGCCCCGTCACGTTCATCCACCCGATCGGCGGCTTCGCCTGGGGCATCGACACGGCGGAGTTCCTGATCGACAACCTCGACAAGGGCGACAAGGTCGTAGCCCTCCGCATCCTCCCGGGTGTGGACGTGCTGGAGCACCGCTGGGCGGGCGCCGAGAAGCTCTTCGACGAAGCGGGCATCGAGGCCGTGGACTACTTCACAGGCGCCGACCCGGCCGAGATCAAGAGCATCATCAGTGACGAGCTCGCCAAGGGCGACGTCGACGGCATCTGGATGGACGCCGGTGACGGCGCTGTCGCGGCCATCGAGGCATTCGAGGACGCCGGAGCGGACTACCCGGTCATGACCGGTGAGGACGAGATGAGCTTCCTGCGCAAGTGGAAGGACACGGGTCTCACGGGGCTCGCGCCGGTGTACTCCAACTTCCAGTGGCGCACTCCTCTGCTCGCGGCGCAGATGATCTTCGCCGGCGAAGAGGTGCCGAAGGAGTGGGTGCTGCCGCAGAAGCCGATCACGGAACCGGAGCTCGACGACTACCTCAAGGCCAACGAGGGAATGCCCGACGGCCACTACGCCAAGTTCGGCGGGGAGAACCTTCCCGGCTACCCGACGGTGTGGCAGGAACGGCAGATCCCGTAGCCGATGCGATCCCACCCTTCCGCTCCGCACCCGTGGAGTGGGAGGGTGGGATCGACTTCACGATCAAGAGGACAACGATGCCCCGCACGATCGCCGTCAACACCTGGGTGTGGACGTCTCCGCTGACCGATGCCACGATCGAGCCGCTCGCCCGCAAGGCCCGGGGCCTCGGGTACGACGCCCTGGAGCTGCCGCTCGAGAGTGTCGGCGATTGGGATCCGCAGCGCGCACGTGCTGTGCTCGACGGCCTGAGACTCGGTGCGATCGTGGTCGGAGCGATGGGTCCACGACGCTCACTGGTGGCCCGCGCGGGGGATGTCGGTGCGACGCAGGCGTATCTCCGATCCTGCATCGCGGCCGCAGAGGCTCTGGGCGCGCGGGTCGTGGCCGGTCCGTTCTACGCCCCGACCGGCGTGACCTGGCGGATGGACGCCGACGAGCGCGCCGCCGTCGTCGGGGAGCTGCGCGAGAACCTCGCAGGGCTCGTCGATGAAGCGGCGGCCCGGGGAGTGACGCTCGCGATCGAACCCCTGAACCGCTACGAGACCAGTGTGCTCAACACGGTCGAGCAGAGTCTGGACGCACTCGGTCCGCTTTTCGGCCCGGGGCTCGGACTCGCTCTCGATACCTACCACCTCAACATCGAGGAGAAGAAGCCCGACGACGCGATCCGCGCGGCGGGGGCGGCGATCGCCCACGTGCAGGTGTGCGGCAGTGATCGCGGCGCCGTGGGCGATGACCACACCGACTGGCCGGGCATCCTCCGCGCCCTCGACGACGCCGCCTATCGAGGTCCGCTCGGCGTGGAGAGCTTCACCGGGGAGAACGCCACGATCGCGGTCGCGGCCTCCGTCTGGCGTCCGCTCGCCCCGAGCCAGGACGAGCTCGCCGCGCGCAGCATCGAGGCGCTGCGCGCCTTCGGCACCTGAACCCGCACGACCTCGAACGAGTCCGAGACGAAGGAGTCCTCATGACGAGTCACCCGGTCACCCTGTTCACCGGTCAGTGGGCCGATCTGCCCTTCGAGGAGGTCGCTCGTCTCGCGGCGGAGTGGGGGTACGACGGGCTCGAGGTCGCGGCCTCCGGGGATCACCTCGACCTGAAGCGCGCCGACGAGGACGACGCCTATGCGGCCTCGCGCAAGGAGATCCTCGACCGGCACGGCTTGAAGATCTTCGCCATCTCGAACCATCTCGCCGGTCAAGCCGTGTGCGACGCCCCGATCGACTTCCGCCATAAGGCCATCCTCCGCGACTACGTGTGGGGCGACGGCGAGGCCGAGGGGGTCAGGCAGCGGGCAGCCGACGACATGAAGCGGGCGGCACGGGTCGCACGCAAGCTCGGCATCGACACTGTCGTGGGGTTCACCGGATCATCGATCTGGCCGTATCTCGCGATGTTCCCTCCGGTTCCGGCATCCGTCATCGAGGGCGGGTTCGAGGACTTCGCCCGACGCTGGAATCCGATCCTGGATGTCTTCGACGGCGAGGGTGTGCGCTTCGCGCACGAGGTGCATCCGGGCGAGATCGCCTACGACTACTGGTCTTCGGTGCGTGCGCTGGAGGCGATCGAGCACCGTGAGGCGTTCGGATTCAACTGGGACCCCTCGCACATGATGTGGCAGAACATCGACCCGGTCGGGTTCATCGTCGACTTCGCGGACCGGATCTATCACGTGGACTGCAAGGACACCCGGATGCGGCCCCGGAACGGGCGTGCGGGAGTGCTCGGCTCGCACCTGCCGTGGGGCGACCCCCGGCGCGGCTGGGACTTCGTCTCCACGGGACACGGCGATGTGCCGTGGGAGGACGCCTTCCGTGCGCTCGACGCGATCGGCTACGCAGGACCCATCTCGATCGAGTGGGAGGACGCCGGTATGGACCGCCTGCACGGTGCCCCCGAGGCGCTGGGATTCGTGAGATCTCTGCTGTGGCCGAAGCCCGCAGCCTCGTTCGACGCCGCGTTCAGCAACCAGTGATCGTCAGCCAGTGATCTTCAGAACAGGAGCCTCATGTCCATCCAGCACACCGTCGTCTTCCGCCTGATCCACCCGGCCGGGTCCGCCGAGGAGCGGGAGTTCCTGGCGACGGGGCACGCGGTCCTGACCTCCATCCCCGGTGTCGAGGACTTCACCATCCGCCGTCAGGTGAGCGCGAAGAGCGACCTCAGCCATCAGTTCTCGATGGTGTTCACCGATCAGCACGCTTACGACGCGTACGACGGGCACCCCGCACACCGGGCGTTCGTCTCGGAGCGCTGGCTTCCCGAGGTCGCCACGTTCCAGGAGTACGACTTCGTCGAGTGACTTCGTCGAGTGACTCTGTCGATTGACGCTGTCGAGTGACGCCGTCGCTGTCAGGCGGCGGGCTCGCGGAGACGGACCAACCGTTCGTGGCCGGTCTCCTCGAGCTCGGCGATGTCGTCGCGCGATTTGAGGAAGTCGGAGAACGAGCGGTAGCCGAGGGCCTTCTCGCTGAACGACGGATCCATGCGGCGCATGTGCGTCTTGACCGCAGAGCTGTGCAGCCACTCGTCGGCGTCGGCCTTGTCGTGACCGAGGCGCAGCGCGCGCTCCAGCAACTGGGTCGCCACCTCCTGATCGTCGACCTTGTCCTCGACCCTGGGCTCCTCCGCCTTGGGTGCGGACTTGGCGCGCGTGCGCTTCGGGGTGGTCTTCGGCTTCGAGGTCGTCTCGGCGACGTTCTCCGTGACGGCGTCGGCGACGGGGGCGGGCGCCTCCACCACGGGCTGGGCCTTGGCAGCGACCACGGGGGCGGCCTTCACCGGACGCACCACGCCGGGCAGCGAGTCGTACGACTCGAACTCGTCGCACGCCGCGGCCAGAGACTTGGCGGTCGAGCCGGACACCCCGACACCGATCACGTAGCGGCCGAGACGCTTGCAGCGCTGAGCCAGCGGCACGTAGTCGCTGTCGCCTGCCACGATCACGACGTGGGTGAGGTCGGGCAGTCGGAACATGTCCTCGACCGCGTCGACCGCGAGCCGGATGTCGGCGCCGTTCTTCGCGTAGGCGGCGGCGGGGAACAGCTGCACGAGGTCGACCGCACGCGCCACGAGCTGCGAGCGGTACACGGCGTTCACAGGAGAGGACCAGTCGGCGTAGGCCCGTGTGAGCACCAGCGTGCCGAAGGAGGCGGCGTAGTCGATGATGGCACCGACCTCGATCATCGCGCGGCTCAGCCGGTCGGTGACCTCAGGGTCGTTCGGGTTCTCGCTGATCCGCTGACGGTCTTTGCCGTAGGCGTTGCGGCCGTGCACGCGGTCGTACCAGGAGATGACGATGTTGTCGAAGTCGAGGTAGACGGCGACGCGGGCATCGGTGGTCTCAGCCATGATCAGACCTCCTCGCGGGGGTAGCGGACGCCGATCTGCGCTCTGATCTCATCGAGGGTTCCCATGATCGCGACGCTCTCGGCGATCGGCAGGATGTCGCCTTCGAGGATGCCGTCGCGTACGAGTCGTTCGGCGGCGAGCGCCTGGTACTGCATACCGCGACCCTCGACCTCGGAGGTGTAGGTCTCCTGCACCGTGCCGTCGGGAAGCACCACCCGGAACGTGGTGGGGCTGTACCAGACGGTGTCGATGTCGATGCGAGCGGCCGTGCCGATGATGCTCGCGACGTTGGGTCCCGCCGCGCGCGACGACGAGAGGGTGGTCGAGATCGCGCCACCCTCGTGGGTCATGACGGTGGCGACCTCGGCGTCAGCCCCCGTCTCGATGAGTCGTCCGAGGGCACGGATCGTGGTCGGGGCGCCGAGGATGTCCCAGACGAACGAGATCGGGTAGATGCCGAGGTCGAGCAGTGCGCCGCCGCCGAGTGCC
This sequence comes from Microbacterium sp. NPDC090281, assembly GCF_044769635.1. Taxonomy (NCBI): domain Bacteria; kingdom Bacillati; phylum Actinomycetota; class Actinomycetes; order Micrococcales; family Microbacteriaceae; genus Microbacterium; species Microbacterium sp. NPDC090281. Next base: position 1,613,607 of record NZ_JBIVYH010000001.1, read on the forward strand.
AGGTCGTTGAGCCGGTGTGCGGGGTCGGAGGGCAGCAGCTGGGTGTGGTCCGCGCTGACCGCACGGATCTCGCCGAGAGCGCCTTCGGCGATGATCTCGCGGATGCGGATCATGTGCGGCAGGTACCTGGTCCACATCGCCTCCATCACGAGCAGGCCGCGCTCCGCCGCGAGCGCCTGCAGATCTGCCGCCTCTGCACGGTTCAGTGTGAAGGCCTTCTCGGCGATCACGTGCTTGCCGTTCTCGAGCGCCAACCGGGCGTTCTCGTGGTGCATCGGGTGCGGCGTCGACACGTAGATGATGTCGACATCGGGGTCGGCCACCAGGGCTTCGTAAGAGGGGTGTGCATGGGTGATGTCGAAGCGGGCCGCGAAAGCGTCTGCTGACTCCTGCGAGCGCGAGCCGACCGCCACGAGGTCGAGCCCCGCGGTACGTAGATCGGACGCGAACGCGCCGGCGATACCGCCGGTCGCAAGGATTCCCCACCGAAGACCTGTCATGGTCTCAGCGTAGGGGGTGCGGTGGGTGTGACGGACTGTTACATCCCGTGACGCCCGGCATCGGGGCCGTGGCAGTGGGCCGTCGACGCCTCCTACCGTGACGGCATGACCGAACCCCTCATCATCGGCGCCATGGTGCGTACCCTCGGCGCGTATCCCTCGGGTTGGCGCCAGCCAGGGGCGCACCGTGATCCTGCGGCCGACGCCGACATCCTGCGGCACATCGCGCAGGAGGGGGAGGCCGCCGGTCTCGACTATCTCTTCTTCGGGGACTGGCTCGCCACGGGCCCCGATCTGGAATTCCGTGACCCGTATCTGCTCGCCCGGATCGACCCGGTGAGCGCGGTGCTCTTCCTCGCCGGGATCACCTCGCGGATCGGTCTGATCGCCACCGTGAACACCACCTACGCCGACCCGTACACGACGGCACGTTCGCTGGCATCGCTCGACGTGCTCACCCGTGGTCGCGCGGGCGTCAACCTCGTCACGGGCGCCGAGCCGCGTGCCGCCGGCAACCACGGCCGCGATGCGCACGCCGACAACGAGACCCGCTATGACAGGGCGGAGGAGTTCGTCGAGGTGTTGCGGCGGCTGTGGGACTCGTGGGGAGAGGACGCCTGGATCGCCGACGCCGAGCGCGGCGTGCTGATCGATCCGGAGGGGCTGCACCCCGCCGACTTCCGGGGTGCACAGGTGCGGGTCACCGGTCCGCTCAACGTGGCCCGCCCACCACAGGGGCGGATCCCGATCGTGCATGCCGGCACCTCGCCGCGGTCGAGGGCGCTCGCGGCCACCGAGGCCGATCTCGCGCTGACCGCCGCGCCGACGCTTGCCGATGCGATCGCCACGCGTCGGCTGCTGAGGGAGATCGCGTCAGACGCCGGCCGGTCGCCCGACGCGCTGAAGGTGATCGCTCCGGTGCTTCCTGTCGTGGCGGACACCGATGCCGACGCCCGACGCATCGTGGAGCGTCTGCTCGCCCTGGTGCCGCTCGCCGAGGGGCACCAGGCCGCGCGCACGGCTTTCCCGCCGAACCGCACCGTCGCAGCCCTCGCCGATGCGTTCGACGTCCCGCTCGACGACCCCCTGCGTTCTGCGACCTTCGACGCGCCGGTGACCGCCGCCCAGGCTCTGCGGCTGGGCGAACGCGGCGCCGCGCTGATCGAGCGACTCGGCCTGATCGCCGGGTTGCGCGTCTCCGGATCAGGCATCTCCGGATCCGGGGCTGCGGGCGGCGACCCGCTCACCTGGCGGCACCTCGTCGCGGCCAACGCGGTGCCCGCGGCCTTCGTCGTGGGCGACGCCGGCACGATCGCGGATCACTTCGAGACCTGGCGCGACGAGGGCGCGGCCGACGGATTCAACGTGCTGTCGGCCTTCCAACCCGCGCAGTTCGAGGCGTTCACTCGGATCGCGGCGCCGGAACTTCGCCGTCGCGGACTGCTGCGAGGCGCGGAGGAGGGAGCGGGAGCGACGCTTCGCGACCGCCTGCGCATTTCCTCGTATGTCGACGCGTGACCACACGTTTCGCCACGCGACATCCGGAGTCCGCCGCCTCGCGCCACGGCAGCACCGATTCCTACCGTGAATACACCTCACGACACAGCACACACCCGAAGCACAGCACGCACCCGAAGCACTGCACCCCCGAAGCCAGGAGGCCCCTCCCATGAACCGTCGTCTCATCCGCGCCGCCGCCATCGCGCTGCCGCTCGTCCTCGCAGGGAGCCTCGCCGCCTGCGCGTCGACGCCCGCCCCGGCGAACTCGCCCGCAGAAGGCGGCGACCCCGTCACCGGGGGAACGCTCACCTACCTCGAGCACCAGGCGTACACGAACCTGTACCCGCCGCAGGCCGGCTTCTACCCGAACGGCGGCATCGTGAACAACATCGCCGCCCGTCTCACCTGGCAGAATCCGGACACGCTCGAGATCGAGCCGTGGATCGCCTCGGACTGGACGGTGAACGACGATGCGACCGAGTACACGTTCAATCTGAACCCCGACGTCACGTTCTCGGACGGCACGGTGCTCGACGCCGCGGCCGTGAAGAAGAACTTCGACACCTACGGCCTGGGCGATGCGGAGCGCGGCCTCACCGTCTCCGAGGCGATCAACAACTACGCCAGCAGCGAGGTGGTCGACGACGACACCGTCACGTTCCACTTCACCGCCCCGTCGCCCGGGTTCCTGCAGGCGACCTCGACCATCAACTCCGGCCTCCTGTCGCCGGAGACGCTCGACGGCACGATCGAGGACTTCGGTGCGGGCAATGCCGCCGAGATCGTCGGATCCGGTCCGTTCACGGTCACGGGCGAGAAGCTCGGCACCGAGTACACGCTCACCGCCCGCGACGACTACGACTGGGGCCCCGACAGCGTCGACAACGACGGCCGCCCCTACCTCGATGCCGTGCACGTGCTGATCACTCCGGAGGACTCGGTGCGCATCGGCTCGCTGCTCGCCGGCCAGGCCGACTACGTCCGCTACGTGCAGGCGTTCGATGAGGACCGCGTCGAGAGCGCCGGCTTCACGCTCTACGCCCCGCAGACCCGCGGCGTGAACAACTCGATCGCGCTGCGCCCCGAGAACCCGCTGCTCTCCGACATCCGCGTGCGACAGGCGATCATCGCCGCCGTGAACGCGCAGGAGGTCGTGGACACCCTCTTCACCGAGAACTACCCGGTGGCGACCTCGGTGCTCTCCTCCCAGGCGCTCGGCTACAAGGACGAGTCGGAGCACTACGAATACGACCCCAAGAAGGCCGCGAAGCTCCTCGACGAGGCCGGATGGAAGCCCGGCACCGACGGCATCCGAGAGAAGGACGGCGAGCGCCTGTCGATCACGGTGTACGAGGCGAAGCCGCAGCCGCTGTCGAAGCAGACTCTCGAACTCGTCGCGCAGCAGCTGGCGAAGGTGGGTGTCGAGCTCTCGGTCAAGCCCGGTGATGCCGGCAGCTACGCGGAGGACACCCGCGACCCGCTGAAGACAGGCTTCTACCACTCGATGGTCGGTCGCGCGGATCTCGACGTGATCAAGAGCCAGTACTTCACGAAGAACCGTGACGTGCTGATCTCGAAGGATGCGAAGCTCGACGAGCTGCTCCTCGCCGTGGCATCCGAGCCCGATGCCGACAAGCGCGTCGCCGCTTCTCAAGCCGTGCAGGACTACATCGCAGAGCAGGCCTACGTGATCCCGCTGTTCGAGGAGCCGCAGGTGTACGGCACCGCGACCTACGTGCACGGCGTCGCCTTCGAGTCGGTGGGACGCCCGACGTTCTCCGGCGTCTGGCTCGCCGAGCACTGATCGGCATGGTGCATCGATGACGTTCGTCCTCCGACGAGCCGGGCAGGCCGCGATCGTTCTGATCGCGGCCTTCACGGCCACCTTCTTGCTGCTGCAGCTGCTGCCGGGTGATGCGATCCTGATCAAGTTCTCCGACCCCAGCCTCGGGCTGTCGCCGGACCAGCTCGACAGCATCCGCACCACCTACGGTGCAGACCTGCCCTGGTGGGAGCAGTACGTGCACGCGGGTCTCGGCTTCCTCGCCGGGGACTTCGGCTTCTCGACACAGTTCGGCACACCGGTGCTGACGATGCTCGCCGAGGCGCTCCCCGCGACACTGCTGCTGGCGTCGCTCGGACTCGTCGTGGCACTTCTGCTGGCCGTCCTGATCGCAGGACTCTCCTCGCTCGCGCCGTTCGCGTGGCTGCGCGACGGCCTCCGCCAGGTGCCGGGCCTGTTCGTGGCGGTGCCGGTGTTCTGGCTCGGCATCCTGCTCATCCAGGTGTTCTCGTTCGGGCTCGGGTGGGTGCCGATCGTCGGCGCCGACCCGGTGAGCGGACTCATCCTTCCGGTGCTCACGCTCGCGGTCCCGATCTCGGCGCCGCTGGCCCAGGTGCTGGTGCGGGCGGTCGACCAGGTGCATGCACAGCCGTTCGTGACGGTGGTCCGTGCGAAGGGCGCACCGCCGCTGTGGGTGCTCACACGCTCGGTCGCCCGCAATGCCGCCGTGCCGACCCTGACGATCGCCGGCGTGCTGTTCGGCGAACTCGTCGGGGGAGCGGTCGTCACCGAGACCGTGTTCGGTCGCACCGGCATCGGCCGGCTGACCGAGCAGGCCGTGGCGAACCAGGACATCCCGGTACTGCAGGGCGTCGTGCTGCTCTCGGCCCTCGGGTTCGTGATCATCAGCTTCGCCGTCGACCTCGTCACCCCGCTCATCGATCCGCGTCAGCGCGCGGTCGCAAGATCGACCGGGCGCCGTGCCACGCGACGCGTACCCCAGGAGGTGGCAGCATGACCGCTCCCGTGACCGCAGCAGCGACTGGATCAGTGGCTGGATCAGGGATCGCCGAGACGATCGCCGAGCCCGCCACGTCGCCGGCAGCGCCTGCACCGGAAAGTGCCGAGGCGCCTCGTCGCCGTGGCCACCTGCGCGGCCGTGCGTGGGGGCTGTATCTGGCGTTCGCCGTGATCGCCCTCGCCGTGCTCTGGGCGGTCATCCCCGGGGTGTTCGCGCCGGGCGACCCGCTCACCGGCGTGCCGGCCGACAAGCTCCTGCCGCCGAGCGCGGCGCACTGGTTCGGCACCGACACCCTCGGCCGCGACCTGTTCGGCCGCGTCGTCCACGGTGCGGTCAACTCGCTCTCCGGTGCGCTGATCGCCGTCACGGTCGGGCTCGCCCTCGGCACGGTGCTCGGGGCGGTCGCCGGGGCCGTCGGCGGGGTCGTCGATGACGTGCTGATGCGCGTGGTCGACGTGCTGCTGGCGATCCCCGGGCTCCTGCTCTCGCTGTCGGTGATCATCCTGCTCGGGTTCGGCACCGTCAACGCTGCGCTCGCGGTGGGTCTCGGCAGCGTCGCAGCCTTCGCCCGCCTGATGCGCGCCGAGGTCGCGCGCGTGCGCCGCACCGAGTACGTCGAGGCAGGCTTCGGCAGCGGGGGCACCTTCTTCGCGGTGCTCCGCCGTCACGTGCTGCCGAACTCGCTCACCCCGATCGTCGCCCTCGCCGCACTGCAGTTCGGTACCGCGATCCTGGCGATCTCCACTCTCGGGTTCCTCGGCTACGGCGCGCCGCCTCCCACCCCGGAGTGGGGGCTGCTGATCGCCGAGGGCCGCAACTACGTCGGTACCGCCTGGTGGCTCACGGCCCTTCCGGGCCTCATCGTCGTCGCCGTGGTGCTCAGCGCCAACCGGATCAGCCACCGTATCGGAAGGAACGCCCGATGAGTGCTTCGGCTGTACTCGCAGCGACGGATCTGCGGATCTCCTACGCCGGCCGCGAGGTCGTGCACGGCGTCTCGTTCGAGATCGCCGAGGGGGAGACCCTGGCTCTCGTGGGCGAGTCGGGATCGGGCAAGTCGACGACCGCGCACGCGCTGCTCGGCCTTCTCCCGGCCGGCGGCCGTGTCGATGGCGGCAAGGTCGTGCTCGGCGACCTCGACATCTCCGGATGGACCGATCGCGCGCTCCGAGGCATCCGCGGCGCGGAGATCGGTCTGGTGCCGCAGGACCCGACGACCTCGCTCGATCCGGTGCGTCCGATCGGTGCGCAGGTCGAGGAGATCCTGCGCCTGCACGGTCATCGGGATCGGCGCTCGCGTCGTGCGCGGGCCATCGAACTCCTCGACCGCGTCGGCATCGACGACCCCGACCTGCGCGCCCGCCAGTACCCGCACGAGCTCTCCGGCGGCATGCGGCAGCGTGTGCTGATCGCGACCGCCATCGCGTTGCGCCCGCGTCTGCTGATCGCCGACGAACCGACCAGCGCCCTCGACGCGACAGTGCAGCGCAAGGTGCTCGACCTGCTCGACGAGCTGCAGCGGGAGGAAGGCACCAGCATCCTGCTCGTGACCCACGATCTCGGCGTCGCTGCCGATCGGGCCGAGCGACTCGTCGTGCTCAAAGACGGACGGATCGTCGAGCATGGACCGAGCGATACGGTGCTCGCCGCCCCGTCCGATGCGTACACGAGGCAGCTGCTCGCCGACGCTCCCGCATTCGCGACGGGTTTCCGCCGGCCCGATGCGCCGCCGTTTCTGCGGGACGCTTCGGCGGTGGCGGCGGAGAACCCCTACGCGATCATCGCCGAGGGCCTCGTGAAGGAGTTCCGGGTCGCAGGGCGCGAGCGCTTCCGCGCCGTCGACGATGTCTCATTCCGGGTGCGCAGGGGTACGACGCATGCACTCGTGGGGGAGTCGGGGTCGGGCAAGACGACGACGGCGCGGCTGATCACCCGGTTCCACCAGCCGGATACCGGGACGATCGAGATCGCCGGGGAAGACGTGACCCACGCCAAACGTGAGCAACTGCGGGCGCTGCGCCGGCGCATCCAACTCGTCTACCAGAACCCGTTCGCCTCGTTGGATCCGCGGCAGCAGATCGTCGACATCGTGGCCGAGCCGCTGCAGAGCTTCCAGGTCGGCAGCCGTGCCGAGCGCAGGGATCGCGCCCTCGCGCTCATCGACAGGGTCTCGCTGCCGTCCGACGTCGCACGCCGGACCCCGCGTGAGCTTTCGGGTGGGCAGCGGCAGCGGGTGGCGATCGCCAGGGCGCTCGCGATCGACCCGGAGATCGTCGTGCTCGATGAGGCGGTCTCCGCTCTCGACGTCACCGTGCAGGCACGCATCCTCGAACTGCTCACGTCGCTGCAGGCTGAACTCGGACTCACCTACCTCTTCATCTCGCACGACCTCGCGGTGGTGCGCAGGATCAGTCACACGGTCTCGGTGATGCGCCGCGGCCGGATCGTCGAGGAGGGGCTGACCGAAGGCCTCTTCCACGACCCGCAGCACGACTACACCAGGGAACTGCTCGCCGCGGTACCCGGACGAACGGAGACCGTCGTATGACCGCCGCACCCACTGTCGCCTTCTTCACGCGCCTGCTCGATGACGCGTCGCCCGCCGAACGCTATGCGCTGGCGACGGCGCAGATCCAGCAGGCCGAGCGTCACGGGATCGGACGGGCCTGGGTCGCTCAGCACCACTTCCATGCGGCCGAGGGCGGGCTGCCGTCGCCGCTGGTGTTCCTCGCGCACGTCGCCGCAGTGACCCGAGGCATCCGCCTCGGTACCGGGGTGATCACGCTGCCGCTGGAGGATCCGGTGCGGGTGGCCGAGGATGCCGTGGTCGCCGATCTGCTCTCCGGGGGGCGAGTGGATCTGGGCCTCGGCAGCGGCGGAACCCCGTCGTCGTTCGTGCCGTTCGGGGAGGACGTGCGTGACAAGGGCCCGACCTACGACCGCAAGCTGCGGACCCTGCTCGACGGCCTCGCCGGCCGTGATGTCGGTGCGGGCAACACCCTCTACCCGGACGCCGGAGACCTCGCCGACCGCGTCTGGCAGGCCACCTTCTCGGTGCCAGGTGGGCATCGGGCCGGCATCAACGGACACGGGCTGCTGCTCTCCCGCACGCAGCCGCGCCGCGCCGATCGTCTGCACGCGCCGCTGTCGGAACTGCAGGATCCCATCATCGATGCGTACCTCGATGCTCTGCCCGACGACGTCGAACCGCGGATCACGGCCTCGCGCACCGTGTTCGTCGCCGATGACCGGGCTGAAGCCCTGCGGTTCGCCGAGGTCGGTCTGCGTCGGGCGGCCGAGGGGTTCCGCCGTCAGGGGCAGACGATCCCCGGCGACACCATCGACGAGTTGATCGCCGCGCTCGACACGCACCTGGGCACGCCGGAGGAGGTGGCGCAGTCGCTCGCCGCCGACACCACTCTCGCCCGTGCGACCGAGGTGGCCTTCCAGGTGCACTCGGTCGATGCTCCGCACGAGCACGTGCTGCGCTCGATCGCGCTCTTCGCCGACGAGGTCGCCCCGGCCCTCGGCTACACGCTCACCCCTTCCGCCGAAGACAACCTCACCCTCAAGGAGAACGCATGACCGACGACATCGTGGACCGGATCGTGGAGGTGACGCCGGAGCTCGATGCGCTGCGCCGCCGCCGCCCCGTCACCAGGGAGCAGCTGCAGGCGAGCTTCGACGCCCTGTTCCGTCCGGTGACCGTCGAGCACGTCTCGCTGTCGGAGCGCGACCTCGTGGCGGCGTTCGCCACGGGGCTGGCCGGCGCCGAGGACGCGACCGCGGGCTTCTATGCCGCCCGCGCGCAGGCGGCAGATCCGCAGCGGGCCACCGTCGTGCTCGCGGAGGCGGCCGACGCAGCAGTCAGCGGCCCGTTCGGTGCCTACACCGAGTTGGGGCTCCAGAGCGAGAACACCGAGGGGGAGCGCTATGCGCCGTCCGATGCGGTCATCGCACTCGTCGGAGAACGACTCTCCGCGGCCCTCGCGCACACGCACCTGCTGGTGTTCCGGCCCCGTGAATCGTCGAGTGCAGACCTCGGCCGGCTGCTCGATGCGGGCTGGTCGACGGACGGGATCGTGACGCTGTCGCAGCTGGTGTCGTTCCTCGCCTTCCAGCAACGGGTCGTCACCGGACTCCGAGTGCTCGCCGCCGCAGGACTCGCCACCGCGACCGAGACCGAGACGACCGAGATCTCCGAGGAGGAGGAAGCCGCATGACCGCCGAACAGACCGTGCTCCGCCACGATGACGCCCCGCACCCGCATGAGTTCACCCGCGGGGAGGTCGGCTGGGTCCCGCATCTGGAACCCCTCGCGGAAGAGGAGCTGACCGAGCGGCACTACGACGGCCTCGTCGAGGCGGCCAGGGCGAAGAACGACTACTTCCGTCTGCTCGCGCGCGATCCCGAAGTGCTCAGGGCGCGGACTCTCGTCGACAAGGACATCTTCTACAACGCTGCGGAGGGCCTTCCTCGGGCCGACCGTGAGCTCGCGGCGACCGCGGCATCCCGTCGCAACGGCTGCGTGTTCTGCGCATCGGTGCACTCGCGTTTCGCCGCACACCACAGCAAGCGCGTCGAGGATGTCGATCTGCTGCTCGACGAAGGCATCGACGCCGATCTCGGCGAGCGGTGGAACGCGATCGTCGCCGCATCGGTCGCGCTCACCGATACCCCGAGTGCGTTCGGGGAGGACGAGATCGCACGTCTGCGCGCTGCCGGGCTCGACGACCTCGAGGTGGCCGACGTGATCCACGGCGCCGCGTTCTTCAACTGGGCCAACCGGCTGATGCTGTCGATCGGACGACCGGTGGCTCCGGTCTGACTCGTCGTCCTTCAGGACTGCGGGCGCTCGTGCGGGCCGCACGACTCGCGGAGGATGAGCTCGAACGGTGCGGTCTCGTGGACGGGGAGGTCAGCTGGTCCGGTGAGGAGGGCGATCACCCGCTCCGCCATCTCCGGCACCGGCTGACGCACCGTCGTGAGCGGGGGATACGTATAGGCGGAATGCTCCGTGCCGTCGAACCCGGTCACGGCGACGTCTTCGGGAATCGCAAGGCCGAGGCGGTGGCACGCGAACATCACGCCGTGGGCCTGCTCGTCTGTCGAGCAGTAGAAGGCGCGGGGTCGCGAGGGTCGTGCGAGCACGTCGAGGGCGACCTGGGCCGCGTGCGCGCGGGAGATCTCGGTCTGCAGCTCCGTCGTCTCGACCACGACGCCGCTCGCCTCGATCGCGCGGAAGAACCCGTCGCGATGTTGGCGGGATCCGGCCGAGTCGCTCGGTCCGTTGAGCAGGGCGATCGAGCGGTAGCCGTGACCGATCAGGTGGGCGGTCGCGGCCTCGGCTGCGGCACGGTAGTCGATCGAGATCGATGATGCCTGCTGCCCTGGGGCGACGGGGTGCAGCACCGCGATCGGGATGCCTGCATCCGTGAAGGCGCGCAGATCAGGGGTGTCCGACATCGACACCATGACGACGGAGTCGACGCGCCGCTCCACGAAGGCCGCGACGTGCGAGTGCTCTCTTTCGACGTCGAGCCCCGAGTCTCCGATCAGCAGGAGGTTGCCCTGCGCCGCCGCCGCCTCTTCGAGCGCGCGGGCGAGTTCGCCGAAGAACCTGTTGGCGATGTCAGGCACGATCAGGCCGATCGACAGCGTCTTGCCGAAGCTCAATGCGCGGGCCAGGGCGTTGGGTCGGTAGCTGAGTTCGGTCGCGGCCTGCAACACCTTCTCCCGCGTCGCGGGGGAGACGTTGCGCGGACCGTTGTTGAACACGTAGCTCACGACGGCCGTGGAAGTGCCGGCTCTATCAGCTACGTCCTTGGCGGTTGACATGCCGTTCCCCCCACTAAGCGGTTAGATTCACCGGTGTCAGGCTAGCACCGGGCCTGCCGATACTCACTTGATTCGATGTCCATCTCGGACTATAGTCCATCTAACCGCATCGTCTAACCGCATAGATTCAATGCTCGTTCAAGGGAGAAGAACATGAAGCGACACGTCGCCGCGATCGCAGGGCTGGCTATCGCCGCTCTCGCGCTCTCGAGTTGCTCCGGTGCCGATGCCGGTACATCCGGTTCGGAGGATGCCGGGGGCACGGTGCGGTTCCTCGGTCCGGAGGATCCCCAGGTCTTCGCCCCGGTGATCGCCGCGTTCGAGAAGGGACACCCCGACATCACGGTGGAGTACACCCAGGTGCCGTTCGACCAGTACGCCACCACGCTCCAGCAGCGGCTCTCGGCGAAGGACGACACGATCGACGTCTTCGCGGTCGACCAGCCGAACCTCGCGCAGATCGCCGCGCAGGGATTCCTCGAAGATCTGAGCGATCTCAAGGACCAGGCGAAGAAGGCGACCTCCGCCGCGCAGTACGACATCAACATCTACGACGACAAGATGTATGCCCTGTCCATCTGGAACTCCACCCAGATGCTGTTCTACAACAAGAGCCTCCTCGCGGCCGCGGGAGTCGAGGCACCCGCCATCGATCCGGCGTCGCGCTGGACGTGGGAGCAGGTCGCCGAGGCCGGACGTGCGGCGCAGGCCGCAGGCGCCGAGTCTGGACTGCTCCTGGAGCAGGTCGAGGCCTACTACCAGCTGCAGCCCCTGATCGAGTCGGCGGGCGGTGGCTCCGGCATCTCCGGCAAGGACATGCTCGAGGTGGATGTGACCGACGACGGCTGGAACAAGGCGCTGTCCTGGTACGCCGACACCTTCCAGTCCGGACTGTCGCCACGTGGTGTGGGCGGCTTCCAGACCAGCGCGGTCTTCACCGACCAGAAGGTCGCATTCTTCGTCGGCGGGCCGTGGGACGTCGGCGGGTTCGCGGCCAACGCCGACTTCGACTGGGGCATCGCCCCGCACCCGTACTTCGAGGGCGGATCGGAGGTCACGCCGACCGGCTCGTGGTCGTGGGGTATCAACACCGCGTCGAAGAACAAGGCCGCAGCCCAGGAGTTCCTGGAGTTCGCGGCGCTGGACCCGGAAGGCAGCCTCGCCACGACCGAGGCGACCACGATCATCCCCGCCAACACGGAGGCGGCCGCTACCTACCTCCCCACCCTCGAGGCACTCGCGGGCGACCACGGCACGGGCGTCGCCGATCTCATCACCTCCGAGATCGAGAACACCGCGGTGGCCCGGCCCGTCTCGGTGGGCTACGTGCAGTTCGAGTCGCTGATCAACAAGGCCTTCGGCGATATCCGCAACGGCGCAGACGCGGGCGAACGTCTTGTGCAGGCGCAGTCCCAGATCGAGGATGCCTGGAGTCAGCTGCGATGAGTACCCCCACCAAGGGTGCGGGAGTGGCGAATCGCCATTCCCGCACCCGCGGATCGGGCGAGCGGCATCGCCGTCGGAGCCCCGCAGGAATCGCGCTGCTCTTCCTGCTTCCGGCACTGATCGCCCTGCTCCTGCTGCGTCTCGCCCCGGCTGGTGTCGCTCTCGTCGACAGCCTGTCGCGCACGACTCTGCTCGGCGGTACCTCTTTCGTGGGCCTCGGCAACTACGTCGAGCTGTTCGCGAACGCCGACTTCCAGAACTCGCTGGCTGTCACGCTGCTCTTCGCCGTGATCATCAACCCGCTGCAGATCGCCGCCGCGTTCCTGCTCGCGGTGCTGTTCACGCGAAGGGCCGTCGGGTCGAAGTTCTGGCGCTCGATGGTGATCCTCCCCATCGCGGTGCCGCCAGCGGTCTCCGCGGTCGTGTGGAGTGTCATCTACCGCCCGGACGGACTCGCGAACGGCTTCCTCGCGGTCTTCGGCATTCCGCCGCAGCCGTTCCTCACCTCGCCGTATCAGGCGCTGCTTTCGATCATGATCCTGCTGTCCTGGATCGGCGTCGGCTACTGGATGATGTTCCTGATCGCCGGCCTCAACGACATCCCCACCTCCTACTACGAGGCGGCATCGCTCGACGGGGCGTCCTGGTGGCGGCAGACATGGTCCATCACGCTGCCGCTGCTGCGCCGACCGCTGGCCTTCGTGCTCGTCGCGGACACGGTGTCGAACTTCCTCGTGTTCGCGCCGGTGCAGATCCTCACCAAGGGCGGCCCCAACGGCTCGACCAACCTGCTCATGCACGATCTGTACACCCGAGCCTTCACGTTCGGCGACATCAACAAGGCGCAGGCCGAGGTCGTGATCCTGGTGCTCATCACCGTGGTGATCGTGGCGCTGCAGTTCCGCCTGCTCAAGACGGAGGACCAGCCATGACGGGCATAGCCGAAGACACGACGGGCATCGCCGCAGGCTCTACCCGCACCGGCGCACGACGGCGCCTCTCCCGCAAGACGATCCTGATCCTGTGGTCGACGCTGCTCTCCATCACGGTCGGCATCGCCTTCCTCGCCCCGCTGTGGTGGACCTTCATCAATTCGCTCCGCCCCGGGTCTGAGACCTTCAGCTACCTGAACCCGCTGCAGTGGCAGACGTTCTTCACCCTCACGCCCACACTCGACAACTACGCCGCGCTGCTGGACAGCGACCTCGGACGCGCCATCCTCAACTCGCTCTTCGTGAGCGTGGTGACGGTGATCGTCGGGCTGGTGGTCTGCGCGACCGCTGCGTTCGGGCTCTCCGCATTCCGATTCCGGGGGCAGACGGTGCTGTTCTCGGTGGTGATCCTTTCGTTCCTCATCCCGTTCGACGCGATCGCTATCCCGCTGGCCGCGATGTTCCGCGACTGGCAGCTGCAGAACACCTTCCTCGGGCTCATCCTTCCCGGGATCGGCAACGGGATGGCGATCTTCCTGCTGCGCACCTTCTTCCTCGCGATCCCCGAAGAGCTCGTCGAGGCAGGGCGCCTCGACGGCCTGGGCTGGTGGGGAATCTTCACCCGCATCTATCTGCCGCTCTCGCGCCCCGCGCTGATCGGCGCCGGCCTGATGCTCTTCCTGTTCCAGTGGCAGGCCTACGTCTGGCCGCTGCTCATGGGCACCGACAGCGACCACATCCTCGGTCCGGTCGCGTTGTCGAACATGCAGGGGCAGTTCCAGGTGGACTACGGCGTCCTGTTCGCCGCATCCATGATCCTCGTCCTCATCCCACTGGCCATCATCCTCGGCTTCCAGCGCTACTTCATCCAGTCCGTCAGCACGACGGGTCTGAAGTAGTGACGCAGAACACGAAAGGCGCACGACACATGTCTGCACTCCACCACGTCATCCTCGACACCGACATCGGCACGGATGTCGACGACCTGATGGCGCTCGCGCTCATCTTCGGCTCTCCGGAGATCGAGCTCCTCGGTGTGACCACTGTGTACGGCGACACCGCGCTGCGCGGGCGGATGACGAAGCGCATCGCCGAGATCGCCGGCGTGACCATCCCCGTCCACGCCGGGGAGTCGGAGACGCTGTCCGGACGCGAGATCTGGTGGGCCGGGCACGAAGCCCGACTCTACGAGGACCTCGATCGACACCTGCTCGACGGTGACGACGCCGTGGACCATCTCATCGAGACCGTCTGTGCCGAGCCGGGCACCGTCGACGTGATCGCGATCGGACCCCTCACCAACATCGCGGCAGCCATCGAGCGCGAACCGCGATTCGCAGGTGCGGTCCGGCATCTCTGGGTCATGGGCGGCTCGTTCGCCGTGGAAGAAGACTCGGAGCACAACTTCCGCAGCGACGCCACCGCGGCCGAGATCGTCTTCGCCGCCGGTATCCCCACGACCGTGGCGGGCCTCGAGATCACACGACTCATCACGATGGGAAGCGATGCCCTCGTGCGGATGAGCGCATCCGGGGAGCTCGGGCGCGTGATCGATGCCGAGATCAGGCAGTGGTGGGAGTTCTGGGGCACGGAGTGGAACGTGCCGCACGACCCCGTGACTGTGCTCACGCTGACGCAGCCCGAGCTCTTCGCGTTCTCGCCACGTGGTCGTATCGAGATCCTCCGGGGTGGAGAGATCGAGGGCGTGAGCCGATTCCACCCGGGCGAGGGCGAGACCAGGATCGTCACGGGGCTCGATGCGGAGGCGGTCGCCGAGGCGATCGTCGTCGGCATCGTCGGCGCAGCGATCGACACCGCCGTCTGACCTGCGGCTAGGGCAGCAGGATGATCTTGCCCGAGGCGGCGCCGGGTTCCATGAGCTCATGGGCCTGCGCCGCTTCGGCGAGCGGCAGCTGCGGGCCCAGGTCGACGACGAAGTCGCCGGTGGACAGGAGCGCGATCGTCTCGGGCAGCGCCTCGGCACGCCAGGCGAGCTCCTGGTCGGTCAACGGTACGGGCGAGCCGCCGGAGAACGCGCGGATGCCGAAGGATGCGGCGTCCGGGCCCCGGACGATCGTGGCGATGCGCTCACGGTCCGCCATGAGCGCGAGCGAGGTCTCGATGGCCTCGTCGGTGCCGGCGCAGTCCAGCGCCACGGTGACGGCGGAGGGCGCGGCCTCGCGCACCCGGTCGAGGAGACCGTCGCCGTAGGCCACGGGAATCGCGCCCAGTTCGCGCAGCTGCTCGTGGCGGGCGGAGCTCGCGGTCGCGATCACGGTCGTGCCCCAGGCCACGGCGAACTGCACCGCGGCCTGTCCGACCGCGCCGGAGCCGCCGTGCACGAGCAGCACATCGCTGCCGCTCACGTCGAGTGAGCGCAGCGACTGGTAGGCGGTGCCGGCGGGGATGCCGATCGCGGCGCCCTCCGCGGTCGTGACGGAGTCCGGAAGCTTCGCGAGGTTCTCGGTCGAGATCGCGAGCGCCGAGGCGTAGGTGCCACGCCCGTCACGGATCGCCACCCGGTCGCCGACCGCGAAGTCGTCGACGCCCTCGCCGAGCGCCTCGACGATGCCGGCTCCGTCGAAGCCGACCGGACGCGGCTCGGTGATCGGAGGCGATGGCCGCTTGCCGCTGCGCATCTTCGCGTCGATCGGATTCGCGCCGGCCGCCTCGATGCGGACGACGACCTCGCCGCGCGCGGCGACGGGATCGGGGACCTCGATCAGGTGCAGGACATCGGGGGAACCGAACTCGGTGTAGACGATCGCGCTGGCCATGCCTTCAGGCTACCCGCGCCGGGCACCCGCGGTTGCGGATCAGCGGCCGGACAGCACCTTCATGATGCGCTGCGGCGACACCGGCTGGGCGGTACCCAGGCGCTGGGCGAACACGCTGACGCGGTACTCCTCCAGCAGCCAGCGCACCTCGACCAGCGCAGTCGGCGCATCGGCCGGGAGCGGGATGGTGCCGCCGGCGTCTTCGAAGGCCTTCGCCATCCGCTCGTACTCGGTCATGCGCGCGCGGTCCTTGCCCGGTTCGCTGGCCAGGGTCTTCAGGCGGTCGACCATCCCCTCCAGGTATCGAGGGAAGTGCGTGAGCCGCTCGGCGCCGGCGGCGGAGATGAACCCCGGGTGCAGCAGCCCGCTGAGCTGGGTGCGGATGTCGTTCAGCGGTCCGAGCAGGGCGAGCGAGTTCTGCGACTTGATGCCGCGTTCGACTTCGCGGGACTTGGTCAGGATGCGTGCCACCAGTGAGACGCAGGCGAACAGCTCGTCGACGAGGACAGCAGAGACCGCGTCGCGCACCCGGGCGAACTCGGCTTCGCTGCGGACGATGCCGCCCGGCACCGTCTTGTGGATGACACTGCGGGCGACCGCGGCGCGGCAATCCTCGATGAGGGCGGCAGCGGACTGGTAAGGCGAGGCAGCGAGGGCGAGCTTCTCCTGACTGGTCAGGTGCTCCTGCACGTACGAGGAGGGGGAGGGCACGCCCAGCAGCACCAGCCGCAGCACGCCGTCGCGGGTGGCCGCGGCAGCCGCATCCGGTGTCGACTCGACGCGCACCGACACGCTCTTGCCCTGATCGACGATGGCGGGGTACCCGCGCACGACGCCGCCGGCGACGCGGGTGTCGAGCACCTCGGGCAGATCACCGAAGGTCCAGGCCGTGAGACCGGTCTGCTCGATCGACGCGGCGGCGATACGTTCGACACCCCCGCCGACACCGCTGCGCTCGGCACCCCGGTTCCCGCCCGGTCCTCCGGAGCGCGCAGGCGCGGCGATCGAGCGGGCGACGCTGCTGCGGGCCCGATCGGAGAGCTGCGCCTGCAGTGCCCGCAAGTCGCGGCCGGAGCCTGCGACCCTGCCGCGTTCGTCCACGGCACGGAAGTTCATGCGCAGATGAGGGGGCACCCGCTCATCGTCGAAGTCGGCCGCCGAGACCAGCTGGTTCGCGAGCGGCTGGATGCGCCGGGCCAGGGCCTCCTTGAGAGTGCGCGGGGGCAGGCCGCCGTGCGACTCCGGGCCTTCTTCGGCGAGCTCCGCACCGAACTTCTCGGCCCAGTCGGCGGCAGGGACCACATGGCGACGGATCGCCTTGGGGAGCGCGCGCAGCAGGCCTGTCACGAGTTCGGCGCGCAGACCCGGAACCTGCCAGTCGAAGCCACGGTCCTCGATCTGGGCGAGCAGCGGCAGCGGCACGACCACGCTGACGCCGTCGTCGTCCGCGCCGGGTTCGAACCGGTATGCGAGGCCGAGCACCTGGTCGCCCTGAGTCCACCGCGTCGGGAACTCGCGCTGATCAGCGCGCTCCTCGTCGTCGATCAGGTCGCTCTCGCGCATCACGAGCAGCTTCGGCGTCGTCGCCATGGCCTCTCGCCACCAGCTCTCGAAGGAGCGCACATCGAACACGTCGGCGGGGATGCGCTCGTCGTAGAACCGGAAGACCGCTTCGTCGCCGGCGAGGATGTCACGGCGGCGCTCGCGCTCCTCCAGCTTCTCGAGGCGCTTGCGAAGTTCGGCGTTGCTGCGCCAGAACGCGCTCACCCGCTTGTCGATCCGCGTCGGGTCCCATTCGCCCTCGACGAGCGCGTGCCGCACGAACAGCTCGCGCGACGCTGCCCGGTCGATCCGCGCGAACTGCACGCGTCGACGCGGAATGATCTCGAGCCCGAACAGTGTCACCTTCTCGAACGCGACAGCGGCGCCGGCATCCTTCGACCAGTGCGGCTCGGTCACCTGCCGCTTGGCGAGATCGCCGGCGAGGGGCTCCGCCCAGGCCGGGTCGATCGCGGCTACGGTCCGCGCGAAGGTGCGGGAGGTCTCGACGATCTCGGCGGCGATCACCGCGCGCGGGCTCTTCTTGCGCAGCCCCGAACCGGGGAAGATCGAGAACCGGATGCCGCGGGCCCCGCGGTACTCCGCACTCCGCCGGCCCTTGGGCTCCTTGGCGGGGGAGTGCGCTTTGCCCGCAGGGGCGGTGCGCTCGTCGAGGATGCCGATCTGCGACAGGAGACCGGCGAGCATGGCGCGGTGGATCGAGTCGGGGTCGCTCGCGCCGCCGTCTTTGCCGATCCGGGTGTCGTCGCCGCCACGGTCGGGGGTCTTCACGAGTGTGCGCAGCTGGCGATGCACGTCGAACCACTCGCGAACCCGCACGTAATTGAGGTGCTCGGAGCGGCACAGGCGACGGAACGCGCTCGACCCGAGCTCCCGCTGCTGTTCACGCAGGTGGTTCCACAGATTCAGCAGGGTCAGGAAGTCACTGGTCGGGTCGACGAATCGCGCGTGCAGCCGGTCAGCCTCCTCGCGACGCTCCTCCGGTCGTTCGCGCACATCCTGGATCGTCATGCCCGAGACGATCGCGAGGACGTCACGGGTCACTCCTGCGCCGGAACCCGAGCGTCCTGCCTCGATCAGCATGCGCGCGAACCGTGGGTCGATCGGCATCCGCGAGATGTCGCGCCCCGTGCGGGTGAGATGCGGGGAACCATCGCTGCGGGACGGCTCGACGGCGCCGAGCTCGGTCAGCAGGTCGAACGCGGCCTTCACTCCTCGGGAGTCGGGCGGGGTGAGGAAGGGGAAGGCGGTGATGTCGCCGAAGCCGAGCGACAGCATCTGCAGGATGACGGATGCCAGCGAGGTGCGCAGGATCTCGGGCTCGGTGTACTCCGGCCGCTTGTCGTAGTCGTCCTCCGAGTAGAGGCGGATCGCGATGCCGTCGCTGGTGCGGCCCGCACGGCCGGAGCGCTGATTGGCCGACGCCTGGGAGATCGCCTCGATCGGCAGCCGCTGCACCTTGGAACGGTTGCTGTAGCGCGAGATGCGGGCGGTCCCGGTGTCGATCACGTACTTGATGCCGGGAACCGTGAGGCTCGTCTCGGCGACGTTCGTGGCGAGGATGACCCGGCGGCGTACGCCGGCGACCCGGCTGCGCTCGAACACCCGGTGCTGGTCGGCGGCGGAGAGGCGGCCGAAGAGGGGCAGCACCTCGGTGGGCGCGCGGTCGTTCGCGTACGCACCGCGCACGGCATCGGCGGCGTCGCGGATCTCGGCCTCGCCCGGGAGGAAGACGAGTACATCGCCCGGAGCTTCGCGGTCGAGTTCGCGCAGGGCGGCGACGATCGCCGAGACCTCGTCCTCCGGTTCGGCAGGCGTGTCCTCGTCGTCCGACCCCTCGACCTGCCCGCGATAGCGGATCTCCACCGGGTACGTGCGGCCCGAGACCTCGATGATCGGTGCCGGGATGCGGTCGCCCTCTGCGCCGGACGGTGCGGCGAAGTGCTTCGCGAAGCTCTCCGGATCGATCGTCGCCGAGGTGATGATCACCTTCAGGTCGGGGCGCTCGGGGAGGATGCGGACGAGGTAGCCGAGCAGGAAGTCGACGTTGAGGGAGCGCTCGTGCGCCTCGTCGATGATGATCGTGTCGTAGCGGGTGAGCAGCCGGTCGCGATGGATCTCGTTGAGCAGGATGCCGTCGGTCATCAGGGCGATGCGGGTGGATTCAGACACCTTGTCGGTGAAGCGCACCTTGTATCCGACGAGGGTGCCGAGCTCGACCTGGAGCTCTTCTGCGACGCGCTCCGCGATCGTGCGGGCGGCGAGGCGTCGAGGCTGCGTGTGCGCGATGCGCTCCCGACCGAGTTCCAGCGCGATCTTCGGCAGCTGGGTGGTCTTGCCCGATCCGGTGGCACCGGCGACGATGACGACCTGGTGGTCGCGGATGGCGTCGGCGATCTCGGCCCTGGCAGCGCTGACGGGCAGCTCCGGGGGATAGGAGATCACAGGGGAGGACATAGCCCTCCATCGTATGCCGGGATCGAGCACATACGATCGTCGGATGACGAGAGTGCTGCAGTGGTTCCGCGAGTTCGGACGGCCCCCGCGCATCCTCGGACTCGACATCGCCAGGGGGCTGGCGATCCTCGGCATGGCCGGAGCGCACATCGGCGAGACCGAGCCGTTCGAGTGGCTCGACCCGGCGACATGGACCGACCTGGTGCACGGGCGCTCCTCGATCCTGTTCGCGGTGCTCGCAGGAATCTCGATCGCCCTGATGACCGGACGCAGCGCCGTGCCCGAGCGCGAGCGCATCCCGGGCATCCGGCTGAACCTGATCGGACGCGGTGCGGTGATCTTCCTCATCGGCCTGGCCCTGGAGATGCTGAACACCCCGATCGCCGTGATCCTCACCCTGTACGGCCTGCTCTACGTCGCGGTCATCCCGTTCCTGCGGTGGCGACCCTGGCAGCTGCTGACGGGTGCTGCGGTGCTCGCGCTCCTCGGGCCCGCACTGCTCGCGTTCCTGAACGCGGTGATGCTTCACCCCTACGGCTCCGGCATCGGGTTCGTGTTCTACGGCACGTATCCGATCACGGTCTGGATGTCGCTGGTGCTGGCGGGCATGGCGCTCGGGCGTCTGCACATCGGGCAGCTTCGCGCTTCGGTGGTCGCTCTCGGTATCGGTCTCGCGCTCGTGGTGGTCGGCTACGGCCTGGGAGGGATCGGACAGACTGCGGGCATCACCGGCTCCCTCGGCAGCAGCTCGTTCTCGTCGGGCGAGGGCAGTTCGATCATCGACGGCGGGTCCGGCAGCATCGGCACGGCACCGTCCGGGTGGGAGAGTTACCCGCAGGCGCTCGCCGAGAGCGATCCTCTCGGCGCCGTGCTCACCGCGGTCTTCGCGGTCGACCCGCACAGCGGCGGCACGGCCGAGATCCTCGGCTCCGGCGGCTTCGCGCTCGTGGTCATCGCGCTGTGTCTGCTGCTGAGCAGGCCACTGCGCTGGGTACTGCTCCCGTTGGGAGCGCTCGGCTCCATGCCGTTGACGGCATACAGCGCGCACGTCGTTTCGATCGTGCTGGTCGGCGGGCCTGGCGCGTTCTTCTCCAGCAATGCGTTCTGGGCCGCGACCGCGATCGGACTGCTCCTCGTCACGACACTCTGGTCGATGTTCTTCGGACGTGGACCGCTTGAACGTCTGGTCGGCCGAGGAGCTGCGGCGATGGCGGCGGTGCCCCGGCGCTGAGCAGGTCGGACGCCGCTCGCGGATAGGGGCGGGCCAGACGATGTGCTAGCGTGGAAGTGCAGCGCTTTCTGGCGTTCGCGACCGGCCCTTTTTTCGGGTCGGGACTGGGGAGTTTCGAACTGGGGAGTTCACACCACCGCGTTTGCGGCGTTCTTCGCCGCCTCGATTTCGTCGAGCGCGCGGTGTGAAGGTGACTTCGCGTTCGAAAGAACATGACTGGGGAGTCGTTGTGGGGAACACGAGTTTTGGGCGCGGAGTACGGGGTGCTGTCGCATCAGTGCTGACCGCGGGCCTGTTGATCGCGGGATTGTCCGGAGTCGGAGCGACCGCGGCGGCTGCTGCCGACGTGCCACCGTCGACGCCACCGCAGCTGCAGCGCGATGAGAATGTGGTGACGTCGGATCCGATTCCGACGGTGCAGATCGACAACGGGTACGTGTGGGCGCAGACCACGATCGGTACGACGGTGTACGCGGTGGGGAAGTTCGACAACGCGCGGGAGCCGAAGGCTGCACCTGGCACTTCTTTGACGGCGCGGTCGAACGTGCTGGCGTACGACATCGTCTCTGGCGCTCTGTCGTCGTTCGCGCCGAAGGTCAACGGCGTGATCAAGGCGGTCGCGGCGTCTCCTGATGGGTCGCGCATCTATATCGGTGGCTCGTTCAACAGTGTGAACGGCAAGGATCGGTGGAACTTCGCGGCGCTGGATGCGAAGACCGGTGAGTTGGTGCCGCAGTTCGCGCCGTCGATCGGCGGCAGTGGCGTGTACGCGATCACCACCGACGGGTCGAACATCTACCTCGGTGGTCTGTTCACCCAGGCCAACGGCGTCGCCCGCAAGAACCTCGCAGCCTTCGACCAGCAGAACGGCGCGCTCATGAGCTGGGCACCCCAGGCCGACCGCCAGGTCGATGCCCTGGTGATGGACCCGGCCGGGACGAACGTCATCGTCGGAGGACGTTTCTCGACGGTCAACGGAAGCAGCCTGCGCGGTTCGGCGGCAGTGGACAAGTCCACCGGGGCGGCTGACACCGCCTGGGGCATACCCAAGGTCGTCAAGAACAGCGGGAGCAGCAGCAACTCCGGCATCTTCGCACTCGCCACCGACGCGAACACCGTCTACGGCACCGGCTGGAGCTGGGCCGGCGGGGGAAACCTCGAGGGGACGTTCGCGGCCGAGGCCGGCACCGGCGCGGTGCGCTGGATCGCGGACTGCCACGGCGACCACTACGGCGTGTACTCGACCGGCAAGGTGGTCTACACGACCAGCCACATGCACTCCTGCAACACGATGGGCCTGCAGCCGCAGAAGAACCCCGCGGTGTACCAGTACGCGGAGGCATACACGGCCGATGCGCGCGGCACCCTCGCCGCGAACACCTACTCCGGGTACGCGAACTGGGCGGGAACCCCGGCACCGTCGCCGTATCAGTGGGCGCCGGACTGGTCGGTCGGCACCACGACCGGACTCGGTCAGGCCGGACTGTCCATCACGGGCGCTGGCGACATGATCTCGATCGGCGGTGAGTTCCGATCCGTCAACAACGGCCAGTTCGAGGGACTGGTGCGCTTCTCGACGAACCCGCCCGATGGTGCGAAGGACGGCCCTCGGGTCTCCGATGCGAGCTGGAAGCCGACCGCCGGGACGTCCCCGGTGCCCGGCCGTGCTCGTGTGTCGATCCAGACGAACTGGGATCGGGACGATCTGACGCTCACGTACGAGCTGTACCGGGCCGGAACCGCTGAACCGGTGGCGAGCACGACCGCGGACGGCACCTGGTGGAAGCGCGCGACGGTCACGCTCGACGACCCGACGGCGACGCCGGGTGCGACGCAGAGCTACACGGTGGTCGCGAAGGACGGCAACGGCAACACCGCCACGAGTGCGAGCGTGAACGCCAAGGCCACGGCGGGGACCGCTTCGGCGTATACGACGAAGGTTCTCGCGGACGGTCCGTCGCTGTACTACCCGATGGGGAACGTCTCGAAGGACTGGGCGGGCGCGAACAACCCGGTGAACGGCACGGGCGCCACGGTCTCGTCGTCCGGCATCGAGAACAGCGGCACCGGATCGACCACGTTCAACGGTACGACGAACGGCCGGGTGTCGTCCGATGCCAAGGCCGCGGTGTCGAAGGAGTTCTCCTCGGAGATCTGGTTCCAGACGACCACGAAGACCGGCGGCATGCTCATCGGCTCCGGGGCTGCCAAGACGGGCAGCTCCGCGACCGTCGACCGTCAGCTCTACATGACCAACAGCGGCACTGTGACCTTCGGCGTCTTCGCCGGTCAGAGCCGCGCCACGATCTCCGGCGACAAGGCACTCAATGACGGCACCTGGCATCACGCGGTCGTCTCGCAGGGCGCGGAGGGGATGAAGCTGTACGTCGATGGCGAGCTCGTCGCCTCGGATCCTGCGGTGACGACGGCGGGGACCGATCCCGCCTACCTCCGCATCGGCGGTGACCTGCTCACGGGCTGGCCGTCGGCGCCCTCGTCGAACTACTTCAAGGGCTCGCTGGACGAGGCCGCGGTGTACCCGGTCGCGTTGAACGCGGATCAGGTGCGTGCGCACTTCCAGGTGGGGAAGGGGCTCAAGGCCCCGACGGCGGCCTTCACGGCGCAGCCGACCGATCTGAGCGTGGCGCTCGACGCGTCCGGCTCGGTCGCCGACGGTGCGGCATCGATCAGCGCCTACGCCTGGGACTTCGGCGACGGCTCGACGGCCACGGGTGTGACCGCGTCGCACGAGTACGCGGCGGCGGGCACCTACACGGTGCGCGTGACGGTGACCGACAGCAGTGGATTGTCGGCGTCGAGCGAGAAGCAGGTCGTGGTGACGGCTCCCGTCGTGGCCGATGTCGTGGTGGCGACGGACGGATTCGATCGTGCGGTCGACTCCGGCTGGGGCACCGCTGATGTGGGTGGTGTGTGGACGCCGATGCAGGGCAAGTCGACCGCGCTCTCCGTGGTCGACGGTGCCGGGGTCATCGACCTCGCTGCGGGGCAGACGCGCGAGATGCTGCTGGACGACGCGTCGGTGCGGGATTCTGCCACGACGATGTCGTATACGCTCTCGGGCGGTCCGGAGTCCGGCACGGCGTACGTCGGTGCGGGTTCTCGTCGTGCCGGTGACGGCGGGTACCGCGCGCTGGCATGGCATCGCGCCGACGGGGCGGTCTGGGTCGTCATCCAGCGCAACGGGACGGCGATCGCCAGCGCGGCGGTTCCCGGTCTGACCTGGAGTGCTGGGACGGTCTTCCACCTGTCGACCGAGACGTCCGGTTCACCGTCGACGACGATCCGCGCCAAGCTGTGGGCCGAGGGTCAGCCGGAGCCTACGGCGTGGCAGGTGTCCACGACCGATGCGACTCCGGCTCTGCAGGCCGAGGGCTCCCCGTCGGTGTTCTCCTATCGGGCCGGCAGCGCGACGGGCACCAACATCGTGCGCGTGAACGAGGTCAAGTCCATCCGACTGGGCTAGTGAGTGAGCAGGTGGGGGCACCGGCATCGGGTCGGGTGCCCCCACCTGCGGTCTCTCAGAAGTGGGTGCCGCCGTCGATGCGCACCTCGGTGCCGGTGATGAAGGCGCCGTCTTCGCTTGCGAGCATCGCCACGACACCGGCGACCGACTCCGGACCGGCGAAGCCCTGACCGATCGCGGGTGCGAGCTTCATGAACAGGCTCATGTCGGCGTCGGCGGGGAGGCCTGGGCCGTTGCTCTGGTTGCTCTGGCCGGACCCGTCGGTCATGCCGGACGAGATCGAACCGGGCTGCACCGCGGTGAAGCGGATGCCGCTCTTCGCGTACTCGGCGGCGAGCGCGTGGGTCATCGACTGCACGCCGCCCTTGCTGGCCGCGTAGGCCGCCATGTAGGGGTGGGCGAAGCCGGCTGAAGTCGAGCTGAAGTTGACCACGGCGGCCGAGTGGCCTTCGAGCAAGGCGGGGATCGCTTCACGGATCACGAGGAACGTGCCGACCAGGTTGATCCGGATGACCTGCTCGAACTGGTCGAGCGTCGTCTCGTGGGTGTGCGAGGAGCGCAGGATGCCGGCGGCGTTGACGAGCACGTCGAGTCCGCCCAGAGCTGCGACGGCCTCGGCGACGCCTGCCGAGACGGAGGCCTCGTCGGCGATGTTCATCGTCACGGTCGTGAGGTGCTCGGCGAGTGGTCCTGCCTTGGCGACCGTGTCTTCGAGGCCGGCGGCGCTGACGTCGGCGGCGACGACGCTGCCGCCTTCGCGGAGCATGCGCAGCACCGTGGCCTGGCCGATGCCCGACCCTCCGCCGGTGATGAGAGCCCGACGTCCTTCGTAGCGGTTCATGATCTTCCCTTCGTGGTGGTGTCGTCGTGTCGACGTTCCGTTGTAGGCAGACTATGCCTGTGTGGCAGATCGTGCCACATAGACCCAACCTGCCGAGTGGGTGACCTATTCCCGTACGCTGTGACGGTGGAGACCACGACCCTCACCGAGCGCCGAAAGGCCGCGACCGAGCGGGACATCGCCGCCGCCGCCGCCGCGCTGTTCGCCGAGCAGGGCGTAGCGGGCGTCACCGCCGAGCAGATCGCCGCGCGAGCAGGCGTCTCGGTGCGCACCTTCTACCGGTACTTCGCGCGCAAGGAAGATGCGATCGCGCCGATCCTCAGCTTCGGCGCTCAGCGCTGGCAGGAGGCCTTTGCGCAGGTCGGGGAGCGTTCGCTGCGAGAGCAGATTCCCGGGGTGATCCGCGCGCAGCTCGCAGAGGGCGACGGGCTCGAGCTCGAGACGATGCTCGGCGTGCTCCGCGGTCTCGACGACGATGCGGCGATGCGCGACGTCTGGTTGCGTGTCAACGACGATTCCGAGCGTCGGCTCCGCGAGATCCTCCAGGAGCGGGGAGTCGCCGCGTGGGAGGCGAGGCTGATCGCCGCCGTCGCGACCGACGCGATCCGCGTCGGCCTCGAACAGTGGACCGCGGATCCAGACGGACCGCGCCCCGCCGTGCGCGCGGTCGATGCGTTCCTGATGATGTCGCAGGGGCTCAGCGGTCTCGACTGACATCTTTCGTCACCGTCCGGTATCGCCTGTCATCACAGGTCATAGGCTGGAGGCATGACGATTCCTGCACTCGAACTGAACGACGGCAACTCCATCCCGCAGCTCGGCTACGGCGTCTTCAAGGTGCCGCCGGCAGAGACCGAGCGCGCGGTGAGCGAGGCGCTCGAGATCGGCTACCGCCACATCGACACGGCCGCGATCTACGGCAACGAAGAGGGTGTGGGTGCTGCCGTCGCGGCATCCGGAATCGCCCGCGACGAGCTCTTCATCACCACGAAGCTCTGGAACGACCGCCACCACGACGACGAGCCGCGCGCGGCCATCGCCGAGAGCCTCGAGAAGCTCGGGCTGGAGAAAGTCGACCTGTACCTGGTGCACTGGCCGACGCCTGCCAAGGACGACTACGTGCACGCGTTCGCGAAGCTCGTCGAACTGCGCGAGGCGGGCCTCACCCGCAGCATCGGCGTCTCGAACTTCCTGGTGCCGCACCTGGAGCGCACTGTGAAGGAGACCGGCGTGGTTCCGGCCGTGAACCAGATCGAGCTGCACCCCGCCTACCAGCAGCGCGACGTGGTCGCGTGGGCCGAGGCGAACGGCGTGCGCATCGAGGCGTGGGGTCCGCTCGGTCAGGGCAAGTACGACCTGTTCGGCACCCCGGCTGTCGCGGATGCCGCCGCTGCCCACGGGGTCACCCCCGCGCAGGCCGTGCTGCGCTGGCACCTGCAGAAGGGCATCATCGTGTTCCCGAAGTCGGTGCGCGCCGAGCGCCTGCGCGAGAACCTCGATGTCTTCGGCTTCGAGCTGACCGACGCCGAGATCGCGGCGATCGATGCTCTCGACCCGCTCGACGGCTCCGGCCGCGTCGGCTCGCACCCGGATGAGGTCAACTGACCCGCTCCTTGCGAACCGGGTCCCTGGCCCACATGACGCCCCGTGTCGCCTCGCGCGACACGGGGCGTTCGCGTGAGTACCGTCGAGGCATGACAGCTCCGTTCCGCGTCGTGGCCGTGTCGGGATCCCTGCACGAGCCCAGCAAGACGACCGCCCTCGTCCGTGCGATCACAGCCGCGATCGCCGAGCGCGCCCCGGTCGAATCGCAACTCATCGAGCTGACGCAGATCGGCCCAGGGCTTGCCGGAGCGCTCCAGCGTGACCAGTTGCCGCCCGAGGTCGAGGCGCAGCTGCAGGCGATCGAATCCGCTGATCTGTTGATCGTGGGGAGCCCCGTCTACCGTGCTTCGTTCACCGGGCTCTTCAAGCACCTGTTCGACTTCGTCGGGCAGTACGACCTGGTGGGCAAGCCGGTGCTGCTCGCCGCGACCGGCGGCGGCGAGAAGCATGCGCTGATCATCGAGCACCAGCTGCGTCCGCTGTTCGCGTTCTTCCAGGCGCTCACCCTTCCGCTCGGGGTCTACGCGAGCAACACCGACTTCGACGGGTACGAGATCACCTCCGACGTGCTGCACGCGCGCATCGCGCTGGCTGCCGAGCGAGCCCTGCCGCTCGTGGGCTATGCCGCGTCGCGTCCGGTCGAGCTGCTCGTCGGCTGAGGGCGTCGGCCTCGAGCGATCCACGCGTTGCGGGGGGCGCCCCTTGGCGGTGTTCCTCGCCGTCGCAGGTGCGCACACAGTGAATCGTCAGAAACTAAGCGCGCATACTTGTTGAGTGAAGATTCTCAGTACACACACTCAGATCAGTCCGCACACGGCTGGGGCTGTCTATCGACTCTGGTCAGAACCCGACTCGTGGATGCAGTGGGATCCCGACGTCACCGAGGTGCGCTTCGCGGGCGAACCTGTGGAAGGAGCGAGGGGGTGGATGCGTCCAGCCTCGGGCCCGGCCACGACGTTCGAGATTGTGGCGATGCGCCATGATCGGTTGCTCACGACGGTGTCGCGGATGCCCGGCGCAGCGTTGTCGTTCGAACATGCGGTGGAACCGACGCGAGGGGGAAGCCGCATGACCGTGAAGATCAGTGTCGACGGGCCGCTGAGCGCGCTCTGGGGCTCCGTACTCCGCAGGGGCTTCGCTGACGCCGCGTCACGTAACATCGCCGGGTTGGTCGCGTATCTGGACGCCGCATGAGCCGGGGCTGGCTCGGAGTCGTGTCCGCGGAACACGTCGAACGGGGGGTCCGACTCGGAATCGCCCAGATCAATCACGGGAAGAAGACGCCCCTCGCGCGAATGCACGCGGGCGACGTCCTGGTGTACTACTCGCCGTCGGTCGCGCGAGGGGTGACTGACGGATATCGCTCCTTCACCGCGATCGGCACGTTCCCGGATGACGAGATCTGGCAGGCCGACGAGGGTGACTTCCAACCGTTCCGGCGCCGTTGCGACTATGAGCCGAGCAGGCATGTGTCGATAGACGAGGTCCGCGATCGGCTGATCCTCACCTCCGCGGCGCGATGGGGGTACCAACTGCGCTTCGGTCTCATCGAACTGGAACCGCGCGACGTTGCGACCATTCGAGAGGCGATGCGCGGATGAGCGGGCTGGCCACACGGTTCGGCAGGCCCGATGACAGCCCGGGTCTCATGCTCTGGCACCTCACGAATTCTTGGCAGCGTTCCATCAGGACGGCCCTCGCGCCTCACCAACTCACTCACGTTCAGTTCGTCTTGCTCGCCACCCTCGCATCCATGCAGCCCACCCAGGCGACGCAGAAGCAACTGGCCGATGCCGCCGCGACAGATGTGATGATGACCTCTCAGGTCATCCGCGGACTCGAAAGCCGAGGCTTGGTCACTCGCAGCCCGCATCCGACCGACGGACGCGCCGTCCTCCTCACACCCACGAGTGAGGGGGCTGCCGTGATCGACGCCGCGAACAGTGCTGTCGAAGAAGCAGACGAACGCTTCTTCGACAGGCTCGGTCCGGACGACCTCAGCCGCTTCCTCGACATGCTTCGTGCGCTGAATGAGAAGTGATCGTGCAGGGGAACAACGCGGGCGTAGCGTGAAGGCATGACCAACCGGCTCGCCGACACCCTCAGCCCGTACCTCCGTGCGCACGCCGACAACCCCGTCGACTGGTACCCGTGGGGTGAGGAGGCCTTCGAGGAGGCCCGGCGGCGGGATGTGCCGCTCCTCATCTCGATCGGATACTCGACCTGCCACTGGTGCCACGTGATGGCTCGGGAGTCGTTCGCAGACCCTGCCACCGCCGCGCTCATCAACGAGGGGTTCGTGGCCGTGAAGGTCGACCGCGAGGAGCATCCGCAGGTCGACGGCGCTTACATGGCCGCGGCCTCTGCCTTCACGCAGAACCTCGGCTGGCCGCTCACGGTGTTCGCCACGCCGCGTGGGCGCACCTTCTACGCCGGCACCTACTGGCCGCCCGAGGCCCGACCGCCGATGCCCGCCTTCCGTGACGTGCTCGCCGCGGTGCGGGAGGCGTGGACACTGCGTCGTGCGCAGGCCGAGGAGTCGGCGGATGCCGTGACCGACGCGCTCGCCCGTGCGGCGGACTCCGCACCGTCGGAGCTGCCCGACATGGTCGCGATCGCCACTGCGGCCGAGGTGATCGCGCAGCGAGAAGACCGGCAGTTCGGGGGTTTCGGCGGCGCCCCGAAGTTCCCGGTGGCGACGACGCTGCGGTTCCTGCAGCACCCGCTCGTGCGTGAGGGCGCTCCGCAGGCATCGGCCGCTGCGTCGCGGGGACTCACCGCGATGGCGGGCTCCGACCTGCGCGATGCCGATGGCGGGTTCTTCCGTTACGCGACCCAGCGCGACTGGACGGTGCCGCACTACGAGCGGATGCTGACCGACAACGCGCAGCTGCTCGATGTCGCGCGTGATGCGGGAGATGAGCGGACCGTGCGCGGCATCGCCTCCTTCCTGATCGACGTGCTCCGTCGTGATGATGGCGGGTTCGGTTCGGCGCAGGACTCGGAGTCGACGATCGATGAAGTGCGCAACGAAGGCGGGTACTACCTCCGTCCGCTCGCCGAGCGTGCGATTCTGGAGCCGCCGGCTGTCGACGGCAAGGTGATCACCGGCTGGAACGGACTCGCGATCGGGGCCCTCTCGCGGGCCGGAGCCGCGTTCGGCGAGCAGACGTGGATCGATGCCGCCGCCTCCGCCGCCGATCACGTGCTGCACGTCAACCGGGACGACAGGGGTGCGCTCGTGCGCGCCTCGCTCGACGGTCGCGCGTCCGCCGCGGTCGCGACGGCCGCCGACCTGGGGCTTCTCGCCGACGGGTTGTTCGCGCTCGCGCTCGCGACGGGCGAGGTGACCTGGGCCGTCACGGCGCGCGGCATCCTCGACGAGGCGCTCGAAGGGACAGCCGGAGACGACCCGCTGCTGTCAGCTCAGGGCATCGCGACCTCGCCGGACCAGACCGACGGCGATCTGCCCTCCGATGCCGCTGCGGTCGCCGGCGCCGCCCTGACCGCATGGTGGCTGGGAGCGGGAGACCGGTATCGCGAGGCGGCGGTGGCGACCGTGAGCGCGCTCGCCGTGCGGTCGCTGGAGCAGCCGTTCGCCCATGGCACGCTGCTGCGGGTGGCCGCGGGTCTCGCCGTTCCGCCCCGTCAGCTCGTCGTTGTCACCGGAGCGCGCGACAGCGCCCTCGCCGTGGTCGCCAGGGGTGCGGACGCCGAGGTCGTCGCCGTCGTCGCCCCGGAGCAGGCGCGGGCGTTCGCGGATGCCGGGTTCGAACTGTTCGAAGGGAAGGGCGCATCGGCGGAACGCGCCTACGACTGCCGCGCGTTCGTGTGTCGGCTGCCGGTGAGCGACCCGGCCGACGTGTCGATCATCCGCTGACCATCGGCCTGCGCTTCCTCAGCTGCTCCTACGCTGGAGACGAACCGGTTTCGACGAAGGGACGGGCATGACCGCGCAGCGGATCGAGTGGGTCGACATCCCGGCGGGAACACTGCAGCGGGGGACACCGCCCGATGAGGTCGACGCCCTCACCGTCCGGTATGCCGAGACCGGGGTGCCCCGAGCCTGGTACGAGAAGGAGACGCCGCGCACGCAGGTCTTCGTCCCCGCCTTCCGGCTGGCACGCACCCCGGTGACGGTCGCGCAGTGGACGGCGTACGCGGAGGCGACCGGCGCCCGCGCCATCCCCGGGATCGACGAGCATCCGGTGGTCGGGGTCACCTGGGACGAAGCATCCGCCTTCGCCGCGTGGATCGGCAGGCAGCTCGGCGAAGAGGTGCGGCTGCCGACCGAAGACGAGTGGGAGCGGGCGGCGCGCGGTGACGACGCCCGCGAGTTCCCATGGGGAGAAGAGTACGTGCGGGGGAGGGCGAACCTGTTCGATCTCGGCCTCGGCACCACCACGCCCGTCGGGTCGTTCCCCGACGGTGCCAGTGCGTTCGGAGTGCTCGACATGGCCGGCAACGTCGACGAGTGGACCTCGACCCGATACGCGCCGTACCCGGGTGCGCCCGACAGCGTCCCGGCCGTCGAGGACTGGGCGGCCGACCCGCACATCACGCGTGGCGGCGCGTTCCGCCACGACGTCGACCTGGCTCGCTGCGCACGGCGGCACGGCGCCTACGAGGCCGACCTCGTCGCGGTGGGCATCGGGTTCAGGCTCGCGGCCTCTGCCGTCTGATCCTCCTCACTGTGCAATCTGCCTAGGGTTCCTTCCCTTCTGGCCGGTCGATTGCGCGGGATGCGCAGCTTCCGGTGCGCCGATTGCCCAGTGGACGGCATCCGTTCTAGTGTTGCGCGACAGCAGGCGGCGCCGTCCAGGGGCCGCCAACGGATCACAGCAAGGACGCTCTGACGATGCCCCTCCCCACCCGCGCCGGACTCGGCGCCGTTCCCGCGTACCGTCAGGGCCGCTCGGCCCCGGCCGGTGCGTCGAAGCTCTCCTCGAACGAGTCCCCGCATCCGCCGCTTCCCTCGGTCGTCCAGGCCGTGCGCGATCGCCTCGACGGCATCAACCGCTACCCCGACATGAGCGCCGCGGTCCTGCGCGAAAGGCTCGCCGCCCGCTACGGCGTCGACGCGTCGGAGGTCACGGTCGGGGCCGGATCGGTCGAGATCGCCGCCCAGCTGATCCATGCGGTCGCAGGCAGCGGTGACGAGGTCGTCTTCGCGTGGCGCTCGTTCGAGGCGTATCCCTCGCTCGTCCGCATCGCCGGTGCGACGCCGGTCCCGGTGCCGCTCGACGCCGATCACGGTCATGACCTCGACGCGATGCTCGCGGCGATCACGCAGCGCACCCGCCTGATCTTCGTGTGCAACCCGAACAACCCGACGGGCACCGTGGTCGGCGCCGACGAGCTGGAGCGCTTCGTCGCCGCGGTGCCGGATGACGTGCTCGTCGTGATCGACGAGGCGTACGTGCACTTCGATCGCACCGAGAGCCGGGGTGCAGGCATCGAGCTGTTCCGACGCCACCCGCACGTGGCCGTGCTGCACACGTTCTCGAAGGCGTATGGACTCGCAGGCCTCCGTATCGGCTACGCGATCGCACCGGCCGCGGTGGCCGAGAACCAGCGCAAGGTCGCGGTGCCCTTCGGAGTGACCGACCTCGCCCAGACCGCGGCCCTCGCCTCGCTGGATGCCGAGGATGAGCTCGCGACACGCATCGACGAGGTGGTCGCCCAGCGCGATCGCCTCCACGACGTGCTCACGGCGGCGGGCTGGCCGGCGGTCCGCTCCCAGGCCAACTTCGTCTGGGTGCCGTCCGCTGACCGCACGGCGGAGCTCGAGCGCCTGCTGCAGGAGGGCGGCGTGATCGCGCGCGCCTTCGCGGGGGAGGGCATCCGCATCTCCTCGGGCTCGGTGGAGGACATCGACCGGGTCGAGGCCGCGCTCACAGCATCCACAGCGGCTGTCTCCATCGACAGTGCGGAGGCTGCCGCATGACTACCGAGGTTCCGCCGACCACCACGACCACCAAGGGCCTGCATCCAGGGCTGACCCGCCGCCAGATCTCGATGATGGGGCTGGGCGGTGCGATCGGCGCCGGCCTGTTCGTCGGATCGGGGCAGGCGATCAGCATCGCGGGCCCCGCCGTTCTGGTGTCGTACCTCGTCGCCGGCGGCATCGTCGTGCTCGTGATGGCGATGCTCGCCGAGATGGTCGCCGCGCGGCCCAGCTCCGGCGCCTTCAGCTCCTACGCCCAGAAGGCGATGGGGCGCAGCGCCGGCAGCGCGGTCGGCTGGCTCTACTGGATCCAGCTGGTCGTGGTGATCGCGGCCGAAGCGACCGGTGCCGGTGCGATCGTCTCCAACTGGACTCCCGGCATCCCGGCCTGGGTGTGGGTGCTGATCTTCGTCGTGGCGCTCACCGCGGTGAACCTGTTCGGCGTGCGCAACTACGGCCGCTTCGAGTTCTGGTTCGCGGCGATCAAGGTCGCGGCGATCATCGCCTTCCTCGTGGTCGGGGTGTGCGCGATCGTGGGCCTCATCCCCGGGGTGGCAGCGACCGGTATCTCGAACCTCGTCGACAACGGCGGCTTCGCCCCGAACGGCATCACCGGGATCGCCGGCGCGCTGTTGATCGTGGTGTTCGCGTTCGGCGGCACCGAGGTCGTCGCGATCGCGGCCGCCGAGTCGAACGATCCCGCGCACAACATCCGCCGCATCGTGCGCGAGGTGCTCGTGCGCATCCTCGTCTTCTACGTCGGATCGATCTTCGTGATCGTCTCGGTGCTGCCCTGGAACGACCCTGCGGTGAAGGCGGGCCCGTTCTCGGCGGTGCTCGAGACCTTGAACGTGCCCGGCGTCGGTCTCGTGATGGACCTCATCGTGATCATCGCGCTGCTGTCGGCCATGAACGCCAACATCTACGGCGCCTCCCGCATGGCCTACTCGCTGGGGGAGCGCGGGCTCGCTCCGCTGGCTGCGACCCGCACAAGCCTCAAAGGTGTGCCGTTCGTCGCGGTGCTGGCATCAGTGGTCTTCGGCTTCGTCACGGTCGGACTCAACTGGGCGTTCCCCGATGTGGTCCTCCCCGCCCTCCTCAACGTCGTCGGCTCGACGCTGCTCGTGATCTGGACGGCGACCGCCATCGCGCAGATCATCCTCCGCCGCCGTGCGGACCGTGCGGGTGAGGCCATGCCCATGCGGATGTGGGGCTTCCCGTGGCTGTCGTGGCTGTGCCTGGTGCTGCTCGCCGCCGTGATCGGGCTCGCGATGATCGACCCGGCCGCACGCATCCAACTGCTGCTGACGCTCGGCCTCACCGCCGTGCTCCTGGTGATCGCCCGTGCGACCAGGAGTGTCGCACGACCCGGCGTGGCTCGGGAGTAGTCGTGCGCATCGATCGCCTCGACGCCCAGCTCATCCGTCTGCTCACGCAGTCGCCGCAGCTGCCGATCCTGGAGTGCGCGCGGCGGCTCGGGATCGCCCGCGGCACCGCGACGAGTCGCCTCGCGCGCCTGCACGAGGGCGGAGTGATCGAGGCGATCGTGCCCCGCATCGACCCGGCCGGATTCGGCTACGGCGTCGTCGCGTTCTGCCTGGTCGAGATCGACCAGAAGGTCGGGCACGACGACGTG
The DNA here is from genome assembly GCF_044769635.1 of Microbacterium sp. NPDC090281. NCBI lineage: Bacteria > Bacillati > Actinomycetota > Actinomycetes > Micrococcales > Microbacteriaceae > Microbacterium > Microbacterium sp. NPDC090281. Next base: position 1,648,165 of record NZ_JBIVYH010000001.1, read on the forward strand.
GCGGTGGCACTCGCCGATGCCGTGCCGGAGATCGTCGACATGCACACCGTCACCGGCGCGAGCGACATGCAGCTGCGGCTCGTGGCGCGCGACGCGACGCAGCTGCAGGAGGTGCTCGACCGGGTCGCGCTCGTGCCGGGCGTCGCTCGCACGGCGTCGTCGATCGCGATGCGCACCCATCTCTCCGGGCGCGTGCTCCCGCTGGTGGAGCACGTCGCGACCGACGAGGTGCTCTCGAGCTAGTGCGTCACACCCAGCCGGGCAGCCAGTTGTGCAGCAGCCAGAATTCGTACGGCACGCTCATCCCGGTCCACAGCGGCAGGAAGAACGCCGACACCAGCACCACGAACGCGAGGAAGATCATCACCGTGCGCTCGCCGGATCGTCGGCGATGCAGCGGATCCTCGCGTCTGCCGGCGATGATCCGCAGCGTCATCGCCAGCGCGAGTACGAGGAACGGCATCATCACGACCGTGTAGAACTGGAAGATCGTGCGGTCGGGGAACATCAGCCAGGGCAGGTAGGTGACGGCGAGGCCGACCAGGGGGATGCTCAGCTCCGGCCCGACGGGCTGCCGGGTGATCCAGCCGCGCACCAGCCGGTACAGCAGGTAGATGGCCGCCGCCACGCCCGCGTACCAGATGAGCGGATTGGGGATCGCCGAGATCACGCCGATGCAGTGGTCGGTGCCGCAGTCCGTGGGGTCGGAATCGACCCACACCGCGGTCGGACGGAGCAGGAGCGGCCACTCCCAGGCGGGGCTCGCATACGGGTGTCCGCGGGTCAGGCCGACGTGGAATCCGAGCATCGACTCGTGGTACTTCCACAGCGCGATCAGTGGGTTGGGGTCACTCTGCCGGTCGTAGCCACCCGCGGTCACGAGCCAGCCCGTCCAGCTGACCAGATACACCGCCAGCGCCGGGAAGACGAGCAGCACGAACGAGACGGGGCCCTGGCGGAACGCGGCGGAGGTCGGCCACAGGACCACACCCGCACGGCGGCGGGCCAGTGCATCGGTGACGACGATGTACAGGCCGAAGCCCGCCAGCGCGTACAGTCCCGACCACTTCACGGCGGATGCCGCACCGAGCGCCACCCCTGCAGCGATCAGCCAGGGACGACGCCAGAGGATCGGGCCCCAGAACGGGTCGGGCGAATCCGGGTCTCGCCGCTCGAGGACGGGGATCGTCCGCTGCCGGTCGATCAGCACGAAGAGCACGCCCAGCAGGACGAAGAAGGTCAGGATGCCGTCGAGCAGGGCGATGCGGCTCATCACGATGCTGAGACCGTCGATCGCGAGCAGGGTGCCTGCCACGCTCGCGACGACCACCGAGCCGCTGAGGCGTCGGGCGATCAGGTAGACCAGGAGCACGGAGCCCGCGCCGAGCACCGCTGTCGCCAGTCGCCAGCCGCCGCTGTTGTCGGGGCCGCCGATCGCCATGCCGAGCGCTATGAGCCATTTGCCCAGTGGAGGATGCACGATGAACGCGCCCTGCTCCGAGAGCGGCAGATTCTGCAGCGTGATGAAGGCGTCATTGGCGTTCTCACCCCAGGTGCCCTCGTAGCCGAGCGTCCACAGCGACCAGGCGTCCTTGACGTAGTAGGTCTCATCGAACGCCAGCTGGTGCGGATGTGCGACGTTGACCAGGCGCAGCACCGCGGCGATCGCGGTGATCACGAGGGGTGCGAGCCACCGGATGGCCCGCCCCCAGTCCGGGTCGCGCAGCAGGCGATCGCGGAGCTGCCCGTAGCGCGTCAGTCGCTCCTCGGGAGCGGGAAGCAGGGGCACGGGCGCGGTCACCGCTCCAGCCTAGACAACGCGCCTTCTCCGTCGGCTGCATCCTGCCCGCCTAAGCTGGGCGGGTGATCATCCTCGCCGCCACTCCGATCGGAAATCTCGGCGACGCGTCACGGCGTCTGGTGGAGGTGCTGGAGAACGCCGAGGTCGTCGTCGCGGAGGACACCCGCACCACGCAGCGCCTCCTGAAGGCCCTGCAGATCGAGAACCGCCCTCGTCTGATCGCCCTGCACGATCACAACGAGAAGCAGAAGGCCGCCGAGCTGGCAGCACTCGCGGCCGAGACCGACATCGTGGTGATGAGCGATGCCGGCATGCCGACCGTGAGCGACCCCGGCTACGGGCTGGTCGCCGAGGCGGTCGCCCAGGGGGTCACGGTGACCGCGATCCCCGGACCGAGCGCGGTGCTGATGGCGCTCGCGATCTCGGGTCTTCCCACGGATCGCTTCACGTTCGAGGGTTTCCTGCCGCGCAAGCCGGGGGAGCGACGCTCGACGCTGCGGGCACTCGCCGCCGAACCACGCACGATGGTCTTCTTCGAGTCTCCCGCACGCCTGGCGAGCTCTCTCGCCGACATGGGCGCAGCGTTCGGTGATGAGCGGCGGATCGCGGTGTGCCGGGAGCTCACGAAGTTCTACGAAGAGGTGCGTCGCGGTACGGCGTCCGAGCTCGTGGCCTGGGCCGAGAACGGCGTGAAGGGCGAGATCGTCGTGGTCGTCGAGGGAGCGACCCGACGCGACGCCTCGCCGGAAGACGCGCTCGCCCAGGTGCAGAAGCTCGTCGCCGACGGCATCCGGCTGAAGGATGCCGCTTCCGAGGTCGCCGCCCTCAGCGGTCTGTCGTCCCGCGACCTCTACCAGGCGGCCCTGGCCGCCCGCTCCGGAGGGGCGTGACCGTGAGCAAGGCGGCGACCGTCTACGACGTGGCCGACCGGGCCGGCGTCTCGATCGCCACGGTCTCACGCGTGCTGCGCTCGCCGGACGCGGTGCGTCCGGTCACCCGTGAGCGCGTGCTCGATGCCGTCTCGGCGCTCGGCTACGTCCCCAGCGGCAGCGCCCGTGGGCTCGCGGAGCGCCGCACCGGCGTGCTCGGGCTGTACTTCCCCGGGTTCGATGCCGCGGAGGACGCCCCGCCGCTCGACGCGCTGTCAGCCGCCCGCGCCGATGCGCCGCCGTTCGCGATCGTCCGCGATGAGTCCGACGCCGACGGTGTGCGTTCATCGATGCTGTTCCTCGACGAGGTGCTCCGTGGTGCCGAGCTCGAGGCCTGGAAGCAGGGTTTCGTGCTCATGGTCGGAGTGGGACGCGACGACCCCGACCGTTCAACGGTGCGCGACATGGCCGGGCGCGTCGACGGGCTGATGGTCCTCGCGCGCAGCGTGCCGGACGATGTGCTGGCGCGCCTGGCGCGGCGCATCCCGGTGGTGGTGCTCTCCGGACCGCCGCGCGGCGATCACTACGACCACGTCACTGTGAGCAACGCCGAGGCGATGGCCGAGCTGACCCGACACGTACTGGCGCAGGTGGGGGATGGGCGGCTCGCCTTCCTCGCAGGGCCCGCGGATTCGCCGGATGGGTTGCAGCGGTGGGAGGGCTTCGCCGCGGCCGTGACGGCGGCCGGCCGGTCGCACGACGACGTGACCGTTCTGCGAGGCGACTTCACTCGGGCATCAGGGCGCCGGGCGGCCGAGGAGCTGGTCGGCTCGGGCGTGCCGGCAGCTCTCATCGCGGCGAACGATCAGATGGCGCTCGGCGCGCTCGACGTGTTCCGTGGAGCGGGCATCCGCGTGCCGCACGACGTGCTCGTCACCGGTTTCGACGGCATCGAGGCGGCGGCGCTCTCCCGGCCGCCGCTGACGACGATCCGCCAGCCGATGATCGACCTCGGAAGGGCGGCCGTGCAGGTGCTCGCGCGACGCCTGGAGAACGCGGAGGCCGAGCCCGTCGTTGCGCGCCTGCCGTTGCAGATCCTGCTGCGCGAGAGCTCGCAGCGCCCCTCCTGACCGGGGTCGCTCACGCCGGTGCGTCGGTGTCAAGGGGTTGCGAACGCAAAATGTATGCGCTTACAATCACTGAGGCGGTGCGAACCGTCCTGAGACGGCGAAGGCCGTGCGGGTGTTCCGAAGATCCGGTGTTCCGGGAGGAGCGCCCTTCATGACAGAGACGACATGAGGTGGCAGATGTCAGGTGGCACAACGCCGAGAGGGCGCTTGATCCAGCGCTGGCGCAGAGCAGCGATCGTGGGCCTCGCAGCCGTCGCGGTCGCACTCAGCGGCTGCAGCATCCAGATCACATCCCAACCCGATCCATCGATCGGCGCCGACACGATGCTGATCAACGCCGACAAGGGCAACCCGTTCTTCACCAAGAACTTCAACCCGTATCTCACCAACACGCGCACGGCGTCGCGGTGGATCTACGAGCCGCTGATCCTGATCAACCCGCTCGACGGCACGCAGAACCCGTGGCTCGCCTCGGAATGGGCCCAGCCCGACGCCCGCACGATCGTCATGACGATCCGCGACGACGTGAAGTGGAGCGACGGGGAAGACCTGACGCCCGAGGACGTGGCCTTCACGTTCCAGCTGCTGAAGGACAACCCCTCCCTCGACATCAAGGGCGCGTGGCAGCACCTCGACAGCGTCGAGACCGAGGGCAGCGATGTCATCCTGCACCTCAAGACTGAAGATGCTCCTTCGCTGTCGATCCTCGGACAGACCATGATCGTGCCCGAGCACCTCTGGTCCGATGTGAAGGACCCCGGCACCTACCGCAACGAGACGCCGGTCGGCACCGGCCCCTTCGTGCTGGGCAACTACAACGACCAGCAGTACTCGATGGACAAGAATCCCGACTACTGGCAGGCCGACTCGATCGAGATCGAGCACATCATCCTCCCCGCCACGAACTCGCAGCTCGACACCGTCAGCCGCGGCTACGACTGGGCGTACGCCTTCATCTCCGACGTCGAGGGCACCTGGGGGGCGGCGAGCGAGCACAACTCCTGGTGGTTCCCGCCGGGCGGCGTGATCGCGCTGATGCCGAACCTCGAGGTCGCACCGTTCGACGACGTGAACGTGCGTCGCGGCATCGCGCTCTCGCTCGACCGTGAGGAGATCGCCGAGACCGCCTCCGAGGGATATATGAAGCCGGCCGGTCAGACCGGACTCATCCTCCCCAACCAGGAGCAGTACCTCGATCCGAGCATCCCCGACCAGGGCATGATCACGCAGGACAAGGATGCCGCTCTCGCCGCTTTCGAGAAGGCCGGCTACACCCTCGACGGCGACCGTCTCGTGGACGCGAACGGGGAGCAGCTCGAGTTCGCACTCACCACCGCCAACGGCTTCACCGACTGGACGAGAGCCGCGCAGACCGTGCGCAGCCAGCTCGCCGACGTCGGCGTGAAGGTCACGCTGAAGCTCCCGCAGCCGGCGGGCTACCAGAGTGCGATCAGCAACGGCGACTTCGAGATGGCGATCGGCGGCATGGGCAACGGTGACGTCTACCAGGCCTACAACAACCTGCTCTCGAGCGAGTTCTACGTGCCGTCGGGCGAGCCGACGGCCAACAACTTCGAGCGCTTCAAGTCGGAGAAGGTCGATGCGCTGCTCGCCGAGTATCGCGAGACCGTCGACACCACCCGCCAGGCCGAGATCGTGAGGGAGCTGCAGGGCATCGTCTACGACGAGATGCCCGTGATCGGCCTCTACTACGGCGGCATCTGGGGCCTGTTCAACGACGCCAAGTTCACCGGCTGGCCGAGTGAGGAAGACCCGTACATGATCCCGCAGAACTACGACTCAGCGCCGCTGATGATCTTCACTCACCTCAAGCGCGTGGACGGGGATGACCGATGAAGTACGTTCTCCAGAAGTTCGGCCTGTTCGTCCTCACCCTGTGGGCCGCGATCACCCTGAACTTCTTCCTTCCGCGCATGATGCCCGGATCCCCGGCGGATGCCGCGATCGCCAAGCTGTCCCAGAACGGGCCGGTCTCCGACGCCACGCGCGCAGCCATCGAGGCGCAGCTGGGTGTTCCGACCGGATCGCTGTGGGACCAGTACATCGCCTACCTCGGCCAGGTCGCCCGGCTCGACTTCGGCGTCTCGTACACGTTCTACCCGCAGTCGGTGTCGAGCATGGTCTCAACGGCCCTGCCTTACACGATCGGACTCGTCGGCATCGTCACGATCCTCGCGTTCGTGATCGGCACGCTGATCGGCGTCGCGGCCGCCTGGCGCCGAGGAACCTGGCTCGACACGCTGCCGACACTCACCGGCTCGTTCCTGAGCACGTTCCCCTACTTCTGGACGGCGCTGCTGCTGCTGTTCTTCTTCGGCTACGTGCTGCACTGGTTCCCGACCACCGGCGCCTATTCGGCGACCACGACCCCGGGGTTCACCTGGGAGTTCCTCGGCGACCTGATCAGCCACGCGTTCCTCCCCGCGCTGACGATCCTGCTCACCTCGCTCGGCGGCTGGATCATCGGGATGCGCAACGCCATGATCAACACGCTCGGCGAGGACTACATCACCTTCGGCGAGGCGAACGGTCTGCACGGCCGCACGATCGCCCTCCGGTACGCCGCGCGCAACGCGATCCTGCCGAACCTCACCGGCTTCGGGCTCACGCTCGGCGGTGTGGTCGGCGGATCGATCCTCGTGGAGCAGGTGTTCGGCTATCCGGGCATCGGGTATCTGCTGTTCAACGCCGTGATCGGGCAGGACTACCCGCTCATGCAGGCACTCTTCCTGATGATCACCGTGAGCGTGCTCATCGCCAACTTCCTCGTTGACATCCTCTACGGGGTTCTCGACCCAAGGACGCGCCGATGACTTCCACCATGAACGTCAAGATCCCCGCCGAGCGCATCGCCGCGCCCAGCCCGTGGCGTGCCTTCGGGCGCATGGTCGCCACGCTCTGGAGCAACGGCAAGGCTCGACTCGGGCTGTGCCTGCTCGCCTTCTTCGTGCTCGTGGCGGTTTTCGCCCCGATCCTCGCCCCCTACGGCGCGAAGGACAACACGTTCGAGCGCAACGCGGATGCCTCCTGGGCGCACTGGCTCGGCACGACCGCCGCCGGAGAAGACGTGCTCAGCCAGCTCATCTACGGCGCGCAGATCAGCCTCCTGGTCGGCTTCGCCGCCGGCATCCTGTCCACCATCGTCGCCGTGCTCATCGGCCTCAGCTGGGGATACATGCGCGGCTTCGCCGGCGAAGTGGTCGGCTTCATCGTCAACCTCTTCCTGGTGATCCCCGGACTCCCGCTCATGATCGTGATCGCCGCGTACCTGCAGAACGGTGGGATCCTGATGATCATCGCCGTGATCGTGGTGACCGGCTGGGCCTGGGGTGCTCGCGTGCTCCGCAGTCAGACCCAGTCGCTGCGCGGCAACGACTTCGTCACATCGGCGCAGTTCTCAGGCGACAGCAGGACGCGCATCGTGTTCCGCGAGATCCTGCCGAACATGACATCGATCATCGCCGGCACGCTCTTCGGGGCGGCCACCGCGGCGATCCTCGCGGAGGCGGGGCTGGAGTTCCTCGGCCTCGGTGACTCCAGCATCGTCAGCTGGGGCACCATGCTCTACTGGGCGCAGAACTCCAACTCCCTGCTCACCGGACAGTGGCTGCTGCTGTTCGCGCCCGGTCTGTGCATCGCACTGCTGGCGCTGAGCCTGACACTGATCAACTTCGGCGTGGACGGCATCTCCAATCCGCGCCTGCGAGAGGGGAAGGGCCGATGAGCGCCATGGACTCCAACGAGATCCTGCTCGATGTGCAGGGGCTGTCCGTCGAATACGCCTCGCCGGGCACCAAGCCCGTCACCGCGGTCGAGAACGTCTCGTTCTCGCTGCGCCGCGGCGAGTTCGTCGGGCTCGTGGGCGAATCGGGGTCGGGCAAGTCGACTCTCGGCTTCGCCCTCACCCGCCTGCAGAAGCCGCCGGCGCGGATCAGTGCCGGACGCATCCTCTTCGGAGGACGCGACATCCGCGAGCTGGATTCCGAGGAGCTGCGCCGTCAGCGCCAGGGCGGGTTCGCCATGGTGCTGCAGTCGGGCATGAACGCCCTCAACCCGGTGCGCACGATAGGCAACCACTTCCGCGACATCTTCGCCGCTCACGGCCACGTGCCCAAGGACGCCCGCGATGCGCGTGCCCGCGAGCTCATCGGCAAGGTCGGACTCGAGGCGTCGGTGCTCGCCCGCTACCCGGGAGAGCTCTCCGGCGGAATGCGCCAGCGTGCGTCCATCGCGCTCGCGCTCTCGCTCGAACCGCAACTGATGGTCTTCGACGAGCCCACCACGGCGCTCGACGTGCTCGTGCAGCACGCGGTCATGGACACGATCAAGGAGCTGCAGCGCGCCGAGCACTTCACCGCCATCCTCATCAGTCACGACCTCGGCATCGTGCTCGAGGCCACGGACCGGGTGATGGTGATGCACGAGGGACACATCGTCGAAGATGCGCCCAGCATCGACATCCTCCAGCGCCCACAGGACGAGTACACGCGGATGCTACTGAGCCACTACGCGGACCCCCGCGCGAAGACACTGTCGATCCCGGGCTTCGTCGACCTCGAGACGCGGCGTCGCGAAGGGCGCTCCCGCACGGACATGACCGAGACGCTGCCGACGGTGTCGTCGCGCGATGCCCGTCGTGCGGATGCGGCGATCGTGGTCGACGGCGTCTCGAAGCACTACCCGGCCCCGCGCCGCGGACAGGATGCCGTGACCGCGGTCGACGACGTGTCGTTCCGGCTCGAACCCGGAGAGGCACTCGCGCTCGTCGGCGCCTCGGGCTCGGGTAAGTCGACCATCGCCAAGATGCTCACCGGCGTCGAGAAGCCGACCTCCGGAACGGTTCACTTCGGCGATGTCGACGTGGCCTCTCTCAAGCGACACGGTCTGCGCGACCTGCGCAAAGACGTGCAGATGGTGTTCCAAGACCCGTATGCGGCGCTCAATCCGCTGCACACGGTCGAGTACGCCCTCACCCGTCCGGTCATGAACTACACGAAGCTGCGGGGACCGGAGGCCAGGGCCCGGGTGCTCGAACTGCTCGAGACGGTCGGTCTCACGCCCGTCGAGCAGTTCGCGGCCAAGCTGCCGCATCAGCTCTCCGGCGGCCAGCGGCAGCGCGTGGTGATCGCCAGGGCACTCGCGAGCGACCCGCAGGTGCTGATCGCCGATGAGCCGGTCTCGATGCTCGACGTATCCCTGCGCGCCGGTGTGCTGGCGCTGCTGGAGGATCTGCGCGAGAGGTGGGGCATCAGCATGCTCTACATCACGCACGACCTGCTGAGCGCGAGGCTCGTGACCCAGAACATCCTGGTCCTCAACGGCGGCCGGGTGGTCGAACGCGGCGAGACCGCGGAGGTGCTGCAGCATCCGGAGGATCCGTACACGATCCAGTTGCTGGATGCCGTGCCCAATCCCGCACGCCTTCGCTGACCATCACGACTTCAAACACAAGAGAGAGGAGAGCACTCGTGCTCGCATTCCCCGACGGCTTCCTGTGGGGTGCCGCGACAGCGGCCCACCAGGTGGAGGGCAACAACACCACGAGCAACTGGTGGGCGATGGAACACGCGCCCGGCTCGCCCATGGTGGAGCCCTCCGGTGACGCCGCCGATCACTTCCATCGCTACCCGGAGGACATGCGGCTGCTTGCCGCGGCCGGGCTGAACTCCTACCGGTTCTCGGTGGAGTGGGCGCGGATCGAGCCCGAGCGCGGCTTCGTCTCGCGAGCGATGCTCGACCACTACCGCCGCATGATCGACACGGCGCGTGAGAACGGGCTCGATCCCACGGTCACGCTCATGCACTTCACGGTGCCGCAGTGGTTCCAGAAGGACGGCTTCTGGCGTGCCGACGACGCGGTCGACCTGTTCGCCCGCTACGTCGAGACGGTCCTCCCGATCCTCGACGGCATCGACTACGTGTGCACCATCAACGAGCCGAACATCGCCGCGATGCTCGCCGGGGGAGAGGATGCAGCGAACCTCGTCGCCTACGGCCTCCCGAACCCCGACCTCGCCGTGGCCGACACGCTGCTGGATGCGCACCACCGTGCCACCGAGATCCTGCATTCGGTGCCGGGAGTCAAGGCCGGATGGACGATCGCCACGCAGGCGTTCCACTCCACCGGTGAGCCCGGAGCCGACGAGATGCTCGCCACGTACGGTGACCCGCGCGACCACTGGTACCTCGACCAGTCGGCCGGCGACGACTTCGTCGGCGTGCAGGCCTACACGCGCACCTTCATCGGCCCCGAGGGTCCGCGCCCGGTGTCGGCTGATGTCGAGACCACGCTGACCGGCTGGGAGTACTTCCCCGAGGCTCTCGAGATGGGCGTGCGCAGCGCCTGGGAGCGCAGCGGCGGAGTGCCGGTGCTCGTGACCGAGAACGGCATCGCGACCGCCGACGACACGCGTCGCATCGCCTACACGCAGGGTGCGCTCGAAGGTCTGCACCGCGCGATCTCCGACGGCATCGACGTGCGCGCCTACCAGCACTGGAGCGCACTGGACAACTACGAGTGGGCCAGCGGCTTCCGTCCCACGTTCGGCCTCATCGGCTTCGACCACGAGACCTTCGTGCGCTCGCCGAAGCCCTCGCTGGCCTGGCTCGGAGAGGTCGCGCGTCGCAACGGTCTCTGATCGACACGCACTCAAGATCGTGAGATCCGCGGTTTGTAAGAATTGCGGTGAATCGTGGCGTGCCCGGAGGGTTAGCCTCGGGTCATGACGCACGCGATGCACGCGACGCGGGGAGACACGCTCAGGTCGGCCGCTGCCGGCCTGAGCGCGTCGTTCCTCGCCGTCGGCCTGGCCGAACTCGTCGCCGCGGTGGTGGAGCCGAGCGCGAGCCCCTTCGCCGTGATCGGGAGCGGGCTCATCGACCTCGCACCGAGCTGGGCGAAAGACACGGCCATCGCGCTGTTCGGCACCGGCGACAAGGCAGCCCTGATCGTCGGCATCGCACTGGTGCTCGTCGTGGTCGCCGCGGGTGCCGGCATTCTGGAGCTTCGGCGATCCGGCATCGGTGCGGTGATCCTGGGCGCGCTCGGTGCGCTCGCCGTCGTGGCCGCGATGATCCGCCCTGGCGCGGGGCCGTTCGCGTGGCTCCCCGGTCTCGTCGCAGGTCTCGTCGCGGTGATGATCCTGCGCATGCTGATCCGCCGACTGCGTCCGGTCGCAGGCCTCGGCCCCGATGACGAAGATCGCAGGCGGTTCCTCGTGTGGACCGCAGGGGTCGCCGCGGCGGGCGCCGTCGCTCTCATCGTCGGCAATGTCGCACGGGGTGCGAGCCGTTCGATCGAGGCGGTTCGCGCCGCCCTGCGACTGCCCAAGGCCGCACGAGCGGCAGCGGCGGTCCCTGCCGGTGCGGAGCTGGCGATCCCCGGCCTCGCTCCCGTCGTGACCCCGAACGCGGAGTTCTACCGCATCGATACCGCGCTGATCGTCCCGCAGGTAGACCCGGCCGACTGGTCGCTGCGCATCCACGGGATGGTCGACCGCGAGGTGGAGATCACCTGGGACGAACTGCTCGCGATGCCGATGCAGGAGTCGGACGTGACGCTCGCCTGCGTGTCGAACGAGGTCGGCGGATCGCTGATCGGCAACGCCCGCTGGCTGGGTCTCCCGGTGCGGGAGTTGCTCGCGCGTGCGGGCGTCGACGCCGATGCCGACATGGTGCTCTCGACCTCGGCCGACGGCTTCACAGCCTCGACGCCGATCGAGGCGCTCACCGATGACCGCGATGCCCTGCTCGCGATCGGCATGAACGGTGAGCCGCTCCCGATCGAGCACGGCTTCCCGGTGCGGATGGTGGTGCCAGGGCTCTACGGCTACGTGTCCGCCACCAAGTGGGTCACACAGCTGGAGGTGACGCGGTTCGATCGCACCAAGGCCTATTGGACGACACGGGGATGGTCTGATCACGGACCCATCAAGCTGCAGTCGCGCATCGACGTGCCGCGGCGCGGTCAATCGATCCAGGCGGGCGATGCGGTGATCGCCGGGATGGCCTGGCAGCAGCACGTCGGCATCGCCGGGGTCGAGGTGCGCATCGACGACGGTCCGTGGCGTGCTGCGGACCTCGCGACCGCCATCTCCGCCGACACCTGGGTGCAGTGGAGCCTCGATTGGACGGCGGAGAGTGGCGCGCACACCGTCGAATGCCGGGCGCTCAGTGTCGATGGCGAGACGCAGACATCGGATCCGGCAGCCCCCGCGCCCGACGGTGCGCAGGGATGGCATCGCATCGACGTGTCGGTGGCGTGAGCCCGGGGCGGGCCTGCGTGCGAACGGCGTAACCACCCGCGGTATCCCACCTAGAATTGCTCCATGCCCGCAGGCGAATCCTTCTACATCACCACGCCCATCTACTACCCCTCTGATGTGCCTCACATCGGCCACGGGTACACCACGGTGGCCGTCGACACGCTCGCACGGTGGCACCGCCAGGCGGGGGATGACACCTGGATGCTCACGGGCACCGACGAGCACGGCCAGAAGATGCTGCGGGCCGCTGCGGCGAACAACGTCACCCCGCAGGAGTGGGTCGACAAGCTCGTCAGCGAGAGCTGGTTCCCGCTGTTGACGACGCTCGACGTCGCCAACGACGACTTCATCCGCACCACGCAGGAACGACACGAGACGAACGTGCAGACGTTCTTCCAGCGCCTGTACGACCGCGGCTACATCTACGCGGGCGAGTACGAGGCCCTCTACTGTGTGGGCTGCGAGGAGTTCAAGCCCGAGTCGGAGATCGTCGACGGCACCGGTCCCTTCGAGGGGCTGAAGGTCTGCGCGATCCACTCGAAGCCGCTCGAGCTGCTCCAGGAGAAGAACTACTTCTTCAAGCTGAGCGAGTTCCAGGACCGTCTGCTCGAGCTGTACAAGACGCAGCCCGACTTCGTGCGCCCCGACTCGGCGCGCAACGAGGTCGTGTCGTTCGTGAGCCAGGGTCTCAAAGACCTGTCGATCTCGCGTTCGACCTTCGACTGGGGCATTCCGCTGCCGTGGGACGAGTCGCACGTCATCTACGTGTGGGTCGATGCGCTGCTGAACTACGCAACGGCCGTCGGCTACGGCTCTGACGAAGAGACGTTCGAGCGCCGCTGGCCCGCGTACCACGTGGTCGGCAAGGACATCCTGCGCTTCCACGCCGTGATCTGGCCCGCGCTGCTGATGGCTGCCGGCCTCGAGGTGCCCAAGGGTGTGTTCGCGCACGGCTGGCTGCTGGTCGGCGGCGAGAAGATGTCGAAGTCGAAGCTCACCGGCATCGCGCCGACCGAGATCACCGACGTCTTCGGCTCCGACGCGTACCGCTACTACTTCCTCTCCGCGATCGCGTTCGGCCAGGACGGCTCCTTCTCGTGGGAAGACCTGTCCGCCCGCTATCAGGCCGAGCTCGCGAACGGCTTCGGCAACCTCGCCTCGCGCACCACCGCCATGATCGAGAAGTACTTCGAGGGGATCGTGCCGCCCGCGGCCGAGTACACCGAGAAAGACCTCACGATCCAGAAGATCGTGGCGGATGCTGCGGCGAACGCGGATGCGTCGATCGCGCAGTTCCGCATCGACGAGGCGATCTCGGCGATCTGGACGATCGTCGACGCGCTGAACGGTTACATCACCGAGAACGAGCCGTGGGCCCTGGCCCGCGATGAAGACCAGCGCGCGCGCCTGGGCACCGTGCTGTACACCTGCGCCGAGGGCCTGCGCGCGCTCGCCGTGCTGCTCTCGCCGGTGATGCCCCAGTCGACCGAGAAGCTCTGGATCGCGATCGGCGCCGCCGAGACCCTGGGTCGTCTGCAGGACCAGCCGATCCGTGAGGCCGGAGCCTGGGGAGTGCTGCGCCCCGGCACCAGCGTCAACGGCCTCGCGCCGCTGTTCCCGCGGGTGGAGCCCACGGCCTGAGCCGAGGTCTGAAACACATGGCAGATACGTACGTTCGCGAGCGCTCGGGTGACGGACGCAAGGATCTGAAGTATCCGTCGGCCCCCGAGCCGCTGACCGTTGCGGTGTACGACAACCATGCGCACCTGGAGATCGTCGACGGTGATGAGCCGCTGTCTCTGACCGAGCAACTCGACCGCGCGGCGGCCGTCGGCATCGCCGGGGTCGTGCAGGCCTCGGGTGACATCGAGTCGTCGCGGTGGGCGGTCGAGGCTGCGGCATCCGACTCCCGCGTGCTCGCCGCCGTCGCCATCCATCCGAACGATGCGCCGACCTATGCCGAGCAAGGGCGTCTGGGCGGTGTCGGTCTGGATGAGGCGATCGCGGTGATCGACGAGCTCGCCGCACACCCTCGCACCAGGGCGATCGGCGAGACGGGGCTCGACTTCTTCCGCACCGAGCCCGAGCGCCAGGCGCCGCAGTTCGAGTCGTTCGAGGCGCACATCGCCCTCGCGAAGAAGCACGGCATCGCGATGCAGATCCACGACCGCGACGCGCACGACGCGGTGCTGGAGACGCTCGCCCGTGTCGGCGCCCCGGAGCGCACGGTGTTCCACTGCTTCTCGGGCGATGACGCGATGGCGCGCGTCTGCGCCGATGCCGGGTATCACCTGTCGTTCGCGGGCAACGTCACGTTCAAGAACGCCCAGAACCTGCGCGATGCGCTGAGGGTCACCCCTCTCGACCGCATCCTGGTCGAGACGGATGCCCCGTTCCTCACTCCGGTGCCGCTGCGAGGCCGCCCGAATGCGCCGTACCTCGTGCCGATCACGGTGCGCTTCATGGCGGCCGAGCTGGGTATCGACGTCGATGAGCTGTGCGCGCAGCTTGCCGAGAACACCCTGCGGGTCTACGGTTCGTTCGACGACTGACTTTCGGGCTTGACGTCTTCCGGCCCGGTCTCGGCGACCGGCTTCGCGCTCACGATCTGCGAGATGGGCTTCCACACCAGCAGTAGCGTGAGCGCGGCGCCGACGAACGCGAACCACCAGGGAGCGGTGAGTCCCCACACCTGGGCGATGACGCCGCCGAGTGCCTGCCCGATGACCATGCCGCCGAACACCCCGACCATGTTCACCGACGCCACCCGGCCCTGCAACTCGGCGGGGACCAGACGCTGTCGTACGGTCGTGGAGATCGTGCCCCAGACGAACGCGTACGCGCCGAAGAAGAACATGATGACCAGGGCGACCCAGCCGGCGGTGGTGAGCGCGAACGACAGGTGCATGAGCACCTCGAGTGAGAGCACCACGCGCATCAGGGTCGCGAAGGAGACGTGCCGCTCCAGCCATCCGAAGCTGAGGGTGGCGAGGATGCCGCCAGCGGCCGATGCGGTCGTGAGCGCTCCGTAGCCGACCGCACCCATGTGCAGATGCTCGGTGGCGTAGAGCACGAGCACGCCCCAGGGAGCTGCCCACGTGATGTTGAACACCAGGATGATGAGCACCAGCATGCGCACCGGCGGGTTGCGCCACAGCCAGCGGAGCCCCTCGGCGATGTCGGTGTGCACGGGAGGGTGGGCGTCGGTCTCTCTCGGTGGGACGGGGGTCTTCGCCATGCGGGATATGAGCACGACGGCGAAGCTCACGCACACGACCTCGAGCAGGAACGGCCAGGCGGTGCCGGCGGCGAACAGGAACGCGCCGAGCGGCGGGCCGGCGAACTGGTTCGCGACCAGGTATCCGGCCTGGAGACGCGCATTGCCGATGCCGAGGTCGGCGGGCTTGACGAGCATCGGCAGCAGTGTGCTGCCCGCGGTGTCGACGAACACCTCGGCGGTGCCGTAGAGGAACGCGACCGCGAGGACGATCCAGATGTTGGCGACGCCGGTGACGAGGAAGACGCAGAGCGCCAGGAGCACCACGGCCCTGGCGGCGTTCGCGAACATGACCAGGCGCCGACGGTCGAAGCGGTCGGCGATCGCGCCGGCGTGCAGCCCGAACAGGAGCCACGGGAGGAACTGCAGGATCGCACCGGCCGCCACCAGGATCGGCGATGAGGTCATCGATGCGATGAGCAGGGGAGCAGCTGCGAGCGCGACGCCGTCGCCGACGTTGCTCGTCCACGACGACGCGAGCAGCCAGCGGAAGTCTCGGCCCATGCGGCGGGGCGCGATGAGTTCACCGAGGGAAGGCACCAGAGAAGACTACTGACGGCGGGGGACATCGGGTTGGTGGGGGAGAATGGGGGGATGACCGTCACCCTGCTCGGCGCCACCGAGATCCGCCGCCTCGCCGCCGAGCTCGACGTCACCCCGACGAAGAAGCTCGGCCAGAACTTCGTCACCGACGCGAACACCGTCCGCAAGATCGTGACGGCCGCTCGCGTGCAGCCGGATGAGCGTGTGGTCGAGGTCGGTCCGGGGCTCGGCTCCCTGACGCTCGCGATCCTCGAGACCGGAGCATCGGTCACGGCCGTCGAGATCGATCATCGCCTCGCGGCCCGCCTCGCGCAGACCGCTGCCGAGCACGGCGTCGAGGCCGACCGTCTCACGGTCGTCGATGCGGATGCGCTGCGCATCACCGAGCTGCCGGGCGAGCCCACCGTGTTGGTGGCCAACCTGCCGTACAACGTCTCGGTGCCGGTGCTGCTGCACTTTCTCGAGAACTTCGCCTACCTGCAGCGCGGTGTCGTGATGGTCCAGGCCGAGGTCGCCGAGCGGCTGGCCGCGAAGCCCGGCTCGAAGATCTACGGCTCGCCCAGCGTCAAGGCCGCATGGTACGGCGACTGGAAGCTCTCCGGAAACGTGTCCCGCCAGGTGTTCTGGCCGGTGCCGAACGTCGACAGCCTGCTCGTCGGGTTCGACCGCTCCGAAGGGGAACGCGGCACGGAAGACGAGCGTCGCCGCACGTTCAAGATCGTGGACGCCGCGTTCAACCAGCGCCGCAAGATGCTCCGCCAGGCGCTGTCCGGGCTCTTCGGCAGCTCGGCTGTGGCATCCGAGGTGCTGATCGCCGCGGGCGTCGCACCGACGGCTCGGGGGGAAGACCTCACGGTCGAGGACTATCAGCGCATCGCGCAGCAGGCCGCTGCGGCCGACGTACTCGCTGACGATGTCGCTCCCACCCAGTAATCTGGCACCGTGACCGAGTCCCCCCGCTTCCGCCCCGATGTCCCCGAGCTGCACCGTCCGTATGCCGCGGACGAGAGCCGCTACCAGCAGTTCGCCTACCGTCAGGTCGGCACGTCCGGCCTCTACCTGCCCCCGATCTCACTCGGGCTGTGGTGGAACTTCGGCGACAACATCCCGCTCGACAACCAGCGCGCACTGCTGCGCCACGCGTTCGATCGCGGCATCACGCACTTCGACCTGGCCAACAATTACGGTCCGCCTTACGGCTCGGCCGAGAAGAACTTCGGGCGCATCTTCGCCGAAGACTTCCGTCCGTACCGCGACGAGCTGATCATCTCGTCGAAGGCCGGCTGGGACATGTGGCCGGGCCCGTACGGCGACTTCGCGAGCCGCAAGTACATCCTCGCCAGCGCCGAACAGTCGCTCACGCGCATGGGCCTCGACTACGTCGACATCTTCTATTCGCACCGGGTCGACCCCGTGACGCCGATCGCCGAGACGGTCGGTGCGCTCGACACGCTCGTGCGTCAGGGCAAGGCTCTCTACGTCGGCATCTCCTCCTACAGTGCAGAGCGCACGGCAGAGGCCGTCGCGGTGGCGAAAGATCTCGGCACGCCGCTGGTCATCCACCAGCCGGCCTACTCGATCCTGAACCGCTGGGTCGAAGACGGCCTCACCGACACCCTCGAGCAGACGGGCCTGGGCGCGATCGCCTTCACCCCGCTGGCGCAGGGGCTGCTCACCGACAAGTACCTCGGCGACGGCACTGCCGAGCGTGCCCAGAAGCGCGGCTCGCTGCCCGAGGGGCACCTGACCGACGAGGCCGTGCAGACGCTCCGTTCGCTGAACGAGGTCGCGAAGGGGCGTGGCCAGTCGCTCGCGCAGCTCGCCCTGCAGTGGACGCTGCGCAACCCCGTGGTGGCCTCCGCGCTGATCGGCGCCTCGCGGCCCGAGCAGCTCGATGAGAACATCGCGGCTGTGAACGGTCCCGAGTTCACATCGGAAGAGCTCGCCCGCATCGACGAGCTCGCCGGAGCCATCGACGTCAACCTGTGGGCGAAGTCCTCGGAGCTGTGACCCGATCATGAGCCATGCCGCGTTCACCGATTCCGTGCACGTGCGCGCCCCGGGGAAGATCAACGTCTTCCTCGGGGTCGGCGGGCGGCATGACGACGGCTACCACGCGCTGGCGACGGTCTTCCAGGCGGTCTCCCTCTATGAGGATGTGATCGCGCGCCCGGCCGACGACTTCTCCGTGACGGTCTCCGGTGTGGAAGACATCGATGCGGTCCCGCTCGATGACCGCAACCTCGCGATGCGCGCGGCCAAGCTGCTCGCCGTCGCCGTGGATCACCGGGGTGGAGTCGCCCTGGAGATCCGCAAGAGCGTCCCTGTCGCAGGTGGCATGGGCGGCGGCTCGGCGGATGCCGCGGCCGCTCTCGTCGCCTGTGACGCGCTGTGGGGCACGGGCCTGTCTCAGGTCCGTCTGCATGACCTCGCGGCCCGACTCGGCGCCGATGTGCCGTTCGCGCTGCACGGTGGCACGGCGGTCGGCACCGGGCGCGGCGATCAGCTCAATCCGGCGCTCGCGCGCGGACGCTTCGACTGGATCCTGGTGCCCAGCGAGCAGGGGCTCTCGACGCCCGTGGTCTACGAGCGCCTCGATCTGCTGCGCGAGGAGGAGGGCGCGCTCGCCGACGATCCGCTTCCCTCGCTCGACGTGCCGATCCCGGTGCTCCAGGCGCTGCGGTCGGGTGAGCCGGCACTGCTCGCCGAGACGCTCTTCAACGACCTGCAGGCTGCGGCTCTCTACGAGCGGCCCGACCTCGCCGAGACGATCCGGCAGGGGATCGCGGCGGGTGCGCTGCAGGGCATCGTGTCGGGCTCCGGGCCCACGGTCGCCCTTCTCTGCCCCGATCCCGAGACGGCGCAGGACGTGCAGTCCTCCCTGCGTGAGACCGGGTTCGACCCACTGCACGTGCATGGCCCCGTTCCAGGCGCCCGCATCATCGGCTGACAGATACCCTTCTGGCCGGCATCCGTCTGGCGTCCTTCCCCCTGCTCCGGCATCCGTGGTTCATCCGGTGTTCATCGATTCCTGTGATCGGTAGTCGTGGCGCCTGAATAACCTGGCGTCACACCCATCAGGGAAGCATCGTTCAGGAGGAGTGATCATGGGACTTTTCAACAGGAAGTCGTCGCAGGACCGTCAGGAAGAGGCTCTGCAGATGGCCGACGACATCGCCGCGGGCCGGGGCTTCATGGGCAAGATGACCAAGGCGTTCATGGGGAGCGAGTTCACCGAGGCCATGCAGCAGGCGACCTCGTCGATCCACCAGGCCGAGCACGTCGCGGCATTGCGGGCGGCCGGCGTGCCGACCCAGACCGTGACGGTGCTGGGGTTGCAGGACACGGGCCAGACGGTGAACGACAACCCGCACGTCGTGCTCACTCTGCAGCTCGGCGCGCAGGCGGTCGCGGTCCAGGCGCTCGTCTCCCGTCTCGAGATCCCGCGGGTGGGGGAGCAGGTGTTGGTCATGAACGACCCGCAGAGCGGCGCGCTGCTCTACGCCGGGCTCGCGCCACGGACCTGATCGCTCAGGCCGAGACCTCTCTGGGCGCTGTTACTCCGCCTGCAGCAGTGCGCTCACCCGGTACGGGATGACTTCGCGCAGGAACAGGCTCGTCGAGGTGCGGAGGATGCCGGGGCACAGGCGCACGACCTCGGCGACGCGGTAGAGGTCTTCAGGGCTCTTCGCGACGACGCGCAGCAGCAGGTCGGTGTCGCCGGCGGGGGCGAAGCACTCCAGCACCTCGGGGACCCCGCTGAGCGCGTCGATCGCGGCGGTGATCTGATGCTGATCGAGCTCGACCAGGATCGAGGCCGCGACACCGCGACCCAGTGCCTGCGGGAGGATGCGGGAGCTGTGCGCGCGCAGGTACCCGCCGGATTCGAGTCGGTCGAGCCGAGCATGCACTGTGCCGCGGGCGAGGTTCAGGTCCTGGGCGATCAGGGCCACGGGGCGCCGGGGGTCGGTGTCGAGGACCGTGAGGATCCTCCGGTCGGTCTCATCGAGGTTGGCCATTCCGATCACCGTCGCCTTCGTCGCGGGGTCGCGACTGATCGGATCGATCAATCAGAACTCACTCTATGGTCTGAATGATCGCCGTGTGTTGAGATGAGTGTCAGATACGCAGGATGTCGGTCACGAGCGGACACCACGCGCACTCGATCGCCGGGGCCACGAGCCGTACGAGCCGAGTGCAGACGGCGACGGGCCACGAGCCTCAGCCGGCCCCGTCCCCGCAGCAGCCTCGTTGAGCAAGGGGGCGGGGCAGGCACAATCCCCTGATGTCAGTATCGTCCGCGTGTCAGTCGTGGGGAACGAGCAGGCGCAGCTGAACCATGGCCGAGAACCGGGCTTCCGGATCGGTCAGATCGAGTCCGCTGATCTCCGACAGTCGGCGCAGCCGGTATCGGAACGTGTTGGGGTGCGTGTAGACCCGTGCCGCGGCCACCGCGACATCACCGAAGGCGTCGAGCCAGGCCCGCAGCGTCTCCACCAGATGCGTGCCCTTCTCCCTGTCCTGCGCCAACAGCTGCGCGACGGGACCGGTGGGCTGATCGCCGCGGGCCCGGACGAGGTCACCGAGCTCGACCAGCAGCGCCTCCATCTGCACGGCGGTGAACCGTGCGACGGGTTCGCGCGAGGGCGCCTGGCGGACCACCCGGAGCGCCCGGTCGGCGTTCGCGCGCGATGACGGGATGACGGCCGCGTCATCCGCCACGGTGCCGACGCCGATGCGGATCTCGCTGGTCGACCCGAGGCGTCCGAGGAAGTCGGTCGCTACGCGTGCGGCGCGGCTGTCCGCATCGCTGCGTTCGACGTCGGTGTCGGCATCACCCTGCTCAGGGCGGATGCCGACGACCGCGTACACGACGTTGCCGATGACTGCCACGGCCGAGCGGAGGTACACGGCACCGAGGTGCACGGCGAAGGCGTCGGCGATCCGCTGCCGCTCGGCCACTCCGCGGGCTCCGGCTGAGGGCTCGTCGTCGGCCTCCTCCGCGGCGGAAAGTGCGAGCACCACGCAGCGGTGATCGCTCAGACGCAGCCGGGCCGTGGCATCCGCAGCACCCGGCCCTCCCTCGAGGATCGTGGCGAGCAGGTCGGCACGCAGTCGGCGCTCGACGTCGGCACCCGCTCGCAGGCGCAGCATGTGCAGGGCCACGAGGCCGGCGGAGTCTTTGAGCGCCCGCACGCGATCGGGGGAGAGCGGCTCCTGCACCGCGGCCCAGATCGACCCGAGGATCTCATCGCCTGCGCGCACCGCCAGCGCGACGCGGGGGAAGGAGGGGAGGCCCTCGGTGTTGAGCACCGGACCCACGTCGATCGGATCCTCGCTACGGTACAGCTCCTGGAAGACGCCTCGCTCCTCGAGCTGGCGGGCGAACCGCTCGGGCACCTGCCGTCCGAGCACGGTCTCGATGCGCGCGGGGTCGGCTTCGTGCTGGCGCCCCGAGAAGGCGACGACCCGCGAGTTGCGGTCCTCGATCGTGACCGGGGCGTTCAGCAGGGTGGCGATCGCGTTCGCGAGGGCGAAGAGGTCGCCGGAGGGCATGCCACCCAGCGTCGTGGCCGCCTGATCGCCGACGTCGCCCTCGGCGATGAGCGACCGCAGCATCGCCGCCAGCTGCGCCCACGAAGCCCCTCGGGTGAGGGCGAGGACCGGGATGCCGGTGGCTTCGGCGGCTTCGCGGACCGGCTGCTCCGCCCGCACCGGGGCGCGCAGCACGAGGGCTGAGGCGTGCTGGGCGGCGAGGGTCCGCAACAGGTCTGCGATCTCGTCGGGATCGCTCAGTCCGACGCCGAGCACGAGTGCGCCTCGCATCGGCATCGCGTCGTCGAGGACGTCGTGGATGACGACCGTCTCGATCTCGGCGTCGTCGTCGACCGCACCGCTCACCACCTCGAGCAGGGTGTTGCCGAGGTCTTCGATGACCCGGCCGAGGCTGGCGCGGGGCCTGGTCGTCACTGACATGAGCACAGGGCCCAGGCTAGGGGGCGACCGCCGGTGGGGGAGCTGTGGGGCACGACGAAATCGTATCGACTCTTGGTCGATCTCGACAGGATCATCGTGCCCCACGAGGAGGTCAGTCCCCGTTCAGAAGGTGATCCACTCGGTGCGCACGGTCACGGCATCCAGCGCGTCCGGGTCGGGCGTGACGCCGATCCCGGGGCCTGTGGGAACCGTGAGCGTGCCGTCCTCGACGACGAACGGCTCGGTGATGTCGCGCGCGTAGTAGCGGCCGGACCCCGAGGTGTCGCCGGGGAGCGTGAATCCGGGGAGAGCTGCGAGCGCGACGTTCGCCGCGCGGCCGATCCCGGTCTCCAGCATCCCGCCGCACCACACCGGGATGTCGTTGGCCACGCACACGTCGTGGATGCGACGCGCCTCGAGGTAGCCGCCGACCCGGCCGGGCTTGATGTTCACGATCGAGCATGCGCCGAGCGCGATCGCATCCGCGGCGGCACGGGCCGAGACGATCGACTCGTCGAGGCACACCGGGGTCGTGATGGCCTTGGCGAGCTGCGCGTGACCGAGCAGATCCTCCTCGTCGAGCGGCTGCTCGATCAGCAGCAGGTCGAACGGGTCGAGCTTGGCGAGGTGTCGGGCATCACCGCGGTGGTAGGCGGTGTTCGCGTCGACCTGCAGCAGCACGTCGTCGCCGAAGCGCTCGCGCACCGCGCGCACGGGGTCGATGTCCCAACCCGGCTCGATCTTCAGCTTGATGCGCACGTACCCCTCGTCGAGGTAGCCGCCCACAGCATCGAGCAGTTCGGGGATGGAGTCCATGATGCCGACCGAGACACCGCAGCCGACCCGGTCGCGCACGGCTCCGAGTTCGCGCGAGAGCGGCACCCCGGCGGCCCGCAGCTCCGCGTCGAGGATCGCCAGCTCGACGGCGGCCTTCGACATCCGGTGCCCCTTGAACTTCGCGAGCGCCGGAGCGACTCCTGCGGCATCCAGGTCTTTCACCTGCGCGAGCGCCGGCAGCAGGAATCGGGTGATCACATCGACACTCGCCTCGACGTACTCGGAGGAGTACAGCGGGTCGTTCATCGCGACGCCCTCGCCCCAGCCCTCCGCCTCGTCGGTGACCGCCCTGACCACCAGCGCCTCACGCACGGTCTGCACGCCGAACGATGTCCGAAACGGCGACACCAGCGGCATCTCGATCACACGCAGCTCGAATCCGGTGAGCTTCATCCCTGTTCTCCTCTGTCGATGGTGTACGCGCCGGAACGGTCGAACGAGAGCACGCGCCCGCCACCCTCCAGCGATGATCCGAGCGTCTCGCGCAGCGCCAGACGCCAGGCGGTCGCCCGTGCGGGCTCGGTGAGGCGCAGGGTCTCGATGTCGCGCGGCAGCGCCACCCGCACGAGGCGCGCGTCGGTGCGATGCCGGAGCGGCCCGAGATCCTCGCCCACGCTGAGCAGCGGCTCGGCGGTGGCGATGTCTTCGCCCGCGACGGCCGGCTCCCCGTGACAGGCGGCGACGACCCGGGGATCGCGCACATACCAGGTGACCAGCATCCGGTCGGTGTCGTCGGCCCCGTTGAGGGCATCGGCCATGTGTCCGTAGAAGTTGCGGTGGTACGACGTCGGCGTCGCGGCCAGCTTCACGAGGTTGAAGTGCGCGTTCCGGCTGATGAGCGGATCGAACGTCCAGGAGATCTCGTCGAGCCCCTCCTCCATCGCCCAGGCGCGCTGATGCACCTTCAGGGCGAAGCCGAC
Source organism: Microbacterium sp. NPDC090281 (assembly GCF_044769635.1). NCBI lineage: Bacteria > Bacillati > Actinomycetota > Actinomycetes > Micrococcales > Microbacteriaceae > Microbacterium > Microbacterium sp. NPDC090281. The sequence continues at coordinate 1,671,803 of NZ_JBIVYH010000001.1, forward strand.
GCTGCGCCCGCGCATCCGTGAGGAGACGCCGGCGATGTGACTGTGCAGGGCGCGCTGATCGGGGGCAGCGAAGAACCCGAAGCAGGCGCCGACCAGCTCGTCGTCCTCGAACGCCCCGCCCACGTAGCTGCCGGCCTTCGACAGTGCGCGCAGCGTCTCGACGTTCACGGGCGAGTTCTCGCCCTCCTTGGTCCAGATGCTCTGGAACAGGTCGGCGACCCTGGCGAAGTCGCCCACATCCTCGAGCAGTCGGATCTCCACCCCCGCCATCGACGCGGCAGCGCTCGCCGCATCGGCGGCCTCCTGCGGTGAGGCGCTGAAAGCTGCGGCATCCGTCATGCTCATGCCCTTCCTCCGGCCGGCGCTTCTCGACCGGCCAGCGCCGAGGAGATCAGTCCCTGCAGCAGCAGGATGCGCTCGGGGATCATCGCGACGACCACGTGCTCGTCGTCGGCGTGCGCGCCGCCACCCACCGCACCCAAGCCGTCGAGGGTCGGCACGCCGATTCCGGCGGTGAAGTTGCCGTCGGAGGCTCCGCCCACCGCGACGCCCGCGAACGGCGCCAGTCCGACGCTCTCGGCGATCGTCACGGCCTTGGCGAAGAGCTCCGCCGAGGAGTCGGGCTCCATCGGCAGACGATTCGCGCCGCCCTCCACGCGCACGGACGCGCCGGGGAGCGTGGCCGGGATCGCGCGGAGAGCCGCATCGACCCTCGCCTGCTCCGCGATGGTGCGCACGCGGACATCGATCGCGAACTCCGCCGCTGCCGGCACCGTGTTCGTGGTGCTGCCGGCCCGCACGAGCGTGGGGGTCACGCTGGTGCCCACGGCTTGATCACCGAGCTCGGCGATCGCGAGGAGAAGGTGGGCCGTCTCGATCGCGGCGTTCACCCCGCGTTCCGGTTCCAGCCCGGCGTGAGCCGCCCGGCCGGAGACATGCACCCGATAGAGCGACACGCCCTTGCGCGCGATCTTCACAGCTCCGCCGTCGGCCGAGGCCTCGAGCACGAAGGTCGCGGCGCAGCCGAGCGCCTCCTGCTCGATCAACGTGCGCGAACTGGGGGAGCCGAGCTCCTCGTCGCCCGTGATCAGGATGCTGACGCCGGTGCGATCAGGCAGCGCCGCCACGGCGTGCAGGGCCATCACGACGCCGGTCTTCATGTCGAAGCATCCGGGGCCACGGAGCACGCCGTCTTCGATGCGGAACGGCAGCCGCTGCAGCGAGCCGAGCGGCCAGACGGTGTCGTGGTGTCCGAGGACCAACACGGCGGGCTCGCCGAACCGCCAACGCAGGTGCGTGCGTCCGTCGATCACGATGCGCTCGGGCCCGACGCCCAGCAGCCGTTCGCCGAGGCTTGCGACGACCTCGGCGCTCCGGGCGACCGCGTCGAGGTCGTCGGACGGCGACTCGCAGGAGACGAGGGTCTCGATGTCGGCGAGAACCAGGTCGAGGTCCACGTCCGCCTGCACGGTCATCACGACACCTTCGGCGCCGCGCGGACACCGTGGTGCAGATAGCGCTCGCCACTGGGCAGGGAGTAGAACACCACGGCATGCCAGGCCTGCTCGCCCTCCGTGCGCATCACGAACTCGCCGGCGCGGACAGGCACCAGCGGATGCTCCTGCACCGGGTCGGGGAGGAGGGCCGCGAGGGGTCCGTTGAGCGTCGTGCGCATGCGCAGCCCGTCGTCGTCGCGGAAGATCTCGGTGCGCACGCCCGCCCGATCGTAGACGCCCTCGTACTCCGAGAAGTCATCGGCGAAGGGCTCTTCCGGCGGAACGAGACCGGCGGGGATCTGCAGGTCAGCGACCTCGGCGAAGATCTCTCCGAACAGCGCGTCGTACAGGTCGCGGGTGTTGCCGCCGTTGGAGAGCAGGGTTACGGCCACGCCCTCATCGAGGAGGATGCGCAGGAACGACGACTGTCCGATCGTGTTGCCGTCGTGGCCGATGAGCTTGCGACCCTCCCAGTCGAAGAGGATCCAACCGATGCCCCAGCTGTCGCCGATCGAGTACGGGTCGGGCACGTCGACCTCGTGCTGCTGCATCCGTCGCACGCTGGCTTCGGAGAGCACCCGGGTGCCGTCGGCGGCGAGCCCGCCGGTCAGGTGCATCCTGGCGAATGCGAGCACATCGGCGGTCGTCGAGTTGATGAGACCGGCCGGCCCCATCGAGCGCGGGAGCATCCAGGCAGGCGCGAGGGTCGGGCCGTCGTCGCCGACCTCGGTGTGACCGCTCGCGGCCCGGAACATGATCGCCTCCTCCGGGAGGGTGCAGGAATGCGTGAGCCCGAGCGGGGTGAAGAGCTGATCGCGCATCGCCTGGTCCCAGCTGGTGCCGGTGATCTTCTCGATCACCCGTCCGGCGAGCACGAATCCCGAATTGCAGTACGACATGGTCGCACCCAGCGGGTGGTTCTGGGCGACGCCGTCGAGCAGTGCGACGTACTTCTCGAGCGTGTCGTCGCCACGGCCGGTGTCGGTGAAGACATCGCCGTCGATCCCGCTGGTGTGGCTGAGCAGGTGGCGCATCGTCACGGTGCGGGTGACCTCGGGGTCGGAGGAGGAGAACTCCGGCAGGTAGTCGACGATCGGGGCGTCGAGGTCGAGCTTGCCCTCATCGACGAGCCGCATCACCACGGACGCGGTCCACACCTTGCCCATCGAGCCGATCTGGAACACCGAGTCGTCGGTCGCCTGGATGCCGGTGCGCACGTTGAGTATGCCGTGATGCGCATATACGGGTTCTTCGCCGAGGCGGAGGATGCCCAGCGTCGCACCCGGAACCTTGTGGGCTTCGGCCAGAGCACTGAGCCGCTGCTGCCAATGCCGGGCATCGAGGCGCGCGCGCACGGGCTTGCCGGCGGGCGGTGCGTACTGCTCGACCCAGTCGATCACGCGTTGCGAGTAGTCGGCACGGTGCGAGGGCGGGCCGGAGAGCAGGAACAGGTGCGAACCACCGGGGTAGAGCACGAGCCGCGTCGGCACCCCGCGCTCGCGCAGTGCGGTGAACCACTGCTCGGCCTGGCCGACGGGGCAGCGATCGTCGGCCGCGCCCTGCAGGATGAGCGTCGGCGTGTCGACCTGGTCGACCTGAGTGAACGGCGACTGCGCCGAGATGCGCTCCTCGTCGCGCCACGGCAGACCGCCGTTCTCCTTCGCCGAGAGGTAGTGGCCGAAGTCGGAAGTGCCGCCCATGGAGAAGAGGTCGGTGACCACGCCTCCGCCCACAGCCGCGGCGAAGCGGTCGTCGCGAGATGTGAGGAAGCAGGTCATGAAGCCGCCGTAGCTGTAGCCGGTGACGGTCAGTCGTGTCGGATCGGCGATGCCCTCGGCCACCAGCTGGTCGATCGGCTCGAGGAAGTCGTTCACGTCGTTGACACCCCAGCCGCCGGACACGGCGGAGAAGAACGCGTCGCCGTAGCCGTCGCTGCCACGGGGGTTGAGGGTGAGGATGGCCCACCCGCGACGCGCGAGCACCTGGTGATAGGGATGGATGAGGTCGGCGGCGCCGTTCCACGAGTTGTGCGGACCGCCGTGGATGTCCAGCAGCAGCGGCAGAGGACCGGTGGCATCGGGATCGCGCCGCAGCCACCCCGTGACGACCGTGCCGTCGGAGATCGTGAAACGGCGTTCCTCGGCGGGGACGAGGTCGAAGTCGGGGGTGCCGTACTCGGTGAGCACACGCGTCGTCCCGTCGGCGAGGTCCACGAGCGCGATGTCACCGAACGACTCCGGGGTGGCGAGCACGATCGCCGCGGAAGAGGAGGCTACCGACAGGCCGGAGACGTTCGCGGTGCCGTCGACGAGCGAAACGGCGCCGGTACCGTCCTGCGAGACGCGGTACACGTGCGAGTACCCGTTGTCGCGCAGGCAGAACACGATGTCCCCGGTGTCCGCGAACTGCGGCATCCCGCCCGGGTAGCCGGGGCCTCCGGGCATGACGTTGCGGTCGAGCTCGCCCGTGAGGTCCAGCGCCTCACCGCCGTCTGTCGGGAACAGCAGGAGACCGGCGTTGCCGACCTCGGTGTCGGTGCGTCCGGCTGCGACGACATGGCGTCCGTCCGGAGTCCAGCCCACGGCCGTCGCCTGCACGTCTGCGGCGCTGACCCGCACGGCCTCGCTGTTCGGGTCGGTCGAGGAGCGCACGAACACCGGGATCCGCATCGTCAGATCCGCGTCGTCGTCGGTGCTAGTGGAGTAGGCGAGGAGAGTGCCATCGGGCGACCAGAACGGGTCGGAGGCGTGGGAGCGTCCGTGGGTGAGCACTGTGACTTTGCCGGAGGAGACATCGAGCACGTGCAGCTGCTGCACGAGGGTGCCCAGGTTCCCGGCGCCGTCGGCCTTGTAGCCGAGGCGATCGGTCGCTGTCGGTGCCGAGCGGCGAGCGAGGATCGTGTCGGCGCCCTCGCCGGGGAGGGCTGCGCTGTCGACCGGGGCGGTGAAGGCGATTCGAGTGCCGTCAGGGCTCCAGGCCGGTGCTCCCGCGCCGAGCGGAAGATTCGTGAGCCCGCGCGCCTCGCCGCCGGCTGCCGGGAGCACCCAGATCTGCGCCGGCCCGTCTTGAGCCCGCAGGAACGCGAGCTGCGAACCGTCGGGGCTCCACACCGGGGTCGAGTCCGCGGTCGCGTGGGTCAAGACAGCGGGGGTTCCGCCGGCTGTCGGCACCTGCCACAGTGCGCGCGTTTCGCGGTCGCCGTCGCGGTCGGTCGTCCGCAGCACGAAGGCGATGCGGGTGCCGTCCGGAGACAGCGTCGGCTGCTCGGGCGTGCGGACGGAGAGCAGTTCGTCGACGGTGACGCGGTTCATGAGAGCTCCAATCGGATGGTCAGTTCACTCTGTCCGCTGAGAGCGGTGACCGTGTTGTGGTCGCGGCCGAAACCAGGGGGATGCTTTGGGAGGTGGGCACAGTTCCGAGTGCGGCGTCGGCATGCGTCCCGGCGAAATGACAGGCCGCACCCGCCGTACCAGAGGGCAGCGGAGGGTCCGCGATCACGCAGATCTGGCGGTCGGGTCGTGCGGCCGGACCGATCGGGCAGCGCGGGTGGAAGCGGCATCCGCTGGGCGGCGCGTGCGGATCGGCGGGCTCGACATCGACGGGTGCGAGCGGGTCGACCGCCAGCAGGTTCCCGTGCCGGGTGGGCGCGGCCTGGAGCAGATCCCGCGTGTACGGGTGCTGCGGGTCGGCGAGCACCTGCTCGGTGGGCCCGAACTCGACGATGCGCCCGAGGTACATCACCGCGACGTGATCGCTCAGATACCGCACGACCGAGAGGTTGTGCGAGATGAACAGCATCGTGAGGTCGAGCTCGCCACGCAGCTCCCGCACGAGGTTGAGCACCGAGCCCTGCACGGAGACGTCGAGCGCCGAGGTGATCTCGTCGGCGATCACGACCTCGGGCCGGGCGGCGAGTGCTCTGGCCAGGGCGATGCGCTGACGCTGCCCGCCCGAGAGCGCGGACGGGAGCGCCTGCGCGCGGTCGGCGTCGAGGCTGACGAGGTCGAGCAGACGGGCCACCTCGGCGCGTCGGGCCACTGCACCGCGGATGTCGCGGGGGAGGGCCTCGGCGATCGACTCGCCGATCGTCATGCGCGGGTCGAGCGAGGAGAAGGGATCCTGGAACACCATCTGGATCGGACGGCGACGGCGGAAACTGCGCACATCCACGCCGTCGAGCGTGATCGAGCCCTCGCTGATCGGGGCGAGGCCGATCGCCGCGCGGGCCAGCGTCGATTTGCCCGACCCTGACTCGCCTACGAGTCCTACGACCGATCCGGACGGGACGACGAGGGAGACATCGTCGACGGCGGTGAGACCTGCCCGATGCGTGCCGTAGCGCACGCTGACCTGCTCGAAACGCAGTTCGCTCATCGCAGCACCGTCTCTTCCTCTTCTGCGGCCGTCTCATCAGCAACCGTCTGATCAGCAGCCGTGGCGATCGTCACCGGCACCGGTGCCTCGCCGCTGATCGGATGCCAGCAGGCGACCCTGTGCCCTTCGGCATCCGCCACGAGCTCGGGGTCGCTCTCGCGGCAGACGTCGGTGGCGAGCGGGCAGCGGGCGGCGAATGCGCAGCCGACCGGGAAGGCGCCTGGTGCGGGTGGACGACCGGGGATCATCTTGAGCGGCTCGTTGCGGTCGGCGTCGAGCTCGGGCACGACCTCGAGCAGGGCCCGGGTGTACGGGTGCCGCGCGTCGGTGTGCAGCGTCGCCGCCGGCAGGTCCTCCACGATGCGGCCCGCGTACATCACGAGCACCCGGTCGCAGGTCTGCGCGACCACGGCGATGTCATGGCTGATCAGCAGGATCGCGGCGCCGGTGTCGCGGCGCACTCCGGCGAGGAGCTGCAGGACCTGGCGCTGCACGGTCACATCGAGTGCGGTGGTGGGCTCGTCGGCGATGATCAGCCGCGGATGGTTCATGAGGCCCATGGCGATCATCGCCCGCTGCCGCATGCCGCCGGAGAACTCGTGCGGGTACTGGTGGGCGCGGCGGGCGGCTGCAGGCACCCGCACCGACTGCAGGCGTTCGATCGCCCGGTCCATGGCCTGCTTCTTCGTGATGTCCTGGTGCTCGGACGCGGCTTCGGCGAGCTGCGATCCGATCCGCCTGGTCGGATTGAACGAGGTCATCGGGTCTTGGAACACCATCGCGAGCGAGGTGCCGAGGAGGCTCCGTACCGCGCGGTCCGACGTGGTCAGCAGCGGGGTGCCGCAGAAGTCCAGCTGGGCGGCGTCGACGTGGCCGGGGCGTTCGATGAGCCTGGCAGCGGCGAGGGCTGTGAGGCTCTTGCCCGATCCGGATTCGCCGACGACGCCGATCGCCTCGCCGCGCGAGACGGTGAACGAGACGCCGCGCACCGGGGTGACCCAGCCGGAGGGGGTGGGGAAGGAGACGCGCAGGTCGTCGACGAGGAGCACCACTTCTTCACCGTCGACCTGCGCGGGCTTGGCTGCGCCGGGGAGCGCGATGGCGGGGAGGCGATGGCTGCGACGCGCCGATCGTCCGCCGAGGGCTGCGGCCGCGGTCTCGCCGAGGAGGTTGAACGCGAGTCCGGCGATCACGACGGCCACGGCGGGTCCGAGGGCTGCCGCAGGGTTCAGGTAGATGCGGTTCAGGCCCTCGCCGAGCAGGCGACCCCAGTCGTATTCGGGTACCTGCACGCCCAGGCCCAGGAAGGACAGGCCGGCGAAGGCGAGCAGTGCTGAGCCCGCCGCGACAGTCGCGTTCACGATGAGCGGCTCGCCGATGTTCGGCAGGATGTGCCGAATCAGGATGCGAAAGCGCGAGACCCCGGCGACCTGTGCGGCGGAGATGAAGTCGCGGCCCGCGATCGCCGCCGACAGGGTCTGGGTGAGCCTGGCGAACTGCGGAGCCATCGCGAAGCCGATCGCGAGCACGGCGCCCGTGGAGCCGACCCCGAAGATGACCGCGAAGAACAGGGCGAGCAGGAGGCCGGGGAAGGCGACCGCGATGTTGACGAAGCCGACGATCGGGCGCCCGACCCAGCGGGGGAGCACCGACGGCGCGGTGCCGAGCAGGGTTCCGGCGACGACGCCGATGACCACGGCGATCACGGCGAGCACCACGGAGAGCCGGGTGGCGACCAGCACGCGGGCGAGCACGTCGCGTCCCAGAGTGTCGGTGCCGAGGAGGTGCGCGGCGCTGGGTCCCTGGGTGATCTCGGCGGGGTTGACCTGCTCCGCCTGGGCACCCCAGATGATCGGGGCGAAGATCGCGCCGAGAGCGACCAGCAGCACCAGCGCGAGGGCGGTGATCCCCAGTGGCGACCGGACGATACCTGACCATGCCGTGCGTGCCGACATCATGCCTCCCTGATGGTGGATCGCGGGCTCGGGGAGATGGCGTCGATACCTGACCATGCCGTGCGTGCCGACATCATGCCTCCCTGATGGTGGAGCGAGGATCGAGGAGCGCGAGGATCACGTCGATCACGAGGTTCACGACGAGTACGCCGACGCCGTAGACGAGCACGATGCCCTGCACGACCGAGTAGTCCTTGGTGAGGATCGACTGCACGATCATGGTGCCAAGGCCCGGCCAGGCGAAGACGTTCTCGACCAGCACGGTGCCGGCGACCATGCCCGTGAGGAGGAGCCCGGTGAGGGTCAGCGTCGCGGTCATGGCGTTCGGCAGCGCGTGGCGCGAGTAGATGCGGTGCGGGGCGAGTCGCTTGGCGCGTGCGGTGCGGATGAAGTCCTGGCCGATCACCGAGAGCACCTCGACCCGGATGATGCGCGAGAACACGGCGATCGGTCCGACCGCGAGTGCGAGCACGGGGAGGACGAGCGAGAGCGGGGCGGTGTTGCCTGCCACCGGGAACCACCCGAGCGAGACGGCGAACACGTAGACGAGGCCGACGGCGAGGAGGAACTCGGGGATGGCGGCCAGGATCACCGACCCAGTGGCGAACGCCAGCTCGAGGCCGCGTCGTCGGCCGCCGCGAGTGGCGACGGCCATGGTCACCCCGAGGGGGACGGCGACCAGCAGCACCAGCACGACCGCGAGCAGGGCGAGCTGCAGAGTCGCGGGGAGCCGGGTGGCGATGATCTCGGACACCGGCTGGCTGGTGATCATGGACGTGCCCATATCGCCGGTGAACAGCCCGCCGATGTAGCGGAAGTACTGCACGATGAGCGGCTGGTCGAGGCCGAGTGCCGCGCGCCTGGCCTCGACGAGCTCTGCCGGGGCGTTCAGCCCGAGGGCTGCGCGCACCGGGTCGCCCGGCACGAGATGGATCATGAGGAAGGCAGCCGTGACCAGCACCCACACCGAGAGGACGAACTGCCCTCCGCGACGGACCAGGAAGGACACCCAGGGGTTGTCCGACCGTGCGGATCTGATCAGTATCGCCTGCGTGGCGGTGGTGCTGGCCATCGGCTGTCTCCGGTCTTCGGTTTACTCGTACATGCGGATCGACGTGGGGTCGATGCCGTCGCCCTCGGTGAAGGTCGCCCTGGTCGCGAAGGTCATCCGGGAGATGTTCGCGTACGGCACCACGCTGGTCGTCTCGAACAGTGCTTCCTCGGCGGCGGCCCAGTCGTCGCAGCCCTCGCTGCCGGCCTTGGTGGATGCGGTGGTGACGGCCTCCGTGTAGTCCGGGTTGTCGATGGAGGCGAAGTTGGTGCCGTTGGGCGGGGTCGGTCCGGAGTAGAACGGCACGAGCATGCTCGGCAGCGAGACCGTCAGCGGCGCGGCGGAGATATCCCAGTCGCCCGTCGAGAAGAGCACTTCGCTGAGGGTCGGCGAATCGACGGCGGTGACGCTGATGTCGACACCGAGGTCCTTCCAGGCGGCCTGGGCGAGTTCGGCCGCGGCGTTGCCGGCGTCTCCGAGCTGCGAGGAGTAGATCATCCGGAGGGTGAGAGTCTTGCCTTCCTTCGAACGCACCCCGTCGGATCCAGCCGTCCAGCCGGCATCGTCGAGGGCTGCGGCCGCCGCGTCGACGTCGAGCTCGGGGAGGTGCCCCGAGACGGTGTCGGCACGGCACGGGTTGGGGGATACGGTGACGAGCCCCGTCGGCACGGTGGCCTTGCCGCTGCCGATGACCTGACGCATCTGGTCGAGGTCGAGGGCCTCCATCAGGGCGTCGCGCACGGCCTGGTCGGCCGTGGGCCGTCCTTCCGCCTGGTTGAAGGTGAAGGATCCGCCCGGGGTCTCCATCGACGTGTGGAAGAGCCCCGCGTCCTCGACGCGTGCAGTGTCGGGGCCGATCACCGTGGCCGCGTTGACCTCGCCGGAGAGAAGCAGGTTCGTGGCGGTGGTCTCGTTCGGGACCACGCGGAAGACCACGCTGTCGGGCAGGCCCTTCTGCTTCGGGTCCCAGTCGCCCGGACCCCAGGCGAAGTCGTCCCGTCGCGTGAGGGTGTACTGGCTGTTGGGCGCTATCTCGGTCATCGTGAACATGCCCGTCGATCCTTCGCCTTTCGCGAGGGCGTCGGGGTCGTCGATCACCGTGCCGCACACGATCGAGATGCTGCCGATGTTCTCGATCAGGAACGAGTCGGGGTGCCCGCTGGTGACGGTGACGGTGCCGGCCTCATCGTCGCCGACCGCCGCGGTCCCCGGCTGCACCTGCAGCCCGACCAGTGGCGAGCCGTTGGCCGGGTCGCCGATGTGGGTGATGTTCGCCGCGACGTCGGTCGCCGTGAGAGGCGTGCCGTCCTCGCAGGTGAGACCGTCGCGCAGCGTGAAGGTCGCAGTGGTCGTGTCGGCCTCCCACGACTGGGCGAGGCCGGAGGTGATGCTGCCGTCCTCCATCACCTCGACCAGGCGGGCGTAGAGGAACCGGTCGATCGAGCGGGCGACCGACATCACGGTGACGAACGGATCCAGGCTTCCCGGATCGGTCGAGATCACCGATGTGAAGGTCTTGCCGTCGGCGAGAACTCCGTCGGTGCTGTCACCTCCGCCGGGAGGGGCGCCGGCGGCGCAGGATGTCAGGGCGAGCGCCGCAGCGCCGAGCAGCGCGATCAGCGGGGTACGAGAACGCATCAGAAGCCTCCAGCAGTGTTCGGGATGGTGCAGGGTGATTGCGGGATGGTGCAGCGGAATGGTGCAGGGGTGGGTGGTGCGGGTCAGACGGTCTGTGCGCGCAGGTGCTCGACGGCGGCGAAGGCCGCACGGCCGATCGAGGCGTCGACGAGCGGCTGCCGGTCGGCGAGCGATCCGGCGCGGGTGAACACCGCCACTGCGTACTGGCGCCCATCGGGATAGGTCACGACGCCGGCCTCGTTGCGCCAGGTGGGCAGTGTGCCGGTCTTCGCCGCGAGGCTGACCTCGCCGGGGAACCCGGAGGTCAGCCGATGCGGCCAGATCTGCAGAGCCATGATGTCTCGTGCCTGGCGGCAGGCGTCTGCCGGTGCCGCGGTGTCGGTCCACAGTGCGTTCAACAGTGTCGCCACCTCACGCGGGGTGGAGTGCGAGGTCTTGAGTGGATGCACCGCGTCGAGCGCGAGGATCTGCTCAGCGGTCGCGCCTTCGAGCAGTTCGTCCAGATCGCTGTCGGCATCACCGCCGAGGTCGGCGACCACGGAGGCGAAGAGGTCTTCGCAGCATCCGATGAGGCGCGTCTTCTGAAGACCCAGATCGCTGACGACCCGGTTCACGGCGTCGGCGCCGAGGCGGTGATAGATCACGTCGGTGGCCGCGTTGTCGCTCATCGTCATCATGTTCAGCGCGAGATCACGCCAGCTCGCCTCGACATCGTCTGCGAAGCCGGCTGTGCCCACACCGCCGATGCGGTAGCGGGCCGTCACGGTGGTGCGCTCGGTCGGGTCGAGGTCACCGGCGGCGACGGCTCGGACGAAGGCGGTGAGCACCAGGATCTTGAAGACCGACGCGAGCACCACCGGCTCGTCGGCACCCGCGTTCACCTCGGGGCCGTCGACGACACCGATCTGTCGCGCGTGCAGGAAACCCGTGGCCCCGGCATCCGCGAAGATCTCGGCGATGTCCTGTCCGATGTCCGACGTGGTCGCCGTGGCCACGGTCATGCGCCGACCCGACGGTCGGCGCGTCCGGTGTGAAGGTACAGAGCACGCCCCGAGCCGTCGTCGCCCACGAACGCGTGCGGCATGTGCATGCCGTTCTGTGGTTCACGGGGGATGAGGGTGTCTCCCTCCCAGCCGACGAGTTCGACGGGCTCCGGCGCCGGGCCGAGCTCGGCGAAGATTCCCTTCATGGTGCGCTCGAGCCAGATACGACCGTCGTCGTCGATCCGGACCGTCGAGTCCGACACCGACGAGGAGTAGCTGCCGAGGATCCGCTCCACGTCGACCGCGACGGGCGACGCCGGGATCGCCGGCAACGCAGGCATAGTGACCCCGGCGAGAGCGGCGAGCACCTTCGCGGTGATCGCGTGGTACGCGTCGACGGTCCGCCCGCCGTTCGTGAGGATCGCGACGGCGACGCCGGCGGACGGGACCATGCGCAGGAACGCGTTCTGGCCGATCGTGCCGCCGTCGTGGCCGATCACCGGCCCGCCGTCCCAGTCGAAGATCTCCCAGCCGAGACCCCACGCGTCGCCCATGATGCCGAGCTCGGGGAGATCGACCTGACGCTCTTGCATCGCGCGGACGCTCTTCTCGGACAGGATGCGGGTCCCGTCGGGGGCGACACCGCCGTCCAGGTGCATGCGGGCGTAGCTCACGAGGTCGCGCGCCGTCATGGCGAGCATCGACCCGGCAGGGGCGTTCGAGCGCACGAGGCTCCAGACGGGCGCGGGGACCGGCTCGTCGCTGCCCTCGGCGGGGATGTGCCCGAGGGCTGCCCGGAACATGATCGCCTCGGAGGCCGTGGTCGCCACGTGCGTGAGCCCCAGAGGAGTGGCGAGGTGCGTGCGCAGCGCCTGGTCGTACGAGGTGCCGCGCAGCACTTCGACGATGCGACCGAGCACGACGAATGCGGCGTTGTTGTACGAGAAGCGCTCGCCGGGGGTGAAGAGCTGCGGGGCATCGGCGATCGTTGCGAGGTACTTCTCCACGGCGTCATCGCCCATCCCGGTGTCGTTGAACAGGTCGCCCTCGAACCCGCTCACGTGGCTCAGCAGCTGTCGAGCGGTGATCGCGCTCGCCGCGGCGTCGTCGCCGATCGCGAACGCGGGGACGGTATCGCGCACCGGGGCGTCGAGGTCGAGCAGGCCCTCATCGACGAGCTGCATGATGAGCGTCGCCGTCCAGGTCTTCGTGATCGAGCCGATCTGGAAGACCGAGTCCTCGTCGGCTTCGACGCCGGTGTTGCGATTGAGGATCCCGGCGGCGGTGGTGAAGATCTCGCCACCGGCCAGGATCGCGACGGATGCTGCAGGGATATGCGCGTCGGCCAGCATCGTGGGAAGGTTCTCCCGCACCCAGCTGCCGATTTCGTTCAGGTCGGACACGTGCGCTCCTCTTCGTCGAGTGGCCGTCGTCTTCGGGGCGACGGCGATGGGGCCGAGACTATTCGCGTGTTCCGTCGACTCGTTGGTGCCCGACGACGAGACTTGCGCAGACGTTGGTTCGTCCGGACGAAGGATCCCGCTCCGGCGGATTCCTGGTCAGGCGTCTCCGCGCACGGGGCGCCCCGGCAGAGCATCGGTCACGATCTCGCCGCCGCGCACCACGGGAGCGCCGTGCACATACAGCTGGCGGACGCCTCGCGAGGGACGGGTCGGGTCGGTATAGGTGGCACGGTCGGTGAGGGTCGCCGGGTCGATGACCACGATGTCGGCATCCGCTCCGACCGTCAGATGCCCCTTGCCCCGCATGCCGGATGAGACCTCGTCGAGCACGCGTGCCGGCAGGAAGGAGCAGCGGCGGAACGCCTCGAGCCAGCTCCAGGTCGCGCTCTCGAGGACCATCAGACGCAGCGACTTCGTGAAGGTCCCTGCCGTGCGCGGGTGGGTGTGCCCGCCGGCGGGCAGCGGCCACTCGCGCTGCTCGTACACCGTGCGTCCGTCGCTGCCCGTCCAGGAGATCGGCATCGCATCGCTCGCGACGATCGAGTCGGGGTAGGCGAGGGCTCGGTGCAGATGCGCGCGGTCGAAGGGGTCGGCCTCGTCCAGGAACGTCACGATGCAGGTCGCCCCCGGATCGGTCGCGCGCACTTCGCGCAGTCTCGCCTCGTCGGCGATGCGCTCGCCGGTGTCGACGAGCACGAGAGAGCTCGGTGTGATGCCGAGACCAGCGAGCTTCTCCGGGGCGAGGAAGAAGGCCCCGATCGCGGTACTGCCCGCGCCGTAGGGGTACGCCTCGACGGTGACGCGGGAGCCGGCGGCACGGCTCCGGTCGAGGAGGGCGAGCACACGGTCGACGTGGCGCAGCGAGGTGCTGTTGACGTGGCAGTGGTGCATCGCGGCTCCGGTCTCGGCTGCGGCGCGGACCAGCTCCTCAGACCCGTCGATCGGGGTGCGCGGGTCGGCCTCGATCAGTTCGCGCACGTGTGTGAAGGTCGGGGCGTGCGCGGCGGCGGCCAGGCGGGAGAGATCGAGATACTCGTCCGGATCGGAGCGCGGTGCGTAGCCCATGAGCACCCCGATCCCGAGTGCGCCGGCACCGAGCTCGTCTTCGAGCAGGCCCAGCCAACGTCGGCGTTCGGTGGGGGAGGAGGCCCGTTGCCAGTCCGGCTTGCCGAGCAGGTCCATCGACGCCGTGAAGTCGGCGACGGGTACCCGGTCGAGGTGGGCGTACGCCCGTGCCTGCGACCAGGAGGCGGAGAAGCCGTAGTTCAACGGTCGCCCGTCGGCAGCGGCCCGCGCGAGCGCCTCGGCGATCGGCATCAGCCCTGCTTCGAGATCGAGCGCGGTGGTGACACCGTCCATCGCCTGCAGCCGCTGCCCCGCGATCGAGTGCACGTGGCTGTGCAGGTCGACGAAGCCCGGTCCGACGATCAGGCCGGAGACGTCGACGACCTCGGCATCGGTCGGTGCCGTGAGTCCGTCGCCGAGAGCGGCCACGCGTCCGTCCGCGATCAGGAGGTCGGTGATCCGGTCGGTTTCGGTCTTCGGGTCGATGACGCGCCCGCCGCGCAGCAGAGTGTCCACGCTGTCACCATGCCATGCAGGACGGGCCCGTTCCGGTGCCGTCGGACGAAACCAGGCGGTCGTTCCGGTGCCGACGCACAACCCGGTCTGGGAGGACCCGATCGCCGAGAGGTGCACGCAGCAGCCGCGACAGACATAATGTAGTGGGGATGTGACCGTGCACACGCAAGGAGGCAAGTGATGTCCACCGCCTCCGAGCGTGCGCGGTTGCCGAGTATCCGCGACGTCGCGCGACTCGCCGGGGTCTCGCATCAGACCGTGTCCCGAGTGCTCAACGATCATCCGAGCATCAGGCCCGAGACGAAGGCCAAGGTTCTCGATGCGATCTCGGTGCTCGACTACCGGCCGAACCTCGCCGCCCGCGCTCTGGTCACCAGCAAGTCCAACATGCTGGGGATCCTGTCCGCGACGATCGGGGAGTTCGGTCCGACCTCGTCCATCGCCGGCATCGAGGACGCGGCGCGTGAAGAGGGCTACTCCGTCTCGACCCTGAACCTCGCCGATACGACGCCGGAGGCCATCGGCAATGCGGTGCGCCAGCTGTCGCGCGAGCAGGTCGACGGGATCGTCGTGCTCGCCCCGCAGGTGCGGGTGTTCCATGTGCTTCGCGGCATGTCCGTCGACATGCCTTTCGTGACCCTGCAGACGGCATCGGGCTCGGACGGAGTGAGTCTGTCGGCCGACCAGGTGGCGGGCGCCAGGGCGGCCACGGAGCATCTGATCTCGCTCGGCCACAGCGATATCCTGCATCTGGCCGGGCCTCAGGATTGGATCGAGGCGGAGTCGCGCATGCGCGGATATCTCGACGGCCTGCGCGAGGCCGACCTGCCGACGTTCCCGCCCATCCGCGGCGATTGGACGGCGGACTTCGGCTATTTCGCGGGCAAGGAGCTGTCGCTCCGGCGGGACTTCACGGCGGTCTTCGCCGCGAACGACCTGATGGCGATCGGGTTGCTGCACGGCTTCCGCGACTCCGGGTTGCGGGTCCCGCACGACGTGAGCGTCATCGGGTTCGACGACATCCCGGTCGCCGCCCACGTCGCACCGACGCTCAGCACCGTGCACCAGGACTTCCCCGAGCTCGGGCGGCGTGCCGTGCGCATCCTCCTCGCGCAGATCCGCGGCGAACAGTTGCCGGAGTTCGGTCCGCTGCAGACCATCGTGCGTGCGCGCGAGTCCGCCGCGTCGAGATAGCGCTTCGCGACGGGACCGCTCCCAGCATTTTCGCTCGGATGCATCACGGTAGCGACACGAAATCGGCGCGCGGACTTGACAGAGGATCGTCGTGAGTGGACGATGTAATCCAATGTGAACGGTCACATCGAAGGTGACCGCACGTCGCGAGGAAAGATCCGTGAGCACCACAGCAACGTTGCCTACCGTGTCAGGCCCCATCTTGGAGATGCGCAGCATCACCAAGGAGTTCCCAGGGGTCAAGGCACTCGCCGACGTCTCGATCACCGTCCGCGCTGGGGAGATCCATGCGATCTGCGGCGAGAACGGTGCCGGGAAGTCGACTCTGATGAAGGTCCTGTCCGGGGTGTACCCGTACGGCACCTACGACGGAGAGATCCTGCTCTACGGGGAAGAGCAGCGCTTCAAGGACATCGTCGCCAGCGAGCAGGCCGGCATCGCGATCATCCACCAGGAGCTGGCGCTGATCCCGGAGCTCTCCGTCACCGAGAACATCTTCCTCGGCAACGAGATCCAGCACCTCGGCCGCATCGACTGGCAGGCGCAGAAGGAGCGGACGATCGAGCTCCTCGCCCGGGTCGGGCTGAGTGAAGACCCCGACGCGCAGATCAAGACCCTCGGCGTCGGCAAGCAGCAGCTGATCGAGATCGCGAAGGCGCTCAACAAGGACGTCAAGCTGCTGATCCTCGACGAGCCGACCGCAGCCCTCAACGAGAACGACTCGCAGCACCTGCTCGACCTGATCCTCGGGCTCAAGGCCAAGGGCATCGCGTCGATCATGATCAGCCACAAGCTCAACGAGATCGAGCAGATCGCCGACGAGATCACGATCATCCGTGACGGTCGCACCGTCGAGACGCTCGACATCTCCCGTGGCGAGATCAACGAAGACCGCATCATCCGCGGGATGGTCGGCCGCTCGCTCGAGAGCCGGTACCCCGATCGCACGCCCGAGATCGGCGAGGTGTTCTTCGAGGTCAAGGACTGGTGGGTGCAGCATCCGACCGTTCCCGAGCGCATGGTCGTCAAGGGATCGAGCATCAACGTGCGCCGTGGCGAGGTCGTCGGTATCGCCGGCCTCATGGGCGCAGGGCGCACCGAGTTCGCGATGAGCATCTTCGGCCGGTCGTACGGCTCGTTCCTCTCCGGCACTCTGATCAAGGACGGTCAGGAGATCGCCCTGTACGACGTGGCATCGGCGATCAAGCACGGGCTGGCGTACGTCAGCGAGGACCGCAAGGTACTGGGGCTCAACCTGCTCGACACGATCAAGCGGTCGGTCGTCGCGGCCAAGCTCTCCAAGATCGCCAAGCGCGGCGTCGTCGATTCGCGTGCCGAGTTCGCGGTCGCCGAGGAGTACCGCAAGGCGCTCCGCATCAAGACCCCTTCCGTCGAAGAGGGCGTCGGCAAGCTCTCCGGCGGAAACCAGCAGAAGGTCGTGCTGGCGAAGTGGATGTTCACCGACCCCGACCTGCTGATCCTCGACGAGCCCACCCGCGGTATCGATGTCGGCGCCAAGTACGAGATCTACGCGATCATCAACCAGCTCGCGTCGCAGGGCAAGGGCGTCATCGTCATCTCCAGCGAGCTGCCCGAACTCCTCGGCATCTCCGACCGCATCTACACCGTCTTCGAAGGTCGGGTCACCGACTGCATCCCGGCCGATCAGGCGACACCTGAGGACCTCATGCGCAGCATGACCTCCGCGACCCAGAAAGCATCCGCATGACCACCGAAACCACCGCCACGAAGCGCGGCTTCCACTTCAAGGACATCACGAAGATGTTCGGCGGCGGCCAGTCGACCCTCCGCCAGTTCGGCATCCTCGGCAGCCTCGTCGTGATCCTGGTCGTCTTCCAGGTGCTGACCTGGATCTTCAAAGGTCAGGGACTCACGCTCTCGTCGGGCAACCTGATCAACGTCGTCAACCAGTACTCCTACATCCTGATCCTCGCGATCGGCATGGTGATGGTCATCATCATGGGGCACATCGATCTGTCGGTCGGATCGGTCGCGGCGTTCACCGGCATCGTCGTCGCCAAGGCCATGGCGGACTGGGATCTGCCGTGGCCGCTGGCTATCCTCCTCGGTCTCGGCGTAGGCGTGCTGGTGGGTGCCTGGCAAGGATTCTGGGTCGCCTATGTCGGGGTGCCCGCATTCATCGTGACGCTGGCGGGCATGCTCTTCTTCCGTGGTGCGAACCAGTGGGTCGGCGACTCGCAGTCGATCCCCATCCCGGAGGGGTTCAAGGTCATCGGCGCCGGCTACCTGCCCGAGCTGTCGTTCATCCCCGTGCCGTTCAACGTGTTCACGATGGTCCTCGCCCTGATCGGTGTGCTGTGGATCGTCATCTCGGAGATCCGCACCCGCCGCGCGCAGGCAAAGATGGGCTCGGACATGGCGCCCCGCTGGGTGAGCATCACGAAGGTCGTGCTGATCTCGGCCGTGATCCTCATCGCGGGGTGGCTGTTCGCTACAGGGCGTGAAGGGACCAGCTTCCCGATCTCGGGCGTCATCCTGCTCGCCCTCGTCATCCTCTACTCGTTCATCACGAACAACACCGTGTTCGGCCGCCACATCTACGCCGTCGGTGGCAATCGCCAGGCGGCGCGTCTGTCGGGCGTGAAGGACCGCTGGGTCGACTTCTTCGTCATGATGAACATGTCGGTTCTCGCCTCGCTCGCTGGAATGATCTACGTGGCCCGCGCCACGGCCTCCGGTCCGCAGGACGGCAACGGTTGGGAGCTCGACGCCATCGCCTCGGTCTTCATCGGTGGCGCCGCCGTCTCGGGCGGCATCGGCACCGTGATCGGGTCGATCATCGGTGGTCTCGTGATGGCGTTCCTCAACAACGGACTCGCGCTGCTCGGCGCCGGCGCTGACGTGGTCTCGATGATCAAGGGCCTCGTGCTCCTGTTCGCGGTCGGTGTCGACGTCTGGAACAAGCAGCAGGGCCGCCCCTCGATCATCGGGTTCCTGACGCGACGGTTCGGTCGCAAGGAAGACCCCGCACTCGAGACTTTCGACCCGAAGGCCAATTACCCCACCAGCCAGAAGTACGAAGCCCCCGCCGTCGACGAGACGCGCGGAAAGTAGGGGTCGAGTCGCGCACCGCACACGCGCCTGGACCTTCACACACCAGAGAAAGAGATCACATGAAGAAGATTCTTCTGTCGGCGACAGCGCTTGTCGTCGCGGGCGCCTTCGCCCTCACCGGCTGCTCCTCGGAGCGCGGCGGTGACACCGGTTCCGGATCGGGAGACGAGGCCAAGGGCTTCGCCGCCGACGCCACGATCGGCGTCGCCCTTCCGGACAAGACCTCCGAGAACTGGGTTCTCGCCGGTCAGCTGTTCACCGATGGTCTGAAGGAGGCCGGCTTCAAGGCCGACGTGCAGTACGCGCCGGCCAGCAACACGGTCGCCGAGCAGCAGAACCAGATCCAGGCGATGGTCACCGGTGGCGCCAAGGTCATCATCATCGGTGCGAAGGACGGCAAGCAGCTGTCGACGCAGGTCGAGGCAGCCCGCGACGCCGGCGTCACCGTCATCGCGTACGACCGTCTGATCGAGAACACCGAGGCCGTCGACTACTACGTCGCGTTCGACAACTTCAAGGTCGGCCAGCTGCAGGGGCAGGCGCTGCTCGACGGTCTCGCTGAGCGCGCAGGCCACGAGGCGCCGTACAACATCGAGCTGTTCTCGGGCTCGCCGGACGACGCCAACGCGCCGGTGTTCTTCAACGGCGCGATGGAGGTTCTCCAGCCGAAGATCGATGACGGGACGCTGAAGGTCGTCTCCGGCCAGACCGAGATCGCGCAGACCGCGACCGAGGGCTGGAAGCCGGAGAACGCGCAGCGCCGTATGGACTCGCTGCTCACCTCCTCGTACGGTTCCGAGACGCTCGACGGCGTCCTGTCCCCGAACGACACCCTCGCCCGCGCCATCATCACCTCGGTGCAGGGTGCAGGCAAGCCGGTCCCGGTCGTCACGGGTCAGGACTCCGAGGTCGAGTCGGTCAAGTCGATCATGGAGGGCATCCAGTACTCCACGATCAACAAGGACACCACGCTCCTCGTCGAGCAGTCGATCAAGATGGTCGGCCAGCTCCAGAAGGGCGAGGAGGTCGACGTCAACGACACCGAGCAGTACGACAACGGCAAGAAGATCGTCCCGTCGTACCTGCTCGACCCGATCATCGTCACGAAGGAGAACGCGGCTGAGGCTTACGCCAACGTCCCGAGCCTCCTCGAGATCGTGAAGTCGTACCAGTAACAGAAGCAGTACCCGCAGCACCGAGCGAGCCGTCCAGACCTCCAGGTCCGGGCGGCTCGTTCGCGTGTGTGCGCCGGACCCAGGTGCGAGTCCTTCGGACGCCGGGTCACGTCTGTTCGTCGGGTTGTCGGAGTCTCGTCCGGGACTCGTTCGTTCGTCGGTTCGTCCGGTCGTCGGGTTGTCGGTTCGTCACGTCGGAATCTCGCCAGCTCGTCAGCCCGCCCGAGTCCCGTCGGCTCGTCAGGGCGTCGGAATCTCGTCAGCTCGTCAGCTCGTCAGCCCGCCCGAGTCCCGTCGGCTCGTCAGGGCGTCGGAATCTCGTCAGCTCGTCAGCTCGTCAGCTCGTCAGCTCGTCGGATGGTCAGGCCGCCCGCGTCTCGTCGGTTCGTCAGGCCGTCGGAAGCTCGCCAGGTCGTCGGATGGTCAGGCCGCCCGAGGCTCGTCAGAACGGTGAAGGAACAGACGTCTCGGTGAACACGACGGTGTTCTGGGTCGGTGGCCTGTCGATGTAACCGCGTCCGGTCGGGCTCGTCCATTCCAAGACGCCGCCCGCCCGCTGCTCGACATGCCACGGGGAGTTGTGCTTGAGCATGTGATGACGTCGGCAGAACGCGGAGAGGTTCGTATCGGAGGTCGGTCCTCCGCTCGCAGCGGCGTGATTGTGGTCGAGGTCGCACTTTCTCGCCCTGATTCCGCATCCCGGGAACCTGCAGCGTTGGTCTCGCGCTCGAAGGTGCCGTCGCAGATGCTCGCTCGGACGGTATCGATCGACCGCGAGCATCGCGCCGGAGATCGGATGCGTGAACACGCGGTCCCAACCCGACGCAGAGCCGGCCAGCGCGCGGGCTGTTCTCGCGTCGATCGGCGTCGTGCCGTCGAGCTCAGCAGGAGGCAGGTCGCGGTCGGTCAACCGGGGATCGATGCCGCCAAGTCTGCGGTCGAGGCCATCGCCGAAACCGAGGCCGGTGAGGTCGAGGTCGTTCGCTTCCGAACCCGCCTGATCGTCTTCCATCAGCGTCATCACCGGCACGGACACCTCGATACGGGCGTGGATCGCGCCGAGCAGCCCTTCGGTCGTGTCGTGTCCGGTCGGTGCGCCGGTGAGCACGAGGTCGGAGAGCAGATCCGCGCGCAGCTGGTCGACCGAGCGCTCGTCTGCCACATACTCTTCGCCGACGGAATGCTCTCCTGCGGTGTCGGTGTCGATGTCGGTGTTGGTGCCGCTCGCGGCGGCCTTCGCAGCCCTGGCGTTCTCCTCTTTCACGGCATGCGCCATCTGGGAGAGTCGGTCGAACATGCCGTGCACGAGAGCGGCCGGGCCGTGCGCGCCCAGCTCGGCCATACCGTCGTCGAGGTCTTTCACCCACACGCGCCGCTTCTCGCGGGCGTCGCGGTGTCGTTCGGTGATCGTGCGCTCCTGGAACCGCTCGGCGAGCCTTCGTGCGAGTCGTCGGAGTCGGTTCGGAGACTCGGACTCGGCGAGCGTCACGGCTTCTGCCGCGTAGGCCTGGCGATCGACGGCGTCGTCGAGGTGGGTGCCCGCTTCGACGATCACGCGTGAATGTGCGCCGCTGATGCGCCCTTCGCCCTGGGCCGCCCAGACCGCGGGGAACCGTTCCACCAGCCACGACGCCTCAGCCATGCGCCGCTCGATCGTGCGGTCGCTCACCCGCTGCGCTGCGCCGATCTCGGCCGCCACCGTGCGGATGGCCATGTCGCCATGGTCGGGGTGCGCGGACTCGCGCGCGATGTCGACAGCGAGGCGGCCCGCCATCGCGAGCATGCCGTCGCGAGCAGCCTGCATGCTGCTCAGCGTCGCTTCGGCCGCTTCGAGCGACGCGACCAGATCGGCGAGCATCGCCATCTGGGAGTCGGTCGCGTCGAGGAGTGCGGTCATGGCTTCAGTCCATCAGAGACCACCGACATTCGAAGGGGAATTCGAAGCTCTAAGAATGCGATGTGGTCACGAAACGGTAACGAACCTGATTGACTGATCCGATGCTCCTGCACGCGATCGATACCGGCGACGGCCCGCGCACGGCGGTCCTGCTCCACGGCTTCATGGGGTCCGCCGAGAGCTGGTGGCGGGTCGTCCCGCTCCTCGCTGATCGCGGCTACCGCGTGCTGGCCCTCGACCTCCCCGGGCATGGGCTCTCCCCGCGGGATCCAGAGCTGACCATCGAGCGAGCCGCAGCCTCTGTCGTGGAGACTGTTCGGCATCTCGCTCCGGGGCGGTCTGTCGACGCTGTCGGACACTCCTATGGCGCGACCGTTCTCGCGGCCGCCGCGCCTGTACTGAGGCCCAAGCTGGCGGTGTACGTCGACGCCCCGCTCTCCCTTGTCGGAGGCGGTGATCGCCGTGCTCTCACGGCCGACTACGCACGGGACAGACTCGCGCGGCTGCGTCCGGAGAGGTTGCGTCAAGCCCGTCCCTTCTACTCGGAGGAGGATGCCGTGGTGGAGGCCAGGGCTGCGGCTCGCTTCGACCCGGCGACGTCGGCCTCCCTGTCGTGCGGACCCGATATGACGTGGGAGGCGGCACCGGGTTCCATCGTGATTCGCGCCGACCCGAGCACGTGGGTCGGTGATGAGGATGCCCGGCGGTTCGAGAACGGGGGAGTGGTGGTCCGCAGCATCCCGAATGCCGCCCACACTGTCTGGTACAGCCATTTCGACGAGTTCACTGCTTCGCTCCCCGAGATGTTCGGCGACGCCTGAGCGGTCGCGACGCGGAGCGGTGCTCGTGGTCCTCTCCCGCTCGCGCGCGAGCGGGAGAGGACCCGCTGCGGCCGTTCAGCCTCGAAGTGCGCGGGTCGCCTGGCCGGTGCGCTGCAGGGCGTCGACGGTCTCGGCGTATCGGCGCTTCGCGACGCCGATGAACAGACAGTCCACGAGGGTGAGCTGGGCGATGCGGCTCACCATGGCGCCGGCGCGGAACGTCGACTCGCGCACCTCGGTGAACAGCGGGTGCTCGGCCGCGCGGGCGAGGGGGGAGTCCTTCGCCGACGTGACCGCGATCGTCGCGGCACCGCTGGCGCGCGCGGTCTCCAGGAACCGCACGGTCTCGAGCGTCGAACCCGAATGGGAGAACCCGATCGCGACGGTCGGCGCGGTGGGCAGCACGGACACTGCGACGGCCTCGTGCGGATCGGCGGGCATATGTGCGTTCCGGCCGACGCGCAGGAGCTTGTGGGTGAGGTCTTCTGCGACGAATCGGCTGGCGCCCAGCCCGTAGAGGAGGATGCGTTCGGCGCGGTCGATCGCGTCGACCGCCGCCTCGAGCACCTCGAAATCCAGCTGGGCGACGGTCTCCTCGATCGCCAGGAGTTCGAGGGAGGCGACCTTCGACACCGCTTCGCGCAGTGTGTCGCCGTCGGAGATCTCGGAGCCGTAGGCGCCTCTGGCGGAGAACTGAGCGGCCTCTTTGCCGAGCTCTGCGGCCAGTGCCATGCGGAGCGGAGCGTAACCGCTGAAGCCGATCGCGCGGCAGAAGCGCACGACGGATGCGACGGACGTCTGGCATTCCTCGGCGAGCTCGTTGATCGTGTTCTCGATCACGAGGGACGGGTTCTCGCGGACCACCAGCGCGATGCGGGCCAGCGACGGCGGCAGCGTCGAGGCGGCGGCTTCGATCGTCGACTGGATGCTCATCGGTCCTCCGTCGGTGCGGTGTAAATTCTTTTCGTTGAGTCTACTTCGCATGTAGTCTCTTTTCACTACCCCTTTTTCTGAACACCGAGGAGAGCCGATGAGCGCGCGCATGACCGCATCCGTCGATCTCGGCAAGTCGCGGTGCCGCGTGGTGATCACCGGCGAGGGCACGCGCGTGGAACGCGCTGGCGTGGGCACCCCCGGCCTCGCCGCTGCCGACGGGGTGACCGCAGCGCTCGACGCGATCGTCCCGCTCCTCTCCCACACCGACATCGATTCCCCCACCGACATCGATCTGATCGGCGTCGGTGCCGCAGGGGCATGGATGGCTCCGGTTGCCGCGCAGGAACTGGCTTCCCGACTGGCCAGCGCCACCGATGCCGGGGTCGCTGTCGCCTCTGACGTCGTCACCGCGCACGCCGGTGCGCTCGACGGTGGTGAGGGTGTGCTCCTCATCGCGGGAACCGGAGCGGTGGCACTCGGCATCGACGCCGATGGCGCACGACTCATCGACGGGTGGGGGCCGGAGCTCGGTGACTTCGGCAGCGGTTCATGGCTCGGTCGAGAGACCCTGCGTGCTGTTCTGCGCGCAGATGACGGGCTGGCCCCGAAGACTGCTCTGGCGCAGGCGATCGCTGCACCCATCGGCGCAGCATCCGACATCCAGGCGTGGCTCGCTCGAAGTGGACCACTCCCGCGGCGCCTCGCGACGCTTGCACCCCTGGTCCTCGACGCGGCAGAGGCGGGCGATGCTGTGGCTCGCGAGATCGTCGCCGAGGGCATCCGACTTCTCACCGCAACGGCGACCGCAGCTTCGGTGCGCACCGCCGACATCGTGGTCCACGGCGGTCTCGCCGACCACGCATGGTTCCGCGAATCCCTGACCCTCTCGCTCCAGACCGCCGGTCGCCGGGTCGTGCCCGCGAGCGGTGACGCGCTCGACGGTGCGCTGCTGCTCGCGCACCGCAACGACCTCCCCCACGAAAGGTTCGTCCACCGTGCCGAATGACGACTCCCGCCTCGCCGCCCTCCTCACCGTGCTCGATCGCCTCGACACCGAGGCCTCGACGACCGAACGCGGCGACCTCGATCTGCTGGGCACGGCCGAGCTCGTGCGGCGGATGAACGCCGAAGACCGTCGGGTGCCCGAGGCTGTCGCCGAGCGTGCTGCGGAGATCGCGATCGCCGTCGACGGCATCACCGAGCGATTCCGCCGGGGTGGGCGGCTCATCTACATCGGCGCCGGCACCGCAGGGCGCATCGGTGTGCTCGACGCGAGCGAGTGCCCGCCGACCTTCGGCACCGACCCCTCGATGGTGGTCGGCCTGATCGCTGGCGGCGAGACCGCGATCCGCTCGGCGGTCGAGAACGCCGAGGATGACGATGCCGCAGCGGAGTTCTCGCTGCGCGATCTCGGCCTCTCCGAGAACGACACTGTCGTCGGCATCTCCGCATCCGGACGCACGCCATACGTCGTGGGCGGACTGAACTACGCCCGAAGCGTGGGCGCGTTCACCGCGGCGATCGCATCGAACGCCGGCTCGGACATCGGGGCTGCTGCGGAGATCGCGATCGAGGTCGTCACCGGCCCCGAGTTCATCTCCGGATCGACGCGGCTGAAGTCCGGTACGGCGCAGAAGCTCGTCGTGAACATGCTCACGACGCTGTCGATGATCAACCTCGGAAAGACGTACCGCGGCGTGATGGTCGACCTGCTCGCGACGAACGAGAAGCTCCACGCGCGCTCCATCCGTACAGTGTCGCAGCTCGCGGGAGTCGACACCGACCAGGCAGCCGCCGCGCTGCGGGCGGCGGAGGGTTCGGTCAAGCTCGCGCTGCTGATGCTGGCGGCCGATGCGACGCCGCAGGACGCAGCCTCCGCCCTCGACGACGCCGACGGCATCCTCCGCGACGCGATCGCTGCGCTCGCCTGAGCTCTGTACGCTCCAGATCGCACCCCCTCGCGTGATTTTTGCATTCCACTGATTTCTGCGCGCCCCTGATCGCACCCCTGGCCTGATCGCCGCACTCGCGGATTTCCGGATGCCGCGCCCGCGGCCCTGCGACGCTCCGGCGTCAATAGGATTCGGGTGTGGATGATCTCGTGCCGGCAGCGCCCTGGCTGCTCGTCGGCGCTGCGGTCGTCGCGGTCGTGGCCTCGCTGATCGCAGGACGCTCGGTGCCGTGGCAGGGCCGGCAGGCGGTGATGATCATGGCGGCGGCGATGGTCGCGACCGCGCTCGTGGGTGGCGTCGCCATGGTCGCTTTGGTGCTCGGAGCCGTACTGCTGCTCTCCGCCATGCTCGGCACGGTCGGGGTGCGCGGAACGCCGGCAGCCGGCGAGTGCTTCCGTCGTGCGCTCATCGCCGTGCTCCTGGCCGTCTGCTCGTTCGAGAGCGCGGCGACGGGGGCGGCCGCGGAGGCGAGCACCGGAGTGCACGGAGGGCATGGCGGCCTCTCGGGTCTGCTGTCGGTGCTGATCGTCGCCGGAGTGATCGGCGTGGTGCTGTGGACGGTCGTCGCCGACTGGATCGTCGAACCGATCCATCACGGGCGCACCGCACGCCTCATCGCGGTCGAGTCGTGGGCGCTGGCTGCCGGTGCCGCCGTGATGTGTCTCGCCACCTGATGCGGGGGCCGGGTTCCGCTAGCGTGGCGGCATGCCCCTCGCTCTGATCACCGGCGCCGCCCGGGCCGACAGCATCGCCGCCGGCATCGTGCCTCGACTGCGCGCCGCCGGCTGGACCGTCGTCACCAGCGACCTGCAGGACGCCGACCACCCCGCCGATCTCTCGACGCATGAAGGCCCCGAGGCGCTGATCGCCGAAGTGAACGCCGCGCACGGTCCGATCTCGGCGCTCATCCTGAGCCACGCGCACGACGTGGAATCGGGGATCCTCGACACCACTGCCGAGAGCTTCGACCTGCATGTCGCCGTGAACGCGCGGGCGAGTCTGCTGCTGATCGCGGCGTTCGCGCGGCAGGCCGGCGACGACGGGGGAGTGATCCTGGCGCTCACCAGCGACCACGTGACCGGCAACCTCCCGTACGGCGCATCGAAGGGCGCGCTCGACCGGCTCGTCATCTCTGCCGCGCGCGAGCTCGGCCCTCGGGGGATCTCCGCGAACGTCCTCAACCCCGGCCCGATCGACACCGGATGGATGGATGATGAGACGCGTACAGAGCTGACGGGTATGACCCCGCTCGGTCGGCTCGGACGGCCCGCCGATGTGGCGGCCGTGGTGGAATTCCTCGTGTCGGACGAGGGCCGCTGGATCTCGGGGCAGCTGCTGAAGTCCGACGGCGCGTTCTCGGCGGAATACTGAGAGGGCTGAGGCGCCCTGTCTACTGCTCGCGCTCGTGCGCGAGGGAGACGGCGCGGTCGAAGGTCGACACGATGACCTGACGCCGGTCCTTCCGGTAGTCCTCATCGGGCTCGAGCTCGTCGATGTAACCGTCCCAGACACGGACGTAGCGGTCCCGCCACGCTTCCAGTGTGGTGCTCGGCGGGAACGTCGCGCCGACGCGGCCCGCCGATCCGATGTCGGTGAGGATCTCCAGCCACGCCGGCACCATGCTGCCGCCCCATTCGTCGGGCTGCAGCTCGGTGTCATCGTCCTCATCGGCGAACGACTCGGCGATCTTCGCGATGAGATCGTCCGTGATCTCGCTCAGTCCGTCAGCGACCGTGTCGTCGTCGAAGTTCCCCGGTCCCCAAGTGCCCATGGTGCGCCTTTCGCTCTGTCAGTTGCCGTTCGGGAACCAGTGAATCATGCTGCGGCGACGTTGCAGGCGCGTGGTCGTCAGTGGCCGCCGCCGAATTCGATCATCCCTACTCCGACCGCGATGAGCGCGACGCCGACGGCCATCATGGCCGAGAAATGGTCCTTGAAGATCACCCGGCCCAGCACCGCGGTCAGTGCGACCCCGGCCGCGGCCCAGATGCCGTACGCGACGCCCACTGGCATCCCCAGCGCGAGGATCGTGCCGAGCAGCGTGAAGGCGGCGAGGTAGCCGACCACGATCACGGGGATCCAGCGGCGGCGACGCAGGCCTTCGGATGCGCGCAGGCTCAGCGTCGCGGTGACCTCGCTGACGATCGCGAGCCCGAGCAGCACCCAGGTCATGAGGCGACCTCCGTCGACTCGCGCTTGTGTGAACCGAGTTCGACGAGCAGCACGCCGACCACGATCACGCCGACGCCGATGATCTGCACGGGGCCCAGCAGCTCGCCGAACAGCACGGTGCCGAACACGGCGGTGAGCACGACACCGAACGCCGACCAGATGCCGTACGCGACGCCTACCGGCATCCCGCGATCGAGCACGACCGACAGCAGCCACAACGAGCCGGAGTAGCCGAGAACGACGACGATCAGCCAGAGCGGATGAGTGAACCCCTCGGCCGCGCGCAGCGAGAGGGTCGCCGTGACCTCGAGCCCGATCGCGACCAGGAGGGGTGGCCACGCCGAGCGGCGAGGGCGATCTGTCATCGGGGGCCTTTCGTGGAGTGTCAGGGGGAGAAACGCGAGGGGCGTGCGGAGGATTCCCTCGGGCGGCGGCTGAGCGTTGCAGTGCGGGCACGTGCAGTGGCGGGCACGTGCATTCGGCGAGGGCGGCTCTGGGGCCGGGTGAGGGGCAGATGCACCGCTGATATCCCGGCATTGAATCGAACAAAACTTCTAATGTCTGCCTGGGTTGCGGTAAAATCAAGTATGTCGAAATTGACCGCATTGCACGAGGCGATGTCCCGCCTCGATGAGGTGTGGTCTGATGCCGGTGACTCGGGAGAACTGTCGAGAGAGCAACTGATCGCGGTGAGCGAATCGATCGGGGTGCTGCGGCGTCGGCTGGACGCTGTGCATGTCTCGGTGGCGGCGTGTATCTCTCGCGAGTCCCGCCCCGAGCTCGGGGCCGAGAGCCTGGCCAAGCAGCAGGGCTTCCGTAACCCGGCGACGTTGATCGCCGCGACAACGGGTGTGTCGACGGGTGATGCCTCGCGTCTCGTCAAGGTGGGCGAGGCAACGGCACCGCGTAGCGATCTCCTGGGCGCACGTCTACCGGCGAAGTATCCGCTGGTGAGTGAGGCGCTCGATTCGGGTGCGCTCGGCGCCCCCCGCAGCGGCGCTGATCATCGCCGCGCTCGATCGGTGCCGCGTCGCCGCCGGGGTGGAGCGCATCGCCGAAGGGGAGCGGATGCTGGTGCAGAAGGCGCAGGGGCTGGCGCTCGATGATGTGCGCAAGCTCGTGGTCAGGGTGGAGGCGTGGCTCGACCCTGATGGTGTGGAGCCTCAGGAGGAAGAACGCCGCAACAAGCGCGCACTTTCGCTGTTCGAGCGGGATGGGATGGTACATCTGAACGCGGTCCTCGATGTCGAGACGGCGGCTCCGGTGGTGACGGCGATCCGAGGGTTCGTGACGGCGGCGTTCGCCGCGCGGAAGGATACGCCTGACGCGGGTGCTCCGGATGCGGATCGGCGGACGGTCCCGATGATCCAGGCTGATGCCCTCGCGGTGTTCTGCGCGCACGTGCTCGGGTGCGAGCGGCGGGTTCCGGTGGCGGGGCCACAGTGGTCGTTCGGGTGCGTGTCGAAGATCTTGAGGCTGGCACCGGGTCAGCGACTGTGGATGGTGTCGATCAGCCGGTCAGTGTCGGAGCCGCGCGGCGGATGGCCGCCGGGGGTGGCGTGATTCCGTGTGTTCTCGGTGGGGACAGTGAGATTCTCGATTGGGGGCGGGAGAGACGGTTGTTCACGAGGGCGCAACGGTTGGCGCTGGTCGAGCGGGACGGGGGGTGTGCGATGTGTGGGTTGCCACCGGAGATGACCAAGGCGCATCACATCCGATGGTGGAAACGTGATCACGGGCCGACGGATCTCTCCAACGGGGTGCTGCTGTGCGAGACATGTCATCACCGCATCCATGACAACGGGTGGGAGATCTGCATCGATGCTGCCGGGAGCGGGAGCGGGAGCGGGAGCGGGAGCGGGAGCGGGAGCGGGAGCGGGAGCGGGAGCGCGGCGCAGGTGTGGTTCATACCGCCGCGATATGTCGACCCTGAGCAGACCCCGCGGCTTGGCGGCCGAGCGCGCTTCGACATCGCGGCTTGACGTCAGCGCAGCCGGACGTCAGCGCGGTGTGATGACCCGGCCGCGGATTCTCGATATCCGGATTCGGCACGGGTTCCCGCGACTTGTACGCTGGACGCATCCCCCGATTCACCCGGCAACTCGCGCGCCGGCGATCTCGGTGCGCGCTCACACATGCAAGGACGCAGATGAACGATTCCGCGGCACACCGCGACGACTGGACCGAGAGCGAAGAGCTGGCTGAGCGGATGATCCCGCTCATCGGGGCGCTCCGACGCGAACACGACGTGGTCACCTCCCTGCATGGACACCGGCTGCTCGGGCTGTCGGCGACCGGCCTCGTCGAGGTGCACGAACGCGTGGCCCAGCTGGGGCACGAACGGCTCCCGATCGAAGACAGTCTCGCCGTGCTGGAAGCGATCCACTCGCTCTCGCCTGGTGCGTCCTCCCTCGACCTTGCACGCCTCGTGGCCGAGCACGCCGAGAGCGGCCAGCCGCTGGACACCTACCTCGCCGAGGCACTCTCACCCGCGATGGGGGCTGTCGCCGCCGAGCCCACCGATGTCGTGCTCTACGGCTTCGGGCGCATCGGTCGCCTCTTGGCCCGCATCCTCATCGCCCACACCGGTGGCGGCAGCGGACTGCGGCTGCGCGCGATCGTCGTGCGTCGCGGCGCCGAGAACGACCTCGTCAAGCGCGCCTCTCTGCTGTTGCGCGACTCGGTGCACGGCCGCTTCGCCGGATCCGTCACGGTCGACGAAGAAGCCGAGCAGATCATCGCCAACGGCACCCGCATCCAGGTGATCTACTCCGACGACCCGGCGACCATCGACTACACCGCTCACGGCATCCACGACGCGATCGTTGTCGACAACACCGGACGCTGGCGTGACGAGGCCGGCCTCTCGCAGCACCTGCGCTCGAAGGGTGTCGCCCGCGTGCTGCTCACGGCGCCGGGGAAGAGCCCGCTGAAGAACATCGTCCACGGCATCAACGACGATCGCGTCGTCGAGAGCGACCGCATCCTCTCGGCCGCCTCCTGCACGACCAACGCGATCACCCCGGTGCTCGCGGCGATCGACGAGGCGTACGGCGTCGTCAAGGGACACGTCGAGACCGTGCACTCGTTCACGAACGACCAGAACCTGATCGACAACTTCCACAAGGGCGACCGGCGCGGGCGTTCGGCGGTGCTCAACATGGTCATCACCGAGACGGGCGCCGCGAAGGCCGTCGCCAAGGCACTTCCGCAGCTGGAGGGCAAGCTCACGGGCAGCTCGATCCGCGTGCCCACCCCCGACGTCTCGCTCGCGGTGCTGCACCTCACAATCGAGCGCCCTGCGACCAAGGATCAGGTCAACGACTACCTGCGCCGTGTCTCGCTGCACTCGAAACTGCGCCAGCAGATCGACTATGTCGAGAGCCCCGACGTCGTCTCGACCGATTTCGTCGGCTCTCACCGCGCGGGCATCGTCGACGGACTCGCCACGATCGCCGACGAAGACACCCTCATCCTGTACGTCTGGTACGACAACGAGTTCGGCTACTCGTGCCAGGTCATCCGCGTGCTCGAGGTCATGGCCGGCTCGCATCCGATCGTGCTCCCCGAGCGCCGCGAGGTGACCCTGCAGGGCTGAGCGCAGCCGTGCGCGGCGTCGGGGGCGCCCGGCATGATGGGGTCATGAAGACTGCGACCCTGCTCGCCGAGCGTCTCCGATCGCACCGCCTCACCGCGCCGACGCGCACCGTGACGGATGCCGCGCACCACATGCTCGCCGTGCAGAGCCAAGACTTCACAGCCGGCCGGTGGGCGCTCGCCGTCCGCACCAAGGATCCGGTTCGACTGCGCGACGTCGATCGGGCCTTCGATCGTGGCGACATCGTGCGGGGCTGGACCATGCGCGGCACGCTGCACACCGTCCCGGCGCGAGACCTCTGGTGGATGCTGCAGGTCACCGCGGGGCGGCAGCGCCAACAGGCGGCCTCGCGGCACCGCGACCTCGGCATCGACGACGACATGATCGCCGCGACCGCCCGTGCCCTGACCCCCGCCCTGCACGACGGCGGACGCACCCGCGCCGAGGTGTTCGAGATCCTCCAGGGCATCGGCATCGACCCCGCAGGCCAGCGCGGCATCCATCTGCTCTTCACCCTCACGATCGACGGCCTGATCTGCCAGGGGCCCGTCGTGGCACGTGAGGGGATCGCACGCGAGCAGCGGTTCGTCCTCGTCGAAGACCACATCCTCGAACACGACCGCCCCGCCGACCCGCTCGCCGAGCTCTTCGTGCGCTACATCGACGGACACGGTCCGGCCGGTGTCGCGGACTTCGCCTGGTGGTCGGGGCTCACGCTCGGGCAGGCGCGGGAGGCGGCTGAACGTGCCGCTTCCCGGGTCGACGAAGTCGACGCCGGACTCTTCGCCGCGCTCCGACGCCCGCGACGCGCGACGGGTGCGGCATCCGCTCATGCCCTCGGCGCGTTCGACGAGTACTACATCTCCTACGCCGACCGCACGACCGTCTGCGCTCCGGAGCATCTGGCGGACGTCGGCCCCGGCAAGAACGGGATGGTGCGTCCGACCCTCATCGAGCGGGGACGAGTCATCGGCACCTGGTCGCACGCGAGCGCGACGAGGGATGCACCGCCCGAGTTGTTCGTCCAGTCCGAGGATCCTGCCGCCGTGGCCGCAGCCCTCGCCCGCTTCGCCCGGTTCACCGACGACTGAGCGGGCGCAGCAGCGTCAGATCGCCCGGCCGCGCGACTACTCGCTCGCGTGACGCCCGAGGAAGTTGTAGACCTCGTTGTCGTCCACGCCGGGGAACGCACCCCGGGGGAGAGGGGAGAACATGTGCGTGTGCACACGGGCGCTCGGCCAGGCCCGCCCGTTCCAGCGCTCCGTCAGCTCTTCCGAGGGGCGTCGGCAGCACGACTCGTCGGGGCAGGTGGACACGGCCCGGTCGTTCGTCTCACGTCCACGCCACCAGCGTGCATCGTCGAACGGAACCCCGACCGTGACCGAGAACTCCCCGTCGCTCGATGAGCCGGTCTGCGTCGAGCACCAGAACGTGCCGGACGGGGTGTCGGTGTACTGGTGATGCTCGGTGGTGCGGTTCTGCTGCGTGAACGCGGCGCGGGCTTGGAACTTGCGGCACACCCGCTGGCCCTCGACGGCGCCGGTGACATCCATCGGCAGCGGCAGGTCGTCGTTCTCGTACACGCGGGTGATCGCGCCGGTGGAGTCCACGCGCAGGAAGTGCAGCGACATGCCGAGGTGCTGCGTGAGCAGGTTCGTCATCCGCATGCCCGCACCTTCGTGCGTCACGCCGAACGCGTCGCGGAAGTCTTCGACAGCGAGGTTGCGGTCCTTCTTGGCCTGCTGCAGGAAAGCCACGGCCGCGGTCTCCGGCATCAGGCAGCAGGCGGCGAAGTAGTTGATCTCCAGGCGCTGCTGGAGGAAGTCGGCGTAGTCGGTCGGAGGCCGGTGCCCGAGGTAACGGTGAGCCATCGCCTGCAGCGCCATCGAGCGCAGACCGTGACCGCCGGGGATGGAGGCCGGCGGCAGGTAGATACGCCCGTTCTCGAGGTCTGTGACCGAACGGGTGGAATGCGGGAGGTCGTTCACGTAGATCAGCTCGAAGCCCAGCTTCTCGGCCATGATGCTCACCGTGCGGTGGGTCAGCGCGCCCTGCACGTGCCCCGCGGCCTTGAGGTGCTTCTCCGCGAGCTTCTCGATATCGGGGAGGTAGTTGTTCTGCGCGCGCATGCGCAGCCGCAGCTCGGTGTTCGCGCGCCGTGCTTCTTCCGGCGTCGCGATGGCTTCGCGCTCCCGGCGCTCCAGTTCTCGGTGCAAGCCCAGGACCGACTCGATCGTCTCGTCGCTCATGCCCTTGGTCACGCGCACCGGCGCGACGCCGAGCTGACGGAAGACCGGGCTCTCCTGTGCACGTTCGAGTGCGATCTCGAGTGCGGCGCGACGGTTCGGCGGCTCGCCGGAGATGAGATCGGTCACCTCGGTGCTCGTGGCGTGCGCGATCGCCTGCAGCAGTGAGAGCTTGGGTTCACGCTTGCCGTTCTCGATCAGGCTCAGCTGCGAGCCCGCGACGCCGACGAGCGCACCGAGCTCGTCGAGGGTGAACCCGTTCTCGAGCCGGTGGTGACGGATGCGGTGGCCGAGAGTCGTGAGGTGAATGCCGGAGGACGCCATTCCTTGAGTCTAGCGAAAGAATTCATGTTCTTATCGCCCGATATGGCCGAAAGACGCCGCCGAACCGGAAGAAGATAGGTGCAACGCCCCACACTTCAAAGGAGCACCAGTCATGGCCATCGCCGAAGTCTTCACCCCTCGCACGTCTCCCGTCGCACCGACGCGTACGTTCGGCGCGACTCCGACGTATGACACCCCTGCCATGGCAGAGCTGGCCGCCTGGGTCGAGGAGATCCGCGCGCTCACCCAGCCCGACTCCGTGCACTGGGTCGACGGCTCGCGCGCCGAGAACGACTGGCTGCTTCGCGGACTCGTCGACGAGGGCAAGCTGATCAAGCTCAACCCCGAATGGCGTCCCGGTTCGTACCTGGCCCGTTCGCACCCCAGCGACGTCGCCCGCACCGAGGGGCGCACCTTCATCGCCTCCGAGCGCGAAGAGGATGCCGGCCCCACGAACAACTGGGCGGCCCCGGCCGAGATGCACCAGAAGATGGACGAGATCTTCGAGGGCTCGATGCGTGGTCGCACGATGTACGTCGTGCCGTTCTCGATGGGACGCGTCGGCGGCCCGCTCTCGCACATCGGAGTCCAGATCACCGACAGCGCATACGCCGTCACCTCGATCGGCATCATGACTCGCGTCGGCGACGCCGTCACGCGTCAGATCGCCGAGGGCGCGCCGTGGGTCAAGACCGTGCACACGGTCGGCGCACCCCTCGCAGCAGGGGAACAGGATGCCGAGTGGCCCTGCAACGACGACAAGTACATCGTGCACTTCCCCGAGACTCTCGAGGTCTACTCGTACGGTTCCGGCTACGGCGGCAACGCGATCCTCGCGAAGAAGTGCTTCGCGCTGCGCATCGCCTCGGTGATCGCCCGCGACGAGGGCTGGCTCGCCGAGCACATGCTGCTCATCCGTGTGATCGACCCGCAGGGCAAGGCGTACCACGTGGCCGCCGCGTTCCCGTCGGCCTGCGGCAAGACGAACCTCGCCATGCTGCGCCCGACCATCCCCGGCTGGCGGGTCGAGACCCTCGGTGACGACATCGCCTGGATCCGTCCGGGTGAAGACGGCCGCATGTGGGCGATCAACCCCGAGGCGGGCTTCTTCGGCGTCGCACCCGGCACCGGCGAGTCGACCAACGTCACCGCGGTCGAGACGCTCTGGGGCAACACGATCTTCACCAACGTGGCGCTCCGTCCGGACGGCGACGTGTGGTGGGAGGGCCTGACGGATGAGGCTCCCGCGAACCTGATCGACTGGGAGGGCAACGACTGGACTCCCGAGTCGGGCAGGCCCGCCGCGCACCCCAACTCCCGCTTCACGGTGTCGGCGGCGCAGTGCCCGCAGATCTCCGAGGACTGGGAAGAGGCCGTGCCGCTCGACGTCATCCTCTTCGGCGGACGCCGCGCGAGCAACGTGCCGCTCGTGGTCGAGGCCACCGACTGGACGCACGGCGTCTTCCTCGGATCGAACATCTCGTCCGAGCGCACCGCCGCTGCCGAAGGAACCGTGGGGGAGCTGCGCCGCGACCCGTTCGCGATGCTGCCCTTCTGCGGCTACAACATGGCCGACTACTTCGGTCACTGGCTGAAGGTCGGTCGCGGTCTGCGCTTCGACCGTGCACCGCGCATCTTCCAGGTGAACTGGTTCCGTCGCGGTGATGACGGCCGGTTCCTGTGGCCCGGCTTCGGCGACAACTCGCGTGTCGTCGACTGGATCATCCGCCGCATCGCGGGTGACGTGACAGCGATCGACAGCCCGATCGGACGCCTGCCGCGCGTGGAAGACCTCAACCTCGACGGGCTCGACATCCCCGCTGCCGACCTCGACGAGCTGTTCTCGGTCGATGCCGAGGCGTGGAAGACCGAGGCCGATCTGACCGAGGAGTTCTACGACACCTTCGGCGACAAGGTTCCGGCGGCGCTGCGCGCCGAGCTGGCCTCGCTGCGCTACCGCCTCGACAAGGCGTAGTTCCCCCAGACCGGTGCCGGTTCGGGGGAGCCGGCACCCTCACACCCGCGAAGGCGGGACATCAGAGACGAACCCATGGCTGAGTGGTCTCCGACGTCCCGCCTTCGTGTTGTCCGGGAACGGACGTGAATCAGGTGAGCAGCTGATGCCTGGCGAGGTCGCGGTACAGCGGCGTCGACTCCACGAGTTCCGCATGGGTGCCCTGGCCGACCACGAGGCCGTCCTGCAGCACCACGATCACATCGCTGTCGACCACCGTCGACAGGCGGTGGGCGATCACGATGAGCGTGCGGTCGGTAGACACCGCGTCGATCGCTTCGCGCATGCGCTGTTCATTGACGCCATCGAGCGAAGACGTCGACTCGTCGAGCAGCAGGATCGGGGCGTCGGTGAGCAGTGCGCGGGCGATCGCGAGGCGCTGACGCTCGCCGCCTGACAGCATCACGCCGTCTTCGCCGACGGGGGCCTCGATACCCAGCGGGTTGCGCTCGAGCACGTCGCCGAGGTTCACGGCGCGCAGCACGCGTTCGCAGTCGGCATCGGTCGCATCGGGCGAGGCGAGGCGCAGGTTCTCGGCGAGCGTGCCGGCGAGGGTGGGCGCGTCCTGCTCGACGTAGCCGAAGTTGGCGCGCAGGTCGTCGCGCGGATAGGTTCGCGCGTCGTGTCCGTGCAGCCGGATCGATCCGCCGGTCGGGTCGTAGAAGCGCTCGATCAGCGACAGGATCGTGCTCTTGCCCGCGCCGCTGGGGCCGACGAGGGCGACCCTGGCGCCGTGAGGCACGGCGAACGACACTCCGCGGAGCACCTCGTGGTCCTTGACCGCAGGAGCCGCGTCCTCGGCAGATTCCAGGTGCGCATCAGCGAGGAGGTTCCGCGCTGCCTTCGCCGCCGCCTGCCGGGCGGCAACGACGTTCGCGGGGTAGTGGAAGTGCACGTCGCGGAACTCGATGGCCGGCGCATCGGGGGCTGCGTCCTCGCGGGGAAGCGACGCGGCGATCTTCTCGTCTTCCTGCGATTCGGTCGGCAGGTCGAGCACCTCCTGGATGCGGCCGAGTGCGCCGAGCGCCTGGTTCACCGAGGTGATCGCGCCGAAGGTGGTGGCGAGCGGCATCACGAGCAGGAACAGGAACATGATGAACGAGATGAGCGAGGCGATCGTGATCGCCCCGGCTGCGACCCGGAAGCCGCCGACGCCGAGGACCACGAGCAGCGAAAGCTGCAGCGCGATGCCGGAGACGGGCACGACGAGGGAGGAGATCTTGGCGATGCGCACGCCGATGCCGTAGGTCTCGGAGGCGAGCTCGGTCACCGCGGCGGCCTCGCGCTCGGTCGCTCCCGAGGCGCGGATCGTGCGGATCGAGCCGACCGCGCGCTCCACACCGGAGGCCAGCTCGCCGACCTTCTCCTGCTGCGCGGTCGACGCCGTGCGGATGCGTCCGCTCAGGAGCACGACGACAGTGACCGAGACGCCGATCACGACGACGATCAGCAGCAGCAGGACGGGGTCGATCACCAGCATCGCGATGAGGGCGCCGAGGAACAGGACGGCACTGCCGACGGCATCCGCCAGTCCCTGGGTGAGCACGGCGTACAGCAATGTCGTGTCGGTGCCGACGCGCGAGACGAGGTCGCCGGTGCGCCGGGCGTCGAACTCCGACGTGGGCAGGTGCAGGATGCGGGCGATCAGCTGGCGGCGACTCGAGTACACCACCGCCGTGCCTGTGCGCTGCAGCAGATAGTGCTGGAAGCCGGAGATGATCGACGACACGATCACGAAGCCGACCAGGAGCCAGACGAGGATCCCGATCCCGGTGTCGGATTGCACCGCTTCGATGACCTGGCCCACGAGCAGCGGCTGCACGAGCGAGGTCGCGGCGCCGATGACGCTGAGCACGGCGACCACGATGAGGGTGCGCTTGTGTTCGAACAGGAAGGGGAGGAGCTGGCGGAAGGTGGCGCGGGGGCCTTCAGGCTGTGCGCCACGTCCGCGGCGGCGTGCTGTCGCCGAACCGGACATGCGGGACCTCGATCTGGAGATGGTACTTCGACCGTACTTCGTTCGCGGTCGAATTCTATGGAGGGGCTGTATGCGGCCTAGGAGCGGCCGAATCGCCGGTGAGCCGCCTGCTTGCTCACGCCGAGGGCGCTGGCGATCGCCTGCCACGAGTAACCGAGGTTCCGGGCGCGACGGACGTTTCCTTCTTCGGCGCGGGCGACCTCTTTGCGCAGCTCGGCGAGCCGGTGCAGCGCAGCCAGGGGCTCGCTCCCGTCATCTTGTGCGATCGCGGTCGGCATTGTCATGATGCACCTCCTTCGTCAATAATCGTTGACGAGCTGACCGTTGTCAATATCTGTTGACGTGACAGACTGGATGGATGCTGTCCGCACCCAAGCTCGTCCCCGGCGATCGCGTCGCCATCCTCTCGCCCGCGTTCGCAGCTCCGGCGGTCGCACCGGCGCTGCACGAGCAGGCGATGCGTCGCCTCACGGAGCTCACCGGACTGATCCCAGTGGAGTATCCGACCACACGCGATCTCGGGGCGACCCCGCAAGCGCGGGCGGCCGATGTGAACGCCGCGTTCGCCGATCCGAGCATCCGGGCGATCCTGGCCACGATCGGCGGAGACGACCAGATCCTCGTCGTCCCGCATCTCGACCCGGCGCTGCCGGTGGCCGACCCCAAACCGTTCGTGGGGTACAGCGACAACACGAACATCCTCAACTGGCTCTGGGGTCTCGGGGTGCAGGGGTACTACGGAGGGTCGACCGCCGTGCACCTGGGCCCTGGGCCCGGCGTCGATGACCTGCACCTGCGGTCGCTGCGCGCGCTTCTGCTCGACGGCGGCGATCTCGAGATCACCGAGCCGGGGGAGTCGGAAGACGTGGGGCGCCGCTGGAACGACCCCCGCTCACTGGTGGAGTTCGGCGAGCGCACCCCGACCGAACCCTGGACCTGGGCCGGGCCGGCGCGACGGGTGGAAGGGGTGACCTGGGGCGGTTGCCTCGAGGTGATCGACGGACTCGCCTTCGTCGACCGGCTCCCCGCGACCGAGGCGCTCGAGGGGGCGATCCTGCTGCTGGAGACGAGCGAAGAGCGTCCGCCCGCCGGCTGGGTGGCGCGGTGGCTGCGCGGGCTGGGCGAGCGTGGCATCCTCGGCGCGGTGGCGGCAGTGGTCGTCGCGCGTCCGCCTGTGAGCGATTTCGAGTTCCACCCGACACCCGCTGAGGCCGCCGCTCTCCGCGCGGCGCAGCGAGACGCGGTCATCGATGTCGTGGGCCGATACAACCCTGAAGCTGTGGTCTGCGTCGGTCCGCCGTTCGGGCACACCCGGCCGCAGTGGATCCTCCCCTACGGCGGCACGATGGTCGTCGACGGTGCCACTCGGACGATCGTCGCCGAGTACTGACCGAGACGGGCGCCCTGAAACGCAGAGCGGCAGCATCCTCGTGGGGATGCTGCCGCTCTTGCTGGTCAGAGTTCGACGGCCGCCGCGACGCCGAGGTCGTCGTCGTAGTCGTTGTCCTTCGTCTCCGGACTCAGGAGCAGCGCGATGAATGTGAGCACGCCCATGGCCGACAGGTACAGCCCCACCAGCCAGGGAGCACCGTCTCCCAGTGACCACAGCCACAGAGCGATCAGCGGCGCGACAGCCGCGCCGAGGATCGACGACACGTTGTAGGCGATCGCCGACCCCGTGTAGCGGACGTTGGTCGGGAAGAGTTCGGGCAGCAGGGCCCCCATCGGCCCGAATGTCGCGCCCATCAACATGAACCCGAACACGAGGAAGGCCTGTGCGAGTGCGCCGGTGAACTTCGGATCGACGGCCGGGAGCAGGAACGTGTTGAACGTGAAGCCGAACACGATGATCGCCCCGGTCACCCACAGCAGCAGCTTCCGGCGTCCGATCGCATCGGCGATGGGTCCGGAGAGCAGCGTGAAGAGACCGAAGAACACCACGCCGATGATCTGCATCAGCACGAAGTCGGTGTAGCCGAAGCCGAGACCGGGGTAGAACTGCGCTGCGAACTTGATCGGGTCGAAGTCGGCGCCCGTCGCCTCGGCAGCGGCCTTCGCTGCTGCAGAGGCTGTCTCGAGCGAGGCGGGCTTGGTGCCGTAGGCGAGCGTGAAGTTCGTCATCAGGTAGAACAGCACGTACGTCGCCAGCATGATGAACGTGCCGAGGATGAGCTGCTTCCAGTGGTGACGGAACACGGTCGCGAGCGGGAGCTTGCGGATCACGCCCTTCGTCTCGGCCTTCTTGAAGGTGTCGGACTCGACGAGCTTGAGCCGCACCCACAGACCGATGATGACCATCACTGCGGAGAACAGGAACGGGATGCGCCAGCCCCAGGAGAGGAACGCCTCGGACTTCAGGACCGGGTTCTCGGCGTGCGGCAGCAGCCAGTTGATCGCGAGGAAGAGGAAGTTGGCGATGATGAAGCCGAGCGGTGCGCCCAGCTGCGGGAAGGTGCCGTACCAGGCGCGCTTGCCCTTCGGTGCGTTCTCGGTGGCCACCAGAGCAGCGCCCGACCACTCGCCGCCGAGCGCGAAGCCCTGAGCGAGGCGGAGGAACAGCAGCAGCAGGGCGGCCCACCATCCGATGTCCTGGTACGTCGGGAGCAGGCCGATCACGAAGGTCGCGATGCCCATCGTCAGCAGCGACGCCACGAGCGTGGCCTTGCGGCCGAACTTGTCGCCGAAGTGGCCGAAGACCACGGCGCCGATCGGACGGGCGACCATCGCGGCACCGAACACCGCGAACGACGAGAGGAGCGACGTGGTGTCGTCGCCGGTGGGGAAGAACAGCACCGGGAACACGAGCACGGCCGCTGTCGCATAGGCGTAGAAGTCGTAGAACTCGATCGTGGTGC
This sequence comes from Microbacterium sp. NPDC090281, assembly GCF_044769635.1. Taxonomy (NCBI): domain Bacteria; kingdom Bacillati; phylum Actinomycetota; class Actinomycetes; order Micrococcales; family Microbacteriaceae; genus Microbacterium; species Microbacterium sp. NPDC090281. The sequence goes on from NZ_JBIVYH010000001.1 coordinate 1,712,602, forward strand.
CGACCAGGCTCGCGGTGATGACGCGCGAACGAGGATTCGCCGGCGCAGTGGCAGTACTCATGAAGCTCCTCCGATCAGCCCCCGATATCGCAGGGGACTCGGGCGAGTTTACGCCTTCCTGAGTGTTGCCTGTGTGCTCTTACTCTTCCGTGTCGCCGAGGGCGTGGATGGTGACGAACACCGCTCGGGGCTCCAGGAGCTGTTCGAGTTCGAGGACGACGAGATGGTTCGCTCCTGCTCTCGTCGTGGGCGAGGGCACGTACAGCGTGCGCTGCGGGCCGTTGCGCCAATACCGGCCGAGGAAGAAGCCGTTCACGAACGCGAAGCCCTTGCTCCAGGATCCCGCGTCGAGGAAGAGGTCAGCCGGTGCATCCAGGAGGAACTCGGCGGTCCATGCAGTCGGTCCGTTCCCCACGATCTCGTCGGTTGCGTCCGCGCCGATCTCCGCGGCGACATGTGTGGCGATTGCGGCGACGTCCAGCGGCGTCGAACGCCACCCGCTCACTGCCGAGCCGTCGAGCGTGACGGCACCGATCAGACCCTTCTCCTCGCCGAGACGGTGGTCGTAGTTCACTCGCCCCTGATCCTCGACCAGGATGCTGAGGCTGCGGCCATCCGGGATCCGCATCGCTCGGTCGTGCCGGGTGCGGGAGAGCGTGCCGACCACGAGACCGTCGACGCTCACCCAAGCCAGGTCGCGCACCTCATCGACGACGAGGAGTCCGCCCTTCCCGCCCGGCAGGTCGGCGTCGTAGCGCACCAGGGCGCTCAGGTGCCCGAGCGCGTCGAACGTCTGCGGCCGAGAGGTGGCGGGCGCGAGCTCGGCGACCTCGGTCCATGCCCCCGCCGAAGCGAGCGGAACCTCGAACGCCGGAGCAGCATCGGACGCGGCGGGAAGCTCGTCCGGCACCGGAGCGTACTTGGCGATCACCTCGCGGAAGGCGAAGAACTTCTCCGTCGGATTCCCCGCCTCATCGAGCGGGGCGTCGTAGTCGTAGGAGGTGGCGAGCGGCAGATAGCGCCCCTTGTCGTTGGCGCCGTTGGTGAGCCCGAAGTTGGTGCCGCCGTGGAACATGTAGATGTTGACCGATGCCCCGGCTGCCAGGAGTTCGTCGAGGTCGGCTGCCGCGGTGGCGACGTCGGTCGTGTGGTGCACACCGCCCCACCAGTCGAACCAGCCGTCCCAGAACTCCGAGCACATCAGCGGCCCGGTCGGCTGGTGCCGGCGCAGCGTCGCGAGCCGTTCCGTGCTCCGCGAGCCGAAGGAACCGGTCTTGTGCAGTTCGGGGAGGCTTCCGTCGCTGAGCATCCGATCGACCGGCTGATCCACAGTCGTCAGCGGCACCGTGATCCCGGCATCGCGCGTGGTGGCGACCAGCGCCTCGAGATAGGCGCGGTCGGATCCGTACGCGCCGTACTCATTCTCGATCTGCACCAGTATCACGGGGCCGCCGCGGTCGATCTGCCGCGGGGTGATGATGTCGTACACGCGGCGCAGGTACGTGCTCACCTCCGCGAGGAACGACGGCGCAGACGAACGCAGCTCGTCCGGGCCGCCGGTAAGCCAGACCGGGAGCCCTCCGTTGTGCCACTCGGCGCAGATGTAGGGTCCGGGCCGCACGATGGCGTCGAGACCTTCCGCGTGCACAAGATCGAGGAAGCGCCCGAGATCGTTCCATCCGCTCGCGTCCCACTCGCCACGTCGGGGCTCGTGCGCGTTCCACGCGACATAGGTCTCGATCGTGTTCAGGCCCATCAGCCGCGCTTTGCGGATGCGGTCCTGCCACTGGTCCGGATGCACGCGGAAGTAGTGGATGGCGCCGGAGATCACCTGGTGAGGCTGTCCGTCGCGGAGGAAGTCGGTGTCGCCGAGGGAGAAAGAGGTCACGGGGGAGTGCTTTCGATGAAGGCGGGCTGAGCCGGTCCCGATGGAGACCGGGACCGACTCAGCCGCGGGTGTTACTTGTTGACGGTGAAGCCCTGCGAGTTGCCGTACTCGACCAGCGCGTCCTGCCAGGCGACGAGGCCCTCGTTCAGGTCGGTGCCGTTCTGGTACGACTGGCCGACGGTGTCGCCGAAGATGCTGTTCCCGTACACCTGGTAGGGCAGGTAGCTCCAGCCCTCGACCACGTCATCGGCTGCGGCCGCGAGCACCTCGTTGATCTTCTGGCCGCCGAAGTACTCCGGGGCCTCGGCGAGGAACTCCTTGCTGGACAGCTCGGCGGTCGTGGACGGGAAGCCGCCCGACTCGAGGGCGATGGAGATGCTCTCCTCGGAGTTGTTCAGCCACCAGAGGAAGCCGGCAGCGAGCTCCGGATTCTTGCTCTGCTTCGTCACGGCCTGGCCGCCACCGCCGTTCTCCGCGCTCGCCGGGGAGCCGTCGTAGGTCGGCATCGGCGCGACGCGCCAGTCGCCGGCGCCGTCGGGGGCGCCCGAGATGAGGTTGGCCGGCATCCACGCACCGATCACGAGGCTCGCGAGGCTGCCGTCGCCGAGCGCGCGGAACCACTCGTCGCTCCAGCTGCCGTAGGGAGCGATCAGGTCTTCCTCGACGAGGCGGTTCCAGTTCTCGGTCCACTTCACAGAGCCGGCATCCTGCAGGTCGATCGTGACGTCGGTGCCGGAGGTCTCGAACGGCTTTCCGCCGGCCTGCCAGATCATCGAGGTCGCGAAGCCCGCATCCCCGGTGTCGTTGGTGATGTACGCGTCGGGGTTCGCCGCGTGGATCTTCTTGGCCGCCTCGTAGTACTCGTCCCAGGTGGTGGGCACGGCGACACCGGCGGCGTCGAACACGGTCTTGTTGTAGAACAGCGCCATGGGGCCCGAGTCCTGCGGAAGGCCGTAGATCGCGTCGCCGTCGGTCACCGAGTTCCAGGTGGAGGCGGTGTAGTCGTCTTCGAAGTCAGCGAACCCGTACTGCGACAGGTCGGTGAACGCATCCGTCAGCGCGAACTGCGGGAAGGCGTAGTACTCGATCTGCACGACGTCGGGGGCGCCGGAGCCGGCCTTGATCGCGTTCTGCAGCTTGGTGTACTCCTCGTTGTTGGTACCGGCGTTCACCAGCTTGACCTTGGCGTTCGGGTACTCCTTCTGGAAGGCCTCGACCTGGGCCTCGGCGGAGGGCGTCCACGACCAGTACGTGATCTCGCCGCCCTTGTCGAGTGCGGCCTCGATCGAGTCGAACGAGCCGGAGCCCGCGCTGCCGCCGGAACCGGCGTCGCTGCCGGTGCCGCATCCGGCCAGCGCCAGCGCCGCCACGGTTCCTGCGGCGAGCACCACGAGGGTGCGCCGCGTCGGTGAGGGAAGGTGCTTCATTGCTGTGTCCTTTCGGGAGGTGCGATCCAGCGTCGGATCGCAGAGGTGATGCAGGAGAGGTGCGGGGAGCTACTGCTTGACGCTTCCCGCGGTGAGACCTGACTGCCAGAAGCGCTGCAGCAGCAGGAAGGCGATGACGATCGGGATGATCGTGAGCAGTGAGCCCATGATCACGAGGTTGTAGATCGGCTGGGATCCGGCGCCGATGGCCTGGGCGCTCCACTGGTTCAGACCCACGGTGAGGGGGTACCAGGCGGGGTCGGACAGCATGATCAGCGGCAGGAAGTAGTTGTTCCAGGTGGCGACGACCGTGAAGAGCGCGACCGTGACGATGCCGGGTGCCAGCAGCCGCATCGAGATCGTGAAGAAGGTGCGGAACTCGCCGGCGCCATCGATGCGGGCGGCCTCGAGCAGCTCGGTCGGCACCGATTCGGAGGCGAACACCCAGATCAGGTACAGGCCGAAGGGGCTGATCAGCGAGGGGATGATCACGGCCCAGGGCGTATTGGTCAGACCCAGCTCGCTGAACAGCAGGAAGGTCGGGACCGCGAGGGCGGTACCCGGCACTGCCACCGCTCCGAGAACCACCGCGAACACCGCGCGACGCCCGGGGAAGCGGAACTTCGCGAGGCCGTAGCCGGCCATGGTGGCCAGCAGCGTCGCCCCTCCCGCACCCACCACGACGTAGAGCAGGGTGTTGCCGAGCCAGCGAAGGAAGATGCCGTCGCGATACGAGAAGGTGGCGACGAGGTTGTCGAAGAACGCGAAGTCGTCGGCGAACCACAGTCCGAACGAGCTGAAGAGCCCCGCCTGCGTCTTGGTCGAGCTGAACAGCAGCCAGACCAGCGGCACGAGGGTGTACAGCGCGTAGACGATCATCACGATCAGCAGCGTGTTCGACTTGCGCGGATTCATCGGATCGTGACGCTTGCGCGAGGAACGGGCGAGGGGGAGTGCCATGTCAGCGCACCTCAGACTTCGAGCCGCGCAGCTGCACGACATAGGCGATGACCGCGGTGATGACGCCCATGATGATGGCGATGGTCGCGGCGTAGTTGAACTGCTGCCCGGCGAACGACAGGTTGTACGCGTACATGTTCGGGGTGAAGAACGTGGTGATCACGTTCGGGGCGAGCGGGCGCAGGATGTTGGGTTCGTTGAAGAGCTGGAAGCTGCCGATGATCGAGAAGATCGTCGCGATCACGAGTGCTCCGCGCACGGACGGGATCTTGATCGAGAAGATCGTGCGCCACGCCCCGGCACCGTCGAGAGAAGCCGCCTCGTACATGTCGGTCGGGATGGTCTTGAGTGAGGAGTAGAAGATCAGCATGTTGTAGCCGACGAACTCCCACGTGACGATGTTGCCGATCGAGAGCAGCATCCACTCCTTGGCGAACGGGGTGATCGCATCGACGCCGAGGAAGTCATTGATGTTGCTCGTGAGGCCGAACTGGTCGCCGTAGATGTAGCCCCACATCAGCACCGCCACCACGGCGGGCACGGCATAGGGCAGGAAGATCAGGATGCGGAAGAACGATGCTCCGCGCAGACGGGCGCTGTCGAGGGCGAGGGCCGCCCCGAGCGCGAGGAGCAGCATGATCGGCACCTGCACCACGAGGAAGATCAGCACGCGGCCGAACGCCTCCCAGAACTGCGGGTCGGTGAGCGCACGGACGTAGTTGTCCAGCCCGACGAACGCGGTGCCGCCGATCAGCTTCTCCTGGAAGAAGCTGAGGTAGAGCGCATAGGCGAGGGGTGTCAGGAACACCAGGGCGAAGACGACCATGAACGGGCCGACGAAGGCCCAGCCCTTCCAGTCGCGCTTGTCGCGGCGCCGGATGCCGGGGGCACCCAGGGCTGCGGGGATTTCAGTCGTCATCGACGAGTCCTTCTCAAGATCCGGGCGCATCGTGCGCCGTGTGTCAACGTCAACATATTGGATCGACTGGTAGTGTGTCAACGTCAACACATGAGGGGATGGGTGATCGTGATCCCAGAGCATCCGACAGAGGCGCCGACGCGTCGACGTGAGCCCTCGATGGAAGACGTCGCCCGTGAGGCGGGTGTTTCCGGCCAGACCGTTTCTCGCGTCGTCAACGCCAGAGGCTATGTCGGCGCCGCCACACGCGAGCGCGTCGAGGCGGCCATGCACAGCCTCGGGTACCGCCCCAACAGCGCTGCCCGCGCGTTGCGGTCAGGGCGCTTCCGCACGATCGGCGTCGTGATGTTCTCGTTCAGCTCGTACGGTAATCAGCGCACACTCGATGCGATCGCGGTGCGCGCCGCGCAGCTCGGCTATGCCCTCACCCTCATCCCCGTCGAATCGAGCGCCGGAGAGACCGTGGCTGGCGCGTTCCGACGGCTCGAAGAGCACGCGGTCGACGGCATCATCATCGTGATCGAGGCCCACCAGCTCGACGAGGCCGACATCGAGATCCCGGAGGCGCTTCCGGTCGTTTTCGTCGACTCGAACCGCGGCGAGACGCATCCGTTCGTCGACACCGATCAGGCCCAGGGCGCACGGCTCGCGACGGAGCACCTGCTCGAACTCGGCCACGACACGGTGTGGCACGTCACCGGTCCCGCGCGCTCGTACTCCGCCGAGCGTCGCCGCGAAGCATGGCGGGAGACCCTCGAGAAGCACGGGCGGGCCGTGCCGGAGCCGCTCGCGGGGGATTGGACGGCGTCATCCGGCTATGCGGCCGGTGTCGAACTGCGCGAGATCGACGGAGTCACCGCCGTCTTCGCGGCGAACGACCAGATGGCGATCGGCGTGCTGCGCGCCTTCCGCGAGGTCGGGCGCGACGTGCCGGAAGACGTCAGCATCGTCGGGTTCGACGGTTTGCCCGATGCCGCACAGCTGTGGCCGCCGCTGACGACCGTGCAGCAGCATCCGGAACGCGTGGGGGCGCTCGCGGTCGATGCGCTGCTCGCCGAGCTCGACGGGATGGAGCGTCAGCAGACACCGCTCGTGGGCACCGAGCTCATCGTGCGCGAGAGCACGGCGGCGCCGCGCAGGCGCTGAGCGTCGCGCAGGCGCTGAGGGTCAGCGCCAGATGACGGCGAGGCCCGCGTTCAGGAGCGCCAGGATGCCGATCAACCAGAACACGGCGGGCGGCACGGCTTCGCCGCGCTTCTGACGCGCGGAGCCGATGCCCAGCAGGGCGCCGATGATGAGCAGCACGACCAGCTTGACGCCGATCTTGACGTAGTTGAGGTCGTACTCGATACCCCACGGTGCGGCGAGAGCGAGGCCAGCGACACCCGCGATGGCGAGGCCGTAGTCCATGATCTTCGTGATCTGGCGCTTGCCGCCGAACGCCTGCGCGGCCCAGGCGCCGAAGAGCACGGCGAAGCCGATGAGGTGGATGAACACGACGACGTGGCGGAGGGTCTCCATGCACTCACCGTACGAGTGAGGTGAGGTCTGCCGCTAGCAAGGGCAGGCTGACCTCAGCCGCGCAGCTCCCGGGTCACGAGGGCGGTGCGCAGCGCGGCGTCGGCTGCCTCTGCACCCTTGTCCTCCTTGGAGCCTTCGAGACCCGCACGATCGAGGCCCTGCTGCTCGTCGTCGAGGGTGAGCACGCCGAATCCGACCGGCTTGCCGGCATCGAGGGCGACGCGGGTGAGGCCATCGGTGGTCGCCGCCGACACGTACTCGAAGTGCGGGGTCCCGCCGCGGATGATCACACCGAGAGCCACCACCGCGTCCGCTCCGCCGGCGAATGCCGCCTGCGCGGCGATCGCGAGCTCGAAGGATCCGGGCACTCGCACCAGGCGATGTGTGGCCTGCGCCGCATCCAGCACCCGCTCCGCGCCGGCGATCAGGCCGTTCGAGATCGTCTCGTGCCAGGTGCCGGCGACGATGACGACGTTCAGCCCGCGTCCGTCGATGTTTCCGGTCTCGGGTGCTCCTGCGCCGCTCATTTCTCGTCCCTTCCGTGGGCGAGCGCCTCTGCGAGGGCCGCTTCGCCGATGATGTGACCCATCCGGTCACGCTTGGTCTCCAGGTACTGGTGGTTGTTCGGTCCGACGCCGACGATCAGCGGCACCTGCTCGATCACGTCGAGCCCGAGTTCGCGCAGCTGCTCGACCTTGTCGGTGTTGTTCGTGAGCAGACGCACCTTCGACACACCGAGATCGGCGAGGATCCCGGCAGCCGCGGCGTAGTCGCGGGCATCCGCCGGCAGCCCGAGCGCGAGGTTGGCGTCGACCGTGTCGAGCCCCTCCTCTTGCAGACTGTAGGCGCGCAGCTTGTTGATGAGACCGATTCCGCGTCCCTCGTGGCCGCGCATGTAGATCACGATGCCGTCCTCTTTCTCGATCGCGTCGAGCGCGGCGTCGAGCTGCGGCCCGCACTCGCACTTCAGCGAGCCGAACGCTTCGCCGGTGAGGCATTCGGAGTGCACGCGCACGAGAGCGGTGTCGCCGGGCTCGCCCGAGACGACCGCGATGTGGTCGGTGCCGGTGACGCGATCCTTGTAGGCGAGGAAGCGGAAGGTGCCGTGCGTGGTCGGCACGGTGGCGTCGGCGCGCAGGCTCACTCGGCGGCCGCGGTGCGCGCCGGGTGTCGCGCCCTCCGGATCGATCTCGTTGAGGTGGGCGATGAGCTGCTCGATGGTGATGACGGGTACGCCGTCGCGGGCCCCGAGTTCGAGCAGGCCAGGAAGACGCATCATGCTGCCGTCTTCGGCGACCACCTCGGCGATCGCACCGACCGGGTGGAGACCGGCGAGCTTCATGAGCTCGACAGCTGCCTCGGTGTGACCACTGCGCTCACGCACGCCACCGTCGACGGCACGCAGCGGCAGCACGTGTCCGGGGCGGATGACGCTCGTCGACGTCGAGTCCGGGTTCGCCAGCACGTTCAGCGTGTGGGCCCGATCGTGGGCGCTGATGCCGGTCGTGACGCCGTGGGCCGCATCGACGCTCACCGTGTAGGCGGTCGAACGGGCATCTTCGCTGGCGGCGACCATCGGCGGCAGGTTCAGATGGTCGGCGAGGTCAGTGGGCATCGGGGCGCAGATGAACCCCGACGACCACCGCACCGTCCAGGCCACCCACTCCGGGGTCGCGAGCTCGGCCGACAGGATCACATCGCCCTCGTTCTCGCGGTTCTCGTCGTCGGCGACGAGAACGGGACGCCCGGCGCGCAGCGCGTCCAGGGCCTCGGGGATCGTGGAAAGGCTCATCGCGAGCCTCCTTCCGGTGCGGCGCGGAACGCGAGCAGGCGCTCGACGTGACGGGCGAGGATGTCTGTCTCCAGGTTCACGCGGTCGCCGACGGCGCGCATGCCGAGGGTGGTCGCGGCGAGGGTCTCCGGGATCAGGGAGACCTCGAACCAGGGGGACGGGTCGGCGGGGACGCTGACGGCGCTCACGGTCAGGGAGGTGCCGTCGACCGAGATCGAACCCTTGTCGACGACGAGCGGGGCGAGGTCGGTCGGCAGGCTGATGCGCAGCACGCTCCACTGCGCGCCCGGTCGCACCTCGAGCACGTCGCCGACGCCGTCGACATGGCCCTGCACGATGTGTCCGCCGAGCCGCGCGCCGACCGGCATCGCCTTCTCGATGTTCACGCGGGTGCCGATGGATGCCGACCCGATCGCGGCGACGTCGAGCGTCTGCTTCATCACGTCGGTGTCGAAGGTGTCGGCGGTCGAGCCGACCACGGTCAAGCAGACACCCGAGACGGCGATGGACTCGCCGTGCACGGCATCCGCGGCGGCGCGAGGGGCGCGCACGGTCAGGCGCCAGCCGTCGCCTGCGGGTGCGATCGCGGTGATCTCGCCCATCTCCTCGATGATTCCGGTGAACATCAGGCGGCTCCTTCGTTCTGAGGATCTGCGTCTTGGACAGGGTGCGCGATCGCGAGCAGGTCGTCGCCGAGGGGCACCCACTCCTCGACGGTCAGGCGGCGTGCTTCGTCGATGGATCCGACCCCGATGTCGGTCAGGGCGAGTCGGCGCCCGCCGAGCAGCACAGGGGCGATGTAGGCGAGCACGCGGTCGGCGAGCCCCGCCTCGATGAAGGCGCTGGCGAGCGTCGGACCGCCCTCGACGAACAGGCTCTGCACACCGCGGGTGTGCAGGTCTGCCATGACCGCATGCAGATCGTGGGTGTCGAAGAACAGCGGGGTGTGCGGGTGCCGGCGCACCGCGGCGTCGGCCGGAGTGGGCCGCGACCCGATGATCACCGGGATCGGCTGGTGCGGCAGCAGGGCGTCGCCTTCGCGCGCCGTGAGGGCAGGATCGTCGGCGAGGACGGTCCCGATGCCGACCGCGATGGCGTCGGCCTCCGCGCGGCGGCGGTGCACGTCGGCGCGGGCGGCCGGTCCCGTGATCCACTGGCTCGATCCGTCGTCGGCGGCCGCACGGCCGTCGAGGCTCTGGGCCCACTTGACCGTGATGTGCGGGCGCCCGAGTCGCTGGGCCGTGAGCCAACCGTCGATCAGAGCCTGCGCGGCATCCGCCTGCTCGCCGGCCTCGACGTCGACGCCGGCGGCACGCAGCCGTTCGGCGCCGCCGCCCGAGGCGACCCCGGGGTCATCGAGCGCGTAGACCACGCGCGAGACACCGGCTTCGATGAGCGCGACAGCGCAGGGCCCGGTACGTCCGGTGTGGTTGCAGGGCTCGAGGGTGACGACGGCTGTGGCACCGGTGGCGGCACCAGGGTCGAGCTTCGAGAGCGCGTCGACCTCCGCGTGCGGAGTGCCCGCGCCATGGTGCCAGCCCTCCGCGAGAACCGTGCCGTCGGGGGAGAGGATGACCGCGCCGACCTGCGGGTTCGCCCCGCGCGGTCCGCGGGTGGCGAGCTGGAGCGCGCGGTCCATCGCGCTGCGCTCTGCCGCGTTCACTGCCATCCGTCGTCCTCCTCTGAGGCTCCAGGGGCGAGAGGGGGTGGCGGAACGGACGCACGCACGCGCCTCGTGCTGCCTCCCTTCCGGACTAGCGAGGTCTCCCTCACATCACCGTCGGTCCCGGAATTCCACCGGATCGGCATCTCGATCTCTCGAGACGCTCGCGGACTGTCACCGCCGGTTCGGATTCTCACCGACCCCGGAGCACGTTGTTGCTCTGAGTGTACTCAACGCGTCTGGACACATTTCATTCCAAGACATGGACAGGCAGCACCGAGAAGCGGTAGCCGTCACTTCAACAGTCGCGAGAGCCGCCGGTCGGCGAGCACCTTGCCGCCGGTCTGACAGGTGGGGCAGTACTCGAGCGAACGATCGGCGAAGAACACGCTGCGCACCTTGTCGCCGCACACCGGGCAGGCCTCTCCGCGGCGGGCATGCACCTGCATCCCGCGGCGCTTGGCGTCTTTGAGGTCGGCGGGCGGCTTGCCGGAGGCTTCGGCGACCGCCTCGGTGAGCGTCTCGCGCATGGCCTCGAACAGGCGGTCGATCTCCGCATCGTCGAGCTTTCCGGCGATCGCATACGGCGACATGCGCGCGGCATGCAGGATCTCGTCGGAGTAGGCGTTGCCGATGCCCGCGATCACCGCCTGATCGCGCAGCAGCCCCTTGATCTGCATCCGCCGATCGTCGAGCAGCGCGGCGAATGCCTCGCGGGTGAATGAGGGGTCGAGCGGATCGGGACCGAGCCGGGCGATGCCCGGTACCTCCTGCGGATCTCGCACGACGTAGACGGCGAGCGATTTCTTGGTCCCCGCTTCGGTGAGGTCGAACCCGCTGCCGTCATCGAGAGCGATGCGCAGGGCGATGGGTGACTTGCCCGGCTTGATGAGCGTCGTGGGGAGTGTCTCGTACCAGCGCAGCCACCCGGCCTTCGCCAGGTGGAACACGAGGTGCAACTCGTCGCTGCAGGTGAGTACGACGAACTTGCCGAGACGCGCGGACGCCGTGATCGTGGCACCCTGCAGCGCGGTGATCTGCGGGTCGTAGGTCTTCAGCGCAGCGATCGCTGCGACGGTCGCCTTGGTGATGGTCCGGCCCACCGCGCGCTCGCCGAGAAAGGCGGTGAGTCCCTGCACTTCCGGCATCTCGGGCATGCGTTCATCCTGCCATCCGCCGTCGACACTGGGCCAGCGGCAGCTCAGAGGATCGGCCAGCGGCAGCTCAGAGGATCGGCCAGTCGACCGGCGTGCGGTCATCCGTCGGCAGCAGCCCGGCCATCCATCCGTCGTCGCGGCCACGCGGACTCGTGAGGGCCTGGCGCTGGAGGCCCTCATAGCGGAAGCCGAGGGCACGGGCGGCGCGTGCAGAGGGGATGTTCCCCGCCACGGCCTGCCACCGGATGCGCGCGAGTCCGAGCCCTGTGAAACCCCAGTCGATCACGGCGCGGGCGGCCTCGACAAGGTACCCCTTGCCGCGGGCGTCGGCCGTGACCCAGTAGCCCAGCTCCGCGTGCCTGCCGGTGAAGTGATCGCCGATGTTGTGAAGACCGATCATGCCGATGAGGACGCCGTCGGCGTGCAGGCCCCACACGTACTCCGAGTCGTCAGCCCACGAGCCGGTCACGAGACGCACGAACGACTCGGCATCGCCGCGCGTGTACGGGCTCGGGACAGTCGTCCACCGTGGGATCTCCGGGTCCTGGCACGCGTTCGCGATCGCATCGACATCCGCCTCGGATGGTGCGCGCAGCACGAGTCGTTCGGTGGTCAGGGTGACGGATTCCATCCCGACAGCGTAGTGAGCCCGAAGCGGAGACGACGGGCGCGGGCCGGAGTGTCCGTGGGCGCGACTAGTCTTATCCGGTGACTGTTCCGGGGATTCTGCGCGCCTTGGAAGAGGCGTCTCTGTACCGTGACGCCCTCAGCTGGGCGCACACCGACGCCGACCTCGGCCTGGTCGACGGACTCGATGCTCCGGCGCTCGCCGGTCTGCTCGAGAAGCGGACCGCGGCGGGACACCCGGCGGCCCTCCTCGCGGTCGTACCCACGGGTCGACGAGCCGAGAGCCTCGCGCTGGCGATGCAGGCCTATCTGCCCGACGCCGACATCCTCACCTTCCCGGCGTGGGAGACCCTTCCGCACGAGCGGCTCAGTCCGAGCCCCGACACGGTCGGTCAGCGCCTGCAGACGCTCCGTCGGATCGCGGACTGGTCGGGCGATCACCCCCTCGTCGTCATCGCCTCGGTGCGGGCAGCACTGCAGCCGATCGCGGGGAACCTGGGCGAGATCGCCCCTCTCGAACTCGCGTCGGGCAGCCGAGGCCACGAGCTCGACCGTGTCGTCGAGCAGCTGGTCGAGCGGGCGTACTCCCGGGTCGACATGGTGTCGCGGCGTGGCGAGTTCGCGGTGCGCGGAGGCATCCTCGATGTCTTCCCGCCGGTCTCGGAGCACCCGTACCGCGTGGAGTTCTTCGGCGACGAGATCGATCAGATCCGTGCTTTCTCGGTCGCAGATCAGCGGTCGCTCCCCGGCGATGTCTCCGGTGTCGACCTCCCTCCGACGCGCGAACTGCTGCTCACGGCCGACGTCCGCGATCGCGCGCGTGCGCTCGTCGGCACGTTCCCGGCGATCTCCGGCATGCTCGAGAAGATGGCCGAGGGCATCCCGGTCGAGGGGATGGAATCGCTGCTGCCGGCGGTGGCCGGACCACTCAAGTCCCTTGCCGAGTATCTGCCTGCCGGCAGTGCCACGGCCGTCGTCGACCCCGAGCGCTCGACAGCGCGCGCCATCACCCTGCGCGAGACGAACCGCGAGTTCCTCGACGCCGCCTGGAGCGCGGCCACATCCGGCGCCTCCGCACCCATCGACCTCGGTGCCGGCGATTTCCTGACGATCGCCGAGCTGCGTGAGGTGGTGCGCGACCGCGGGGGTGTGTGGTGGCGGCTGAGTCCGTTCGGCGCGGGGCTCGGCGAGGGCGACGTCGATGCCGCGAACCTCGGCGCCGCCGTCATCCCCTCCTTCCACGGCAACGTCGACGGGGCGATCTCCTTCGTCGAGGCGAAGGTGACCGACGGCTGGCGGGTGGTGGTGATCGCGGCCGGTCACGGTCTGGTCGACCGGGCTCGCGATGTGCTCGCCGACCGGGGACTTGCCGCACGCGTCGTCGAGACATTGACCGACGCACCGGAGGGCGGTGTCGCGACGCTGGTCACCGGATCGGTCGAGGCCGGTTTCCAGGTGGCGGAGGCGAAGCTCGCCGTCCTCACCGACAACGAGTTCTACGGCCGCACGATCGGCGGCGACCAGCGTGTCGTCAAGAAGCTCGCGTCCCGTCGCAAGAACGTCGTCGACCCGCTGCAACTCAAGCAGGGTGACTTCGTCGTGCACGCGACCCACGGCATCGGCCGCTTCGTCGAGATGACCCAGCGCGAGGTGTCCACCGGCGGCCGCAACGCCACCAAGTCGATCCGCGACTACCTCGTGCTCGAGTACGCACCGTCCAAGCGCGGCTACCCGGGCGACAAGCTGTTCGTTCCGACCGATCAGCTTGACGCCCTCTCGAAGTACGTCGGCGGCGAGGCCCCGACGCTCTCGAAGATGGGCGGCAGCGACTGGTCGCAGGCCAAGGGCAAGGCCCGCAAGGCCGTTCGGGACATCGCCGTCGAGCTCGTGAAGCTCTACTCCGCCCGCATGAGCGCGAAGGGCCACGCTTTCGGGCCGGACACCCCATGGCAGCGCGAGCTGGAGGAGGCGTTCCCGTTCGCCGAGACGCCCGATCAGCTGCAGACCATCGACGAGATCAAGGCCGACATGGAGCGGCCCATCCCGATGGACCGGCTACTCTCCGGTGACGTCGGCTTCGGCAAGACCGAGGTCGCCGTGCGCGCGGCCTTCAAGGCGATCCAGGACGGCAAGCAGGTCGCGATGCTCGTGCCGACGACGCTGCTCGTGAAGCAGCACATGGAAACATTCACGGAGCGCTTCGCAGGCTTCCCGGTGAAGGTGCGAGCGCTGTCGCGGTTCCAGACTGACAAGGAGGCCAGGCTCACACTGCAGGGTCTGCTCGAGGGGTCGGTCGACATGGTGATCGGCACGCACCGCATCCTCACCGAGGGCGTCCTGTTCAAAGACCTCGGCCTGATGATCATCGATGAGGAGCAGCGGTTCGGCGTCGAGCACAAGGACACGCTCAAGAAGATGAAGACCAACGTCGACATCCTCGCCATGAGCGCGACGCCCATCCCGCGCACGCTCGAGATGGCGGTGACGGGGATCAGGGAGATGTCGACCCTCGCGACCCCGCCGGAGGACCGGCACCCGATCCTCTCCTTCGTCGGACCCCGCAGCGACAAGCAGATGACGGCGGCGATCCGTCGTGAGATCCTGCGCGAGGGACAGATCTTCTTCGTCCACAACCGCGTGCAGTCGATCCAGCGCGTGGCGAGTGAGTTGGCCGAGCTCGTGCCGGAAGCGCGAATCGCCGTCGCCCACGGGCAGATGGGCGAGCACCAGCTCGAGCAGGTCGTCGACGACTTCTGGGAGCGCAAGTTCGACGTGCTCGTCTCGACGACGATCATCGAGACCGGCCTCGACATCGCGAACGCGAACACGATCATCATCGACCGTGCAGACAAGTACGGCCTCAGCCAGCTGCACCAGCTGCGCGGCCGCGTCGGTCGTGGCCGCGAGCGCGCCTACGCGTACTTCCTGTACGACGAGATGAAGCCGCTCTCGGAGACCGCGGCCGACCGTCTGCAGACGATCGCGGTCAACAACGAGCTGGGCTCGGGCATGCAGGTGGCCCTGAAAGACCTCGAACTGCGCGGCGCGGGAAACATGCTGGGTGCAGAGCAGGCCGGTCACATCGCCGGTGTGGGCTTCGACCTCTATCTGCGCATGATCGGCGAGGCCGTCGCGACCTTCCGCGGCGACGAGGTCGAGACCGGGCAGGAGCTGCGACTCGAGCTGCCGCTGGATGCCCGTATCCCCGAGTACTACATCGACAGCGAGCGACTGCGCCTGGAGGCTTACCAGAAGCTCTCGGCGGCTTCGGCGGCGACGGCGAAGGACGACGCGATCGACCTGGTGATCGAGGAGCTCATCGACCGGTACGGCACTCCGCCCGAAGAGGTCGAGGGGCTGCTGGCGATCTCGCGGCTGCGCCGCCGTGCCGCCAGAGCAGGGCTGACGGATGTCGTCGTGATGGGCTCGAACCTGCGCATCGCGCCGGCACACCTCGAAGACTCGATCAAGGTGCGGTTGCAACGGCTGTACCCGAAGGCGAAGCTCGTCGCCGGGGGAGAGGCGCTGGTCGTGCCGATGCCCACCATCCCTGCCGCGGTCGGCGTCGGTCTCGAGCCGTTGACCGACGCTCCGCTGCTCGAGTGGGTCGGCCAGCTCTTCACCGCGATCTTCCCCGAGCCGGTGAAGGCCGAGTAGCGCGCGGCGGCAGTCGCAGGACTAGTCTGGCCGCATGTTGTACGAGCACCTCGGGGCTCGGCCCCGCGTCCATGACACCGCCGTCATCGCCCCCACCGCCGTCGTCTCCGGCGACGTGGAGATCGGCCCGGGCTGCCAGGTGCTGCACGGCGCCGTGATCACCGCCGAAGGAGGGGCGATCACCCTCGGCGAGCACGTCATCGTGATGGAGAACGCCCTCATCAGGGCGACCGCGGCCAACGCGGTGCACATCGGTGCGCACACCCTGATCGGCACGCTGTCGAGCATCGCCGGCGCGACAGTGGGCGAGGAGACGTTCCTCGCCTCGGGGTCGCGACTCTTCAACGGCTCCCTGATCGGACCACGCTGCGAGATCCGCGTCAACGCGATCGTGCTCCGCCGCGCGGTGCTGCCGGAGGGTACCGTCGTGCCGATCGGGTGGGTGGCCGTGGGAGATCCGGCGAAGCTGTACTCCCCGGATCGTGAACAGGAGATCGCGGCGGCACAGCCCGACCTCGACTTCCCGGGGCACGTGTTCGGCGTCGACCGGGACACCCCCGATCTGATGGTGCAGCTGACCGAGCGCTACGGCACCTCGCTCGCGCGGCATGCGCACGACGTGAGCGTCGACTCGGGCCTCGACCACACACACCGCCGGTAGCGCCACGGGGGATGATCGGCGCAGCAGCCGACGCACCCATCTTCGAATCGCGTGTGCTTTTCAATTGTTAAATGCGCATTTCGTGCCAGATTCGCCGTAGCGCTGACGATTACCTCCGGTCCATACTGTTGCTCAGCGTCGGACGACCCGAAGTCCGACCCATGCGCTGTCCCCTGAGGAGTACCCATGGCCACGAAGACGAAGCCGCTCGCGCAAGGTGGAGGAACGCTCAGACGAAATCTCGGGCTGTGGGCGATCGTCGGGCTCGGGCTCGGTTACATGACGCCGACGGTCGTGTTCGACACCTTCGGCATGGTCGCCCGCGACACCGACAACGTGGTTCCTGCCGCCTACGCCGTCGCTCTGGTCGTGATGGTGTTCACCGCGATCAGCTATGGCAAGATCTCCCGCGCGATCCCGAGCGCCGGATCCGCCTACACCTACGTGCGGGAGTCGATCCACCCGAACCTGGGCTTCATGGTCGGGTGGACCTCGCTGATCGACTACGTGCTGCTGCCGATGGTGAACTGCCTCATCATCCGCAGCTACCTGGAGGCGCTCTTCCCCGAGATCCCGGGCTGGATCTGGGTGGTGCTGTACTGCATCCTCGTCACGAGCGTCATCTACCTGACCATGCGCGGCACCTCGAACATGAACATGATCCTTCTGGTCTTCTCGATCGTCGTGATGGCGGTGTTCGTCGTGATGGTGGTCGCGCAGCTCATGCGCGGAGAGGGGGCCGGCACGATCGCCTCGATGACGCCGTTCTTCCACGACGGCGCGACGATGAGCGCGGTGCTGATGGGCGCGACGATCGTCTGCTTCTCGTTCATCGGATTCGACGCCGTCACGATGTACGCGGAGGAGGCGAAGGATCCGAAGATCATGCCGAAGGCCATCCTCCTCACGGTGCTGCTGGGCGGGGCGATCTTCCTGATCTCCGGCTACCTCACGCAACTGCGCTTCCCCGACTGGAACGAGTTCGCACCAGGTGGCGACATGCAGTTCGTGGAGGATTCGACCCTGCCCGTCATCGGAGAACTGGTCGGCGGGCCCGTGCTCATGGCCGTGCTGACGGCCGCGGGGTTCTGCGCCACACTCGCCTCGGGTCTCGCCTCGCACGCGTCGGTGTCGCGGATGCTGCTGGTGATGGGGCGCAACAACGTGCTTCCGCAGAAGGCGTTCGGGTACATCAACCCGCGCACCCACACGCCGACGTTCAACATCGTGCTGGTCGGTGCGATCTCGCTGTTGGCGATCCCGTTCACGCTCGAACTGATCGCGGCGTGGATCAACTTCGGCGCGCTGATCGCATTCACGTTCGTCAACATCTCGGTGATCGCATGGTTCGCGATCCGCAAGGGGCGTCGCAAGACCCCCGGCGACATCTTCAACTTCATCGTGATGCCGGGGATCGGCATGATCCTCACGGGGCTGCTCTGGGCGAACCTGCACGAGGACGCCCTGCGCGGTGGCTTGGTGTGGACGGCGATCGGGCTGATCTACCTCGCCATCATCACGAAGGGCTTCCGCAAGAAGGTCGTCGCGTTCGATGAGAACCAGGCGGTGACCGGATACAACAAGGTGGTCAAGGTGTCCGTCGACGAGAGCTGACACCGCTGCACACGACGAGAGCCGCCTCCCGGGAAGGGAGGCGGCTCTCGTGCGTCTGGTCAGGGATCAGATGACGCCCTGGGCGAGCATGGCCGCGGCGACGCGCTCGAAGCCCGCGATGTTGGCACCGGCGACGTAGTCACCGGCGACGTCGTGACGCTCTGCAGCGTCGAACGCGGCGTCGTGGATGTCGGCCATGATCTCGCGCAGCTTGTTCTCGCTGTCGCCGAAGCTCCAGCGCTGGCGGGAGGCGTTCTGGCTCATCTCGAGTGCAGAGGTCGCGACGCCACCGGCGTTCGCGGCCTTGCCCGGGGCGAACAGCACGCCCGCCTTCTGGAAGGCGTCGACCGCATCCGGCACGCAGGGCATGTTCGCGCCCTCGGAGACGGCACGCACACCGTTCGCGATCAGGGCCTCGGCATCGGCGAGGCTGACCTCGTTCTGTGTGGCGGAGGGCACTGCGATGTCGACCGGGACCTCCCAGACGCTGCCGCCCTCGACGAAGCGGGCGCTCGGGCGGCGGTTGGCGTACTCGACGATGCGGGCGCGCTCGACCTCCTTGATCTGACGCAGCAGGTCGACGTCGATCCCGGCATCGTCGACGACGTAGCCGGAGGAGTCGGATGCCGTCACCGCGGTCGCGCCGAGCTGAGTGGCCTTCTGGATCGCGTAGATCGCGACGTTGCCGGAGCCCGAGATGCCGACGCGCTTGCCCGCGAGGGAGTCGCTGTGCACGGCGAGCATCTCCTGCGCGAAGAACACCGCGCCGTAACCGGTGGCCTCGGTGCGCACCTCGGCGCCACCCCAGCCCGTGCCCTTGCCGGTGAACATGCCGGACTCGTGACGGTTGGTGACCTTGCGGTACTGGCCGAAGAGATAGCCGATCTCCCGGCCGCCGACGCCGATGTCGCCCGCGGGAACGTCGGTGTGCTCGCCGAGGTGGCGGTACAGCTCGTTCATGAACGACTGGCAGAAGCGCATGACCTCGGCGTCGGACTTGCCGTGCGGGTCGAAGTCGGAGCCGCCCTTGCCGCCGCCGATGCCCTGACCGGTGAGCGCGTTCTTGAAGATCTGCTCGAAGCCCAGGAACTTGATGATGGAGAGGTTCACCGAGGGGTGGAAGCGCAGCCCGCCCTTGTACGGACCGAGCACCGAGGAGAACTGGATGCGGTAGCCGCGGTTGACCTGGAGCTTGCCCGAGTCGTCGATCCACGGCACGCGGAACAGGATCTGGCGCTCGGGCTCGACGAGCCGCTCGAGGATGCCACCGTCGACATACTCCGGGTGCTTCTCCAGGACAGGCGCGATCGAGTGCAAAACCTCGTGGACGGCCTGGTGGAACTCCGGCTCGTAGGGGCTGCGAGAGAGCACCGTGTCGAAGACGGGCTGCACCGAGGCTGCGAGCGGATGGAAATCGGCGGGAGTCTTAGCGGTCACGCGGAAGGAGCTTTCTGGTGGGGGATGGTGTTGCAGGCGATCGTGTCGCGTGAGGCTGTGCCGGATCCGGCAGAGATTTCACTCTAGTGGGCACCGAAAGGGTCGATTCCCGCTCGGTCGGGGGCGGGCGGTCACCCGGTGTTCTGAAGGCCTGCGGCAACGCCGCTGACCGAGAGCAGCAGCAGACGCTGCTGTTCCGCATCGGCGCCGGAGCCCGTCGCGCCGCCTTCGGCCGACCGCAGCGCCCGGAGAGCGCGGAGCTGCAGCAGCGAGAGAGCGTCGACATACGGGCTGCGCAACTGCACGGCGCGCTGCAGGACGGGCTTGTTCTCGAGGAGGCGCTCGCCGCCGGTGAGCCGGATCACCCAGCGTCGCGTGCTCGCGAGTTCGTCGAGCACGAGCTGCGCCAGGTCGTCGCGGTCGCCGAGCGCCAGGTACTGGCGGGCGATGCGCTCGTCGGTCTTGGCGAGGCTCATCGCGACGTTGTCGATCATGGTGCGAAGAAGCGGCCACTCCTGGTAGGCCTCGACGAGCAGCTCTTCGTCGCCCACAGCATCCAGGGCGGTGCCGAGACCGAACCAGCCGGCGAGGTTGATGCGGGCCTGTGTCCACGCGAACACCCACGGGATCGCCCGCAGGTCTTCCAGCGACTCGACCGACAGCCCACGACGGGCGGGGCGGGAACCGAGCGCGAGCAGCCCGATCTCCTCCATCGGCGTCACGGTGGCGAACCAGGGAGCGAAGCCCTCCGCCTTCACGAGCGAGAAGAACCGTTCGCGGGACGCGGCATCCATGATGGATGCGACCTCGGCGTAGCGGGCGGCTGCACGGCTCGTGCGCTCCTCCTCGGTGGGGGAGGATGCGAGCAGCGTCGCCGCGGCGACCTGATCGATGTGCCGCATCGCGATCGCGGGCTCGCCGTAGCGGGCGAAGATGACCTCGCCCTGCTCGGTGAGCTTGAACCGGCCGTCGACCGAGTGCGGAGGCTGCGCGAGGATCGCGGAGTTGGCGGGGCCGCCGCCGCGTCCGAGTGCGCCGCCACGACCGTGGAAGAGCGTCAGCTCGATGCCGGACTCCTTGGCCCACCGTGCGATCTTCTCCTGCGCCTCGTACAGTGCGAGGTTCGCGGCCACTGGGCCGACATCCTTCGACGAGTCCGAGTAGCCGAGCATGACCTCGAGCCGGTTGCCGGTCGCGGCCATGCGGGCCCGATACTCCGGGAACGTCACCGCCTCGGCGAGGATCTCGGGTGCCGCCTGGAGGTCGGCGAACGTCTCGAACAGGGGGACGACGTCGAGCACCGGTGCGTCTTCTCCGAGCGCGTGCTTCGCGAGTCGGTGCACGTTCGCGAGGTCGGATGCGGCCTGGGTGAACGACACCACGTAGCGGCCGGCGGCCTGAAGTCCACGGTCGCGCTGGATGTCGGCGATGACACGGAAGAGCTCGAGCACCTCTTCGGTCTGCGCGCTGATCGCCGCACCGCTCTCCAGCTCGGCGAGGGCCTTCGCGTGCACCTGGGAGTGCTGCCGCACCTCGAGCTCGGTGAGGTGGAAGCCGTAGGTCTCGACCTGCCAGATCAGGTGCTGCACGCCGCCGAACGCATGCCGCTTCGCTCCGGCATCCGCGAGCGACGACTGCACTGCGCGGAGATCGGCGAGCAGCTCCTCGGGACGCGAGTAGGCCTGTGCGCCGTCATCACCGTGGCGCGTGGCGGCGACGCGACGCGCCAGCACCAGCAGCACGCGACGATGCGGCTCATCGGGCGAGCGGGTGGCGAGCTCGGCGGCAAGCTCCGGCTCCGCCGCGACGAACCGCTCCCAGAGGGCTGTGACCTCGGCGCTCGGCGGAGTGTCGTCGGAGGCGAGCGTGAGGGTCCGGCCGATGCGCTCCAGGGCGCGTTCGAGGCCGCGCAGCACGTGGTCGGCCGCGATCTGCGACGCCTCGCGGGTGACCGATGCCGTGACGAACGGGTTACCGTCACGGTCGCCGCCCACCCAGGAGCCGATCCGCACGAAGGCGGGAACCACCGGGGCGCTCGATCCGGAGTCCTCGCCGCGAAGCGCGTCGTCGATGCGGCGGTACACGTGCGGCACCGTGGTGAAGAGCGTCTCGTCGAACACACCCATCACGGTGCGGACCTCGTCGGTCGGAGACGGCTTCTGCGACCGCAGCGGAGCCGTGCGCCAGAGCGTGTCGATCTCCTCCAGCATCCGCCGGCGGGCACGGTGCTCCTCCGAGCCGCCCTCGCTCGCCGCATCGTGCTGCGTGAGCAGCTCGGAAAGACGACGGATGCTCGATGACACCGCGCGGCGGCGGGCCTCGGTCGGGTGCGCGGTGAAGACCGGGTGGAAGCGGAGGCCCTCCAAGCGGCGGCGGGCCTCGTCGTCGCCGACCTCGGTGCGCAGCCGCGCGTACGCCGTCGCGACGGTGTCGGCGGCATCCTCGCGGCCCGGCTGCCCGGCACGCTCGCGCAGCACGCGCACGCGCTGGTGCTCCTCGGCGAGGTTCACGAGGTGGAAGTAGCAGGTGAACGCGCGTGCGACCTCGTCGGCGCGAGCGACCGTGAACGACTCGGCGATGGCCGCTGCGCGCTCGAAAGCGTCGGGGGTCTCCTGGTCATACGCCTGGATCGTCGCGAGTCGCAGTCGCTCGACGTCTTCGAAGAGTCCGTCGCCGCCGGCTTCGCGCAGCACCTGGCCGAGCAGCTGGCCGAGCATGCGGACGTCGGTGCGCATGGCATCGGGGATGCCCTGGCCTGCTTCGAAGCGGCCGATCACGCGGATGGCCTCGGTGTTCGTGGGCTCGGAGAAGGAGTGTGCGGGGGTCACCCTTCGAGAGTATCCCTCGTGGAAGGGGTGTCCTGCACGCATGACAGACGCTTCGCCGACGAGCAGGAGACGGGGGAGGCGCGGAGAAACGCGGCGACCTACGATGGGGGGAATGCGCATCTCAGCGAACCCCCTCCGCGGGCAGCAGTTCCCCGCAGTCCTCCTCCTCATCGCAGCGGGGCTCGGACTGCTCTTCGCGAACCTGCCGACGCACGACGCGCTCGCCGCGTTCCTCGATTTCCACATCGCGGTGCCTGGAACCGACCTCGATCTGTCGATCGCACACTGGGTGTCCGACGGGCTTCTCGCCGTCTTCTTCCTCGTCGTGGCCATCGAGCTGCGCCATGAGCTGACCCACGGCGAGCTCGATTCTCCGCGCAAGGCCATGCAGCCCGCGATCGCGGCCGCCGGAGGAGTGCTCGTCCCGATCGCGGTGTATCTGTTGATCGCCGGAGGTGACAGCTCCACAGCCTCGGGGTGGCCGATCCCGACGGCGACCGACATCGCGTTCGCCCTCGGTGTGCTCGCGATGTTCGGGAAGGGCCTCCCGTCCCGCGTGCGGGTGTTCCTGCTCGCGCTCGCGATCCTCGACGACATCATCGGCATCATCTTCATCGCTGTTCTCTTCGCCGACGATGTGCAGTGGGTGCAGTTCGCCCTCGCGATCGTCGGCGTGGCCGTGTTCTGGGCTCTCAGCCGGCTCCTGCATGCGAAGGGGCACCCGCTGATCGCGGTGGCCATGGTCGTGGTGGGTGCCGTCACCTGGGGTCTGGTCGCCTCCTCCGGCATCCACGCCACGATCGCCGGCGTGCTGCTGGGACTCGTGATGTCGCCCGTTCCGGCTGCGCGCACCAGGCACGCGCTGGAACCGACCGTGAACGGCGTGATCCTCCCGGTCTTCGCGTTCGTCGCCGCGTTCGTCGTGATCCCCGCTGTGTCGATCACGCAGCTGTCGCCGGCGTTCTGGGCGATCGTCGTCGCGCTGCCGGTCGGCAAGATCATCGGCATCTCCCTGTTCGGCTGGCTCGCGATGCGCATCCGCCCGAAGGGGACGGAACCCGCCCTGCCGTTCGCCGACATCCTCGCGGCCGGTGCGCTCGGCGGCATCGGCTTCACGGTCTCGCTGCTGCTGGCCAACCTCGCCTTCGCGAGCGACGGCGGCATCCGGGATCAGGCGATCCTCGGTGTGCTCGTGGGCTCTCTGATCGCGCTCGTCGTCTCCGCGTTCTTCGTGTCGCTCCGTGCGCGCTGGTACCGTCGGGTCGCATCCGCGTCGTCGTGAGCGGTCCGTCCGGTTCCCCGCCCATTCAAGGAGGAAGCGTGAGCTCTCAGCCCGAGCCCGGCACGTCGGCGGACGATCCGCTCCGCATCGCCGCCGACACCATGCACGCGGTCAGAGAACGCTGCGTGTGGTCGCAGCAGATCACGCATCGCGACCTCGTTCCCTACCTGATCGAGGAGTCGCACGAGGTGATCGACGCCGTCGAAACCGGCACTCGTGACGACCTGCGAGAAGAGCTGGGCGACCTGCTGTGGCAGGTGCTGTTCCACTCGGCGATCGCGGCGCAGGACCCGGACGATCCGTTCGACATCGACGATGTGGCGTTGACGCTCACCGAGAAGATGGTGCGCCGGCATCCGCATGTGTTCGCGGGCGAGGTGGCCGAGACACCCGAGCAGGTGCTGGTGCACTGGAACGCCGCGAAGGCCGCGGAGAAGCGCACCCGGCGCAGTGTGCTCGACGGCGTGCCGCGGGGGATGCCCGCGCTCGCGCTCGCACAGAAGCTCGCGGGCCGTGCTGCAGGTGCCGGGGTGACGGTCGAACCGGCGCCCGCTCCTGCGTCGGAAGCAGAACTCGGCGACGCGCTCCTCGCGCTCGTCGCGACCGCGCGTGCCGAGGGCTGGGACGCCGAGCGGGCGTTGCGTGAGCGGCTGCGCGTTCTGGAAGACGACGTTCGGGCTGCCGAAGCCGCATCCTGACGCCCGGCACGACGGCGCCGGCAGACCTGGGAAGATGGAACCGTGGCTACCGTGAACCCGCCGCGCGGCATGCGCGACATCCTCCCCGCCGACAAGGCCCGCCGTGAGCGTGTGCTCTCCGTCATCCGCGACCGCTATCGCGCGCATGGATTCGACGAGATCGAGACGCCGGTCGTCGAGGAATACGACCGCCTGCATGCCGGCATCGGTGGCGACAACGAGAAGCTGTCGTACAACATCCTGCGCCGTGGCCTCGACGCCGACGCGATCCGCGCTGCCGCCGAAGACCCGGCTGCGCTCTCGGACCTCGGCCTGCGCTACGACCTGACCGTGCCGCTCGCGCGCTTCTACGCGAGCAACCGCGGCCAGCTCCCCACCGTCTTCCGCTCGATCCAGATCGGTCCGGTCTGGCGTGCCGAGCGCCCGCAGAAGGGCCGCTACCGCCAGTTCGTGCAGTGCGACATCGACATCATGGGCGACGACTCGTCACGCGCCGAGGCCGAGCTGATGGTCGCCTCGCTCGATGCGGTCGACGCGCTGGGCCTCGAGGGCGCGACCGTGCGCATCAACGACCGCCGCGTGCTGGACTGGATGCTCGACAGCTTCGGGTTCACCGCCGAGGAGCGCCCCGGCGTGCTCATCACGATCGACAAGCTCGACAAGATCGGGCCTGAGGGCGTGGCGACCGAGCTGCGTGAGCGCAGTGCTTCCGCTGCGGCCGCCGACGCATTCGAGGCCTTCCTGCGTCGCCCGCAGACCATGGAGTACAACCCGTACGGTGAGCGGCAGATCCGCAAGGCGCTGCCCGACGGTGCTCCCGCTGAGCTCGTCGAGCACCTGGTCGGCATCGGCGAGGCCGTGGCCGCAGGGCGAGGTCAGTCCGACATCCCGCTGGTCTTCGACCCGTTCCTCGTGCGCGGCATGGG
The DNA here is from genome assembly GCF_044769635.1 of Microbacterium sp. NPDC090281. Lineage (NCBI taxonomy): Bacteria > Bacillati > Actinomycetota > Actinomycetes > Micrococcales > Microbacteriaceae > Microbacterium > Microbacterium sp. NPDC090281. Next base: position 1,737,659 of record NZ_JBIVYH010000001.1, read on the forward strand.
CTACTACACCGGCACGATCTTCGAGCTCGCGCACCCCTCCGTCGGATACTCCCTCGGGGGCGGCGGACGCTACGACGGCATGATCGGCCGCTTCCTCGGGCAGCAGGTTCCTGCCGTGGGCTTCTCGCTCGGGTTCGAGCGCCTGGTCGACCTGATCGCGGATGAGGCTGATACCGGGGCACAGGCGGTCGTGCTCATCCACGATGCCGATGTTCCGGTGCACCAGCTGGTCCAGCACAAGGCGGCGCTCATCGCGGGCGGCGCCAGGGTGCGGCTCGAGCGACGCACCAAGAACGTCAAGGCGCTGCTCGAGCGTTCGGCCGCCGACGGCTACACGGCATTCGCGACCGTCTCCGCCGGTACCGGCGAACTGGAGCTCAAGCCGCTGAGCTGAGCTGAGCTGACCTGAGCGGAGCGGCCGCGCCGCGTTCACGCCGCGTTCACGGTGACGGGGTGGAATCGGGGCGTGAGTCGCATCCGCATCCCGGTCCTCGTGGGGGTGGCGCTCGTCGCGTTCCTCGGTGGCGTCCGTCTCGTGCTCGTGAAGCAGGCCGCGCTCGCGCGGCGCCGGATCGGGAAGCCGCTGGGGGAGGAGTCCCTCGACGCGGATCGCCTCTGGCGGCGAGCTCTCGACGGCGAGCCGCTCGAACTGCTTCTGCTCGGTGATTCGATCGCCGCAGGCCTCGGGGCCGAGCGCCGCAAGGAGACGCTCGGCGGTCGTCTGGCGAAGGCGACGGGACGCCGGATGCATCGGCCGGTGCGGCTGCGCACGGCGGCCGTGGTCGGGGCGGAGTCACCCGATCTGCCGGGCCAGCTCGACGCCCTGCCTGCGGAGTACCAGCCGCACGTGGCGGTGATCATCGTCGGCGGAAACGATGTGACGCACCGGCTGCCCCTGGCACTGTCCGCTCAGCATCTGCACGAGACGATCCGCAGGCTCCGGGAGCGGGGCGCCGAAGTCGTCGTGGGTACCTGCCCCGACCTCGGCGCGCTGCGCGCAGTGCCGCAGCCGCTTCGTCGGATCGCGTCCAGCCTGTCCCGCCGTCTCGCCGAGATCCAGGATGAGACGGCGCGACAGGCGGGCGCCGAGCCGGTCGATCTGCGTCGTGCGGTGGGGCCGATGTTCTTCGACGAGCCGGAGGCGATGTTCAGTCTCGACCGCTTCCACCCGAGTGCGCTGGGCTATCGCCGCACGGCCGAAGCGCTGCTGTCGGCGGTGTGCCGTGCGGCGGAGCAGTCGCTCAGCTCGCGCCGTCGGCCGGTGCAGCGCTGAACGACGCCGCCCATTCCGCGACTCGACGGCTGCTCTCCTCGTCGGAGATGTCCTCGACACGCGTCATGACCGACCAGCGCACCCCGAACGGATCGCGGATGCTGGCGAATCGGTCGCCCGAGACGAAGGGCGCGGGGGCTTCGCGCACGGTGGCTCCCGCAGCGACGGCCTTCTCGACGACCGCATCGACGTCGGCGACGTACAGGCCCATCGAGTAGCAGTCGTCGTCGCCTGCGGGGGAGGGCACGAGGTGGTACTCGGGGTTCGGCTCTCCGAGCTGGAGCAGGCCGAGCCCGAAATCGAGGTCGGCGTGTGCGACCACTCCGCCGAACTCGGTCACGTCGACGACCCGGGCGCCGAAGACGTCGCGGTAGAACTCGATCGCCTGCTTCGCGTCGGGGATCGCCAGGAAGGGGGTGAGCGAGGTGGCGCTGTTCGGGCGGCCGTTCGTCGTGTACGTCCCGTTCGCACCGATCGTCGGGGCGTCGGTCGTGGTGTCTGTCGTGCTGTCGTCGTTGCTCATGCCGCCACGCTAGGCCGGGCGGGATGGCCGTCGCTTGAAGATCCGCGACAACCTCGCGATGTCGGAGCCGGAGCCTACGCTGGGCGCATGGTGAACCCGACCCGTGGCGTGCTGTATCCCGCACGCCTGCCGCAGTTCCACCGGCTGCCGGCGCCGTCGGCGGTCACCGAGCTGGTCGCGTGGTTCTGGATGCCGGAGTGGGAGATCGAGCCGGGGCGCTCATCGCGGCAGGAGATCGTCGCGTACCCGGCGCTCAACCTCGTCGTCGATCGAGATGCTGTGACGCTGTCGGGCGCGACGACGCGCATGTCTCACCGCGACCTCCGAGGGAGCGGATGGGCGGTCGGGGCACTGCTGCGTCCGGCTGCTGTCGCTGCCCTGATCGACGATCCCGCCTCGCTGGTCGACGGCGAGCGGGTGCTCGACGACGGCATCACCGAGCTCCGTGATGCCGTCGCCTCGGCGATGGGCTCGGGTGAGCGGCACCGAGAGCGGGCGGTCGCTGCCTTCTCCGGCTGGCTCGAGAAGCGCGTGGGACGGGCCCGGGAGTCCGCCCTCCAGGCCAACGCTGTCATGGACGTTCTGATGGGTGACGGCGCGGCGCTCACTTCCGAAGAGGCAGCCACGCGGCTGGCCGTCTCGGTGCGTACTCTGCAGCGGATGACGCACCGCCACGTCGGGCTGTCGCCGGCAGCGATGATCCGGAGGAGGCGGCTGCAAGAGGCGGCGCAGCGGGTGCGTGAGGAGCCGGAGGCCGACCTGGCCTCGATCGCCGCCGAACTCGGCTACGCGGATCATGCCCACCTCACGCGCGACTTCCAGGCTGTCCTCGGCATCGCGCCGCGCACGTACCGCTCCGAGGTGAGCGGCTGAGATCGGGTCAGACCCGCGCGCGCGTCAGACTCGGGCGAGCGTCAACCCGCGCGAGCGTCAGACCCGCGTGAACCGCAGCCGCAGCATCCGGTATCCGATGCCGATCAGCACCACGGCGGTGCCGACCAGCGAGGCGAGCACGGGCAGGGTGTTCACCAGCACCAGGCATCCCACGGCTCCGAGCACCTGCAATGCCCGCGGGTAGCGGCGGGCGGGCCCCGTCTGACGGAAGGCGGCCGCGTTCGCGATGAGGTAGTAGAGCAGCACGCCGAAGGATGAGAAGCCGATGGCGTCGCGCAGGTCGGCGAGGAGCACGATGGCGATGACGATCAGGGCGATCGCGATCTCGGCACGCTGCGGCACCTGATGGCGACGGTCGATCTGCGCGAGGAATCGGGGCACGTCACCCTCGCGAGCCATGGCCAGGGTCGTGCGGCCGATGCCCGTCAGCAGCGCCAGCAGAGCGCCGAGTGACGCCGCAGCCGCGGCCACGCGGAGGATCGGAGCCCACGCCGATGCGCCGGCGGCCGTGAGCAGGTCGACCAGCGGAGCCGTCGAACCGATCACGTCGGCGCCGAGCACGAGCACGACGGCGAGCCCCACCAGCGTGTACACGACGACCGCGCCGCCCAGGGCGATGACGATGGCGCGCGGAATGGTGCGCGCCGGGTCGACGACCTCTTCGCCCATCGTCGCGATGCGTGCGTAGCCGGCGAACGCGAAGAACAGCAGCCCTGCGCCCTGGAGCACTCCGTAGGCCGTTGCATCCGGCAAGGGGGTCGGCGAGGCCGTGGGGGCTGCGCCCAGTCCGAAGCCGACCGCGATCGCGAGTCCGAGCAGCGAGCACACCACCAGGATGCGGGTGACCAGGGCGGTGCGGGTCACGCCGAAGCAGTTCACGACGGCGAGAAGTACGACCGCCGAGACGGCGACGGGCAGCTGCCAGCCGGCCGGTGCTGCATACGCGGCGAAGGTCATCGCCATCGCGGCGCAGCTCGCGATCTTGCCGATCACGAAGCTCCATCCCGCGATGAAGCCCCACCAGGGGCCGATCTCCGCGCGGGCGTAGGCGTACGTGCCACCGGCGACGGGGTGTGCGGCGGCGAGCTGCGCCGAGGAGGTGGCGTTGCAGTACGCGACGACGGCGGCGATCGCGAGGGCGATGAGGATGCCGCTCCCTGCGACGCCGATCGCGGGAGCCCACACCGCGAACACACCGGCGCCGATCATCGAGCCGAGGCCGATGGCGACCGCGTCTGCGAGTGTCAGTCGACGGGCGAGGGGCATCCCGTCATCGTGGCACGCGACGGTGAACGGCGGGTGACCCGGCCCTCTCCCGCGCCGGCACGGACACCTGTGCGGGCAGGGTGAGGGTGGCAGGCCGCGACCCTCCGACCCGCACGATCTGGTCGCTGGGGATCAGGCGCGAGTGGTCGCGCACCGGATCGTCGGTCCCGGAATTGCGCAGATGCAGAGGATGCGCGCCGGACGAGACCTGCACGCGTAGCCGCGACCCGGCGGCGAAGCGGTGGGCCAGAGGGGCGAGTTCGAGCCGGATCCGGCCGGCATCGGGGTGTGTTCCGTCGGTGGCTGCGTCGGAGGAGAGCCGTCGGTACCCGTCGGTGAGCGCCCGGGAGACGCCCCGGGCATCCACTTCGCAGAGACGCACGAACAGGTCGGCGCGGGGGTTCGACGACCCGAACGAGAGTGCGATCTCGGGCGCCCCGATCACGAGGAGATCTTCCGGGAGCGGATCTCCGGTGAAGACGAGCACGTCGTTCCGGCGTTCACGGGCGCTCTGCTTGCGTCGCCCCGCGGAGAACGGATTGAGGGTGCGGCCACCGGCATCCGGGGTCGGATCCGCCGGGTCGTAGCGATACGTGAGGTCGGCCGCGGGGGTCTCGGTGCCGGTCGGGTCCAATCGCCCGTCGGCGGTGAGTTCCATGGTCATCGCCGTGTGCGGCGGAGGCCAGCTCGCCAGCTCGCGCCAGCCACCGCCTCCGGTCACGTCGATCCGCGCGCCGTCCGTCGGCGCGTCACCGGTGAACGACCTCAGCGCCTCGCGGACGCCGATCACCGTGATCTCGGGGGCACCGTGCACCCAGTCGCCGATGATGAGGCGCACCGGACGGCCGGCGTCGCGGAGGGCGGCGTAGTCCGTGAGCTGACCGACCAGGAACAGGTCCTGCCATCCTGCGACCAGGGTGACGGGCGGGATGGTGTCGACCTCCTGTGCGAAGTGCAGGGGCTCCCACCAGGGGTCGCCCTTGTCGCTGTGCTCGACCCAGTCGCGGAAGAACTGAGGGTCGGCGCCGCGTGCCAGACGCACAGCATCCGCGGGCGGTACCGCGAGCGCGCCCCGACGGAACCCGCCGCGGGCGCGCAGCAGCGCCCACGCCTTCGACGGCAGCGACCGCTCTTGAATGTCGAGCGCGTAGGCCCACGTGAGCGGGGTGTCGATCGAGAATCCGCCGCCCGGGTACAGGATCGCGTCATCGAAGTTTCGCGCGGAGATCGCGATGCCCATGGCGTCGGGGCGCTCGTCGCCGTCACAGTAGGCCCATTGGGTCACGCCGAAGTAGCTTCCGCCCCAGGAGTGCACGCGCCCCGTCGCCCACGGCTGCGCGCGCAGCCACCGCATCGTCGCCTGTCCGTCGGCGACCTCGTCGTGCAGCGGGTCGAATGCGCCGGTCGACCCGAACGTGCCGCGGCAGCTCTGCACCACCACGTGGTGCCCGCGTTCGGCGAGGAACAGCGCCACTCCGGCGATCCCGTCACGTCCGTACGGGGTCCGGATCAGCACGGTGTGCCCGCCGGATCCTTCCGCATGCCAGTGGTCGGTGAGGAGGGTGGCGCCGTCGTCTGCGGCGACCCGGATGTCGGCCGTGCGCGTGACGTTCCGGTGCGTCCGCGGCGGCATGTCGGAGGCTCGGGTCAGGCGCCGGTGCTCGCGGCGGGCTGCACCGCTGAGGCGGGGAGCATCGGTCATCGCACGCCCTTCACTCTGGTGACCGCGAATGCGGCGATCACGGCCATCACGACCGCGCCTATGTAGAGGGCCGCGAAGTTCTCACCTGTCGGCGAGCCTATGCGGGTGGCGAAGAATCCGAAAACGGGCACGAGGATGCCCGGCAGCAGATACGCGAGTGCCACGATGCCGAGGTCCTTGCCGGCATCGTCGACGGAGGGGAGGCACTCTGTCATCAGAGCGACGTCGGCGGCGATGTAGGCGCCTTGCCCGGCTCCGACGATCGCGATCCCGACGAGGAAGAACGCGATGTCGCCGAACGAGATCGCCAGCACCAGGCCTCCCGCGCTCGCGAGCGCGCCGATGATGACGCTCGGCTTGCGACGGCCGGTGCGATCGGAGATCACCCCGAACACGAACGCCATCACCAGGTTCATCAGGGTGAAGGCCGCTGTCGCCTGGGTCTGCACCGCGGCGATCTCGGTCGGGTCGTCGATGTCGAAACGGCCCGAGATGGTCAGGTAGAGGTAGCTCGTGACCGACACGATCGACGCGGTCATGAAGAACCGGCATACCCACGCCCAGGCGAAGTCGGGGTAGCGGCGCGGGCTCAGCCAGAACGTGGCCAGGACGCCGCTCCAGTCCATCGGCGCCGCGGGTTCCCGGCGACGGATGTCCTTCAGCGTGAAGAAGAGTGTGATCGCCAGGAGCACGGAGAGCCCGCCCGGGATCAGGAACATCCCGACCTGGCCGGTCGGGGCGACGATGCCGGCGAGGGAGACGCCGCCGAGGATCCCGATCGCGGTGGCGGCGCCGGTGACGGCCGACATGATGGCGCGGATGCTGCGGCGGATCTGGTCGGCGAACAGAGTGTGGACGGTCATCGACACCGCGCCCCAGCCCACGAGGACCAGGATCGTGCCGATGCCCAGCACGAGGAGGGAAGGGGCGGTGGCCTGCACCCCGTATCCGGCCAGGGCGATCAGCGAGCCGGAGAGGATCCAGGGGCGGCGGATGCCGAGCTTCGACATCGAGCGGTCACTGAGCCGGCCGAAGATCGGCGTCGTGATGAGGATGGCCGCGCCGCCGAGCGTGAGGATGATGCTCAGGTTGCCTGTCGCCTGATCGGGATCCCACTCCTTGAGGAGTTGGGGAATCGCGACGCTGGCGACGCCCTGAGCGATGCCGGATCCGAGCCAGGCGAGCACGAAGGCGATCCAGAACCAGCGGGTCTGGCGCTGGCCGGGGATCGCGTCGGCGGTGAGCGGGGGAGCGGGGTCGGCGGGGAAAACAGGATCGACTGCGTGGGTGGACATCATCGTCTCCGAGTCTCGGTCGGGGTTCGGGCTGGTCACGGGTGCGCGCCGGCGGTCGTCACCGGGTCGGCGTTCGGGTGGCTGGTCGTGCGGTAGGCGTCGGCGAGCTCCGAGACGAAGACGTCACGCCATTCCCGTGCGCCCTGCCAACGACCGGTGAGTCCGGGGGAGGCATGATCGTGGCCGGGGCCGATGCACAGCACGACGGGCACTCCCGCCACCCGCAGCGCATCGGCATAGGCGGTGGCACCGTCCCGGAGGGGATCGAACTCGGCGGCGAGGATCAGTGCGGGAGCGAGTCCTCGGTGATCCGGCGCGTCCAGCGGAGAGGCATCGGTGAGGGGCGCTCCGGCACGGTAGAGGTCGGCGAGGTGCTCGACACCCTCCCTCTCCGCGGCGCCGAGGTATCGGTGCATCGATGAGCCGAAGAGGCGCAGCGCCGCGGGTAGCACCTCGAGCGTCTGGTGATGCAGCGGTGCTCCGGCATCCCGCTGGCGCAGTGCCGTCGTCGCGGCGATCGTCGCACCGGCGGAGTTGCCGCCGATCCCCAGCCGGTCCGCATCGACCGCGAGCTCGTCGGCGCGCTCGCGCAGGCTCGCCACTGCGGCCACGGCGTCGTCGACCGGAGCAGGGAACGGATGCTCGGGCGCCAGCCGGTACTCGAGCGCGACGATCTGCACCCCGGAGCGCAAGGCGCGATCCGCGCAGAGGCGGTCGTTGAGGAGCTCGTCGATCGTGCCGCCGGTCCAACCCCCTCCGTGCAGCCACAGCATCGTCGGCAGCGCGCCGGTCGCGGCGGCGGGTCGATATCGACGCGCACGCAGCGGGCCCGCCCCACCGGCGACCATGAGGTCGTCGATCTCCACACCCGCAGGAACCGGTGCGGTGAACTCGACGGCCAGGAGGTCGCTCAATTCCCGTTGCGCGCGGCGGCGCACTCCCATGTCGCGCGACTCGAGGTCGGGAAGTGTCGCGGAGAGCTCCCGGATGCGCTGGATCCACTCCCGGATCTCCGGACTCAACGGCGGTCTGCTCTGCTCGTGATCGCTCACGCCCCGGCTCCTTCGTGAAGCGTGCGCAGCTCGGAGACGACGAGGCGATGTGCGGTATCGGCCGCTGGCACGTATCCGGTCGAACCGAGCGATCCGTGTGTCTGTCCGATAAAGCGCATCGCCGTCACCGGCACCCCCGCGGCGGAGAGCGCCCGTGCGTAGGCTTCTCCGTCACCGCGCAGGGGGTCGAGCTCGGAGGTGAGGATCACCGCGGGCGGAAGGCCTTCGTGGGTCGCGGCCAGCAACGGTGAGGCATACGGTCCGCGCGCAGCCGCGGAGTCGTCCCCGACGTACTGCCGCACCAGGTTCCGGCCGACCGCGCGCACGATGACTCCTGGCATGCGGGCATCGATCCCGCTCATGTCGGCGTGCCCCATCGTCAAGTCCAGTGCGGGGTTCTCCAGCAGTTGCAGGGCGATCGGATGCGCGGACCGATCGCGGTTCATGAGTGTCACGGCGGCGGCGAGGTCACCTCCCGACGAGGCTCCCCCCACGGCCATCCGATCTCGCGAAGCCCCCAGCTCCTCAGCGTGGTCGTGTGCCCATTCGAACGCCGACCAGCACTGCTCCGGCTGGGTCGGGAAGCGCTCCTCCGGCGCGTGGGCGTAGTCGGCCGCGACGATCACGATTCCCGCGTCCCGTGCCCTGGCTCGGAACCGGGCGTCCCACGAGACCCAGTCGATCCCGGCGATCGTGAATCCGCCGCCGTAGAAGTACACCAGCACGGGGAGACCCGACCCTGGTGGCGTGCGCTCCTCGCTGGGCCAGTACACGCGGACGCGCACGTCGGGGTGCCCGTCGACCGCAACGATCTGCTCTTCGGTGGCAGTGGGGAGCGGAGTGATCCCGAGCGCGGCGCTCACCGCGTCGTCGTTCTCAGCCGCGACCCGGCGGCGCCCTGCGGGGTCGGCGGGTTCCGGGGCGAGCAACGGTGCGACCCGCTCCTCCCACGCTGCGACCGCGCTGTCGAGGGCCGGGCGCCGGAATCGGGACCGTGGTGTCGGCATCGGGCATCTCCTTCGATGGGTTCCGCACCGGTGAATTCCCACAGTGCGAGTTCCGCCCTAGTCTGGACAATCGAAGAACTTCGATGAAGAAGGAAGTCCGATCATGCGTGCACGACCGGGACGGGTCACCATCTACGACGTCGCGGAGCGCGCCGGAGTGAGCATCTCCACCGTGTCACTGGCGGTCAGCGCGCCGCACCGGGTGCGCCCCGAGACCCGCGAACGCATCGTCGCCGCGGCCACCGCGCTCGGGTATCGGATGACACAGGGGCGGCGCGTGGGGGCCGCGCGCATCGCGGTCGCCGCACCGTTCACGACCTACCCGTCGTATCTGCGCCGCCTGTCCGGCATGCTCCGTCGAGCGAGGGACGCGGCAGTCGACATCATCCCCTACGACCTCGATTCCGCGGCCGCGGCGGATGAGCCGCTGCTCGATGTGCTGCCCACTCGCACGGATGCCACCGGCCTCGTGGTGATGGGGGTTCCGCTCGGCGGTGCGGCGCGCAGAGCGAGCAGAGCGGCGCGCATCCCGGTCGTCTATGTCGACGTGGTGCCGACACGGTCCGATGCGGGCGGTCCGGTCGTCCTCGTCGACGACCGCGACGGCGGGTCGCAGATCGGCGGCCATCTCGCAGGACTCGGCCATCGCCGGGTCCTGTTCGTGCATGAGCCGCAGCGCTCGCCGGCATACGTGTCGGCGGGGATGCTCCGCATCGACGGGCTGACGCAGCACGTGGCGATGACGGATCTGGCGGTCGCTGATCCCGCTTCGGTCGATGGTCGGGTCATCGCCGCAGCCCGAGCTGCAGGTGCGACGGCGATCGTCGCGAACCATGACCAGTTCGCCGCCGCGGTGATGTCGGCGCTCCGCGCGGATCCTGGCACTGCCCCGCTCGCGGTCGTCGGCTACGACGACGGTGAGGTCGCCGCAGCGCTCGACCTCACGACCGTGCGGCAGCCGTTCGAGGAGAGCGGGCGCACGGCCCTCGAACTCGTCCTCGGACTGGTGTCGGGCGCATCGACCGCACACGACACCGTGCGACTCGCCCCGACCCTGATCGCGAGGTCGTCGACGCTCGCGCCAGGGTGACGAAGCGTCGTTCGGCCGTCGCCTATGCTCGCTTCCACGCCTGACCTCGTGTGGTGAAACCATGAGGGAAGGATGATCCAGATGGATACCGGGGGGTGTCTTCATGTCGGAAGTACAGGTGTTCTATGACGAATTGCAGTCGTCGGCGTCAGATCTCGCCGATGCCGCGTTCGTCCTGCAGACGGATGCATCGAATCTCGTCGGCGGTGATGCCGGAGTCGATGCTCCGATCGGCCGCTACACGCTGAAGACCGCGGTCGACAGGCAGGTCGATGTGCTCCGTGAGGCCACGCTCGCGCATCAGGAGGCGAGCGCCGCCCTGCGGACCACCCTGTCCAACATCACGGATCGGTACTCCGACCTCGATGTCGAGCTCATGGGTGAGGAACAGCCGTGAGCCTTGCTTCTCCGAACCGCGGATACCCGCTGGAGAAGATCACCGGCGACGTAGGGACGATGTCGCGGTGGGTGGATCAGTTCGAGGTCGTCGCCGAGCACCTCAGCGCGCTTCGCGGAGCGGCCGCGCGGACGACGGAGTGCGCCGGGGTGGGAAAGGCCGTCTCCGGCGCCCGCGGGGACGCTGCGGCGATCCTGTCGGTGATCGGCCCGGACGTCGCGCTCGCGCAGACGCTCGCCGAAGCCCTGACGGCGTACGCGCAGGCGCACGACGCGCACGCCCAGAAGGCGAACGCGCTGATCGAGGAGATCGAGAGTGCGCACGCCCAGCACGAAACGCTGGGAAGGGCCGCTGACAGTGCCGGGCGCGGTGCGCTGGCCGCGTCGAGGCTCGACGACCCCGCAGCCCTGGAGAAGGCTGAAGACGAGGCGACGGCACAGATCGGAGCGCGCGATCGAGCCGAGGAAGAGCTGAACGAGCTCTGGGGCGAGTACGAACGACACTTCGGGGCCTGGGAAGAGGCCTACGACGCCGCGGTGCGGGCATTGGTCCCGTCGGAGAGCGTGCCGGTGACCCTCGAGGCGCGGGACTTCCTCGATGCGCTCCTGTCCGCCGACACCCCGGAGGACGTGCTGCTCCTGTGGCTTTCGCGGCCGGAGTTGCAAGACGAGGTGATCAATGCGCACCCCGAGATCGTGGGCGCGATGGACGGGATTCCCGCGCTCGTTCGCGTGGCTGCAAACCGCTTGAACGCGCCCGACTGGATCGCGGAGGCCGAAGCGGACCTCGCCGTCGAAGGGATCTCGGATGAACGCGCGGCCTTCCTGCGCAGCGAGATCGCCTACCTGAAGCAGGTGCTGAGCGATGATGCTCCCGTGCAGCTCTACCTCTACGATCGCGATTCCTCGCGGATCGTCGAGATGATCGGAACCCCCTCGCCCGAGACGGAGAAGGCGATCACGTATGTGCCCGGAACCTTCACGAGTCTCGGGGATTTCTACCGGGGTGGCGCGCAGCAGATCGCTGGGTACCTCGCGGACCAGGTGCCCGGCACGGTCGCGTTCGTCTACAAGGACGGGCCGTTCCCGGGTGAGAACACCGACGTCGGCGGTATCGACATGTTCCGCATCGGCGAGGCGAACGATGAGGATCGCGCGCTCGCGGCAGGGCGACAGCTCGCGCGGTTCGAGGCGGGCATGCGCGCGGACCCGCTCCTCGGGGCGGCGGAGCAGGATGCTCTCGGACATAGCTGGGGGCTGTCGAACGTCACGAGCTCCGAGGTCGCTGGGGCAGACTACGACAAGGTGATCTCGCTCTCGGGGGCAGGGATGCCCGAAGCGTGGAACCCTGGGCAGGACACGACGTACACCGACCTCTCCTACAACGACATCCTGCAATCCGGGCAGGGGCTCGGGATCGTGTGGGACAGGAACAATCCACGGGATCACCCGGCTTTCGAGCACGGCGAATACTACGAAGGGCCGCATGATGACGAACTGGCAGAGTCCGCCGCAGAGGCCGAAGCCGTGGCGGCCAGCGGGTACCCAGTGGTGTACTTCCCGGTCGATGACATTGGCGTGCTGATGGACAATCACAATCTGATCGCCACCAACACAACGGCAAACGACAAGGCGCTGAATGCGATGCTGAATCTGGTGGCTGGAGAATGAGGGCGCGATGGGGCCTCATCGCCGTGGGTCTGAGCTGTGTCTTCGCGTTATCGGGCTGTGCACCCGCACCTGACCGAACAAACGAGGAGAGTAACGTGACGCTGGAAGAGGCTAAGGCTGAGGCGCAAGCAGCGGAGTTGGAGCTCGCGTCATTGATTCCTGAGGACGTCGTCGCCAGCATCGAGCAGAAGCCGGACGGAACGCTGTTCTCCTGTGACGAAGAACGGCACCGGTGGAAGGGCTCGACGACGGTGGTGCTCGTCCCGGAAGCTGATACGACTGCGGTGGTGAAGCAGTTGGAATCAGATGTGAGAGATGAAGGCCGGTTCTCCGTCGAATCCTGGGTCGATGTCACTGACACGTACAGCGTGCAATTGACGCTGCCTGGTTCGGTGGAGAACTACATCTTCAGCGAGGGAGAGCCGCACACGATCCGTATCGCGTCGGGTTCGGTCTGCTTCACGTTGCCGGAGGGCGTCTATCCGGGCGGCAAGTTCTGACGACGGCCCCGCCAACACCTCCACAGCCCTCGATCAACCCCGCGAGGCCGTGACCCGCTTCTTCTCCCGGATGTAGACCTCGCGGCGTACCTTCGCGACGACGTCGCCGTCCCGGTCGGTGATGACCGTCTCGAACCACTCGAGCACTTTGGCTCCGCCGCGTGCGCGCTCGCGGATCTCCTCGGCCTTCTCCTTCGACACCTCGAACTCGGCAGTGAGCACGCCACGGCCGGGCTTGAGGAACTCGATCTCGCCGCGGGTGTCCCACACGACGTGGTCGCGTCCGAGCTGGTGCATCACGAGCATGAAGAAGTACGGGTCGGTCATCGCCGACATCGAACCGCCGAACGCGGTCTTGACGTAGTTGCGGGTGAAGACGTTCACGTGGAGCTCGACCGTGGCGTGGGTCCAATCCTCACTGAAGCGGCGGATGCGGATGCCGCTGAAGAGGTTGGGGATCCACAGGCTCATGCCGATCGCGAGACGGCGGGGAGTGATGCGCATCACGCCAGTGTGGAGGAACGAGCCGAGAGCGACAAAGACGTCTGGAGGGTTGGCACAGTTGTTATAGTTCGCATAGAATAAGTAGCGATACCACGAGAGGAGGGTCGGATGCTCATCCGTGTCGATCCCGACAGCCCCCGCGCTCTGTACGACCAGGTGGCGGCTTCCATTCGCTCCGACATCCTCGCCGGGGTTCTCGCCCCCGGTGACCGGCTTCCCGCGGCACGCGATGTCGCCGAAGCGCTGGACATCAACCAGCACACCGTCCTGCACGCCTACCAGCGGCTGCGCGACGAGGGCCTCGTGGATCTTCGACGCGGCAGGGGAGCGGTCATCGCGGCCTCGGCAGCGCCCCTCGCCGAGCTCGCGCACGATATCGATGGGCTGGTGCGACGCGCGGCCGCCCTCGGCGTCTCCGCCGACACGCTCGCCGGCATCATCCAGTCGCACCGCGACGACCGAACCGAACCGACCCGCTCCGAGACCCGCGAGGAGGACTCGCCATGACCACCCACGACCTCACCCGCACCCCTCCGCAGCTGCTGAGGCGCGCGCGGCTGACCTTCTTCCTCGTTGCGGTGATCGTGCCGATCGTGATCACCGCCATCGCTGTCGTGGTCCTCCTCACCTGGCTGCCCACGCTGCCGCAGCAGGTCGCGACCCACTGGGGTGTGAGTGGCGCCGATGGCTTCGGACCACCCTCCACGTATCTCTGGCTCCTCATCGGGGTCGGACTCGGACTGCCCGTGCTGATGGCGATCGTGACGCTCGCCTCGGTCGGTGCGCACTGGGGCGGCGCGGCCCGACTGATGGGCGCGCTCGCCGCCGGCATGTCCGTCTTCGCCGCCGTCATGAGCCTCGGCTCTCTCGCGATCCAGCGCGATCTGACCGACATATCCGATGCGCCGGGGATCGGAGGGGTCATGGCCCTGTCCTTCGCCGGACTCGTTGCGGTCGGCGGCATCGTCTGGGCGGTGCAGCCCCGCGTGCGACCGGAGCAAGGACGCACGCTCGAGCCTCGATACTCGGTGCACGTCGCGAAGGGTGAACGTGTCGTGTGGGTCGCGACGACGACGATGCCGCGCGGCGCGCTCGCCTTCCTGCTGTTCGTGCTCCTCGGTCTCGTCGCGCTCGCCGCGTACATGCTCGTCGCCGGCGTCGAGGGCGGATGGATCGTCGCGCTGGTCGTGGTCGTCGTTGGCGTCGCCCTCGCAGCGACCGCCTCCTTCCGCGTCACGATCACCCCTGAGGGATTCTCTGCTCGGCCCCTGCTGGGTTGGCCGCGCATCCGGATTCCGCTCGACGAGGTGGAATCGGCACGTGCTGTCGAGATCTCTCCGTTCGGCGAGTTCGGCGGCTGGGGATGGCGCATCGCCGTCGACGGGCGCACGGGCATCGTCATGCGCCGCGGCTCCGCGATCGAGGTCTCCCGTCAGGGACGGCGGCCTTTCATCGTGACGATCGACGGTGCGGAAGAAGCCGCAGCGCTGCTGCAGGCCTATGTCGACCGCTCGCGAACACCGGGCACCCCCTCGACCGACTCCGGAAAGGCGACCTCATGAACGACCAGACCCTGCACGCGCGCCGCGTACCGTGGACCGCGGTTATCGTCTTCGTGGCGGTCTCCTTCGCCCTCGCCTGGCTGGTGGCCCTGCCGCTGTGGCTGGGCGACGGTCTCGCCGAGCCGATGTCGGTCTTCCTGCTGCCGGTGATGATGTTCACACCCGCGGTGGCAGCCCTCGTCGTGACGTTCGTGATGCGCGTCCCCGCATCCGGGCAGCGTGCCCGCTTCCTCGGACTGTGGCCGCTGCGCCCAGCGAAGCGCGTGATCTGGCTCATGGTCGCGGGCTGGCTCGTTCCGCCGCTGCTGGTGGGCCTCGGCGTCCTGCTCTCGGCCGCGCTCGGCTTCGTACAGCTCGATCTGACGTTCGCGGCCTTCGCCGCCGAACTCGAGAAGGCCGTGCCCGCCGGCACTCCGCTTCCTCCCGTCCAGATCATCGTGTTCGCCCAGCTCGCGATGATTCCCGTCGGTGGACTGTTCAACAGCCTCTTCGCATTCGGTGAGGAGCTCGGCTGGCGTGGGTGGTTGCTCCCGGCGCTGCGTCCGCTCGGAACCTGGCCCGCGCTGATCCTCAGCGGTGTGATCTGGGGCGCGTGGCACAGCCCGATCATCCTGCTCGGCTACAACTTCGGGCGCACCGACATCACCGGCGTGTTGTTCATGATCGGTGGGTGTGTGGCCTGGGGCGTTCTGCTCGGCTGGCTGCGACTGCGGTCGGCATCGGTGTGGCCCGCGGTCATCGCGCACGGCTCGCTGAACGCGGCTGCGGGCATGATCGTGATCTTCGCCGCTGCACAGCCGGATCTCGCTCTCGCCGGACCCCTGGGGGTCGCAGGATGGATCGTGGCCGCCCTCGTCGTGATCGTGCTCGTGCTGACCGGTCAGTTCCGGCAGCAGCCCGAGCTCGCCGACGCCCCGGGCCGTCTGCTCTCCGCCCCGCGGTCTTGACTGGCGGCGGCGGCGGGGGTTGGCTGAAGCCATGGAATCCACCCCCGCCGCCTGGTCCGAAGCAGACTCCTTCCTCTCCGAGACGCTCGTCGGTCCCGACGCGGAGTTGGAGGCGGCGCTCACCGCGCAGCGAGCCGCGGGTCTGCCCGAGATCGAGGTCGCGCCGGTCGCCGGCAAGCTGCTGAATCTGCTCGTCCGGATCAGCGGCGCGCGTCGGGTGCTCGAGATCGGCACCCTCGGCGGCTACTCCACGATCTGGCTCGCCAGGGCCGTCGGCTCCGAGGGGCGGGTCGTGACGATCGAGGCGGAGTCCGACAACGCGGCGGTCGCCCGCGCCAGCATCGACGCCGCGGGCGTCGGAGACCGCGTCGACATCCGGGTGGGCAGGGGAGCGGACGTGCTTCCGACGCTGGTCGGCGGATTCGACCTGGTGTTCATCGACGCCGACAAGGAGTCGAACACGATCTACCTCGACTGGGCGGCGAAGCTCGGTCATCCCGGCACTGTGATCGTGCTCGACAACATCGGGCGCGAGGGCGAGATCGTCCGCGACGATTCCGACGATCCCAAGGTGATCGGCACCCGAGAGGGACTCCGGATGCTGGGGGAGGACCCGCGCTTCGACGCCACGGCCCTGCAGACCGTTGGCGCGAAGGGCTGGGACGGCTTCGCGATCGCCGTGGTCGTCTGACGTCGGCGGGGTCAGGGACCGCGGTCCGTACCTGTCAGGCGAGTCCCTGAGTGTGTCGGGAGGCCGGGCTAGACTGGGCGCGGATCGACGACGCTCCACACAACGTTTTCCCCCTGAGCAAGGAGCACATCAGTGGCACTGATCGAGGCTGTAGGCGCACGCGAGATTCTCGACTCGCGCGGAAATCCGACCGTTGAGGTGGAGGTCCTCCTCGACGACGGCATCGTGCAGCGGGCGGCCGTTCCGTCCGGCGCATCCACGGGCGCGTTCGAGGCGTACGAGCTGCGCGACGGAGACAAGAGCCGCTACGGCGGCAAGGGTGTGCTCAAGGCCGTCGAGGCCATCATCGACGAGCTGGGACCCGCCATCGAGGGTGTCGAGGCGAGCGAGCAGCGCATCGTCGACGAGATCCTGATCGAGGTCGACGGCACCGAGAACAAGAAGCGCGTCGGCGCCAACGCCATCCTCGGCGTGAGCCTCGCAGTGGCCAAGGCCGCAGCCGACTCGGCCGACCTCCCGCTGTTCCGCTACCTGGGTGGCCCGAACGCGCACGTGCTGCCCGTTCCGCTGTTCAACGTCATCAACGGCGGCGAGCACGCCGACAACGGCATCGACATGCAGGAGTTCTTCCTCGCCCCGATCGGTGCGGAGACCTACTCCGAGGCGCTCCGCTGGGGTGTCGAGACCTACCACGTGCTGCGTGCAGAGCTCAAGGCCGCCGGCTACGCGACCGGCCTCGGCGACGAGGGCGGCTTCGCCCCCGACCTGCCCAGCAACCGCGAGGGCCTCGACTTCCTGGTCAAGGCGATCGAGAAGGCGGGCTTCACGCCCGGCACCGACATCGCGCTCGGCCTCGACGTCGCAGCGACCGAGTTCTTCAAGGACGGCGTCTACCGCCTGGACAACAAGGACTGGGACGCCGCGGCTCTCACCGAGTACTACGTCGGACTCGTCAACGACTTCCCGATCGTCACGATCGAAGACGCGCTGGCCGAAGACGACTGGGACAACTGGAAGCACCTCACCGACGCCCTGGGCTCCAAGGTGCAGCTGGTCGGCGACGACCTGTTCGTCACCAACCCGGCACGTCTGGCCGACGGCATCAAGCGCGGTGTCGCGAACTCGCTGCTGGTGAAGGTCAACCAGATCGGCACGCTCACCGAGACGTTCGACGCGGTCAGCCTGGCGCAGCGCTCCGGCTACACGGCGATGCTCTCGCACCGCTCGGGTGAGACCGAAGACACCACGATCGCCGACCTGGTCGTCGCGACCAACGCCGGCCAGATCAAGGCGGGCGCTCCTGCTCGCAGCGAGCGTGTCGCCAAGTACAACCAGCTCCTGCGCATCGAGGAAGAGCTCGGCGATGCCGCGGTCTTCGCCGGTCGCTCGGCGTTCCCGCGCTCGCAGCGCTGAGCGCAACGAAACATCGAACAAGCCGCCGATACGGCGGTGAACACCGCCGCTGAAGCGGCACGACGAAGGGGGAGCCGTGGCACGACGACCGGCTCCTCCTTCGCCGTCTCCCGCGCCGAAGGCTGCACGACCGTCGGGGAGGACGACCGCGAAATCGAAGAAGGCGTCCGCGCCCGTCTCGACGACGAAGGCCTCGGCCACGACCCGTGGCGAGGCGCCGCGCGTCGACGTCCGCGAGTGGGCCTCCGGCATCCGACTCTCAGCGTTCTCCGTCATCATGCTCTCGCTGGTGGTCCTGGGAGCCTGGGTGCTCGTGCCGACGCTCGGCACCTTCATCGACCAGCGTCAGAAGATCGCCGCTCTCGAGGCCTCGGTGCAGGTGAGCGAAGACCAGATCGCGGCGCTCGTCTCCGAGCGCGAACGCTGGAACGACCCCGCGTACATCACGACCCAAGCCCGCGAACGTCTCTACTACGTCAAGCCCGGCGAGGTCGTCTACCTGATCGACAACGATCTCGACCCGGCAGCTCTGCCTCGTGAGCAGGAGCCGGTGAGCGACACGCTCGAGGAGAAGCCGGCGGACTGGATGCCGCAGCTGCTGCGCACCCTCGTCGCGACGGGCCTCAGCGACACGGCAGCCGTCGCTCCCTGAGAATCGGCTCCGAGCATCTTCCCTGGCGGCTCCCCTACGCTGGTGGGGTGACCACGCCGCCGTTCCCTGCACCCACTCCCGCCGAGCTCGCCGTCGTATCGGCCCAGCTCGGTCGTTCCGCCCGCGGTGTGGTGGGCATCGCGGCCCGTTGCGCCTGCGGCAACCCGACTGTCGTCGCGACCACGCCACGGCTGCCTGACGGCACACCGTTCCCGACGTTCTACTACCTCACGCACCCCGCAGCGACGGCGGCGATGTCGACCCTCGAGGCCACTCAGGTGATGCCGGAGCTCGCCGCCCTCCTCGTCGACGATGAGGAGGTGGCAGCCGCCTACCTCTCAGCCCATGAGGCGTACCTCGCCGATCGTGCGCAGTTCGGAGAGGTCTCCGAGATCGATGGCATCTCCGCCGGTGGCATGCCTACGCGCGTGAAGTGCCTGCACGCGCTCGCAGGTCACGCCCTGGCGGCCGGTCCAGGGGTCAATCCCATCGGTGATGCCGCGCTCGCGCGCTCCTCGTGGTCGCCCTCGATCTGCCGTTGCGAAGACCCCGGCGCAGCCACCCGCGAAGTGGCGGCGTCCTCGGTATGACCGTCCGCCGGACGCTGCGCAGCGCTGCCGCCATCGTGGTGGTCGCGGCGACTGTGCTGCTCATCGGCGCCACTGCGACGCCGCCGCCGATCCCTGATGATCCGGCTGATCCCGTGCGGGCTTCGGAGTACTGGCTCGACGGCGCGAGAATCCGTGAGGCGTGGCAGACGACCCGTGGCAAGGGTGTGACGATCGCAGTGATCGATACGGGCATCGGCAAGGTGCCTGCGGTCTTCGGCGAGGCGGTGGTCGGAGGCACCGACGTGTCGGGGGCCGGTACGCCCGACGGTCGCACGCCGCTGGGCGCGGTCGACGGAAACCATGGTTCCTGGGTGGCCTCGCTCGCGGCCGGACGCGGTGCACCGGACGGCACCGGCATGATCGGTGTCGCGCCGGAAGCCAACCTGCTCTCGATCTCGGTGGGATTCGGCGCTGCTGCCGCTGTGCCTTTCACCGAGCAGGTCGCGAAGGGCATGCGATGGGCTGTCGACAACGGCGCCGACATCATCAATCTCTCCTTCACCACGAACACCCTCGACTGGGACGAGAGCTGGGACGATGCGTTCCTCTATGCGTTCGAGCATGACGTGGTGGTCGTGGTCGCTGCCGGGAACCGGGGGAGCGGCACGAACATCATCGGGGCTCCCGCGACGATTCCCGGCGTGCTCACCGTCGGCGGCGTCGACCAGACCGGAACGGCGAGCATCGAGGCTTCGACCCAGGGCATCACGATCGGGATCTCCGCGCCCAGCGAGGGCCTCATCGGGGTCTCTGCCGACGGTTCCGTCGTGCCGTGGCGAGGCACCAGTGGTGCCGCCCCCATCGTCGCCGGTGTCGCTGCTCTGATCCGCTCAGCGCACCCCGATATCAAAGCGATCGATGTCATCAACCGCATCATCAAGACCGCGATCCCGGTTCCGGATGCGGCGAAGCCACAGGATCCGCTCTACGGCTACGGGCTCGTGGATGCCGCGGCGGCGATCTCTGCGAACATCGCTCCGGTGAATGAGAACCCCATGGGAGACCTGGCCGAGTGGATCCGCGTCTTCCGTCGAGCCGCCACGGAACCGCAGCCTGAAGCGCCTGTCACACCGGTGGCGGTCGCCCCTCTCCCGGCGGCCGACGCGCCGACCGAAGCCGGTTCACCGTTGCTTCCCAGCGCGGATTCACTGCGCTACGGTACCCTGCCGCTCATTGCGCTCACCGTCCCTGGTATCCTGGTAGCGCTTGGCGTCACCGCAGCTGCCCGGCGCATCCGATCGGCGCGCATTTCCGTACGCCAAACCCCCGACTCCGAGGAGTAGTTCTTCTGTGCCTCAGAACAGCACTGTGCCCAAGATTCTGATCGTCGGTGGAGGGTACGCAGGTTTCTACACTGCGTGGAAGCTCGAGAAGCACCTGCGCAAGGGTGAGGCCGACGTGACCATGGTCGACCCGCTGCCGTACATGACGTACCAGCCGTTCCTCCCCGAGGTCGCCGCAGGCTCCATCGAAGCCCGGCACTCGGTGGTCGCGCACCGCCGTCACCTCAAGCACACCAACGTCCTCACCGCCAAGGTGACGAACATCAACCACGCGCAGAAGGTCGCAACGATCACGCCGCCCGTCGGTGAGCCGTACGAGTTCGCGTACGACCAGATCGTCGTCACCGCTGGTGCGGTCTCGCGCACGTTCCCGATCCCGGGCATCGCCGACAACGCGATCGGGCTGAAGACGATCGAAGAGGCCGTCGCGATCCGCGACAAGGTCATGTCGAACTTCGACAAGGCCGCGGCCCTCCCGGCCGGCCCCGAGCGCGACCGTCTGCTGACCGTCGTCGTCGTCGGCGGTGGCTTCGCCGGCATCGAGGTGTTCGCCGAGCTGCGCTCGCTGGCCTCGTCCCTGGTGGGCAAGTACCCGCAGCTGAGCTTCGAGGACACGCACTTCCACCTCATCGAGGCGATGGGGCGCATCATGCCCGAGGTCTCGCTGCAGACGAGCGAGTGGGTGCTCAAGGACCTCGCCAAGCGCGGTGCCAACGTGCACCTCGACACGCAGCTGACCAGCGCGGTCGACGGCAACGTCGAGCTCTCCACGGGCGAGGTCATCCCGACCGACGTCATCGTGTGGACCGCCGGTGTCATGGCAAACCCCACCGTCGTGCGCGGCGGAGACCTCCCGGTCGAAGAACGCGGTCGCATCCAGACCCGCGCCGACCTGCGCGTCGGTACGCCTGAGGCATTCGTCGAGGGCGCCTGGGCAGCCGGTGACGTGTCCGCTGTCCCCGATCTCTCGGGTGGCGGTGTCGGCGGCTTCTGCGTGCCGAACGCCCAGCACGCCGTTCGTCAGGCGAAGCTGCTCGCGAAGAACCTCGTCGCCGTTCTGCGCGGTGAGCTCCCGAAGGACTACTTCCACAAGAACATGGGAGCGGTTGCCGGTCTCGGTCTCTACAACGGTGTCTTCCAGTCCGGAAAGATCGCTCTCAAGGGCTTCGTCGCCTGGGTCGCGCACCGTGGATACCACGGCCTCGCGATGCCGACGTGGGAGCGCAAGTTCCGCGTCATCTGGGGCTGGTGGAACAACCTGTGGCTCGGACGCGACCTGGTGAACCTCGAGACCGTGCAGAACCCGCGCTATGTCTTCGAGGAGTTCGCTGCGCGCCCGCGTCCGGCCGCTCCCGCAGCTCCGGCAGCGGACTCCGCTCCGGCCGTGAAGGATGCGCCGGTCGCGAAGGCTGCTCCGGCCGCGAAGAAGACCACGGCCAAGGCTGCTCCAGCAGCGTCGACCGAGGCAGCAGCGAAGCCTGCCGCGAAGAAGCCGGCTGCGAAGAAGGCTCCCGCGAAGAAGGCTGCCGAGCCCGTCGAGGTTGCGGCGAAGTAGTCGACTGATCGAAAACCACGATCGGCCCTGTGCGCACTGCGCCGGGGCCGATCGTCGTTTCATCGAGGGAGACTCCGAGGCGACGCATAGGTGCAGCCGGTAGCGTCGTCGGAGCAAGGGGAGTACTCCCGTCTGCAGCGAAGTCGTCATTACGAGCACGAGATCGTGCTCCGGCCCGCTGGCCCGCGAGGGTGGAGGAGACCTTGGCACCCGCATCGCGGGCTGCCGAGAGAACCCTGCCGTCGTTCCGACGTCGTGGATCGCGGTGGTCCGCACCACGAAGGGACGCACTCATGGGAAAGCTCTCCCGCCTGATCGGAATGGCATCCGACGCGCTCGAGAAGAACGCCGGCTCCGGGCGCAACAGTCACTCGACTGACGGATCCCGTGCGCAGGACGGATCCCGCTCGACCGACTGGGGAGGCATGCTCCGTGGCGCTGTCGACGCCGTTCGTGGGCAGGGTGACCCAGGGCAGCCGTCGAGCCAGGGCCGGCCCGCGCCGGCAGACCCGTATGCGCCGCCCGCCTCGCCCGGTGAGCGCGCGCGTTCGACGAGTGCGGCACCATCATCTTCGAATCCGTACGCGCCGCCTGCTCCGGGAGCTCCGCGCGCTTCGCAGACGGCAACCGATGCCGATCGGGCGGCCATCGCCCGTTATGACTACCTGCTGCAGACGGCAGATCCGCAGCGGGTCGAGCAGATCCACCGCGAAGCCTTCGCCCGGTTGACTCCCGAGCAGCGGACGCTCGTCGAAGCCCGCATGCGAGAAGAGCTCGCACCTACCGAGCGCCCGCGGTCGTCATCGCCCGACGACCTCGCGCGTGCTGCCGGACGTGCGGAAGCCATGAAGCCGGGGCGGATGCGCGGTCTGCTGTCGCGGGTGCGCGGTGCGGGTGCCGGCGGTGCGGCGGTCGCCGCAGGTGGCGCGGCGGTCGGTCTGCTCGGCGTGGTCGCCGGTGGCGCCGTGCTCAGCACGGTGGCCGGACCACTGCTCGAGCAGGCGGCGAACATCGGCGTCGACTTCGGTGCGTTGGCTGAGGGTATCGATGTCGAGTCGCTGGCCTCCGGTCTGGATGTCGAGGGCCTTGCCGGAGGTGCCAGCGACCTGATGGGCTCCGCAGGGGATGCGGTGTCCGGGATCGGTGATGCGGCGAGTGGGTGGGGCGAGCAGCTCGGCAACCTCGGCATCCCCGGCATCGGCGACCTCTTCGGACGCTGAGCGCGGATGGTTCTCCTCACTGCGACCGAGCACGGCTTCACCGGGCTCACCGGGTTCGCCGCCGATGTCCTGACGGCGCTCGGCGACATCGGCGTGGGCGTGCTGGTCTTCCTCGAAGTGCTGATCCCACCGATCCCGAGCGAGGTGATCCTGCCGTTCGCGGGGTACCTCAGCCAGAGCGGCCCCCTGAACCTGGGCTGGCTGATCTTCTGGAGCACCCTCGCGTCGTGGCTGGGTGCCCTGTTGCTCTACTGGCTCGGTGCGGCGATCGGTATGGACCGGGCCGTACGAATGCTGGCGGCGACACGGCTGGTGAGTCGTTCCGACCTGGAACGAGGATCGGACTGGTTCGTGCGCAGCGGCGCCTGGACCGTCTTGGTCGGACGGATGGTGCCGGGTGTTCGCAGCCTGATCTCGATCCCCGCGGGCGCTTCCCGCATGAATCTCGTGACGTTCAGCGTCTACACGGTCATCGGCAGCGGGCTCTGGAACGCGCTTCTCCTCGGAGTGGGCGCGGCCCTCGGCACGCAGCACGAACAGCTGGAGGAGTACCTCGGCTACCTCGACTACGCCGTGTACACGGCGATAGCAGTGGCCTTCGTAGTCCTGGTCGTGCGGAGAATCCGAGAGGCCGCGGGGGAGCGGAAGGCAGTCGCCGAGGTCGAGGACTGAGCGCAGTGGTGCCCCCGCTGGGACTCGAACCCAGACTGAAGCGATTTTAAGTCGCCTGCCTCTGCCATTGGGCTACGGGGGCCTCGTCGCCAGCCTATCGCCGCACTCGGATGCGACGCGGTGCCGCCGAGGGTGATCCGGAGTACGAGGAGGCCTTAGGGTGGGGGAGTGCTCGACCTCATCGACGAACTGAGCCCCGTCCATGGTGCGCCTTCGGTCGCCCCCGAATGGGAGGACCCGGCCCGCTATTGGCCGCGCCTGTCCGCCGTGACGGGACACCTGCCCGCACCGGTCGCAGTGATCGACCGCGAGGCGCTCCGCTACAACGCGATGGACCTCCTGGTGCGCGCGGGCGGCCTCCCCATCCGCGTCGCCTCGAAGTCGGTGCGGGTGCGCGCGGTGCTCGATGCCGTGCTGAAGCTTCCCGGATTCCACGGGATCCTCGCCTTCACGCTCGAGGAGGCGCTCTGGCTCGCCGAGACCCACGACGACATCATGCTCGGGTATCCGACCGTGGATCGAGCGGGTCTGGAACGGCTCTTCGCCGATGAGCAGGCGGCGCAGCGCATCACGTTGATGGTCGACGACCTCGTCCACCTCGACCTGATCGACAGCGTCGCCGGTCCCGGCTCGCGTCCGGAGCTCCGGGTCGCCATCGATGTCGACGCTTCCTGGCGATCCTCGCTCCTCGGCCATATCGGCGTGCGCCGTTCGGCATTGTTCAGCGCGGGAGAAGTGGCAGCCTTCGCCCGAAAGGTCGTCGCGCGCCCGGGATTCCGGCTCGTCGGACTGCAGATGTACGACGCTCAGATCGCCGGGCAGGGCGATGACGCAGGGCCGGACGCACCGCTGATCCGCATGGTGCAGGCACGCTCGCGCAACGAGCTGCGGGAGCGCCGGGCAGCCATCGTCGCCGCGGTCGGCGCGATCGCTCCGCTCGAGATCCTCAACGGCGGTGGGACCGGCTCACTCGAGTTCACCGGGAGCGATGAATCCCTCACCGAAGCGAGTGCAGGCAGCGGGCTCCTCGGCGGCCACCTGTTCGACGGCTACCGCTCCTTCCGCCCCGCGCCGGCATCCGCGTTCGCCTTCGACGTCGTCCGGCGTCCGGCCATCGACATCGCCACGGTTCTCGGCGGAGGGTGGATCGCGTCCGGCCCTGCGCTCGCCTCACGCCAGCCGCGCGCGGTGTGGCCGGAGGGCCTCCACACGCTTTCCCGCGAGGCTGCCGGCGAGGTGCAGACACCGCTCCAGGGTCCAGCCGCGACATCGCTCGGAGTGGGAGATCGGGTCTGGTTCCGCCATGCCAAGAGCGGCGAACCGGCCGAGCGCATCGAGAGCTACCACCTGGTGTCGGGTGACGAGATCATCGACGAGCTGCCGACCTACCGCGGTGAGGGAAAGGCCTTCCTGTGACGCGGATCGGCGGCACCTGGCAGAACTGGGGTCGCTCGGCCTCGGTGCGGCCCGTACGCGTGGAGCGTCCGCGCAGCCCGGAAGGCGTGCAGCGCGCGGTGGTCGCGGCAGTGAAGCACGGACTCCCCGTCAAGGCCGTCGGCGCCGGACACAGCTTCACCGGAATCGCGGTCGCACCGGGCGTCCTGCTCGAGCTCGACGACCTGCAGGGACTCGTCTCAGCCGATGCCGCCACCGGGCGTGTGACCCTGCTCGCAGGCACGCGACTGCACCGGATCCCCGCACTTCTCGCCCCGTTCGGACTCGCGATGGAGAACCTCGGCGACATCGACCGGCAATCGATCGCAGGGGCCGTCTCCACCGGCACGCATGGTACCGGTGCCGGGTACGGCGGACTCGCCACCCAGGTCGTCGGCGTCACGATGGTCACTGCCGCCGGAGAGTTCCTCCGCATCGACGAGCAGCATGAGAGCGACCTTCTCCCCGCGGTGGCGCTCGGACTCGGTGCCCTCGGAATCATCGTCGAGGTGACCCTCCAGTGCGTCCCCGCTTTCGTGATGCACGCGATCGATGAGCCGGTTCCGTTGGACGATGTGCTCGCGACGCTCGACGAGCGCGTCGCCGCATCCGATCACTTCGAGTTCTACTGGTTCCCGCACACGGAAGTCGCACTGACCAAGCGGCAGACGCGTCTGCCGGAGGCGACCGTGCGAAAGCCGCTTCCCGTGGTCGGACGATGGATCGACGAGACTCTGCTCTCCAACGGGGTCTACCGGGCGGTGTGCGCCACGGGCCAGGTCATCCCCGCGATCACACCGTCGTTCAGTCGACTCGCTGTCAAGCTCACGGGGGATCGGGAGTACACGGAACTGTCTCATCGCGTGCTCATCCAGAGCAGGACCGTGCGATTCCGCGAGATGGAATACGCGCTTCCGGCCGAGAACGTCGTGCCCGCCTTCCAAGCGGTGCGCGCACTCATCGCGCAACGGAAGTGGCGGATCGAGTTCCCGATCGAGGTGCGTTTCGCCGCCGCTGACGATCGCTGGCTGTCGACAGCGCATGGCCGTGCGAGCGCCTACATCGCGGTGCACCGCTACTGGCGCGCCGACCCGACGGAGTACTTCGGGGCGGTGGAAGAGATCCTGCTCGAGTTCGGTGGCCGCCCGCACTGGGGAAAGCTTCACACTCTCACCGCGGAGACGTTCCGTGAGCGCTACCCGCGCTTCGACGACTTCGTCGCGTTGCGCGATCGGCTGGATCCGGATCGTCGATTCGGGAACCGGTATCTCGAACGCGTCCTCGGCGCCTGATACGACCGCGGCGGCTGCCGCGCATGCCCAGTCCACGTGCAGACTGCGCGTCTAGGATGAGAGAAACACGAGGAAGGGTGGGCCTCTGATGGAATGGCTCGTGCCGGTACTGATCGTTGTCGGAGTGATCCTGCTCGTCGGCATCTATCTCTGGGCCACGTACAACTCGCTGGTGCAACTGAACGTCCGCGTCGATGAGGCGTGGAGCGGTATCACGGTGCAGTTGAAGCGACGAGCCGACCTCATCCCGAACCTCATCGAGACGGTCAAGGGTTATGCCTCCCACGAGAAGGCCGTCTTCGAGAACGTCACTCGTGCGCGCGCCGAGACTTTGTCAGCCGGTGGGCCTGGCGAGGCCGGCATCGCCGAGGGACACCTCCAGCAGGCGCTGCGCAGCCTCTTCGCGGTCGCCGAGGCGTACCCGCAGCTGCAGGCGAGCACGAACTTCCTCCAAGTGCAGCAGGCTCTGGTCGACACCGAAGACAAGATCCAGGCGGCACGCAGGTTCTACAACGGCGGCGTACGCGAGCTCAACACCAAGATCAAGGTCTTCCCGAACAACCTGTTCGCCAAGGGACTGGGCTTCTCAGAGCGCGAGTTCTTCGAGGTGGCCGACAGCAGCGCCATCTCCGAGCCGCCGCGCGTGCAGTTCTGACGAGACCGTCCGTCACCACGCCGACAGCACGAGTCCGTCGGCGGTGAACGACGCCTCACCCCGCAGGCTCCAGGAATCTGTCCGGTAGGTGACGGTGCGGGCGGCGCCGTCTTGGCCGATGCCGGTCATGGTAGCCACGAGCACTCCACCCTGCGCGGTGAATCCCGTCGGCGTCAGTGTGATCGCGGGTGACTCGTCGATGCGGTAGTCGATCTCGGTCACCTCGCGGAACTCCGTGCCCCACGGAATTCGGATGCCACATCCGTCTGGCACCTCGCTGCCGGGCGCAGTACAGGTCTCGAGATGCTCGTCGAGCTGGGTCTGTGCGGCCGCGGTGGCCTC
This sequence comes from Microbacterium sp. NPDC090281, assembly GCF_044769635.1. NCBI lineage: Bacteria > Bacillati > Actinomycetota > Actinomycetes > Micrococcales > Microbacteriaceae > Microbacterium > Microbacterium sp. NPDC090281. Next base: position 1,765,161 of record NZ_JBIVYH010000001.1, read on the forward strand.
TGGACGTAGTTCGGCGTCGACGGCCGCGGTGGCTGCAGCGCCGGGCAGCAACTGCACCGTGGTCTCGCCGGAGAGCAATGCCGACGGTGCGGCAGTTACCGTATAGGCCGCCGGCAGCAGCGCGATCTCCTTGCTGACGGGTGTGGTTGCCGCACCGATCGCGACGTCGGAGCCGATCGTCGACTGGGCGGTCAGCGTGCCGAGGCCTGATTCGTCGACGGTCCAGCGTCCGTCGATCGGAATCAGCGTCAGCTGCGCGGTGCGCTTCTCATCGTCGAGGCGGAACGTGACGTCGACGTTCGCCGAGTCGCCGTCTTCCCGGACCGTCGTCACCACGGCTTCTTCGATCAGCGCGGTTGCTGAGCCGAAGGCGTCGAGTGCCGTCGCCGACACGGTGATCCCGGTCGCAGCCACGGCATCGGCGTCTCCGGATTCCAGGGCGTGCAGATATCCGAGCGCTGCGTCTTCGGGCGTGGGTGGACGGGTCGTCGACTGCCAGAACCACAGTCCGGCGGCGATGACGACGAGCCCGGCGGCACCGCCGATCAGCCACCACCGACGCCTGCTCATCCGATTCCCTCTCGTGCATGCACGTGACGACGCACGGAGGGGCCGACTCCCGCGCCTCCCGTCAGCGCCGTATGCAGAGCTGCGGTGGCGTCGCCCCAGCCCGAGACCGATACGTGCTCGAGGCCCTGCCACTTCGCGGCGAGAGTCAGCTCGGCGGCGATGGGGTCGGCGTCGCCGGCGCGCGCCTGGGGCTCCCACCAGGCTGACTGCACCTGCAGGGTCGACGTCGAACGATCGGCCTTGAGATCGACCCGCGCGACGATGCGGTCGCCGACGAGAACGGGCAGCGAATAGTAGCCGTATCGGCGCTTCTCAGCCGGAACGTAGATCTCGATGCGGTAGTCGAGCTCGAAGGCGCGGAGCGCCCGTTCACGGAACCACACCACCGGGTCGAAAGGCGTCAGCAGGGCCGCTGTGTCGACTTTGCGGGGGAGGACGGCGTCTCGATGCCGCCAGGTGGGGAGCGGCCGGCCGCCGCGGTCCCAGCCGCGCACCTGCACCGGAAGCAGCTCACCGGTGTCGACGAGATCGGCGATCGATCGGGCAACAGCTGTGCGATCGCGGATCCGGTAGTAGTCGGCGAGGTCGGATTGCGTCGCCACGCCGCTCGAGCGGGCCGCACGGCGCGTCAGCTCGAGGATCGCGTCGGCACGGGAGATCTGCTGTGAACGGATGCCATCGGGGATGACATGCTCAGCCAGGGCGTAGGTGCGCTCGAACCCGCGGCGCCCGCTGATCGCGACGTCTCCGGTTCGCCACAAGTGCTCGAGGGCGAGTTTCGCATCGTCCCAGTCCCACCAGGTTCCGCGTTCGCGAGGCGCGTCGTCGCGGAGATCGGCCGGGCGCAGAGGACCACGGGCGCGCAGCTCATCCTGCACCCATTGCACCGTTCGCGCGTTGCTGCTCGTCCACGAGTCCTCTCCTGCCCAACGCCTGCGGAAGTCCTCCATGCGGAACCGCCAGAGCGGCCAGTCCTCGATCGGGATGAAGGTCGCTTCGTGGGCGAGGTATTCCACGTAGTGGGTGGTGCGGGAGAGGAAGACGCGGTCGAGCAGTGCGGGCTCGTAGGCGCCGAGGCGCGAGAACAGGGGCAGGTAGTGAGAGCGCGCGAAGACGTTCACCGAGTCGATCTGGAGCACGCCGAGCCGGTCCATGACCCGGTGCACGTGCCGCCCAGAGACCGAGGCCGGACGCGCGCGGGTGAAGCCCTGAGCCGCCAGGGCGATGCGGCGAGCCTGGGCGGAACTGAGGGTATCGGTCACATCGCCAGGGTATCGTCGGCCACCGACACGGGGTGCGAGGGAAAGGATGCGTCCAACGGCATACGGCATGACCGTAGACTTGGGCGATGAGCGAGGACCAGCGACCCCGGCTGCGAGATCTCTTCCGTCCGCGCCCGGTCTCCACCGACCGCACCGTGACGACCGAGGCCGACGAGGCGGTGCCCCTGCCCCTTCGGATCACCGCGAGCTACGCCTGGCGGCTGCTGCTGATCGCGGCGGCCATCGGCGTCTTCATCTGGCTGGTGATGACGCTCAAACTCCTGGTCATCCCGCTCATGGTCGGCATCCTCATCACCGCCCTCCTGTGGCCGGCGTTCTCGTGGATGCTGCGACGCGGACTCCCGCGCTGGCTGGCGATAGCGATCTCGCTCATCGGAACGGCCGCGATCGTCACGGGACTGATGTGGCTCGTGGTCTGGCAGGTTCGAGAGCAGCTGCCAGACGTGCAGAAGCGCTCGACCGAGGCCTTCGACCAGTTCCAGGTCTGGCTGCACGAGGGGCCGCTGAGCCTCTCCGACACCCAGATCGCCAACTTCGTGCAACAGGGCCTCGACTTCCTCACCGAGCAGACGCAGGCGCTGTGGACGGGAGCGCTGGCGATCGGCACGACCGTCGGGCATGTGGCGACGGGGGCGGTGCTGGCGCTGTTCATCCTCATCTGCCTCCTGGCCGACGGCGCCGGCATCTGGCGGTGGACCCTCCGGATCTTCCCGCGCAACGCCCGCCCGGCCGTCGACGGTGCAGCCCGCAACGGCTGGACCACCATCGTGAACTACGCGCGTACGCAGATGTTCGTGGCGACGATCGATGCGATCGGCATCGGGCTCGGGGCTTTCCTGCTCCAGGTGCCTCTCGCGCTGCCGGTCGCGGTATTGGTGTTCCTCGGCTCCTTCATCCCGATCGTGGGAGCGGTGGTGACCGGCGCGGTCGCCGTGTTCCTGGCGCTCGTCTACAACGGGCCCTGGATCGCGCTCTGGATGCTCGTGGTCGTCCTGGCGGTCCAGCAGATCGAGGGACACATCCTGCAGCCGATCCTGATGGGCTCAGCGGTCAAGGTGCATCCGCTCGCCGTCGTCCTCGTGGTTGCCGGAGGCGCGATGATCGCCGGCATCCCGGGAGCTCTCTTCGCCGTGCCGCTCGCGGCCTTCGTGAACGTCGCGGCAGTGACCATCAGCACCGGGTCGTGGCGCACCGGCGCCGGCCCTGGCGGAGACCTTATCTGGAGCACAGTACCGCGCGAGCGGAGACGGAGGAATCGATGAGCGAAGTCCCCAGCCTGACCGAGTTCGAACAAGCAGCTCAGAGTCTGGCTGAGGTGATCTCGCACACGCCGACGCTGCCGTCGCGAGCTCTCTCCGACATCCTCGGAGTCCCCGTCCTGTTGAAGATGGAGAATCTTCAGCGCACGGGGTCGTTCAAGATCCGTGGTGCGGCGTACCGGTTGTCGAAGCTGAGTGCTGAGGAGCGCTCTCGCGGAGTCGTCGCGGCCTCGGCTGGAAACCATGCACAGGGCGTCGCGCTCGCGGCGCAGGAGCTCGGCATCTCCGCCACGATCTTCATGCCGCTGGGCGTTCCGGTGCCGAAGCTGCTCGCCACGCGTGGCTATGGCGCAGAGGTCGTGCTCGAGGGTGAGACGGTGGCGACTTCGCTGCGCCTCGCCGCCGAGTTCTCCGAGCGCACCGGTGCCATGCTGATCCACCCGTTCGACCATCGCGACGTCGTGATCGGGCAGGGAACTCTCGGGCTCGAGCTGCTGGAGGATGCGCCCGACGTCGACACCGTCGTCCTGGGCATCGGGGGTGGCGGGCTCATCGCCGGTGTCGCCGCCGCCGTGAAGGCGCGCGCCGCCGAGCTCGGGCGCACGGTCCGCATCATCGGTGTGCAGGCGGAGAACGCCGCCGCAGTGCCGCCTTCGCTCGTGGCGGGCGAACCTGTCGACATCGTCACACGTCCGACGATCGCCGACGGGATCCTGGTCGCGCGCCCTGGCGCGATCCCGTTCGAGATCATCAAAGATCTCGTCGACGAGGTGGTCACGGTCTCCGACGACGACCTGGCGCGCGCGATCCTCATCCTGCTGGAGCAGGCGAAGGTCGTGGTCGAACCCGCAGGAGCCGCCGGCGTGGCCGCGATCCTGGCCGGCAAGGTGTCCGCGACGGGGACCACGATGGCGGTGCTGTCCGGTGGCAACATCGATCCGCTCCTGCTCCAGCGCGTGGTCTCGCACGGGCTCGCGGCCTCCGGCCGCTACCTCACCATCCGCATCCCGTTGCCCGACCGTCCAGGTCAGCTCGCCCGAGTGTCCGAGCTCGTCGCCGAAGCCGGGGCGAACGTGATCGAGGCGATGCACACGCGGCATGGTCACGGACTGCAGATCAGCGACGTCATCCTCGAGCTCAGCGTCGAGACGCGTGGCCCCGAGCATTCGGAGCACACGCTCGACACGCTGCGCCGTGCCGGCTTCGAGCCCATCCTCATCGCCGACTGAGCACGACCGCCCGATCACGCAGAAGCGCCCCCGCGTCCGAGAGGATGCGGGGGCGCTTCTGCGTGGCGGCTCAGCCCGTGTAGGTCTCGACGTTCACGATCTCGACGCTGATCGAGCGGCCGTTCGGAGCCTCGTACGAAGACTTCTCGCCGACCTTGAGGCCGAGGATGGCCTGTCCGAGAGGGCTGGCTTCGCTGTATACGTCGTGGTCGCTGCCTGCGGCGATCTCACGGCTGCCGAGGAGGAAGACCTCTTCGCCACCGGCGACCAGCGCGGTGACCACGGTGCCGGGCTCGACGATTCCGCGGCTGGCCGGAGCCTCGCCGACCTTGGCGGTCTTCAGCAGGCCCTCGAGCGTGCGGATGCGGGCCTCCTGCTTGCCCTGCTCATCCTTCGCGGCGTGGTATCCGCCGTTCTCCTTGAGGTCGCCCTCTTCGCGAGCCGCCTCGATGCGCTTGGCGATCTCGTCGCGGCCGAAGGTGGACAGGTGCTCCAGCTCGGCGACGAGCCGGTCATACGCTTCCTGCGTGAGGAAGGGAACCTGAGCGTCGGTGGACATGACGAAGCTCCTTCTTTCGGTATCCCTCCGACGTGCTGCGGGGGATATGCCAAGACGCCCTGGCACGGTGCCAGGGCGTCGTCTGTCTGGCACGAGTCTAGGCGACCCAGCAGGTGTTCACCAAACCTGTGGTGGCCTCGGCGACGGTCGGGATGGTGACCGATCGCGCCTGCGAGTGGCTGTCTCCGGCCTCGATCTCGACGATCTTCCAGCCGACGACGCCGAACTCCTCATCGAGTGCTTCGACGGCGCACACGACGTTCTTGCCCTGCACGCCGGTCACCTGGAAGCTGATGTTCACGGAGTGCTCGTCGACGAGCTCGAAGCCCAGATCGTCGGCGTCGACGGATGCCATCGACTGGGCGACGGTCATCCAGCTGAAGGCACCGACGATCAGCAGTGCGATCGCGCCGCCGATGATCCATGGCGTCCGCCGTCGTCGGGTTCGGCCATAGCGTTCGTCGAGCTCTTGTGCGGTCGTCACAGGTGGGTCTTCCGGTCGTTAGGCTGGTGTTACCAGGTTATGCGACCTGCGTACGAAAGGTCGATTCATGCTCGCTCTGTCCGAGACCCCGATGCCGACACCGAGCATGACGGTCGATCCGGTGTCCGTCACTCCGGGTTTCGTCGGCTTCGCCGCGATCGTCGTGGTCGTGATCGCAGTGATCCTGCTGATCTGGGACATGAACCGCCGCATTCGTCGTGTCCGGTACCGCGAAGAGGTTCGTGACGAGCTGGATGCCGAAGAGGCCGCGCGGGCCGGGGGCGACACCGCTGCTCCCGAAAAGGGTTCGCCGACATCCGACGGCACTGCCGCTCCTGACGTCGACGGCGAGAAGCCCGCCCGCTGACCGGCCGTTACGGCGCGCCCAGCGAGGGCGACAGCGGTGCCAGCGCGATGAGCAGGCATGCCGTCCAGTGGCACAGGAACGCGAGCACCGTGCACACGTGGAAGATCTCGTGGAAGCCGAAGTGGCCGGGCCAGGGGTTGGGCTTCTTGAGTGCGTAGACGATCGCGCCTCCCGTGTAGAGGAGTCCGCCCACGATGACCAGCACCATCATCGCGAAGTTCGCGTTCATGAGGTCGACGATGTACATCACCGCGGCCCAGCCGAGCAGCAGATAGAGGGCGACATACAGCCAGCGCGGGGCGTTGATCCAGAAGACGCGGAAGAGGATGCCCACCAGCGTTCCTCCCCAGACCAGACAGAGCAGCAGCACGCCCTTCTCCGGCGGCAGTGCCAGGACGGCGAGCGGGGTGTACGTACCGGCGATGAGCAGCAGGATGTTGGCATGGTCGATGCGCTTCAGCAGCACCTTGACCTTCGGCTGCCAATCGAAGCGGTGGTACAGCGCAGAATTGCCGAACAACAGCAGCGATGTGAGCATGAACACGGCGGAGGCCCATTTCGCCGGTGCGCCGTCGGCCACGATGATCAGCACGATCCCCGCGATGACGGCCACGGGGAAGGTCCCGGCGTGGATCCACCCTCGCCAGGTCGGCTTGATATCGACCGCCGCATCCACTTCCGCAGCTTCCAGCAGAGGCAGCTGGGGGACGTCGGGGCCGGAGGGCTCAGGAGTGCTCACGTGCTCACTCTAAGCCGATGCGCATACCCGGCAGGGCACATATCCTCGGCGTCCGCGCAGGGTGCCGAACGCTCCGGCACGATAGCGTAGGGAGGTGATGTCACGCGAGAGCCCGGGGCGAGGGCCGCTGTATCGGCTCTACACCAACCGGCTGCGCCGCCACCTCGATTCCGCATCGGTGCCGCATCATGTCGCGATGATGATCGACGGCAATCGTCGATGGGCGCGTCAGCTCGGGTTGGACACTCCCGCCGAGGGGCATCGGGCCGGCGCCGCGAAGATGCGCGAATTCCTGGGCTGGTGCGATGAGCTGGGTGTGCGCGTCGTGTCGCTGTACCTCCTCTCCAGCGACAATCTGCGCAAACGCGACTCCGGTGAGCTCGCCGACCTCATCGAGATCATCGCCGAACTCGCAGTGGCGGTGTCCCAGGAGGAGAACTGGCGCGTGAAGCATGTCGGTCGCGCCGACATCCTGCCGGACGAACTCGCTCGCGTGCTCGCCGACGCCGAGGAGCGCACGAAGGATCACACGGGTCTGCACGTGAATCTGGCCGTCGGCTACGGCGGCCGCAACGAGATCGTCGACGCGGTGCGCAGCATCATCACGAAGCATGAGGCCTCCGGCGGCACGATGGAGGATCTCGCCGCACACCTGACTCCCGAGATGATCGGCGAACATCTCTACACCGGTGGGCAGCCTGACCCCGACCTCGTGATCCGCACCAGTGGGGAGCAGCGGCTCAGCGACTTCCTCCTCTGGCAGAGTGCGCACAGTGAGTTCTACTTCGTCGAGGCTTTGGGGCCGGATCTCCGTCAGGTCGACTTCCTGCGCGCGATCCGCGACTACGCCGATCGGGACCGGCGCTACGGTCGCTGAGTGGGCACCTGCGGGAGCTGTCCCCGTGCCAGAATGACGCAGTGAGCACTTTCCAGGACTATGTCGACACCTTCGACAACGAGTCCGGCTATCTGAACTGGGCGGCTTTCGGACCGCTGTCGCCGTCGGTCCGCGAAGAGGTCTTCGCCGACGCCGACCTGCTCGGAAGCGGACGGCCTTCCTCTCTCTCCCTGGTCGCCGAGCGCATCGATCAGGCACAGGAGCTCGTCGCCGAGTTGCTCGGCGGAGAAGCCGACGACGTCACGCTGCAGCCATCATCGACCAACGGCCTGATGCATGCGCTGTTCGGCCTGTCCGGGGCGGTGATCGCGAGCACGGCGGAGTTCCCGAGCGTCAGCCTGACGGTGGAGCGTGCCGCGACCGCATCGAATCACGCCGTGACCCCGCGGTGGATCACGCCACACGACGGACGGGTGACCCCGGATGCCATCGCCGAGGCGCTCGATGACGAGGTGGTCGCGCTGGCTGTGAGCCACGTCGACTTCCGCACCGGGTACCGCGCGGATCTCGCGGCGCTGCGCGAGGTCATCGGCCCCGATCGTCTGCTCATCGTCGATGCCGTCCAGTCGTTCGGCGTGATCGACGTCGACTACGCGGCGGCCGATGTAGTGGTCGGTCATGGCTACAAGTGGCTGCGCGCCGGTCGCGGCAGCGCGTTCGCGTGGTTCTCGCCCCAGGCCAGGGAGCGCATCGTCCCCGTCCTCTCCGGGATCACCGGCACGACGGCCAGCGGTCTGTTCGTCGACGAACTCCCGGCGCCCGCGCCATCCGCCCGGGCCTTCACGATCAGTCAGCCGGACACACTCGCCGCCGGTCGACTAGCCATCGGGGTGCGCGACGTGCGCGACGCCGGTGTCGCCGCCATCGAGGAACGGGTCGCGGAACACGTCGACGCCGTGATCGAGATCGCCGATCGGCACGGAATCGACGTGAGCTCGCCGCGTGAGCGCTCACAGCGGGCGGGGATCGTCGCGCTCGCCCCGGAGGAGCCCGCAAGGCTGGCCGCCGCCCTCGCGAACGCCGGGATCATCGTCACGGCTCGCGGCTCCTCGGTACGGATCGCGCCGCATGCGGGCACGGATGCGGCGACCTTCGACCTCCTCGACGAGACTCTGCAGGCATTCGGCAACGAGACGTTCACGAGCGCGTAACGAAACGCTGGCGTGTCGAAATCGGGTTAAGCACCGTCGCGGTCGTACGTTCTAGGCATCGGGCAAGGAGCCCGATCGAGTCGGCCTCAGGTTGACGGCTCGTGACCCCCTGGTCGACTCGTTCGAATAGCCGGGATTCCCCGGGTCGGGAGTGGGTCGTGACCACACGTACAGCGCAGCAGTCCACCAGCACCGCGCAGCAGTCCACCCGTAAGACATCGAGGCGAGCAACCTCCGCTGATTCTGATCAGGATCTGCGCACCTATGTGCTCGACACCTCCGTGCTCCTGAGCGATCCGCAGGCGTTCTTCCGGTTCGCCGAGCACTCCGTCGTCCTTCCTGTCGTCGTGATCTCGGAGCTCGAGGGCAAACGTCACGATCCGGAGATCGGCTACTTCGCGCGGCAGGCCCTTCGCCACCTCGACGACCTGCGCATCGAGCACGGGCGGTTGGATTTCCCGGTCGAGGTCGGTGAGGGAGGGACCCTCCGCGTCGAACTCGCGAACACCGACTCCTCGGTTCTCCCGGCGGGCATCAGGCTCAGCGACAACGACACGCGCATCCTCTCCGTGGCCATGCACCTCGCGCAGGATGGACAGGACGTCACGATCGTCTCGAAAGATCTGCCCATGCGGGTCAAGGCGGCATCTCTCGGCCTGCGCGCCGAGGAGTACCTCGCCGAGCAGGCGGTGGACTCCGGGTGGACCGGCATCTCGACGCTCAACCTCACCGGCGACGACATCAGCGACCTGTACGAGAGCGAGGTCGGCATCAGCGAGGAGGCACGCGGGCTGCCGGTGAACACCGGACTGATCATCCACTCCGAGCGCGGCTCCGCGCTCGGCCGGGTCACCGGCGACGGCGAGTATCGACTGGTGCGCGGAGACCGCGACATCTTCGGCATGCACGGCCGTTCGGCAGAGCAGCGAATCGCGATCGACCTGCTTCTCGATCAGGAGGTCGGCATCGTCTCCCTCGGCGGCCGCGCCGGCACCGGCAAGTCGGCGCTCGCGCTCTGCGCAGGACTCGAGGCGGTGCTGGAGCGGCAGCAGCAGAAGAAGATCATCGTGTTCCGGCCCCTGTTCGCCGTCGGTGGGCAGGAGCTCGGCTACCTCCCCGGTGACCAGGGCGAGAAGATGGGCCCCTGGGGGCAGGCGGTGTTCGACACGCTGGGTTCGGTCGTCTCCGGAAACGTGGTCGAGGAGGTCATCGAGCGCGGACTGCTCGAGGTGCTCCCGCTGACCCACATCCGCGGACGTTCACTCCACGACGCTTTCGTGATCGTCGACGAGGCGCAATCGCTCGAACGCAATGTGCTCCTGACGGTGTTGAGCCGCATGGGGCAGAACTCGCGCGTCATCCTCACCCACGACGTCGGCCAGCGGGACAATCTCCGCGTCGGCCGGCACGACGGTATCGCCAGCGTGATCGAGACGTTGAAGGGACACGACCTCTTCGGTCACGTGACCCTGACGCGTTCCGAGCGCTCGGCGATCGCAGCCCTCGTCACCGAGCTCCTGGAGGGTGGAGAGCTCAGCTGACGACGGATGACAGCGGATGCCGCGTGGGCAGAGCTCCGCGGCATCCGCTGTTTCGTGCGTGCGCGGTGGGTGCGCGGGCCCGGAGACGAAGGATGCCGCGAGGAACGAGTCCTCGCGGCATCCGGCGATGCGTGTGGGCGGATCAGCCCGGGTGCGTCATCGACAGCAGGTCGAGCTTCTCGTCGAGCTGATCGAGGGTGAGGTCGCCGCGCTCGACGTAGCCGAGGTCGATCACGGCGTCGCGCACCGTGATGCCCTTGGCGACCGAGTGCTTGGCGATCTTCGCCGCGGCCTCGTAGCCGATGAGCTTGTTCAGCGGCGTCACGATCGAGGGGCTCATGCCCGCGAATGCGGCGGCGCGCTCGACGTTGGCCTGCAGGCCGTCGATCGTCTTGTCGGCGAGCACGCGCGAGGCGTTCGAGAGCAGACGGATCGACTCGAGCACGGCCGTGCCCATGACCGGGATGGCGACGTTCAGCTCGAAGGAACCGGAAGCCCCGGCCCAGGCGACCGTCGCGTCGTTGCCGATCACGCGGGCGCACACCATCAGCACGGCCTCGGGAACGACCGGGTTGACCTTGCCGGGCATGATCGAGGAACCCGGCTGCAGGTCGGGGATGTGCAGCTCGCCGAGACCGGTGTTGGGACCGGAACCCATCCAGCGCAGGTCGTTGTTGATCTTGGTCAGCGAGACCGCGATCGTGCGCAGTGCGCCGGAGGCCTCGACCAGGCCGTCGCGGTTGGCCTGCGCCTCGAAGTGATCCTTGGCCTCGGTGATGGGCAGCTCGGTCTCGGCCGCGAGAAGCGCGATGACCTTCTGCGGGAAGCCGAGAGGCGTGTTGATGCCGGTGCCGACCGCGGTGCCGCCTAGCGGAACCTCGGCGACGCGGGGGAGGGCCGACTGCACGCGCTCGATGCCCAGGCGGATCTGACGGGCGTAGCCGCCGAACTCCTGGCCCAGGGTCACCGGTGTCGCGTCCATGAGGTGGGTGCGGCCGGATTTGACGGCGTCCTTCCACAGCTCAGCCTTCGCCTCGAGGGCCACGGCGAGGTGGTCGAGCGCGGGGATGAGCGTGTCGATGAGCGCCTGGGTGACCGCGATGTGCACCGAGGTCGGGAACACGTCGTTCGACGACTGCGAGGCATTGACATGGTCGTTGGGGTGAACGGTCGCACCGAGGATGCGCGTCGCGAGGGTCGCGAGCACCTCGTTCATGTTCATGTTCGACGAGGTGCCGGAGCCGGTCTGGTACGTGTCGACCGGGAACTCGGCATCGAAGCTGCCTGCGGCGACCTGGTCGGCGGCCTGGGCGATCGCGTCGGCGATGGCCCCGTCGAGGGTGCCGAGCTCTTTGTTGGCGAGCGCTGCGGCCTTCTTGATCCGGGCCAGGGCGGCGATCTGCGTCGATTCCAGCCCCTTACCCGAGATCGGGAAGTTCTCCACGGCGCGCTGCGTCTGCGCTCCGTAGAGCGCATTCACGGGCACCCGCACCTCACCCATGGTGTCGTGTTCGATGCGGTACTCGGTGTCGGTCATTCCGAACCCTCCTTGGTTGCGGGGTCAGTCCCCTGGATAACGGCGTCATCGGTGTCGATCCCGACCGTGATCACGGGCACGGCGGTGCCCTCGGCCAGACGGTAGTTGGCGCCGACGATGCCCAGGCGGCCGGCGGCGACGGCGTTGCTGATGACCTCGGACGACTGCAGCAGATCGCTCACCGTGTTGCGCAGGTGCTCGATGCCGACGAGTTCCGAGTCGATTTCGGCGACGGTGGTGCCGCCGTTCTCGGCCAGGACCTTCCGTGCCGCAGGGACGATCGGTGCGATCAGCTTCCAGATGTGCGGAGGCAGGGGAGCGGCGTCGATCGCCGTGCCGTCGATGGCGGCGCGCACCGCTCCGCAGGAGTCATGTGCGAGCACCACGATCAGCGGCACCTCGAGCATCGCGACGGCATACTCGAGGCTCGCGACGATCGACTCGCCGATGACCTGTCCGGCGTTGCGCACCACGAACAGGTCGCCGAGGCCCAGGTCGAAGATGATCTCGGCGGCGAGACGCGAGTCGGAGCATCCGAACAGCGTCGCGACCGGATGCTGCGCGGCGGTCAGATCCTTGCGGCGGGCGACGTCCTGGTTGGGGTGTCGCGGCTCATCGCTGACGAAGCGACGGTTGCCCTCCTGCATCTGCTGCCAGGCGGCGGCAGGCGTGAGCGGGTGCGTCATGAAGCCTCCGAGATGGTGCGGATCTGCGGAATGAGCGACTCGGCGAGTTCGGCGGTCGAATCCGCGGAGCGCGAGCCGTAGAGCAGGATGTAGTCGTCGCCGGCCTGCGTGCCGATGGCGTAGGTGACGTTGGCGTTGGATTCTGCGCTGCCCGGCTTGTAGACGTCCCAGTCGAGGCCGCCGATGCGCACCGTGTCGGTCGGAGCGATGCCGTTCAGTCGTTGCGGCGCCCACGAGGAATCGGCGTCGAAGGCCTGCGTGACCTTGATGAAGCCGCGCTCCTTGTCGGACTTGGGGGCGAGAGTGACCTCCCACACGACGGTCGCGCCGCCCTGCATCTCCGCGCCGTTCGCACGCCAGAAGTCGCCCAGCTCGGGGATGAGGACAGGGCTGTCCATCGAGGACTCGACTCCCGCGGCGATCCCGGCGACGTCGAGAGGCTTGGGCTGCACCGGCTCACCGCGAGGTACCGCGAAGATGATGACGGCGACCACGGCGACGGTGACCAGGAGGGCGGCGATGAGGTTCCGGAAAGTCTGGCTGGAGCGGTACGCCTTGCTGGAGGCTGCCTTGCGGGCGGCTGTTTCGTCCGCGGTCTCGGGGCGGCCGAGTTCGGCGATGATGGGGGGCTGCTTGCTCATGACTCTCCAGCCGGTGCATCGGCATCGGACGCTGCGGCTCGCGCGGCATCCAGTCGGCGCTTCGCACCGAGGAGCCACTCCTCGCAGCGGGCGGCCAGTGCTTCGCCGCGCTCCCAGAGGGCGAGAGAATGCTCGAGGGTCGGGGATCCCTGTTCGAGCTCCGCGACGACCTTGACCAGCTCGTCACGGGCCGCCTCGAACGACAGCGTGTCCACGGGGGTGTCGTTCAGGGCGCTCACTCCTCCATCTTACGTCGTGCGTCGCCGGCGCTCGGCTCAGACGTCTTCGGCGATCTCGCCCTCGGAGCGGGCGGTCAGCGAGCCCCGATCGAGGGTGATCGTGAGCACGCTTCCGGCTGGAGCATCGGCGGCGTCGCGCAGGATGACACCGCCGTCGAGGTGGGCGATCGCGTAGCCGCGTGCGAGAGTCGCTGCGGGGGAGAGTGCTCGAAGCGACGCGCGAAGCTCGCCGGTACGGCGTCCGGCTTCGTCGATGTGCCTGCTCACGGTGTCCCGGCCGCGGGCGAGCAGGAGCCAGGTCTCCTGGGCGCGTGCATCGATGATCGGGGCGGGGGAGCGCAGGACAGGGCGCGAGCGCAACTGATCCAACTGGGCGATGTCGTGTGAGAGGCGCTGTGTGAGGCGCGTGGTCGCGCGGGAGCGCAGTTGTGCGATGAGTGCACGCTGCTCTCCGACATCGGGCACCACTCGCTTCGCGGCATCGGTCGGTGTCGATGCTCGGAGGTCGGCGACGTCGTCCAGAAGCGGATGATCGTTCTCATGCCCGATCGCGCTGACGACGGGAGTCGATACCGCCGCGACCGCTCGCACGAGCTTCTCGTCACTGAAGCCGAGGAGGGTCTGCGGATCGCCGCCACCGCGAGCGATGATGATGACGTCGACCTCGGGGTCGGCATCGAGCCGAGCGAGGGCTGCGAGGGTGTCGGGCACGCAGCGCTCGCCCTGTACGGCGGCGTACTCGGTGCGAAAGCGCACCTGCGGCCAGCGCAGCTCGGCGTTGCGATGCACGTCTTTCTCGGCGTCGGAGCGTTCGCCGGTGATCAGTCCGATCACATGCGGAAGGAACGGCAGACGTTTCTTGCGGGAGGGGTCGAACAGACCCTCCTGTCGCAGCTGCGCGCGAAGCTTCTCGAGGCGCTCGAGCTGATCGCCCAGTCCTACATGCTTCATCGCAGAGACCGCGAAGCTGAAGTCGCCGGCCTTGACGAAGTAGTCGGCCTTGACCGCGGCCACGACATGATCGCCGACCCCGATATCGGAGGGGATGCGCCCGCGCACGCTCGACCACACCCGGATGGAGATCTGCGCGTCGGAGCGGGTGTCCTTCAACCGCGCGAAGACGTTGCCCGCGCGCACATTCCAGGAGGTGATCTCGCCCTCGACCCAGACGGTGTTCCACCGCGCGATGAAGTCGCGGATGGTCGCGTTCAACCTCGTTACAGAGGTGGGAGCGTCGGCACTGGAATCGCGGGGTGCGACGGAGTCGGCCGGCGGCGTCTCGCCCTGGCCCGTCGTCGCTTCGAAGACTGTCATCCGCTCCCGTTCCCGACCCCTGAACCTCTCCGGCCCCGCACAGCTGCACGACGGTAGAATTCAAGGGTGACTTCGACTGCCGTTCATCTCCCCGTGCCCCGCCTTCCACGAGTGCGTGCGGCGGCCGGGCGGCTTCAGGATAACCCGGTGGCCGGACACAAGCGGGTTCTGCTCGCCGCACCGCGTGGATACTGCGCCGGTGTCGACCGTGCCGTCGTGGCCGTCGAGAAGGCGCTCGAGCGCTATGGCGCCCCCGTCTACGTGCGCAAGCAGATCGTGCACAACATCCACGTCGTGACCGAGCTGGAGACGAAGGGTGCCATCTTCGTCGAAGAGGTCGACGAGGTCCCAGAAGGAGCGCACGTCGTCTTCAGCGCGCACGGTGTCTCGCCGGCGGTCGTCAACGCAGCCTCCGATCGCGGACTCCACGCGATCGATGCCACCTGCCCGCTCGTCACCAAGGTGCACCGCGAGGCCGTGCGCTTCGCACGAGACGACTTCGAGATCCTGCTCATCGGCCACGAGTGGCATGAGGAGGTCGAGGGCACCGCAGGTGAGGCTCCCGATCACGTCACCGTCGTGAACTCACCGGAAGAGGCCGACACGGTCGTCGTGAAAGACCCGAGCAAGGTCGTCTGGCTCTCGCAGACCACCCTCTCGGTCGACGAGACCATGGAGACGGTCAACCGCCTGCGCGCGCGCTTCCCCGACCTGCACAACCCGCCGTCCGACGACATCTGCTACGCCACGCAGAACCGCCAGGTCGCGATCAAGAAGGTCGCCGCCGGAGCAGACCTCGTGATCGTCGTCGGCTCTTCCAACTCGTCCAACAGCGTGCGTCTGGTCGAGGTCGCACTCGAATACGGGGCGAAGGCCGCCTATCGGGTCGACTACGCCGAGGAGATCGAGCAGGAGTGGCTCGACGGTGTCGAGACCGTGGGCGTCACCAGCGGTGCATCCGTGCCCGAGGTGCTGGTGCGCGAGGTGCTCGATGCGATCGGCGATGCCGGCTACCGCGACGTCGAAGAGGTGAAGACGGCAGAGGAAGACCTCATGTTCTCACTGCCCAAGGAACTCCGTCAGGACTCTGCGGGTCAGCGTGATGCTCGGGCTCTCGGCGGTCGTGCTTCTGGAGGAGGCGCTTAGCGTTGAGCGCCGCGGAGGCGGAGCCCACCCTCATCGGGTCGGTGCAACGCGCGCTGCGACTGGTCGACATCGTCGCCAACTCGCCCCGCCCGCTTCCGCCCAAGATGCTCGCGGCGATCACCGGTCTGACCCCCGGGACCACCTACAACCTCGTCCGCACCCTCGTTCACGAGGGCTACCTCACCTCTGAGCCGGACGGGCTCCTGCTCGGCACCCGGTTTCCCTCCTTCCAGCAGCAGATCGGCGCACGGGGCGTCTTCCTCGCTCGGGTGCGAGCGGCGCTGCGCGAGGTGACGGAAGATGTGGGTGCGACGGCGTACCTGTCGCGGTTCGACGACGGGGAGATGCACCTGGTCGACATCGTCGACGCGGTCCGCAACCCCCGGATAGAGCTGTGGGTGGGACTGCAGTCCAGCGCTCATGCGACCGCGTTGGGGAAGCAGATCCTCGCGGACCTGCCGGCGGCCGACCGGCTGGACTACCTCTCCAGGCACCGACTGGTGGAGCTCACGCCGCGCACGATCAGCGATCGTCGGACGCTGTTGACGCAGCTGGAGCGATCGCCGGGGTGGGCGATCGATCAGGAGGAGTACGCGATCGGCGCGACTTGTGTGGCCGTGCCGGTGATCGCTCCCGGTATCACCGCGTCGCTGGCGATCTCGCTGTCCGCGGATCGCGCCGTCGTCAACCGTGAGCTCGTGTCGACTCTCCAGCGCACCGCCAGACGGCTCTCGCTGCAACTGGGGGCAGACCTGCTCGGCGGCGGAGACTCCGGAGCAGAGTTCACTATCTGAAGTAAGGCCCCTGGTGCTTCGGCATGCGTTTTCCTACTATGGAGAGAGTAGCGGCATACATGAACGCTACCGATCGCCTCAAGCGTCCCCAGCGCTGGCGGTCAATCTGGATGAGGAGCGTCCCCAGCGCACCACATCCGCGGCCCCGAGAAGTCCCCACTTCTCCGGGGCCGCTATCGTCTCCGGGCCTCACACGCTGTGAGCCGGCCCGAGGTTGTGCCGTTAGCATTGCGGGATGACCGATCAGCGGCCCCAATACGGCGAACTCGCGACCCCCGAGGAGCAGCGACGAGCCGCAGGTCTGCCGCCTCTCGAGGAGATCGTGGTCGAGCCGCTCGCTGCCGCACCGGCTACGAGTTCAGCGCCGGCTTCGAGCTCAGCGCGAGTGGAGCAGCCGGCGAGCGACCCTTCCACGAAGCGGTCTCATCCGATCGACCGCTTCGCGACGATCGCGATGCTCGCCTACGGATTGATCAACATCGTCATCACGGGCTTGTCATACCTCGACCTGCCCAGCGTGATGAACGAGACCATGAAGGTTCTCGGCATCGAGGGGGAGTTCACGAACTTCGCCCAGGGCAAGACATGGGGGACGATCGCTGCAGTGCTGCTCGCCGTCGGATGGTCTGTCACCGCTGCACTCTCGATCCGACGTCTGCGTCGCGGTCGTATCACCTGGTGGATCCCGATCACGGGCGCGGTCGTGACCATGATCGTGGTGTCGATCTGCATCGCAGTGCCGATGATGAACGACCCCGCTTTCATCGCCCATCTCGAGCAGATGACGACTCCCTGACCTCACCCCGTTGCTGTCTGCTCGACGGGGGCCAGCTGAGACATACAGGAAGGGCCCGGCAATCATGCCGGGCCCTTCCTCATGTCTCGCGACGGATCAGCTCTTGGACTGGCCGTAGGAACCGAGCTGACGGGTCGACTCGACCACGCGTGCAGCCATAGCCGTCTCGGCGACCTTGCCCCAGGCGCGCGGGTCGTACTGCTTCTTGTTGCCGACCTCGCCATCGACCTTCAGGACGCCGTCGTAGTTCTTGAACATGTAGTCGGCGATCGCACGCGTGTACGCGTACTGGGTGTCGGTGTCGATGTTCATCTTGATGACGCCGTTGGCGACCGCGAGGGCGATCTCTTCGTCGGTGGAACCCGAGCCGCCGTGGAAGACCAGGTCGAGGGGCTTCGCACCCGTGTTGTACTTCGCGGCGACCTGGGCCTGGATCTCGCCGAGGAGCTCAGGACGCAGCTTCACGCCGCCGGGCTTGTAGACGCCGTGCACGTTGCCGAAGGTGAGGGCCGCGATGTAGCGTCCCTGCTCGCCGAGACCGAGTGCCTGCACGGCCTGGTCGACGTCGGCGAAGGTCGTGTACAGGGCGTCGTTGGAACCCTCGTGCTGCACGCCGTCCTCTTCGCCGCCGACGACGCCGATCTCGACCTCGAGGATGGCATTGATGTTCTTCATGCGGGGGAGGAGATCCTTCGCGATCTCGATGTTCTCCGCGAGGGGAACTGCCGAGCCGTCCCACATGTGGGACTGGAAGATCGGGTTGCGACCCGCCTTGACCTCTTCCTCAGAAGCGGCGATCAGCGGCTCGACGAAGCCGGCAAGTGCATCCTTCGGGCAGTGGTCGGTGTGCAGTGCGACCGTGACCGGGTAGTTCTTCGCGACCTCGGTCGCGAAGCGGGCGAAGGCGAGAGCCCCCGTCGCGCGAGCCTTCACGGTCTGGCCGGCGAAGTAGTCGGCGCCACCCGTGGTGACCTGGATGATGCCGTCGGAGCCGGCCTCTGTGAGGCCCTGGAGGACGGAGTTGATCGTCTGCGAGCTGGAGACGTTGAATGCGGGGTACGCGAAGCCGCCGGCCTTCGCGCGGTCGAGCATTTCGGCGTACTGATCCGGGGTGGCGACGGGCATGAGAACTCCTGCGATAGGGAAGCCGGGACAATTGCCACTCTATCGGGGCGTGCGCGCTGGTACCGAAGCCGGAGACTCGCCTGTGCGCCACGGCATCTGTTCAGTTGTTAAGAATCGCAATTCCTTCTTCGGATCCTCCCCGAAAACCGGGCTGTTCGGAATCGTGGATGACTAGGCTGACCGCATGGTGAGTCTGACAGCGGATCTGAGCCCTCTTCGTCCCGACCGTAACCTCGCGATGGAGCTGGTGCGTGCGACCGAGGCAGCGGCCATCCGCGCGGTGCCGTTCATCGGGCGCGGCGCGAAGGAGGCAGCCGACGGTGCTGCCGTCGACGCCATGCGCGCGTTCCTCGGCACGGTCGACTTCCAGGGGCGGGTCGTGATCGGCGAGGGCGAGAAGGACAACGCCCCCATGCTCTTCAACGGCGAGGTCGTCGGCACCGGCCGCGGCCCGCTGTGCGACATCGCGGTCGACCCGATCGACGGCACTTCCCTCACCGCTGCGGGCCGACAGAACGCCCTCTCGGTGATCGCCGTCTCAGACCGCGGCACGATGCTCGACGCATCAACGGTCTTCTACATGGACAAGCTCGTCACCGGCCCGGCAGGAGTCGGGGTCGTCGACATCCGCCTGCCCATCGGCGAGAACATCCGCAAGCTCGCCGGTGCGCTCGACAAGCCGGTCGATGAGATCGTCGTGTCCGTGTTGAACAGACCGCGTCACGAGCAGCTGATCCAGGAGATCCGCGATGCGGGCGCCGGCACTCGCCTGATGAGCGACGGCGATGTGGCCGGCGGCATCAACGCCGCGCGTCACGACGCTCGCACCGACATGTGCGTCGGCGTCGGCGGCAGCCCGGAGGGCATCGTCACAGCCTGTGCCATCAAGGCGCTCGGCGGACACATCCAGGGGCGCCTCTGGCCGCGTGACGACGATGAGCGCCAGCGCGGGATCGATGCAGGTCTCGACATGGACAAGGTTTACGAGGCCGACGACCTGGTGCAGGGAAACAACACCATCTTCGTCGCCACCGGCGTCACCGACGGGCAGCTCGTGGCCGGCGTGCGCCGTGAGCGCGGCTTCGTCTACACCGAGAGCGTCGTGCTCCGTGGTGCTTCCGGAACCCTCCGCCGCATCGCCTCGGAGCATCTCGTCTCGAAGTGGTTGTGATCGTTCGCACGATTCGCGGCGCCTGACGATCGGCGGCGAGAACTGCGGCATCGTTATCGAGCCGGTATCGCCTCGCAGCGGCACGATCCACGGTTCTCGGGAGCGCCGTGTCACAATTGTCACTGGGTTTGTCGCCGTCGACGGAGCCGCCAGGCACCGCAGGCACAGGAGGGCGAACAGATGGCAACGCAGCACACGAGTGGTTCGAAGGCCGCCCCGACGAAGATCGTCACGACGAACACGGGGCGCATTCTCCGTGTGAGCGCCGATGCCGAGTCTGTGGCCCCTATGCCTTCGGTCACGGCTCCGGCCGCCCCGGTCGTCGACCCCGCGCGCCGCGCCGACGTGCTCTTCCGCGTCCGACGCGACGAGGGTCACGAGATCAGTGCATGGTGGATGATCGGGGCCTTCCTCGCCACCAGCGGTCTCGTCATCCTGCTGCTCAGCGGTGTCCCTGGCATCGCCTGATCGACTCGTCGCCGGCCGTTCGCGGAATCGGCGCATCGCCGGCCGTATTCTGAACCGCAGCCGACCGCGTCACTCTTCGTCGAACCGAAGCCGCACGTCGCCCACATCTGCACGGGCTGTCGCGGGCCGCGTGCTCTCCGGCTCGAGTGCGTTGCCCTCCGCCGCATAGTCGCGTGGGGCGTCGTCTTCCGCCGCGATCAGCTCCGGTGCGGTGAATCGTCTGGCTGCACTCGTGGCCACCGCGGGAGCAGTCGCGAGAGCAGACGCATCGACGCCGGGGAACTGACGTGCGGTGACGAGCACACGAGTCTCGAGTGATCCCGCGAATCGGTTGTAGCTGTCGACCGTCCGCTCCAGGGCACGGCGCAGATCGTCGGCGTGTCCGGCGAGAGTGCCCAGGCGGTCGTACAGCTGCGTTCCCAATGCGAGCAGGGTGCGTGCCTCGGTCGACACCTCTTGCTGCGTCCAGGTGAAGGCCACTGTCTTCAGAACCGCCCACAGGTTGACGGGGGAGGCGAGCGCCACCCGTCGGCTGAAGGCGTAGTCGAGGAGGGTCGGGTCTTCATCGATGGCCGCTGACAGCAGAGACTCGGTCGGCAGGAAGCAGATCACGAACTCGGGACTCGCGTCGAGACCGCTCCAGTAGGCCTTCTTGGCCAGTGCATCGATGTGCGCGCGGACAGCCTTGACGTGCTTCTGCATCAGGCTGCGGCGCTGCGGCTCGTTGGCGTCGCCGCCAGGGAGGGCGGAGGCCTCGAGGTACGCGTCGAGCGGGACCTTGGCGTCGACGGCGATCGAGCTGCCGCCCGCGAGCCGGATCACCATGTCGGGCCGTCCCTGTCCGCGGTCGGACGAGATCGTGGCCTGCAGGTCGAAGTCGATGTGCCGTGTGAGACCCGCAGCCTCGACCACGCGGCGCAACTGGGTCTCACCCCACACGCCGCGCGTGGCGGTGGAGCGCAATGCACCTGCAAGTGACTCCGTGGTCGCTCGCAGCGCCTCGTCGGACTCCTGAGCGCGGCGCAGCTGCTCTTCGAGCGTGCCGAACTGCGCGTGCCGCTCCCGCTCGATCGCAGTGACCTTGGTCTGCATCTGCTGCAGGCTCTCCCTGACCGGTGCCAGCGCCGTCAGCACGGCGTTCTGCTGCTGCACCCGCTGCGCCTCGGCGCGCTGCTCGTCTCGTGCATGTTCGACGGCGTCGCGATACAGGTCGTACTGGCGGTCGCGGTCATCGCGGGCAGCCGCCAGCTCGGCCTGAGTGCGTGCGAGATCAGCGGCCCCGCGTGCGGCACGCAGGAACCAGCCGACGGCGACACCCGCCGCGAGAGCGACGAGGAGAAGAACGACAGCCAGAGCATCCATGTGTTCATGATGCGGCCGGCATCCGACATTCCGAGGTCGCCGCGCACAGACGCGGCGCGGAGGGTCAGGCGACGGCGCGCTCCATCGCCGGCACGACGGGTGCCACGGGCGCGGTGACGCGCAGGCTCAAGGCATCTGCGAGCGCGAAGACATCGGCCGCACCTGCCCTGGCTGCCGCGTCGATGACGATCTGGGCACAGGCGCGGGCGTCGGCGAGGGCGTCGTGGTGCGAGAACTCCTCGAACCCGGCGGCCGCAGCGGCGATCGGCAGACGGTAGGAATCGAGCGTGTACGTCTTGCGGGCGACCTGCAGGCTGCACAGCGAGCGGTAGGGCGGGCAGAGCTGCCCTGTCGCCTCTGAGGCGCGACGGAGCACGTTGAGGTCGAAGCCGGCGTTGTGGGCGACGAGCACGTCTGCTCCGGCGAAGGCACACAGGCGGTCGAACTGGTCGACCCAGGTAGCAGCGGAAAGCACGTCTTCGGGCTGGATGCCGTGGATGCGCACGTTCCATTCCTGAAATTCGTCGTGTCCGGGCGGGGGCTGGATCAGCCATCCGGTGGTCGCGACGACTTCACCGCCGCGCACACGGACGAGTCCGACGGAGCAGGCGGAGGCCGGACTGGAGTTCGCGGTCTCGAAGTCGATCGCAGTGAAGTCCAGTGGCACATCCCCACTTTCCCCCGCGCGCTCGGAGACGGGTCGGAGACTCGCCGTATGCTGGCGACATGGCTGAGGACATGGCGACGTCGTTCGGAGCGCAGGCCGGGGATTACGAGCTCGGCAGGCCCGAGTACCCCTTCGAGGCGGTGGCCTGGATGCTCGAGCGGATGCCGGCTGATTCCCGCCGTGTCGCCGATGTCGGCGCCGGAACGGGCAAGCTCACCCGGGTGCTCGCCCAGGCGCCTGACGCAGAGGTCGTCGCGATCGACCCCGATTCCGAGATGCTCGCGACCCTCCGTGGCGCGGTGCCGGGAGTCCCCACGTTCGTCGGGACGGCGGAGCAGTTGCCGCTGCCGGATGCGAGCGTCGATGCGGTCGTGCTGGGGCAGGCGTGGCACTGGGTCGATCCGGTCGCGGGGTCCGCAGAGATCGGTCGCGCGGTGCGCAGCGGGGGAGTGCTCGGCCTCATCTGGAACATCCGCGACGACCGTGTCGAATGGGTGCGGCGGCTCACCGAGATCATGCACGGCAGCCACGCCGAGATCATGCTCGCCGAGGGAGACCCGGTCGTCGCCGTTCCGTTCGGCCCGCTCGAGCAGGAACGCTGGGAATGGGTGCGGCCCGTCACCCGAGACGTGCTGCACCGGATGGCGGCATCGCGCAGCTACATCATCACCGCTCCGGACGAGGAGAAGGCGCGCATCCGCCGCGACCTCGACGAGCTCTTCGACGAGCTCGACCTGCACGGCGACGCGACGATCGACCTTCCCTACGTGACGAGGGCGTACCGCGCTGTGCGTGACTGAGGTACAGCCTTCCGTGGGACACCCAGCGCCAGCCAGGTAGACTCGTGCCCCGTGGCTCTCACTATCGGCATCGTCGGCCTGCCCAACGTCGGCAAGTCCACCCTCTTCAACGCACTCACCAAGAACGACGTGCTCGCGGCGAACTATCCGTTCGCGACGATCGAGCCCAACGTCGGTGTGGTGAACCTGCCTGACCCGCGCCTGGAGAAGCTCGCGGAGATCTTCGGCAGCGAGCGGATCCTCCCCGCAGCGGTGTCGTTCGTCGACATCGCCGGCATCGTGCGCGGCGCGAGCGAGGGCGAGGGGCTCGGCAACAAGTTCCTCGCGAACATCCGTGAGGCCGACGCCATCGCGCAGGTCGTTCGCGGATTCGCCGATGATGACGTCGTACATGTGGACGGTGCGGTGAATCCGGCCTCCGACATGGAGACGATCAACGCGGAGCTCATGCTCGCCGACCTCGAGACCGTCGACAAGGCGATCTCGCGGTACGAGAAGGAAGTGCGCGGCAAGAAGATCGAGCCCATCGTGCTCGAGACCGCGAATGCCGCGAAGGATGCTCTCGAGCGCGGCGTGCTGCTCTCAGCCTCCGGCATCGACCTGACACCGATCCGCGAGCTGGGTCTGCTCACCGCGAAGCCCGTCATCTTCGTCTTCAACGTCGACGAGGCCGTGCTGACGAACGACGCGCGCAAGGCGGAGCTCGCAGCCCTCGTCGCCCCTGCGAAGGCGATCTTCCTCGACGCGAAGATCGAATCCGAGCTCAT
Source organism: Microbacterium sp. NPDC090281 (assembly GCF_044769635.1). Taxonomy (NCBI): domain Bacteria; kingdom Bacillati; phylum Actinomycetota; class Actinomycetes; order Micrococcales; family Microbacteriaceae; genus Microbacterium; species Microbacterium sp. NPDC090281. The sequence goes on from NZ_JBIVYH010000001.1 coordinate 1,788,754, forward strand.
CGACCTCGATCCCGAGGATGCGGCGGAACTGCTCGCGTCGACCGGCCAGGATGAGTCCGGCCTGGATCAGCTCGCCCGCATCGGGTTCGACACCCTCGGCCTGCAGACGTACCTCACCGCAGGCCCGAAGGAAGCCCGCGCCTGGACGATCCCCAAGGGCTCGAAGGCGCCGCAGGCCGCCGGTGTGATCCACACCGACTTCGAGAAGGGCTTCATCAAGGCCGAGATCGTCTCGTTCGACGACATGGTCGAGACCGGCTCCGTCGTCGAGGCCCGCGCCAAGGGCAAGGCACGCCTCGAAGGCAAGGACTACGTCATGCAGGACGGCGACGTGGTGGAGTTCCGCTTCAACAACTGAGGTTCGCTGCGGCGATCGGTTGCGCTGGTGTGCGCAGCAGTTTTCGAGCGAACTAGAAGTTCGCGATTTCGACTTGGCGGCTCGCCGTCATTCGTTCGCCTTGTTCACGGCGTGCGGGGTCTAAAGGAAGCTGAGTTGTCGAGATGCTACGTATCAAGATGATCGACTTGCATCTCATGTGCCGTGTCGAGGACCTCTGACAGGGACTCAAACGTCAGTAAGGGAATCTCGACCGTCAACTCACGTTCGGACGCGTATATCTCGATTCCCTCAACAACGATCATGGATAAGTCGATTTCACGTTCGAGTACTTTTCTTGACCAATCTCGTTTCTTGCCTAGCCGGGTCCGCCAGTCGTGACCGTCGAGGCCTAGTTTCTCCGCGATGTTGCGAATTTTGCCCATCGAGAAGATCGATTTGCACTCAAGAACGAAAACGGCGTCGTCGCGGGTCGCAAGTACGTCGATCTGACCCGGGAGGCGTTCACCGCAATGAAGGCGCTCCTTTCCTGACTGCGTCGACCACGTCCCCTTGTCGTCGACTGACCCAGCCTTGAACCCATGGGCACGCATGAGTTGGACAACCTTGTCTTCGAAAGGCTGCGAGATAGCCAGCTCACGTAAATTTGTTTGCTGAATTGCAGAGAGAAGCCAGGGTGCTATCGAATCCGCGAGCAGATACGCGCTGCTCCAGCAAACGCCAGCAGACTCTACGACTGGATATGCCGCGATATCCTCGTCGAGGTTGAGAAGCATTGATCGGATTTCCGGATATCCCAGCGCTCTCGAGCCGCCGACCTCTGAGTAGAACTGCGTGGAGAATTGTTCGGAGATAGGTGCTAAGTCTGGTTCGAGCGGCGCCAGGTGAATGATCAGAGATATCCGGAGGTATAAACCCAACCAGATTGGTCCCGCTTCGCCGGCTGCAGGAAGTTGCGACAGATGGGGGAACTCTTCGGTGGTGAACAAGCTTTCAGGATCAGTCTTTCTCGAAATGATCTCCGCTATTGCGAGAAGACTGCTGTGTGGATTAGACATCAGCGACACCGCGTCGATTGCAGTGGGCAGGCTTGAGCCGCTGATGAGAATCGATACGGCTTGGTCGGAGTCTTTCGATTCCCAGATAGGGGCGAGTTCGATCGCGTTTTCTTCGTGGCTAAGCCAACATGTCGCGATGAGTTGGGCGACGTCGTTCAGGGCTCTGGAGCTACCAGTATCGGAAGTGCTTCTTAGTAACGCCAGCGCCCGCTTCACATGCGGACGGACCGGTTCCGTGGGCTCGCGGAGGGAGTTCCAAAATGCGAGCAGAACGATCGAGGCCCAATCGGAGTCGATCCCGGCGGCAAGCTCGGACGGCTCTCCCCACGGGGAGTTCCCATCGAACTCTTCATCATCCCGCATCTTGTCAAGCGCGACGGCCAGCTCGATCGCTGTGCGTCGGGCACGAGTGCCGACATGACGGACCTGGGCCTTCATCGGCTCTCCGATCTCAGAATTGCCTACCTCGGAAGTACGCGGCAAGCCTATTGGGTGTGGGCGGCATCGCCCGACGCACATCAACGTCCTGAGAGTTCCGCCTCAACAGTCAGTGCGATTCATAGGTGTCTACCAGGGAGGCAAGTACCGTGTCCCAGCTCTGCACGGAAGACGGTTGTGCTGCGTGCGGGTGCGGGCGGCGCGTGTAGATTCGCAGTTGGTCCTGGTTGGGGACTGGGCCCCACTATGGAGCGGAATCCGGTTCGGCTTAGCCTCAGGAGCAACGGATGGGCGATGACTCGCTAAGTGTGACTCTGTCTTCGCAGAAGAGAACAGACACACTCCTCATCCGCATCTGCCTGATCATCGTGATCCTCGGCCTCGTCGTGAGCGGGGTCACCGCCTTCCCACTACGCGAAGAACTGATGCTCGGGCGCGACATCCTCAACGGCACCGGTCTGAGCACGGTCTTCCCCGACCTCGCCCTCTGGGTGCAGCGGGTCGCCGAAGGACTCGACGTCACGGGCACCGACTATCCGTTCCTCGCTTACGGAACGGACTGGCTGGCATTCGCGCACCTGGCGATCGCGGTCGCCTTCGTCGGGCCGCTCATCGATCCGGTCCGCAACGTCTGGGTCACCATCTGGGGTCTCATCATGTGCGCGGGCATCGTTCCGCTGGCGCTGATCGCCGGTGCGATTCGAGGCCTCCCGCTCGGCTGGCAGCTCATCGACATCTCCTTCGGCGTCGTCGCGGCCGTGCCTCTCACCATCGCGCTCGTGCTGACGCGCCGAATCGTGAGAGCGAAAGCCGCCGCTCTCTGAGAGAGTGCGTCCGCGTGCCACCCCCGTGGGGTGACAGGATTGACGGATGACCGCAACACTCGTGGCCCAAGGGCTGGCCGGCGGGTACGGCCACCGCACGCTGTTCGACTCGCTCGACCTGACCGTCACCGCGGGTGATGTGGTCGGCCTCGTCGGAGCCAACGGAGCCGGGAAGTCGACCCTTCTCAAGCTGCTGGCGGGTGTCGACGAGCCGCAGGCCGGGACGATCCGCCTCGCACCGGCAGACGCCTTCGTCGGCTGGCTTCCGCAGGAGCACGAGCGGATCGTCGGTGAGACCGTCGCCGACTACATCGGCCGTCGCACGGGCTGCACGGCTGCGACCAGAGACATGGATGCCGCCGCTGCTGCCCTGGGCGACCCGAGTCTTGCTGCTCCCGGCACAGACCCCGCCGACACCTACTCGGTCGCGCTGGATCGCTGGCTGGCGAGCGGTGCCGCCGACCTCGATGAGCGGCTTCCCGTCGTGCTCGCCGATCTCGGACTCGACCTGGGCGACGACCCGGCCGACGCCCTGATGACCTCTCTGTCAGGCGGGCAGGCGGCTCGCGTCGGTCTCGCCGCGTTGCTGCTCTCGCGCTTCGACATCGCGCTGCTGGACGAGCCGACGAACGACCTCGACCTCGACGGGATCGAGCGGCTCGAGGCATTCGTGCGGGGGCTCCGCGGCGGTGTCGTGGTGGTGAGCCACGACCGCGAGTTCCTCGCCCGCTGCGTGACCAGGGTGCTGGAACTCGATCTCGCGCAGGGCAGCAACCGGGTGTTCGGCGGCGGCTACGACGCGTACCTGGAGGAGCGGGCCACGCTCCGTCGCCACCAGCGCGAGAAGTACGACGAGTTCGCCGACAAGAAGGCCGACCTCGTCTCGCGCGCCCGCACGCAGCGGGAGTGGTCGAGCCAGGGCGTGCGCAACGCGATGAAGAAGGCGCCCGACAACGACAAGATCAAACGCAAGGCCTCGGCCGAGTCGAGCGAGAAGCAGGCGCAGAAGGTGCGCCAGATGGAGAGCAGGATCGCCCGACTCGAAGAGGTCGAGGAGCCGCGCAAGGAGTGGCAGCTCGAGTTCACGATCGGCTCGGCGCCGCGTTCCAGCTCCGTCGTGTCGACGCTGAGCTCGGCCGTGTTCCGGCAGGGGAGCTTCCAGCTCGGGCCCGTGTCGCTCCAGGTGAACGCGGGGGAGCGGATCGGCATCACCGGCCCTAACGGCGCCGGGAAGTCGACGCTGCTGCGTGGACTGCTGGGGCGGCAGGCTCCGGACGAGGGAACGGCGAGCCTCGGTGCGAGTGTGCAGATCGGCGAGATCGACCAGGCCCGTGCACTGCTGGTCGGCACGCAGCCGCTCGCCGTCGCCTTCGAGGAGCTCGTTCCGGAGATGGCGTCGGGCGAGGTCCGTACCCTCCTCGCAAAGTTCGGGCTCAAAGCCGATCACGTGACACGCGCCGTCGATGAGCTCTCGCCGGGTGAGCGCACGCGCGCGGGTCTGGCACTGCTGCAGGCACGCGGCATCAACCTGCTCGTGCTCGACGAGCCGACCAACCACCTCGACCTGCCCGCGATCGAACAGCTCGAACAGGCGCTCGAGTCCTACGAGGGAACGCTGCTGCTGGTCACCCACGATCGGCGGATGCTCGCCACCGTGCAGACCGACCGCCAGTGGCGGGTGGAGGCCGGGCAGGTCAGCGAGGTATGACGAGCTTCGTCATCGACAGTGTCCCGCACGAGAGTTTGACCCCGAACGACCTGGCACGGCTACGGGCGCTGTTCGACGCCGAATACTTCTCCGAGTTCGGCGTGTGGGATCCCGATCAGCCCTACGGCTATGCACCCCATGGCTTTCACCACATCGCCAGACTCGGCGACGACGTGGTGGGACACGTCGGTTGGGCGCGGCGGACGATCGGCGTCGGTGCGGCGGAGGTCGTGGTCGCGGGTGTCGGTGGGGTGCTGATCTCCCCGCACGCACGAGGGCGGCGGGCCGGTGCGCGGCTCTTGGAGCGCGCAGCCGCATCGATGACGGAGGCCGGGGGCATCGAGTTCGGGTATCTCGGGTGCCGTGAGGAGGTGGTCGCCTTCTACGAGTCGTGCGGGTGGCACCGCGTCTCCGCAGCGGAGCACTCGATGGGTCGCGCCGGTCTGCCGAGCACGCAGCCTCCGGGGCCGCCGATTCTGACACTCGCGCTCGATTCCCCACCACGCCGGTGGCCCGCGGGCACGATCGATCTTCGCGGGCGGGCCTGGTAGCCGTCGGTCGAAGCCGATCCGGCGTCCGCGTCTCACTGACCGCCCGCTCGGGATACGCTGGAACACGGCGGCTCCGGCCGCGGTTCGGTCGCTGGCGTCCGCCGTGGACGTTCCGCCTGAGTACCTGACACCGAAGGCACGAGGAGATTGACGCCGATGACCGACACCCAGATCTTCGAGCCCGACGGCCGCGCGATCCCCTTCGTCGATGAGGGTGACGGGCCCGTCAAGCTCGTCCTCATCCAGGAGCGCGATCTGGCGGCTGATGTTCTCGGCGTCGTCGCGCACTACCTCGCTGAGGAAGCGGGCTTCCACGTGCTGCGGATCGGCCACCGTGCCGAGACCAAGCATGAAGAGGTTTCCCTCGACGATCGGGTCGAAGATGCTCTCGCCGTGATCGATCACGTCGGACTGGGCGACACCTGGATCGGCGGTCATGGCTTCGGTGGCACCGTCGCGCGGGCCTTCGCCCTGGCACATGCCGATCGCGTGAACGGTCTGGCGCTGCTGGCTGTGGAAGAGAACGAGACCCCGCTCGCACCGGTCATGCCGGTTCTGATCATCCAGGGCACGGGCGACTTGGTCACTCCGTTCGCCAACGGCGAGCAGCTGCAGTCCACGGCACCGGAGCGCGCGAGCGTGAAGAGCATCGACGGTGCAGATCACCTGTTCCCGATGACGCACCCGATCGAGACCGCGGTCGTCATCGAGGAGTACCTCGACTGGGACTGAGTCCCTAGCGGCCCTGTTGCTCTAACGGCCCTGTTGCTCTAACGGCCCTGTCGCTTCTTGTACGGCTTCGGCTGCCCCTTCACTGCGGGGGTGCGACCCTTGCCCTTCGATGCCCTGGCCTTGCCTCCCGCAGGGGCGGGCGCGTTGCGAACCGGCTCCGGAGCTGCAGCGACCTCGGCCTTCGCCTCCACCAGGAGGAGTTCTCCGACGGCGGTCAGTCTCGTCTGACCTTCACGATGGATGACCGGGTGCCCGATCTCTTCCTCGATCTTGTCGATCGACGTGTAGAGCGAGGCCAGGGGGATGCCAAGCTTCTCGGCCGCTCGCGGAAAGTGCTGCTCCTCTGCAAGGACGACGAAACGGCGGAGCAGGGAGATCTTCACGGTGGCCTTTCGACGGTTCGCACGAGATTGCGAAGCCTTTCCAGGTTACGCGGTCTACACAAACGGATGCCGCGACCGAGTCGGCCGCGGCATCCGGAATTCTTCGGTCAGGCGACCTGTGGCATGACCGCGAAGGACACGGAGCCTTCGTCGTCGACGCCGGCATCGAGGATCTTGTCGTCGAGCGCCGCCACAGCGGACTCATCGAGGAAGAGGCGGGTGCCTGAGATCTCCACGACCTGATCCTGGGGCTCCGGGTCCGCAGCGACGAGCACGGCGAGACGCGCACCGCCTTCTGCGCCCTGAGGCTCGGTGGAGTGGATGCGGAGCCCCGCATCAGGGGCGTCGGTCTGACGGCTCACGAGGGTCGTCACGATGGCGGAGGCGTTGTCGGTGAGGGTGAGCACGAGACTCTCCTTCCGGTTGGGGCATGCCACGGTCGCGACATGTCCGGGCTACGATGCCCGACCTCGGAGATCGGCTCAACCCCCTTGCGCGGATTCGGAGGAGGCTCTTACCCTGCTCGCAGCTGCTTGCGCAGAAACACCTGCTCGGTACCGTCGCCGTCGGGAACACGCTCGTGCTCCTTGTACCCGCAGGACTCGTAGAGGCGGATGTTCGCCTCGCTCAGGCTTCCGGTGAACAGCTCGGCGACATCCGCCCCCGATTCCTTCTCGGCGCTTTCGAGCAGCAGCTTTCCGATTCCCTCGCCCTGCATGTCGGGAGCGATCGCGATCCTGCCGGTCAGGAGCAGACCGTCCCTCACGACGTAGCGGATCGCGCCGACGAGGCGACCGTGGATGCGCGCGGTCAGTCCGGACTCGGATCGGAGCTCCGCCTCCAGTTCCGTGAGCGTCTGCGTGAGCGGCGGCATATCGACGCTTCCGTAGATCGCCGCCTCCGACACGAAGGCCGCGCGCTGCACGGTCAGCACCTCGCCGGCGTCGTCGTCGCTGATGGGGGAGATGGTGATCTCCGGGTGTGTTGTGCGGTGGTCTTGGTTCACGATGTCTGCGTCACTCACTCGAGTCACATTCCGGGTTGCGTCCGCTCGGTGTCAACCCCCTCGCCCGGGTTCGCGGTGCGAGCTAGCGTCACCGGCAGGAGGTCACACCATGGCTGAAAGCACGACGACCAAGAAGACCGGCGGCTCGACGAAGGGCGCGGCGAAGACGACCAGACAGCAGAACGCCGAGAAGGGGTTCACGGCCTCGACGACGTTGGCGAACAACCTGCAGGCGGTGCTCGTCGACCTGTTGGATCTGGCGATCCAAGGAAAGCAGGCGCACTGGAACGTCGTGGGGCGCAACTTCCGCGACACGCACCGTCAGCTCGACGAGATCATCGACGATGCACGGACGTTCAGCGACACGATCGCAGAGCGCATGCGCGCCCTGCATGCCGTTCCCGATGGGCGCAGCGCAACCATCGCGAAGACCACGTCGCTTCCTGAGTTCCCCGCGGGCGAGGTGTCGACGACGGAGACGATCGACCTCGTCACCGAGCGCCTCGAAGCTGCGGTGGGAACGGTGCGCGACGTGCACGACGCCGTCGACGAAGAGGACCCGACCTCGGCCGACCTCCTGCACGCCATCATCGAGCGGCTCGAGCAGTTCGCCTGGATGGTCAGTGCGGAGAACCGGAGCCCAGCGGGACGCTGAGCGTCCTCGCTCCCGCGAAGAACCGCGTCATTCCGGCGCGGTTCCGCGGGGGAGGGGCTTGCCCCGCATGACCCGAGGCAGCGCCACCCACAGGGCTGCCACCAGAATGAGCGCTGCGACGAGAGCGATGATCCCCGCGGTGCGGTTCACCGTGAAGTCGACGATCAGGGTGGTCACGCCGATGGTCAGGGCACCGATCACGATCAGGTCGATGCGTACGATCCGGGCGGCGATGCGGACGAGGTCGGGCTTGCGACGACGCCCGAACAGTGCCCGATGCATCCCCACCGGTGCGAGGGCGAGGATGGTCGCCACCGCCGCGAGAGCGACGAGGACGACATACAGATCGCGCTGGAGTTCGTCCATGTCGGTGAATCGCGGTTGGAAGGCGACGGCGAGGAGGAACCCGGTCAGGATCTGCGTACCCGTCTGCATGACGCGCAACTCCTGCAGCAGCTCGTCCCAGTTGCGATCCGCGCGCTCGTTCGCGGTCTCGTCCCGCCCGTCGGCACGGTCGTCGAGACCGTCCTCACGACCAGATGGTTCTGATGTCATGGACTCAGTGTGGTTTCCTCGCTCGGGTGCTGTCCAGACGTGTGCCCCCGCAGAACGAAAGAAGGCATGATGACGCTCCCGCCGATCCGCGACTGGTGGACCGAACTCACTGACGAGGGACGCCGAGCGGTGCTCGACAGTGAGGCCCCGCATCTCGATGAGGCGGTGCGCGAGGAGATCCGTGTGATCACCGGTGCCGTGGTCGGCATGGTGGAGCCCCTCAGCGACGACGACCTCGAGTACGCTCGCGCGCACGCCGCGCCGGAGGGCTGAGCGCCCCGGCTGTGCCGCTTATGCGGCGTCGGGCTCCGTCGTCTCCGACCCCTCTTCGCGCAACCGCGGCTCGGTGCGACGCTCCGGACGCACGCCGGCCTTGTCGGCGTAGAACGCACGGATCCGGTCCATGTCTGCCGCGACATCGCCGGTCAGGTCGATCGTCGGGCCCAGGCCGCTCGTCATGGTGGTTCGATCGACGAATCCCAGGGTCACCGGCATGCCCGTCTCACGTGCGATCCGGTAGAAGCCCGATTTCCAGTACTCATTGCCCCCTCGGGTTCCATCGGGCGTGACGACGAGGCCGAAGACAGTGCCGTTATGGACCTGCCCGACGACGTCTTTCACCACGCGCGCAGGGTCAGTGCGGTCGACGGGGATGCCGCCGAGGCGCCGCATGATCGGGCCTCGCCAGCCGCGGAAGAGGCTCTTCTTGCCGAGCCAGTGCACGTCGATGTCGAGCTGCCACGCGATCGCGAGCATCAGGACGAAATCCCAGTTCGAGGTATGGGGCGCCCCCACGAGCACTGTCGGGCGGGTCGGTGCAGCCTCGCTCACGAGCGTCCATCTGCTGAACGCCCAGAACATGCGGGCGAGAACTCGTTTGACCATGGATCAACCGTAGGGGAGAACGGCTGTTCGCCCGCTGTCGACGTACCTCGGGCGGGTTCGGCGCCACCCGCTCTGCGCAGGCGTACGATCGAGGGATGAAGAAGACGCAGCAGGACTCCGTGCAGCAGGAAGCGCCCATCGGGCTGCAGCCGCTCCTGGACTCCCTGAACCTGCTCGAGGGCGACGCCGCCGGCTATTGCAGCAATGGCGTCTGCCAGTTCCCCGCCCCGAAGAGCGAGTAAGAGGCAGACGCCATCGCAGGCCGTCTACGGGCGGTCAGTGGCCGCCGTGGAAGCCCTCGCCGGCGTCGTCGGCGGGCTTGCGGACGAACGGGCTGAGCGCCACTGCCGCGAGCGAGATGATCGCCGCGATCAGGAATGCCATGCGTGCGCCGGGAGCACCGGCGACCGCGGTCGACAGGCCCTCCTGCTCGCCCGCGTGCAGGATCGACGAGTACGTCACCAGCAGCAGCGCCACACCGGCAGCGCCGCCGACCTGCTGCAGCGTGTTCAGCACCGCCGACCCGTGCGAGTACAGCGAGCGCTGGAGCGAACCGAGCGATGCGGAGAACAGCGGCGTGAACGACATCGCGAGTCCGACGGACATGACTGCCTGCACGATGATGAGCACCCACCACACGGTGTGCTCGCCGACGGTCGAGTAGTAGAACAGCGCAGCGGAGACCATGATCGTGCCGGGGATGAGCAGCGGACGGGTGCCGCGCGCATCGTAGACGCGCCCCATGATCGGACCGAGCAGACCCATCAGCAGCGAGCCGGGGAGCAGGATCAAGCCGGACTGGAGCGGGTTGAGGCCGGCCACGTTCTGCAGGTACTGCGGAAGCAGTGTCAGGGTGCCGAACATCGACAGCGCCAGGATCGACATGATGATCACGGACAGCGTGAAGTTGCTGGAGCGGAACACGCGCAGGTCGAGCAGAGCATCGTCGATGCGCTGCAGCACGAGCTGACGCCAGACGAACAGTCCGAGCGACAGTGCGCCGACGACCAGCGAGATGATGCCGGTGGTCTCGCCTGATCCACCCTCGCCGCCGAACTGGCTGAGTCCGAACACGATGCCGCCGAAGCCGAGAGCGGCGAGCGGGATCGAGAGCACATCGAGCGGCACCTTGCGGGTCTCGCCGAGGTTGGTCATCCACTTCACACCCATGAAGAGTGCGATGAGGGAGATCGGGAGGATGATCGCGAACAGTGCGCGCCAGCTGGCGAGCTCGAGCACCGCACCGGCGAGGGTCGGACCGATAGCCGGGGCGAGCGAGATGACGAGACCGACACGGCCCATCATGCGACCACGGGACTGCGGCGGGACCACGTTCATGATCGTCGTCATCAGCAGCGGCATCATGATGCCGGTACCTGCCGCCTGGATCACACGGCCGACGAGCAACACGCCGAAGCCGGGCGCGACCAGTGCGACGAGAGTGCCGAGTGAGAAGGCGATCATCGCGGCGATGAACACCTGGCGGGTCGTGAACCGCTGCAGGATGAATCCGGTCGTCGGGATGACCACGGCCATGGTGAGCATGAACGCACTGGTGAGCCACTGGCCGAGCTCGGGCGGGATGCCGAGGTCAGTGTTCAGATGCGGGATCGCGATCCCCATCGTGGTCTCGTTGAGGATGGCGACGAAGGCGGCGACGAGCAGCAGCCAGATCACCCGCATGTCCTTGCGTGAGATCTCGCCCCCTGCCGGTGCGGGGGTCGTCGAGATGGAGCCGGTATCGACGGCAGACATGGGCGGCCTCCAGGGCGAAGAAGAAGTGGAAATCGCGAGAGTTCGCAAGAGTCATTCAGCGTAACGGCCACCACGGACATTTCATTCCGAACTCACAGATATCCGCTGACGGCGGAGACACCGGCCCTCGATGTCGTCGCGCCTGAGTACGCTGGCGCCATGACTATGGGTGGCGGTATGGGCGGCGGGCAACGCGGCGGCTTCCGCGGCGTCGACGAGGGTGCACAGCGCAAGCTCAACGCCGAGGCCCCGCGCATCAGCGGCCTCGGAACGCGAGTGGTGTCTCTGTTCCGTCCTTACAAGTGGCGCATCGTCTTCACCGGCATCCTCGTCGTCATCGGTGCAGCCATCGCCGTGGTCCCTCCTCTAATCGTGCAGCGCATCTTCGACGACGCGCTCTTCCCGGTCGCCGGAGGAGGCCCGCACCTCGAGCTGCTGGGCTGGCTCGTCGCCGCGATGATCGGGTTGTTCTTGATCTCCGCCGTCCTCGGAGTCGGGCAGACGTGGCTGACCTCGACCGTCGGCAACAGCGTCACCGGCGACCTGCGCGTGAAACTGTTCGAACACCTGCAGGCGATGGAACTCGGCTTCTTCACGCGCACCAAGACCGGAGTCATCCAGTCCCGGCTGCAGAACGACGTCGGCGGCGTCTCAGGGGTGCTGACCAACACCGTCACCAGCATCCTCGGCAACGTCGTGACCGTCATCGCCTCGCTCGTCGCGATGATCCTGATCGACTGGCGTCTGACGCTCATCGCGGTGATCATGATGCCGTTCCTCATCTTCGTGCAGCGTCGGGTCGGTCAGGTGCGGGCGCGCATCGCGGGGGAGACGCAGGAGTCGCTGTCAGAGCTCACCTCCATCACGCAGGAGACCCTGAGCGTCTCGGGCATGCTGCTGTCGAAGGCCTTCAACCGCCAGCGCACCGAGTCGGCGCGCTACCAGGCCGAGAACCGCAATCAGGTGACGTTGCAGGTGCGCCGGGCCATGAGCGGGCAGGGATTCTTCGCGGTCGTCCAGGTGCTGATGGCGAGCGTGCCGGCGGTCATCTACCTCGTCTCCGGTTATCTGATCGCCGGGGGCACCGGGGCGATCACCGCGGGAACGGTCGTCGCCTTCACCACGGTGCAGGCGCGACTGCTCATGCCGCTGATGGGGCTCATGCGGGTATCGCTCGATCTGCAGACATCGTCTGCCCTGTTCGCGCGCATCTTCGAGTACCTCGACCTGGTGCCCGAGATCGAGGATGCACCGGACGCGATCACGGTCGACGAAGCACCGGGACCGAGAGGGCGCCTGGAGTTCGCCGACGTCGTGTTCCGCTATCCGGACGCGTCTGTCGACGCCCGCCCGACGCTCGACGGGGTCTCGTTCGTGGCGGAGCCGGGGCAGCATGTCGCGTTCGTCGGGCCGTCTGGTGCGGGCAAGACCACGATCCTCTACCTGGCCCCACGACTGTACGAGGCGAAGGGCGGCGCTGTGCTGTTCGCCGGTGCCGACGTGCGCGCGCTCACGCAGGAGTCGATCATCGACCACGTCGGCATCGTGTCGCAGGAGACGTACCTGTTCCACGCGACGATCCGCGAGAATCTTCGCTACGCCAAGCCCGACGCCACGGAGGAAGAGCTGATCAGGGCGTGCACGGCCGCCAACATCCACCACATCATCGCCGGGTTCGAGCAGGGGTACGACACCGTGGTCGGTGAGCGCGGATACCGGCTCTCGGGCGGCGAGAAGCAGCGCATCGCGATCGCCCGTGTGCTCCTGAAAGACCCACCGGTACTCCTTCTCGACGAGGCCACCTCCGCGCTCGACACCGTCTCGGAGCGTGTCGTGCAGGAAGCACTCGACGAGGCGGCGAAGGGGCGCACGACGCTGTCGATCGCGCATCGGCTCTCGACCGTCATGGGTGCGGACATCATCCATGTCATCGAAGCGGGCAGGATCGTCGAGTCCGGCACACATCCCGAGCTCTTGGCGCTGGGCGGACTCTACGCCGAGCTCGCAGCCCAGCAGGTGGCGGCGTCACGCGTGCTCGACACCGAGGTCGCGCTGGAGGAGGCCGCGACCGGTGGCGCCCGTGCGCCGCTCGCAGATCGACGTGCCGATCGGGCACCTCTCGACTCCGCCGGTGCCGACGCGGTAGCCGCGATAACCGCGGCGGTGCCCCTGCTCGCCGAGCCCCGTCCCGACGAGCGGGTCTATCCGCCTGAGCCCTGAGCCTGAGCCCTGGGCCCTGCCGGTGCAGGTGTTTCTGGCTCAGTGCACCGACAGCCCGCCGTCGACGAACAGCGAGTGACCGGTGACGTAGCCTGAGCCCGCGCCTGCGAGGAAGACGGCGGCGCCGGCGAAGTCGCTCGGCAAGCCGTTTCGGCCGATCATCGTGCGAGCGGCGAGCTCCGCGATCTTCACCGGATCCTGCTGCAGGCGGGCGTTCAGCGGGGTGAGCACGAACCCGGGAACCAACGTGTTGCTCGTCACTCCGGTGCCACCCCAGGCTTCGGCCTCTGAGCGCATCAACGATTCGACCGCGCCTTTCGAGGCACCGTAGACGCCACTGCCGACGAACGCGCGGTGGGCCTGCTGGGAGCTGATGTGGATGAGCCGGCCGTACCCGCGTGCAGCCATGCCCTGCGCATACCGTTGGCCGAGCAGGAACGGTGCGAGGGCGTTGACCGTCATGGTCGCATCCCAGTCGGATTCGGTGATCTCCGCGAACGGCGGGCGGATGTTGATCCCTGCGGAGTTCACCAGGATGTCCGGTTCGCCGAAGGGCTCGACGGCTGCATCGGCGACGGCGTGGATTCCGTCCCGCGTGCTGAGGTCTCCGACGATCCCGGCGACACGACAACCGTGCCCGCGCAGCTCGTCGACGGTCTCCCGGATGCGGTCCTCGCCGCGGGCGACGACGACTGTCGCTGCTCCGGCGCGGGCGAGTGCGGTGGCGATGCCGCGGCCGATGCCGGAACTGCCGCCGGTCACGACCGCGGTGCGGCCTTCGAGGGAGAAGAGGGAGGCGATGTAATCGTTCATGGGTTCACCAGGGTCCGTCGATCAGGGGAGCAGCGTCACCACGCGAGCGCGGCGGCGATGGCGGGGTCGGGCACCGCATCAGCGAACTCGGGGAGTGCCCGCAGCTCGGCGATGAAAGTGCCGACCTCGGCCGCGTAGGCCGGGTCGGGGTGGTCATTCGCGATCTCGAGAAGCGGCGCGACGTCCATCGCGAGGATCAGTTCGATCCGGGCGGTGACCGACGCGCGCGCCCCGGCTTCGTGCAACACCCGGATGCCCCCACGAAGAGCCGCCAGGTAGTCGCGCAGCACCGGCAGCTGCGCTTTGCCCTGTGTGATCGAGGTGCCGTCGGCCCGGAGGCGCCACTGCACCACGACGTCGGGGATCACATCGAAGGTGCGTGCTCTGGTGTACATGAGCTGTGCGACCACCTGATCCTCGTACGCGACACCCTCGGGGAAGCGGAGGTCGTGCCAGAACGCGGTGCGGCTCACCTTCGACCACGCGACGATGTTCGACACCGCCTGCGGGTGGGCGGCGAGAGTGATACCGAGCCTCTCCGGGGCCGTCGCCGCCGTCACCCAGGGCTGCACGCGGCCGGCGACGTATCCCACGCCCTGCGCACGCGAGCGCACGTAGGCGCCGGCGACGAAGTCGCTCCCGGTCTCCTCGAGAGTTCCCGTCATCCGGGCGAGGGCATCCGGAGCCAACTCGTCGTCGGCGTCGAGGAACCCGAGATACCCGGTGTCGACCCGCTCGAGCCCGATGTTTCGAGCGGCGCCGAGGCCGCGGGACGCTGCATGGTGGATCGTCGTGAACCTGCTGTCGATGGCTGCGGCCGCGTCGAAGATCGCTCCCGTCTCATCTGTCGAGCCGTCGTCGATGAGGATCGCATGCCACCGCGACTCGGTCTGCGCGCGGAGGGATTCGAGTGCGGCCGGAGCGAAGGCGGCGATGTCACGCCCTGGAACGATCAGCGTCACGATCGGGGCGGAGGCGGTCACCAGCCGAGTCTATGGCCGTGCATCATCCCTGGGCCGCGCGCACGGATTCCGCGACGAGTGCTGCCAGCCGCTCCGGAGCATCTTCGGGCAGCGTCTCGTGTCCGAAAGTGAATCGGACAGAGGTCTGCGCCACATCAGCGGGCACGCCGCAGGCGAGGAGAACGTGCGAGGGCTCGTCGCTGCCCGCAGCGCACGCCGAGCCGCTCGACGAGATGACCCCGCGGCGCTCCAGCTCGAGGAGCACGGACTCTCCGCTGGTGCCGGCGAACGTGAAACTCGCGGTCCCGGGAAGGCGCTGCACGGGGTCGCCGGTGAGTGCGGCCTCGGGGACGCCGGCGAGCACCAGGGAGACGAACCGCGCCGTGGCGGATCCGACGCGAGCGCTCGCGTCTTCCCGTCCATGTTCTGCGAGCTCCAGGGCGGTCGCGAGCCCCACGGCCCCCGCCACGTTCTCGGTGCCGGAGCGTCGTCCGCGTTCCTGACCGCCGCCGTGCAGCAGCGGCTCCACGGGCACGCGTCCGCGCACGGCCAGGGCGCCGATGCCCTTCGGAGCGCCGAGCTTGTGTCCGGCGATCGACACGGCATCGGCTCCGAGCCCGCTCAGGGGAAGCCACCCGGCAGACTGCACGGCATCCAGGTGCAGCGGCACGCGGGCGGCACGAGTGACCGATGCCAGCGCCGCCACGTCCTGGACCGTGCCGATCTCGTTGTTCGCGTGGCCGATCGAGACCAGGGCGGTGTCGTGCCTGATCGACTCGGCGACGGACTCCGGTGCGATCCGGCCACCGGAGTCGACCGGCAGGAGCGTGACCTCGACCGCATGGAAGCGTCTCAGATAGTCGGCCGATTCGAGGATCGACTCATGCTCGATCGGCGAGATCACCAGATGTCGTCGACCCGCCTCCAAGGCCGCGAGCACGATGCCCTTCACCGCGAGGTTGTTCGCTTCGGTGCCCCCTGCGGTGAACACGACATCACCCGTTCGCATCCCCAGCACGCGGGCGACCCGCGCACGGGCGTCGTCGAGAGCGCTCGCCGCGGCTTCGCCTGCCGTGTGATGGCTGGACGGGTTGCCGAAGACTCCGGTGAGATATGGACGCATCGCTTCCAGCACCTCCGGTCGCACCGGGGATGTCGCGGCATTGTCGAGATAGAGCATGTCGAGGTTCAGGATGTCGAGGTTCAGGGTGTGCTCAGTCGATCCGCAGATCCAGGCCCAGGTCGAGTGCGCGCGCCGAGTGGGTCAGCGCGCCGACCGAGATCACATCGACGCCGGTGCGGGCGATGTCGCCGACGGTATCGAGACTCACTCCTCCCGATGCCTCGACCGTTGCCCGGTCGCCGATCAGCCTCACTCCCTCACGGAGATCGTCGAGGGAGAAGTTGTCGAGCAGCACGGTGTGGGCGCCTCCGTCGAGGACCGCCGGGATCTGGTCGAGACGGTCGACCTCGACGACGACGTGCGTCGTGTGCGGCAGCTGCGACAGTGCTTCGCGCAACGCCGTCGCCAGGTCGAGCCCCGAACGCATGAGCACGGCGAGGTGGTTGTCCTTGGCCATCACGGCATCCGACAGTGAGTAGCGGTGGTTGCGGCCACCGCCCGATGCCACTGCGTGCCGTTCGAAGGCGCGCAGACCCGGGGTCGTCTTGCGGGTGTCGGCGATACGCGCATCCGTGCCGTCGATCGCGGCGACGTAGGCGGCGGTGAGAGTCGCGATGCCGCTCATCCGCTGTGTGAAGTTCAGCGCCACGCGCTCGGCGGTGAGGATGCTGCGCGCCGAGCCCGAGACGGAGGCGAGGACGTCGCCCGCCCCGAAGTCATCGCCGTCGCCGACATGGAGGTCGACCGCGAGGGCCGGGTCGGTGAGCAGGAAGCCCGCGGTGAAGACCTCTCCACCGCTGAAGACCCCAGGCTCGCGCGCGACGAGATCGGCGGTGGCGGTGGCATCCGCGGGCAGCAGCGTCGTGCTGGTGAGGTCGCCCCAGGGAGCATCCTCTTCGAGAGCGGCGCCGACGACGCGGGTGAGGGTGGCTTTCGTGAGCATCAGACGGTCTCCAGGATCGATGGACGGGACTGCGGCGTCGGGGTGTCGCCTGGCGGGCGGGCGTCGATGCGATGGTGGGCGCCGACCGACTCGGTGCGGCTCAGCGCCGCCGCGGCCGTCGCTTCGGCGAGGAGCAGCAGGTTCGCGTCCTCATGCGCGGCCACGGTCGATGGATCGGGGGTCGACGCAGCCCACGCGCGTACGGTGTCGAGCGCATGCGCGAGCCCGTCGTCGGTGCGCAGCAGTCCGACCTCATCCCACATGAGCTGTTGCAGGTCGGCGCGGGAGAAGACGCCAAGGGCTTCTCGCCGCTGCGTTCCTCGTACGGAGATCGGAGGGAGGGGCGAAGTCGAGCGGGTTCGGTCGTCGAACGAGCGCGGCGGGACGGAGCGCTCTGTGGTCAGCGCGGCAGCGGCGCGAGCCCCGAACACCGCGCCTTCGAGCAACGAGTTGGATGCGAGCCGGTTGGCTCCGTGAACGCCCGTGCGAGCGACCTCGCCGACAGCGAAGAGTCCGGGAAGCGTCGTCCGGCCGTCGAGATCGGTGACGACACCGCCCATCAGGTAGTGCGCAGCCGGTGTGACGGGAATCGGTTCGCGCGACCAGTCGAAACCTCGTTCCCGCGTCACCCGGTCGATGGTCGGGAAGCGTCGTGCGAGAGTCTCGGCGCCGAGCATGGTGGCATCCAGCCGCACGGGGGAACCCTGCGCGGCGGCGCGCCGTGCGATCGCTCGTGACACCACATCACGCGGCGCGAGTTCGCCGTCGGGGTGGGTGTCGAACACGAAGCGGCGGTTGTCGTCGTCGAGCAGCGTCGCCCCTTCGCCGCGCACGGCCTCGGAGATGAGGAACGCCGGGCCCGACGCCAGGATCGTCGGGTGGAACTGCACGAACTCCAGGTCGGCGACTGCTGCGCCCGCCCGAAGCGCTGCAGCGATGCCGTCGCCCGCGGTCCCGACCGGGTTGGTCGTGTGCGCGTAGAGATGCCCGGCACCACCGCTGGCGAGGACGACGGCATCGGCCGAGGTCTCCGCGATCGCGCCATCGGTCAGGGTGCGGATGCCGCGCACCGCGTGGTCGATCACGATGAGGTCTGTCAGGAAGGCGTACTCGACGACGGTGATCGCCGTGCGCCGGACCGCCGCGACGAGTGCCGTGGAGATCGCGGCCCCCGTCGCGTCCCCTCCCGCGTGCACGATGCGCGCGTGCCGGTGCGCCGCCTCACGTCCGAGTTGCAGTGAACCGTCCGGCATCCGATCGAAGGCGACGCCGCGTGCGATCAGCTCGGCGATCCGTGCGGCGCCGTCCGCCACGAGCACCTGCACGGCATCCGGGTCCGACAGTCCAGCGCCGGCATCCACCGTGTCGGCCGCATGCTGCGCCGCTGAGTCGTCCGGCCCGTAGATCCCGGCGACGCCGCCCTGCGCGAGCCTGGTGCATCCGTCGCCCATGGCGCCCTTGGTGACGATCGTCACCGTGTGACCGGCCTCGTGCGCGTGGAGCGCTGCGGTGATCCCGGCGATGCCCGATCCGATGACGACGACGTTCATCGCACGCCTGCGACCACCGGAGGCTTCGCTGCGAGCATCCGCTCCAATGCCACGCGCGCGGGGTCGGCGACGTCGGCGGAGACCGTGATCCGGTTCGGAGTGCGGCCGGCGACGAGCTCTTCCAGCACCCAGGCCAGGTAGCCGGGATGGATGCGGTACATCGTCGAACACGGGCAGACGACCGGGTCGAGGCAGAAGATCTCGTGCTGCGGGTACTGGGCCGCGAGTCGGCGGACGAGGTTGATCTCGGTGCCGATCGCGAAGGTGGTCGGCTCGGTGGCCGAGTCGATCGCACGTCGGATGTACTCGGTCGAGCCCGCCTCGTCTGCGGCGTCGACGACCTCCATCGGGCATTCCGGGTGCACGATCACGCGAACTCCGGGGTGCTCGGCGCGAGCCTGCTCGATCTGTCCGACCGTGAACCGCCGGTGCACCGAGCAGAAGCCGTGCCAGAGGATCACGCGGGAATCGACCAGATCGGCGGCGGAGGATCCCCCGAGCGCTCGCCGCGGGTTCCACATCGGCATCTGTTCCAGTGGCACACCCATCGCCTTCGCGGTGTTGCGGCCGAGGTGCTGGTCGGGGAAGAAGAGCACCCGCTGGCCGCGTTCGAAGGCCCACTCCAGCACCGTCTGGGCGTTGGAGGAGGTGCACACGATCCCGCCGTGTCGTCCGACGAAGCCCTTGATCGCGGCCGAGGAGTTCATGTAGGTCACCGGGATCACGGGCACGCGGCCATCGGCATCGGCGGTGTCGAGGTCACCGAGCACGTCTTCGAGCTGCTCCCAGCATTCCTCGACCTGGTCGATGTCTGCCATGTCCGCCATCGAGCATCCGGCAGCGAGGTTGGGCAGGATCACCGCCTGGTCGGGCTTGGAGAGCAGGTCGGCGGTCTCGGCCATGAAGTGCACACCGCAGAACACGATCGCTTCGGCATCTGCGCGCCCCTTGGCCGCTGTCGCGAGCTGGAAGGAGTCGCCCACGTAGTCCGCATGCTGCACCACCTCTTCGCGCTGGTAGAAGTGGCCGAGGATCACGACTCGATCGCCGAGGGTCGCCTTCGCCGCGCGGATCCGCTCGTCGAGGTCTTCTTCCGCGGCCTCCCGGTACTCGACCGGAAGCTCGCCCTGCCGCGGGGCGCCCGTCGGGATGACGTCGCCCATCGATGAGCCGGGACCGTACCCCGGTCGTGCGTCGAAGTCCCATGGCCCCGCGGCGAGGTCCGTGGCGCAGGTGGCATCGGTCGAGGTGCCGCTGACGATCGCCTGGATCGCATGATCGACCGAGGCATCCAACGGCGGGACAGCGGGAGCGGGTACGAAGGTGATGCTCATCGGGTGCTCGTTTCTTCGGGACCGAGCGGGCCGCGATCGGCCAGCTCGACATCGGTGTTGTCGCGGTACAGACGTGCAGGACGGTGACTTCCGGTGCGGAATCGATCGGTGGCGAGCAGATTGCCCGCGGCCTCGACCTGACGACGGAAGTTGGCGGGATCGAGGTTCCGGCCGAGGATCGCCTCATAGGCCTCGCGCAGCTCGGCGAGAGTGAACTCCTCGGGGAGGAAGCCCTGGGCGACGCGGCTGTAGCCGACCTTGTTGCGCAGCCGCCACAGCGCGTACTCGATGATCTTGGCGTGATCGAAGGCCAACTGGGGGAGCTGATCGACGTCGAACCATTGCACGTTCTCCGGGGCGTGGCCGGATGCACGGTGGGCGGCGATCTGTGCTGTCACGTCGTCCTGTCGCAGCAACGCCCAGTACACGACCGACACGACGCGAGTGGGGGAGCGGTCGACGGCTCCGAAGGCGTACAGCTGCTCGAGGTAGCTGGGCGCGAGGCCGGTGGTCTCGGCCAGAGTGCGCGCTGAGGCGTCGACGGGAGATTCGGTGGCCGTGAGCCATCCGCCGGGGAGCGCCCACTGTTCGGCGAAGGGCTCTCGCGTGCGCAGCACGAGCGGCAGCGCGAGCACGGCGCGCCCGTCCTCCGTGCGTCGCAACGTCAGGATGACCGTCGAGACGGCGACCCGGATGTCCGTGCTTTGAGTCATTAGTACCTTAACCTCCGAGATCGATCTTAGTGTCATTCGGACTCTTAGTGGGCGCAGATGACGTCAATCCCGGTCGAGGCCGAAACGTTATCTCGGGAGCGTGGGGAGGCTTGTTCGCTGCCGCAGGGTTTGTTAGGTTACTGTCCTAACAAACCCCTTCGGGAGTGGCCGACCGGCTGCCTCCCCGGGCCCAAGAACCCCACCTCCGGGGTTCTGCTCCATCCGGAGCGATCCCTCCTGCAGTGCAGCACCGAGAGGAAAAAAGAGAAATGATCCGTAACGGAAGGCGCAAGATTGCGCTCACCGCGATTGCCGGAGCATCCGTCCTCGCCCTGGGCCTCACGGCCTGTGGTGGCGGTAGCGATAGCGGCAACGCCGATGGCGACCGGGCCCTGCGTGTCTGGGCCGGCAGCCAGACCCCGATCGCCGCGAATTACAACCCGTTCGCACCGACCGTGCTCCACGGCGCGCTCGGACCGATCTACGAGCCCCTGTTCTTCTACAACAAGACGGCGGACTCCGAGCCGGTCGGCCTGATCGGCGACTCGTTCGAGTACAACGAGGACGGCACGGCGATCACGATCACCATCAAGCCCGACCTCAAGTGGAGCGACGGCAAGCCGCTCACCGCGAAGGACGTCGCTTTCTCCTTCAACTACGAGGCCAACAACCCCGAGGGCAACGGACTGGTCTCCGCCGAGGCCACGGACGACACCACCGTCGTTCTGACCTACTCGTCGGCGCAGTACACGACCGAGTTCCAGCGTCTCGGCTCGACCTACATCCTTCCGGAGCATGTCTGGGCGGACGTCACCGACTTCGCGAACTTCACGAATGAAGACCCGGTCGGATCCGGCGCCTACGTCGTCGACAAGACCACGAGCGAGTCGTACACCCTCGTCGCGAACAAGAACTTCCGCGACGCCGACAAGCTCGGTGTCAAGAAGGTCCAGTACATCGCCGTCGACAACAACCAGACCGCGCAGGACCTGCTCGCCGCGGGCAAGCTCGACTGGACCGGCATGTTCATCCCGAACCCGGATGACGTCACCTCCAACGGCAAGATCGACTGGATCAACACGCCGCAGGACCCGACGGTGCTCTACACCTGCTCGAACGCCGACCTCGGCTGCACCGGTCCGCAGACCGACGTGGCCGTGCGCCAGGCGCTCAACGTCGCGATCGATCGCGCCACCATCAAGGACAAGGCGTTCGTCGGGCTCACCGGCGACATCTCGCCCACGTTCGCGCTGCTGCCGCGTGACGAGAAGTGGGTCGCCGACCCCGCCAACGAGGTCAGCCCGCAGGAGGCCAACGTCGCCGAGGCCGGATCGATCCTCGAGGCGGCCGGCTACACCAAGGGCTCCAGCGGCATTTACGAGAAGGGCGGCGTTCCGCTCGAGCTCACGCTGACCTCGGTCGACGGCTGGACCGACTACAACGACGCTGCGAAGCTGATCGCCGAGCAGGCCGAGGCAGCCGGAATCAAGATCACGGCCTCGACCGTGCAGTGGCAGGAGTTCTCCGACGCACGTCAGGGCGGCGAGTTCCAGTTGATCATGGGTGGTGTGATCGGCACGTCTGTCGCCGACCCTTTCCAGATCTACCGTGACTGGTTCGGCGGCACCGCCGTCGAGTCGACGAGCCCCGTCGGCACCGAGGTTCCGGCAGGCCGCTGGAACTTCAGCCGGTACAGCAACCCGGTCGTGGACACAGCGATCCAGGCCGCGGTCAGCACGAACGACGAGGCCACGAAGAAGGAGCTGTACGGCACGATCCAGACCGAGATCGTCCGTGACCTGCCCTACATCCCGCTCGTCATCAACGCGACCCAGACCTTCTACAACACGAAGGACTACACGGGCTGGCCGACCGAGGAGGACCTCTACGCCTTCCCGCCGTCCTGGGGTGCGATCGCGGCAGGTTACGTCCTGACGCAGCTGCAGCCGGTCAAGTAGTAAAGGAGTCGGGGAAGAAGGAAGTCAGGAAAACAGTGACATGAAGTTCTATGCACGAAGAATCGGGTTCTACGCGTTCACGCTCTGGGCCGCGATCTCCATCAACTTCCTTCTTCCCCGGCTCATGCCGGGGAACCCGGCCGACATCATGATCGCCAAGATGCAGCGGGCCGGCGGTGAGGTCTCCGAGACAGCCATCCGCAACATCAAGCTCCTGCTCGGCGGTGACGACTCCTCACTCTGGGAGCAGTACCTCTCCTACTGGGGTCGCATGTTCCAAGGCGATCTGGGGGTCTCGGTCACGAAGTTCCCCACCCCGGTGACGGAACTCATCGCGGGAGCCCTGCCGTGGACGCTCATCCTCGTCGGGACCGCGACCGTCATCTCCTTCGTCCTCGGCGTCGTGCTCGGCGCCTGGGCCGGGTGGAAGCGCGGCACCTGGGTCGACCACCTGATCCCGGCCACCACCGTGCTGCAGTCGATCCCGTACTTCTGGATGGCTCTGATCCTGGTCGCCGTCTTCGCGGTCGGACTCGGCTGGTTCCCGATCTTCGGGGGTTACGACGTCTTCGACTTCCCGGACGGCCCTGAGCCGACCTGGGCGTTCTTCAGCGACGCAGTGGCCCACGCGATCCTTCCGGCCGTCACGATCGTGATCAGCTCGGTCGGTGGCTGGATGTTCGGCATGCGCAACATGATGGTGTCGACGCTGGCCGAGGACTACGTGCTCACGGCCGAGGCGAAGGGTCTGCGGCCCCGCCGCGTGCTCACCACGTACGCTGCCCGCAACGCCGCGATCCCCTCGATCGCCGGCTTCTCGATCACCCTCGGGTTCGTGGTCGCCGGCTCCATCGTGATGGAGCAGGTGTTCACCTACCCGGGCATCGGCAAGCTGATGTTCCAGGCCGTGACCAACAACGACTACGCGCTGATGCAGGGGCTGTTCCTCGTCATCACGCTCACGGTGCTCGCCGCCAACTTCATCATGGACCTCGTCTATGGCTTCATCGACCCGAGGGCTCGCCAGAATGTCTGACACGAAGAACCCGCTCCTGACTCAAGAGCCGCCCGTCACGGCGCCGGCCAGCACGATCTCGCTGGCCACGCAACAGGGACGCAAGCGCCGTCGCATCCTGCCCAGCACCTCGCCGAAGTTCATCATCGGTGTGTGCATTGTGGTGGCGATAGTACTGTTCGCGATCATCGCGCCGATCTTCTCGCAGGATCCGCGCAGCACGGCGAACCCCGCGCTCCAGCCGCCCTCGGCGGAGCATTGGCTGGGGACCACCAAGCTCGGCAACGACATGTTCGCCCAGCTCGCGATCGGGGCGCAGGGCTCGCTGCTCATCGGCGTCACGGCAGGCAGCATCGCCATCGTCCTCTCGCTCCTGTTCGGCGTGCTCGCCGGCTACCTGGGTGGGTGGCGTGAAGACGGCCTCGCGCTTCTCACCAACGTGATGATCGTGATCCCGGGTCTGCCGCTCGTCATGGTGATCGCCTCGTTCGTGCCGCAGCGCAGCTGGCAGCTCGTCGCCTTCGTGCTCGGCATCACGTCCTGGGCCGGGGCCGCCTACGTCCTCCGGCTCCAGACGCGGTCGCTCCGCACCCGTGACTACGTGTATGCCTCGAAGGTCGCGGGGGAGCGGTCGTTCCGAGTGATCCTCGTCGAGATCATGCCGAACCTGCTGCCGCTGCTCGCGGCGCAGCTCCTCTTCGCGATCATCTTCGCGATCCTCGGCGAGGCGGGGCTCTCCTACCTCGGCCTCGGACCCAACTCGTCGATCACCTGGGGCTCGATCCTCAACGACGCGCAGTCGGGGCAGGCCCTCGGCCGCGGAGCCTGGTGGTGGTTCGTCCCGCCGGGGCTCATGATCGCACTCCTCGGCGCAGGTCTGTCGCTCATCAACTTCGCCATCGACGAAGTCATCAACCCGAAGCTGCGCAATGCGCCCGAAGCCGCGCGCCGTGTGCGCAAGGCTGCCAAGACCAAGGGAGTCACCGCATGAGTGAGCCGGTGTTGACGGCGCGGAATGTGTCGATCGAGTATGAGGTGGATCCGCCGGTCAAAGCCGTGCGGGATGTGTCGCTGACGCTGAACCGCGGCGAGATCCTCGGGCTCGCCGGAGAGTCGGGCTGCGGAAAGACGACGCTCGCCTACGGGATGAACCGTCTACTGAAGGCTCCGGCGTTGATGACGGGTGGGGAGATCGTGTTCCATGACCGGGATGGTCATGACATCGACATCGTCGGCCTGGACGGCGAGGGTCTTCGGGCGTTCCGGTGGGACAAGATCTCGATGGTGTTCCAGGGCGCGATGAACTCGTTGAACCCGGTGATCTCGGTGAAGGCGCAGATCTTCGACATCTTCGACACGCACCGGCCCGGGATGTCGAAGAAGGCGAAGACGGCGCGGGCGGAGGAGCTGCTCACGTTGGTGGGTGTGGATCCTGCCCGGCTGACGAGTTTCCCTCACGAGCTCTCGGGTGGGATGCGGCAGCGGATGATGATCGCGATGGCCCTCGCCCTCGACCCGCAGGTGATGATCATGGACGAGCCGACCACGGCGCTGGACGTGGTCGTGCAGCGGGGCATCATCCGCGAGATCATGCGGTTGCGGGAGAAGCTCGGATTCGCGGTGATCTTCATCACGCACGACCTGCCGATGCTGATCGAGATCAGTGACCGGATCGCGATCATGTTGCAGGGGCAGATCGTGGAGGAGGGGACGGCGGAGGAGATCTACCGGTCCCCGCAGCATGAGTACACGCGACGGTTGTTGTCGAGTTTCCCGTCGCTCAAGGGCGAGCGGGGCGATTTCGTGCGCACCGGTGTCAGCCAGGAGGGCGTCCGATGAACGCGAATACGAATAGCGCCGGGACGACGGTGCCGGGGACGGCGTCGTTGGAGGCGCGGAATCTGGTGAAGGACTTCCATCTGCGTTCCGGGTTCAAGACGAGCGTGTTGCATGCGGTGAAGGATGTGTCGTTCACGATCGAGGCGGGGAAGACGGTCGCTCTGGTGGGGGAGTCGGGGTCGGGGAAGTCGACGATCGCGCGGATGCTGATGAAGTTGGAGACTCCGACATCCGGGGAGATTCTTCTGGATGGGAAGCCGTCGGGTACCCGGGGGCGGGCGTTGGAGCGGTACCGCGCGGACGTGCAGATGGTGTTCCAGGATCCGTTCGCGTCGTTGAACCCGTTCCACACGATCGTGCATCATTTGGAGCGGCCGATCCGTCTGCATCACCCGGACCTGTCCCGCACGCAGGTGCGGGAGCGGGCGGTGGAGCTGTTGGAGCGGGTGCGTCTCACCCCGGGGGAGAGTTTCGCCGAGCGCCGCCCGCACGAGCTGTCCGGCGGGCAGCGGCAACGTGTCGCGATCGCCCGAGCCCTCGCCCCGGGGGCGCGGTTCATCGTCGCCGACGAGCCCGTGTCCATGCTCGATGTGTCGATCCGACTCGGGGTGTTGAACCTGCTCGCGGATCTGCAGCGCGAGGAGAACCTGGGCGTGCTCTACATCACGCATGATCTGGCCACGGCGAGGCATTTCTCGGATGAGATCATGGTGCTCTACAAGGGCGACGTCGTCGAACGGGGACCCGCGGACGAGGTCATCCTGAACCCGCAGCACGAGTACACCAAGACGCTCCTCGGCGCCGCGCCCGAGCCCGACAACCTCGGCCGCCTCCGCGACGAAGTCCGCACCGAACTCGGCATCGCGCACTGAGAAGTCTCGCCCACTGAGAAGCATGGCGCACTGACGCACAGCCCTTCGCCCCATCCGCTCCGGTCGCACTTCCTGTCGCTCGAACACGTTCACGGCGACAGGAAGTGCGACCGGAGCCTTGTCTTGCCCGGCGGGCCTCGAGGTTCGGAGGGCACCCGCTAGACTGAACGCACAACTGAAGACAGGCCGAATGACCCACGCGGGAGAGCCCCGGCGAACGCAGCCGGGCACCGAAGGAGCAAGCCTCCCCGCCAATCTCTCAGGTACGCGTACCGCGCGGTTCCGGCCACTCTGAAAAGCGATCCAGCGATACTGCGGATCCGCCGACGGTGAAAGCCCTGCCTCCGTGCATGGGTGAAGCTCTCAGGCCCATGACAGAGGGGGAGTTCCGAGGAACGACGGTGCCGCCGTTCCGCCCGATACAGCCCGGGAGAACTCCATGTCCGACCCCCGCTACACCCCGCTGCGCGAGCGCCATGAGGCGCTCGGTGCGTCGTTCACCGACTTCGGCGGCTGGCAGATGCCGGTGCGTTACACATCTGACCTCGCCGAGCACCACGCGGTGCGTCAGAGTGCAGGCATCTTCGACATCTCGCACATGGCCGAGTTCACGGTCCGTGGCCACGGCGCCGCCGACTTCCTCGACTACGCCCTCGCCGGTCGCCTCTCGGCTCTGGCCGTCGGCAAGGCGAAGTACTCGCTCCTGCTCGCCGAGTCCGGGGGGATCATCGACGACGTGATCGTCTACCGCCTGCAGGACGACGACTTCCTCATCATCTCCAACGCCGGCAACCGCGACGCCGTGTCGGCCGCCCTCGCGGCACGCACCGACGGGTTCGACGTCGCGGTGCACGACGTCTCCGACGACTACGCCCTCATCGCCGTGCAGGGGCCGAACGCCGAGGCCATCCTCGCGGCGACCAGCGTCATCACCGACGTCAGCATTCCCTGGTCCGAGCAGAAGTACTACGCCTGGGCCTCAGCAAACCACGACGGCAAGCCGGTTCTCCTCGCGCGCACCGGCTACACCGGCGAAGACGGGTTCGAGCTTCTCGTAGCCGCTGACAGCGCCGCGTCGCTCTGGGATGCTCTGCTCGCAGCGGGCGAAGCCCACGGCCTCGTCCCCGCCGGGCTCGCTGCTCGCGACACTCTTCGGCTCGAGGCGGGGATGCCGCTCTACGGCCACGAGCTGAGCCTTGACACCCGGCCGTCTCAGGCGGGCCTCGGGCGCGTCGTCGTGACTGCGAAGGAGCGCTTCGTCGGAAAGGATGCGCTCTCCGCTGCCGCTGACTCGAGCGAAGCATCCGATGCCCCGGTCCTGGTCGGACTCGTCGCCGAGGGCAAGCGCGCCGGACGCGCCGGATACGCCGTCGTCGACCATGACGGATCGGCCCTCGGCGAGATCACCAGCGGTGCGCTCAGCCCGACGCTCGGTCATCCGATCGCGATGGCCTACGTGAACCCTTCTTCCGCTGAAGAGGGAACCGCAGTATTCCTTGATGTGCGGGGGACCAGGATTCCCGCGACCGTGACCGCCCTGCCTTTCTATCGGAGGACCAAATGACCGACCTCACCGCACTCCACTACACCGAAGAGCACGAGTGGATCGCCGCTGACGGCGACACCGTGACCATCGGCATCACCGATTACGCCGCCGAGAAGCTGGGTGACGTCGTGTTCGTCGAGCTCCCCGCCGTCGGCACCGAGGTCACCGCGGGAGCGGTCGTCGGCGAGATCGAGTCGACCAAGTCGGTCGGCGAGCTGTATGCCCCCGTCACCGGCACGGTCGTCGAGGTCAACGACGCGGCGGTCGATGACCCGTCGCTCGTGAACGCTGCGCCGTTCGAGGGCGGCTGGCTCCTCAAGATCAGCATCGCAGCCGGCGCGCTCGACGGACTGCTCGACCGCGACGCCTACGTCGCACTCACGGAGGGCTGATTCACCAGTGGTCACTTTCGCCGATCGTCATATCGGACCCACGGATGCGGCGCAGCGCACGATGCTCGCAGCCCTCGGCCTCGACACCGCTGGAGCGGAAGATGCGTTGAGCTCGGTCGAGGTGCTGATGCGCCAGGCCGTTCCCGCATCGATCTACACCGGCCCCTCGTCTGATGCGACGGATGCGCCATCGCGTATCCCCGCTGCCGCGAGTGAGACCGAGGCTCTCGCCGAGCTGCGCACCCTCGCCTCGCGCAACACGGTGAACCGACCGATGATCGGTCTCGGCTACTACGGCACCATCACCCCGCAGGTGATCCAGCGGAACGTGCTGGAGAACCCGTCCTGGTACACGGCGTACACGCCGTATCAGCCGGAGATCTCGCAGGGGCGCCTGGAGGCGCTGATCAACTTCCAGACGATGGTGTCCGAGCTCACCGGCCTGACCACGGCCAATGCGTCGATGCTCGACGAGTCCACGGCCGTCGTCGAGGGGATGCTGCTGGCCCGACGCGCCTCGAAGTCGGCATCGACCGTGTTCGCGGTCGACGCGGATGCGCTTCCGCAGACCAGAGCGATGCTCGAGACGCGCGCTGAGGCTCTCGGCATCGACATCGTCTCCGTCGACTTCGCCGCAGGGGAGGAGCTGCCGGCCGATCTGTTCGGCGTCTTCGTGCAGTACCCCGGCGCGTCCGGACGGGTCTGGGATCCTTCCGCCGTGTTCGACGCCGCGCACCTCTCCGGCGCCCTCGCGGTCGCAGCCGCCGATCTGCTCGCGCTCACCCTGATCGCCTCGCCGGGTTCGCTCGGTGCCGACGTGGCCGTCGGCACGACCCAGCGCTTCGGCGTGCCGATGGGCTTCGGAGGCCCGCACGCCGGTTACATGGCGGTCCGCTCCGGTCTCGAGCGTCAGCTCCCCGGTCGCCTCGTCGGGGTGTCGGTGGATGCCGACGGCAAGCCCGCGTACCGGCTCTCGCTGCAGACGCGTGAGCAGCACATCCGACGCGAGAAGGCGACCTCGAACATCTGCACCGCCCAGGTTCTGCTGGCTGTGATGGCGTCGATGTACGCGGTCTACCATGGCCCGGACGGACTCCGCGGGATCGCGACCCAGACGACCGCGAAGGCCGCCCTGCTGCGCGACTGGCTGGCAGAGGCCGGCGCCGAGGTCGTGCACGCGGAGTTCTTCGACACCCTGCAGGTGCGCGTTCCCGGCCGTGCCGCCGAGTACGCCGCGCAGGCGCACGACGGCTACGGCATTCTGCTGCACGTGGCGGACGCCGACACGGTCGGCATCGCGGTCGACGAGACCACCACGCTCGGCGAGCTGCACCAGGTCGCCATGGTCTTCGGCGGGAAGAACGAGCGGGCGTTCGGGCTCTTCAGCAACGAGAAGCTGCGAGCCCTTCCCGCCGACCTGCTGCGTGAAGACGAGTACCTCACGCACCCCGTGTTCCACTCCCACCGCAGTGAGACCGCCATGATGCGGTACCTGAAGACCCTCTCCGATCGCGACTACGCGCTCGATCGCGGCATGATCCCGCTGGGGTCCTGCACGATGAAGCTCAACGCCGCCACCGAGATGGCGGCCATCACCTGGCCCGAGTTCGCGGGCATCCACCCGTTCGCTCCGGCTGCCGACGTGCAGGGCTACCTCGAGCTCATCGACCAGCTCGAAGGCTGGCTCGCCGAGGTCACCGGATACGACGCGGTCTCGCTGCAGCCGAACGCCGGTTCGCAGGGTGAGCTCGCTGGTCTTCTCGCCATCCGCGGCTATCACCATGCGAATGGTGATGCGCACCGCACGGTCTGCCTCATCCCGTCGTCGGCGCATGGCACGAACGCGGCCTCGGCCGTGCTTGCCGGCATGAAGGTCGTGGTCGTGGCGACCGACGAGCTCGGCAACGTCGACCTCGACGATCTGCGCGCGAAGATCGCCCTGCACGCCGATGACCTCTCGGCGCTCATGATCACCTACCCCTCCACGCACGGTGTGTACGAGGAGCAGGTCGTCGAGATCACGGCGGCCGTTCACGATGCAGGTGGCCAGGTCTATGTCGACGGTGCGAACCTCAACGCGCTGCTCGGCTATGCCCGCTTCGGCGATCTCGGCGGCGATGTCTCGCACCTCAACCTGCACAAGACGTTCGCGATCCCGCACGGCGGTGGCGGCCCCGGTATCGGGCCGGTGGCGGCGAAGGCTCACCTCGCGCCCTTCCTGCCCTCGCACCCGCTCGCCCAGAGCGACGAGCACTTCGGCGGCCACACATTCGAGGGCGGCGTCATCTCGGCCGCTCCCTACGGTTCCGCGGGCATCCTGCCGATCTCGTGGGCGTACGTGCGCATGATGGGCCCAGACGGGCTGCGCCGGGCGACCGCTGCGGCCGTGCTCTCGGCGAACTACATGGCGGAGCGCCTCGGCGCTCACTTCCCGGTGCTGTACACCGGCGAGAACGGTCGCGTGGCGCACGAGTGCATCCTCGACCTCCGCCCTCTGAAGGAGGCCACCGGCATCACCGTCGACGACGTCGCCAAGCGGCTCATCGACTACGGCTTCCATGCGCCGACGATGTCGTTCCCGGTCGCCGGCACACTCATGGTGGAGCCGACCGAGTCGGAAGACCTCGACGAGATCGAGCGCTTCATCGAGGCGATGATCATGATCAAGGCGGAGGCAGAAGCAGTGGCCGCCGGTCGCTGGCCTGCGGATGACAACCCGCTGGTGCATGCGCCGCATACCGCTGTCTCGCTCATCGCGGGGGAGTGGAACCACGCGTACTCGCGCGAGGACGCCGCATATCCCGTTCATGCGCTGGTCGCCGGCAAGTACTGGCCCCCGGTGCGACGCATCGACCAGGCGTACGGCGACCGCAACCTCGTGTGCGCGTGCCCGCCGGTGGAGGCCTTCGCCTGATCGAGGTGCTCATCTGAGCAGACGGTGCCGCGCTTCTGTGGAGGAGCGCGGCACCGTCTTCTGTTTCGCGGTGTTTCGCTGTTGTTACGGTTGGTCACCACTCAGTAACAGTTCGTTAGCTGAGCACCGTGGTTCGCGAGGCGGCGGGTTACGCTCAGGTATCCCTGCGTGCTCGATGGTGAACGCGCAGACTCAGCACTGTCCACAGGAGGACGAAAAGTGAAAAGAAACAGGATTGCCCTCGCGGGCAGCGCTCTGCTCGTGATCGGCGCCTTGGCGCTGGCCGGTTGTGCAGGCGGGAACGACTCGGGCGACGAGGGCTCCAAGGGCTCGACGTCGGCCATCATCTCGGCAAACGGCGGCGAGCCGGAGAACGCGCTGATCCCGACCAACACCAACGAGGTCAACGGTGGCAAGATTCTCGACTCCGTCTTCGCGGGTCTCGCCTTCTACGACGGCGACGGTGCCCTCGTCAACGACATGGCCGAGTCGATCACGGTCGACGCGCCCAACAAGGTCACCGTGAAGCTGAAGGAGGGCAACAAGTTCACCAACGGTGAAGACGTCGTCGCCCACAACTTCATCGACGCGTGGAACTACGGCGCACAGCTCTCCAACGCACAGCTGAACCAGTCCTGGTTCGCCGACATCGCCGGCTTCAACCCGGATGCGGACGCGGAGCTCACCGGCCTCACCGAGGTCGACGACCAGACCTTCACGATCGACCTGAGCAGCGATGTCGCATCCGACTTCGTGACTCGCCTCGGCTACTCGGCGTTCTACCCGCTGCCCGACGTGGCCTTCGAGGACATGGACGCCTTCGGTGAGAACCCGATCGGCAACGGTCCGTACATGCTCGCCAAGGAAGGTGCCTGGCAGCACGACGTCCAGATCGACCTGGTCAAGAACGACGACTACAAGGGTGAGCGCGTCGCGCAGAACGGCGGCCTCACGCTGAAGTTCTACACCGCTCCTGAGGGTGCATACGCCGACCTGCTCGGTGGCAACATCGACGTCATCGACCAGATCCCCGAGGCTTCCCTCGCGGTGTTCGAGGACGAGCTCGGCGAGCGTGCGACCAACCAGCCCGCTGCGATCTTCCAGTCGTTCACCATCGGTGGTCAGCTCGCCCACTTCTCGGGCGACGAGGGCACCCTGCGTCGTCAGGCGATCTCGCTCGCGATCAACCGCGACGAGATCACCAGCAAGATCTTCGCTGACACGCGTACCCCCGCGAGCGACTTCACCACTCCCGTCATCGACGGCTGGAGCGACAGCGTTCCCGGATCCGACGTCCTCAAGTACGACCCCGAGAAGGCCAAGGAGCTGTGGGCCGAGGCTGACGCCATCTCCCCGTGGTCCGGTACCTTCCAGATCGCGTACAACTCCGATGGTGGACACCAGGTGTGGGTCGACGCGGTCTCGAACTCGCTGAAGAACACGCTCGGTATCGAGGCGTCCGGTGCACCGTACGTCGACCTCGCCACGCTCCGCGCCGCGGTCAACGCTCGTGACGACGCCGGCAAGCGCACCATCCAGACGGCGAACCGTTCCGGATGGCAGGGTGACTACCCCGCCGTCTACAACTTCCTGCAGCCGCTGTACGGCACGGGTGCATCGTCGAACGACGGCGACTACTCGAACCCCGAGGTCGACTCGCTGCTCGCAGAGGGTGCGGCAGCGACGAGCGCCGACGACGCCAACGCGGCCTACGAGAAGGTTCAGGAGATCCTGTTCAACGACCTTCCCGTCATCCCGCTCTGGTACCAGAACTCCATCGGCGGCTTCGGCGACTCGGTCGACAACGTCACCGTCGGCTGGAACTCTGTTCCGCTCTACTACGAGATCACCAAGGCCGAGTAGGCCCTTGGAGTGAACGGCAGCGAGGCGGTGGCGGCGACGTCACCGCCTCGCGTCGTGCACTCCGGCTGACTCCGACTCCACGAAAGGAGCAAGGATGCTCGCCTACACCCTGCGGCGACTTCTCCAGCTGATCCCGGTCTTCTTCGGTGCGACGCTTCTCATCTACGCGCTCGTCTTCCTGATGCCGGGTGACCCGATCGCGGCGCTCTTCGGCGACAAGCCACCGAGCCCGCAGCTGCTCGCCACGATCCGAGCGCAGTACCACCTGGACGACCCGTTCCTCGTCCAGTACTTCTACTACATCACCGGCGTCTTCAAGGGCGACATGGGAACGACGTTCTCCGGTGAGTCCGTGAGCACCGTCCTCGCGCGCACGCTTCCGATCACGGGGCGCCTGGCCATCATGGCGATCGCGATCGAGTTCACGCTCGCGATCATCATCGGAACCCTGTCCGCACTTCGCAAGGGCAAGTTCTTCGATCACCTCTCCCTGATCATCTCCCTCGTATTCCTGTCGATGCCGATCTTCGTCGTCGCCTTCCTCGCGCAGTACTTCCTCGCGATCAAGCTGGGCTGGTTCCGTCCGACAGTCGGCGGCCAGAACGACTGGGGTGACCTGTGGCTTCCCGCCATCGTGCTGGGACTGAGCCTGTACGCCACGAGCATGCGTCTGATGCGCGGCTCCGTGCTCGACACTCTCAACCAGGATTGGGTTCGCACGGCATACGGCAAGGGGCTCTCGCGCAACCGCGTGATTCCCGTCCACGTTCTGCGCAACTCCCTGATCCCGGTGATCACCAACTCCGCGACGAACTTCGGCGTGCTTCTGGTCGGTGCGACCGTGACGGAGTACATCTTCAACATTCCCGGCGTGGGTCAGACCCTGTTCCAGGCGACGTTGAGGCATGAAGGACCGACCATCGTGTCCTTCGTGACGGTGTTCGTCATCATCTACGTTCTCGTCAACCTGCTCGTGGACCTGCTCTACGGACTACTCGACCCGAGGATCCGCTATGTCAAGTGACCGTCCCTCCCACTACGTCGCTCCGGTGGTGGCCGAACAGCCGCCGACGGACGCCATCAACGTCAAAGGCAAGCCCGCGAGTCTCTGGCGGG
Source organism: Microbacterium sp. NPDC090281 (assembly GCF_044769635.1). Taxonomy (NCBI): domain Bacteria; kingdom Bacillati; phylum Actinomycetota; class Actinomycetes; order Micrococcales; family Microbacteriaceae; genus Microbacterium; species Microbacterium sp. NPDC090281. The sequence goes on from NZ_JBIVYH010000001.1 coordinate 1,822,814, forward strand.
ACGCGTGGACAGATCTGCGCACACGTCCGTCGTTCTGGATCTCGCTCGGTATCGTCGCGATCATCCTGCTGATGGCTCTGTGGCCGACGCTGTTCACGCAGACGCCGCCGAACAACCAGTGCGAGCTCGCGAACTCCAATGCGGGGCCGGCTGCCGGGCACCCTCTCGGATACACGTTCCAGGGTTGCGACATCTGGTCGCGCATCGTCTGGGGCTCTCGCACATCGATCAGCGTCGGTCTTCTCGCAACCATCATCAGCTCGACCCTCGGACTGATCATGGGAGCCTTCGCCGGCTACTACGGCGGATGGCTCGATGCTGTTCTGTCCCGCATCGGCGACATCTTCTTCTCGATCCCCTACATCCTCGCGGCGGTGGTCGTGATGACGGTGTTCTCCCAGTACCGCAATGTGTTCACGCTCGCATTCGCGATCGGCGGGTTCGCCTGGGCTGCGACGGCGCGTGTCGTCAGGGCAGAAGTGCTCAGAGTGAAACAGGCGGACTTCGTGATGGCCTCGGCCGCGCTCGGCAAGGGGCGCTTCGGCACTCTGCTGTCGCACGTGATCCCGAACGCCTTCGCTCCGCTCCTCGTGCTGGCGACGCTGGCTCTGGCCGGCGGTATCGTCGCCGAAGCCACGCTGAGCTTCCTCGGCGTCGGACTCGGAAGCGACGTCATGTCCTGGGGCAACGACATCAGTCAGGCCCAGCGGTCCTTGCGTGTCGCGCCGATGGCGCTGATCTATCCGTCGATCGTGCTCACCATAACGGTGCTCGCGTTCATCCTGCTGGGCGAGCTCATCCGAGACGCCCTCGACCCGAGGGCGAGGGCACGCCGATGAGTGATTCGACGACAGTACCCCTGCTGAGCGTTCGCGACCTTACCGTCGCATTCGACACGCAGAACGGCACACGAGAGGTCCTCCACGGGATCAGCTTCGATGTGGCGGCGGGCGAAACCGTCGCCATCGTGGGCGAGTCCGGTTCGGGAAAGTCGACGGCCGCGACCTCGATCATCAAGCTCCTCGCCGGGACCGGCCGCGTGACCGGCGGCAGCATCACCCTGGAGGGGCAGGAACTGACGACCCTCTCCGAGCGGGAGATGGAGCGGATTCGCGGCAAGGCGATCGGCTATGTGCCGCAGGATCCGATGTCGAACCTCAACCCGGTCTGGAGCATCGGCTTCCAGGTGGAGGAGGCGGTCCGTGCCAACGGGCTCGCCCAGGGTCGTGCCGCAGTTCGTGCCCGTGCCATCGAGGTGCTTCAGCAGGCCGGGCTCGCCGATGCCGCCAAGCGGCTGCGTCAGTTCCCCCATCAGTTCTCCGGGGGAATGCGCCAGCGTGCGCTCATCGGTATCGGACTGGCTGCGGACCCGCGGCTGCTGATCGCGGATGAGCCGACGTCGGCGCTCGACGTCACCGTGCAGCGTGTGATCCTCGATCACATGGCGAGCCTGACGCGTGACCGCGGCACTTCGATGCTGCTGATCACCCACGACCTCGGCCTCGCGGCCGAGCGCGCAGAGCGGCTGATCGTGATGCAGAATGGCGCGATCGTGGAGTCGGGGCCGAGCAGGGAGATCCTGCAGAACCCGCAGCACCCCTACACGAAGCGCCTCGTGGCAGCCGCGCCGAGCGTGGCGTCCCAGCGGATCCAGGCCGTGGTCGAGGATCGCGGTGTGGAGACGCTCGCGGACCTCGCCGCCATCCCGCCGACCGTCCGAGTGGCTGGGCTCACGAAGGACTATCGCATCCGGCAGGGCGGGTTCCGCAGCGAGATGTTCCGCGCTGTCGACGACGTGTCATTCGAGATCCCTCGCGGGAAGACGTTGGCGCTGGTCGGCGAGTCAGGATCGGGTAAGTCGACCGTCGCGAAGATGGTCCTCAAGCTCGAGGACCCGACTTCCGGGACGATCGAGATCGATGGAATGGATGTGTCCGGGTTCTCCCGTGCGCAGTCGTTCGGGCTCCGCCGTCGCATGCAGCCCGTGTTCCAGGACCCGTACGGTTCACTGGATCCGCTGCGGAACCTCGAGAACACCATCGCGGAACCGCTCGAGATCCACGGCGTGGGTGACCGCACGTCACGTCGCGAGCGTGTCCGCGAGCTGCTCGATCAGGTGTCGCTGCCGCAGGATCTGGCCACACGCTATCCGAGCGAGCTCTCGGGCGGACAGCGTCAACGCGTCGCGATCGCGCGTGCTCTGGCGCTCAAGCCCGACATCGTCGTGTTGGACGAGGCTGTCTCCGCTCTGGACGTGCTCGTCCAGGCTCAGATCCTCAGGCTCCTCGCCGACCTGCAGACCGAGCTCGGCCTGACCTACCTGTTCATCACGCACGACCTTGCGGTGGTGCGTGTCTCGAGCGATCTGGTCTGCGTCATGGAGCGTGGCAAGATCGTCGAGCAGGGCACGGTCGATGAGACCTTCGCGAACCCGAAGCAGGAGTACACGAGTCGCCTGCTCGAAGCCATCCCGGGTGCGTCGATCCCCCTGGGCGGCCTCTGATCGTGGCGGTACCGAACTCTCCCGAGGACGAGCGGACTTTCCGCTCGTCCTCGGGCTCGGTCGCGATGATCGTGAGCCTTCTGCTGGCGCTGTTCCTCCTCGGCGATGCCGTCGTGCGAGGCGGGTGGATGCAGACGCTCCTGCTCGCACCCTGGGTGCTGCTCGGGCTCTGGATCGTCTACGAGATCAGTTTCGTCTCGATGGTCCGCATTCGAGACGATGGCGCAATCGTGCAGAACATGCTTCGTCGGACCGAATTCGGCTGGCATCGGGTTCGTGACATCGATCTCCAATGGCAGCTGCAGTTCTCCTTCGACGACGGCACAGACCTCACCTGCTGGGGTGGACCGGCGCACGCGCGGCCGAGACGCAGCAAGATGCGCGACGAGGAGACGCAGGTCTCGAGGTCGCTGCAGAGCTTCACCGACATTCGTGACCGCTGGCAGGCGGCCGCGGGGCACGAGGCGAGCGCACCGCTTCGACGCTCGTGGGATGCCAGGGCGTTACTGGCCCTCGGAATCATCGTCGTCTGGGCAGTCGCGGCAGTGCTGATCGTCGGAATGGGCTGAGCAGGCCCGAACGGCTCTCGCCTCTCGATGCACGTGCCCCCTGTCCTCGCAGCGAGGACAGGGGGCACGTGAGCACGCGCTTCCAACCGGATTCAGGAGTATGAGAACCAGTACCCCGGCTGGCCGGCGCGGTGCACGCATGATCCGACGCTGTAGCCCTCCTGGATGAAGATCCGTCGTTCAGCCTGACAGTACGACAGGTCTGTGAACGGACCGAACCAGGATGCGGCTTGCGCGGCGACTGCTCCGCCGAACACCATTCCTGCGACGAGGACGATGCCTGCGGCGGTTGCGGACAGTTTCTTCTTCATTCGAATCCCCCCGGATTGTCTTGCCCACGTCGTCGTGGGTGCCCCGAGCCTAGGATGAGCCCCCGAGAGGTGTCAACGGCGGCTGAGGTCCGTCGCACTCAGCGACGGCATTCAGTAGGACTGGAAGTACCAGCCCCCAGTGCCGGGGATGCAGGGGGCTGCCTTCCCGCCGCCTCGGACATAGTCGGTTCGATCGGCGTTGCATTGCGCCGCCGACGAGTACGGCCCGAAAACGCTGGCCGACGCCGGCGTCACACTCAGCAACGTGATTCCTGCGGCTATCGCGATTGCGGCCCCCGCCTTGGTCATCCGGTTCATCTTCATAGGACATCCCTCCGTGTTCCGTCATTGGAAGCACCCAGGTTAGGGCAAACCCGACGTGGAGGAGGGGAGAGCGTGCCGACTTCTCGGTACTCAGACCGGCAGGCCGAAGAGCCCTGGCCACATCGACGCCGCCCACGGGTACCCGACGAACGCGGCGGCATCGATCACGAAATGCGCCACGAGGAACGGCATCAGCCGGCCGGTGCGCTGATACAGCCAGCCGAAGAGCAGTCCCATCGCCAGGTTCCCGATGAACGCGGGGTACCCCTGGTAGAGGTGGTAGCTGGCGCGCAGGATCGAGGTCGCGATGATGATCGACCACGGCCCCCAGCCGAGCTGCCGCAGTCGAGTGAAGAGGTATCCGAGCAGCACGAACTCCTCCTGCAAGGAGGCGCGGGCCGCGGCGAGCAGCAGGACGGGGACGGTCCACCAGTATGCGTCGATCCCCGCCGGGTCGATGGCCACCGTCAAGCCCAGGGCGCGGCCGGCGAAATAGAGACCGAGACCGGGGATGCCGATCGCGAGCACGAGGAGGATGCCGCGTCCCGCATCCCCGGCGAACCGGGTGCCGTCCAGACCCAGGCGTTCCAGGTGCGGGCGGCGCGACTGCCAGAGCAGGAAGCAGACGAGCAGCACCGGGACGATCGAGAACCCGATCGCGAGAACCTGGTAGATCAGGTCGAAGATCTCCCGGTCGCTTCGCGATGGATTGAGCTTCGCGACCTGGTCGGCGATCGGAACCTCGTCGGTGAGGCGATAGGCCAGCTGCACGATCGCGTACACCGCGGACTGCCCGAGACCGAGCGCCAGGACGATCGCGATCTCCCACCACAGGCGCCCGTGAGACGGCGCGGGGGAGAGGTCGGGGAGGTCGCCGGAAGCCTGCGGTTGGGTCACGATCTCGATGCTACGACCTGCTTTCAGGAACATGCCCTGAGCTTGCGTTATCCTGGAACGTCGGCTTCCCGGCAAAACCCCACACCCTTTTAGGAAACTTGCATGGCGCACGCCCTCCGTTCTGACCTCCGCAACGTCGCAATCGTCGCCCACGTCGACCACGGCAAGACGACTCTCGTCGACGCCATGCTCCGCCAGACGGGTTCCTTCGGCGAACACGCCCACGTCGATGAGCGTGCCATGGACTCGAACGATCTCGAGCGCGAGAAGGGCATCACGATCCTCGCCAAGAACACGGCGATCACATACAAGGGCAAGCACGCCCACGGCAAGGAGATCACGATCAACGTGATCGACACCCCCGGTCACGCCGACTTCGGTGGCGAGGTCGAGCGCGGCCTGTCCATGGTCGACGGTGTCGTGCTGCTCGTCGACGCGAGTGAGGGCCCGCTCCCGCAGACGCGCTTCGTGCTGCGCAAGGCGCTCGAGTCCAAGCTCCCCGTCATCCTGCTGGTCAACAAGACCGACCGCCCCGACGCCCGCATCGCGGAGGTCGAGGAAGAAGCACACGACCTGCTGCTGGGCCTGGCATCCGACCTCGTCGATGATGTGCCCGACCTCGACGTCGATGCTCTGCTCGACGTGCCGGTGGTCTACGCCTCCGGTCGTGCCGGCGCCGCATCGCAGAACCGTCCGGCCGACGGCTCGCTGCCTGACAACGACGACCTCGAGCCGCTGTTCGAGGCGATCCTCGAGCACGTGCCCGCGCCCTCGTACGACGACGAGCACCCGCTGCAGGCCTGGGTCACGAACCTCGACTCCAGCCCGTTCCTCGGCCGCCTCGCGCTGCTCCGCGTCTTCAACGGCACGCTGAAGAAGGGCCAGACCGTGGCCTGGGTCCGTGCAGACGGCACGCACCAGAACGCTCGCATCACCGAGCTGCTGAAGACCCGTGCTCTCGAGCGCTACCCGGCCGAGTCCGCCGGCCCCGGCGACATCGTCGCCATCGCCGGCTTCGACAACATCACCATCGGTGAGACGATCGCCGATCCCGAAGACGTGCGCCCCCTGCCGGCCATCACGGTCGACGACCCCGCCATCTCGATGACGATCGGTACCAACACCTCGCCGCTCATGGGCAAGGTCAAGGGCCACAAGCTCACCGCTCGCATGGTCAAGGACCGTCTCGACAAGGAGCTCATCGGCAACGTCTCGCTCAAGGTCGTCGACATCGGTCGTCCCGATGCGTGGGAGGTGCAGGGCCGCGGAGAGCTGGCCCTCGCCATCCTCGTCGAGAACATGCGCCGTGAAGGCTTCGAGCTCACCGTCGGCAAGCCGCAGGTGGTCACGAAGAAGATCGACGGCAAGACCTACGAGCCGTTCGAGCACCTCACGATCGATACTCCCGAAGAGCACCTCGGCGCGATCACTCAGCTGCTCGCAGGTCGTAAGGGTCGCATGGAGAACATGACCAACCACGGCACCGGCTGGGTGCGCATGGAGTTCGTCGTTCCGTCGCGTGGTCTGATCGGCTTCCGCAGCGAATTCCTGACCACCACGCGCGGTACCGGCATCGCCAACGCGATCTCCCACGGCTACGAGCCGTGGGCGGGTTCCATCACGACGCGTCAGAACGGCTCGATCGTCGCGGACCGCACGGGTGTCGTCACTCCGTTCGCGATGATCGCCCTGCAGGAGCGCATGTCGTTCTTCGTGCAGCCGACGCAGGAGGTCTACGAGGGCATGGTCATCGGCGAGAACTCGCGCGCCGACGACATGGACGTCAACATCACCAAGGAGAAGAAGCTCACCAACATGCGCGCGGCGAGCTCCGATACCTTCGAGTCGATGACGCCCCCGCGCCAGCTCACCCTCGAGGAGAGCCTCGAGTTCGCCCGCGACGACGAATGCGTCGAGGTGACCCCTGAGGTCGTCCGCATCCGCAAGGTGAACCTCGACGCGAACACCCGTGCGCGTGAGACTGCGCGTATGAAGCGTCAGGACGCCAGCGTCTGAGACACCACTCGGAGCATCTCCGAGTGAGAGGGTCTCGCACTGCCATACGGCATGTGCGAGGCCCTCTTCTCATGTAAATCCCAGGTGAGGGATGGTTTTCGCTCAGGTTGATGGGTCAGACTCGTTCACTTGCGCCTGGGACGAGCTCCCGATGAGTCTCCTGCAAGGGCGTACGACCACCCGAAAGTCGAACCCATGCTTCAGAAAACCCGTGCGCTTCGGCGCGCCTCCGCGGCGGCGGATGCCCGCGCCGCTGCCCACCGTCCGATGACCATCCTGGGGGTCGCAGCAGCGACACTCGTCGGCATCACCCTCAGCGTCGGCCTCGCCGCCACCCCCGCGGTCGCGGCTGTGAATCCTGCGGCTGCTGTCACCGCACCTGTCCTGGTCGGCACCGAGCCGCTGTCCCAGATCACCGAAGACGCCACGGCGGCGGTGGTCGAGGGGAAGGATGCCATCGCGGCGGCCGTGGCGCTGGACGCAGAGGTCGTCGCTTCGGGGCTCGACGTCGGTGTCACGCGATCTGTCGACACCTCCGACCTCGAGGACCATATCGACGAGCTCGCCGATCGCGATGTCACACCGGTGCTCGTCGTGGGCGTCCAGGCCGACGAGACCGCGGCCGAGACGGCGAAGGTGGTCTCGAACACCGAGACGCTCCGGGGCGCCCTGACCGCCGCCCAGCAGAAGCAGGCCGAGGAAGAGGCCGCGCGCGTCGCTGCGGAACAGGCGGCGCAGGCCGCCGCGGCGCAGCAGGCGGCCGCGGCGCTGGCTGCGTCCAACACCGTCGAAGGCGCGAAGGCGAGCGCCCGGGAGCAGATGTCGAGCCGGTACGGGTGGGGCGACGGTCAGTTCTCCTGCCTTGAGTCGTTGTGGAACAAAGAGTCGGGCTGGAACTACCAGGCCTACAACCCGAGTGGCGCCACCGGCATCCCGCAGGCCCTTCCCGGCGGCAAGATGGCATCGGCCGGTGCCGACTGGCAGACGAGTGCCGCGACGCAGGTCGCCTGGGGGCTGGGTTACATCTCATCGGTGTATGGCACCCCGTGCAGCGCGTGGTCGCACTCTCAGGCGATGAACTGGTACTGATCCGAGGCCTGCATCTGAGGAGCTTCTAGCCGCAGAAGGGGTTCGAGCGCTACGGTGACTCTGACGGCTGGGGGCGTCACGGATCCGAGGAGGAGATGTGCTCGACCCCGTGGCGTGGCGCGATGTCCGGCAAGAGGTGTCCACCGGCACATTGCCCGGGTGGGATCGTGTCGAGGAGATCGTGCGCGACGCGCACTCCCGCTATTCGGAGGAGCGCGGTGGCCGGGTCGCCGACTACATTCCCGTGCTCGCCGAGGTCGATCCGGAGCTGTTCGGTCTGGCCGTCATCGAGGTGGGCGGCGGGCTGCACGACGCCGGTGATGCGCTCCATCCCTTCTCCATCCAATCGATCTCGAAGATGTTCGTCTATGCCCTGGCGATCCAGGAGCACGGGCACGAGCGCGTTCGGCAGATCGTCGGAGTGAACAACACCGGACTCGCGTTCAACTCCGTGATGGCGCTGGAACTGAACAGCGGGCACCCCATGAACCCGATGGTCAACGCGGGAGCGATCGCGACGACCGCGTTGATGCCGGGTGCGACCACGGTCGAGCAGTGGGAGCGTGTCCGCGAAGGGCTGTCGGCGTTCGCGGGACGCCCCTTGAGCCTCGATGGGGTGGTTTACGCATCTGAGGCGGAGACGAACGACCGCAATCGCGCGATCGGTCGTCTGCTTCGCAGCTATGACCGACTGGCGGGGGATCCGGACGAGGTCGTCGACGTCTATACGCGTCAATGCGCGCTCAGCGTCACGGCGCACGATCTGGCGGTGATGGGCGCGACGCTCGCGGACGGCGGTGTGAACCCCGTCACCGGTGAACGGGTGGTCTCCGAAGAGGTGTGCCGTGACACGCTCTCCGTCGTCGCATCCACCGGTCTGTACGAGCGATCGGGCGACTGGCTGTTCGAGATCGGCCTGCCGGCGAAGTCAGGTGTCGCCGGAGGCATCGTCGCGGTCGCTCCCGGCAAGGGCGCGGCGGCCGGCTTCTCGCCACGTCTCGACGAGGCGGGCAACTCGGTCCGTTCTCAGATGGCGATCGGATATCTCTCGCGCGCGCTGGGCCTCAACCTGTTCGCATCGGCGCCTGCACGCTCGCATCACCCCGAGTCCGTCCCTTCGTCCGCACCGTAGGAGCCGTCATGACCCAGACGTCACAGAATCCGACCAAGACCTCATGGCTGCCGATGGTCAGTCTGTTCTTCGCGCAGGTGCTGATGTCGTTCAACGTCGCGGCGCTACCGATCTCGCTCGGCGGAATGGTGAGCGAGTTCGGTGTCCCTCCGACGGTCGCGAGCACGACGATCGTCATGTACGGCCTCGCCGTTGCCGCACTCGTGATGACCGGTGCGAAGCTCGGGCAGCGGATCGGCTGGGTCACGATCTTCCGCATCGTCATCGCGCTGTTCGCGGGTTCGTCGGTGATGATGCTCCTCTCGCCGACGGTGGGCTGGGCCATCGCAGGGCAGGCGGTCGCAGGGGCAGCGGCCGCCATCATCGTGCCGTCGATCGTGGCACTCATCGCCGAGAACTACCGCGGCCCGCAGCAGGCGACCGCCATCGGCGCGATCGGGTCCGCGCGGGCGATCTCCGGGGTCAGCGCCTTCCTGATCGGAGGGACCCTGGGCACGCTGGTCGGCTGGCGGCCGATGTTCTTCATCGTGCTGGGGATCGCCGTCCTCGTCTTCGCTCTGAGCTTCACGCTTCGCGGGGACCGCGGGGACGCGTCGATCCGCATCGATCTCGTCGCATCGCTGCTCATCGGCGCCGCGATAGTGCTGCTGACGCTGGGGTTCAACAATCTCAATTCCTGGGGTGCTGTTGCGGCCACCGCAAGTGCCCCCTTCAATGTGCTCGGGCTGTCGCCGGCACCCATCTTCATCGTGGTCGGCCTGGTGCTCGGCCAGGCTTTCTTCCTCTGGACCAGGAAGCGGATGGCACATGGGAAGGTTCCGCTCATCGACCTGAGCGTCCTCGGATCGTCGCGGGAGCGCGCGGCCGTGTACGCAATGTTCATCGTGGTGGCGCTGGAAGCCTGCGTGAACTTCACCATTCCGCTCTACATCCAGATCGTCCAGGGGCGCACCCCGTTCGACACCTCCATGGCGATGATGCCGTTCAACCTCACGGTCTTCGTCACGGCCACACTCGTCGTACGGCTGTACAAGCGCTTCCCGCCTCGAGCCATCGGCGTGGTCGGCTTCATCCTCACCACGGCCGCTCTCGTGTGGTTGTCGTTCGTCGTGAACAACAACTGGGAGACGATTCCGACGATCGCCGGTCTCATCGTGTTCGGCATCGGACAGGGTGCGCTCGTCACACTGGTGTTCAACGTACTCGTGACGGCGGCCCCCGCCGAGCTCGCCGGAGACGTCGGGTCTCTACGGGGGACCACCCAGAATCTCGCTTCGGCAGTCGGTACGGCCCTCGCGGGGGCATTGCTGGTGTCGCTTCTGGGTCTCAGCGTCGGACGCGCGGTCGTGGAGCACCCCGAGCTGCCGCCGTCGCTCGTCGCTCAAGTCGACATGGACGACCTCAACTTCATCAGCAACGACGATCTGCGCGCTGCGCTCGAGGCCACAGATGCGACGCCGGTGCAGGTCGACGCCGCTGTCGCCGTCAACGAGGCGTCTCGGCTCGGCACGCTCAAGCTCGGACTGCTCCTGCTCGCGGGGATCAGCGCGCTGGCGATCCTTCCGGCCTCTCGGTTGCCGCAGTACCGGCCGCACGAGATTCCCGATCCATCGCCCGCTGCCGGATCGGAATGATGCTCAGCGCAGTTCGGAGATGAGGACGGCACTCGTACCGGGGGCGGTCGCCTCGAAGATGTGCAGGGCGTCGCCGGCGTAGGTGAGGTAGTCGCCCGGATTCAACAGCACGGGCTCGCCGATAGGACCGATCAGTGCCTGTCCGGCGATGAGGACCACGTGTTCTATGGTTCCTGGGTGATGCGGGTCCGATCGGCGGGCATCGCCGGGTTCTGCCTGGATCAGGTAGACGTCGCGACGGGCCCCGGGTGGGCTCGCCGACAGCAGCGTCGCGCTGTACGCGGCGGCAGAGGACGGCACGCCAGCGAGGTCGTCCGCGCGGATGAGCGTCGGCGCGTTGGTCTGTTGATCGACGAGCACCGCGAACGGCACTCCCAGCGCGACCCCCAGCGCCCACAGGGTCTCGACGCTGGGGTTCCCGGCGCCGCTCTCGAGCTGGGAGACCGTCGCCTTGGAGATGCCCGCGCGCCGAGCGAGTTCGGATACCGAAAGGTTCGCTGCCTCCCGTTCACGGCGCAGGGTACGGGCGATGCGTGTGCGGAGTTCCTCCATGTGTTCATCATGTCAAACGTTCGTTCGCTTGACTATCCGATCCGCAGTGTTCAGAATTATGACCATGCGTTCACTGAAGCGAACACCGAGGCGCGGACGGCGTGATGACCGCGGAGCGTGAGGTCTGGCGCGAAGCACTCGGGGTCGTGCTCGCGACCAGCGCCTACGGCGTCTCCTTCGGTGCCTTGGCCGTGGCGTCCGGCCTCGATGTCTGGCAGACCTGTGTGCTGAGCCTGCTGATGTTCACCGGAGGATCGCAGTTCGCCTTCGTCGGCGTCTTCACCGCCGGCGGCCTCGCTGCCCTCCCCTCTGCGATCGCGTCAGCCGCGCTTCTCGGCGTGCGCAACGTCGCCTATGGCATGCGCATGTCGCCGATCGTCGGAGGAGGTCCTGTTCGCAAGGCCGCCGCAGCGTACTTCACGATCGACGAGTCGACAGCGGTGGCGATCTCGCAGAGCGATTCGCGGCTGCGGCAGGTGGGCTTCTGGGTGACCGGCATCGGCATATTCATCGGCTGGAACGTCACAACCCTCATCGGAGCCCTCGTCGGCGACGTGCTCGGCGACCCCCGGACGTGGGGGCTGGATGCGGCGGCTGCGGCGGCCTTCCTCGCCCTTCTCTGGCCGCGCCTCAAGCAGCGCCAGGCGGTAGCGGTGGGTGTCGCTGCAGCGGTGGTCGCCGCGGCCTTCACACCCTTCCTCATGCCGGGGCTTCCGGTGCTCGTCGCCGCCGTCGTCGCGATCGTGGTCGGCTGGTTCAACTGGCTGGGGCGTCCCGCAGCCCCGACAGGCGGCCGGACAGATACCGGCTCGGAGGTGACCTCGTGAGCCTTTGGAGTGCGATCCTCCTCGCGGCGCTGATCTGTGTCGCACTGAAGGCTGCCGGATACCTGGTGCCACCCAAGGTGCTGGAGGCGCCCCGCACGGCCCGGATCTCGGACCTTCTGACGGTGGCTCTCCTCGCGGCGCTCGTCGCCGTGCAGACGCTCGGTGACGGCCAGGCGATCACTGTGGATGCCCGCGTACCCGCGCTGCTGGTCGCGGGAGGGCTCCTGTGGCTCAGGCAGTCGTTCCTCGTGGTCGTCGTGGCAGCGGCGGTCGTGGCCGCCCTCCTGCGCCTCGTCGGCGTTGCCGCCTGACCCTCGTCCACACCGGGTCCAGGGCTCGTCGGTAAGATCGACAGGTGCGCGTGAGCTGGGTTTCGAGAGTGTTGTCGTGGATCGCTGCTGCCCTGGTCGGCGGCGTCTACGGCGTCGCCGGAACGATCAGTCACAGTGTGATGTGGGGGCCGATTCCGATCGGCATGATCATCGCCGCGATCGCCTGTGCGGCGATCCTCATCGCCGTGCGCGCGCTCACCCACGACCGGGGCGCTGCGGTGGCCGCCGGTCTCGGGGTGGTCGGGATGCTGGTGCTGATCTCAGGTGTCGGCCCGGGGGGATCGGTCGTGGTCCCGGCTTCGTTCGCCGGTCAGGTCTGGACCTATCTGGTGGCCGGAATCGTGCTGCTGGTCATCGCCTGGCCCTCGGTCTCCCGCGCTCCGATTCGCACGGAGGCGCCGGCCGCGCAGGACCACGAGTCCCGCGAGTCGTAGACTGTTGGGGTGACGTATGTGATCGCCCTCCCGTGCGTCGATGTCAAGGATCGAGCCTGCATCGACGAGTGCCCCGTTGACTGCATCTACGAGGGTGAACGGTCTCTGTACATCCACCCGGACGAGTGCGTGGACTGTGGTGCATGTGAACCGGTCTGCCCGGTCGAGGCCATCTACTACGAAGACGATCTGCCCGATGAGTGGCAGGACTACTACAAGGCCAACGTCGAGTTCTTCAACGAGATCGGCTCTCCCGGTGGTGCTGCCAAGGTCGGCGTCTACGCGTTCGACCACCCCGTCATCGCAGCGCTCCCGCCGCAGGGCGAGTAGGCGCTTCCGTGAGCATCCGCGACCTCGCCGACTACCCGTGGGATGCTGTCATCCCGTTCCGCGAGCGTGCCGAACAGCACCCTGAAGGGCTCGTAGACCTCTCTGTCGGCTCGCCGGTCGACCCGACTCCCGAGATCATCCGGCGGGCGCTGACCGAGGCCACCGATGCGCACGCGTACCCGCAGACCGTGGGTACGCCCAGCCTGCGCGAAGCCATCGTCGACTGGTATGCGCGCCGCAGGGGAGTGCTCGACCTCAGGGTCGACAACGTCCTGCCCACGATCGGCTCGAAAGAGCTCGTCGCACTGTTGCCGACCCTGCTCGGCCTCGGTGCCGGAGACATCGTCGTGCATCCGCGCGTGGCCTACCCCACATACGAGGTCGGCGCCCGCGTGGTGGGTGCGACTCCGCTGCCCGAAGACGACCCCGCGAACTGGCCGGATGGCACCAAGCTCATCTGGATCAACACCCCCGGCAACCCCGATGGTCGCACCTGGACCGTTGACGAGCTCGCCGCGGCCGTGCGCCGTGCACGCGAACTCGGAGCGGTCATCGCGAGCGACGAGTGCTACGCAGAACTGGGCTGGGATGGCGTCTGGGCGACGGAGCCGATCCCCTCGATCCTCGACCCGCGGGTGACGGGCGGAAGCCGCGCGAATCTGCTCAGTGTCTACTCCTTGAGCAAGCAGTCGAATCTGGCCGGCTACCGGGCGGCCTTCGTGGCCGGCTGTGCGCGCATCGTCGGCGAGTTGCTCACGGCCCGCAAGCATCTCGGACTGATGCCGCCTGCCCCGGTGCAACATGCCATGGCCACAGCTCTCGGAGACGATGAGCATGTCGCCGCGCAGAAGCAGTTGTATCGCATCAGGCGCGATGCCCTGCGTCCTGCTCTGGAAGCCGCGGGGTTCCGCATCGACGGGTCGGAGGCAGGACTGTACCTGTGGGCGACCGAGGGGCGCGATGCCTGGGAGTCGATGGGGCGGCTCGCCGATCTCGGCATCCTCGCAGGCCCTGGCCCGTTCTACGGAGCGGAGTCCGCACAGCACGTCCGGCTCGCGCTGACGGCGCCCACCGACCGCGTGCTCGAGGCTGCTCGCCGGCTCGCCGGCGGCAAGCTGTAGGTTCCCTCCTTGCGGAGGCCATCTGTTTGGCGGATGTCACAGTAGGCCTGCGTGACTACTAGGCTGTAAAGGCGATCCGGTCGTGACCCGACCAGGTGCCTCAGCGCCGTGAGATCGCCAGTTCAGGCTTGATCAAGATCTTGTTCGACACCACCGCGACGAGCGGGTGCGGACACTACGAGGAGGTCCGCGTGAGTGCAGCGGCAGACCAGACGGCGAAGCTGACGATCGGCGACACCACCGCTGAATTCCCGGTGCTCCGCGGCACGGCTGGGCACGACAGCATCGATTTCTCGACGCTGACTCGCCAGACGGGCTACACGGGGCTCGACTACGGATTCGTCAACACGGCCTCCACGAAGTCCGAGATCACATTCATCGACGGCGACAAGGGCATCCTGCGTTATCGCGGCTACCCGATCGACCAGCTCGCGGGCTCCACCAGCTACCTCGAGGTGGCCTGGCTCCTGATCTACGGCGAGCTGCCTTCGGCTTCCGAGCTCGCAGACTTCGACGAGAAGATCCGTCGCCACACGCTGCTGCACGAAGACCTCAAGCGGTTCTTCTCGGCGCTGCCGCACACGGCGCACCCGATGTCGGTGCTCTCTTCGGCTGTCGCAGCCCTCTCCACGTACTACGAGGGTCAGACCGACCCGCACAACCCTGAGCATGTCGAACTGAACATGATCCGCATGCTCGCCAAGCTTCCCGTGATCGCGGCCTACGCGCACAAGAAGAGTGTCGGCCAGGCCTTCCTCTACCCGGATAACTCGCTGAGCTTCGTCGACAACTTCCTCAAGCTGAACTTCGGCGTCCACAGCGAGGAGTACGAGGTCAACCCGGTGATGTCGAAGGCTCTCGAGCTGCTCCTCATCCTGCATGAAGACCACGAGCAGAACGCTTCGACCTCGACTGTGCGTCTGGTGGGTTCCACCGGCGCGAACCAGTTCGCGTCCGTCTCCGCCGGCATCCAGGCCCTGTCCGGCCCGCTGCACGGTGGCGCGAACGAGGCTGTGCTGACGATGCTCGGTCAGATCCGCGACTCCGGACAGAGCGTCTCGCGCTTCGTCGAGCGGGTGAAGAACAAAGAAGAGGGCGTGAAGCTGATGGGCTTCGGGCACCGGGTCTACAAGAACTACGACCCTCGCGCCAAGCTCGTCAAGGAAGCAGCCGACGAGGTGCTCTCCTCGCTGGGTGTCACCGATCCGCTGCTCGACCTCGCCAAGGAGCTCGAGGAGCTCGCCCTCGCCGACGACTACTTCCGCGAGCGTCGTCTGTACCCGAACGTCGACTTCTACACCGGCGTGATCTACAAGGCGATGGGGTTCCCCACGCGCATGTTCACGGTGCTGTTCGCGATCGGTCGTCTGCCCGGCTGGTTGGCGCAGTGGCGTGAGCTGCAGCTCGACCCGCAGACCAAGATCGGCCGCCCGCAGCAGCTGTACACGGGATCGCCCGAGCGGTCGTTCCCAACCCGCTAGGGGAGGGGCGGCGACGCGTTCCTCACGCCGTCGCCGGCTCTTTGGCGTCTTCGCCGACCACGTCGAGCACGAGCTGCAGCTTGGTCTGGAATGTGCACTCCAGCAGCTCTGTCGTCGCTTCATCCGTGCCGTACTGCTCCGGGAGGCGCAGACCGAGCAGGGTGTTGAGCAGCATCCCCTCGGCGAGGAATGTGCGCACCTCCTCCGGGGTGAAGCCGGCGTCATCGCGCAGCATCCGATAGATCTTGAGGAAGTCCGCGCGGGCGCGTTCGCCGATGACGGCATCGTGGCCCATGCTGAACGCCTGCATGAGTGACAGCAGGATGCCTCGGTCCTCGACCAGGTTCACGTAGGCGGAACCGAGCCGGCGGCCCAGCTCCCGGTCGGGTGCCCCCGAGACGCTCCTCCACTCTGCGATCACGGCGGCGAAGGTGTCGAGAAGCTTGCCGCTCGCCCGCGCCAGAACCTCGACGAACAGTGTCTCCTTCGTGCCGAACATCCGGACGACATAGGGCTGACTGATGCCCGCCGCTTTGGCGATCTGGTCGGTGGTGGCGCCGAAGTAGCCGCGTTCGCCGAACACCAGGCTCGCCGCGGCGAGGATCTGCTCGCGACGCTCGGTGGCGGGGATGCGTTCGCTCTGCTTCTCGTTCACGCTTGACAGGTTATCAGTTGATTACTACTGTTCGGAGGTAAGTAATCATTCAATAACAACAAGGGGTTCTCATGACTTCATCCGCCCGACGTCTGCCCGTCTGGTTGACGATCGTCGCAGCCTCGCTGCCGATGTTCATGGCGACGCTCGACAACCTCGTCGTCACCGGCGCGCTCCCTGTCATCTCACGCGAGCTCGGCGCATCCATCGAAGAGCTGCAGTGGGTCATCAACGCCTACACGCTGAGCTTCGCCACCTTCATGCTGCTCGCCGTGGGCCTCGGGGACCGTTTCGGTCGCCGTACGGTGTTCCTGGCCGGCATCGCCGTGTTCACGCTCGCCTCCGCCGGCGCAGCGCTCGCGACCGAACCGTCGATCCTGATCCTCGCGCGCGCGATCCAGGGTGTCGGTGCGGCGGCCCTCATGCCCCTCTCGCTCACCCTGCTCGTCGGCAGTGTCTCCGAGCGCTTGCGCCCTGCCGCGATCGGCATCTGGGGAGGTGTCGCAGGGCTCGGGGTCGCCACCGGACCGCTCATCGGAGGAGCGGTGATCGAGGGATGGAACTGGCAGACCATCTTCTGGCTCAACGTCCCGGTCGGCATCCTCGCCGTGCCGCTCATCCTGGTCGCTCTCCCCAACAGCTTCGGTGCTCGAGTGCGAGCCGACCTGGTGGGCCTGCTGCTGGCCGGCCCCGGTGTGCTGGGTGTCGTGTACGGAATCGTGCGCGGCAACGACGCGGGCTGGGACAGCCTCGAGGTGGTCGGTTCCTTGGTCGCCGGTGCGCTGCTGCTCGTGGCATTCGTCATCTGGGAGGGGCGCACCGCTCACCCGCTGCTGCCGCTGCGGCTGTTCCGCGACCGCAGCTTCACGGTGGCGAACCTCGTGGGTGTGACCTTCAGCTTCGGGATCTTCGGCGCGGTGTTCATCCTGATCCAGTTCCTTCAGGTGGTTCAGGGGCACACGCCGCTCGAGGCGGGCATCATGACGATGCCGTGGACGCTGGCGCCCATGATCGTGGCGCCGCTCACCGGGATGCTGTCGCCGCGTACCGGAACGCGTCTCCCGATCCTCCTCGGCCTGACCATGCTCGCCGTCGCGCTCAGCTGGATCGCGCTCACGCTCTCCGCCACCCTCGACTATGCCGCGATGTGGCCGCCCTTCCTGCTGGCGGGGATCGGCATGGGGCTCGTCTTCGCACCGAGCTCGACGGCGGTGCTCGTCAACATGCAGCCGGACGATCATGCCAAGGCCTCCGGCACCAACTCCACGTTGCGCGAGATCGGCGTCGCTCTCGGCGTCGCCGTGCTGACAGCGGTATTCGTCGGCGCGGGCGGTACTCTCACCCCGACCGGTTACGTGGACGCAGCGATCCCCGCGATCTGGGTAGGTGCAGGAGTGCTCGCGCTGGCGGCCGTGATCTCCATCGCGCTTCCCTCGGGAATCCGCCGGCTGCGTCCCGCGGCGGGAGAAGCAGCGAGCGCTGAGGGTGAGCCGGAGCGGTCCGTGGCCGGGGTGCCCGCCTAGGCAGCCCCTCACCAACTGCCGGAACGCACAGCGCCCCCGTCATGCGAGATGCATGGCGGGGGCGCTGCGTCGATATCGTCTGAGTTCAGACAGACATCGGGCTCAGATGGATTCAGCGGCCCTGCGAGCTGCGGCCGCCCTGACGGGACTGGCCGCCCTGGCGGGACTGGCCACCGCTCTGGGTGGAGTAGCTCCCGCCCTGGCCGGTGCCTGCACCGCCGGAGCGGGGGCGACGGCTGCGACGCGAGGGCGGGTTGGCCGCACCGCTCTTCTCGCCGCCGGCAGGACGCTGCTTCGAGGAAGGGCGCTGCTGCTGCTGTGCCTGCACCGGGGCCGGGCGCACGTGCGGTGCGCGTTCGGGAACCAGAGCGGTGATCGCAGCGGTCGTCACGTCTTCCAGGGGAGCGCTGATCGCGGCCTTGCGCAGAAGGTCCTTGACGTCACGGCGCTGCTCGGGGAGCACGACCGTCACGACGGTGCCGGCAGCGCCGGCGCGAGCCGTACGGCCTGAACGGTGCAGGTATGCCTTGTGCTCGACGGGCGGGTCGACGTGGACGACGAGGTCGACGTTGTCGACGTGCACTCCGCGGGCCGCGACATCCGTCGCCACGAGAACGCGCACTCCGCCGTCTTCGGGGGCGGCGGAGAAGGCGCCGAGGTTGCGCTCACGGGCGTTCTGCGAGAGGTTGCCGTGCAGGTCGACGGCAGGGATGCCGGCGGCTGTGAGCTGCTTCGCGAGCTTCTTCGCCTGGTGCTTGGTGCGGGTGAAGAGAATTCGACGTCCGGTGCCCGACGCGAGCTCGCGCACGAGGGCGGTCTTGTTGTCGGGGGAGTCCACGACCAGTACGCGGTGCGTCATCTCGCCGACCGGCACGCTCTCTTCGTCGACCTCGTGGCTGACGGCGTTCGAGAGGAAGCGGCGGGCGAGGGTGTCGATGCCGCGGTCGAGGGTCGCGCTGAACAGCAGGCGCTGGCCACCGGCGGGAGTCGCCGTGAGGATGCGGGTGACGCCGGGCAGGAAGCCGAGGTCGGCCATGTGGTCGGCCTCGTCGAGCACAGTGACCTCGATCGCGCTGAGGCGCACGACCTGCTGCTTCATGAGGTCTTCGAGCCGGCCGGGGCAGGCGACGACGATGTCGACGCCGCCGCGCAGCGCCTGCTCCTGCGGGCGCTGGCTGACGCCGCCGAATACGGTCGTGACCCGCAGGCCCGCGGCCTCGGCGAGAGGCGCGATGGTCGCGGCGATCTGCGTCGCGAGTTCACGGGTGGGGGCGAGGACGAGTCCGCGCGGGAGGCCGGCACGGCGCTGTCCGCCGGAAGCGGCGAGACGCGCGACGAGCGGCAGAGCGAAGGCGATGGTCTTGCCGCTGCCCGTGCGTCCGCGGCCCAGGAGGTCGCGACCCGCGAGGGAGTCGGGAAGAGTGTCGCGCTGGATGGCGAACGCCTCGGTCTTGCCGGAATCGGCGAGAACGGCGGCGAGCTCGGCGGGGACGCCGAGTTCAAGGAAAGTTGACATGCAGAAACTCCGTCAGCGCACGAGTGAACGGCGCAAGATAAGGGGTGAGGTGGGCGACGGCGCAGGAATTGCGCATCGGTTCGCCGTTCGAAAGGCCAGCTATAGCTGGTGGTGGGAGCAGTTCCGCTCGCTTCGGTCCTCGGAGACCCCGTGACGACGACGATGTTGTCGGACCGGCGGTCCAGGCAACAGGATCAGTCTACCAGGGCACGCATGCCGTCGGCTGCATGCCGCCTCCTGCGCGGGTCGTCGGCTTCCGGCGCAGGTGCTCAGATGTCGTTCAGGCCTCGCCCTCAGGCGTGCAGGGCCTCATTCAAGGTCACGCCCACACCGGCGCGGCGAACGGCCTCGACGGCACCGCTGAGGGAGTTGCGGCGGAAGAGCAGTCCATCTTGGCCGGAGAGTTCTGCACCCTTCACGGTCTTGCGCCCGCCGTCAGCGGTCACAGGGCCGTCGATCAGCACGATCTTGGTGCCGGCGGTCACGTAGAGGCCCGCTTCGACGACACAGTCGTCGCCGAGCGAGATGCCGATTCCGGCGTTCGCCCCGAGCAGGGTGCGCGCGCCGATCGACACTCGATGCGTGCCGCCACCCGAGAGCGTGCCCATGATCGAGGATCCGCCGCCGATGTCGCTGCCGTCGCCGACGACGACACCCTGCGAGATGCGGCCCTCGACCATCGACGCACCCAGCGTTCCGGCGTTGAAGTTCACGAACCCCTCGTGCATGACCGTCGTTCCGGGGGAGAGGTAGGCGCCCAGTCTGACGCGGGAGGCGTCTGCGATCCGCACGCCGGACGGCTGCACGTAGTCGGTCAGACGGGGGAACTTGTCGAGCCCCTGCACCTGGATGCCGGCGCGCTGCAGGAGCGGCCGCAGACGGGCTGCGTCGGCGGGCAGCACAGGACCGGCGTTGGTCCAGGCGACGTTCGGCAGGTGCCCGAAGATGCCGTCGAGGTTCAGCTCGTTGGGGCGCACCACGAGGTGGGAGAGCGCGTGCAGGCGAAGGTAGGCGTCCGCCGTCGAGGCGGGGGCCGCGTCGAGGTCGATCTGCAGCTGGACAACCTCGACGCTGACATTGCGCTGTTCGTCACGACCGGCGAGGGGTGCGAGCTCGGCCAGCGCCGCCTCGTCCGTGGCCAGCTCGCCGGTGCGGACCTCGGGGTACCACGCGTCGAGGACCGTGCCGTCTCCGGCGATCGTGGTCAGTCCGATGGCCCATACCGTGCGTGCGTCGCTCATCCCTCCACGCTAGCGCTCCCGGGGCGCGGCCACCTCACGCATGACGGGGTAAGTAGGCTTGACCCATGGTGCTCGATCTGACCGCGTCCTCCGTCGACCTCACCCGTGCGATCTGCGACATCCCGAGCGTCTCCGGCGACGAGAAGACGCTGGCCGATGCGATCGAGGCGGCGATATCCCCGCTGACCCACCTCGAGGTCTTCCGGCACGGGAACACGATCGTCGCCCGCACCGATCTGGGCCGCGCGCAGCGGGTCGCGATCGCCGGGCACATCGACACCGTGCCGATCAACGCGAATCTACCCACCCGCGACATCGAGATCGACGGCGTCCCCTACCTCTGGGGGCGCGGAACGGTCGACATGAAAGCGGGCACCGCGGTGCAGCTGAAGCTCGCGGCAGAGCTCACCGACCCCGCGATCGATATCACCTGGATGTGGTACGACAACGAGGAGATCGAGGCGTCGAAGAACGGCCTCGGTCTGCTCGCGGCCGTGCGTCCTGACCTGTTCCAGGCCGACTTCGCGATCCTCGGTGAGCCCTCGAACGGCGAGGTCGAGGGGGGATGCAACGGCACGCTTCGGGCGATCGTGCGCACGACCGGCGTGCGCGCGCACAGTGCGCGCGCCTGGATCGGCGAGAACGCGATCCACCGTGCGGCGCCGATCCTCACCCGGCTGGCCGAGTACCGCGCCAAGGAGGTGCTGGTCGAAGGGCTGTTGTACCGCGAGAGCCTGAGTGCCGTGCGCATCACCGGGGGAGTCGCGGGGAACGTCATCCCGGACGCCTGCGAGGTCGAGGTCAACTACCGGTTCGCCCCCAACAAGTCGGCCGCCGACGCCGAGGCCCACCTTCGCGGTGTCCTGGCCGGCTTCGACATCGAGATCACGGATGCGGCCGAGGGTGCGCGCCCAGGGCTCGATGCCGAGATCGCGAAGCAGTTCGTGGCGGCGGTGGGCGCAGAGCCGCGGCCGAAGTACGGCTGGACCGATGTCGCCCGCTTCTCGGCCCTCGGCATCCCGGCTGTGAACTACGGTCCTGGCGACCCGCATCTCGCTCATCACGACGAGGAGCGCGTGCCGCTCGCGCAGATCGACGCCGTCGAGCGGGGCCTGCGCGCATGGCTCACCTCGCTCTGAGCACAGCCCGTCGCTGGGCGCGGATGCCGGTCGCCGTCCGCATCGGAGTCATCTACCTCGTCGCTCGGGTGATCACCACCGTGTTCCTGCTCGTGGCGGCATCGCTGTCGACCGGCGTCTCCCGCTTCGGGGCAGGTGCGGGGCTCGCCGACTTCGTTCTCGGCTGGGACGCGCAGTGGTACTGGCTGGTCGCCGAGAACGGATACCCGACAGAGCTTCCGCTGACGGACTCAGGCGATGTGGCCGAGAACGCGTGGGCGTTCATGCCGGTGTTCGCATATGCGGCGAAGGTGCTCGGATTGCTGCTGGGGTCATGGGGCGCCGGCGCGTTCCTGCTGTCGCTGGTGGCAGGGTACCTGGCCTGCCTCGCGCTTCACCGGCTGCTTCGTGATCGCATCGGGAGCTCCGCGGCGATGTGGGCGGTGGTGTTCTTCGCGGCGGGGCCGATCGCGGCGATGTTCCAGGTGGGCTACGCGGAGACCCTGTTCCTGTTGCTGCTGTTCCTCGCCCTCGATGCGACGACGCGGCGGAACTACGCGTGGCTCTACGTCCTCATCCCGGTGATGGCGTTCACGCGTCCTGGTGTCCTCGCCTTCGCCCTGTATCTCGGCCTGCACGGCGTGCTGCGCTGGCTGCACCGCAAGGACGACCCGCTCACCGGGCGTGAGATCGCGCACATCCTCGCACTCGGGGCGTTGGCGAGCGCAACGGGGTTCGCGTGGCAGGTGATCGCCGGGATCGTGACGGGCGACCCCGGCGCCTATCTCGCGACCGAACTCGCTTGGCGTCAGCACTGGATCACGGGTGGTGTCGGTGGATTCCTGCCGTTCGAGGGCTGGATCCAGGCCTCGCAGTTCTGGTTCACGCTCTGGGGAATGCCGCAATGGTGGGGGCCCATCGCGCTCGTGCTCCTGGTCACGGGCGCTGCGGCGGCTCTGTTGTACGCCCCACAGGTGCGGGCGCTCGGCTCGGATCTCCGCCTGTGGAGCGCGAGCTACCTGCTGTATCTGCTCGCCGTCTTCTTCCCGCAGTCGAGCACATTCCGCCTGCTCCTGCCGCTCAGCCCGCTGTGGGGTGCGGTCGCGGTTCCCCGATCCCGCCTCTGGCGGGTCGGGATCCTGGCCTCGTGTCTCGTGGGGCAGTGGCTCTGGATCTACCACGTGTATGCGCTCGGAAGCACGTTCTGGCAGGTGCCCTGAAGGCGAAGCTCGACCCAATTGTTGCTCTGTGACCTCCAGGTCCCGGTGACACCCGATAAACTCATCCCATACCACCGGAGGAAAGGGAGCCACGATGGCAGCGATGAAGCCGAGGACCGGAGACGGACCTATGGAAGCCGTGAAAGAAGGACGACTCATCATCGTGCGCGTTCCACTCGAAGGCGGCGGCCGCCTGGTCGTCTCCGTGAACGACGCCGAGGCCAAGGAGCTTCACGACGTGCTTGCCGCCGTCGTGACGCCGGCCTGATCGACCTGGGATCCGCATCTGCGGATCCGAAAAGGCGGTGGATCCACGGATCCACCGCCTTTTTCTGTTCGTCCGGTAGCTCTGCGCTCAGTCGCGCTCGGCGAGGCTGATCAGCTGCAGCAGGCCTTCACCGGCGGGGGAGAGCGTGGCCAGCACGGCCGAGGACTCCTGGGTCTCCTGCACGAGAGAGCGGTAGGCGGAGGTGACCTCGTCGCGCTGCACGGGATCGGCGACGCGGCCGCCGGCGAGGACGCGAGGCACCAGCACCAGTCCACCGGTGCGAGCCAGACGCAGCCCGTGCTCGACATACTCGATGACGTGCTCGGGGTCGGCGTCGACGAGCACGATGTCGTAAGAGGCCTCGTTCATGCGTGGAAGCACGTCGATGGCGCGTCCGGTGATGAATCGGGCCTTGGTCGACGGCACCTTCGCGTCGGAGAAGGCCTGCCGCGCGGCGGCGAGATGCTCCGGTTCGTTGTCGATCGAGGTGAGCACGGCCTGAGGCGCGCCACGCAGCAACCAGAGGCCGGAGACTCCGGCGCCTGTCCCGATCTCGACGATGGAGCGGGCACCGGTCGCGGCGGCGAGCACCGCGATCTGAGAGCCGACGACGGCGCTGATCGGCATCGCGCCCAGCTCGACGGCATGCGCACGGGCTCGGGTGATGGCGTCCGGTTCCACGATGGACTCGCGCAGGAAACGCGCGTTCGCGTCATGCTCGCTCATGGCCTGTTTCTCCCTGCCTGCCCCTGTGATCCTCTCCAGAGTATTCGCTCCGTGAGTGCGGGGACCGCAGGCGCGGCGGTAGCCTGTACAGATGACGTTCGGGCTCACCTTCGAGAAGATGCTGCTGATCGGCCTCATCGCGGTCATGATCATCGGTCCGGAGCGTCTTCCGCGGGCAGCAGAGGGCTTCTCCCGCATGGTCCGCAAGGCCGGCGAGTACCTCCGCGCCACCAAGTCGAGGGTGCGCGACGAGATGGGGCCGGAGATCGACGATGTCGACTGGCGCAAGCTCGACCCGCGTCAGTACGACCCGCGCCGGATCATCCGCGACGCACTGATGGAGGAGCCGCAGCCGGCCACTCCGGTGCAGGCACGCGAGACGATCGCCGAACCGATCGCTCCCCGTGCCGTTCCACAGGAGTTCAGCGCCACCAACCGGCCGCCGTTCGATCCCGAAGCCACGTGAGCCGCGGGCGGCTCGCCGATCGCGATGCCGTGGCTTTCGGCTTCTCCGCGCTGTGCGCGTTGGCAGGACTGCTGATCTGGACTCTGTGGGTCACCCCGATCGCTTCGTCAGTCGGCGATGCCGACGCGGTGCCGATCGGACGCTCGGTGAAGATCGAGCTCTCCGCGGGCGAGCGGGTCGGTGTCTGGGGGAGCGGGATCTCCGCAGCGTTCGGGACGATGGAGTGCACGGTGACGGCGCCGGACGGCATCGAGCTGCCAGAGCGAGCCGGCCCCTCGCTCTCCTGGGACGACACGCTGTGGTGGATGACTCCGAAGCGCGGGTTCGAGCAGCGCACGCAGTTTGCCGCGATCGATGCGGGTCTTCACACCGTTACCTGCATCGACTCGCTCGATACGTATGAGGGTGAGTTCCTGCTCGCGGGGGATGCGTTCGGGAACGGCTCCGTCGGGCTCGGCCGGAACGGGGGCAGCGACTACGCCGTGGGTACGCTGCTGGCACTCGGTGCGGTGTTCTGTCCGCCGATGGCGGTGCTGCTGCCCGTGGTGATCATGATCCGCAGGCTGGCTGCGCGTCGGAGACGCGCGCGCGGCGCCGGCGATGCGGACGCGGCCTGGACCACATCCATCGAGGCTTAGACGATCCGCGAGCGAAGTACTGCGATGTCCTCGTCAGTGAGGAGGGCACGCGGGATCGCGGTCGCGACCGATGCGCCGCGCAGCTTCAGCAGCACGGCATCCTTGCCCACGCGTAGATTCTGGAAGGTGCGGTACGGGATCTCCGACCGCCGGCGGCCACTTCCCATCTGCAGTCGGTCATCTTCGAGCGACACCCACACCACGGTCTCGACGGGCATCGCGATCCGGACGGCGGTTCGCGCGCCCGACACCGACATCACGATGGCGAAGCCCGCGAGCGCGATGATGAGCACCGGCATCCAACCCGCACCGAACGGGCCCTCTTCCCCTGGCGCGACGGGTGTGCTGAGGTTCAGGATGCTCAGCACGAGAGCTGCGGCGAGGGCGACCCACATGAGGAGGGCGACGGGGCGGGTCAGCGAGTAGATCGCGGCATCTCGCGCCATCCGCCGCAGCAGACTCTCATCGACGGTCAGGGAGCGTGGCGGCACGGTTCATTCTCCCATGCGCGCTCAGCCGATCGACATCGGCAGTGAACGACCGGACAGGCCGCGGCCCTGCTGCGCGAGGGTGCGGGCGATGTCGCTGATCGTCGCAGCGGCGAGATCCTTCGTCTCTCCGGAGACGATCGGGATGCCGGCATCGCCGCCCTCGCGGAGCGCCGGGCTCAGCGGGATCGAGGCGAGCAGCGGCACGGCGGTCCCCGATTCGGACAGTGCCTCGGCGACGGCAGCGCCGCCGCCGGAACCGAACAGGTCGATGACGGTGCCGTCGGGGAGTGTGTAGGCCGCCATGTTCTCGATGACACCGATCACGCGCTGCCCCGTCTGCCGTGCGACCAGGCCGCTTCGGATCGCGACCTCAGCTGCGGCCGTCTGCGGCGTGGTCACGACGAGCACCTCCGCGTGGGGGAGGAGCTGGCCGATCGAGATCGCGATGTCGCCCGTTCCCGGGGGCATGTCGATCAGGAGCACATCGAGGTCTCCGAAGAAGACGTCGGTGAGGAACTGCGAGACCGTGCGGTGCAGCATCGGTCCGCGCCACGCCACCACAGACTCGCCGTCGCGGAGGAACATGCCGATCGAGATCGTCTTCACGCCGTGCGCCACCGGCGGCAGCATCAGATCGTCGATACGGGTGGGCTGGGTGCCGGCCGGGATGCCGAGGAGTCCGGGGATGGAGAATCCGTGCACGTCTGCGTCGACGAGACCGACCGACAGTCCCCGATCGGCGAGGGCGACGGCGAGGTTGGCCGTCACCGTCGACTTGCCGACGCCTCCCTTGCCGCTGGAGACGAGGATCACTCTGGTGAGGGAATCAGGGCCGAATGGCATGTGCCGTGCCGGTCTGCCCTCGCGGAGCTTCTCGGTGAGGGCCTTGCGCTCGGTCGGTGTCATCACGCCGACCTCGACCTCGACCTCCGTGATGCCGGGAACCGAGGCCGCGGCGTTGCGCACATCTGACTCGATCTTCGCCGCCGCGGGGCAGCCGACGATCGTCAGGACGATGCCGACGTGGGCGCGGTCGCCGTCGACGGCGATCTCGCGGACCATGTCGAGGTCGCCGATGGGGCGGCGCAGTTCCGGATCCGTCACCGCGGCGACGGCCGAACGGACGCGCTCCGCGTCGGTCACGAGTCGGAGCCGGGTCGAGGCTTCTCCGGCGCGTCTTCGAGCTCGGCGAGAAGGGCCTTGAGTTCCTGTCGGAGAACGTCTCGCGTGACGGCCTGCGAATTGCGCTCCTCGAGCGCCATCCGCAGCGCCACGATCTCCCGGGCGAGGTACTCGGTGTCAGCAAGGTTGCGTTCCGCGCGCTGGCGATCCTGCTCGATCTGCACGCGGTCGCGGTCGTCCTGGCGGTTCTGGGCGAGCAGGATCAGCGGCGCGGCATAAGAGGCCTGCAGGGAGAGCATGAGGGTCAGGGCGGTGAATCCGAGGGCGGCGTCGTCGAAGCGCAGCTCGTCGGGGCCCAGGGTGTTCCAGACGATCCAGGCCACGCAGAACAGACTGAGCAGCAGCAGGAAGGTCGGTGTGCCCATCGCGCGGGCCACCCACTCCGTGAAGCGCCCGAAGCGGTCGCGGGAAGACGCCCGGGGCCGTGTCGTGGTGCGGCCTGGTGCATCGAGGCGCGGAGAGCGGGGCATCAGCGCATCTCCTTCGCCGCGGACGTGGTGTCGTCGCTGTCGTGCGAACGCCAGTCGTCGGGGAGGAGGTAGTCGAGCACGTCGTCGATGCTGATCGCGCCGACGAGCCGGTGCGCCGCGTCGATCACCGGGAGCGAGACGAGGTCGTAGCTCGCCAGGAGTCGTGCCACCTCGGCCGCGGACGCGGTGACGGGGACCGGCTCGAGGCTGTCGTCGAGGATCGCTCCGAGGCGCTCATGCGGCGGGTAGCGCAGCATGCGCTGGAAGTGCACGAGGCCGAGCAGGCGCCCGGTCGGCGTCTCGAACGGCGGCAGGGTAACGAACACAGCGGCGGCCAGCGCCGGGTGCAGCTCGTGACGGCGGATCAGTGCCAGAGCCTCGGCCACAGTGGCGTCGGCAGAGAGGATGATCGGCTCCGGTGTCATCAGACCGCCGGCGGTGTCCGGGCCGTAGCGCAGCAGCATCCTGACGTCTTCGGCCTCCTCCGGTTCCATCAGCTCGAGGAGCTGCTCCAGGCGGTCGGGGGCGAGCTGGGCGAGGAGGTCGGCCGCATCGTCCGGTTCCATCTGGTCGAGGATGTCGGCCGCGCGCTCGTCACCGAGACGGTCGAGGATGTGCACCTGCTCGTCTTCGGGCATCTCCTCGAGGGCGTCGGCGAGGCGGTCGTCCGACAGTTCTTCGGCAACCTCGATCATGCGCTGCTGCGGAAGGTCGAGGAGCGTGTTGGCGAGGTCGGCGGCGTGCAGCTCGGAGTACGAGGCGACGAGCTGCTCAGCCGACTGCGATTCACCGGGTGCACGTTGCTCGGCGACCTCGCTCCAGGCGGCGAACGTCGTCGGACCTTTCGCGAAGGGGGAGGCGCTGGTCTTCGGGCGGCGGAGGAAAAGCTGGCTGATGGCCCATTCGCCGAGGCGGTTCGGCTCGATCGCGACGTCTTCGATCACGGCGGTGCCGCTGTCGTCGACGAAGCTCACGCGCCGGCCGAGCATCTCGGCCAGCACTCGCACCTCACCCGCCCGGGGCGAGAAGCGCCGCACGTTGATGAGTCCGGTGGTGATGACCTGGCCCGAGCGGATCGAGGTGACCCGACCGATCGAGAGGAACACATGTCGTCGTCCCGGAATCTCGACGACGAGGCCGATCACACGTGGTGCCGCGGTACTTCGGTACACGACGACGACATCCCGGACTTTGCCGAGCCGGTCGCCGACGGGATCGAAGACGGCGCACCCGGCCAGGCGCGCGGCGAAAACCCGTTGTGTGCTCACTTCTCCAGAGTAGTCGGCGGCTCAGGTCTCCGGCGGGATGGTCGCGCCTCGGGCCGTCCGACGGTGCGCGTGGAAGAATAGCCGGATGAGCATGCTGAACCGGCCCGCGAGTGGCACAGACACCGGCGAGATCGTCGCGTCGATGCGCGACTACGAGAGCGCGCAGAAGACGGTCTCGAAGCTGATCGCCGGGGAGGTGCCGGCGCGTGACATCGCCATCGTCGGCCAGAGCGTGCGCACGGTCGAACGCGTGACCGGCAAGTTGGGGTATGCGGCAGCCGCGCGCTCCGGGGCCATCAACGGCGTGCTGATCGGCCTGTTCCTCGCCGCGATCCTCGTGCTCGGCAACCCCGAGGTGCCGATCCAGCTCTTCCTCGGCTTCGTCCTCATCGGCGTCGCGGTCGGGATGCTCTTGAGCCTCGTCACCTACGCAATCGTCCGCCGCCGGCGCGACTTCGCCAGCGTGACGCAGTTCGCCGCCGACCACTACGAAGTCACGGTCCTGTCCACATCGCTGGGCAAGGCACGTCAGGTTCTCGGAGCGAACAAGGTCGCACCGGTGCGACCGCCGGTCAACCTCGATGAGCCGCCGCGATACGGCGAGCGGATCACGCCAGGCGCGACGGCTCCGGAGCCCGCTCCGACTCCTGAAGAGCCCGTGATCCCGCCGCGACCTGCCGACCCGGTCGCCGAGCCGGAATCCGGTGCGACGCCTGAGCCTGGTCCGGCAGGAGAGGGGACCGCCGCTCCGTCGACGGTGACACCGGTCGATCCGGATGCCGCCCCCGGTGCCGACGGCATCCAGGGTGAACGGGCATGACGGTGACCTCCGCTCCCTCCGCCTGATGGTCGAGATCCAGGTCGCGCTGCCGAACGGAACCACCGCGGTGTCCGCCGACTGGACACTCGGTGACAACGGGGCGACGGTGATCGTCGCTCACGGTGCAGGCACCGGGAAGGATCACCCATTCCTCACGGGCTACGTCGATGCCCTGAGCGACCGCGGCTTCTCGACCCTGCGTTTCAACTTTCCGTACGTGGAGCAGGGGCGACGGATGCCGGGACCTGCTGCGCACGCGATCGCGACCTGGAACGCCGTCGCAGCCTTCGCCCGAGAGTCCGCCCCCTCAGCGACCCTGTGGGCGACCGGGAAGTCGTACGGCGGACGCATGGCATCGATGGCGGTCGCCGAAGGCATGCGTGTCGACGGGCTCGTCTATCTCGGCTACCCGCTGCATCCGCCAGGACGACCGGAGAAGCCGCGCGTCGAACATCTGCCGGGCATCACAGTGCCGCAGCTCTTCGTGGAGGGGACGAACGATCCCTTCATCCAGCCGATCTCGCAGTTCGAAGAGGCGGTCGCGACCTGTGAGGATGCGCGCGTGGTCTGGGTCGAGGGCGGCGGACACACCTTCGAGGTGAAGGGACGCAAACTCCCCGCCGAGCAGATCGGAGCCTCGCTCGCCCCGATCGTGGCGGAGTTCGTCCTCGGTGGCGCGTCCGGCTGAGGTCGGTCAGCCGACGAGGTTCGACAGGTCGGCGTCGTCCAGCAAACGCCGCACGGTCGAGACTCCCAGAGCGCTCATCGCCGGGTTCGACTCCTCGTAGTACCAACCGAGTCCGAGTGCCTGCTGGAGCGCCCAGGCGCCGCCGCGCTGCCACTGGGCGTCGCCGGCAGCCAGGCCATCACGGATGAGGCGCCGTGCCGGGGCGTCGAAGAGGTGCCAGGCGGCGACGAGGTCGAGTGCGGGGTCTGCAGGGCCGAAGCCCCCGCCGTCGAGCACTCCGGCCAGACGGGTGTCGCCCTCGTGCTCGGCGACCAGGAGATTGAACGGCGTGAGGTCACGGTGGCTCATCACCGCGGTCTCGGCGGGCGCGACTTCGCGCAGCGCTGCCCAGAGCCTTTCGGCGTGTCGCACATCGAACAGGTGTCCGCTCCTGGCCAGGCACTCCGCGACCCATTCGTCGTGGTCGCCGAGGCGCCCGCCTCTGCCGTGCCCGTCGAACACGCGGCCGCGCACGTCGGTGGCGCGCAAGGCACGGATCAAGGCTGCCAGGTCACGGGCGAGTGACTCGGACGCGGCCGAACGTACGGGGTCGGCCGGTTCGCCATCGACCCACGTCTGGACCGCCCAGGCCGAGGCGAACTCTTCCGAAGGCGCGGCGGTGCCGTACGGTCGCGGTGCGGGGAACGGGCTCGCCGAGCGGAACTCCTCGAGCGCGGCGACCTCGTTCTCGAGTTCGACCCCTGATGCCCCGAGCAGCGGGAAGCGGGCGACGAGTCCATCGCCCACCCGGATGATCCGGTTCACGGTCCCTACGAGGGGGACCGGTCGGAGCGTCTCTCCGCGCAGCTCGGGGAAGCGGCGGGCGATCAGGCGCGCCGCGACCCCGGCATCGAGCGCGAGCTCGCCCTCATGCATCCGACGACGTCAGCCCTGCAACCGGGCGATCCACGCCTCGACCTCGTCGGCCGTGCGGGGGATGCCGGCCGAGAGGTTCACGGGGCCGTCCTCGGTCATCACGATGTCGTCTTCGATGCGCACGCCGATGCCGCGAAGCTCGGCCGGCACCGTGAGGTCGTCGATCTGGAAGTACAGTCCCGGCTCGATCGTGAACACCATTCCCGGTGCCAGGATGCCGTCGTAGTACATCTCACGGCGGGCCTGGGCGCAGTCGTGCACGTCGATGCCGAGGTGGTGCGAGGTGCCGTGAACCATGTACCGACGGTGCTGGCCGCCCTTATCGGCGTCCAGAGCCTCTTCGGCGCTGACGGGCAGCAGCCCCCACTCGGCCGTGCGCTCGGCGATGACCTTCATGGCGGCGCCGTGCACGTCGCGGAAGCGCACTCCGATCCGGGCGGCGGCGAACGCGGCGTCAGCGGCCTCGCGCACCGTCTCGTAGACCCGACGCTGCACCTCGGTGAAAGTGCCGGAGACGGGGAGGGTGCGGGTGATGTCGGCGGTGTACAGGCTGTCGGCCTCGACACCCGCGTCCACCAGGATCAGGTCGCCGGGGACGAGCGTGCCGTCGTTGCGCGTCCAGTGGAGGTAGCAGGCGTGCGGACCGGAAGCCGCGATCGTGTCATAGCCTTCACCGTTGCCGTCTTCGCGCGCGCGGCGGTGGAAGACACCCTCGACGACGCGCTCGCCGCGTGCGTGAGCCGTCGCGGCGGGAAGCTCGCGGATGATGTCGTCGAAGCCGTTCGCCGTGATCTCGACGGCACGGCGCATCTCGGCGATCTCGAACTCATCCTTGATCAGGCGCAGCTCGGAGACGAAACGGGTGAGAGCCTCATCGTCGTCGAGCACCAGCTCGCCCTGGACGGCCTCGAGCTCGTCCAGGTGCGCGGTCGCGATGTCGAGGTCGGCCGCGACGCCCGCCAGCGACGGACGCGGTCCGATCCAGAACTCGCCGACCGTGGCATCGGCGTAGAACTCCGTCGTCGTGCGGTCCGCACGCTCGCGGAAGAAGAGCGTGATGTCGTGGCCGGCGTCGGTCGGTGCGAAGACGAGGACCGAATCGGGCTCGGCATCCGATGCCCATCCGGTGAGGTGGGCGAACGCGGAGTGCGCGCGGAAGACGTAGTCGGTGTCGTTGCTGCGCTGCTTGAGGGATCCGGCCGGGATCACGAGGCGCTTGCCGGGGAAGGCAGCGGACACCGCTGCCCGGCGGACGGCGGCGTACGAGGCCTGCGCCCGCGGAGCCGGCAGCGTCTCGGGACGCTCGGCCCAGCCGGTGGAGATGGTGTCGAGGAAGCCCTGGGGGAAGGGCTGCTTGCGGTTCGTGGTGCCGTTCTCGACAGACGCTTCGACGGTGGGTTCAGCGATCGTGTCGCGCTCTCCTGTGCTCATCCCTCCAGTCTGTCACCTGGCGGGCTGGTACGGGAGTCAGCCGGCGGGCTCGAGCTGCACGACCAGGGCGCGGTGGTCGCTTCCCCCGGCATCGTCGAGTACGACCGAGCCCGTCGGCTTCCAGTTCTGCGACGCCATCACGTGGTCGATCGGGGCGCCGGCCAGGGCAGGCAGCGAGCTCGGCCAGGTGCCGGTGAGGCCGTTGCCGGTGCGGGAGGCGACATCGCGGCAGTAGCCGATGTCACCGCCTTCCACTCCGAGCGGGGCCATGTGGTCGATCGTCGCGTTGAAGTCACCGGCGAGGAGGAAATCGCCCTGGGGGCACTGATCGGCGATCCACTGCAGGTCGCTGCGCCACTGCTGCATCTCCTCCATGCGGGGAGCGACCGCGTGCACGGCGACGATCGTGGGGCCGGATCCGTCGATCGGCATCAGCACGACGCTGGGCACCGAGCCGGTGTTGCTCGTGCCGTCCTTCGACGACTCGATCACCGAGTACTCGCCGAGGTCGGGGGCCACCAGCACCGTGGTCTGCCAAGACTGCGGGCCGTCTTGTACGTCGGGGCGGAACTGCACGTGATGCACCCACATCGGGTGTCCCTGTTCTCGCAGCATGATGGCGATGCGCTCGCCGACGGCCTCGGTCGTCTCGGGGAGCGCCACGATGTCGGCGCCCTGATCAAGGATCTGCTGGGCGATCACCTCGGCGGCTACGGCTTCGCCCGCGGTGTTCCAGGTGAGCACTCGGACGCTGCCGTCGGTCTTGTCCGGAAGGGCGGAGGCGCCGAAGCCGCGAGTGGCCCCGATCGCCGCGGTCGCGCCGGCTCCGAGCAGCGCCACGATCAGCACGGAGGCGGCGAAGCCCCGCAGCGGGCGAGCGAACAGCAGCAGGAGCGCGAGCACCGCGACGATGAGGAGTCCACCGAGCACGAGACCGCGCACCGATACGAGCTGTGCGAACGGATATGTCTGCTCGAGGCGGAAGAACTGCGGCCAGACCACGACCGCCGTCGCGATCGCGAACAGCACGGTGAAGAGGATCCCCAGTAGTCGAAACATCCCCTCCAGCCTAGAAGCGCCGCCTGTGAAGTCCCTGCCCCGACATCCGCTTCCGTGCGTCCGCGCGCCCGGTCCGGGTGGCGCTGGGTACGCTCAGAGGATGGCCACTTCGTCCCAGGGGTTCACAGGTCCCGCCGACCTGCACCTGCACTCCAACCATTCCGATGGCACGGAGTCACCGGCAGAGGTGGTCGCCCAGGCTCACGCGCACGGGGTGCGCACGCTCGCCCTCACCGATCACGACCGCTCCACCGGGTGGACTGAGGCCGGAGACGCTGCCGTCTCGCTCGGGATGACGTTCATCCCGGGGATGGAACTCTCGGCGAAGCACGAGTGGCGCAGCGTCCATGTGCTCGGCTACCTCTTCGACCCGGAGAACGATGCGTTGCGCGCCGAGACCGAACGCATCCGCGGCGATCGGATCGGTCGTGCGGAGCGCATCGTCCGCAACATCGGCCGCGACTACGACCTGCAGTGGGACGACGTGGTCGCCCAGACGACGCTGGATGCGACCGTCGGACGCCCGCATATCGCGGACGCCCTCATCGCCCGTGGCATCGTGCGCGACCGGACCGAGGCCTTCGACGGCATCCTGCACCCACGAGAGGGATACTACGAGCCGCACTACGCCCCCGATCCGCTGACCGCGGTGCGTCTGATCACCGAAGCCGGGGGAGTGGCGATCATCGCGCATCCCGTGACGGCGGGGCGGGACCGCATGATGCCCGTGCCGTTCATCGAGCGACTCATCGCGGCGGGCCTGGGCGGGTTCGAGATCGAGCACCGCGAGAACACGGAGGCGGGCAAGAGGATGCTGCGCGAGATCGCCGCGAAGCACGACCTCATCGTCACCGGCTCGAGCGACTATCACGGCACCGGCAAGCCGAACCGTCCAGGAGAGAACACCACCTCCGAGGAGATGGTGGAAAGGCTCATAGCACGCGGCACCGGCACCGCCCCGCGTTTTCCCTGATCCTCGGCATTCTGTCGGTCACCTCCCGGCGGCCTGTCGAGCGGGACCGATACCGTCCGAGGCATGCAGCGAGCGACTTCCCTGGAGCGACGCGTCGACGCGTGGGCTCATCGCCTCCTCGTCGGCGCTCCGTCCAACGGCATCCGCGCGGGCCTGATCGAGTTCACTGTGTTCGTGGTCAAGCAGGCGTGGGCGTGCATCTTCGGTGCGGCGCTGCTGGTCGTGATCGTCGCGGCGCGCCTCTGGTATCCCGACGATGCAGCGCTCGCCCGCAATGACGCTCTCACGATCGCCGCAGTGCTCATTCAGGTCGCGATGCTGGTGTTCCGACTGGAGAGCGGTCGCGAACTGTGGGTGATCGTGCTCTTTCACATCACCGGCACGGCCATGGAGCTCTTCAAGACCGACGTGGGCTCGTGGGCGTACGCTGCGGATGGATTCCTGCGGATCGGCGGAGTCCCGCTGTACAGCGGATTCATGTATGCGGCCATCGGCTCGTACATGGTCCGCGTGTACCGGTTGTTCGACCTGAGTTTCACGCAGTACCCGCGACGCTGGATGACGGCGATCCTCGCGGCGGCGATCTACGTCAACTTCTTCGCGCACCACTGGTGGTGGGATGCCCGCTGGGTGCTGCTCGCCGGCGTCGTGCTGCTCTGGCTGCCCACGGTGATGCATGCGCGAATCTGGCGCCGGACGATCAGGCTGCCACTGCTCGCGGTGTTCGGGGGAGTCGCCGTGTTCATCTACCTCGCGGAGAACATCGGCACCTGGGCGGGCGCGTGGGCATACCCCGATCAGGCGGAGGGATGGAAGCCGGTGTCACTGAGCAAGCTGAGTTCGTGGTTCCTGTTGATGATCATCTCGGTCGTTCTCGTCGCCTGGGTGTATCCGCCACAAGTCCCCGCCCGGTTGCTGCGCGACTCCGGGGACGGCGCTGTCGGCGTCGACGAGGTCAGGGGACAGCGGGCCGGGATCGAGTGACCTCCGACCGGCATCGCGTTCCGCACACACGAAGGGCGCTTACGGCCGGGAAGGACTCCCGGCCGTAAGCGCCCTTGAGGTCAGTGCGGGGTTCAGGCTCCGGTGACGGGAGCGGCGCCCGCGCCAGAGCCGCCACGGCGGCGACGACGACGACGAGCCGGAGTCGGCTTTCCGTCGTGGTGCTCCTTGCCGGCACCGTCATGCGTACCGGCGCCCTCGGCGCTGCGGTCTGCCGACGGAGCGGACTGTCCCTCGTCGGACACGGCCTCGGTGGGGCCCTCTGCGAACGTCGAGCCGACCGGGGTGGTGCTGTTGCGACGGCGACGACGGCGACGCGTACCGGTCTCATCGGTGCCCTCGGCCGCGACATCTGCCGCGCGCTCGGGGCGACGCGTGCGCTCGGTCTTCACGGATTCGGTCTTCGGGGCCGACCTCAGACGGCCCTTCGTGCCCTGGGGGATGTTGAGATCTTCGTACAGGTGCGGGCTCGACGAGTACGTCTCGATCGGCTCGGGCTGGCCGAACTCCAGGGCACGGTTGATCAGGGCCCACTTGTGCAGGTCTTCCCAGTCGACGAAGGTCACCGCGATGCCGGTCTTGCCGGCGCGACCCGTACGACCTGCGCGGTGCAGATACGTCTTGTCCTCGTCGGGGATGGTGTGGTTGATGACGTGCGTCACGTCGTCGACGTCGATGCCTCGGGCGGCCACGTCGGTCGCGACGAGCACGTCACGCTTGCCCGCCTTGAACGCGGCCATCGAACGCTCGCGCTGGTCCTGGCCCATGTCGCCGTGCACACCGCCGACGTTGAAGCCGCGGTCGCCGAGCTCGTCGACGAGGCGCTGGGCCGCACGCTTGGTGCGTGTGAAGATCACGGTCTTGCCGCGACCCTCTGCCTGCAGGATGCGGGCGATGACCTCGTCCTTGTCCATCGAGTGCGCGCGGTAGACGAGGTGCTTGATATTCGCCTGCGTGAGGCCCTCGTCGGGGTCGTTCGCGCGGATGTGGATCGGGTTGGTCATGAAGCGACGTGCCAGAGCGACGATCGGTCCTGGCATGGTCGCGGAGAACAGCTGCGTGTGCCGGACCGCCGGGACCTTCTGGAAGATCTTCTCGATGTCGGCGAGGAAGCCGAGGTCGAGCATCTTGTCGGCCTCGTCGAGTACGACCTCAGTCGCGTTCGACAGATCGAGCAGTCGCTGGCCCGCGAGGTCGATCAGACGACCGGGCGTGCCGACGACGATCTGCGCGCCGGCCTTGAGCTGGTCGATCTGGCCTTCGTATGCCTTGCCGCCGTAGATGGCGACGACGCTGGTTGAGCGGTTGCTGGTGAGCAGGTCGATGTCTTCGTACACCTGCACCGCGAGCTCACGCGTCGGCACCACGATGAGTGCCTTGACGCCGTGCTCCGGGTCTTTTCCGAGGCGCTGGACGACCGGGATGCCGAAGCCGAAGGTCTTTCCGGTTCCGGTCTTCGCCTGACCGATGATGTCCTGGCCGGGAAGGCCGAGGGGGATGGTCTGCTCCTGGATGGGGAACGCGTCGATGATGCCCTTGGCGGCGAGTGCGTCGACGATGTCCTGATCGACGCCGAGATCAGCGAAAGTTGTCACTATATTCAGATTGCCTGTCCGGCGACCCTGCGGGATCGCCACGTTAACGGATCCACGCCGTCTCTTGTGCCACAGGCGCGGGGCCCCGCTCCGACGGCGGGGACACGCCCAGCCTACCCGAGGGGTGCCGCCGACCAGGAAGGACGCCCGCGCACGAGTATTGTGAACGACGTGGTGGACTCGGGAGGACGACCTCGTGGTTAAGTGGTTCTGGCAGCGCGAAGACGCGCCGAGGCGCACCCTCGCCCTGCGCGGCAGGGGTGAGCAGGGTGACACGACGCGCATCGACTTCGCCGAACTCGCCCCGGAGCTCAACCGTTTCCTCGGCCAGGCCGCCTACCTGCAGCTGGGTTACTTCGAGACGCTCACCCGCCTCATCCGCGCCACGCCTGAGCTGTCGGAGAAGGAATCGCTGTCGCGCGCGGCCGGCGCAGCCCTGACCAAGCACCGCGGGATCGTCGAGCTCATCGCCGAGCGTGGCGACGACCCGACGCAGCTGATGCTCCCGTTCCGGGAGAACCTCGACGCGTTCCGCCGCAAGACGATCGGCGCCCGCCCTCGGGAGACGCTGCTCGCGGTGTACACCACGGCCGGGATGCTCGACGACTTCTATCTCGCGCTGGCCTCCAGCTACGGCGATACAGGGCGTCGCGTGGCCGAGATCCTCCGCGAAGACGACGCTCGTCACGAGATCGTCGCGATCATGCAGGAGACGATCGAGAGCGACGAGGAGTGGCGCTCACTGCTGTCGATGTGGGCACGTCGCCTGGTCGGCGACACGATTCTCGTCTGCCGTTCGGCCCTTCGGCCGGAGCGTCTCGACGTCGACGAAGAGCGTATCGAACCGGTCTACACCGAGCTGATGGGCGCGCACGCGCGACGGATGGACGCGATGGGCCTCGCTTCCTAGGCGAAACCTCGTCGGCTCAGCGTCGGTCAGATGCCGAGCGCGACCCTGGCCTCAGCATCCGAGCGCTTGCGGAGCACGGTGAGGGCCAGTGCGGCGAGCCCCGCGATGAGGGCAGCGCCGAGCACGCTCGCAAGCCACAGCCAGATGCTCTCCTCACCGACGCCGGCCCACTGCAGGCCGGTGTACGTGATCGCCGATACGGCGGTCGCGATCGCAGGAACGAGTGCCACGCCGCGCAGCTGCCGGTCGGGGATCAGGAAGTGCGCGGCGATACCCAGAGCGCACGCGCCGATGAGTGCGAGGAGGATGTACATCGACGGTTCAGGCGACGAAGCCCACGCGGCGCGATTCCTCGGTGCCCAGCTCGATGTAGGCGAGGTTCGCGGTGGGGACGATGTAGGAGTTGCCCTTCACGTCGGCGAAGCTCACGTGAGTCGTG
Organism: Microbacterium sp. NPDC090281; assembly: GCF_044769635.1. NCBI lineage: Bacteria > Bacillati > Actinomycetota > Actinomycetes > Micrococcales > Microbacteriaceae > Microbacterium > Microbacterium sp. NPDC090281. The sequence continues at coordinate 1,860,980 of NZ_JBIVYH010000001.1, forward strand.
CTCTGCTCCAGCGCTGCGGTGACCTGAGTGCGGACCTCGTCGGCGCTCGCGCCGGTGTCGAAGCTCAGTTCACGGCCGGTGTTGATGATGCCGATGCGGATTTCCACGCGTGCTCCTTGAAGTTCGGGGACTGCGCCAACTCTACCCCGCGCGCACCGGGCCGGATCGGCCCTCATGGCCGGTTTCGCCGTGAGCGCACAGACGGGGACGAGGATGTATCGGGCGCGGCCGGACGACGATGTCCGCGCGTCCGGATAGCGTGGAGGACATGACACCGGATGCCGCTCAGCGTGCTGTGATCGCCGCCGAGCCGACCGCGTCCGGGGTCATCATCGGTGCACCGGGAACCGGGAAGACGTCCACCCTCATCGACCGGGTCGTGCACCTGCTCGATGCCGAGGCGATGCACCCGGAGCAGGTGCTCGCCCTCACCCCGAACCGTCAGGCGGCGACGGCGCTGCGAGACCGGATCGGGGTGCGGATCGGTCAGGCGACCCCTGGGCCGCTGGCACGATCGCTGGGCTCTTTCGCGTTCCAGCTGGTGCGCGGGGCGATGGTGCGAGAGGGGGCAGAGCCGCCCGCGCTGCTCACCGGTGCCGATCAGGACCGGATCATCGCGGAGCTGCTGGCAGGGGATGCGGAGGACGAGCGGATCCGCTGGCCCGATGCGCTGAGCGCCTCCGTGCGCGCTTCGAAGGGCTTCAGGTCGGAGCTGCGGGCGTTCCTCGCCGAGTGCACCGAGATCGGGGCGACTGCGGATGAGCTGCGGGCATCCGGCAACGAGGTCTGGGCCGCGTCAGCGGATTTCCTCGTGGAGTACCGCGCTGTGCTCGACGCGCTCCGAGCCGCCCACCGTGACGCCGCCGATCTGCTGAGCGAGGCGAGCATGATCCTCCAGACGGCGGAGGCGACGACCCTCGGCGCCCTCGCGCCTCTGCGGGTCGTGCTCATCGACGATGCCCAGGAGCTCACCCGAGGAGGGATCGGCATCGTGCGGGCTCTGCGCAGCCGCGGGATCGCCGTGCTCGCATTCGGCGACCCCGACATCTCTTCCGGATCGTTCCGCGGCGCCAGTCCCGAGCTCTTCGCCCAGCTCGCCGGCGTGCTGGGCGAGGTGCACGTGCTCGACGGCACGCATCGCCAGCGATCGGCTCTCACGGCTCTCACACGCACGGTGACGCAGGCGATCGGTGTGTCCGGCCGCGTCGAGCACCGCCGGGCGCCCGTGCCGGTGACCGCCGACGAGGTCGATGCCGGAGTCTCGACCTTTCTGGCGCCTTCGCCCTACGAAGAGCTCGATCGCATCGCCGGGGTAATGCGAGGCTGGCACCTCACCGACGGGATCCGCTGGGATCGGATGGCGGTCATCGCGCACGACACCCGCCAGGTGACCACGCTCGAGACCGAGCTGGCGGCACGAGAGATCCCGACACGCGCCGCCGGGGTGCAGCGCCCGCTCGGCAGCGAAGGGATCGTGCGCGACATCGTCGGCATCGTGCGGCTGGCCCTGACTCCGGTCGATGAGCGCACATCACAGGCACTCGAAGAGGCGATGCGCACCCCGTTCGGCGGGACGGATGCGATCGGACTGCGGAGACTGCGTGCTCGACTCCGGCACATCGAGCTCGAGCAGGGAGGCTCGACGCCGGCCCGCGAACTGCTGCGTCAGGCGATGGCGAATCCGTCACACCTCACGCTGATCGACGCGCCGGAGTCGCGCACCGCCGAGCGCTTCGCCGAGACGATCGAGGCCGTCGCGCGCGGTGCGGCCTCCGGCGAGACGATCCACGACCTGCTGTGGCGGGTGTGGGATCAGGCGCGCGCCGTCGACGGCAGGCGGCTGCAGGTCGCCTGGCGCGAGATCTCGTTGCTGCCGACCGGTGCGGAGACCGCGCGCTCGCTCGATGCGCTGGTGTCGCTGTTCGATGCCGCGAAGCGCTTCGTCGAGCGCACGCCCAACGAGAAGCCCGAGACGTTCGTGCGGGACATCCTCGACAGCGAGGTCCCCGAAGACTCGCTGTCCACTCCTGACCGGCCGGGAAAGGTCACACTGCTGACTCCGGCTACGGCGCTGGGGACGGAGTTCGACGCGGTCGTCGTCGCCGGGGTGCAAGACGGCATCTGGCCGAACGTACGGCTGCGCGGCGGTCTGCTCCAGACGTGGCGTCTGGCCGACGCGATCCAGGCCGCACGCACGGGGGAGTTCATCGAGCCGCCAGGAGCTCTGGATCGGCGGCGTGCAGCGTTGCACGACGAGCTGCGGCTGTTCGTCCGCGCCGTGTCGAGGGCGCGCGACCGACTCCTGATCACGGCAGTGGACGATGACGACCTGACGCCCAGCGCGTTCTTCGGCTTCCTGCCTGCCCCTGAGCCACCGGAGCGACATGCCTCGGCCGAGCATCCGCTCACTCTGCGGGGTCTGGTCGCACGGCATCGACGCACCCTCACCACGGCCCGCGCGGAATCGACTCGACGAGACGCCGCCGGACAGCTCGCCGTGCTCGCACGGGAGGGCGTCCCCGGCGCTGATCCCGGCGAGTGGTACGGAGTGACACCTGCTTCCACCGATGCGCCGTTGCGGGATCTGGCCGTCGCCGGCGCGCGGGTGTCGCCGTCGAAGATGGAGTCCTATGAGGAGTGCGGCCTGAACTGGGTCGTCTCGGCTCTCGGTGGCGACACGGTGATGCCCCCGACCGCCGGCATCGGCACGATCGTCCATGAGGCGATGGAGCGGGTTCCAGACGGCGACCTCGAGCAGATGCGGGCGATCGTCGCCGAGCATTGGCCGGAGCTCGACTTCGAAACCGAGTGGATCGGCCGCAAAGAGCGACGTCGTGCCGACCTGCTCGTCAGTCGGCTGCACACGTATCTGGGCGATGTGCGCCGGGAGGGCGGACGTGTGATCGGCAGCGAGATGGAGTTCCGCTTCGCCGTCGACGTCGCAGCCGCGGCCGACACCGAATCCGCTCCCGCCGTGCACCCGGTGGGAGACGACAGTGCGAATCAGGCGATCATCCACGGGTACATCGACCGCGTCGAGGCATACCCCGCCGGCGCCGGCGAGCACGCCCAGGCCCGAGGACGCGGATGGGAGCGGATGTCCGGTGGTCAGGACGGTCCGACGGTTGTCGTCGACCTGAAGACCGGGAAGAACGACCCGGAGTCAGACTCCGGGGTGCTCGAACATGCGCAGCTGGCCGCCTATCAGGTGGCTGTCCAGCAGGGATTGGTCGAGGGGGCTCCGCCGGAGTCGTTGGCAGGGGCGCGCCTCGTCATCGTCTCGAAGACCCTCGCGAAGAGCGACTACCGCATCGCGCATCAGCACACACTCGATGACGAGTCGCGTTCGGCATTCCTGCGGCGGGTGTCGCATGCCGCCCACGGGATGACGGCATCGAGCTTCACCGCGCAGGTCGAGTCGCACTGCGCCGACACCCAGCGTCGCGTGCATCCATGTCGCATCCACACGGTGCCGGCGGTGAGCTCGTGACGGGCTGGAGCGGCGGCGAGGGCATCTCTGCGACCGACATCGCCGCGGCGCTCGGCCTGCCTTCGCCCACGCCTGCCCAACAGCGGGTGATCGAAGCGCCGCCGGAGCCTGCCCTCGTCGTGGCCGGCGCGGGCAGCGGCAAGACCGAGACGATGTCGGGGCGTGTGGTCTGGCTCGTCGCCAACGGGCATGTCCGGCGAGACGAGATCCTCGGCCTCACCTTCACTCGAAAGGCTGCGGGGGAGCTCGCGGAGCGGATCAGTCATCGCCTCGCGGTCATCGATGAGTACGGACGCCGGGGCTTGCTGCCCCACCTTGCCGCGATCGTGGCAGAGGGCTCGCTCCGCCGAGTCGACGAGGCCGCGCAGGGTCGGCAACGTGAACTGGTGCGCGCGCATGTGCTCGATGAGCTCGCCGCGCATCGCGTCACCGGGTGGGACCCTGTGACGCCTCGGTCGGCCGAAGATCTGATGATCCGCCCTCGGGTCTCGACCTACAACGCCTTCGCCGACGGCATCGTCCGCGAGCACGCGGCGCGCATCGGTCGGGATCCCGACGTGGCGATGCTCTCTCAGGCCGCCTCCTGGATGCTGGCGCGCGAGGTCGTGCTCCGCAGTGACATCCCGGAACTGGAGAGCATCGAGTTCGCGCTGGGCACTGTCATCGATGCTGTGCAACGACTCGCGGGAGACGCCCTCGATCATCGGGTGGACCTCGATCTGGCTCAACGCATCGCGCACGAGCAGGCCGTCGCGTTCGAGCCGTACCGCGGCAACGGCGATGTCGAGAAGGCGGCGATGAACCTTCTCAGCCTGCCGACGCTGTCACGCCTGGTACGCGACTACATCGCGGAGAAGGAACGGCGTGGAGTGCTGGACTTCGCGGACCAGGTCAGCGGCGCCTACGACATCGTCGAGTCTGCACCGGACGTGCGCGCCGAGCTGCGTGAGCAGCACCGCGTCGTGCTGCTGGACGAGTATCAGGACACGTCCGTCATCCAGACGCGTTTCCTCGCAGAACTCTTCCGGGACTCCGCGGTGATGGCGGTCGGGGATCCCCATCAGTCGATCTACGGCTGGCGGGGTGCGAGCGCCGACAACCTCTATGCCTTCTCCCGGACCTTCTCGAGCACCGCGACGGCAGAGACCTACAGCCTCATGACGAGCTGGCGGAACGACCGCGGCATCCTCGACATCGCGAACAGCGTGCTGAGCCCGCTACAGCGGCCAGGGCTCGATGTACCGCCTCTCGAGCCCCGCCCGGGAGCGGGCGATGGCACCGTGACCGTGGAGTATCCGTTCACGGTCGATGAGGAGGCATCCGCGGTGGCGGAGTGGTTCGCCCAGCGTCGGGCTGCACACGAGGCCCGCGGTTCCGGCTCCGGCGAGACGCAAGGGGCGAGACCGCACACCGGGGCGATCCTCTTCCGGTCGAAGCGGCACATGCAGACCTTCGCGGCCGCGCTCGCCGCTCGCCGCATCCCGCACCGCATCCTGGGCTTGGGCGGATTGCTCGCGACGCCGGAGGTGGTCGACGTCGTCTCGACTCTGCGGGTCGTGCACGACCCGACCGCGGGCTCGGCGCTGATCCGTCTGCTCACGGGGCCACGCTTCGGAGTCGGCGTGGCCGACATGGCTGCTCTCTACGATCTCGGTCGCACGCTCTCCGAGCGCGACACCGCGATGGCGCCGTTGCCCGAAGAGGTACGGGCACGGTTGCGCTCCTCGCGCGGCGCCGACGAAGCAGTCTCCATCATCGATGCGGTCGACGTGGTGCGGGCGGTGCGTGACGACTATCGGCTGCTCGAGACGATCACCCCCGACGGTCGCGTACGGGTGCGTGCGGCAGGCGAGATGCTGGAACGGCTTCGCCGTGCGTCCTCGCAGCCGATCCCGGAGCTGATCCGTCTCATCGAGCTCGAGCTGCGGCTGGACATCGAGCTGGCCGCGAACGAGACCAGAGGGCCGGCTCGCATCGCGGCGACGCAGCTGAGAGCCTTCGCCGATGAGGTGCGGGCGTTCCTCGCCGCAGACGAACGGGGGAGTATCGGCAGCCTGCTCGCCTGGCTCGACAAGGCCGAGAGCACGGATGAGCTGATGCCTCGTCCTGAGCCTCCGGAGGCCGGGGTCGTGCAGCTGCTCACGATCCACGGGTCGAAGGGGCTGGAGTGGGACGCCGTCGCGGTGGTCCGCCTCGTGGTCGACGAACTTCCCAGCCGCGTGTCCGACACCTCCGGCTGGTTCGGGTTCGGCGTCGTGCCGTTCGCTCTGCGAGGTGATCGCGATGCGCTGCCCCGCTTCGAGTGGGATCCGGTGGAGGCGATGGGCGACGAGGCCGATCCCGACAAACGTCAGAAGCTCGCTCAGGCTTCGTTGTCGGGAGGGGCTACGAAGGCCAATCCGCAGGGCGGTGCACTCAAGCGCTTCAAAGACGCCTACCGCACCTACCAGCAGCAGGAGGAGCGGCGTCTCGCGTATGTCGCGGTCACCCGTGCGCGGACCGATCTGCTGCTCAGTGGTGCGCACTGGGCGGGGCAGAAGGCGCCGCGTACACCGAGTCCCTATCTCGCCGAGGCTATCGAGGTGCGGGGGCTCGATCCCATCGAGACGGTGGATCCGGATGAGAACCCCTATGACGGCCCCGGAGCAACCCTTCGTTGGCCGCTCGACCCGCTGGGTGCGCGGCGAGAAGTCGTCGCTGCGGCCGCTGCTGTGGTGGGCGAGGCGACCCGTTCCGGTACGGCTGAGCCGTCGATCGAACTCACGCGTCTGCTCGCGGAGCGTGCGGCCCGCCAGCGCGGTACCGACGCTGAGGCCCCCACCCGCGTGCCGGCATCGCGATTCAAGGACTACGTCACCGACTTCTCCGGCACGCTGTCGTCGATCGTCAGGCCGATGCCCGAGCGACCGTACCGGCAGACTCGCCTCGGCACCCTTTTCCACGCCTGGGTCGAGCAGCGCTCCGAGCTCGTCGGCGTCGGCAGCCGCGTCGACGAGGCGCTCTGGGAGATCGATGCCGACGAGGTGCCCCCCGATCCCGCGCATGCCACGACGCAGGCACCCGACGGGCCGGGCGCCGCTGCCGACGCTGCCGACCTCTCGGTTCTGCAGGAGATCTTCGAGCGCAGCGAATGGGGCGGGCTGAAACCGATCGCCGTGGAGATCGAGATCGACTTCGCACTCGGTGCCGGTCTGCCCGAGAACGACGGCGAACCACGATCCCACATCGTCATCTGCAAGCTCGACGCCGTGTACCGACGGGCTGATCGCGGTGGACGCATCGAGATCGTCGACTGGAAGACGGGTAAGGCTCCGCGCACAGCGAAGGAACGCGACGAGCGGATGCTGCAGCTCGCGCTCTATCGACTCGCGTACCACCGTCGTTTCGACGTGCCGCTGGACGACATCGATGTGGCGTTGTACTACGTGGCGGACGACCTGATCATCCGCGGCGATCGCGTCTACTCCGAGGAGGAGCTCTTCCATCGCTGGAGTGCTGCTCGCGCCGCACGCTGAGCCTCGTTCGAGTCAGCCTCGTCGTACTCGGCGCCCGTGTCCGACGCGCTAGGACGCGATCCGTTGCGGTCGTCGGCGGCATGGGTTCCTGCGAAGATGCTCCTCGCGGCCGACAGGTCCTCGGTCTCGACGTTCAGCATCTCGGAACGGTGGCCGCTGTCATCCTGATCCCGATCGGCTGCGGCATCGGGCAAGGGCTCAGCGGAGGCCGTGTCGGTCTGGGTCGAGTCCGACTCCTCCGGCATCTCGATCCACAGCTCTTCGGGGTTGTAGGCATCGGTGTGCATCGAGGTGTCGACCTCGACGACGGCGTCCTTGGGCACGCGGTCGAGCGCATCCAGGGCGGAGTCGACGCCGGCGCTGCGTTCTTCGATGATGCTGAGGTCTTCGGAGTGCAGTCCCTCGGCGAGGGCGACGAGCAGGGTTGCCGCATCGTCGACGATGTCGGGCCGGTGCATCGAGTCGCCGTGCACGAGCCACCGCGCGAACTCCAGCTCGGCGAGCAGGCGAGCGCGCACCTCGAGACCGCCGTCCGGCGCCCGGTCGATGGAGCGCGCGTAGGCGGCGTGCACGTCGTCGGAGGCTTCGGCCGCGGCAGAAAGCCAGGAGAGATCGACGGCGGGGTCCCCGACGGAGAGCCCGTGCCAGCCGAGGAGGCCGACGACCTCCGGCCCGCGTTCGGGGTCATCCTGGAACAGGAACGAGGTCGCCTGGACGCCGCCGAGCACCACGGTCGACTCGAACCGCCACAGGTCGTCGTCAGCGACGGCATCGCGCCAGCGGACGGTCAGACGAGCGGGAACCCGGCCGGTGGCCGCCGCGGTGTCGATCAGCCGCTCGAGTTCTGCGCGACTCTCCTCGGCGCTGCGAGTGGTGAGTCCTGCACCGCGGACGACGGAAGTGGGCAGCCCGTGCACTGCGGCGATCGACGTACCCATCGACTCCGCTGCGCCGCGCCCGGCCGGTACCATCGCGGCCTCGATCTGGAAACCGGGGAGGAGCTCTGTGACGAGCGCGCGTCCGTCGCCGATGCGCGTCTCGCCGATGTAGGCGGGGGCGCGGAAGGGGAGCATGGCCCGCGCGCCGTCGGTCAGCGCGCGCAGCGCGATCGCCTCGGCCGCGAGTTCGCGCGCCGTCTCATCGTCGTCGGCGACGCGGATCGCGAGTTCACGGCCGTCTGCCAGCGTGGCGATGGCCGAGTCGAAGCGTCCGTCGCCGTCTGCACTCAGACCGCGGGCGCCGGTGACCTCCGCCCCGGGCAGTGCGGCGGTCACTGCCGCGGCTAGAGTGAATGGAGAGCGTCCCATGCCCCCAGGGTAGGTGGGCTCAGGGGCGGTCCCGCCTCCGCCACGCCCGTGAAAGAGGGAGTCGATGACCATTCAGCGCCCGTCCCTCGACCGTGCAGCCGAACTCCGCGAGGAGCCGGACGTGCTCGATCGCCTGCGCGACGACCCGATGACCCGCGTGATCGTGGTGCGTGAAGGCCGGGTCCGAGTCGTCGATTCCGCATTGCTGCGAGTTCCGCCCGCAGCGGTCGTGGAAGCGACGTGGGCTCTTCTGGGACGCGATGCCGACGGCTCGGTGCTGCTGTTGGCGGCTGCCCCGCCGGAGACCGAAGCGCTCGACGCCGCACCCGATGAGATCTGGCTCGGGCTGCGCGACCTCGGCGGACGCATCGACGGGCAGGAGTCAGAGCTGCTCATCGGTGCCATCGCCCTCGCCGGCTGGCTTCGCGATGCACCGTTCTGCCCGACGTGCGGTGGGGGGACAGAACTTCAACAAGCCGGGTGGTCTCGGCGCTGTCTCGTATGCGGCCGCCAGCACTTTCCCCGCACGGATCCGGCCGTGATCGTCGCCGTCGAGAGCCGCGACGGCGAACGCCTTCTGCTCGGAGCCAACGCGAACTGGGGCGGACGGATGTTCTCCTGCTTCGCGGGCTTCACCGAGGCAGGGGAGTCGCTCGAATCGACCGCGTACCGCGAGATCGAGGAGGAGTCAGGGGTGCGTCTGTCCGCCCTGCGATACATCTCCTCTCAGGCCTGGCCGTTCCCGCGGTCGCTCATGGTCGGGTTCCGTGCGATCGTCGATGACGAGTCAGCGGCGCGCCCCGACGGTGAGGAGATCATCGAGGTGCGCTGGTTCACGCGCGCCGAGATCGGATCCGCGCTCGCCGGAGACGGACCGGTCGGACTCCCAGGTCCCGCATCGATCGCCCGCGCCCTGATCATCGACTGGTACGAGGATCGCGCGTGAGCGCACTCGATGCCCTCGACGAGCGGCAGCGGGCGGCAGCATCCGTGTTGCGAGGACCCGTCGCCGTGCTCGCTGGAGCAGGGACCGGAAAGACGCGCGTCATCACGCACCGCATCGCGCACGGTGTCGATACCGGTGCGTATTCGCCGTCGCGTGTGATGGCGGTCACCTTCACCGCCAAAGCCGCGGGCGAGCTCCGGGGCCGGCTACGCGCGCTCGGCGTGGAGGGGGTCGCCGCCCGCACCTTCCACGCGACCGCGCTTGCGCAGTTGAATTTCTTCTGGCCCACGTTGGCCGGCTCGCCGGCCCCGTCGATCATCGACAACAAGGTGCGGATGCTGGGGCAGGCAGCCGATGCGATCCGCCTTCGGCCCACCACCGCGACCCTCCGTGACATCGCCTCCGAGATCGAGTGGCGCAAGGTCTCGATGCTCTCCATCGACCAGTACGCCGCGCTCGGACGCCCCATCAGCGGGGTCGACGCCGGCCAGCTCGTCGAGCTGATGCGCGGGTACGAGGCGCTGAAGGACGACCGTCGCCAGCTCGACTTCGAAGACGTGCTCCTCGCGTGCGCCGGCATGCTGGAGGCCGAGCCGCGGGTCGCCGCCTCCGTCCACGAGCAGTACCGTCACTTCACCGTCGACGAGTTCCAGGACGTCTCTCCGCTGCAGAACCGCCTGCTCGAACTCTGGCTCGGTGACCGGCACGACATCTGCGTGGTCGGCGACGCCAGCCAGACCATCTACTCGTTCGCCGGCGCCGAGCAGCGATTCCTGCTCGAGTTCGAGCGTCGTCACCCTGACGCCACCGTGGTGCGGCTGGAGACGAACTACCGATCCCAGCCCCCGATCCTCACGGTGGCGAACGCTCTGATGCACGGCCGCGCAGGTGCTCTTGAGCTCGTGCCCGCGCGGGAGCAGTTCACCGCGGATGCTCCGACGGTCACCGCATACGACACGGAGGGTGAGGAAGCGGCGGGTATCGCCGCAGCGATCTCCGCGCGTATCGAGGCTGGTGCCTCCCCTTCGGAGATCGCGGTGCTCTACCGCGCCCACGCCCAGTCCGCCGTGCTGCAGCAGGCCCTCGGCGCCGAGGGCATCGCGACGTCGGTTCTGGGAGGGACCCGCTTCTTCTCGATGCCGGAGGTGCGTCAGGCGATCCTCGCGCTGCGCGCTGCTGCCGTCGCTCCGAGCGAACAGGGGTTCCTGCCTGGGGTGCAGCGAGTGCTGCGTGAGCTCGGTCTCACCGAGGAGCCGCCGGCGGCCGGTGGTGCTCAACGCGGCGGCTGGGAGGCGCGACGCGCCATCCTGAGGCTCGCGGAAGAGGCCGGACCCGACGCGAACCTGCGCAGCTTCAGCGACGCGCTGATGGCGCGGGCGAAGGACCAGCACGAGCCGACGATGCGCACGGTGACCCTGTCGACCCTGCATGCGGCGAAGGGGCTCGAATGGGCCCACGTGCACCTGGCTGGGTGGGCCGAGGGCTCATTGCCCATCTCGTACGCGACGACCTTCGAGTCGATCGACGAGGAACGGCGTCTGGCCTATGTAGGTGTCACGCGCGCCGCGCGAACGTTGGCGCTGTCGTGGTCGAGATCTGCGGGGCGGGGGGAGCGGTCCCCGTCGCGGTTCCTCGCTGAGATGGGTACCACGACCCGCGGCACCGGCATTCTTCGTGAAACGACACCGAACGCCACTCGCGCGAACCGTCCTCGCTGACGCGCACCAGACGCCCATCCGAACTCGTGTTCGCGGTGAGGAGCAGGGCGGTGAGCCGCGCGGCCTCAGCGACCTGAGCAGCGCGGATCGGGCCGGGGTCGCGGCCGATCATCTGCGTGTGCAGCAGCGGCCATGCCGGATCGAGATCCCTGGCGTGGGCATCACGACAGGTGAGACACGCCGAAGCACCGGGGTCGACGAGCGGTCCGATGGTCACACGGCCCGGCTCGAACGACACCGGGAGGTGGGCGATGTCCTCGCGCAGGTAGCGGGCGAACTGCAGGGCGGCAGCGGCTCCCTGCACGAGCACGACACCGACGCCTGGGCGGTCGCCATGACCGACGAGGGTGATGCCTTCATCCATGAGCGCATCGCGCATCCGGTACTCGCTGCGTCCGTCGGTGATGCCGATGCTCTCCACCCATGCCGGACGAGCCTGTGCCACGTCGTCGAGCAGCACCGGATCGAGACGGGCGAGCAGCGTCCGTGCGGCGTCGCGTGGCGCACCCGCCGCATGGGCGATCACGTCGAAGGAGCCACGTCGGAATCCCGAGCGCAACCTGCTGAGCAGTGGTTCCACCCAGGCCGCCTCGGTGTCGACACGCAGATCGCCGTCGTCGCCGAGCTGAAGTGTGTGCTCATCCCGCCACAGCAGCGGTGCGCTCGGGTTCAAGCGCGTGAGGATCGACGGAGTCAGCGGCATCCCACCGATTCTGGAGGGGATGTCGGGTGTTCGGGGCCGGAAGGAGGCATCCGTGGACAACTCGACCCCGTCCCCGCGACGGGGGAGGAGAGGTGCGGATGTCCACGGATCAGGCGCGGTCGGCCCGCCCGGTTCAGACCGGTCGGTCTCCCTCGGGTGCGGCGTCGCCACCGTCCTCGTTCTCGTCGGTCGTGCCGTCTGCAGGCTTGTCCTGCGCGAAGTCATCGCCGTCGAGCAGGCGAGCGAGCGCCTCATCGAATTCGTCGGCAACCGGCTGTTCACCGCGTTCTGCGGCTTGCAGGCGCGCCACCAGCGAGCTCGGGTCGTCGATGTCCTCGGCGGTCGGCATGAGGTCGGGGTAGTCCCAGAGCGAATCGCGTCCGCTGATGCCGACGGCATCCGTCACGGCCTGCCACATGGCCGAGGCCTCGCGCATGCGCCGCGGTCGGAGCTTGAGGCCCACCAGCGCGCCGAGGGCGTCCTCGGCAGGTCCGCCCACCGCACGTCGACGTCGGGCTGCCTCTGCGATGCGGGCGCCGTCGGGGAGGCGCGAGGTCGCCTGGGCGGTGACCACGTCGACCCAGCCGTCGATCGTCGCGATGAGGTTCTCGAGTCGGGTGAGCGCCTCACGCTGTGCTTCGCTCTGCACGGGGAGCAGTGCCCCGCCCTCGATGGCCGCGCGCAGTTCCTCGGGGTCCGAGGGGTCGAGGCGACTTGCGACGTCTTCGAGGGCGTCCACGTCGACGGTCACTCCGCGCGCGAAGTCGGTGATCTGCGCCATCACGTGCAGGTGCAGCCACTTCGCATGGCGGTAGAGACGCGCATAGGCGAGCTCGCGGGTGGCGAGGTAGAGCGCGATCTGGTCTTCGGGGATCTCGAGACCCTCGCCGAATGCCGTCAGGTTCTGGGGGACGATCGCCGCGGTCCCCGCCGGGAGCACGGGAATGCCGACATCGCCGCCGGACACCACCTCGAGTGAGAGGTTGCCGAGCACCTGCCCGAACTGGGCGGCGAACACGGAGCCGCCCAGACCCCGCATCAGCTTGCCCGCGCCCTGGACGACGCTGCGCATCTCCTCGGGCACCTGGGTGTCCAGCGCCGAGGTCAGGGCGTCGGCGATGCTCGTCGACACGGGGTCGGCGATCTCCTTCCACACCGGCAGGGTCTTCTCGACCCACTCGCCTCGGGTCATCGCGGTCGGGGCCTCGGAGAGCTCGGAGATGGTCGTCGCCTCGCCCAGCCACAGGTTCGCGAGGGCGAAGGAGTCGGCGAGCGATGTGCGCGACCCGTCGGTCACGCCCTGTCCGTCGCGGTTGGCGATGAACAGAGCCTGGCGCAGCGCGTTCTCCCAGGGGTCGCCTCCGAACGCGCCCTGGAGCTGCGACATGATCGTCTGCATCATCGCCGGGTCGAGTGTGAAGCCGTCCATTCCTTCGAACGCGCCCCGGAGCGCCTCGGGATCGATGTCCCCGCCGCTCTGGTTCGCGAGCATCTTCCGCAGGAACTCCTGGAAGTCCTCGGGTGTCGGGTCGTTGTCTGCCATGTCGCTCGCCCTCTCAGCACATCTGTTGCCGTGGCCTCTACGCTAGTCACAGGTTTCTGCGCGCGAACCCGATGCGGGCAGATCGGTGTACGCCGCTCGCGAACGACGGAGGAATGCTGTGGATCGAACGCGGTCTGGGAAGCTCGGACTCGGAGTCTGGGCGCTGGTCGTCGCGCTCATCGCCCTGGTCGTGCTGACGTTCCTGCCGTCGCCCTACGTGATCCAGCGCCCGGGGCCGGTGTACGACACCCTCGGCACCGCGGAAGGCGCAGACGGCGAGCAGGTCCCGCTCATCAGCGTGGAAGGCACCGAGACGTTCGAGACCGCCGGCACGCTCGACCTCACCACTGTCCAGGTCGTCGGCAATCGTGAGCGCACCCCCAGCTGGTTCGAGCTCGCGCTGGCGTGGACGGATTCGTCCAAGGCGGTCGTCCCGCTCGACTCGGTGTTCCCGGCGGGGGTGACCAGCGAGCAGCGTGACGAGCGCAATGCCACGCTGATGGTCGATTCTCAGCACGAGGCGACCGCGGCCGCGTTGAACGAGCTCGGGTACGACACCGGCGCCCAGGTCGTCGTCGTCGAGGCGCTCGCCGACTCGCCGGCCTCCGGCATCCTCGAAGCCGACGACGTGATCACGGCGATCGACGGCACGTCGGTGACGTCCGCCACACAGCTGCGCCAGGCCATCCAGGATTCCGGGGGAGACCCCGTGGTGCTCACCGTGCAGCGCGATGGTGCGGAGCAGACCGTCGAGATCACACCGGAGAAGCGCACCGAGGGTGACGCCACCGCCTGGCTCATCGGCATCACGCTCCGCACCGACTACGACTTCGAGATCGATGTGACGATTCAGCTCGACAACGTCGGAGGCCCCAGCGCGGGGATGATGTTCGCGCTCGGAATCATCGACACCCTGACCGAAGGCGAGCTCAACGGCGGGAAGGACATCGCAGGCACAGGGACGATCGATGCGGCCGGCACTGTCGGTCCCATCGGCGGCATCCGGCAGAAGCTGTACGGAGCGCGAGATGCCGGGGCCGAGTACTTCCTCGCCCCTGCGGCCAACTGCGATGAGGTCGTCGGGCACGTGCCCGACGGCCTCCAGGTCATCCGCACCGCGACGCTCGACGAGTCGCTGGCTGCGCTCGAGGTCATCGCCGACGACGGAGACGTCGCCACGCTGCCGAGCTGCGAGAGCACCGGGAGCTGATTCGCCGAGCGCCACCGTGACCGCGCCGTGACCGGGATGACAGCCCGTGCACAGTGAGCGTTGCCTAGGATGGACGGGTGACCTCTCCCTCAGCCCCGAATCCGGCCACGCCTCGAACGTCCCGACGTATTCTCGGTATTTCTCTGGTGATCATCGCCGCATTGATCGCGGTGTTCTTCGTGTTCGCCTCCCTCTACACCGAATTCCTCTGGTTCGACCAGGTGGGCTTCACCGGCGTCCTCACGACGCAGTGGATCGCCACGGCGGTGATGTTCGTGGTGGGCTTCCTCGGTATGGCCGTCCCGCTGTTCGTCGTCATCCAGCTCGCGTACCGGCTCCGTCCCGTGTACGTGCGGCTCAGCTCGCAGCTGGACCGGTACCAGGAGGTCATCGAACCGCTGCGTCGCCTGGCGATGTGGGGCATGCCGATCTTCTTCGGGCTGTTCGCCGGCTTCGCGGCCGCAGGGCAGTGGAAGACGGTCTGGCTCTGGGCCAACGGCGTGGCGACCTCCTCGGTCGACCCGCAGTTCGGCATCGACACCGGCTTCTACATGTTCGCGATGCCGTTCTACACGATCCTGCTCGCGTTCGTCTCGGCGGTGCTCCTGCTCTCGCTCCTGGTCACCGCGCTCGTGTCGTACCTCTACGGCTCCGTGCGTATCGGGCAGGGTGAACTGCGCATCTCCAAGCCTGCGCGCATCCAGCTCGCGGTCATCGCTGGTCTCTACCTGCTCGTGCAGGCGGCGAGCCTGTGGCTCGACCAGTACAAGACCCTCGTCGAGCCCGACGACCGCATCACCGGTGCGGCGTACACGGGTGTCAACGCGACGATTCCTGGCCTCGCGATCCTCGCGATCATCGCCGCTGTCGTGGCGATCCTCTTCTTCGTCACGGCCATCATCGGCCGCTGGCGCTTCCCGCTGGCCGCGACCGCGCTGCTGATCGTCGCCTCGCTCGTCGTCGGCGTCGGATACCCGTGGGTGGTCACCACCTTCCAGGTGAAGCCGAACCAGAACGCCTATCAGGCCGAGTACTACCAGCGGAACATCGACGGCACGAAAGAGGCGTACGGGGTCGCAGACCTCGAGACCACGCCGTTCGCCGCAAAGACGGACGCCGAGGCCGGTCAGCTGCGCGCCGACGCCGAGACCACCGCGTCCACACGCATCATGGACCCGAAGGTCATTCCGCCGACGGTCCGCCAGCTCGAACAGTACCGCGGGTACTACCAGTTCCAGACGACGATGGACGTCGACCGCTACGAGATCGACGGGAAGATGCAGGACACCGTGGTGTCCGTGCGCGACCTCGACATGTCGGGTCTCGGCGACGGCGACAACTGGAACAACCGCGTCGCGGTCTACACGCACGGCTACGGCCTCGTGGCAGCAGCGGGCAACCAGCGCACCACAGACGGCGAGCCGGTGTTCCTCGAGCGCGGCATCCCCACATCCGGGTTCCTTTCCAATCGTGAGAACTTCGAGCCGCGCGTCTACTTCGGCGAGAACTCGCCCGAGTACTCGATCGTCGGCGCTCCCAAGGACTCTGAGCCCGCGGAGATCGACTACCCGCGCGGCAAGGACGGCTCGAGTGAGACGAAGACGACGTTCGAAGGAGACGGCGGTCCGAAGATCGGCGACACCTTCACGAAGCTCCTCTACGCGCTGAAGTTCCAGTCGGAGCAGATCCTGTTCTCGAACCTCGTGAACGAGGACTCGCAGATCCTGTACGACCGCGATCCGAAGACTCGCGTGCAGAAGGTCGCACCGTACCTCGAGCTCGACAGCGACCCGTACCCGAGCGTGGTGGACGGTCGCATCGTGTGGATCATCGACGGTTACACGACCAGCCAGACGTACCCGTACTCGACGAGCGTGAGCCTGTCCGACGCGATCGCCGACTCCAACATCCCGTCGCCGACGCTCGCCATCGACGACATCAACTACATCCGCAACTCGGTCAAGGCCACGGTCGATGCCTACGACGGTTCGGTGAAGCTGTATGCATGGGATGCCGAGGACCCGGTGCTCAAGACCTGGCAGAAGGTCTATCCGTCGACGGTGGAGCCGATCAGCGAGATGTCCGGTGAGCTCATGAGCCACGTGCGCTACCCGACCGACCTGTTCAAGGTGCAGCGCGACATCCTCGGCGTCTACCACGTCGACAAGGCCGGCTCGTTCGCCCAGCAGGACAACCGCTGGCAGACGCCGAACGACCCGCGCAGCGAGTCGATGCTGCAGCCGCCGTACTACCTGACCATGCAGATGCCGGGGCAGGACACTCCGCGGTTCTCGATGTTCTCGACCTTCATCCCCAACTCGCAGGGAGCGGGTGGGAGCCGCGACGTGCTGATGGGCTATCTCGCAGTCGATTCGGATGCGGGCTCGGAGAAGGGCAAGAAGGCAGACGGCTACGGCCAATTGCGCATGCTCGAGATCGACACCGACACCACGGTTCCAGGTCCCGGTCAGGTGCAGAACACCTACAACTCCGATACCTCGGTCGTCCCGCAGCTCAACCTGCTCCAGCAGGGTGAGTCCGAGGTGATCTACGGCAACCTGCTGACGCTGCCCGTGGGTGGCGGTCTGCTCTATGTGCAGCCGGTGTATGTGCAGTCTTCTGAGGGAACGCAGCTGCCGCGACTGCAGAAGGTGCTCGTCGCCTTCGGTGATCGTGTCGCCTTCGAGAACACCCTCACCGAGGCGCTCGACACGCTCTTCGGCGGTGATTCCGGTGCGACCGGTGGAGACGACACCGTCGAACCCGATCCGGATGCGGTCGTCCCCGACACCGGTGAGGTGCCGACCGAGCCGACGCCGCCGACGACGGATGCCCAGGCAGACGCTCTCTCCGCAGCGCAGGCCGCTCTGATCGACCGTGAGACTGCGCTGAAGTCGGGTGACCTCGCCAAGTTCGCCGAGGCCGATGAGCGTCTGACCGCAGCCGTGCAGAAGCTGCTCGAACTGGACGCCGCAGAGGGCAAGTGACCCTCGTCTAGAACGCCGAACGGGCACCCCTCCGGGGGTGCCCGTTCGCGTCTGTGGGGTACGGTTGCGGGCTTTCTCTGCTACGTCGCCGGCGCCCGTATCGAGGTCCGGTCCGCGGGCCCCTACCCGCCGATCAGATCAACCCCGTCGTGGTGGAGGAGTCTATGGCCGAGGCTCGGCCATAGACATCACGGCAGTAGCGCCCAAGATGTCACGACTGAGGCGGTACAGGCTCCCGACGACCTGATCACCATGGTGCGACGCGTGCCCGTCGTAGCCGGATGCTCAAAGCGAAAGGCCCCCTGACCTGGATTTCTCCGAGTCAGAGGGCCTTTCATTTGTTGCGGGGACAGGATTTGAACCTGCGACCTCCGGGTTATGAGCCCGGCGAGCTACCGAACTGCTCCACCCCGCGGCACAAGAAGAAACTTATCACGGATTCCGAGGTCGGGCGAATCGAGGGGGCCTCCGCGTGACGTCCCGGGCGTGTCGATGCGAGAGGATGAGGGTATGTCCGAGACCGCAGCCGTCCCTGTCGCCGTATGTCAGTTCGCGCCCACGGCCTCCCGCGCCGACAACCGCGAGCGGATCGCGGAGCTCACGGCGGATGCCGTGGCGCGCGGTGCGAAGCTGATCGTCTTCCCGGAGTACTCGAGCTACTTCGTCGACCCGATGGATGACACTCTGGCCGCGAACGCCGAAGACCTCGACGGGGAGTTCGTCACGACCCTCACCGCGCTGGCCGCCGACTACGCGGTCGTCATCGTCGCGGGACTCGCTGAACGGGCTGCTGACGGCCATCGGGTGCGGAACACGGTCGTGGCGGTGCGGGGCGATGGAGTCCTCGCGGTGTACCGCAAGCAGCACCTCTACGATGCCTTCGGGCAGACCGAGTCCGATTGGGTGGAAGCCGGGGCGTTGGGGGAGGCAGCGACCTTCGAGCTGGGCGGTCTGCGTTTCGGGCTCATGACCTGCTACGACCTGCGCTTCCCCGAGGTAGGGCGCTCGCTGGTCGATGCTGCGGCCGACGTCCTGGTCGTGCCGGCCGAGTGGGTCAGGGGGCCTCTCAAGGAGCACCACTGGACGACGCTGCTCGCCGCGCGCGCGATCGAGAACACCGTGTACGTGGTCGCCGCAGACCACCCGACACCGATCGGCGTGGGGCATTCGCAGATCGTCGACCCTCAGGGCGTCGTGCTCGCGGGCGTGGGGACGGCCTCGGGGATCGCGGTGGCGGTCGTCGAGAAATTGGTCATCGAGCGGGTGCGGGAGACGAACCCGTCGCTGCGTGTGCGACGATATGCCGTCGTCGCCCGTGAGCTCTAGGCCGCAATCGCCGCGAGTTCAGACGGAGAACCGTGTGAGGCGCACGGCGGCTTCCTCGAGCACGTCGACGCGCTTGCAAGCGGCGAAACGCACCAGTCCCGAGTATTCGTGCCTGTTCGATTCTGAGACGAACGCGGTCAGCGGGATCGCCACCACTCCTGCGCGTTCCGGCAAGGCTCGGCAGAAGGCTGCAGCATCCGCTCCGCCGAGGGCGGTCGCGTCCGCGACCGTGAAGTAGCCGCCCTGCGGGGCGTGCACGGTGAAGCCGGCCGCACGCAGCCCGTCGCCGAGGATCTCGTGCTTGCGGGCGAGCACGGCCGCAGCGCCGGCGAAGTAGGAGTCATCCATCCGCAGCCCGACGGCGATGGCGGGCTGGAACGCGGATCCGTTCACGTACGTGAGGTACTGCTTGACCGTGAGCACAGCCGTGATGAGGGCGGCTGGCCCATGGACCCAGCCGATCTTCCAGCCGGTCGTGGAGAAGGTCTTGCCGGCAGAGGAGATGGTCAGCGTGCGCTCGGCGGCTCCGGGCAGCGTGGCGACCGGCGTATGCGGCGAGTCGAAAGCCAGGTGCTCGTACACCTCGTCGGTGACGATGATCGCGTCGTGCTTCTCGGCCAGTCGCACGACCTCTTCGAGCACTCCACGGCCGAACACCGCGCCCGTGGGATTGTGTGGATCGTTGATCAGGATGACCCGCGTGCGATCGGTCACGCTCGCAGCGAGCTGCTCGAGATCAGGCTGGAAGTCCGGTGCGCGCAGGGGAACCGTGCGAAGACGGGCACCCGCCAATGCGACGGCGGCGGCATACGAGTCGTAGTACGGCTCGAAGACGACCACCTCGTCTTCCGGCCCGTCGATGAGAGCGAGCAGGGTCGCGGTCAGAGCTTCGGTGGCCCCTGCCGTCACGATCACTTCGCTGGCAGGGTCCACGTCGAGCCCGTAGAACCGATGCTGATGGGCGCTGATGGCCTCGAGCAGGTCGGGGATGCCGCGTCCTGGCGGGTACTGATTCGCGCCGTTCGCGATCGCGCTGCGCGCTGCCTCCAACACCTCGGCTGGCCCATCCTCATCGGGGAAGCCCTGGCCGAGATTTATCGCACCGGTACGGGCCGCTGCGGCCGACATCTCTGCGAAGATGGTGGGCGCGACGGTTCCGTCTGAGGCGAGCAGGCCTGCACCTGCTGCCGTGCGCCGCCAGGCGCCGGGGATGACACTCATGAAGAACAGGCTAAGGCCATAGCTGAAACTCATCTTCGACATAGAGAACGCACAGATACAGGCGTCATTCTGAAATGGTCGTTGAAGGAGCACACACCATGAACGAAGACAACACTCAGGACCAGTCGGCATCCGCGTCGAACGACGCCGTGCCGTCCACCGAGGCTGCAGAGGTCGCCGCTCAGTCGGCTACGCCTGACGCCGCTGACATCACCGGGCAGGCTCCCGCCGCTCCGGCTCCCGCCGCGCCGGCCGTCGCCGCGCCCGCGCAGGGACACGAGGTGCCATCGACCTTCACCTCGCAGGCACCGGCCGCACCCATGATCGCGCCTGTACCGAACGCCTACGCGGCACCCACCGCCCCCGCGCATGCCACCGCACCGGGAGCCGCTTTCGGCATCCCCACGGCGGCGTCCTACACCCAGCCCACCCAGCCACTCGATGGCGGAGCACCTACGGGTGCACCGGCAGACGGGACTAAGACCAAAGAGCAGAAGTCTCGTGGGGGCGCGAAGTTCGCCGCGTTCATCGTCGCGGCAGCCCTCGTCGGCGGTGTCGCCGGCTTCGGCGGCGGCGCGCTGCTCAGCGGACTCCAGGATCGCCCTTCCTCCGGCACGGCCGAAGGCCCGCAGACGGTCACGGTGAACAACCCCGGTTCGGTCAACGAGACCACCGCTGTCGCGACCGCGGCACTGCCGTCGGTCGTTACGATCGAGGTGGCAGGCGCCGACCAGGGTGGCAGCGGATCCGGCGTGATCATCAGCGATGACGGCTACGTGCTCACCAACACGCACGTCGTCACGCTCGGCGGTGCGGTCGCTGACCCGACCATCCGAGTGACCACCTCGGACGGGCGCATCTACGAGGCGACCGTGGTCGGCACAGACCCGATCTACGACCTCGCCGTGATCAAGCTGAAGGACGCCAAGGGCCTCACGCCCATGGAGTTCGCCGATTCGTCGAAGCTCAACGTCGGTGACACGGCGGTCGCGCTCGGTGCCCCGCTGGGACTCGCGAACTCGGTGACGACCGGAATCGTGAGCGCGCTGAACCGGAGCATCCAGATCGCATCCTCCGCCCTGCCGGATTCGTCCTCCGAGGACGCCCCCGACCAGCAGCAGGCGCCGGACCAGGGCCAGGGCCAGGGGCCGTTCCAGTTCGACATCCCGGGCAACAGCAACCAGCAGACGTCCGATTCCATCTCGATCGCAGTCATCCAGACGGATGCGGCGATCAACCATGGCAACTCGGGTGGCGCGCTCGTGAACAGCAAGGGTGAGCTGATCGGCATCAACGTCGCGATCGCGAGCTCGGGCAGCTCAGAGGAATCGGGCTCGATCGGTATCGGGTTCGCCATTCCGTCGAACATCGCCAAGCGGGTCTCCGACGAGATCATCGCCGACGGGGCCGCGACACACGGTCTGCTCGGCGCATCCGTCCAGGACGCATCGAGCGTCCAGGGAGCAACCGTCTCCGGGGCGTACATCGCCAAGGCGACGGATGGCGGCGCCGCGGCAGCAGGAGGCCTGAAGGAGGGTGACGTCGTCACCGAATTCAACGGGGTTCCGATCACCAGCGCCAGCGACCTCACGGCCCAGGTGCGTGCGGCGGCAGCCGGCAGCACCGCCAAGGTCACCTACGTCCGGGACGGCAAGTCCTACGACATCGAGGTGACGCTCGGCGAACTCGCCGGCTGACCTTCGCGCTCACAGAGAAGGACGCCACCCCGCGATAGGCTCGCGGGGTGGCGTCCTTCTCTTTCGGCACCGGCAATGCGGCCAAGCTGCTCCGGATCCCGTTGTATGCCGTCGGGCGCATCGGTACGTTCCTCCTTCCGCGTGGTCGGCGCTGGGTGTTCGGCTGCGGTGCCGGAATCGGCGATGGAGCCCTCGCTCTCCAGCGATACGCGTCATCGGCCGGGCATGACACCCTCTGGCTCACGGCTTCCGACCGCGAGGATCGCGAGGCTGCGGCCCTCGGCATCCGCTTCGTCCGGAAGAGCGGTCTGCGGGGTTGGTGGGCGACCGCACGGGCCGGCGTTCTCGTCGTCACCCATGGGCTCGGTGATGTGAACCGCTACGCGAACGGAGGCGGGTTCGTCGTCCAGCTCTGGCATGGAATCCCGTTGAAGCGGATCGGCCTGGA
Organism: Microbacterium sp. NPDC090281; assembly: GCF_044769635.1. NCBI lineage: Bacteria > Bacillati > Actinomycetota > Actinomycetes > Micrococcales > Microbacteriaceae > Microbacterium > Microbacterium sp. NPDC090281. The sequence continues at coordinate 1,883,091 of NZ_JBIVYH010000001.1, forward strand.
TTCGCCCGCGACGACCCAGGTGCCGAATGTTCCCGGCGCCGCGGTGCTGCGCCGCGCGGTCGGAGTCCTCTATCGTGCGGCCTCCCAGCGGATCCGGGTGCTTCCTGCGGCATCCCACCGGGCGAGGGGCCGCCTGGAGTCCGCGTTCGGACTCGGAGACGATCGTGTGGTGGTGACCGGCGAGCCTCGAGTCGATGTGCTCTCCCGCGGTTCCGCCGCCGAGGCTCGGAACGCAGCATCCACCGTGCTCCGCAGCGTCGTGGGGGAGATCCCCGAGGCGACGCGCACGATCCTGTACGCGCCGACCTGGCGAGACGGTGCCGCCGACCCTGCGGTCCCGACCGCGGAAGAGTGGATCCGAATCCTCCGTGTGCTCGAAGAGAACGACGCGATCCTGCTGGTGCGCTCGCACCCTCTGGGGGAGGGGGGATACGCGCCGCCGCTTCCGAGCAGACGAGTGCGCGCACTGAGCGCTGCACTCCTCGCGGATGTGACTCCCGCGCTCGCAGCGGTCGACGTGCTCGTCACCGACTACTCCTCGCTCGCCTACGACGTCGGTCTGCTGCGGATGCCGGTGCTCTTCTTGGCGCCGGACTCCGAGGAGTACGCCCGCACACGTGGTTTCTACGGCCGCTTCGACGATGTCGCCGGCCCGGACGCGGCCGGTGACTGGTCGCAGGTGCTCGCGCAACTCGAAGCCCTGTTCACGGACGATGGTGCGTACGATGCGGCGTCGGCCCGTTCCGCTACGCTCAGCGCGGAGATGCACGCGTATCGAGACGGACGCAACACCGAGCGCGTCTACCAGGTCATCCGTGCGCGGGGGATTCCCGCGCCGAAGGGAGCAGCATGACAACGGCCCGCATCGATGACGAGGCGGAGTCCCTGATCATCGCAGGGACCGGTCAGCGACCGGCGACGGCTGCACTGGTCGGACCGCGAGCGCGCGTCGATGCTCGCATCAGCGGCGGCGGCAAGACCTGGAAGGCCACGTTCCCGCTGCAGGCGTCACGCTGGGGCGGCCCATCCCTTCCGCTGCCGACCGGGCGGTACGAGCTGCGGATCGCGGGTGTCGATCTCGACGAAGTGCGACTGGCCTCGGTGGTGCTCAAGGGTGTGCGCATCGCCGTGGACAGCGGCGTCGTCCGCATCGCCGCGCCGATCGACCCGGTGTATGAGACCGCAGAAGGGCGCTCGACGTTGGAAGAACGCTATGTGGCGCAGGCGGGCGGGACCGAGAACGCCGTGTTCTTCGAGAGCTTCTACGGACGAAGCGTCGGCTGCAACCCCCGGGCCATCGACCGTGAGCTCGCGGCACGCGCGCCCGAGGTGCGGCGGTACTGGAGCGTCGCCGATCTCTCTGTCGAGGTTCCAGAGGGTGCCGTCGCCGTCGTGGAGGGCAGCCCTCAATGGTGGCACGCGCGCGGTGCCGCCCGTCTGCTGGTGGTCAATGACTGGCTGCGCCGCCGGTTCGCCCGCAAGACAGGGCAGAAGGTCTTGCAGACCTGGCACGGCACGCCGTTGAAGCGGCTCGCGCTGCATCGTCCCGGTTTCGATCCGCGGCGGATGGCTGCCGTCGTCAAGGAATCGCGTCGGTGGGACGTGCTGCTCGCTCAGAACACCTACTCCGAGCGCATTCTCCGCAAGGCATATGCATTCTTCGGCCGCCCGATCTGGGTGGAGGGATACCCACGCAACGACGCGCTGACCACCGGCGATCCCGCCGCTGTCCGCAGTGCGCTGGGTATCGGTGCAGAGGAGCGGGTGCTCCTCTACGCACCGACCTGGCGTGATGACAGAGCGGAGATGGTCGACTTCGTCGATGCCGAACTGCTCGCCCAGCAGGCGAATGCCGTCGTGTTGGTGCGCGGTCACTCCCGCACACTGGAACAGGGGCGGGACCGCGCCGGTGCGAGGGTCATCGACGTCACCGGCTATCCGGAGACCGCTCGACTGCTGCTCGTCGCAGACGCACTGATCACCGACTACTCCTCGGTGATGTTCGACTTCAGCGTCACGGGAAAGCCCATGTACTTCCTGGTTCCCGACATCGACCACTATCGTGGCCAGCTGCGAGGCTTCTACTTCGATCTCGCGGAGAGGGCCCCCGGACCGCTGGTGCGGACACAGGAGGAGCTCACTGCCGCCCTGGACGATCAGGGTCACGTGGCGGCGTACGCGGAGCGCTATGCGGCGTGGCGCAAGCAGTTCAACTCCCGCGATGACGGTCATGCCGCCGAGCGTGTGGTCGACCGCATCCTGGATCTGGGCTTCGTCACCCGCTGAGTCCGGCGAAGGTCGCCCTCAGGGCAGCGGGGTACTCAGGGGAGCGGAGTGTTGCGTGTGCCCAGACGTGACGCGTCGACGGTGTCCCGAGCGCCGCGGAGGACGCCGCCGAGGAAGCCGAGACCCCACGAGACGTGCATCGTCGGGAGCACGAGCAGGGTCCACAGGCGCTGGCGCACACCCCCTCCACCGGGCGCGAGCGCTACGCCCAGCACGAGCAGAAGGTACAGCGCGAGCGGCCCGTACACGAGGAGCGACACTATCAGCGAGAAGACGCCGCTGAGCACACCCGTCAGCTGCAGGACCCCGGCGACGAGGGCGAGCGCCACCACCACGACGAGCGCGGGAGGAGCGAAATAACGGATGCCGTTGCGGCGCCCGAACCGGCGCACCAGCTCGCCGCGCCATGCACCGGTGGCGCGGAACTGCCGTGCCAGGCGCAGCCAGCTCTCCCGCGGCCAGTACGTGACAGACAGTTCCGGGTCGAACCAGACCCGGTGGCCGGCCTGGCGGATGCGGAGGTTGAGCTCCCAGTCCTCACCACGCCGGATCGACTCATCGAACAGGCCGATCTCGTCGAGAACGTCACGGCGCATCACACCGAGATAGGCGGATTCGGCCTCGCCCTCTTGCGAGCTCCCGTGATAAGCCCCGCCGCCGAGCCCGACGGGGGAGTTGTAGAGACGGGCGACCGCTTTCTGGAAGGGCGTGCGTCCTTCGGCATGCATCACGCCGCCGACGTTGGCCGATTCGGTGCGCTCCAGAGTCTGCAGCGCGCGGGCGGCGTAGCCGGGGGAGAGCTCGGAGTGCGCGTCGACGCGCAGAATCGTCGCGTATCGACTCGCGCGGATTGCGGAGTTCAAGCCCACGGGGATGTGAGCCGCGGGATTGTCGACCAGTCTGATGCGGTCGTCCGTCGCGGCGAGTCGGCGGGCAAGCTCGGTGGTGCCGTCGTTGGACGGGCCGAGAGCGAGGACGAGCTCCGTCGGCACATCGACGTCCTGCGCGAGCACCGACGCGACCGCGTGCTCGAGGTAGGCGCGCTCGTTGAGCACCGGCATCACGAAGGACACCCCGGGCAGGGGAGCTGCTGATTCGTCTGCGGACACATGATGATCATGGCATGGTGTCTTCGGGCGTTCCCTGATGAGGAGGGGTGAGGCGCTCGACCGCAGGCCGTGCCATCCCGCTGCAGGCCGGTGGATCCGCCGAGGACGAACTATTCTGGAGGGATGGGTGCATTGTCTGACGCGAAGAAGGCGTACCGTCTGCTGAAGCGGGCGCTCGCATCCCGCACCGCCGTGCAGCGCGTGCGCCGACGGCTCGCAGAACGCGAGCCGTACCCGGTCGATCACTTCAAGGTCGCGGTGTACTTCGCCGATGGTGCGGTGAACATGTACCAGATGCGCCAGTGGTACCGCCCGCTCGCCGAGCTCTCGAAGCGCTGGCCCGTCGTCGTGCTCTCCAGGCAGGCGACCGGAACCGAGAAGCTGCTCGAAGAGGATGCTCCGCCGGTAGCTTTCGTGCCGAAGATCCGTGATCTCGAGCGGTTCATCGCGACGCAGGACATCCGCGTCGTGCTGTACGTGAATCAGAACACGCGGAACTTCCAGATGTTCCGCTACGGGCGTCGCTGGCACGTCTTCATCAACCACGGTGAGTCCGACAAGATGTACATGACCACCAACCAGTACAAGGCCTACGACTACGCATTCGTCGCCGGGCAGGCCGCGCGCGACCGCCTGTCGCGCACCCTGTGGGACTACGACGTGGATCACCGCACGATCGAGATCGGGCGCCCCCAGGCGGACCACTACTCGGGGGCGCTGCCGTACACGCCGGACGAGCGAACCGTCGTGCTCTACGCGCCCACCTGGGAGGGTGACCGTCCCAGCGCTCATTACGGCTCGATCGCGACGCACGGCGAGGCGCTCGTGAGCCGACTGCTGGCAACAGGTGCGCACCGCGTGATCTATCGCCCGCACCCCCGCAGCGGGGTGGTCGACGAGGCCTACGGGGCCGCGCATCGACGGATCGTCGCGGCGATCAACGCGGCGAACGCGGCCGATGCGACCGCTCACCACATCTATGACGCCGCCCCGGAACTCGGCTGGCAGCTCACCGCGGCCGACGTCGCCGTCGTGGACATCTCGGCGATGGTCTACGATCGGCTCGCGGCGGGGAAGCCGCTGATGATCACGCGCCCGGCGGATGACGACGCCTCGATCGATACGCAGGGATACCTCGCCGACTGCGAGTGGCTGACTGCGGAGGCGGCCACCGACATCGTCGCCGAGGTCGAGCGGGTGCGAGCCGACGAGGCCGCGACCGCACGATTGCGGATGTGGGTGCAGCATTACTTCGGTGACACCACCCAGGGGGTCGCCACCGCGAAGTTCCACGCCGCGATCGATGGCCTCATGAAGGAGTGGGAGCGGTGGCAGGCCCATGAGGTGGGGACCATCCGCGAAGACGAAGACGATGACGACGAAGAAGTCGACGACGAGGACGTATGAGCATGGATCTCCCGCTCGCTGCGGCCACGGTACCTCGCCTGGAACTCGTCGCGCACACCGGCTCCACGAATGCAGATCTGCGTACGAAGGCGGACGATGCCGTCGGCTGGCCGCATCTCTCGACTCTCGTGACGCGCAACCAGACGGCAGGGCGCGGCCGGCTCGATCGCACCTGGGTCGCGCCGGAAGGTTCGGCGCTGGCGATCTCCGTGCTGCTACGGGCGCTTCCCGCCCATCCGTCGGCGCGGAGCTGGATTCCGCTCGTAGCGGGCCTGGCGATGTCCGAAGCGATAGCCGACCAGCTCCCGGGGCACGACGTCGCCGTGAAGTGGCCGAATGACGTCCTCGTCGATGGGCGCAAGATCTGCGGGATCCTCGCCGAGGCGACGACGGACGCGGTGATCGTCGGCGCTGGCGTCAACACGGCGATGACGATCGAGCAGCTCCCGGTGCCGACGGCGACGTCGTTCGCCTCGCTCGGTGTCGACGTCGATGAGGACCGGCTGCTGGCCGCGTACCTCGAGCGGCTCGGTGGTCGTCTGTCGGCACTGGCTGCCGCGGAGGACGCTGTCGCGAGCGGTCTGCATGCGGCGGTGTCCGCCCGGTGCGCAACACTCGGGCAGCCTGTTCGAGTGTCGATGCCCGCTGACCGCATCCTCGAGGGAGTGGCGACGGCGATCGATGCGGATGGCCGACTTCTCGTCGAATCCGATGGGGTGGAGCACCCCATCTCCGCCGGCGACGTCGTGCATGTGCGCGCGACCGGAAGCTGACACGCCGCCGCACAGACAGCTTTGTCGCAGATCACAGGCACAATGGTGGGGTGACCCAGCCTGTGACGCTCGGCGGTCGGCCCCTGATGCCACCGCCCGGTACACCTTCGGAAGAGCTGCTGATCGCGCGCTTTCGGAGCCACGCACGCCGCTTGTTCTGGTCCGCCCTCGTGCTGATCGCAACCTTCGGCGCCACAGCCTACTTCTTCGGCAACCTGCCGGCGGGGTTCGAAGACTGGATGCTTCTGACCGCCGCGGGCGCGCTGGTGTTGCTCGCCGTGGTGCTGCCTTTCGTCATCTGGTACTCCCGGAGCACCACTGTGACGACCAGGCGTGTCATCGCACGGCACGGCATCGGCGCTCGTCGGCGCCAGGAGATGTCGCATGCGAGGGGATACACGATCGCGGTTCGTCGTGGTCCGCTTCAGCGGATGTGGGGTTCGGGAACGATCACGCTCTCGAACGGGGTCGACGCTCCGCTCCGCCTGCCGAACGTCCCCAACGTGACGCTCGTGCATGAGACTCTCGCCGATCAGATCGAGGTCGGGCAGATCCTCGCTCATCGTGACGCGCAGGCCACCGGCGACTGAACTCTCCGGTGCAACGCTGCTGAGGTCCAGGTCGCCGGCTGTGTCGTCGGATCCGCAACAGCAACCTGTCGTGCGCGCTCTGATGAGTGCGGGAGAATGGGTCCAGACGAATGGAGGCGGCACATGGCGCTGCGTGTTGGCGTGATCGGCGGAGGACAGCTGGCTCGGATGATGATCGCTCCGGCGGTCGAACTCGGACTGGAGCTGCGAGTGCTCGCCGAAGGTGAAGGGATGTCGGCCGGACTCGCGGCCACCGCGGTCGGCGACTATCGCGATCTCGAGGCGGTGCGTGCCTTCGCCGCAGACGTCGACGTGATCACCTTCGACCACGAGCATGTGCCGCAGGACGTGCTGCGGCAACTCGTCGCCGATGGTGTGGTCGTGCACCCGGGGCCCGACGCGCTCCAATACGCGCAGGACAAGCTCGTGATGCGTGCGCGCCTTGCCGAGCTCGGGATCCCCCAGCCGGATTGGGCGGCCGTGCGCACCATCGCTGAACTGCAGGCATTCCTCGACGAGCACGCAGGCGCCGGCGTCGTGAAGACCCCGCGCGGAGGATACGACGGCAAGGGAGTGCGGGTCGTGCGAACGGCAGGGGAGGCGCAGGATTGGCTGGACGCGCTCGCCCAAGGTGACGCGCTCCTCGTCGAAGAGCTCGTTCCGTTCGTGCGCGAGCTCGCCCAGCAGGTGGCGCGTCGCCCCGGTGGCGAGATCGTCGCCTACCCGGTGGTGGAGACCGTGCAGCGTGACGGTGTGTGCGCCGAGGTGATCGCTCCGGCTCCCGCGGCCGCCGAGCGCCTGGCCGAGGTGGCAGAGGCGATCGGACGCACCATCGCGGAGGGACTCGGTGTGACCGGAATGCTCGCCGTCGAGCTGTTCGAGACCGACGACGAACGCATCCTCGTCAACGAACTCGCCATGCGACCGCACAACAGTGGGCATTGGAGCCAGGACGGAGCGGTCACAGGCCAGTTCGAACAGCACCTGCGCGCTGTCGCCGACCTTCCGCTCGGGAGCACGGCACCGCGCGCCACGTGGTCGGTGATGGTGAACATCCTCGGCGGACCTGTCGAAGGCACGCTGGACGAGCGTTTCGGTGCTGCCATGGCAGAGCATCCGCAGGCGAAGATCCACACCTACGGGAAAGCTCCGAGGCCAGGTCGCAAGGTCGGTCACGTGAATGTCGCCGATGACGATCTCGATGATGCGGTGTACGTCGCACGAGCCGTCGCCGCGCACTTCCTCTGACTCACGCCCACCGTTGGGTTTTCGCCGACACATGCGTGCAAGGGGTGTGCCGTTCGGGGAATCTCACAGCGGCAGACCGTACCCTGATCTGGTGACCGAGCCACTGCACTCTTCCGCCGAGCCTCTGGTCGGCGTCGTGATGGGATCCGACTCCGACTGGCGCGTGATGAGCGATGCCTCTCAAGCGCTCACGGACTTCGGCATCCCGCACGAAGTCGAGGTCGTCTCGGCGCATCGGACTCCGGACAAGCTCATGTCGTATGCGCGCGAGGCGCGGTCGCGCGGTATCCGCGTCATCATCGCCGGAGCCGGGGGAGCAGCCCATCTTCCGGGAATGCTCGCCTCGATGACGCCGCTCCCCGTCGTCGGAGTCCCGGTGCCGCTCGCGTACCTCGACGGTATGGATTCCCTTCTCTCCATCGTGCAGATGCCTGCAGGAATCCCGGTGGCGACGGTGTCCATCGGGGGCGCCCGCAACGCCGGTCTGCTCGCCGCACGGATTCTCGGAACCTCGGACACCGCTCTCGCCGACCGTGTCGAAGAGTACGCCCGTGACCTCGAGGCGCAGGTCGAGACGAAGAACGAACGGTTGAAGGGTTCGCTGTGACCCTTGCGCCTCCGCGCGCAACACGGCGCCCGCTCATCGAGACTCGGCCGCTGAGGCATCCCGACTCCGCCGATTCGGGGATGATGGCCAAGCGCGGCTGGTGGCTGGTCGCGATGAACCTTCTCGTGCCCGGATCTGCACAGGTTCTCGCAGGCAATCGTCGGCTCGGGCGCTTCGGTATCGGCGCGACGATGCTCTCCTGGTTCCTGGCGATCGTGGCGTTGGGGCTCGCGCTCTTCGCTCGCCCCGTCCTGCTGTGGCTCACGATCGGCGGCGGATTCTTCTCCGCCGCGGTCTTGACGATAGTGCAGGTGCTGTTGGTGGGGTACGTCGTGCTCTGGGTCGTGCTGACGTTCGACACGCTGCGCATTGTCCGGCTCGTGAAGGTGCCCGGCGTCGCACGACTCGCCATCCCGGTCGTGGCGCTGGTGCTGCTGGGACTGGTCGGAGGTAGTGCTGGTTATGCCGCGACCGCCGTCGGATCGGTACGCAACACCATCGGCTCGATCTTCGGACAGAGCGGCCCCAGCGTGGCGCCCAGCGACGGGTACTACAACATCCTCCTGCTCGGTGCGGACAGCGGCGACGGTCGTGATTCGATGCGATTCGACAGCATCTCCGTCGTGTCGGTCAACGCCGACAGCGGAGCCGTGACCATCACCGGGATCCCGCGTGAGCTTCCGAATGTGCCCTTCAGCGACGGTAGCCCGATGCAGGAGCTGTATCCCAACGGATTCGAGGGCCACGGCTCCTCCACCTGCGGTTGGAACGCCTGGATGAATCACGTGCGCAACGCCGCCGAGGTCTGCCGGGAAGACGGCGGTGAGGGCCTGTATCCCGATGCTGTGGCGAACGGCTCGGAACCGGGTATCGAGGCGACGAAGGACGCAGCAGAAGGAATTCTCGGTATCGAGATCCCGTACTACGTCTTCGTCGACATGCATGGTTTCGCCGAGCTCGTCGATGCCCTGGGCGGCGTCGAGATCGATGTCACAGAGCGGCTGCCCAAGGGCGGCCCGCCCGAGGGGTGGACCGGCAGCGACGTGAACGAGTGGGCCATCGGCTGGATCGAGCCGGGCAAGCAGCGCATGGACGGCGATACCGCTCAGTGGTATGCCCGCTCGCGCTACACGACCAGTGACTGGGATCGGATGAAGCGCCAGCGCGAGCTGCAGGGAGCCATCCTCGCCCAGTTCACGCCGCAGACTGTGCTCACGCGATTCAACGAGGTGGCGGCGGCCGGGACAGCGCTGATCAGCACTGATCTGCCATCCGATAAACTTCCCGAGTTCTTCGACCTGATGCTCAAGGCTAAGGAGCAGCAGGTCACGACGATCGAGCTCACACCCGAAGCCGGTATCGACGAGCATCAGCCTGACTACGCGTACATCCGTGACCTGATGCAGCAGACGCTGCATCCTCCGACTCCGACGCCGACGCCCTGATCGCCGCGTGCCGCCACGGAGGCGGTGCGCGCAGCGTATTCATGGCGAGGCGGCCGCGGGAACCGCACGGACTCTTGACTAGGGCCCGGCGCGTGCTCGCAGCACAGAGGGGCAGGTGCCGGGCGTGCATGCTCCCCTGCGGGTGCGACAAAGCCCACGGCCGCCCACCCGAGGGAGGGGACGGCCGTGGGCTTCCGGTGTTGTCCACCGGATGCACCAGACGACGGTGATCGGAGGGGGAGGGATCACCGTCGTCCAGTCGACCACCGCACGAGGCGGCAGCCGGATCTAGGCGCGCTTGCGGCGAGATACTCCGACTGCGACGAGGGCGCCACCGGCGACCAGCGCCGCGGCTCCGCCACCGAGAACCCACGGCGATACGCTTCCACCGGTGAGCGCGAGTTCGATGGCTCCGCCGGTGAGCGGCAACTCGGAACCCGCAGCAGCGACACCAGGATCGTGATCGCAGCTGGCAGCCGCGTCGTGTCCGTGCGAAACCGTGATGGTCGCCGTGTATGAGCGCGAGCCGTTGAAGGCGACGGCATAGGAGCCCTCACCATCGGACGGCGGACGGAACGTGAGCGTCAGGCTGCCGTCGGCAGTGGCGGTGTTCCCCGAGACGGCGGCCTTCCCGGCGTTGTAGCCGGAGACGGACACGTTCACGTTCTCGGACGGAACGAAGTAACCCGGACCGAACACGATGGTCGAGACTTCGCAGATGTCGATGATCGGGTTACCGACCTTCGCTCCAGGAGGCGTCGGATACGTATCGGACGACGCGGCCGGAACAGTCGGCGCGGCGTTTGCGACAGCGGGCGCCACGAATACGAGTGCGCCAGCGGCAAGGCTGATGGCAGCCAGTTTTTTCAGCATGATTTCTCCCCAGAATTTCACGCGGAATCGCCTTCGGACACACCCCTGCATCCGACTGCGTGGCGTCTTCCTGCCCCCACGGCAGGTTGGCAGACGCCAGATATTCCCCAGTGAGTCGACAGTACCCTAAAGACCTGAGAAAGTCACGAAGCGCACTGGAGAGACACCCGTTTCGTGTCCGGGTCATTGATCAGAGGCGTGTGCAACACGTCTGTGAGACGTTCTCCTGAGCCCGTCCCCTGGAACTCGATGGTGATCGTCGTCGATTCGCCCGGCGCAAGAGATACTTCGTGTTGCACCACGGACCGGTCGCCGATCATCGCCGTCTGTACGCCCTCCTCTGCCCCATCGCGATCGATGTGGGAAGGAGTCGCTCCGTCCGGCCCATAGATCGCGATCAGCGTTCGCACGCTGCCGGCAGGTACTCCGTAGAATCCATCGGCGGTGACGTACGTCGGCAAAGAGGTTGCGGCGTCCGCCGGAGCCGTGTTGGTCCAGGTCACTCGCACCTGCGTCGTGTGATCTCCCTGACAGGTGCCGACCGCCGTGGTGATGGACGCGCGGGTGTAATAGTCCATCTTGCCGCCGGTGGTGTCGTTCATCAGTACACCCACATAGGTGGCGTCGGCGTCGTCGGCCGGGATCGTGCCACCCAGCGCCGACGAGGCGAGCACAGCCTCCTCGTCTTCGTGGGCGCTCCAGATGCGGATGCGTCCCTCAGCGGCCGAATCCGCCAGCGCGCCGATCATCGCCTGGGGATCGCCGCCGGCAAGCGCTGCACCGAACAGCGCGCTTGCGACCTGCGCGAAGATCTGGTCCTGTACTGCGGGGTCTGGAACGGCGGCGTAGATCTCCGAGAGGAGGATGTCGGTGATGTTGTCGGAGGTCGCGGTGAACGGGCCGAAGTTGAGATCGCCGGTGACGGACATCAGATGCTTCGCGACGACGGCGTCCACGGCGATGACGCCGTCGACCGTCCCGCCGAATCGACCTTCCCAGCGTGCGGCGATGGTCTGGCCCGCTTCTGCGAAATCCGGAATGCTCGTGATGTTCTGCAGATACCGTCCTGGGCGATCTTCGAACAGTGCAATCGTGGAATCGCTGAGCGGAAGAGAAGCGTCGAGTGGCGGGAAGTCCCGCGTCGACGCCTGGGTTTGGAGAGTGATCTTGCCGTTCTCGGCGTGCAGCAGCGCGATCGAGCCGATGATACCGCCGGACGAGCGCAGCTCCGCGTTGTTCTGCATCGCGAGCACGTAGTTTCGCGGACCCTCGCCGCCGAGCATCGTCGGCAGCAGAACGGCTGCGCCGTGGAGGGACCCGACCACGGTCGCAGCTTCTGTGACCGATGAGCGAAGCTGACTGACGGCATCGGCGAGAGGGGGGAGCGTGGCATCTGCGTCGATGCGTCGTGCCTGCAGTGCTGCGGCGCTGAGCGCGGTGTCGGCGGTGCCGAGCGGCTCGGCGACCTCGGCGAACGGCGCGAGATCGATGGTTCCGCCGGCGAATCCGAGGCTGGCCAGGTCGAAGTCCGCCGCCACATCGAGGAGAGGAGTGAGGGCATCGGACGACACATCGTCGGCGATCTCGGCGATCTCGCTCACGGCACGGAAGTTCGGTCCGATCCACGGTAGCGCGCCGAATGCCTGCCATACGGGGTCGGACGTGAGGTCGTGAGCGGAGGCTGCGTTGTTCGCGATGCTCCTGGCGATGGGCTTCCCGCCGTCGAGGTCGCCGGCGGCGATCGCTCCCTTCAGCTGGGAGGCGCCCTTGGCGACCTGCTGGAGGTCGTTCACCGCGCCGATGCCCCGGATCGTGACCCATCCGACCGCGAGGAGCAGCAGGGACACCAAAAGGCCGACGGTCCACCCGATCCATCGGCGCCGGACGGGAAGTCGACCATCGCTCACTCGAGCATTCAAGCATGAACCGCTGTTGCGGTGGTGGGCGCAATCTGTGCGAACGCTGACATTCGCGCGGCGCGGGCGGTGCGTTCCGCTGAGGAGAGGCACCGCGAAGATAGCCTGTTGGCATGGGTGCTCGGCTGCGTGTTGTTCTGGATCAGCTCGTGCATGTCGTCGATGCGGATCAGGCGCACGCCTCGATAGATCTCGCCGCCGGGCTGGTCTCGACGGCGCCGTCAGGGTGCACGGTGGACGCCATAGTCCCTGCGGGGGCCGCCGTGCCGTTGGCAGGCGTCGGCGATGTACGCAGGCTCGGTCTCGGACGCCGTGAACTCGCCGCGTCCTGGCAACTCGGTATCGCGCCTGGCGTCGGCGGTGGACTCATCCACTCGCCCACGTTGATGGCGCCTCTGGTGCGCCACGATCGTGTGCACGACAACGATCAGACCACCGTTACGTTGTGGGATCTGCGGGCCTGGGATGCTCCGGAGCTGCTGCCGAAGGGTGTGGTGGCGTGGCAGCGCGGCATGCTTCGACGTGCGGTGCGGCATGCCGACGCGGTGGTCGTGCCTTCGCACGCTGTCGCTGAGCGGCTGTCGGAGCTTGCGAAGCTCGGAGACCGGGTCCGTGTCATCGCCGGGGCCGCGCCGCAGAAGTTCGCCGCACCGCGCGATGCCACCGATCGTCGCGCGGCGCTCTCTCTTCCGGCCGAGTACGTGGTGCTCACCGGCTCTTCTACGAGCCTGGCGGAGGGCTTCCGAGGCGCGATGGCAGCAGGCGTCGATGCCGTGGTCCTCGACGCCCCCGATGGCGCAGAGCCCCGCTACGCCGAGGCTGCCTCCGCCGCCGGTCTGCCCGAGCGACGTGCGCATGTGCGGGGGGCGTTGTCTATCGAGGATCGTGCCGCGGTCCTCGATGGAGCCTCCGCCTACGTCGCGACGGGTGCGGTAGCCGGGTGGCCGTGGCGCGCGGTCGAAGCGATGGCTCTCGGCATCCCCGTCGTCGCGGTGGACAGCGGCTCCCACCGTGACGTCGTCGCTGACGGCGGGATGCTGGTTCCCGCCGCCGCTATCTCAGACGCTGTCGCCGAAGCGACCGAGGGGGCCGCGAGTAGACTCCGCGTGCTCGCAGCCGATCGCTCTCGGGCCTTCTCCTGGGCCAGCTCCGCGGAGCGCCTCTGGGGCCTGCACGCCGACTTGTGACCTAGGGCGTGTCTGACAATTGCTTGGTGCTGGCGATGATGCCGTGGAATGTGACGGCGGCGCAGTTGACGCTGGCCATGGATCGGTTGGCCGGAGCGAGCGTGGATGCGTCTTGCGAAGATGGTCGAGTGAACGAGAACCCCGATGTCGAGATTCGTCCGTACCGGAGCGAGGACGCACGCGCGACCCTGGCGGTGTTCATTGATGCGGTGACGGTGACCGCGGCAGCTGATTACTCGACCGAACAGATCGCCGCATGGGCGCGTCCGGCACAACGCAACGAGAGCGACTGGGACCGTGCGATGAAGGGCCGCAACAGCTACGTCTGCGTCGTGGATGATGCGATCGCAGGATTCTCCGATGTGAGCCCGACGGGGTACATCGACATGATGTTCGTGTCGCCGCGTCATGCTCGTCGCGGTCTGGCCTCTGCGCTGCTCGCGCTGCTAGAAGCCGAGGCGCGGGCCACTGGTGCCATCGCGCTCTCGGCGGACGTCAGTCTCACGGCGCGCCCCTTCTTCGAACGCCACGGCTTCATCGTGGAGGCCGAGCAGCACCCCATGACGGCCGGTGTGCCGATGACAAACTTCCATATGACGAGGCCGCTTGCTGCATCGAACTCGGGTGCGCCTGACAGAAGTACGGGTGACGGGCTGGGAGCCTGAGCGGATGTCGCGGTCCCAAGTGCTCTCGGATGCTCAGTGGTCGTTTATCGAGCCGATGCTCCCGGCACGGACCGGGCGACGAGGGCGACCGTTCTCCGATGCCAGGTCGATGGTCGAGGCCATCGTCTACCGTTATCGGACCGGGATCGCGTGGCGGGATCTGCCTGAGGTGTTCGGCCCGTGGCAGACGGTGTGGACCTGGCATCGCCGAATGGCGGTGGAGGGCACGTGGGAGAAGGTGCATGCTCGATTGACCGCTGCCGCGGATGCCGCCGGATTGGTGGACTGGTCGCTGTCGGTGGACTCCACGATCGCACGTGCATATCAGCACGCGACGAACACGACGCGCCTCACAGGGGGCTGGGTCGAACTACACGAATCTGCGGGAAGAGCCGCCTGACCACGGCATCGGTCGCTCACGCGGCGGGCTATCGACCAAAGTCCATCAGCTCGTCGATGGTAACGGGCTGCCCTTGGTCACCATGATCACGCCCGGTCAGGCCGGTGACTCGCCGATGTTCCTGCCCCTCATGTCGCACCTGCGCGTTGGGCGTGAGATCGGTCGGCCACGCACCAGACCGGACGCGGTACGCGGCGACAAGGCGTACTCGTCTCGCGCGATCCGCTCGCACCTACGCGACCGCGGCATCAAGGCCGTCATCCCCGAACCCAACGACCAGAAGGGTCACCGCAAACGCCGAGGATCACGAGGCGGACGGCCCGTCGCGCTCGACACGGCCGACTACAGGAACCGCAACGTCATCGAGCGCCGCTTCAGCCACCTCAAGCAGTGGCTCGGCCGGCCACCCGATACGACAAACACGCGACCACCTACCGAGCCGCGGTCATCCTCCACGGCATCATCGCCTGGACCAGGCAATTGTCAGACACGCCCTAGGCCCGCATCAACTCGACGGCGTCCTTGCTCGGGCCGTCGAAGCGGATCTTCCCGCCCTGGAGCAGGATGCCCCGCTCGCACAGGTTCGAGACCATGTTCAAGTCGTGGCTGACGACGACGAGGGTCTTGCCCTTCGCGTGGAGTTCGCGGACACGGGCCAGGCACTTCTTCTGGAACGGCTCGTCGCCGACCGAGAGGATCTCGTCGATGAGGAGCACATCCATCTCGGTGTGGATCGCCACTGAGAACGCCAGACGCAGGAACATACCGGAGGAGTAGTGCTTCACCTCGGTGTCGATGAACTTCTCGATCTCGCTGAAGGCGACGATCTCGTCGTAGCGAGCCTCGGTCTCCTTCTTGGTCATACCGAGGATCGCGGCGTTGAGGAAGATGTTCTCCCGGCCGGAGAGGTCCGGGTGGAATCCGGCGCCGACTTCGATGAGTCCGGCCACGCGCCCCCGCGTGAGCGCAGCGCCGCTGTCGGGCTCGAGAACACCCGAGATCAGCTTGAGCATGGTGGACTTGCCGGATCCGTTGAATCCGAGCAGCGCGACGGACTCGCCTTCGCCGATCGAGAACGAGACGCCGTCGAGGGCATGGAAGTTCGTCGTGAGGGGCTTGCGACGGATCGCCGCGAGGGCCGTCTCCTTGATGGAGTGCGTGTGGCGGAGCTTGAAGGTTTTGTGGACGTCGTCGATGACGACGCGCGGCAGGGTCTGCGTCTGGGGCTCAGAGATCTTGGGCAAAGCGGCCCTCCAGTCGGCGGAAGACGAGCTGGCCGATGACCAGCGCGGCGAGGGATGTCACGAGAGCGATCAGTCCGTACATCCAGAGATCGGGGAGGGGAGAAGCGTTGCCGGGGCCGAGAGGGAACCAGATGCCGTAGTGGAACAGCTCGACAGCGGCGGTGATCGGGTTCAGCCGGTAGAGGACGAAGAGCCACTCCGGTGCGACACTGGCGACCTGCGTCCACTCGTACATCACCGGCGACGCCCAGATCGCGACCATCACGATGATCTCGACGAAACTCTGCGCGTCGCGGAACGTGACGTTGATCGCGCCGAAGAAGAGCCCGAGCCCGCTCGCCAGGACTGCGATGATCACCAGCGCGAGCACGATGGCGGCGATGGAGGCGAGGGAGGGGGCCCATCCGAAGAAGAGGGAGATCCCCACCACGACGATGATCTGCGGGAGGGTGTTCACCGCGGCGATCATCATGCTCGCGATCGGGAACATCTCGCGAGGCAGATAGATCTTCTTGATGAGCGCGGCATTGTCCACGAGGGAGCGGGTGCCGTTCGAGAAGGCTTCGTTGAAGAACGTCACGACGGTGATGCCCGACAGCAGATAGATCGGGAAGAACTCGACCCGGTCGTTCAGCCCGAGGAACACACCGATGGCGACGAAGAAGACGACGAACTGGACGAGCGGCTTCACATAGGACCAGAGCCAACCGAAGATCGAACCTCGGTATCTGATCTGCACTTCCTTCCGCACGATGAGCGAGAGGAGATAGCGCTGTCGGAAGACTTCGAGAAGCCCTCGATTCGCGCCGGGAGTCGTCATCCTCTGCGCATCGAGCGTGCGAGCCTGTTGCACCGCGAATCCACCTTCCGTATGCGCCGACCGTCTCGCGCGCACCGAAAGCAATCATACGAGTGAGTGTCGGTGATGCCTGGCAGGTTGATGAAAGCGGTGAGCCGTCGACGCTCAGATGAGGCCCAGGGAGCGCGTGATTCTCGCTGGTAAGGTGAAGGTTCTCGTGCGTCCGTCGACCTGAAAGCAACCAGTATTCGTGACAGTTCTTCAAGCTCTCGATCAGCCTGCGCTCTTCCGATTCGCCGACGAGAACACCGGATCCGGGTTTTCAGCACGTGAGCGACGACTGCTGGTGGGGGCACTCAACTTCCACGCCTTGATGGCGCCCGAGCGGACGCTCCGCGTCCACCTCTACGACGGCACGGTCGAGACTCGCCCGCGGCTGACGGACGACAGCACGTTCGATGGCATGTCGCGATTCAACAGGCACCGACGTGAGTCGTTCGACATCATCAGCGAGGTGGCGCCGGAGACTCGTGTCGCCGAGACGTCCGAAGCGCCCTCGGCGGCCCTCGTGGCATCTGACACCCGGCATCTGCACGTATCGTCGGATGCTGTCCTGGAAGCGGATCCTTACCAGCCGCCACGCCAGGGACTCATCGGCGGACTCGCCCGCCGCGTCAAGGCACGCGCACCGCTCATCTACGACGACCTCCGCGACCTCTCGCTGCTGCGTTTCCGACGGAAGCTGAGCACGCCTATGATCCGTCGCACCTACGCCGACGAGTTCCTCCCGGGCGGTGCACACGAAGACGATGTCATCGTTCCCGCAGCGCCCGCCCCGGAAGGCGCCCAGAAAGCGGTGATCTTCGGACTGCACTGGTTCCAGCTGGGTGGTGCTGAGCTCTGGGCGTTCGAGGCCGTCCGTCTCGTGCGTGAGGCCGGTCTCCTTCCGATCGTGCTGACCAATCGCGATTCGCATCAGCCATGGATCACGCGAGCAGAACTCGACGGGGCGCTCCTGATCCCGTTCTCCGAGCCGACCGTCGATTCCCAGACTCCGGGGATCGAGCAGCTTCTTCGAGCACTGCTGCGGACGTTCGACGTCCGTGGCGTGGTGATCCACCACAACCAGTGGATCTACGATCGTGTCGCCTGGATCGCTGCATCGCGACCCGGGATCCCGATCGTCGACAGCACGCACATCATCGAGTACGCCGGCGGGGGATACCCGCTCAGCAGTGCGATCGCGGCGAACTCGATCACCAAGCACCATGTTATATCGCCGACCCTCGCGCGCTGGATGACCGATGTGCAGGGTATTCCGGCCGAGCGCGTGGTGATGGCCCCGCTCGGTGGACTCACGGTCGAGCCCAAGGATGCGGTCTTCCGCCCGCGGCTCGAGGGCGAGCCCTTCACAGTGGCCTTCATCGGCCGGATGGCCCGCCAGAAGGCACCGGAGGTCTTCGTCGCGATGGCCCGTCGTCTCAAGCGCCAGGGATACGCGCTCCGCTTCATCCTGCATGGTGACGGAGAACTCGCCGGCTGGATGGACGACGTCATCGCCGGTGAGGGCATGACCGCCGATATCATCCGCCGCACATCGGCGACGCCGGTGGCGCAGACCCTCGATGAAGCGCACGTCCTCGTCGTCTCGTCTCACAACGAGGGCCTCACGCTCACGACGCTCGAAGCCATCACGCATGGGGTTCCTGTGGTCTCGACCGATGTCGGCGCTCAGCGTGACATCATTCCCGAGGCGGCTCTCGTACCGCGCTTCGCGCACCGTGCAGCCCAGGGTCTTGCGGAGGCCGTCAGGCCGCTCATCGACGATGAGGCCGCCAGAGAGTCGCTGTGGCGCAAGGAGCGCAAGGCGGAGAAGAAGCTGTTGTCGCGGCCGTCTGCGAGTTCGTGGTTCAAGGAAGAGGTGAGCTCGTGGTGAGCGTTGCAGCAGTAGTCGTGACTTTCAACCGGCTGGAGAAGCTGAAGACGGTGCTCGCCTCCGTCGCCGCGCAGACCCATTCGGTCGAGACCCTGTTCGTGATCGACAACGCCTCCACGGATGGCACAGCGGAGTATCTGTCCGCACTCGAGTTGGCGGTCCCGGTCGAGGTCGTGACGATGACCAAGAACTCCGGCGGGGCGGGCGGGTTCTCCGAAGGCATGCGGCGAGGCTACGCATCGGGTGCAGACCACGTCTGGATCATGGATGACGATTGCTACCCGAAGCCGGAAGCGCTCTCAGCGCTGATCGCGGGTTTCGACGGTGCCGTCGCAGAGCTCGGTGGCGAGGTGCCGTTCGCGTGTTCGGTGGTGGAGTTCACCGACGGCAGCATCTGCGAGATGAACAACCCGGTCCCGACATGGGACTGGGGCCGGCTCCTCGTCAAGGGCCAGCAGAACGTTATGGTCACCGCCTGCTCGTTCGTGTCGGTGCTCATTCCGCGATGGGCGATCGCGGAGTACGGATTCCCGTACTCCGAGTACTTCATCTGGTTCGATGACCGCGAATACACTCTCCGGCTCACCGCGCGCTGCCCTGGAGTGCAGGTTCTGGACAGCAAGGTCGTCCACGACATGGGCGACAACCGGGGTGTCAACTTCGCGATGGTCGATCGGAAGAGCCTCTGGAAGTTCGCATACGGCGTCCGCAACGAAGCCTCCTGGCAGCTGCACCACCGAGGGCTCGTGCACTACATCGAGTTCGGTGCACGTCTGTTCGTCAGCCTCCACCGAGGGCGCGTGTCCTTGGACCTTCGCGCCAAGCTGCTCGCGAAGTGGCTGCGGGGGATCACCTTCAACCCGAAGGTGGAGTACCCGGAGGCTCCCGAGCGCTAGCTAACTGCACCTCTTGGGCGACGCGACATCGTCGCCCAAGAGGTCTGGCCTATACGGCCGGCTTCTCGAGGTAGGTCTCGAGCGAACGCTGCAGCGTGGCCGGTTCGAAGCCTGTGGCTCGGATCTTGGAAAGGTCCAGCACGCTGTTGCTCGGGCGTGGTGACACAGCGTCCGCGGCATCGCGGAAGTACTCGGCGGTGCTTACCCCGCTCACGCGCTCGGGGGCATTGCCGGTGAGCGCGAAGACAGAACGTGCGATGTCAGCCCAGGTCGCCGGATCGCCCGAGTTGCTCAGGTTGTAGATGCCGTAGTCGGGTGCAGCCTCGATGAGGTGCATGATCCCACGCGCGAGTTCGTCGGTGAAGGTGAGGCGTCCGCGCTGATCGTCGACGACCCGGGGATCGATGCCCCGCTCAGCCAGCGAGGCCATGGTCTTCACGAAGTTGGGGCCGTCTCCGACGACCCAACTCGTCCTGACGATGTAGTGGTGCGGAGCGATCTCGGCGGCTGTCTCGCCGGCGGCCTTCGTCTGCCCGTACACGCCGAGAGGCGCGACGGCGTCATCTTCGGAGTAGGCGCCGTCCTTGCTGCCGTCGAACACGTAGTCGCTCGAAACATGCACGAGAGTGAGCGCATGATCTCGAGCGACCTGCGCGATGCGTCGGACGCCGTCGACATTGACCTGCCAAGCTGCCCGTCGTCCCTCAGGGGTCTCGGCCCGATCCACGGCGGTGTACGCGGCCGCATTGATCACGGTCGAGTATTCGCTCCAATTGCGGGCGCTCGCCAACTCGGGGTCGAGAAGATCCAGCGTGCTCCGATCGGTGAACTCCACATCGGATCGGTCGTGCAACAGCTCGCGGAGCGCACTGCCCAGCTGTCCATTGCCGCCGAGGACGAGCGTCTTGCGGGGTGCGACGCGCCGTACATCGGCGAGACGCGGATGCGCTCGATCCTTTTCGCTGAGGGCGGCGGCATCCAGATCGATGGGCCACGCGATAGCCGCCGTCTCATCGGCGAGGTTCAGGAAGCTGTACGCCGTATCGGGCGACCAATGGTCGTTCACGAGATAGCAGTAAGACGTGTCGGCTTCGAGCGTCTGGTAGGAGTTACCCACACCTCGCGGCACGAAGACCGCGACGGATGCATCGATCTCGGCGGTGAAGACGGTTCCGAACGACGGTCCTTCGCGAAGATCCACCCACGCTCCGAACACGCGCCCCGTCGCCACGGACACCCACTTGTCCCACGGCTCCGCGTGGATCCCTCTGGTGGTGCCGATCGCGTCATTGAACGAGACATTGTTCTGAACGGGGCCGAAGTCGGGGAGCCCGGCTGCGACCATCTTCTCGCGCTGCCAGTTCTCTTTGAACCAGCCGCGGCTGTCGCCGTGGACCGGAAGGTCCCATACCTGAAGCCCTGGGATCGGAGTCGATCTGGAACCCAGGGTCTTTCCGTACTCTGTCACGACCGATGTCCCCAACCAGGTGTGCCGTACACGCTTTCCCTACTGTCCTTTGCCTGCGTAGAACGCTTCTGTGGCGTCCTTCGACGGCGCCCACCACGCCTCGTTGTCCCGATACCAGGCGATGGTCGACGCGAGCCCGGCTTCGAAGTCGCTGAACTTGGGCGCCCATCCGAGCTCGGTGCGGAGCTTCGTGGAGTCGATCGCGTAGCGGAGGTCGTGGCCGGCGCGATCGGTCACGTGGTCGTAGGCGTCGGCAGGCTGTCCCATCTCGGTGAGGATCAGCTCGATGACGGACTTGTTGTCCTTCTCGCCGTCGGCGCCGATCAGATAGGTCTCACCGATCTCGCCCTTCTCCAGGATCGTCAGCACAGCCGAGGAGTGGTCGTCGGCATGGATCCAGTCGCGCACGTTCTGCCCGGCGCCGTAGAGCTTGGGGCGAACGCCGCGGAGGACGTTGGTGATCTGGCGGGGGATGAACTTCTCTACGTGCTGGTAAGGGCCGTAGTTGTTCGAGCAGTTCGAGATCGTGGCTCGAACGCCGAACGAACGCACCCACGCGCGCACGAGGAGATCGCTGCCGGCCTTGGTCGACGAGTACGGCGACGACGGGTTGTACGGCGTCGATTCGGTGAAGCGCTCCGGATCGTCGAGCTCGAGATCTCCGTAGACCTCGTCAGTGGAGATGTGATGAAAACGACGATCGTGTCGACGCGCGGCCTCGAGCAGCGTGTAGGTGCCGATGATGTTCGTGTCGAGGAACGGGCGCGGATCGTGCAGCGAGTTGTCGTTGTGCGATTCAGCGGCATAGTGCACGACGGCGTCAGCGTCAGCGAAGAGCGTATCGACGAGATCGGCGTCGCCGATATCGCCCTGGACCAGTCGGACCCGGTCGGCGGGAAGGCCTTCGAGCGATGCGGTGTTGCCGGCGTAGGTCAATTTGTCGAGCACTGTGACATGTGCATCCGTGTTCTCGACCACGTGGTGAACGAAGTTGGAACCGATGAATCCGGCGCCGCCGGTGACGAGCAGGCGAGTCATCGACGGCCTCTTTCCAGGGTCTCGAGGAGGTAAGTGCCATATCCGGACTTGACGAGCGGTTCGGCTCGCCGTCGGAGTTCGTCGTCGCTGAGGAAGCCCTGTCGCCAGGCCACCTCTTCCGGCACCCCGATCGAGAGCCCGGTGCGGCGCTGGATGGTCCGCACGTACTCCGCGGCATCCGTCATCTGATCGAAGGTCCCGGTGTCGAGCCAGGCCGTGCCCCGAGGAAGCACTTCTACCTGGAGAGAACCACGCTCGAGATAGGCACGATTCACATCGGTGATCTCATACTCGCCTCGCGGTGAAGGCTCGAGGTTGCGAGCGATCTCGATGACGTCGTTGTCGTAGAAGTAGAGACCGGGGACAGCGAAGCTGCTCTTCGGAACGGCAGGCTTCTCCTCGAGGGAGATGGCCTTGCCGTCGTCGTCGAACTCGACGACCCCGTATGCCTTGGGGTCAGCGACCCAGTACGCGAAGATGGCGCCACCCTCGATCTCGGTGTAACGCTTCAGCTGCGTTCCGAGGCCGGGACCATAGAGCAGGTTGTCGCCGAGGACGAGGGCGACCCGATCGGTGCCGATGAAGTCAGCACCGATGGTGAACGCCTGCGCGAGACCGTCCGGAGAGGGCTGAACGGCGAACGTGATCGACACTCCGAACTGCGAACCGTCGCCCAGCAGCCGTTCGAAGAACGGTGCGTCATGTGGGGTCGTGATCACGAGGATCTCGTCGATGCCGGCGAGCATCAACGTCGACAGTGGGTAGTACACCATCGGCTTGTCGAACACGGGGATCAGCTGCTTCGAGACGCCCAGGGTGATCGGATGTAGCCGAGTACCGGAGCCGCCCGCGAGAATAATGCCTTTCACCCGTCTATCGTGCCACATCGTGGCTGAACGCCGTACGACGAGCGGCCGCAGCCGTCGGTGCTGCCCGGTCGAGAGCCTGAACGGCCGCGATTCTGCTTTGCCACACTGCATAGATCTGGCTGACGGTCAGCGTTTCCTCAGATCCCAGTAGTCACATCCTTTAACATGCGCCACAATAGTCCCATGAGACAGCGCGTATCCGATCCCGTCCGCGCGCCCAGGGCGCGTGCCTTCGTTGCCGGCGTGGCAGTGATTTCCGGCATCATCCTGGCACTGGCTCCGGGCGCCGCGAACGCCGTCGCCCCTGTCGCCGCGAACGTCGTCGCCCCTGTCACCGCGAGCGCCTCGAACGATGCCGCGAAGTCGTTGATCGTGCCCGCGGCGGACATGCGTCAGTTCAATGCGGGGAACATCATCTCCGACGAGGTCTTCTTCAACCCGGGCACGATGTCGGAGGCCGACATCGCCGCCTTCCTGCGCAGCAAGGTGCCGTCGTGCCAATCCGGCTACGTCTGTCTGAAGGACTACACCCAGAGCACGGTCAGCAAGGCCGCCGACGCCTACTGCGCTGGATACGCCGGGGCGGCCAACGAACCGGCGGCTCGGATCATCTACAAGACCGCCATCTCGTGCGGCATCAATCCGCAGGTCATCCTTGCGACTCTGGAGAAAGAGCAGAGCCTCATCACACACACGTGGCCGAGCAATTTCCGCTACGTGATCGCGATGGGGCATGGATGTCCGGATTTTGCGACCTGCGATCCGCGTTTCGCAGGCTTCCAAAATCAGGTGTATGGCGCGGCCCGTCAGTTCCAGATCTATGCGGAAGGCCGTTACTTCACCTACTACGCACCGGGGAAGACGTGGAACATCCTCTACAACCCGGAGCGCGCCTGCGGCACCTCGCCGGTCTACGTCGCGAACAAGGCGACCGCCGCGCTCTACTACTACACCCCCTATCAGCCGAACGCTGCCGCCCTCAACAACCCCTACGGCAACGGAGACGGCTGCTCCGCGTACGGAAACCGGAACTTCTATCGGAACTTCGTCGACTGGTTCGGCAGCACGCAGATCTCGAACATGACGATCGCGAAGACCAACTCCGGTGCGGACGTCTTCCTGATCTCCGAGAAGTCGCGGTGGCGGATCGGCGATCTCGAGTCGTTCGGCGAGCTCAACGCGGCATACGGCCCGGTGCGCGTCGTCAGCGACGCGACCCTGAGCGCCTTCACGCTGAGAGGGACGACCAGCTCGGTTCTACGAGACCCCGCGACGGGGACGATGGCAATGGTCCAGGGCGGCCAGATGCACCGCATTCCGAGCTGCGAGCTCGTCGCGTACTGGGGCTCCTCGTGTGCGGCGCCGACGACCGTGACGTCGACGCTCTTCAACCGGTTGTCGACGGGCGCGGAGGTCGGCGCCTACTTCCAGGTGCGCGGCTCGTCGACCTGGGGCCGCTTCGACTCCGCCACAACGGCCACGCCTCTCTTCGATGCCAGGGCGGCCGGTGCCGTCAACAGCACCCCGGGAAAGCCACCTTACGCGCCTTACATCTCCGCCGACCGATTCGCGAAACTGACGAAGTCGGCTCCGTACTTCGCGCCGGTATCCGTGGTCAAGGCGGACAACGACAGCAAGGTGTATCTCACCGTCGACTTCGACAAGCTCGCGTGGATCCGTAACTGGTCCGAGGTGGCCGAGTACGGAGTCGGTCCGGCATCGATGGTGACGGTCCCAGCCAGCAGCATGTCGCGCTACCGGGACAGCGGTCTGGCGATCAAGCCGGGGCTCCGCTGCGGCGCCCAGAGCTACCTCGTCGCGAGCGGTGCCCTGGCGCCCATCGCCACGCCGGCGTCGGCCGGTGTCGCCGTCATGGATGCCGGGGCGGCTACCTGCGCCCAGCTGCCGTCGATCGGCGGTGCGGGGAACGTCCTGGCGGTGAAGACCGCGGCCTCGCCCTCGGTCGTCGTGCTCGAAGCAGGCAAGCAGCGGCCAGTCCTCGCCTGGAGCCTGCTCGTGCAGGCCAACGGCGGAGCCGCCCCCAGCATCGCTACCGTGCAGCCCGCGACGCTCGCCGCGTTCCCCACCGGACCGGCGATGGCAGACGGACAGGTGGTGAAGCTCAGCACTTCGCCCGACATCATGTTCGTCAGCGGACAGACCGCGTTCCGGATCCCCTCGGCCGGCGTCGCCGCCGATCTCGGGGTGAGCCTCGCCTTCACGCTGCTGTCAGCCGAAGCATTCACTGGGATGACGAAGGGACCGGATGTCGGCCCGATCGTCGCGTGCGCGGGCCAGACGTACCTGGCGTCATCGGGAGGCCTCTGGCCGATCTCCGCGACCGTGATGCCGACCACCTCCGTGGTCCAGCTGAGCGCGGCGGCCTGCGCCCGTCTCGATCTGAAGGCGGGCGGCGCGAAGGACCGGGTCTTCGTGAAGTCCGCCTCCTCGGGCGACGTCTACGTCGTCGAGGGCGGTTCGGCGAAGCACGTGACCTCGTGGGCGAAGCTCGTCGCGCTGGCAGGAACCGGGTCTCCTCAGATCCTCACACTCTCTGCGAACTCGCTCGCCATGCTGCCCAAGGGCGGCGCCGTCTGAGCGCTCGGTGAACCGCCTCGAGGAGGGCGACTGCTCGTGGTCGTTTCCGGCCGGGGGAGGAGTGCTCGCTCAGGTGCGGCAGGGAGTGTGCCGGGACGGATGCCGTCCTTCCGATGTCGATGATCTCGGAAGGACGGCATCCGTCTTCCCGCCGAGCTTCCACTCGCATCGAGCTGTCGCCTCAGGGGTCATCGCCTCGGGGGTCTTCGCCTCGGAGGCTGTTGCCTCGGAGACTTCGCGCAGAGGACGCCTGGTCGCTGACCTCAGTCGGCGACGCGCCAGAGCGTGATCCGACCATCTCCCTGCGCGCCGTCGAGGATCACTTCGCCGTCACTCAACCGGTAGTCGGCAGAGGAGACGCGCTCGAACCGATCGGCGTAGAGGGTCTCCCAATCGGTGGCGCAATTGGAGTCCGTGAGCACGAACCGCGTGTCGGAGGACGTCATCGCCTCGAAGTCGAGGGCTCCCGCGTCCCGCGCGCTGATGATGTCATCGATGGCATCTTTGTCTGCAGGCCACGCCATCCCCAGGTGGTAGTAGGCGAAGGGCGAGCCGGAGGTGACCTTGGCGGTGCGGTTGTCGACGCATCGCTCCGTCACCAGCAGCCCGGTGGACGCATCGAGGCTCCCTTCGCGTGCCATCGCGGCGATCGCCGACTCCCGTTCCGTCGACGGGTTCCACGAGGCCTGCATCGTGCCGTCCCTGACGGAGTTGACCCAGTCGGGAACCGAGACGCCCCAGACGACGATGGAGACGACCACGGCAGCCACGAGCAGCTTCTTCTCCGGCGCGTTCTTCGCGCGGTCAGCGACCTCCGCATCGGCGTGCGTCACCCGGGTGGACAGACGCGCGAAACCGAACAGGGCGATCACGCCTCCGACGAGGAGTCCTTCGATCCAGAATCGATACGGCTCCGCGTTCGCGCCCCAGATGTCGTTGATGGAGAGGAACGGAATTACGAAGAGCGCCGTCGATACGAGGGTGAGGGTGAAGCGGTCGCGCAGCCGAATGGCGAGGATCAGCAGGAGGATCAAAGGCACGAGCACCGCTGCAGCACTCATCAGCGCCTGCCAGGAGACGATGCCGAGCTGGTGGTTGGAAGCGACCCGATACGAGAGGAACGGATCTCCCGACACGACGCCGCCAAGGGTGAACACCACTTGCGGTGCCGCTGTGAGGACGGCCACGGTGCCGGCGATCGCGACAAGACCGCGTGTGCGGATGATCGCGTACACGAGCCCGGGGAAAGCCGGCACCAGACCGAACATGAGAGTCGGGAGTTGACCGATGCGATCCGCGACGAGCGGGCCCGCCACGAAGACGAGCACGAGCAGGAGGGCGCTCACGACGAGGATCGTCTTCCTTCGCGCCCGGACGAACACGATCGCCGCGATGGCTGCTCCGTACACGAGCAGGTAGGTGAACGTGAGGAAGGAGTAAGTCTGAAAGCTGGACAGCATGCCGATGAGGGCAGCAGCGATGATCGTGACGATCACTCGCGTGCGTGTCTGTCGCGGACTCGACCATGCCCAGATCAGACCGGAGACGGCGATGAGGCCGACGCAGAGACCGGCTGTCTCCCCGTTGTTGGAGAACAGAGCGCCATACGGGCCCCAGAGCACTGCATGCGCCTGTAACACGGTGTACCAGCTGTCACCCTGGAGATAGGCGAACGTACCAGTGAAGAAAGGAAGCGGGGCGAGAAGAGCCACCCACCAGCGGCGGGCGAGAACCGCGGCGACGATTCCGATCGCCGTCACAGCCGCGATCTGCAATACGAATGAGGTGAGATTCCACGCCGTCACGGTGGGGAGCCCGAGAACACGGGCCACGACGCCGACGATCGAGTAGTAGAAGCGCGGGTAGTGGCTGACCCCGGTCATCGATACCGGCTCAGTGGAATCGAGATGCCCGTTCGCGACGTCCGCCGAGATTGCGAGATAGCCGAGCTGGTCGTACCAGAAGTTCGTCCGCAACCCGGTGAGCGGGTTGTGGCCGCGCCCGATCTGTCCGACTTGCTGCATGAAGACCATGGCGATGCCGCTTGCGAACGCGGCTGCGATGGTCAAGGTGAGGGCGCGTCGACGATCAGGATTTGGCACCGCTTGAGCCTATCAGCGCGGTGTTGCGCGATATTGAGGCCGCCGGAGGCCTCTGCGAGGAGGCCGCATGAGCATCGACTAGCCTCGATGGTGTGCTGAACACTGTCGATACCCCCCACTCCAAGACGAGTTCGCGGCGGATTCTGTCGTCTCTCGCTGCGAGCCCGACGTTCTGGTGGGCGGCGTCGATCCTCTCCGTCATTCTCATCTGCGTGATGCGGATCGCGAGGGCTCCGCGCTTCTTCTTCTGGGATGATTCCCAACTCGGGGCCTACGGGCAGTGGTACGGCCTCGGCGAGCGGCTTCTGAACGGCGAGCTGTCCCTGCTTTCCCCCGGGGCATGGCAGGGGGGAAACTACCTCGCTGAGGGGCAGTGGGGCATCTTCAACCCGCTGACATGGCTGATCGCGGTCGGCACCCACGCCATCGACAACGCCCTGGTGTACACCACCATCGTGAAAGTGCTGCTGCTCGTGCTTCTCGCGACGGGCGCGTTCCTGCTGGCGAGGTCGTACGGTGCTGCACCGTGGTGGGCTGCGCTCGCGGGCTTGATCGCTGCCACGGGCGGTCAGACCATGTTCATGGATGCCCCCTCCTGGGTCACCGGTCTGCAGAACATCGCGATGTTCGCACTGACCTGGTGGGCGCTGCGTCGGCACCTCGACGCGAAGATGGGGCCCTGGCTGTTCATCCTCTTCGCGTACCTCTTGGTCACCGCGGGCTATGTGTTCGGGGTGATCGAACTCGCCTTCCTTCTCATCGCGATGCTGGTCGAGCGTGCGATCGTCAAGGACTGGGTGAACGTCACGCGTGTCCTGCTCGTCGGTGCCTACACGGCCCTGATCGCCGTGCTGATCTATCTGCCCGGGCTGCTCACGTCTCCCGTGACGGCGAGGGCCAGCGCAGACATCCTCAACGATCAGTTCCTCAACATGGACCTCGGTGATCTCGCCACTTCTGCGATCACCACTGCGACCAGTTCTGTCCGCGGGTACTGGGGCGACCTGGTTCCGGTGCCCTTGCAGTACGTGTCGTGGCTGATTCCGCTCCTCGTGCTCTGCGGTTCCTGGCGGCGATCGCTCAAGTCTCTCGTGATGCCGGTGCTGGTGTTGCTGTTCAGCGTCGCTCTGGTGATCGGCCCCAGCGTGATCGGTCCGCTGCGTTACCCGGCACGCATGATGCCGTACGTCGTTCTCGCCATCGCTGTGATCATCGCGGTGATCGCGTCCAACGGGATGCCACAACGGGTCGCACCGAGGAGGGCTTGGATCGCCGTCGGGGTGACCGCCGCCTCCGGATGGCTCGCGTGGGCTGCTCAGCCAGCCTCGTGGAAGTGGGTGCTTCTCGCCACCGTTCTCCAGAGCGCAGTCTTCCTGCTTCTCGCGGCGCGCGGCCGACTCCGCCCACTGGTGTCTTCGGCTCCTCGAAAGGCCGGCGTCCTCTTGATCGCCTCGCTGGTCGTTCTCGTTCCGCAGATAGTCAAGTACCCCACGAGCCCCTTGGGGAACTTCAACGTCCCCTCTTCCGTCTCCACGATGCGCGACGTCGCCGAGGACTGGGACCCCGGCATCTTCACGGTCGGCGACGTCTACTCGCTGCAGTTCGGAGCACCTGCGTCATACGAGGAGTCGCTCCTCGCGAATCTCTGGTACGTGACGGGCAAGGAAGCAGCCAGCGTCTACACCGTGCTGCCGTTCAAGACGTTCTCGGAGAAGCTCTGCGTGGATCTGCGCGGGTGGACTTGCCCCGAGGCGTTCGACGCCCTCTTCGAGGAGACGAGCGGCCAGACGCTTGCGGACGACATGTCGCTGAACACCGTTGTCGTCGTCAAGGGGGAGGGGCTCGAGCGGATCGGGTCCGCGCCGGCGGGTTGGTCTGTGCAAGACCGCGAATTCACCTGGTTGTTGACGCGCGATGAGCCCGTCGAGAGCGCGGGCGGGATCGCGCGCACGAGCGGTGATGCAGAAGTCAGCCTGGTGTCACGCGACGATATGACCGTCACGTTCCATGTCGATTCGGTCGGAGCGAACGGCGGGTCCGTCGTCTTCAGCCGACTGGCGTGGCCTGGTTACACGACGGACGGTGGACAGATCGCAGATCCGGATCTCGGCTTCCTGCTCACGCTCGACGTGTCGAAGGAAGACGTAGGGAAGGACATCACGGTGACGTTCCGGCCGCCGGGTTGGAACCTCGAGCTCGCTGCTGCAGCGGGCGCAGTGCTCGCAGCCATCGGAGCGGGCGTGCTCTGGATTCGCCGCCGTCGCGTCTGAGCGGCGAGAGGCGGCTCAGGAGGGCAGGATGTGCTGGCTGAGCTGCGCCCGGTAGATGTTCCCGAGCCCCTCAGGGACGGTGGTGGAGACGAAGGCGTCCAGTTCCGGCCAGACGATCGACCGGACGCGGAGGTCGCCGGCCTGGCCGGTGGCGTCTCCCTGCCCTGTGACGATCGGCACGGGTTTGCGCCGCAGGCGTGACATCTCACCCATGAGAGCGCCGATGGAGAGGGCATCCATCGCCCCGACGATCTTCGTGACGACGCTCCCCGCGGGTTCCGCTGTCATGCGTGACATCGCAGCGAGGACGACGCGCGCGCAGTCATCGACGTAGATGTAGTCGCGCAGCGTGTCGAGGGGAACGTAGATCGATACGGGTCGGCCCGTGACATAGCTCTCCACGATCACCGAGATGAGCCCCTGTCCCTTGCCGAGGTCCTGACCGGGGCCGTAGAGGTTCGTGATCCGAGCGATGAAACCACGGAAGCCATGCGCTGCCGCGTGGTCACGGAGCGATTGCTCCATGCCCAGCTTCGTCTCGCCGTAGGCGGACATCGGGATAGCGGGGGTCTCCTCCGTGAAGGGCGGAGACGAACTTCCCGCGTAGGCACCTCCGACGCTGGAAGCGAGGAACACGCGGCCACGCGTCCGGATCTCCTCCGGGAGTTCGGCGACGGCGTCGAGGAACGCGTTGAAGACGGCTCCTTCTGCGAGCATGCGGTCGCGGGGCGTCGAGGTCACACCGCGCCCGGCGCACCAGTAGATGCTCCATTCGCCCTCGAGTCCCGCGACGAATCGAGCGAGGCCTTCGCGCAGATCATTCTCCGACGCGAGCTGATCGGCCCAGTTCACCGAGACGGCGAACGCAGGACTCCCGAGTTGGGACGCGATCGCCGAGCCGAGGAGGCCTCGGCCGATGACCCAGTCAGCGCTCTGCACGCTGGCGCCCGAGCGGCCCTGCCTTGGGGTCGCGCACGATGAGGTATGCAGGCTTGCCGAGCGCCATGTTTACGGCGACACCGACGTACTCGGCGATGATGCCGAGCGCGACCAGGATGGCACCGGTCCCCAGTGCGGTGAGGACCATCTGAGACGTCCATCCCTCGGGAACATCGCCTCCGGCGAACCGCATGATCGTCAGCCAGATCGCGAACACGATGCCGCCGACGGCGAAGAGAGCCCCGAGCGCGGTGACGAGCCGAAGACCGCGAGTACCCGAGGTCAGGATCATCCGCCAGAAGTGAGCCATGAGTCGTCGATACGAATACCCGGATCGACGGTCGCCCTCTTCACGCAATTCGACGGGCGATGTCACGATGTTCGCGGCCACCCAGGACAACGCGACGTCGAGGTACACGCCGGTCCCGGAGTAGGCGGCGACCGAGCGACCGACCTCGCCCAGGATAAGGCGGAAGCTGTTGAAGTTCGAAGCGCGTCCTCCACCGAACACGGTCTCGAGGATCCGCTTGGAAGTGCGTGACGCGGTGTTGCGGAGATAACCGTGTGGCGGTGCGTTGGTGGGCTCCGCGTAGACGACATCGGCCTGCTGCGACATGGCCGTGTCGAGCAGCGAACCCATCGCGGACGGATCGTGCTGGCCATCCTCGTCGAGCGTGACCACCCAATCTCCACCGGATGATGCGATGCCCGCGAGCGTTGCCGCGTGCTGCCCGAAGTTCCGGCTCAGCCACACCGCTTTCACATAGGAGCGCTCTGCGGCGAGTCGTCGGATGACGCGGGCCGAATCATCGGGTCCATGATCGAACGTGAGCACCACTTCGTGCACCACGGCATGGTTGCCGCCTCGCGTGACGAACGGCTCGGTCAGAGGTGCGATCTCATCCAAGATCGCCTCGAGCGTGCGCTCGCCCTGATACACGGGGATCACGATGGAGAGACGGTGCACGTAGGGGGTGTCCACCCCGGGGGTTTCGACTGCGCTCATCGCATTCTCCGTTCCAGCACTCGGTAGCTGAGTCTTCTCGCACGTGCCATGAGGCTTGCACGGAAGTTGCCGATCACGACGTCGGTGCTCTTGACGGCATCGGGGTACGCCTCGTGCAGCCATCTGTGGAACTGATGCGCCTGAGTGGCCTGCTCCTTCACGAGCGCCACGCTCCACTGGGTGGTGCTCATCCGGAAGGTGGCCCCGGTCTCCAGGTCGGGTACGAAGTCGCCGGTCATCAGAACCCGGGAGTACGAGGCCTGGTCGATGAGGTACGGGAACCGGTCATACCATTCGCCCGCATCCTTCAACGCGGTCGTGCGCATCATGACCGATGCAGGTTCCCCGAACTGGTTCGATCCTGCGCGTACCGCTCGACGCACAGCGGCGCTTCCAGGCATGCTCTTTGAGAGGCCGCGCAGTCCCCATCCATGGAAGAGGACCTTGCTGTCGGCGTCGACGATGTCGCGGCGGCAGGCGGTGAACACCGCTCCGGACGCGGTGAGGAGTTCGGCTTGGCGGGCGAGGACACCGGGGCGGAGGACATCGTCACCGCATACGAGCTTGACGAAATCGCCCGTCGCTTCTGCCGTGACGCGGTTCCAGTTGCGAGGAGCCCCGCCGCCGGCCGGGGTGTCCAGCAGCGTGACCCGAGCGTCGGACTCGTATTGCGCGATGACCTCTCGAGTGCCGTCGGTCGACGAGTGGTCAGCGACGATGAGTTCGAGATCGACACCCTGCTGCGAGAGGACGGACTCGATGGTCTCGCCGATGACCTTCGCATTGTTGTATGCGGGGATGACGACGGAGACGCGGGGAGCGGTCACGAATCGGCCTTTCTGCGGAAGGAGAAGCGAGAATGCCCGAACCAGCTGACCATCGTCGTGACGAAGACGATCAGTGCCTGCGCGGGGATCGGCGGAATGTTCGCGAACTCGACGAGCACGGGAAGCAGGATCGCATTGACTGCGAGGGCGACGAGGTAGACCGACTCGAAGCGAGCCAGATCCAGCCACACATGCCCACGGACCTTGAAGACGAAACGTCGATGCAGCACGAACGCGCACAGGACGCTGGCGACGTGTGCGAACAGGAGCGTCGCCATGTAGCCCCAGAGCTTGCCGATGGTGAACTCGAACAGGACGAACCATCCGAATCCCACAGCGGTGTTGATGATGCCGACGATGACGAATGCGACGCGTCGGTCTTTGAAGAGCCTCAGGAACGGGCCGTCTGGGGCGTCCTGATCGAGCTCACCGTTGTCCGGAAGTGCCATGGATACTTTCTCGCGTCCTTCGTGCTCTGAGCGCTTCGAGAGCAGCGATCCGGGCGTCGGATCCTGAACAGCCTACCGAAGGATTCTGGATGGCCGGTGATCTCGGATTCACGCGTCGAGCGGTGTGTGCATCTTCACTTCGCCGCCTGGAGGAGCGGATCCAGCTGCTCCGCGATGGCTGCGCGGGTGCTCGAGGCGAAGCTGCGGGTGACGTGATTGTCATCGGAGTAGACGACGAGCCCTCCGATCCGCGAGTAGCACCGGACCGCATCGCAGAAGGCATCGTCCAAGTCGATGACCGAAGCTCCGGTGCTCCCCGCCGCCGCGGTCACGGGGTCATCGAAAGCGGCGTCCGATCGGAGCAACGTGCAGTCCTCCGGCCCCGCAGCTCTGCTGAGGCAGTCGGAGGCGCTTCCGCCGCTCTTCGGTGGAATGCTGTTCATCTCGGGCGGATCCTTGAGCACAGCGACCGATTTCCCGGCCTCCTGCAACCGGCTGATCGTGGCGGCTACCGCAGACTCGCTCAATCCGGGCGGCTCGCCCTCTGGCGAGAGGTACAGTCGGGTGCGGTTGGTCAGCACAACGGCACCGATGCCGGGATCAGCGGCGATCTGGGAGACCGCGTCCTCGGAGAGCCGCCGGCAGTTCTCGGCCGTCTCAGGGAACCCCCACGCAGTGCTGACGAGGTCATCGACGAAGGCGGGGCAGCCGGAGATCAGGAATGCCGATGTGGACCACCCGGCGTCCGTGGCGACGCTTCGAAGGGATTCGACCCAACGTGTGGCGTGCGAGTCGCCGATGATGGCGAGCCTCGGCGATGTGTCGTCACCGAAGTCGCAGCGCTTCACCTCATCGGCCTGCGCAGAGACCTCGCACTCGAGCACGTCGGACGGCGGTATGTCGGCGCTGAAGGAGGAGAGATCCGCGATCAGCGGGATGGACGCCGGATCGCCGCAGTCCTCGTCGAGCATCGCCTCCGCGCCGACGCACTGCGCAGGCGAGGCCGCTGGTTCCGGAACGGGTGTGGGACGCCAGATGGCGAGGGGCAGAGCGACAGCCACAACGACCGCCATCACCATCGCCACGGCGGCGAACACCCACTTCGGGCCGAAGCCGGCAGAGATGCGCCCGGTGCGGATCGGATCCTCGACCAGGACCTTGGAGAGCCAGCCGAGCAGGATCGATGCCGCGAGTATCGCGAGCTTGTCCACGGTCGACAGTTCGCGTCCCATGACGAAGGGGAGGAGGACGATCAGGGGCCAGTGCCAGAGATAGACGCCATAGGAGACGTCGCCGACGAACTGGACCGGGCGTAGCTCCATCGCCCGGCGGGTCGAGAGCCGAGTCTCCGGCGCGCCCGCGAGGATCACGAGACAGGTACCCACCACAGGGAGCAGAGCGGTGAAGGAGGGGAACGGCGTCTGCGGGCCGAACAGCACAATGGCGGCGATGATGAGACCGAACCCGAGCCAGGACAGAACGGTCGCCGCATACGGTCGAAGGCGGATCGCCGTCTTGTTGGCGAGCAGGATGGACAGGAGAGCTCCGAGCCCGAACTCCCACACCCGCGTGCTCGTGAAGAAGTAGGCCATGCTCTGGTTCTCGGCGGTGAAGGCGATGGAGTGCACGAGAGAGACGACGACGATCAGTGCGATTCCGAGAGGCATCACCAGGGAGTGATGCCTCCGGACCCGCCGTCCGAGCGCCGCGACGAGCAGGAGAAGCAGGGGCCAGAAGATATAGAACTGCTCCTCGACTCCCAAGGTCCAGAAGTGCTGGGTGGGCGACTTCACGTTGGACAGCGCCATGTAGTCGACGGACTGCCACGCGAGGGCCCAGTTCTCACCGTAGAGTGCCGATGCGATGATCTCGCCGCCGAACTGCGGCCATCGCGACGGGGGAACGAAAAGATAGACGGCGCCTGCCGTGACGAGGAGCACGAGCATCGATGCGGGGAGCAGGCGACGCGCTCGACGGGCCCAGAACCTCGCCAACGCGATCTTCCCGCTGCGCTCATGCTCACGCAGCAGGTGCGCGGTGATCAGGAATCCCGAAACCACGAAGAAGACGTCGACCCCGACGAAACCACCGGCCAGTCTGGTCGGCCACAGGTGGTAGATCAGAACGGAGAGGACGGCGAGAGCGCGGAGAGCTTGGACCTCCGGTCGCACCCCTGACCGGGTGTGCTCGCCGGTCGAGGCGGCGGACGTCGCGGCCCGGGGTGAGAGCGCAGTGTGATGTGCCATGGGATCCTTCGCAAGAATGACGGCGCTGGGGGCGTGACCTCGTGAGGAGCGTTCGTCTCGCACGCGATGCTGTCGTTTCGTCGCCTTCCCCCGCCGACAAGACTCTATGTCACTGTGTGGTTGGAGTTGGCTGTCAGCAACGGACGAATAGACTCGGTACGCGGGAATCCGCTCGGCCGCAAGGATCGCGTCGGCGGGATAGTCAATCGGAAAGCAGCAAAATGGATCTCCTCGTCGTCGGATCGGGCTTCTTCGGCCTCACCATCGCAGAACGCGCCGCCAACGCCGGCCGCAAGGTCACGGTCATCGACCGCCGCCACCACATCGGCGGCAACGCGTACAGCGAGGCAGAACCCGAGACGGGCATCGAGGTGCACCGCTACGGCGCGCACCTGTTCCACACCTCGAACGCGACGGTGTGGGACTACGTCAACCGCTTCACCAGCTTCACGAACTACGTCCACCGCGTGTACACCACGCACAAGGGCACGGTCTTCCCGATGCCGGTGAACCTCGGCACGATCAACCAGTTCTTCCAGTCGGCGTACACGCCAGACCAGGCGCGGGCACTCGTCAAGGAGCAGGCGGGGGAGTTCGATTCGAAGACCGCGGCGAACTTCGAGGAGAAGGGCATCGCCCTCGTCGGTCGCCCGCTGTTCGAGGCGTTCTTCCGTGACTACACCGCCAAGCAGTGGCAGACCGACCCGCGGAAGCTCTCGGGCGACATCATCAGCCGCCTCCCCGTGCGCTACACGTACGACAACCGCTACTTCAACGACACCTGGGAGGGTCTCCCCACCGACGGCTACACCGCGTGGTTGGAACGGATGGCCGACCACCCCAACATCGAGGTGAAGCTGAACGTCGACTACTTCGACGACGCGCAGCCGCTGAACAAGAAGGCGACCGTGGGCCAGGTTCCCGTCGTCTACACCGGTCCTGTCGACCGGTACTTCGATTACACGGAGGGTGCGCTCAGCTGGCGGACACTGGACTTCGAGCAGGAAGTCCTCAGCGTCGGCGACTTCCAGGGCACGAGCGTCATGAACTACCCCGACATGGACGTCCCCTACACGCGCATTCACGAGTTCAAGCACTTCCACCCTGAGCGCAAGGACATCTACGCACAGGAGAAGACGGTCATCATGCGCGAGTTCTCGCGCTTCGCCGAGCGTGAGGATGAGCCGTACTACCCGGTGAACACCCCGGGCGACCGCGAGGGACTGCTGGCGTATCGCGACCTGACGAAGGGGGAGGCGGACGTGCATTTCGGCGGGCGCCTCGGCACGTACCAGTACCTGGACATGCACATGGCGATCGGCTCGGCGCTGTCGATGTGGAACAACGAGCTCGCCTAGACTCGGCACTGTGAGTCACGCTGCTGTCGGGGCGCCGGGGACGCCGCGGCGATATCTTCATTCGCTGTGGCTGCTGTCGGCGCGCGATCTCAAGGTCCGCTACTCCACGAGCATCCTCGGGTACCTCTGGTCGGTGCTGGATCCGCTCGTCATGAGCATGATCTACTGGTTCGTCTTCACGCAGGTGTTCAAACGAGATGTCGGTGAAGAGCCCTACATCATCTTCCTGATCAGCGCCCTGCTGCCGTGGGTGTGGTTCAACAGCTCCGTCTCGGACTTCACGAAGGCGTTCAAGAAGGACTCCCGGTTGGTGCGCTCGACCGCCATCCCGCGATCGATCTGGGTGAACCGCATCGTACTCAGCAAGGGCATCGAGTTCTTGTTCTCTCTGCCCGTGCTCGTGCTGTTCATCGTCGTCAACCTGTTGGTGGAGGTCGATCCGGAAAGGACAGTACAGATCGGCTGGGGTGTCCTCTGGCTCCCGCTCGCGGTCCTGCTGCAGACGATCCTCCTCGTCGGCCTCGGGCTGCTGGTCGCTCCACTCTGCGTGCTCTTCGTCGACCTGGAGCGCACGACGGCTCTGATCCTGCGTGCGATGTTCTATGCCACCCCGATCATCTACAACGTGACAGACCTCCCCGGGATCTTCCAGACGCTCGGCGCGTTCAACCCTCTTGCGGGGATCTTCATGCTCTACCGCATGCCGTTCTTCCCCGACCAATGGAACACATTCACCTTGACGATCAGCATCGCGATGAGCCTGCTGGTGCTCGCGCTGGGGATGTGGACCTTCCGGAAGCTGGAACGACCCGTGCTGAAGGAGCTGTGATGACCGCGGCCATCGAAGTGCGGGGACTCGGTGTGAGCTTCCGCCGAAACAGGCGTGGCAGCCGGACCCTCAAGGATCTCTTCGGCGGAGCGCCGCGCCGATCCAGGCCGGGGGAGTTCTGGGCGCTCCGCGACGTCTCCTTCTCGGTACAGGCAGGGGAGTCGATCGGGGTCGTGGGGCGCAACGGTCAGGGGAAATCGACGCTCCTCCGACTGGTCGCGAAGGTGCTGCTTCCCGATGAGGGCACCGTGACCGTCAACGGCGGCGTCGCCCCGCTCATCGAGATCACGGGCGGATTCGTCGGTGATCTCACCGTCCGAGAGAACGTGCGGCTCACCGCCGGCCTCCACGGGATGTCGCGCGACGAGGTATCGCGACGGTATGACGGCATCATCGCCTTCGCCGAGCTCGCCGGCTTCGAGGACACCCCGTACAAGCACCTGTCGAATGGGATGAAGGTACGGCTCGCGTTCGCGGTCGTCTCTCAGCTCGATGAGCCGATCCTTCTCGTCGACGAGGTCCTCGCCGTGGGCGACAAGGCCTTCCGCGAGAAGTGCTACCGGCGAATCGACGAGCTTCTCGCGGATGGGCGCACGCTCTTCTTCGTCAGCCACAACGAACGCGACCTGCGTCGCTTCTGCACCAGGGGCCTCTATCTCGACAAGGGAGCACTGGTGCTGGACGCACCGATCTCCGAGGTCCTCGACCGTTACAACGACGACTACAACGCGCGCTGAGAACGTCTGCCCCGGACGTTAGGCTCCGAGTTTCTTCTGCTCGACGTGCGCGTTGATCGCGACCAGTTCGGGATGCTCGTCGAGGAGATCGATGATCCCGCTGGCATCGAGAGACGCGGCGCCATGCTGCTCGATGAGCGCACGTACCACGACGAGGTCCTCAGGCGTGTCGACCGTCAGACGGTATCGGGACGCATCGGGAGAACGCGTGACGGCGTGCAGGGCAGCGTGCCCGCTGCGGTTGCGGTAGAGATATGGGGTGACGTGCTCGCGGTCCACCGGATCTGAGGACCGCGCGTCGGCCTCCAGGAGCGCTGCGGCGGAGAACACCTCGAAATCGAAGCCTCGGGGGTATGTTCGCTCGAGCACGTTGGACACGTGTGCCGAGGGGTCGTCCAGCTCGATGTAGCGGCGGATTCCCGCTTCGATCACTGCCGGATCGATGAGGGGGCAGTCAGAGGTCACACGGACGACGGTGTCGAGCCGCGCATCGCGAGCCGCGCCTGCGAAGCGGCTCAGCACGTCCGACTCGCTGCCGCGGAAGACCCCGGTGCCGCGTGTCAGGGCGAGAGCGGCGATCGGGTCATCGGCGGCGTTCGTCGTCGTGGCGACGATAAGCGGCAGGCCGAGTCTCTGGAGTCGGTCGATGTGATGGTCGAGCAGCGAGCGCCCGCCTGCCGGGAGCAGAACCTTCCCGGGCAGACGCGTACTGGTCATCCGTGCCTGCGTGATGATGCCGACACGCGTCAATGGAGCGCCTCGGTGAGAGCGTCGACGACCTGGTCGACCTGTGAGTCGGTCAGCTCGGGATGGATGGGCAGCGAGAGCTCCTCGCGGTAGAACGCCTCCGCATTCGGGCACATGCCGCGACGGTAGCCCGCGTCCGCGTACACCGGATGCCAGTACACGGGCATGTAGTTGACCTGTACGCCCACACCGAGCTCTCGCATCCGGTCGAAGACCTCGCGTCGGCGGCCGTCGAGGATCCGCACCGGATAGAGGTGACGCATCGCGTCGACGTCTTCTCGTTGGATGGGCGTCCGCACGCCGTCGACGTCGGCGAGTGCGTCGTCGTAGCGCCGCGTGATCTCCGCGCGCCGACGCTTGAAAGCGTCGAGTCGGGAGAGCTGTGAAAGCCCGAGCGCACAGGCGATGTCGGTCAGTCGATAGTTCACACCGAACTCGTGGACTTCCTGATGCCAAGCCCCTTCGCCGGGGACCTGGAAGCGTGCGGCGTCTCGCACGAGACCGATGTTGTGGAACTCGTATGCGCGCTGCGCCAGCTGTGGATCTTTGGCGACGAGCGCGCCGCCCTCGCCGGTGGTGAGGTTCTTCGTCGGGAAGAACGACAGCGTCGTGAGGTCGGCGAGGTCGCCGACCGGTCGGCCCTTGTAGGTGCTTCCTATCGAGTGCGCCGCATCATCCAAGACGAGGGCACCGACGCGCGATGCTGTGTCTGAGAGTCGGTCGTAGTCGGCCGGGTGGCCGGCGTAGTCCACCGCCGCGATGACCCGGGTGCGTTCGTCGATGAGAGCTTCGACGGCATCGGGATCGATGAGTGCAGTGTCCTCTTCCACATCGGCGAAGACGATTCTCGCGCCGAGCATGGATGCTGTCGACGTCGTCGCGATGAACGTCATGGGTGTCGAGATCACGACGTCACCTGAGGAGATACCCGCCGCCGCATAGGCCATGTGCAGTGCCGCGGTGCCCGAGGTCGCCGTCACCGCGCGGTGCCCGCCGGTGATCTCGCCGAGCTTCGCCTCGAAAGCTGAGACCAACGGACCGGTGGTGAGCCAATCGCCGCGGAGCACGTCGACCACCGCTTGGATGTCGTCCTCGGAGATGGACTGGCGCCCATAGGGGAGCATCTTCAGATCCCTGCTTTGATGATCGACGCGATCTCCGACTGCGAGTACCACCGATCGTTGCTGTCGGACCGGTACGCGAACCCCTCGGGCACAGGCACGGCCCCTTGCGGGACCCGGTAGCCCCACGACGCGAGGTCGGGTTGGATGATGAAGTACTTCCCGTCTGCGACGACCACTGCGCGGCGCCCTTCTTCGGGGCTGATCATCTCCTCGTGCAGCTTCTCGCCTGGTCGCAGACCCACATCGACGAGTTCGGCACCCGGAACGACGGCGTGTGCGAGGTCGGTGACCTTCATCGAGGGGATACGGGGAACCAGCAGCTCACCCCCCTGCATGAGCTCGAAGGTGTCGACCACCATCTCGACCGCCTGAGGCAGTGTGATGAAGAACCTCGTGCACCGCAGATCGGTGATCGGTAGGGGTTTGCCCTCTGCGCCGAGCTTTTCGAAGAAGGGGATGACCGAACCACGAGAGCCCATGACATTCCCATACCGCACGACAGCGAAGCGCGTGTCGTAGGCTGCGGCGTAGTGGTTGCCGGTGATGAAGAGCTTGTCAGCGGTGAGCTTGGTCGCGCCGTACAGGTTGATCGGGCTGGAGGCCTTGTCGGTCGACAACGCGACGACGCGCTTGACGCCGGCATCGATGGAAGCCTCGATCACGTTCTGACTGCCGAGCACGTTGGTCTTGACGAACTCGAACGGGTTGTATTCCGCCGTGTCCACCTGCTTGAGCGCGGCGGCATGGACGACGTAGTCGACGCCATGCAGTGCGCGCACGAGACGTCGCTCATCGCGGATGTCGCCGATGAACCAGCGCAGACGCGGATCGTCGCCGAACTGCTGCCTGACCTCGTACTGCTTGAGTTCGTCGCGCGAGAAGATGACGAGGCGACGCGGGTTGAGGTGCGTCAGGGCATGGCGGATGAATGCCTTGCCGAACGATCCGGTGCCGCCTGTGATGAGGATGCTCGAGCCCTCGAGAACCGACACTCTGTCTCCCTCAGCGTCGTCGTTGGCGTGGATTCTCGGGTTGGATCACGCCCGGCCTATCCTATCGGGTGGGGACGAGCGTGCCCCGAAGCAGGCTATGAAGGGCGAGCCATGAACCAGCGACGAGCCGTCCTCCACTGCAATGCGGGAGGCGAGTACGGCATGGGCCACCTCATGCGCACTCTCGCGCTGGGCGGCGCCGCCCACCGCCGTGGCTGGTCGGTGTCCGTCATCGGCGACATCGACGAGGTCGGGATGAGCATCGCGCGGCGGATGGAGCCCGACCTCGCGCTCGATTCCTCTCAGGGGGCTGCGCTGCTCGATTCGCTCGCTGATGCGGCGAGAGACGCGGACGTCGTTCACCTGGACAGCTATTTGGACGCTCCTGACCTCTCGTCGTCCAAGGCACTCGTCAGCAACATGCAGGATGGTCCGTACGGCGCGCGGGCAGCCGACCTCTCCATCGACGCGAACCTCGGGGCGGAGAGAACCTTCGAACGCGTGGAGCTCAGCCGGAACGCGCTCGTCGGCCTCGACGTCGCAGTGGTGCGCGATCAGGTCCTCCGTCGGCGTGATGCCCCGCTCCGCACGACGGGCTCGCCGCGTGTGCTCGTGGTGATGGGGGGTTCCGATCCGCAGGGCCTCACGGCTCGCGTCACGCGAGCGCTGGACGGTTTCCGTCATCCGCTCAGAGTGACGGTGGTGGATCCACGCGACCGTGACGAGGTACGTGCCGCCGCAGCGGATTCCTCCCACGAGACTCGTGTCATCGGATTCACCGAGGACTTGCCCGCGATCGCCCGCGAGCATGACTTCGTGGTGACCGCGGCCGGCACATCCGTCTGGGATTTCGCATGCATGGGACTTCCCATGGGCCTCCTGTGTGTGGTGGACAACCAGCGGCTGGGGTACGAGCAGGTGGTGTCACAGGGGCTGGCCACAGCGCTCGGCGCGCCGCCGCACGCCGATCTGGAGGCACGGGTCATCGCCCTCGAGTCCGTCCTGCACGACCGTGCTGAGCTCGCGGCGCAGGCAACCGCACTGAGGGATGCGGTGGACGGTCTCGGGACCTGGAGGATCGTCGCCTCCTGGGAGCAGCTTGTCGACACCCGGCAGGACGCGCCTCGCGCCTCGCGCCCGATGGCCGTGCGGAGGGCGACGGCTGACGATGCCCTGATGCTCTTCGACTGGCGCAACGACGAGAGCACTCGCGCCAACTCGCGCTCGACCGGCCCACTCGAATGGACTTCACATGTCGCATGGCTCGGCGGCGCTC
This sequence comes from Microbacterium sp. NPDC090281, assembly GCF_044769635.1. Classification (NCBI taxonomy): domain Bacteria; kingdom Bacillati; phylum Actinomycetota; class Actinomycetes; order Micrococcales; family Microbacteriaceae; genus Microbacterium; species Microbacterium sp. NPDC090281. The sequence goes on from NZ_JBIVYH010000001.1 coordinate 1,925,347, forward strand.
TGCTCGACCCCGATCGACGCCTGCTGATCGTCGAATCCGACGGGGATCCGGTCGCGACGGCGCGGTGGGATCGGCGCTCGGAGACGGATTGGGAGGTGTCGATCACGATGGCGCCATCGCATCGCGGGCAAGGCCTGGCGTCCGCTGTGCTCGCCGCGTCCGAGGGAGCGCTGATCCTCGACGCGCCGAGTCGGCTCATCGCCTCGGTGCACACCGAGAACACGGCGTCGCTGAGGTTGTTCCAGAGGGCAGGCTACCTGCCGCATCTGCCGGCAGATTCCGGAGGCTTCGCGACGTTTGCGAGATGGCGTCTCGCCCCGGTCCGCTGACTACAGCAGATCCCAGGAAAGGGGGGTTCCCCGATCCGCATCGTGGGTGAAGCGGCGCCCCTCGACCAGGGCGAAGTCGTCCGGGGCGAGTCCTCCCGCGGGCCGGATCGAGCGGACGTTCGAACTGCTGACGATGTCTCCGGCGCGGACATCGGCGGTCACGTAAAGAGAACGGCGCAGTGCGAGTACGGCCTGCTCCTGAGGCGTCGGCCCGAAGGCCGTTCCGCTGGCTGCGGCGACTCGGGCCTGCTCGGAGGCCGAGACCAGCGCGGCGAACTCGCTCGGGCTGAGTGAGAAGTCCGCATCGACGCCCCCGTCGCCCCGATCCAGGGTCACGTGCTTTTCGATCACGACGGCGCCGAGCGTCGCCGCAGCGACGGCGACCCCGATGCCGAGGGTGTGATCCGACAGCCCGATCGGCACGTCGAAGGCCTCGCGGAGTGTGCGGATGTTGCCGAGTCGTGCTTCCTCCGGCACGGCAGGGTATGCCGCGGTGCAGGCCAGGAGCACCAGCTGGGTGTTGCCGGCGTCTCGGATCGCGGTCACCGCGGCGTCGATCTCCGAGAGCGTCGCCATTCCGGTGGAGACGATCATCGGTTTGCCCGTGCGAGCGACCTCGCGCAGCAGCGGCAGATCGATGATCTCCGCCGACGCCGTCTTGTAGAGCTCGACGCCGAGATCTTCGAGGAAGGCGACCGAGCTCGGATCGAATGGAGTGGAGAACGGGATGAGGCCGTGTGACCTTGCCCTGTCGAAGATCTCCGCGTGCCATTCCCAGGGGGTGTGTGCCTCCTGATAGAGCGAGTAGAGATTGCGGCCACCCCAGAGGTCGTGGTCGCCGGCCACCCGGAACGCGGGACGGTCGGAGTCGATCGTGAGAGTGTCCGCCGTGTACGTCTGAATCTTCAGGGCTTTGGCCCCGGTGGACGATACGGCATCCACGATCGCGAGCGCACGATCGATGTCTCCGTTGTGGTTTCCCGACATCTCGGCGATGGCGAACACGGGGGAGCCGGTACCGATCGTCGCGGAAGAGAGGTCGATGGTCTGCGCAGAAGTCACGCCGACAACTCTAGACGCGACCGAACTCGAGGAGGCGAACGCATCGCCTCGGCGCGCAGCGGTTCGCACAGGGATGATGCTTCGCTCCTCGGCCAAGAACGTTATTCCGGTACGTCCGGCATATTGCCCTAGGCTGAGGATCTATGGGGCGCGTAATGAAGCTCGTCACGGACGAGCAAGCGACGGCTGGCGAGGCCGCTTTCTACGATCGTCTTCGTCCGCTCGTGGCATCCTTCGGATCGGCGGACGGCATCCGCCGGGTCGCGGTCGTGGGAAATCAGCCGCTGGATGCGTCGACGGAGCGTGCAGAGCGGATCGATTCCGCCGACTTGGTCATCCGAGTCAACGGGTTCCGCATGGACGATGTCGACGGGCCTGCCGCTGTCGGACGCAGGGTGGACGTCATCGTCTTCAACCGAGGGGTGCGGCCCACGCCCTGGTTCTTCGCTGACTACACGGATCGTTTGTACCTCATGGTCGAGCCGGGGCGTCTCCTCTGGGAGAATCCCAAACTTCCCGAGTTCTGGCCCGCCGACCTCGGGATCGTCACCATGCCCAACCGCGAGGTCGTGCTCCCGCTCGGCGAGGCGATGGGCGCCGACCCCCGCGCAGGCGGGCAGTGGGCGACGACCGGCACCGTGATGCTCTGGATCGCGACGAGGCTCTTCCCGAATGCCGAGATCGATGCCACCGGATTCTCCTTCGTCGACGCGCCGGATCAGACGGCCTGGAACCACGCTTACGGCGATCCGTCCGCAGTCGGTGCCGAGCACCGTATCGACCTCGAGTCCCTGCTCGTACGTAGCTGGATCGATTCCGGTCGAATCTCGTATCACCGTTGAACTGAATACCCGAACCATCGCCAATCACCCGAATGATTGAGGACACAATGCTGAACCGATTCCGTCGGCGCTTCGATGCTGCCGTCGAGACCCGAGTGGACGCGCGCGTCGATGCGCGCGTGGATACGCGTCTCGCGGAGGCGCGCGAGATCATCGAGCGTGCACAACGGGACTACGACGCCCGCCTCGGAGGAAATCAGGCAGATTTCTCGTATCTGCGCTCCGAGTTCGATCGCATCGCGCCACAGCTCGCAGCGCTCGAGCAGCGTTTCGAATGGCTTCGTTCACAGCTCGAGATCGAAGAGCCCGATTCGGAGAGCGCCCTCGCGAAAGCGACGCTGGAACACGAGCGTGCGCGGCTTCGCCTCGAACTGGCCTCGCACTACGAAGAGCGTCTGCGGCGTCTCGAGTCCGGGGAAGCCTGACCTGCTGCTTCCAGCTCTTCGAGTGACGTCGATCGGGTCAGAGCCCGACCGTCTCGCGTAGGGCTTCGGCTGACGTGCGTGCGGCATCGATCGCTGCCGCGACACCGCTGCCGGAGTCCGCTGCGCTCCGCAGCTCGGCCAGGCGCCCCGCGTAGTCGCTGAGTGCAGCGTTCCATTCCGATTCGATCGACGACGGAGGAGCGGACCCGGAGAGTCGCTGCGCGTCGGCCTGGAGGGAATCCACCACTGCCACAGCGTCTTGGCCGCTGGACTTGGAGACGATGTCGAGGCCGGTGAGCGCGTCGTCGAGGTAACCCTGGACCTGCCCGCGGAAAGCGTCGACCGTCGGGTCTGCAGGAGCGGGCGGAGTGGTGACAGGGGTCATCGAGGGGTCGGGCTCTGGCTCGGCAGACGGCGTCGCAGTCGTGCTCTCCGTTGGCGATGCCGACGGAGATGCGGTCGGCTCAGGCGTCCCGCCCCGGGGGAGGAGGAAGAACAGCACCACGCCGACGATGACCAATGCAGCCACGATCAGGCCGAGAATCAACCAGATTCGACCCCGGTTCTTCGGCTTCGGCTCCAGGGGAGCCCAGCGGAGCTCAGGCTGCGGTTCATCGGTCATGGCCTCATCCTTCCAGAGGAGCCATCGGCTGCCAGGAGCGATCGCGGCCCAGTCGGCCGCCTTCCTTGAGTCCGCGGAAGAGGTTGCTGGTGCCCCGCACGGTGCGCTCCACGAACACGAGGCGGATGAGCTCCTTGCCGAAGGTCATCGCCGTCCCGAGACCGAACAGCACAGGGTTGTAGACACCGTGGATGCGGTAGTAGTTCTTGATGTACGCGCGATTGCGCATGATGTAGAAGCGGTACGCATTGCTGGAGGCGTTCATGTGGCGGATGCCCATGTCCCACTGCTTGATCTCCCGTGTGCGACGCAGCACGAACTCGTCGACGATCACGGCCGTGGTTCTGCGGGAGGCGAGCCAGCCGTACATCTGGTCATCCCAGTAGATGAAGAAGCGGGGATCGGGGAGACCGATCTGCGTCACGACCGAGCGGTGGATGAACATGCCCTCGAAGCATCCGCTGTTCATCTCCTTGTAGCCGGAGGTGTCGAACCCGGAGGGCGCGAACGGGATCGGGATGCCCATGCGCTCGGCGATTCGGTACTGCCAGTAGAACTCGCTGCCGTCGTAGTCGTAGCGTCGCCCCTGGATGCTCTTGAAGCGCGGAGTCCAGAACCCCATCCTGGCGAGTCCGTCGGGGAGGACCTCGACGTCGTCATCCATCATCCAGATCCACTCGGCGCCGAGATCGTAGGCTGTGCGCATTCCTTCGCTGAAGCCGCCGGATCCGCCGGTGTTGGTCTCCAGCCGCCGGTAGACGATCTCGGTGCCGATGTCCTCCCGGAAGGACTCCACCACGTCGGTGGTGTCGTCGGCTGAGGCGTTGTCGATGATCACGATGCGACCGGGCTTCGGATCCATCGCGGTGATGCTCGTGAGCAACCCGGTGAGAAGATGAGATCGGTTGTACGTGACGATGACGATCGTCGCCGTGTTCGGGTCGAATGCAGCGGGTGCCGCGGTCATGCCTTCTCCTCGAAGATCTGCTGCCAGGACGGTGATGAGACGAGCTCGGGTAGCGCGTCACGATAGTGCTTCTGCAGTTCGGGCCAGCGGCGGCGCAGCTCGGTGTGCAGCCGGACCGATTCGCGCAGCATCCGCCGGTGTTTCTGCCGGTCACGGATGTACAGGTTCTTCCCCGAAGAGTCCGCCGTGTCCACGAGCGCGCTGTCGACGGCGCCGAGCCGCCACCAGAGGGCGTCGTTCTTGCGGAACTCCGCTTGCGGTCGAGCGACGTTCTCCGATGCCGGACGGCGGACCCAGTTCGAGACGAGTGTGGACAGCGTCAACCACCGCAGCCTCATCCCGGTGGGGCTCGACGGAGCCTGGGCGTACAGTCGGCGCCCGGTCCGGGACCGGATGGTCGAGTCGTCACGGTGCACGACGGTCTCCGGGAAGTCGGAGGCGAGCGCGCGTGCAGCGGGCATCGACGTCGCAAGATCTCGCTGCAGGTGCGTCGGTCCGGAGAGCACGTCCTGCAGAGCCTTCGCCCGCAGCGCCACGGGGTAGTACTGCATCATCATCAGATGCTTGAGGTCGACCCGGCGGCTGTGCACGAGCAGGCGACCGCCACGGGGGGCGTTCGAGTGCAGGAGTGCGGCGACGATCCGATTCCTGGCATGGAAGTAGGCCTGCCAGTCGATCATGTCGTCCTTGTTCACCCACGACACATGCCACAGCGCCACCCCGGGCATCGAGACCGTGGGAAAGCCCGCTTCTCCGGCGCGAAGACAGAACTCGGCGTCGTCCCATTTGATGAAGGCCGGCAGTGCGAGCCCTACGGTGCGGATCGCCTGCAGCGGGATGAGGCACATCCACCAGCCGTTGTAGTCGGCATCCATGCGCTCATGCAGCAACGGCGAGCGACGGAGGCTGTCGACAGCGAAGTCGTGCGGCATTTCATCCGGGTGCCTGTCGCCCCAGGCGAAGGGCACCTCGTCGACCACTTCGGCCCAGCCGTGGAGAGTGCAGCGCTGGAGCAGATCGAACATATGACCGCCGACAAGCAGCGGTTGCGTCGAGTACTGGGCGAACACGATGGAGCGGCGCAGAGACTCGGGTTCCAGCCGGACGTCATCGTCGAGTAGCTGAACGAACTCGCTCTCGGGGCGTCGCAGGGCCTCCTGCATCGCGCGGGCGAACCCGCCGGAGCCGCCGAGATTGTCCTGTCGGATCACTTCGAGGGCGTCGCCGAGGCGCTCAGCGACCACCTCGTAGCCTTCATGCGCGGTGACCAGGCTGGTGCCCTGGTCGACGACGAAGATTCGGTCGACCAACGACATCACCTCTGGAGACGCTGCAAGCGTTCGCAGCGTCTCCACGCAGTAGTCGGGCTTGTCGAACGTCGTGATGCCCAGCGATGCTCTGCCCGTGCGGACCGGGGCCTGCTCGGTCGTCCACTCTCCGCCTTCGAGGACAGCCGGCGCATCTCCGGCGATGACGTCGAACCAGATCCAGCCGCCGTCGTCGTAGTGTGCGAGCTCGAGTTCGAAGGTGGTCGTCACCTCGCCGTCCACCTGGCGTGTGGCGACCTGCTGGGAGACGCCGCCGGAGTTCGAGCGGTGCACCCGTATCGTGACGGGGCCCGTGGAGCGGACGGTGAGGCCGACGTTGCGGACACTCGTCCAGTGCTGCCAGTAGGCGGCGGGGAATCCGTTGAAGTACGTGCCGAGGGAAACGGTGCCCCCTGCCGGAATCCGTGCCGCGTGGCGTCCGAGGATGTCCTCTGATCTCAGATGACCGGCGTCTCGAGCCGGGGCACCATCGGTCACGGGCCACGAATCGAGGTCGACGTAGAGCGGAAGCACATCGGGGTCGCCGCCACCCGGGAAGACGACGTGCTGCAAGACGTATGCCACTGGGGTGTTCTCCGATGTTGGTGCCGCGGGTCCTATCGAAGGACAGCGCCGGGCACGACGAGCAGAGAGTAGCCTACCGTGGGTGACCTTCGGATCTGCGGAGAGGCTCACCTCGAGTGCCGATGCCCGATGGCTAGACTGGCAGCGATGAAGGTATTGATCACCGGCGGCGCCGGGTACATCGGATCCACGGTCGCTACCGCGTGCATCGAGGCGGGCATCGAGGTCGTGCTCCTCGACGACCTCTCGACGGGCCTTCGCGCGTTCGGCGAAGGGCGTGATCTCTACGTCGGCGACATAGCCGACGCTGCCGTCCTCGACCGTCTGCTGGAAGACCACCCGAACATCGACGCGGTCGTGCACTGCGCCGCCAGAATCGTCGTCTCCGAATCGGTGACCGACCCACTCGGGTACTACGAAACCAATGTCGGCAAGACCGTCCTGCTGCTGCAGCGGCTGCGTGATGCGGGCATCTCCCGCATCGTGTTCAGCTCGTCGGCGGCCGTGTACGCGGGGGCGAGCGGAGAGGGCGCCGACGAGAGCAGCCCCCTGGAGCCTGCCAGCCCGTACGCCACGACGAAGGCGATGGTCGAGCAGATCCTGAAGGACTCGGCGTCGAACGGAGATTTCCGGGCGATCGCGCTCCGCTACTTCAACCCGATCGGCGCAGACCCGAAGCTGCGTACCGGGTTGCAGAACCCGGTGCCCACGCATGCACTCGGGAAGATCATGCAGGCCTACGCAGCGGGTGAGCGCTTCGCGATAACAGGCACCGACTGGCCGACTCGCGACGGCTCCGGTCTCCGCGACTACATCCATGTCTGGGACCTCGCGCTCGCACATGTCGCGGCCGTGCAGCGGTTCGACGAGGTCGCAACGCCCGACGAGCCCTATCAGGTGATCAACATCGGTACGGGAGACGGCGTGACGGTCCGCGAGCTCGTCGCGGCGTTCGAGCGTGTGACCGGTGAAACGCTCCCGGTGATCGAGACCGCTCGCCGCCCCGGAGACCAGGCCGGTGCCTTCGCCATCGTCGGCCGCGCGGCCGGACTGCTGGGCTGGCGTGCCGAACGCTCTGTCGATGACGGTGTGCGTGACGCGATCACCTGGGCGGAGAAACTGAGCTCACTCCGCTGAGCTGCCGGCGCGGATCCTGCGCCGCTCGGCGGATGGTCGGTCACTCCTGCGGACGCAACGTCGGGATCGCACCCGTTTGTGCCGCGTCGATGTTCTCGCGCCAGGAGCGCGACTGACCGGCGCGCAGTGCGCACAGCACGAGCATGAACCAGCCGGCGCCCACGAGCGTGAAGCTCTCGAACATCGAGTCGACGGCCAACGTCACGAGCATGATCGGCGTCCAGGCATAGACGACCGATCGTCGCATGCTCGCCACCAGCCACGAGCGGATCAGTGCGACACCCCCGAGAAGCAGGAACAGCACGAGCCCTGCCGCGCCGAGTTGCAACAGCACGTCGAAGAAAGCGTTGAGCGCGCTCTGGTGACGGTCGTCCAGCTGGAAGTTGATGTACGTGAACGGGTACTCGCCACGCGCCCAGTCGCCGAACCACCCCCAGCCCTGCACCGGCTTCACGGCGACGAAGTCGAGGATCGTGTTCCAGAGCGACCCGCGGAGGGAGAAGTCGGAGCCCGCATCGAGCATGGCGATGATCTGGTGGCGCAGCGCGAACGCTGCCGAGAGGGCGAGGGCGACGACGATGCCGAGCATCCATTGCACGAGTGCGCGCCGTTCCGGAGGTGCGTGGCGCACGATCGTGAGCGCCACCGTGACGACACCGACGGCGCCGGCGAGAACGACTACCGTCGGTGAGGCGGAGAGCACTGCGAGGAACGCGGCCAGCCCGATTGAGACGACCGCGAGAGGGGCGTTGACCGACTGCGTGCGCCATTCGATCACGAACGTGATCAGCGCGATGACCGCGATGAAGCCGAGCATGTTCCGACTGCCGAAGATGCCCTGGATCGGACCGCCCGCCGCGAGGTTCCCCTGGATCCCCAGGAACGTGAACGGCAGGTCGAGCAGGATGCCGGACAGGATCTCCACACCGAGTGAGGCAGCAAGGAGCACACGGAGGGTGTCTCCGATCGCTCGAACGGTCTGCAGCGTGTCACGTATGTGACCGATGGTGATGGCAAGGAACGCGTAGCCGAACAGCGACATCCAGCCGAACAGGGTGTCGGACTTGTCGGTGGTCCAGATCACGCTCACGAGCGCCCACGCGAGGAAGGCGAGCAGCGATGACGGGGCGATCCGAAGCAGCGAGAGCTCTTCCCGGCGCACCCAGAGGATCGCAGCGCCGAGCAGACACAGGAGAGTGACGATCGCCGCCAGGGTGACGGTCGACGTCATCTGCCGGATCGCATACGACCCGAACACCGCGGCGAGCACGGCGAGGGTGAACGCCCGAGCGAGCTCCACCGATCCGAGCAGGCGGACCATCGGACCTGCCGTCGTCACGGCACCCGCCGCTGCCGGGCACCGCGTTCGAACAGGAGGTCGCGCTCACCGACGCCGACCAGCGGTACGGATTTGAGTTTGAACGACAGGAGCACCACCAGCATCCAGCCCCAGAGCATGATCGGCGTCGACTCGGAGAAGCCCTGCACGAGCAGGACCACTGTGAACAGGCTGGGAAGCAGGGTGAGCGGCGAGAACGGCCGCTCGCCGTCGAGGTCCCATCGGGGTCGGTCGACGGCGAAGAACCACGAGCGCCACAGCAGAGTGCCGTACACGACGGCCATCAGCACGACCCCGACGACGCCGAGCTGGAGCAGCACGTCCAGCCACATGTTGTGGGCGTGGAACACGGTGATGCCGTGATCGGTGATCCACTCGTCGAAGGCGGGATCGGTCGGGATCCACGGACTCGAGAACCCGTTGCCGAAGATCGGATGCTCACCGGCGCGCGCCAGGACCTTCGTCCAGATCTTGTCCGAACGCCCGGTGAGGTCGGAGCTGCGGCCGAGGAGGCCGAGCAACGGTTCGCGAAGTAGCCAGACCCCGAGAGCCGCGATCACGGTGCCCCCGATCGCGACCACGTAGATGCGGGTGCGTGCGCCGGGCGTGCGCGCTCGCCGCATCAGCAGGGCGACCGCGAGGACCACGGCGACCGCTGCTGCGCACGCGAGCGCGGTCGCCGATGCCGTACGTAACAGGAAGTACGCGGCGAGGAGCATCCACAGGGCGAGAGTGGTGCGCCAGCGCGCCCTGGCGGCGAACAGCACTCCGAAGGTGATGATCGCGAAGAGGGAGATGATCGCCAGGAGGTTCGCGTTTCCGACGATGCCCTGGATGCGGCCGCCGTCGAACAGGTTGTCGCGCACCCAGTACCACTGCGGGTCGATCTTGCCGTCGGGGAGGGCGACGAAGTTGGGGAGCAGGGGCCCGTGCAGCACCAGTGAGACCCAGAGCTCGATCGCCAGCGAGAGCCCGAGGATCCACTTGAACGCCGACGACAGGGCCCGCACGATCTCATGCCAGGTGAGCACGTGGGCGATGAAGAGACCGTTGACCGTGACGGATGCGAGCAGGAACCAGGTGATGACCGTCGGTTCGCGCCATTGCGACCACGCGACCGATACGAGTGCGAAGGTCGCGTAACCGAGAGCTGTCCAGGGCAGACGGCGCCAGCGGAACGGCTGCGGGCGGTTGCGGGCGAGCATCGGGATGCCCATGCCGAGGGTGGCGAGGGTGAAGACGGCGAGCGTGATCGCGGCGCCTTCGATGCCGAGCAGGTTGTACACCGCGGAGTGCGCGAACGTCACGAAGAGGACGAGGATCACATAGCCGCGCAGCATCAGATGCCCCGTCGACTCGCGCTCCGGCGCGGTGGGCGGGGCAGACACCGGATGCTTCGTGTACTGGGCCATCGCGTTCAGGCTACCGCTCTGCGCTCGGAGCGTCGCTGAACGCCTCAGTGCGGCTCTACGCTGGTGGCATGCTGCTGAGCCTCACGAACACGCCCCGCGACTACGCCTGGGGGTCGGACTCTCTTCTCGCCGGACTCGAAGGGCGCACACCGACCGGTGCGCCGGAGGCGGAGGTCTGGTTCGGGGACCACCCCGGAGACCCGGCCGATGTCGCCGGTGGTGGCACCCTCGACCAGTTCACGGGCGGCACGCTCCCGTACCTGCTCAAACTCCTCGCGGCAGGTCGTCCGCTCTCGATCCAGGTGCACCCGACGATCGAGCAGGCGCGTGCCGGCTGGGCGCGGGAGAGCGCTCTCGAAGCCGACGATCCGCAGCGCAACTATCGGGACGACAACCACAAGCCGGAACTTCTCGTGGCGCTCAGTGAGCGATTCGAATCGCTGAGCGGGCTGCGTCCCGTCGCCGACACGCTCGCACTGCTCGATGCGCTCGACGACAACGACGGTGTCGCACGGCTGAAGGAGCAGCTGAGGGCCGACGGAGACGCGCTCCGGGGCGTGATCGGCTGGCTGCTCGGGGGAGAGGCGCAGAGCGAGGTCGACGAGATCATCGCCGCAGTCGTGGCGGCGTCTCGGCAGGCCGGCGCCGGAGAGTGGAGCTCGACCCTCGGTGCGATCGCGGGAGTGGCCGAGACCTATCCGGGGGATCCGGGTGTCGTCGTCGCCCTGCTCATGAACCACGTGGTGCTGGAGCGGGGCGAGGGAGTGTTCCTGCGCGCCGGCCTGCTGCATGCGTATCTCTCCGGGCTCGGCGTCGAGATCATGGCGGCGAGCGACAACGTGCTGCGTGGTGGTCTCACTCCCAAGCGCATCGACGTCCCTGAGCTGCTCGCGATTCTGGACACCACTCCCGGCGAAGTGCCTGTGCTTCGCGCTGCGGGGGATGGAGCGGTCACGACGTACCCGGTGCCCGTGCCCGACTTCGCGCTCGAGCGGGTCGTCCTCGACGGTGCACCGCTCACGCTCGAGGTCTCCGGGCCGACGATGGTGCTCGCGACCGCCGGCGAGGTGACCGTCACCTCGGTCGAGGGCGAGAGGCTCGCACTCGCGGTCGGCGCCGTGGCCTTCGCCGATGCGACGGAGTCGTCGATCACGGTGTCGGGTGTGGGCGAGGTCTTCGTCGCCGGTCCTGGCCGCTGAGCCCAGCGTTGTCGGGGGAGCGCGACACGCCGATGGCGGCTCAAGAACTTTAAAGAGTCCCTTGAGGGTTTACGATCCGCGACTTGACCGGAGCGAATGACACGGGTGTAATTAGTCATGAGCACGGCCCGCCGGGGGGCGGAGACAGGGTTGGAGATCGAGATGACGGGTTACCGTTCAGACGTACCGGAGAACTGGTTCGTCGATCCGATCAACCTCGGTGTCCCCGGGGTGCGGCGCACCGACGCCACGGACGACGACAACGCTCTCGCCTGGCAGAGCGATGCGCTCTGCTCGCAGACAGACCCTGAGGCGTTCTTCCCTGAAAAGGGCGGATCCACCAGGGATGCGAAGCGGATCTGCACGACCTGCGACGTGCGGGGCGAATGCCTCGAGTACGCGCTCAACAACGACGAGCGGTTCGGCATCTGGGGCGGGCTCTCCGAACGCGAACGCCGCAAGCTCAAGCGTCGCGCGAGCTGAGTCGGCTGTTTCGAGCTGAATCCACCGAGGTCGCATGGCTTCGCGGGCGCGCCGCGTCCGGTGCTCCAGTGCCGACCTTCACGCGCATAGGCTGACGACGTCATGCCAGCCCGAGTTCACGCCATCATCGTCGCGCGCACTGGATCATCGTCCCGCGCGCAACTCCTCAGCACTCTCGAAGCCGTGCGCTCTCAGACCGCACCGGCGGAAGCCGTGACGCTGGTCATCTGCGGCGATGCGTCGTCCGTGCGCGACAGCGAGACAGTCGCGAGCACGGTCGAGGGGATCATCGAGGCACGAGCGACGACGTCGTTCGCCGAGGCAGTCGATCTCGCCAGGCCGCGGGTGTCGGAGGGATCGGCGATCTGGCTGCTCGCTCAGGACACCGCCCCGCATCCGAGGGCATTGGAACGCCTGCGAGCGACGCTTGAGCGTTCGCCCTCTGCAGCGATCATCGCCCCCAAGCTCGTAGCCACCGACAATGATCGTGAGATCGTCTCGCTCGGAGTCAGCATGACGGCGCTGGGCCGCTCCGTCGAACTCGCGGCAGGGGAACTCGATCAGGGTCAGCACGACCGCTCGGATGACGCGCTCGGCTCTGATGTGCGTGGCATCCTCATCCGGGGAGAGGTTCGCGATGCTCTGCGCCTCGATCCGGCTCTCGCCGGTGCCGATGAGGGACTCGACCTCGGCGTGCGCGCCCGGCTCGGCGGCGGCCGGGTCGTTCTCGCCCCGAGTGCGCGGATCTCCGCTGCGCCAGGCGGCCCGGCCGCACTGCCGACCGGACGGTCGCGCAGAGCGTACGTCACCCGTCTCGCTCAGCTGCACCGGCGCCTCGCATACGCTCCCGCCGTCGCCGTGCCGCTGCACTGGCTCAGCCTGCTTCCGCTCGCGCTCTGGCGTTCGATCACCCACCTCGTCGGGAAGCGACCGGAAGCGGTCTTCCCCGAATGGGGAGCCGCGCTCGCCGCGATGTTCCGCGTGGGGGCGGTCGCCCGCTCGCGCGCGAGGATCCGGGCGTTCCGCACATCGACGTGGGCGAGTATCGCGCCGCTGCGGGTGACATCCTCGGACCTGCGACGGCGTCTGGATGACGGACACGGCAGCGAAGGGGGCGCCGTCAGCGAACTGCGCTTCTTCTCCGGAGGCGGAGCCTGGGCAGTGCTTGCGGCGCTGGTCGTCAGCATCGCGTCCTTCACGAGCCTGCTGGCGTGGCCGGCGCTCGGTGGTGGTGGTCTGCTGCCCCTTCGTCAGACTGTCGCCGCGCTCTGGGGTGATGCAGCCTGGGGCATGCGCGGGATAGCCCTCGACCTCGTGGGACCCGCCGATCCCTTCGCCGCTGTTGTGGCCGTGCTGGGATCGCTCTGGCCGGCCGGGCCATCGTTTTCGATCGTGCTCCTTTGGATTCTCGCTCTTCCGCTCGCGGTCCTCGGCGGGTGGTTCGCCGCGACCCGCGTGACTGATCGCGAGGGTCTACGGATCTTCGCCGGTGTGGCCTGGGCACTCGCCCCGACCTTCCTCACTGCGCTCGTCGACGCACGCCCGGCCGCCGTGCTGGTGCATCTTCTGCTCCCGTGGCTGTTCCACAGCGCCGTGGTCGCGCACCGTTCCTGGGGCGCCGCCGGAAGCGCGTCACTGCTCCTGGCTGCCGTCATCGCCTGCGCTCCGTCTCTGGCGCCCGCGCTCGCGCTGCTCTGGATCATCGCTCTGGGCATCGTGCTCGGCACCGCCCAGTTCCGAGGCGCAGGTCGCCTGCTGTGGCTGCCGGTGCCGACGATCGCGCTGTTCGCCCCGCTCGTCTTCTGGCAGCTCGCGCACGGCACTCCGCTCGCACTGCTCGGCGACCCCGGCCTGATCTGGGCCGGACCGCAGGCGGCAGCTGATGCCGCGGGACGCCTGGCCCTCGCCACCGGATTCCCGACGGCGGATCTCGCCGGCTGGGCGACGTTCATCCCCGAGCCGGTCGCGGCCTGGGCGCCACTGCTGTGCGCTCCGGTTGCGGTGCTCGCTCTCGGAGCGGCCGTCGCACCGCGGTGGCGCGCGGGGATCACTCTGCTCGTGGTCGCAATGGCCGGCCTGGCTACCGCGTTCCTCGCGGTCGGCGTCACGGTGAGCTTCGCACAGGGGACCCCGGTGGCGATCTGGCCGGGGGCCGGTCTCAGCTTGGCCTGGGTCGGCGTGGTCGGTGCGGCGCTCGTCACTCTCGACACGGCTCTCACGATGCCGCGGCTGCGCGTGTTCGCCGCGGTCGCGGCGGCCCTCACTCTGGCGGTCTGTGCGGTTCCCGCGCTCACCGCGATGCACTTGGGGCGTTCCGTCCTCACGAACGGTCCCGAATCCACGCTGCCGGCGTACGTCGCGGCACAGGCCGCAGGGGATAAGCCGATCGCGACTCTCGTGCTCACCCCGCAGAACGACGGGGGGCTGGCAGCCGAGGTGGCGTGGGGCGCCAGCGAGACTCTCGGCTCGCAGTCGACCATGATCTCCACCGCCGGTCAGCCCCAGGGCGCGGACATATCCACCCTGTCGGTGGACCTCCTCTCCGCCCGTGACTTCGATGCTCCTGGCGAGCTGGCAGCGAACGGCATCAGCTACGTCCTGGTCGCTCAGGTGCCGGGTGAAGGAGACAAGGCTCGCGCGCTCCGCACCGCAGCGGTCGCCTCCATCGATGAGCGTGCCGGACTCGTGCATGCGGGTACCACCGATCGCGGCGTGCTCTGGCGTCTGGAGGCCGAGGTCGCAGACCCGCCGTCGCTGAGCGCGACCCAGCAGGGCACCGCCCGTCTCGTGGTCACTGTTCAGCTGATGGCGGTGCTCGCTGCCCTTCTACTGTCGATTCCGACCCGCGCATCACGTCGAGCAGCACGCGCACAGTCTCGCATCGTCGGCCGAGCGCCGGAGGAGCCGATGGTTCTTCCTCGTCACGCGGAAGACATCGAATCCGTCCAGGACGATCCGATCGGCACGATGGAGGATCCTCAGGACACGCCGGCTCTGACCGATGAGGCACTGGCCCCGATCGCCGAGCCCTCGCCTGCGCTTGATGCCGCACCCGAGACGGTCGACACAGCCCGGTCGAACGACGCTGATGAGTCATCCAGGCCGGATGTGGAGGAGGACCGATGAGCGGGACACGCGCATTCAAGGTGGCAGCGACCGGCGCCAGAGTCATCACCGGCGTCGCCGTCATCGCTGCCTGCGTGGTCGGCGTCGCGACTGCGGTTCACGCTCCCTGGCCGACAGTCCGCCACGATCCGGCCCAGGTCGAGGTCACACCGGTTCCCGGAGACAGCGTTCTCGTCTGCAACGGGGATCTTCGAGCTCTCGGTCGCGATCTGTCGACTCCACTGAACATGCTCTCCGCGGCGACGCCGAGCATCACCGACGGCGGCACGTCTGGAGCCCCGAAGTCCGAGGGCCTGGCTGCGCCGGATCTGGGGGATGGCGGCGACGTCCAGGTGCTCACCGGCGAGGTCGACGGGCGCCAGACGCCATTGATCGCCGGCGCCGAATCCGTCACGATCGCCGCGGACGATCTCGCGGGATATGCCGCATTGCCCTGCGGTGTGCCGCGACTTGACTCGTGGCTCGTCGGTGGGAGCACCGACACCGGCACCGAAGACATCGTGATCCTGACGAACGCAGCAGAGGTCCCTTCGACCGTGACGCTCTCGGTATACGGCACCGCCCGGAGTGCCCGCACGGTGATCGTTCCGGCCAGATCTCAGGTCGGGCTCGCGCTGACGTCGGTCGCCGCAGGCAGCGAGGCCCCCGTCGTCAAGGTGAGCGCGGTCGGCGCCCCGGTCAGAGCCGTCCTCCAGTCCTCGCTCGTGCGCGTGCTGGACCCCGCAGGCATCGACCTTCAGGACGCCGTCGCCGGTCCGCAGCAGAAGCTCGTCTTCACCGGAGTGCAGGCGTTCCCCGCCGTCGGCGACGATGCGGAGATGGCCGTTCTGCGGGTGCTCTCTCCTGGCGCTGATGCCCGGGTGCAGGTGCGCGTGCGGGCAGAGGGCTCGACAGCGGCGGTCGACGAGTTCACGGTTCCGGTCGATGCCGATCTGCCGACCCAGGTGTCGCTCAGCGGCCTGGCTCCCGGCCGGTACACCGTGGAAGTCGAATCCGATGTCCCGCTCGTCGGGGGGATCCGGCAGCAGGATGGGTTCGGGCTCGGGTCGGACTTCGCCTGGGTGACGCCGGCGCCGGAGATCGATGCCGAAGTCGTGTTCGCCGTGCCCGACGGGACTGATGCCAGGCTGCAGCTGGCGAACACCTCGGGCCAGGAGGCGACGGTCTCGATCGAGTCCCTCGACGGTGGCAAGCCGCAGGAGGTCGTCGTGGCGGCAGGAGAATCCGGCGGGATCGAAGTGGAGCCCGACACGACCTATCGGATGCGCACGACCGGTCCAGTGCATGCAGCTGTGACGCTCACCGCCCAGGGAGCACTCGCTGTGCTGCCGGTGCAGGCGAGCGGCGGCGTCGAAAAGGCCATCACGGTCTATCCCTGACGAGCGTGCGGGCTCACAGGGGGCGGTGGGTCAGTGGTCGTGGCCGAGATCCCACGGCTCACGGCCGACGTACTCCGCAGCCGCCCGGAACACCGCGCTCTCGATCGCCATCCGACGGTGGGCTGCATCGTCGTGACCCGGAGGCAGAAGACGCTCGATGGGAAGCCGGAACAGCACGATGCGCTGGTTCTTCCGGTCGAGGTGCCAGCGCGGCACCTCCTCGGTCGCGTCGAATCCAGGAATCGCGCCGATCTCGAACCTGACGTCCTGCAACTCGGGCCAGGTTCCGCGGAGGAATTCGACGGCCGTGCCGACCGTGAGGTCGAACCTGTCGATACGACCATCGAGCGGGGCCAGCGGTGGACGCACGACCTCGCTGCGGCCTAGACGCCCGTGTCGCCCGTGTCGTGCACCGCGCCGAGGCGCCGCGGAGGCGTGAGTGGCGCGGCGACGAGGCATGACGAAAGTCTAGGCGGTACCGGGCTCGCGCGGCGCGGCCTCCGAGGTGCCGACCGGTGTGCGTCGTACGCTGACGGAGATGGACGGACGACTGTGCTCGAAGGTCGGCTGCGCGCGAGAGGCCGTGGCCACCCTCACCTACGACTATGGCGACCAGATGGCGGCGCTCGGCCCGCTCGGCGCCGCGAACGATCCTCAGGCGCATGATCTGTGCTCACCGCACGCGGACCGACTCTCGGTCCCCACCGGTTGGCTCGTCGTGCGTCACGAGGCGCTCCGCGCCTGACAGCGTTTGCCCCGACACGCGGTCTCGAGCGCCTGAAGAGAATTCGATCTCTGGATACGCTGACCGCAGGCGTGCCAGGGCGGCGCGGCCGGAAAGGCACTCGTGATCGTCTGGCGTCGCTGGATCTTCCCCCTGCTTCTCGTACTGGTGTTCGGCGCGTGCGCTGCCGCACTCGTCAAGATCGCCTTCTTCCCGGATCGCGCGGAGAGCGTGGTCAGCCCCGAATCGGGCATCGCCGACCCCGCGGTGCTGGTGGAGCGTGGCCAGGTGGTGAACGCGCTGAGCCTCAGCGGCAACGTGGCGCGCGACGAGGCCTACACCGTTCGCAGCGAGCTCAACGGCGCGGTTCTCGCGGTGCATGTGGGGGAGGGCGCGACGGTGGCCGCGGGCCAGAAGCTCTACACGGTCCGTCAGGACGACCCGCGCAAGGACATCGATGTGCTGGCCCCCGAGGCAGGCGACGTCTCGGAATTCGCGATCGTCAAGGGACAGGCGACGACCGTCGGCACTGAGACGTACAAGCTGACCCCGTCGCGCTACCACCTGCTCGCGACCGTCGACCCCGTGCAGTTGTACCGACTCGTAAACGCTCCCACTGAGGCGACGGTCACGATCACCGGAGGCCCTGCGCCGTTCGCTTGCACCGGGGTGGGCGTGCAGGTGACCGCGGAGGGCACAGCGAACGTGCGCTGCGCGATCCCGGCCGATCAGACCGTGTTCGCAGGTCTCCCCGCGACGATGGATCTAGCTCTCGGTCAGGTCGACGATGCACTCGTGATCCCGGTCACCGCGGTCCAGGGCGGTGCGGGTTCGGGCAAGGTCTGGGTGGATGCCGGGGACGGCACCGATCCGGAGGAGCGGGCGGTCACGCTCGGAGTGAACGACGGCGTCATGGTCGAGGTGACGGAGGGACTGGCCGAGGGCGACAGCATCCGTCAGTTCGTTCCGGGGTTCGTCGCTCCGGTCGAGGAATTCTGCTACGAGGTGTCCCCTGGCGTGGAGCAGTGTGACAGCGGGATGAGCTGGTGAGCCTCGTCTCACTCGAGGACGTCTCCAAGAGCGTCCTCCTGGCCGACGACTCACGGCTGGAGATCCTCCGCGGCGTCACCCTCGAGGTCGGGGCAGGGGATCACGTCTCGATCGTCGGACGGTCGGGATCCGGCAAGTCGACCCTGCTCAACATCCTCGGGATGCTGGATGCGCCCACCTCGGGAACGGTCGCCTTCGAGGGGCGTGAGGTGCGCCGGATGCGGTCAGGGCGGCTCGATCGTCTGCGCGGAGACAACGTCGGCTTCGTGTTCCAGCAGTTCAACCTGCTGCCGGGGCGCACGGCGCTCGACAATGTGATGATGCCGCTCGGCCACGCCAAGGGGCGGATGTTCTGGAACCGGCGCCAGATCGCCGCAGACATGCTGGGCCGTGTCGGCCTCGGACATCGAGTCGAGCAGATCGCCGACAAGCTTTCCGGCGGTGAGCAGCAGCGTGTCGCGATCGCACGGGCTCTGGTGCGCAAGCCCGTCCTGATCCTCGCGGACGAACCGACGGGCGCGCTCGACATCGACACCGGAGCATCCGTCATGTCCCTCCTCGACGAGGTCGCCACCGAGACGGATGCCGCGCTGGTCACCATCACCCATGACCTCCACGTCGCCGCGCGTGCGCGCCGGCACTACCGTTTGGACGCGGGTCGGCTGGAGACCGCCGACCTCAGTCGTGCTTTCGAGGCTTCGACCCTCGCAGCTTCGGTGCCCTCGGCATCGCCGGAGGGCGTCTCATGACCGGATTCCTCGGCGCGCTCGCGGACGCGTGGGCGGAGATCCGCGTGCACAAGCTGCGGGTGCTGCTCAGCCTGATCGGGATCGCGGTCTCGGTGGGCGCGCTCACCGCTGTGGTGGCCATCTCGGAGTACCAGCGACAGTTCCAGGCCGAGCAGTCGGACCGGTGGGGCGGGCGAGCGGCCACGGTCGTGGTGGCGGTCAGCAGCGACGACGGGACACCGGTCGACGCCGACGAGTTCGATGAGCGCTTCAGCCGCGCGTCCGAACGGTTCGGGTTCAGCCATACGGCGCGGATCTCGCAGGGCGTGGTGCTGGATGTGCAGCTGCCTGAGGGCATCACCAAGGTTCCGGCGCGTGTGATGGACCCCGCGTTCTCGCAGATCCACCGCGAGCAGCTTCTCGAGGGGCGTTGGTTCCTCGACTCGGACATCGTAGCGATGGCGCCTCCGGTGGTGATCACGGAGGCGCTCTGGGACCGTCTCGGACGAGTGTCGTTGACGCAGCATCCGACCGTGTCGATCACCGGCCCGGCAGGGGGCACCTACCAGGTCATCGGCATCACCCCGCGTCAGGGATTCGGCGACGAGGAGCTGCGCGTCGACCTGCTCTACGACGCGTACCGAGCTCGTGTCGATGCGCTGCCGAAGGACTCGACCACGCAGTACGAGATCTGGGTCGGTCCCACTCAGGTGGATCAGATCGCGCCCGTGCTGGCGATGGACCTGCGCGCAGGCCTGCCCGCGGGGCAGACGGTCACCGTGAACAGGTCAGACTGGGCTGCGCAACCGGGAGCTCTGGATGCTCAGGCCACGTTCGAGATGGTCACCGGGGGCATCGCCGCGCTGATCCTCGCACTCGGTGCGCTCAGTCTGATCAACATCCAACTCGTCGCGATGCGTCAGCGCGTGCGGGAGATCGGTGTCCGACGAGCCTTCGGTGCCAGCTCGGGGCGGGTCTTCTTCTCGGTGTTCCTGGAGAGCCTGGTCGCGACGACCGTCGCCGGTGTGATCGGGATCGCGATCGTCGTCGCGGTGCTGCGTTCGGAGTGGGTCGTCACCTCGATGTTCTACGGGATCCAGGACATCCCGCCGTTCCCGATGCGGGCGGCGCTGGTCGGACTCATCGCCTCGGTGATCGTCGGCGCGGTTTCGGGATTCATCCCCGCACTCGTCGCGCTGCGAGTGAAAGTGATCGACGCGATTCGCTTCTGAACACAAGCTGTATCGGCTTCAACAGGATGGAACAATGACAAGATGCCTGAGCTCGAGCACAGCGTCGCCGACCTTTCCCTCGCCGAAGCCGGCCGTCACCAGCTGCGACTTGCGGAGAATGAGATGCCGGGACTCATGGCGCTCCGCGAGGAGTTCGGCGAGGCGCAGCCGCTGAGGGGAGCCCGGATCGCGGGTTCCCTGCATATGACGGTGCAGACCGCAGTCCTCATCGAGACGCTCGTGGCACTCGGTGCCGAGGTGCGGTGGGCCAGCTGCAACATCTTCTCCACGCAGGACGAGGCAGCAGCGGCCGTCGTCGTGGGCCCCGATGGCACGATCGATGCGCCCGCCGGTGTTCCCGTCTTCGCCTGGAAAGGTGAGACGCTCGAGGAGTACTGGGCCTGCGCCGATCGTATCTTCGACTGGTCGTCGACGGGCTTCGACGGGCCCAACCTGATCCTCGACGATGGGGGAGATGCAACCCTGCTCGTGCACAAGGGTGTCGAGTTCGAGAAAGCCGGTGCGGTGCCGACGGCGACCGACGCCGACACGCACGAGTACACGATCGTCCTCGACCTCCTGCGCGGATCGCTCACGGCTTCACCTGATCGCTGGACGAAGCTCGCAGCCGGCCTCATCGGCGTCACCGAGGAGACGACGACCGGTGTGCACCGCCTGTACGAGCTCGCCGCCACCGGCGATCTGCTCTTCCCCGCCATCAACGTCAACGACTCGGTGACCAAGAGCAAGTTCGACAACAAGTACGGCATCCGTCACTCGCTCCCCGATGGGCTCAACCGCGCGACCGACGTGCTCATCGGTGGCAAGGTCGCCTTCGTGTGCGGCTACGGCGATGTCGGAAAGGGCGCTGCCGAGGCTCTGCGGGGCCAGGGCGCCAGGGTCATCGTGAGCGAGGTCGACCCGATCTGCGCTCTGCAGGCCGCCATGGACGGATTCCAGGTCGCGCGGCTGATCGACGTTGCCGGCGAGGTCGACATCGTGGTGACCGGCACCGGCAACCGCGATGTGGTGACGACCGAGCACCTGCAGGCGCTGAAGCATCTCGCGATCGTCGCGAACGTCGGCCACTTCGACAACGAGATCGACATGGCGGGGCTCGAAGCGCTCGAGGGCGTGGAGAAGGTCGAGATCAAGCCGCAGGTCCACGAGTGGCGCATGCCCGGCGGGCGCAGTGTCCTGGTGCTCAGCGAGGGGCGTCTGATGAATCTCGGCAATGCCACCGGACACCCGTCGTTCGTGATGAGTGCGTCGTTCACCAACCAGGTGCTCGCGCAGCTCGAGCTGTTCACGAACGTCGCGGCATACCCGACCGGCGTGCACGTCCTGCCCAAGCCCCTCGATGAGAAGGTCGCACGTCTCCATCTCGGCGCCCTGGGAGTGCAGCTGACCACTCTCAGCGAGGAGCAGGCGGCGTACATCGGGGTACCGGTCGGCGGCCCTTACAAGCTCGAGCACTACCGCTACTGAGTGACGCGGAGGCGTTCATGACGCCCAGGCGCCGGCCGGTCGATGACCCGTCGGTTCCGGTCAGCGGTCTCAGACGCCGACGCGCCGACCGCTGAGTCGTTCGGCGCGCCGATCGGCGTTCTCGAGCGCCCTGCGCTCACGCTCCCGGCGGAGCACCGTGATCCCGATCAGCGTCAACTCAGGTGGCGTAGGAGGCAGGGGCGAGACGAAGGGCGTCGCCTCGGTGAGCAGGTCGTGCGCGACGCGGGCTCGCGCTGCGGGGATCATGCGCGGTGCGCTCTGAAGGAACTGCGAGATGCGACGCGCGAGCCGATCAGGCAGACGGGCAACGTCTGCGATCTGCGCCCAACCGGCGAGTGCCGGCGGGAGCACGGGGACGTGCGAGGGGAGCGCGGGCGTGCGGACGCGTTGGCTGTACGTCCCCGCAACCAGGTCGCCCAGCCGTTGTGAACGCGTATTGAAGGCGCCGGTGAGCACGGCGATGCCACCGAAGGTCATGTAGATCTCGAGCACTCCGAGAAGCGCACGGATGAATGCGTGGCGGAATCCGGCAGCGCCGCCGTCCACGCGCACGATTCGCCCTCCGACCGCGAGCTTTCCGAGGCTGCGTCCCTTCAGTGCGACCTCCATCGTGATCGGCAGCACGACGAAGCTCACGACGAGCGATGCCACCATGGCGATCCGGCTGGTGGCTTCGTCGAGTACACCGGCGTCCGTGAGCCAGATGCTCAGGAAGATCCACAGGATGAGGACGCCGTATCCGAGCAGCATGTCGATCGCGGCACCGAGTGCCCGCAGCAGGAAGCCGACGGGCTGCACGTCGATCGCGACGGCTTCGCCGGACAGCACCTCGTCGGAGACGTCGATCGGGACAGACATGAGTACAGTAAATCAGGTGGATGCCGATGCGCTGACTGATGCACGCCGCGCCGAATGGGAGCGGCTGGACGAACTCAGCCGCGCCCGTCTCGATGGCGCCGGGGTGGACGAGTTGATCGTGCGGTATCGCGCGGCCTCCGCAGACCTCGCAGAGCTGAAGACCTCGGTCGGCGACTCGCCGCAGGGAGCGTACCTGTCGACCATCCTGGTTCGCGCACGGCTTCGTCTCACCGGGGCATCCGACAGCATCCTGACCCAGACCGGACGCTTCTTCCGGCTTCAGCTTCCGGCCGCGCTTTACCGGTTGCGCTGGACGACGCTTGTCATCGCGATCTCATTCATCGCTGTGGCAGTCGGTACCGCTGCTTGGATCGCGAGCGACCCCGCACTCGTGGCGACCCTCGGCCCGCCTGCCGCGCTCGAACAGTACGCCGACGAGAAGTTCACCGGCTATTACACGGAGAATCCCGCCGCCGTGTTCATGGGCATGGTCTGGACCAACAACGCCTGGATCGCGATGCAGTGCGTGCTCTTCGGCGTCACCGGGATCTGGCCGGTCTACATGCTCGTGCAGAACGCGATCGGGCTCGGGACCTCAGGCGCAGTGATGGCAGCGCACGACAAGGCCGACCTCATGGTGCTCTACATCCTTCCGCACGGCATGCTCGAGATGACCTGCATCTTCGTCGCGGCCGCCGCAGGCCTGCACGTCTTCTGGGCCTGGGTCGCACCGGGACGACGTTCGCGCGGAGAAGCATTGGCCGCGGAGGGGCGAGCACTCGCGACCGTCGCCATGGGGTTGATCTTCGCGCTTCTTCTGGCAGGGCTCGTCGAAGGGTTCGTCACCGGGTGGGCATTGCCATGGCCGGTCAAGATCGGTATCGGCGCCGCCGCCCTCGCGATCTTCCTCATCTACATGCTGGTGGTCGGCGGGCGGGCGTATCGACAAGGCGCGACCGGTGATCTCGTCGAGTATGAGGCGGGCACCCCGCGCCTCGTCGCGGGCTGATCCTCGGCTGCCCGCGCAGGCAGCATCAGAGCCGACCGGCGGCCTTCAACTCCAGGTAGCGGTCGGCGATCCTCGGGGGCAGCTCTTCCGGGTCGGCGGCGATCGCCTCCCCTCCGGCCCTGCGGATCGCGTCGGCGACATTCTCCGCATCGCGGAGAGTCCGCTCGGCCGCGGCGGCGAGGTACACGTCTTCCCGCGAGTCGCGTCGGCGTGCGAGGGCGGCGATGCCGTCATCGGTCACCGACCCGACGAGCACGGTTGTCGCTCGAGAGGCGTTCGGGAATGCTCCGAGGAAGCCACGGGCGGACTCGGCGGCATCCTGGGCGGTGAGCACGACGATCAGTGAGGGCCGGGTGGTGAGAGTGCGGACCGCGGAGAACGCCCCGTGCCAGTCGGTGTCCACCAGGCGCGCATGCACGGGCGCCATGGCATCCGTCAGCGCCGGCAGCAGTGCGGTGCCCTCGACACCCGTCACCCTTGCACGTACGACCCGGTCGTACATCAACAGGTGCACGTGGTCGCCGGCCCGGGAGGCGAGAGCCGCCAGCAGGAGTGCGGCTTCGAGTGCGGCGTCGACACGGGTGCCGTCGCCAACCCTGGCCGCGGCAGTGCGTCCGGTGTCGACGATGATGACGACGTGTCGGTCGCGCTCGGGTCGCCAGGTGCGCAGCATCGTCGTGCCGGCGCGGGCCGTCGCCCGCCAGTCGATCGAGCGCACGTCGTCGCCGCGCACGTACTCGCGCAGGGAGTCGAACTCGGTGCCCTGACCGCGCACCTGGATGCTCGTGTTGCCGTCCAGCTCGCGCAGCCTCGCCAGGCGCGACGGCAGGTGCTTGCGGGAGGAGAACGCGGGCAGCACGCGGATCGCTCCGCGAACGGAATGCCGCGCCTGCCTGCCGGCGATGCCGAGCGGGCCGCGCGAGCGGATCATCACGAACTCGCTGACGAGCTCGCCACGTCGGCGGGGCAGGAGCGGGATCGCGACACGGCCACGCTCGCCAGGGGGGAGGCGCAGGTGCTGTCGTTCCACCGGCGCTCCGGCCGTCGGCTGCCAGGCGTCGCGGAGCACCGCATGCAGCACTCTCGTACCGTGGTTGTGCACAGCGACGCTCACCGGCACCTGCTCGCCGATACGGACGCGCTGAGGCACTCTGCGGCTCACCGTCACCGTCCGTGGGCTCGCGGCGAGAGCGACGTCGACGGCGACCAGGAGCACGCACAGGCCGATCCAGGCGCCGAGCACCGCATACGCCGGATAGCCCGCAAGCCCTGCGAGGACCAGCGGGACGATGCCGACGGCGAGGGCGACGGCGAGTCGACCGGTGACGAACACCTAGATCGGAACCCTCGTCTGCTGCACCACCGAGGTGAGCACGGCATCGGCGGACACACCCTCCATCTGAGCGTCCGGTCGCAGCTGGAGGCGATGACGCCACACCGGAACCAGCATCGTCTGCACGTGGTCGGGAGTGACTGCGGAGGAGGAGTTGAGCCAGGCCCACGCCTTCGCGGCCGCGAGCAGACCGGTCGAAGCGCGAGGGCTGGCGCCGAGCTCGACGGAGGGGGACTGGCGGGTCGCGCGAGCGAGGTCGACGACGTATCCGAGCACGTCGTCGGTGACCTCGACCGCTGCGGCTGCCTGCTGCGCTGCGCGGATCTCGTCTGCGGTGACCACGGCTTCGACTCCCGTCAGCTCGCGCGGAGAGAAGCCTTCAGCGTGCCGGCGCAGTACCGACACCTCGGCGTCGCGCTCCGGCATGCCGACGACGAGCTTCATCAGGAAGCGGTCCAGTTGAGCTTCCGGCAGCGTGTACGTGCCCTCGTGCTCGATCGGGTTCTGGGTCGCGGCCACGAGGAACGGATCGGGCAGGGGGCGGCTGACGCCGTCGGCCGAAACCTGACGCTCCTCCATCGCCTCCAGGAGTGCAGCCTGAGTCTTGGGCGGCGTGCGGTTGATCTCGTCCGCGAGCAGGATGTTCGTGAAGACGGGGCCGGCGCGGAAGTCGAACTCGCCGGTGCGCGCGTCGTACACGAGCGAGCCGGTGACATCGCCGGGCATCAGGTCCGGCGTGAACTGGACGCGCTTGGTGTCGAGGCCGAGAGCTCGCGCGAAGGAGCGTACGACCAGCGTCTTGGCGACACCTGGAACGCCCTCCAGCAGCACATGGCCTCTGGCGAGCAGCGATACGAGCAGACCGGTGACGGTGCCGGCCTGGCCGACCACCGCCTTGTCGACCTCGGTGCGTACGCGGTGCATCGCCAGACGAAGTGCGGCGTCGTCGGTGGGTTGGTTCTCAACGGTCACGTGTTCCCTCGGCTTCTCTGGGATGGGTGGTCGGTCCTGCTCGATCATTCTTCGCCCCTTGCGGTGCGGGTGTCGGCTTCCACGGCCTTCTCGAGTTCATCGAGGCGTCTGGCGAGCTCGATCAGCGCGGCATCGTCTTCGGGGAGCGGTCCGGCCAGCAGCGCTTGCAGGGTTCCGCGCGGGATCCGCAGCCGGTCAGATGCCGCGTCGGCGACTTCGTCGGCACCGGCATGCACAGCGAGCCCGAGCCTGCGGGCTAGTCGCCTTTGCGCGCCGTCGCGGAGCGCCTGTGCGGCATGCGGCGCATCGGCCGCCTTGGCGGTCAGACGCGCGCGTCCGTGCATGGTCTCCGACGCGCGCACGGTCACCGGCAGCGTCTCGGCGACGAGTGGGCCGAAGCGCTGACCGCGCGAGATCGCGATCGCGATCCCCGCCACGATCAGCAGCAGGATCGCAGGGGTCACCCACGCTGGCGTGAGGCTGCCGAGAGTCGCGGTCGGCTCTGCCTCGATGTCCGAGTCGTCGAAGCTCGGGACGTACCAGACGACACGATCCGTCTGTCCGAGCAATGCGAGCGCAAGGGCGGCGTTGCCGTTCTCGGCGAGGTACTCGTTGCTGAACAGCCGTGTGCCTTCGACGACCGCGTGCAGCGGGCTCGTCCGACCATCCATGAGGACGGCGGCCCCCTCGGCGCTGCCGAAGCAGGCGTTCACGCCGTCTGCGGGGGTGAAGAGCCGGTCCGCACGGATCGTTCCGACGTCTGCGAACTCGGCCGCGTCGCACTGAGCGGACACGGAGGGGAGCGTTCCTGAGGCGTTCTCGCCGATTCGGAGCACCTTCAGCAGGTGTGTGCTCGTGGACAGGAAGACGACGCGCTCGGCGGGGTCCATCAGGGATTCCAGGGCCTCGTCGGTCAGCGTGTACGGGTTGGCCATCACGAGCGTCGTGTTCTCGTCGATCGCCGCGCGCGCCTCGGCCCGAGATCGGTACACATCGACCTCGACGCCCTGATCGCGCAGGATCTCCGCGAGCGCGAGTGCGCCGGCATCGTTTCGACCTTCGGGGTCGAGCGCTCCGCGATCTCCCGGCCCTGTCACGCTGACTCGGAGGGCGATGAACGCGACGATCAGCACGAGGGCGGCCACGATCACCCAGCCGATGATCGTCTTCGCGCGGCTCGGGCGATGCTCCGCTGTCGAGGGGGCTGGGCTTTCCTGGTCGATCGCGGTCATACCGGCACCGCCTCCGGGCGGCGTGCACGAAGCCGGTCATCGGTATCGGCCAGGTCGCGGTAGCTCTCGGGGGTCGCAGGATGCGCGAGGTAGCGGACGTCGTCGAAGGAGACGGCCGCGTGGCGCATGGCCTCGGCCTCGTCTGCGAACACCGTGCTCGCCTCGCGGGCGATCGACTGGGCCGTGGCGCCGGGGGCCGGATCGATCAGGTCGCGCTCCAGCAGACCGCGCGCGAGGGCACGGTATCGGAGGATGGTCGCCGAATCCCAGTCGCCTTCACGCGCGGCCCGCTCGGAGTCGGATCTCAGCTGCGCGGCGGTTCGGTCGTCGCTCGCGCCGAGGAGGTCGGTGCGAGCGCGTCGGATCGCCCGCGAGCTGCGTGGTCTTCCCCAGATGATGAGGGCGACGATCAATGCGGCCACGATGACGACGGTGACGATGATGAGGGCGGAAGGACCGACGTTCGCCCCGTTCTGTGAGCTGAACAGATCGGCCAGGAAGCGTCCGACGTCGCGCGCCAGAAGGTCGAACCACGTCGGCTTCGCGTCGGCGTAGCGCGGATTGGAGAGCTCCTCCTCGGCCCAGCGTCGGGCCTCATCCCCATCGGGGACGAACAGTTCGTCGAGCCGTCGGATCATGCCGCGTCGTCGCCGGGGGCGGTCCAGCCGGGCTCGGCGGGGGTGGACCCTGCGGTCGGAGCGGGCGGCGTCGGCGATGTGCGGGGTGGGGGAGGCGGCGGGAACGCGACGGTCGGCTGCCCGGCGGGGAAGCCACTCTGCGAAGGGGCACCGCTCTGCTGTGCGGGATAGGTCTGTGCGGGATACGGCTGTGCAGGGTACGGCTGCGCAGGGTAGGGCTGTCCGACCCCTGGTTGTCCCGCGGGCGCTGGGGCGGCGTACTGCGGGTACGCATTCCCCGGTGCCGTCATGGCGTACTCCGGTACCTGTCGAGGCGGAGGCGCCGAGGTGACGGCGCGTGAAGGATCGACGCGGAACGGATCGTCCAACTGCTCCTCGGTCCAACCGAGATCACGCCGCTCCACGTAGGCGATGAGCGTCTGGTCCAGCCCTTCGTAGCGCATCCGGCAGTCGAGATAGACGAGCGCCGAACCGGTGCTCTGCACCACGAGGGTGATGGCCTGGATCACGAGCAGCAGAATCTGCGGTGCGATCAGCGTCAGCATGAACCCGACCACCGCGCTCGGGTCTTCCGCGCCGGTGGGGGCGACGACCGAGCTGAGGAGCGAGCTGAGCAGCACCACGGGGAAGCTCACGACCTGCGATGCGAGGCCCATGATCGCGCTGATGAGGAAGGTCACCCCGAAGGCGACCCAGAAGCGGCCGCGGGTGAGCCGCCACGAGCGCACGAACGCGTCACGGAAACGTGCGTGCTCGAGCACCAGGATCGACGGCACCAGCAGCAGCTTCGTCGTCAGCCACACCGCCAGGGGAATGCAGGCGAGGACGATGAGGATCACCACGAGCACGACCACTCCGACGAGTTCGGCGCTCCCGCCCATGCCTCCGGCGATGAAGGCGGCGATGATCACAGTCACGATCGTGATGAGGCCGAACATCGCGACGACCGAGAGCGAAGCGAAGCCCGCGAGTCGCCAGAATGCCGGCGCCATCCTGCGCCACAGCATCCGGAGAGTCGCTTTCACGCCGATCGAGGCGTAGCCGACCTCTGCGGCGACGACGCCCTGCATCATCGCCGTGAAGGCGATCGAGGCGAGTCCGACGGCGAGTCCCGCGATCAGATTGATCGCGATCGTTCCGGCGAACACGGCTTCGAAGTCCGGCGAAGAGGGTGAGACGGTCTGCAAGCGGCTGAAGGTCGTGAAGAACACGACACCCATGACGAGCGCGGTGATGAGGACCACGACGAGTTGGATGACCACGGCGAACCCGAAGAGCACCTTCGGGTTGTGGCGGAGAGCGGCGAAGGCCTTCCCGAGCAACATCCCGAAACTCAGCGGGTGAAGAGGGATGATGCCCTTCTTCGGGGCAGGGGTCCACGTCTGGCCGGTCATTGACATTCCCTCTCCGTCGCGCGCTCCCATCGTGTCATATCCCGTGCGTGGCGCGCAGACCTGGGGTCGGCGGGACTCGGTGCCATAAGGTAACTCTTATGACCTCACGTATTCTCGTGGTCGACGACGACACCGCGCTCGCCGAGATGATCGGGATCGTGCTTCGCACCGAAGGCTTCGAGCCGGTTTTCTGCGCAGACGGTGCTCGTGCCGTCGACGAGTGGCGCGCGCAGCGACCCGATCTGGTGCTGCTCGATCTGATGCTCCCCGGCATGGACGGAATCGAGATCTGCACGCGCATCCGCGCCGAATCGGGTGTGCCGATCATCATGCTGACCGCGCGCAGCGACACGGCCGACGTCGTGCGTGGACTCGAGGTGGGCGCGGATGACTACATGGTCAAGCCCTTCAATCCGAAGGAGCTCGTCGCCCGTATCCGTACCCGCCTCCGCCCGACGCCCCAGGCCACGAGCGAGCAGTTGCGGGTCGGCGACCTCACGGTCGACGTCGACGCGCACGAGGTCCGCCGAGGCACGGCACCTATCGCACTCACCCCGCTGGAGTTCCAGCTTCTCGTCGCGCTCGCCTCGAAGCCCCAACAGGTGTTCTCCCGCGAGATGCTCCTCGAGCAGGTGTGGGGCTACCACTACAAGGCCGACACCCGGCTGGTGAACGTGCACGTCCAGCGCCTGCGCGCGAAGGTCGAGCTCGACCCGGACAACCCCAAGATCGTGATGACGGTTCGCGGCGTCGGCTACCGCGCCGGGAGCGTCGGCTAGGAGCACGATGGCCGCGACGACAGCGACCACGACGACGGTCGCTGTCCTGCGCGACTGGCGAGGTTGGCCGACGATGCTCGGCATCCTCTGGCGGCGTTCGCTGCGCTTCCGCACTCTCTCGATCACCCTGCTCGCGACCTCCTTGGCGATCTTCATCACGTGCGTGACGATGGCGCTCGTGATCCAGAACGACCTCTTCGTCTCGCGCAAAGACGTCGCGCTCGAAGACGCCAGGCGCGCAGTCGACCAGGCGCAGGGGATCCTGGACGTGGCCGAGGTCGGCGACGACCCCGCTGCCCTCACCGAACTGTGGAACAGCATCCAGTCGAACCTCACCCGCACATCGAGCACTGATCAGCTCGCCGGATTCAAGATCGAGAATGCGGAAGGTGTCCGGCTGAACGGCTTCGAGGCCGGGTTGAGTCGGAGCCTGCTGAGTCCGGAGCTCCAGGCGCGCGTCGTCGAGTTCGACGACCGTCAGGCCTGGCAGTCGGTGGCTTTGCCCGTCGCCGACGGAGGAGAGGTTCCCGGCATCATCGTCGGGCAGCAGCTCCAGGTGCCGGAGGCTGGGTCGTTCGCGATCTACTTCGCCTACGACCTCGGCGATGCCGATCAGACCCTCGTGTTCGTGCAGCGGACGCTGTGGATAGCCGGGATCGGACTGGTGGCGATCGTCGCCGCGATCTCCTGGATCGTCCTTCGAGCGGTCTCCACCCCGATCGTGCAGGCCGCCGAGACGAGCGCCCGGCTGGCGGCCGGCGACCTGGGCGTGCGCCTCGAGGTGCATGGCGAGGACGAGCTGGCCACCCTCGGACGCTCGTTCAACGCGATGGCCGACAGCATCGAGTCGCAGATCAAGGAGCTCGGCGAGCTCTCGATGGTGCAACAGCGTTTCGTGTCGGATGTGTCGCACGAGCTGCGGACCCCGCTGACCACCATCCGCCTCGCCGCCGACATGCTCAATGATCAGCGTGAGGAGTTCGACCCCACCACCGCACGTACGGCCGAGCTGCTGCACGCTCAGGTGCAGCGGTTCGAGACGCTGCTGTCCGACCTGCTCGAGATCAGTCGATACGACGCGGGATCGGTGCAGCTCGAGCTGGAGGCGACGAGCCTCACCCACCTGGCCGAAGACATCATCGAGCAGATGCGACCGCTCGCGGAAGGGCATGGCACCGAACTGAGGCTCGTGGCGCCGGGCGGGTATTCGCCTGTCGACATGGACCCGCGGCGGGTGCGCCGGGTGCTGCGCAATCTGATCGGCAACGCTATCGAGCACGGTGAGGGGCGACCCGTGGTCGTCACGATCGACAGCAATCAGCACGCGGTGGCCGCCGGTGTGCGCGACTTCGGTCTCGGGATGGAGCCGGCCGACGCGGAGCGGGTGTTCGACCGCTTCTGGCGCGCCGATCCGTCACGACAGCGCACGATCGGAGGCACCGGCCTCGGGCTCTCGATCGCTCTGGGCGATGCGACCCTGCACGGCGGCACGCTCGACGTCTGGTCGGAGCTCGGTGTGGGAACGAACTTCGTGCTCACGATTCCCCGGCACGACGGTGTCCTGGAAGGCCCGAGCCCGATCTCGATCGAGCCGCAGGAACCGTTCGCGGAGATCGGCGATGCGACGCAGCCGATCTCGCTGACAGACGCACCCGCCGGCATGTTCGACGAGGAGGACTGGACATGACCCAGCGAAGAGGGAATCGAGGGTTGCGGGGCATCGCACTGGTGCTCGCCGCGTTGCTGCTCCCCGCGTGTGCGGGACTGCCCACGAGCGGCGACGTCGCCGTCGGCCTCAAACTCGGAGAGTCCCCACAAGACGTCGACATCCTCCCGGTCGCGTCCGGTCCGATCACCGGTGCCGGGCCCGAAGAGATCGTCGAGGGCTTCCTCGAGGCGGGCATCACGACGACCGACAACTGGGACACCGCGCGCGACTTCCTCGCACCCTCGCTGCAGCGGAGCTGGGCCCCTTCTGCCGGGGTGTCGATCGACACCGGCGCCGACACCAGGACCGTCACCTCCTCGGTGCCCGATGACGAGGTCGAAGGCGCGGACACCGCGGAGGTCCAGGTCACGCTCGACCTGCTCGCGAGCGTCGACGATTCCGGCGGATACTCCGAGGCACTCGGCTCGTCCAACGTGGCCTTCACCCTGCAGCGGATGGAGAACGGCGAATGGCGCATCACGCAGGCGCCGGACGGCGTCGTGATCGACGAGACGCGATTCACCAAAGTCTTCGAGGGGTATCCGCTGCAGTACTTCGACCTCGGCTGGTCGAGGTTGGTGCCCGACATGCGGTGGTTCCCGCGGCGGCAGAGCCCTGCGACGACGGTGACCAGGGCGCTCGTCGGCGGTGCGCCCAGCGAATGGCTGGACCCCGCCGTGCAGAACGCCTTCCCTGCCGACGTGCAGTTGGCGCAGGACGCGGTGCCCATCATCGGCCAGGTCGCGGATGTCGCGCTCACGCGCCCCGCCGCAGGCCTCGACGCGGCCACGCTCGCCCGTATGCGCACCCAGCTCCAGGCGACCCTCCGAGCCGCCGGCGTCGCCATCACACAGGTCCGGTTCACGGTGGACGGGCGCAACCTCGACGCCGGAGTGGCGGATGTCGTCGAACCATCGGCCGCGATCGGCACACTCGTGCTGCAGAACGGGGCGTTCGGGCGGATAGTCGGCGACGAGATCTCGCCCATCGCCGGTATCAGCTCGGAGATCACCGCCATCACGCAGCCCATCGTCTCGATCGATGTCGCAGCCGACGACGCTCGCGCGGCTACCCAGCTCGGCGACGGACACGTCTATCTGATCGGGGAGGGAAGTCTCGACGAGCTCGATGCTCGTCCGGGCCTCGTCAGGCCCTCGCTCGATCCTTACGGCTATACGTGGTCCGTCCCTGCCGGAGCGCCCACAGCGTTGCAGGCGTCGGGAAGCGACGCCGTGGCGCATCAGGTCACGAAGGCCTGGCCGAGCGCATCGGCGATCTCTCATCTGAGAGTCTCGTCGGACGGTGCCAGGGTCGCTGCGGTGATCACGGTCGGCAAGCAGATGTGGGTCGTCGTGGCCGCCGTGGTCCGTGACTCGGCGGGCATCCCGATCGAACTGGGCGAGGTCAAGCAGCTGACGCAGCTCGCCGAGCCGGCGACCGGGCTGGTGTGGCTCGGTGCTGATCGGCTGGGCGTGCTGGCCGACCCGAACAGCCCGACTCTCCGTACCCAGATGGTGGGAGGGCCGGGATCGGTGGAGGCTGCGCCGGCGAACGCCACCTCGGTCGCGGGGGCACGCACTGCCACGGGCGTGCGGATTCTCGACGCGAACGGCGAGCTGTTCGCCCACGCGGGGTCGGCCTGGCGAGAGGTCGCCTCAGGCGTCACCGTGCTCGCCACGCGCGCCGGGGAGTGAGTCTTCCTGCACGACGGGTCATCGCCACCCAGTTCCCCAGCGGGGCGGATCCACGGTGCATCCGGCGACGTCGTCGGCGCAGAATCGCTTGATGTCCAGAAGACGTGACCTGCTTCTGATCGGTGCCGAGATCGCCGCACTGCTCCTCTCTGCGACCTGCGCGGGCTGCGACGAACCGGGAACCCTGCTGTGTGCGCCGTGCAGGCAAGAACTGGTCCCGACTCCGCACGACACTGCCACGCCTCGTGGCTTGTCGGTCAGGGCCGCGCTGCCGTTCGAGGGCGTCGCGTCGCGGTGCATCCGCCGGCTCAAGGGGGAAGGAGAGACTCTGCTGGCCGGTCCGCTCGGAACGGCGCTCGCCGCGGTGCTCACCCCGGAAATCGCTCCGACCACCTGGGTCATCCCGGTACCGACGTCGAGAAGGGCCTTCCGGCGTCGGGGGTACCGCGTTCCCGATCTCTTGATCCGTCGCGCGGATGCCGACCCGCAGAGGGTGCTCTCGCTGGTGACCAGCACTGTCGACCAGCGTGGGCTCGGCGCGCAGGCCCGCGAGCGGAACATGCGCGATGCCATGCGCGCACGTCGCACGGGGGTAGGCGCCGATGCAGTGATCGTCGACGACGTCATCACGACCGGAGCGACGATCGACGAGGCGGCTCGAGCTCTCGAAGCGGGCGGCTTCCGCGTCGTGGCGGCCGTCGCGCTCGCCGCCACGCCGCGTCGTGCGGGATTCTGATGAACCTCATCGAGAACGCACCGATGACACAGGGGAATGACCTCGTGACTTCCGCCGACGGGCGGACTACGGTGGGGGGACACAAGGCGACCACGGTCCGCCCTTGGCCGGGAGGACCGGGACAAGGAGGCAGCAATGGAAACAAGCATCGTTGGCGTCGGAGTGGGTATCACTGATCGCTTCCGAACCGTTGTCGAAGAGAAGATCGCCAAGATCCAGATGCTCGCGTCTCGCGCGCAACGGCTGGATGTGAAAGTCACCCATCGCGCGTATCGTAACGGTCGTGTTCCCGATGAGACCGTCGAGCTGACCTTGATCGGGAAGGGACCGGTCGTTCGCGCAGAGGCGACGGACGGCGACAAGTTCGTGGCACTCGATCTCGCGGTCGACAAGATGTCCGAGCAGCTGCGTCGCGCGAAGGAGAAGCGAGTCGACGGACGACAGCACCCGCGTGGCGCCCACTTCGAGAAGGGCAGCGGAGAGCTCGAAGGGATCGACATCCAACCGGCATCGGCGGATGTCCTCCAGGCGGTCGCGACCGGTAGCGTGCCGGTGCAGCCGGCCGAAGACGAGGAGTATTCTCCCGTCGTCATCCGCACGAAGAGCTTCGATGCCGAATGGATGACCGTCGAAGAAGCGGTCGACCGGATGGAGCTGGTCGGACACGACTTCTTCCTCTTCGTCGACGTCCGCACCGATCACCCCAGCGTCGTCTACCGACGCAAGGGTTGGGACTACGGTGTGATCGCGCTGAGCACCCAGGCTCCGCCATCGGAGGCGCTCGCTTCCTGATTCGAGTCGCAGAACGGCCCGCCCCGATCGGGAGCGGGCCGTTCTGGCGTTCGGGGTGAGAAGGGTGTCAGTCGAAGATGCCGTCGAGGAGGCTGCCGATCACGAGACCGCCCAGGATGCCCGATGCGAGGTCTCCGCCACCGCCTCCGCGTCTTCCACCGCCACCGCCCCAGCCGCCACCGCCACCGCCCCAGTCCTGATCCTGTGGGCGGGAGGAGTCGATGTCGCGCTGTGCGAGCTGCAGGGCCTCGGAAGCGAGGTGGGCGACCCGACGGGCCTGGATGAGCGCAGCCTCGCGCGTGTCTTCTGCGGGGAGGAGGTCGGAGAGATCGACGCGAAGCCGCTCAGCTTCGGCGAGGCGGGTTCGGGCGTCCGCACCGATCCAGCCACGGTGTCCCGAGATGAGGCCGCGGGCCACGCCCAGCTGTCGGTCGGCATCATCGATCGCATGCTGGACCTGAGCGATGCTCGGGAGCGGGTTCTCGGCACGATGACGCGCCTTGGCGATCGCCTCGTCCAATGCCGAATTGGCATCGCGCAGCTGGGAGAGCTCGGCGAAGGGGTCGTTGGGCGTGCCCGACGGTGTCAGTGCGGCGAGAGCGGCTTGGAGCGCTGTGACCGCCTGGGCGACCGCCGGAACCGCGGGGGCGGTACGCGCGGCGATGAGGTCTCCGCGAGAGTCGGCCACGACCTCGGCGAGTGTGGATTCGGCCCGTAGCGCCTCGATCTCGAAGTCTTCGACCGCGTCGAGCAGTGCAGACGCGCGCCGGGTCGCCTCGGTCGCCGTCTCGAGTGCGACGTTCGCCTCTTCGTTCTGCTTGGCTGCGCGGCGACGTTCCGACACATCGGCGCTGTGCGTCGCGAAGCTGATGAGCTGCTCCGCCTCGGCGGCGCTGGCGGTGATCTGGTGCATCGCCGAATCGGCGTAGCGTGCCGAAAGTCGCGCGACGGCCTCGTTGGTCTGAGGGATGCGTGCGCTCAGGGCTGCGGCGTCCGCTCGCACCTGCGCGATGATCTCGGGTGCACGGCGCACCTTGGCCACGGACTCGGCGAGGACCGAAGTCTTCTCGTCGAGGAGATCCTGAGCCCACCCGCACAGCTGCAGGATGCGCGCGTTGCGCGTGCGCAGCTCCTCATCCGTGTCGGGGATCTCGTCATGGTTCAGCTGGTGGAGCTGGAACGCCTCACGCAGATGGGTGCGCACCGCAGCGAGCGCCTTGCGCAGGTCGGAGGTGAGCGATTCGCCGAGCTCGGCCTCGGCGAAAGCGAGCTCGTCCGAGGTCGTGCGGATCCGCTCGTCGGTTGCGACCAGGGCCTGCTCAGCGCGCAGAGCCAGATCGGCGTCCTGTGCGGCGAGTTCTTCCTGTTCGCGTTTGCGTCTGCCCCAAAATCCAGCCATGACCCGATCCTAGTTTCCTTCGCGCCTGTGGAGGCTGGGCATCCGCCCGGGGCGAACGGCATTCTCGCCCCGGTCGTGCCGGACAGGGAAGGGATCTGCCGTCGGTCAGGGCGCCACGACGGCTTCCGCGATCTCCCTGCCGACCTTCGACGGGCGTCCGCGCTTGGGACGCTCGGCGGTGAGTTCGAGCGCCATCGCGTGCTGCGGATGCTTGGCGAGGCGCAGTGCGGTGTGGTCGAGCCAGCGGACTTCGGCCTCCGTGGCGAAGATCCTCGAGTCGATCACCAGTGACCAGACCAGCCCCTCGGGGTCTTCCGCGTCGCCTCGTGCCTGTCTCTCCTGCTGCAGTGCTTCCAGCTGTCGGATCGACGCGGTGCGCTGCGCCTGGATCGCGACGTTCGCGTCGACTCCGGGGAGGGTGGCTGCGACCGCGAGCTTTATCGCCAGCTCATCGCGGGTGCCCTGAGTGCGCACGACCGGAGAGGAGAACCAGCTGCCCACCTCGTCGCGCCCGGAGTCGGTGACCTGCCAGTACACGTGCCCGCGTTCATCGGTGTCGCCGCGCACGACCAGGCCGTCGCGTTCGAGTCGTTCGAGCGTGTTGTAGATCTGGCCGACGTTCAGCGGCCAGATCGACCCCGTGCGCCGTTCGAACTCGTGTCGGAGCTGATACCCGTAGCAGGGGCCCTGAGCGAGGATGGCGAGCAGGCTCTGGCGTACTGACATGTTCGTCTCCCGTTGCGGTCTATTCGAATGCGATACCGAGTATATGGATACCTGGCAACCCGGTGATTCGACGCGCGGGAACGCCATGCAGGCGACGTGCAGGTCACAGCCCGGTAACATGGCGAAGTATGCCTGGCGTCGGGTTCACCGACGGCCGGCGATTTACCCACTGACAGGGAGATGACATCCGTGGCCAATCCTCTTGAGAAGCTGCTGCGTGCTGGCGAGGGGCGGGTCATCCGCCGTCTGAATCAGGTCGTCAAGGCAGTGGGGGCGCTGGAAGAGGAC
This sequence comes from Microbacterium sp. NPDC090281, assembly GCF_044769635.1. Taxonomy (NCBI): domain Bacteria; kingdom Bacillati; phylum Actinomycetota; class Actinomycetes; order Micrococcales; family Microbacteriaceae; genus Microbacterium; species Microbacterium sp. NPDC090281. The sequence continues at coordinate 1,962,362 of NZ_JBIVYH010000001.1, forward strand.
ATCTCCAAGCTCACCGACGACGAGCTGCGCAACGAAACCGTCGAGCTGCGCGCACGCTACGAGAAGGGCGAGACGCTCGATCAGCTGATGCCCGAGGCGTTCGCCGCCGTGCGAGAGGCTGCCAAGCGCACGCTCGGCATGCGCGCCTACGACGTGCAGATCATGGGTGGCGCGGCTCTTCATCTCGGCAACATCGCCGAGATGAAGACCGGTGAGGGCAAGACCCTCGTGGCGACGCTGCCCGCGTATCTGAACGCGATCGCCGGCAAGGGCGTGCACGTCATCACGGTCAACGACTTCCTCGCGAGCTATCAGGCAGAGCTGATGGGACGCGTGTTCCGCGCCCTCGGCATGACCACCGGCATCATCGTCTCGGGTCAGACTCCCGCGGTGCGCCGTGAACAGTACGCCGCAGACATCACCTACGGCACGAACAACGAGTTCGGCTTCGACTACCTGCGTGACAACATGGCGTGGCGCAAGGAAGACCTCGTCCAGCGCGAGCACTTCTTCGCGATCGTCGACGAGGTCGACTCGATCCTCATCGACGAGGCACGTACGCCGCTCATCATCTCCGGCCCGTCCTCTGGCGAGGCCAACCGCTGGTTCGCCGAGTTCGCGAAGATCGCTCGAACTCTCGAGGTCGGCGAGGACTACGAGGTCGACGAGAAGAAGCGCACCGTCGGCGTGCTCGAGCCCGGCATCGAGAAGGTCGAGGACTACCTCGGCATCGACAACCTCTACGAATCCGCGAACACGCCGCTGATCTCGTTCCTCAACAACTCGATCAAGGCGCTCGCGCTGTTCAAGAAGGACACCGACTACGTCGTGATGAACGACGAGGTCATGATCGTCGATGAGCACACCGGTCGCATCCTGGTCGGTCGTCGCTACAACGAGGGCATCCATCAGGCGATCGAGGCCAAGGAGGGCGTGCCGGTCAAGGCCGAGAACCAGACCCTCGCCACCGTGACCCTGCAGAACTACTTCCGCCTCTACGACAAGCTCGCGGGCATGACCGGTACGGCCGAGACCGAGGCCGCCGAGTTCATGTCGACGTACAAGCTCGGCGTCATCCCCATTCCGACGAACCGTCCGATGATCCGCAAGGACCAGTCCGACCTCGTCTACAAGAACGAGACGGCGAAGTTTGGCCAGGTCGTCGAGGACATCGCCGAGCGGCACGCAGCGGGCCAGCCGGTGCTGGTCGGCACGGTGAGTGTGGAGAAGAGCGAGTACCTCTCCCGCCTGCTCGCCAAGAAGGGCGTCAAGCACGAGGTTCTCAACGCGAAGAACCACGCACGTGAGGCCGAGATCGTCGCCCGTGCCGGCCGACTGGGTGCTGTCACCGTCGCCACGAACATGGCCGGACGAGGCACTGACATCATGCTCGGTGGAAACGCCGAGTTCCTCGCCGTCCAGGAGCTCAAGGCCAAGGGCCTCGACCCCGTCGAGACCCCCGAGGAATACGAGATCGCCTGGGATGAGTCGTACGAGGCGATGAAGGGTGTCGTCTCGGAAGAGGCCGAGAAGGTCATCGAGGCCGGCGGTCTCTACGTGCTCGGCACAGAGCGCCACGAGTCGCGACGCATCGACAACCAGCTTCGCGGTCGTTCCGGACGACAGGGCGACCCCGGCGAGAGCCGCTTCTACCTGAGCCTCACTGACGACCTGATGCGCCTGTTCCAGTCGGGTGCCGCCGAGGCGATCCTGTCCCGCACCAACTTCCCTGACGATGTGCCGATCGAGTCGGGGCTCGTCTCCCGTGCGATCCGCAGCGCTCAGTCCCAGGTCGAGTCCCGCAACGCCGAGATGCGCAAGAACGTCCTCAAGTACGACGACGTCCTGAACCGTCAGCGCGAGGCCATCTACGCCGATCGCCGTCAGATCCTGCACGGTGATGACATCGCCGACCGCGTGCAGCACTTCATCGAAGACGCGATCAGCGGCGTGGTCCGCGATCACACCGGTGAAGGCCACAACGAGAGCTGGGACTTCGACGCACTCTGGACCGAGCTCAAGACGCTCTACCCGGTCGGGGTCACGATCGACGAGGTCGTCGCAGAGGCTGCGGATCGCAAGGGCGGCATCGATGCCGACGGGCTCACCCGCGAGCTTCTCTCGGACGCCAAGATCGCGTACGAGACGCGTGAGGAGGCGCTCGGCGAAGCCGCCACCCGCGAACTCGAGCGCCGGGTGGTGCTGCAGGTGCTCGACCGCCGCTGGCGCGACCACCTCTACGAGATGGATTACCTCAAGGACGGCATCGGCCTGCGCGCCATGGCCCAGCGTGACCCGCTCATCGAGTACCAGCGCGAGGGCTACGCGATGTTCCAGTCGATGATGGGGCAGATCAAGGAAGAGTCGGTCGGCTACCTCTACAACCTCGAGGTCGAGGTGCGCCGTGCCGGCGACTCGCAGACCGCCGAGGTCGAGGCCAAGGGACTCGCGACCGGTGGCGAAGAGCAGCGCCTCGAGTACTCCGCCGCGAACGACGCCGGCGAGGTCGAGGTCCGCAACGACCGCGGCCAGGTTCAGCAGGCGGCCACCGACCGCGTCCGCCAGGCGGCCGCTCGTGCACAGGCTCCGCAGACCGAGCCCGAGGAGGCGCCCCGTGGCGCCTTCGGGCAGCGGACGGACGCCGAAGCCCCTGCTGCGGGCAACCGCGAGCAGCGTCGGGCCCAGGGCAAGAAGAAGAAGTAGCCTCTGTCGAAAAGGAGGGCCAGTCCACGTGGATTGGCCCTCCTTTCGTCGCTGTAGGCTTGGCCGATGACACCAACGCGCAACTTCGACCAGTCGTCGAAGCTCAAGAACGTCCTGTACGAGATCCGCGGAAACGCCCTCGTCGAGGCGGCGCGGTTGGAAGCGGAGGGCCACAAGATCCTCAAGCTGAACACCGGGAACCCGGCGATCTTCGGCTTCGATGCCCCCCATCAGATCGTGCACGACATGCTCGCCGCGTTGCCGACGGCGCACGGGTACAGCGACAGCAAGGGCATCATCTCGGCCCGGCGCGCTGTCGTGAGCCGATACGAGCAGATCGAGGGTTTCCCCCGGTTCGATCCCGACGACGTCTATCTCGGCAACGGCGTCTCCGAGCTCATCACGATGACGATGCAGGCGTTGCTGGACGAGGGCGATGAGGTGCTCATCCCGGCCCCGGACTATCCGCTGTGGACGGCGATGACCAGCCTCGCCGGTGGGACTCCCGTGCACTACCTCTGCGACGAGGACGATCAGTGGCAGCCCGATCTCGAGGACATCCGCTCGAAGATCACGCCGCGGACCAAGGCTCTCGTCATCATCAACCCGAACAACCCCACCGGAGTGGTCTACTCCCGCCAGATCCTCGAAGGACTGGTGCAGATCGCCCGCGAGAACCAGCTGCTGCTGCTCTCGGACGAGATCTACGACCGCATCCTGTTCGACGGTGCCGTGCACATCCCGACGGCGACGCTCGCTCCCGATCTGCTGTGCCTGACCTTCAACGGACTCTCCAAGACCTATCGGGTGGCGGGATACCGCTCGGGATGGATGGTCATCACCGGGCCGCAGGATCACGCCAAGGGCTTCCTCGAGGGGATCACGCTGCTGGCGTCGACTCGACTCTGCCCGAACGTCCCGGCCCAGTATGCCGTGCAGGCGGCGCTTTCCGGTGTGCAGTCCATCGATGCCCTGATCGCTCCGACCGGACGTCTGCATGAGCAGCGAGACATCGCCTGGGAAGGACTCGAGTCGATTCCGGGAGTGTCCTGCGTGAAGCCGGAGGGGGCGCTGTACGCGTTTCCGAAGCTCGACCCGAACGTGCATGAGATCAGGGACGACGCCAAGTTGGTCTATGACCTGCTGGTCTCGGAGCACATCCTGCTGGTCCAGGGCACCGGTTTCAACTGGGCGACCCCGGACCACCTCCGACTGGTCACGCTCCCCGAACCCCGAGTACTGAGCGAAGCCGTCGAACGACTGGGGAACTTCCTCTCGAGCTATCGGCAGTAGCGGTCGCCGTCTCGTGCGGTGAGAGTGTGGCGGCCAGCCGTCTCACCGCGGCGACGTAGGGGGAGCGTGGAGCGACGTCGGTCATGGGGCGGGCGTGCAGCAGTGCTGCGTCGGCCGCGCGCTGATCCGATGGCAGGAACACGACTTCGGTGATGCCCGCGAAGCGCTCGAGGGTGCGCCGCACCTGCCCGCGCGCATCGATCCCGAGGGGGCCCGGTCGGACCTGATTGACGACGACAGTGACCGGCGTCGGTGCCGTGAGACGACGCAGCTCCGCGTGGTCGCGAACGAACCTGCTGATGCCCAGAGGATCCGCTGACGCTATCGCGATGATGAGGTCAGCCTCGCTCAGAGACGCGGAGGTCGCAGCGTGGCGTCGGGGTCCCGCCAGGTCGTATGTGACCTCGTCGTCGGCGTCGAAGGCGTCGGCCACGTCGACCACCGTGTCCTCGATCCACTCGCGACAGACACCGAGTGTGGCGCGCAGGCGGGTGGATGACAGCTCGGGCCATCGATTCGGGCGGTTGATGCCGGGTAGCACCTCGATGTCACCGCCCCCGGTTGCGACTGTCGTCGCGAGTCTGGTCAGCTCGGCCGAGTCGAGGGCGCCGCGCTCAGCGCGACGGCAGGCAGCGGCCACTCCCGGAGCGTCGTCGCTGAGTCCGAGAAGCAGGGCGAGCGAGGGCGCGACCGTGTCGGCGTCGACCAGCGCCGTTCGGCGGCCCGTGCGGGTGAGTTCCACAGCGAGCTGGATCGCCAGGGTCGAGCGGCCCGGGGCACCGTGTGGTCCCCATACCGCGATGACACGATGCGGGGCAACAGGCTGGGGCAGTGCGGCGGTGTCCGTCTCGACGCTCAACGCCGCGGCGACCTCCCACCCGGCAGCCCCCGGGTGGAGGGGCGTGGACAGGCCGAGTCGTCCCAGTAAGCGGCTGTCCGCGCTGCCGAGGGCGAGAATGCGCACTCCGGCACGGTCGCAGGTCGCGATCAACTCGGCGGTCAACACCGCGCGGGTGGCCGGGACGATGATGGCCTCGGTCCCCGGCGGAATCACGACGGCGGGGCTGGGGGCGATGATCGCGACGACCTCGACTCCCTCGAGCTCCAGCTCCGTCGCCAGCTCGCCTGCGCGCGGCTGCGGGATCGCAACGATGACGCTCGTCATGACCCTGACCCGACCGGCACCACCGAGAGGGCTGAGCCTCCGGTGATCGCGGCGAGAACGTCAGCCACGTCGGCTCTGTCGATCACGACCTCGAGTTGGGTCCCTGTATCGGCGAGCACGCCTTCCGGCTTGAGTACTTCGTGCACGATCACATCGGCGACGAGGATGCGCGGGGTGTCGTACGACCGCCCTTCGTCGACGGGAGGCGCCTGCCAGAGTTCGACGATCGTGCCGGCCTGCACGCCATCGGGGATACCGGTGGTGCTCTCGATGACGATGGTGGTGGTGCGGTTGCGGTCCGCATCCGTGAGCGCCGAGGCGGGCACGATCTCACCGCTCTCCAGCGTGCGTGCCGCGACCTTGCCGGGTTGAAGGTCTTCCGGGCCGAGGTAGTCCTCCGCCAGAGGGCCCAGGCCCACCTCGATCACCCGGAAGTCTCCGGAGGTCAGTGTTTCGCCTTGCGTGATCGTCCGGTTCGTCTGGAGCACGGGTATCGCATCGTCGGATGCGGAGACGATGAGCCAGACCCCGGTGATCGAGAGCACGACCAGAGCGATGCCCACGAGGAAGCGGACATCGCCCCAGAACGCGCGTCGAGGAGGAGAGAGGGAAGCCATGGCGATATCGTCACAGAAATGCTTCCGGCGCCCTCCGAGTTATCCACAGGGAGTGTTCGAGCCGGATCCGAGGGAACCGCTGGGGGAGAATGGACACATGTCAACCTCTTCCGCTCGCGCACCGCGTTTCCTCGCGCCTGCGCAGGTGGCAGAACTGTTGAGCATCGGTGTCGACGAGGTGATCGCTCTCGTTCATGAGGGGCGGCTCCGCGGTGCGCAGTTGGGGTCGCCGCCTCGCTGGCGCGTCGAAGAGCCGAGCCTCGACGAGTACCTGGCCGAAGAGTCCGAGAACTCCCGCCGGATGGCGCTGTGGAGACAATCACACACCGCGAGCTTCCCCGAGGTCTGGGGCACGTCTTCGGCTCACGGCGTCTGATCACCGGGAGTTCTCACCGCGACGAGCGATGAGAACGGGATGATGCGGAAACCATGCACCGCCCCGGCGAGGCGTGGTTCTCCCGGGTCGTGCAGGGCGACATCGAGGTGATCGGCCGCTGCTCGGTCGATCGTGCCGTGCACATCGTCGCCCAGGTGGGTGCTGATGTGCAGCGGGACGCGGCGACGCGCGAGGTCGCGCAGCACGAAGCCGAGCGTCATCCGCTCTCGGAGCGGCAGTTCGGCGGAGATCGGCTCCTCGAGGCTTGCCAGGATCATGCCGTGGTCCGTGGCGATACCCGCGATAGCCGCGAGCGGTAAGAACAGCGCGGAGGGCGCGACACGGCTTTCGCCGGTGCCGCGGGTGGAGACGGCGATCCAGTCGGCCCCGAGCATCTGCAGCACGACGGGAAGTCGTCGGCCGTTGACGAGGTCGATCGTGGCGTCCGCGCCTGCGCCGCACAGCACCCGAAGCCGTGAGCGCAGATCCAGACGTGCGATCCGCAGTCGCTCGGATTCGGTGTCGAGCATGGCTCGCTCGGCCTCCCATTCCGAGGACAGTTGGCCTTCGAGGTCTTCGAACAGACGGTCCCAGTGCATCCGACAGAGCGTAGGCGAGGCTGACCCGCGGCGTACGAGTTATCCACATTCTTCCTCCCTCTCCGCTCCGCGGACGGGGGCCGGGTGCTGTACTGGCGACTCGCAGACCTGGCCACGACCGAGAGTTCGACATGACGCCGCACGAGTACTTCGCCCCCCAGCCGACACCGACCAGCGAGCTCCCCGACCCGCTGCCGCTGCTGCGCGGTCTCACGCACGGCGTCCTCGAGGTTCTCGCCGGAGTCAGAGAGGTCGATCAGCTCGCCAGGTGGTTCAGCGAGGACGCCTTTCGGAGCCTGGTGACCAGGGCGAACCTTTCAGCGAGGGCACGCAGCGCACGTGGCGTCGCACCCGCGCGCCCCACCTTCGAGATCCGGGCGCTGAGAGTGACGGAACCCCTCGACGGGGTGATCGAAGCCGTCGTCGTCGTGGCCGGACCCGGTCGCACGCGAGCGGTGGCCGTTCGTCTCGACGGGATCGATCGTCGCTGGCGCGCGACGTCCCTGGCGATTCTCTGAGGCATCAGACCGTAGGCTGGTCAGGTGTCAACCCTCAGTGATCTCGCACATGCCCAGGGGCTTCTGACCGACAGCGATGTCGAATGGCTCCACCGCCTCGCCGGTGACGGACAGCTCCTCGCCGACCTCGCGTCAGCCGACATCGTGATCTGGATCCAGACCGACGACGGTTCGTTCATCGCGGTCGCCCACGCGCGACCGAGCGGCGCCGCGACCCTCTTCTATCGCGACATCGTCGGCGAGAGGGTGCGACCGCAGTGGCGTACCCAGGTGCAGGGCGCCTTCGAGTCGGCGGAGATCGTCGATTCATCGTCACCCGACTGGTTCGAGGAGACGCCGACGCGGGTACGGGCTGTCCCGATCGTGAGTGTTCGTCGCGGTGCCGATGCAGGCGCGACCGTGATCGGGGTTGTCACCCGGCACACGAATCTGGGTGAGGTTCGCACCCCGTCACGACAGCAGATCACTTTCGACGAATGCGCGAACGATCTGTTCCGGATGATCGCCGATGGCAGCTTCCCCGATCTGACCTCGCCGACCTCGCCGCGGCGAGGCGCTCCGCGCGCGTCTGACGGGCTCATCCGCATCGATGTCGATGGGATCACCACCTTCGCCAGCCCGAACGCGCTCTCGGCATTCAACCGCATGGGGTTCGATGACGAGCTGGAGGGGGAGTCCCTCGCCGAGGTCACGACCCGACTCGTCCCGCCCTCCCGGCAGGTCGATGAGTCGCTCCCCGTCGTGGTCACGGGACGCGCGCCCTGGCGCACGGACATCGAGGCCAGGGGCGTGACGGTATCGCTGCGAGCGATTCCGCTGAAGGATCACGGGACCCGCATCGGTGCGATCGTGCTGTGCCGCGACGTCTCGGAGCTGCGCCATCAGGAACAAGAGCTCATCACCAAGGACGCGACGATCCGCGAGATCCACCATCGGGTCAAGAACAATCTGCAGACGGTGGCATCGCTCCTGCGGATCCAAGCGCGCCGTACGCACTCGGACGAGGCGCGAGACGCACTCACACAGGCGATGCGCCGGGTGGATGCGATCGCCGTGGTGCATGACACGCTGGCTCAGGGCCTGACGCAGAAGGTCGATTTCGACGAGGTCTTCCACCGCGTGCTCAAACTCGTCGCAGAGGTCGCCTCGGCGCCGAACACACGCGCCCGCACGCAGTCGACCGGACGATTCGGTGTGCTTCCGAGCGAGTATGCGACTCCGCTCGCGCTCGCGCTCACAGAGGTCGTGACGAACGCCGTCGAGCACGGCCTCGCCGGTCAGGAGGGACTCGTCACGATCGACGCCAAGCGCACGGAGGAGAACCTGCGTGTGACGGTGCGAGACACGGGACTCGGCCTGCCCGAAGGCCGGATCGGACAGGGCCTCGGCACTCAGATCATCCGCACGCTCATCCAGGGCGAACTCGGTGGGACGATCGAGTGGCATGGGAGCGACGGCGAAGGCACCGAGGTGGTCATCGACATTCCGCTGCGCTGGCTGGAGCGGTGAGTCCGGACGCGCCCGAACAGACGGAAGCGGCCTGAGAGTCGATCTCAGGCCGCTTCCGGAAGTTCAGGACGCGCGACGTGCGCGTGCGGCGCGACGCTTCAGAGCGCGACGCTCATCCTCGGACAGGCCGCCCCAGACGCCCGAGTCCTGGCTGCTCTCGAGGGCGTACTGCAGGCAGATCTCCGTGACCGTGCAGGTGGCGCAGACAGTCTTCGCCTTCTCGATCTGATCGACAGCCGGGCCGGTGTTCCCCACGGGGAAGAAAAGCTCGGGGTCGACAGTCAGGCAGGCGGCTTTATCGCGCCAGTCCATGGGGGCTCCTCGGTGTGGATTTCAAGAGATGTCGGGATGCGACGTCTCGGATTCGGGTAGCAGTTCGGGTTCCGCTACCCTTTTTAGATGCGGACGGATGTCCGCGAATAGTGATGCGAGTGTGAAAACTCGCCCCACGCCGCTGTGGGAGCACATGACTTTCTCTATTCTGTTACATGAAAACCATGAAATCAAGGGTTTTCTTCACTGAGCGATCCCATGGAGACACCTTGCGCGCACCTCGACTGGCCCTCGCCGCGGCGGCTGTGCTCGCTCTGGAGGGTGTCGCGCTCCTCGCCTTCGCCGTCATCGAGTTCGCGGGCCTCGGCGCGGGTGACGCCTCGTCGATCCCGACCGCGGTGGCGCTCATCGTGCTCACGTTGATCGGAGCGGCTGCACTCTTCGCCTTCGCGTTCGGTGTGCGCGCAGGGCGCTCATGGGCGCGTTCCGGGGGAGTGGTGTTCCAGGTGCTCGCCGTCGCGCTCGCTCTGGCGTCGCTCACGCTGCAGCCCATCTCGTGGGTGTTCACCCTCGGGGTCGGGCTTCCCGGTCTCGTCGGGTTCGCCCTGCTGGTCTCGAGCGCGCGTCAGGAGGGCGAGCGCCGAGAGGCGGAATGACCTACCGCAGGGAACTGCGGGAGATCAGGCGTCGATTCCGAGCTGCTTGCGCAGCCGCGCCACGTGCCCGGTGGCCTTGACGTTGTACTGGGCGAGGACGATCTTGCCGTCTTCGTCGATGACGAACGTGGAACGGATCACACCCTCGACGAGCTTGCCATAGTTCATCTTCTCGCCCCAGGCGCCGTAGGCGGAGTGAACCGTGTGATCCGGATCGCTGAGGAGCGGGAAGGTGAGGCCGTCGCGCTCGCGGAACTTCGTCAGGGTCGCGGGCTCGTCGCGGGAGATTCCGATGACCCGGTATCCGGCGCCCTGGAGGGAGGAGATGCTGTCGCGGAAGTCGCAGGCCTCGGTCGTGCAGCCCGGCGTCATCGCCGCCGGGTAGAAGTACAGCACGGTCTTCTGACCACGCAGATCTGACAGTCGGACTGTAGACCCGTCCTGGTCGAGGAGGGAGAAGTCGGGAGCTGCGGTTCCGGATTCGAGGCGCTGAGTCACCTCTTCAGCTTATCGGCCGGGCGCCTGCTCCGCCTTGTCGGAGAACGTCTGCAGCAGCCGCTGCAAGGAGTCGAGCCGGGCACGTCCGGTCTCGCCCAGCTCGCCGCGCTCCGCCGCTTCAATGAGTGCGCAGTCGGGGGCATCGGCCAAGTGGGTGCAGCCGCGAGGGCAGTTCTCGGCGATGAGGGCGAGCTCCGTGAACGCCGCGAGGATGTTCGCCGGATCGACGTGTCCGAGACCGAACGAGCGGACACCCGGGGTATCGATCACCCAGCCGGTGCCGTCGGCGCCCTCGTAGCGCAGAGACACCGTCGATGAGGAGGTGTGGCGTCCTCGCCCCGTGACCTGGTTCACGTGGCCGGTGGCGCGGTCGGCCGTCGGGACGAGCGCGTTGACGAGGGTGGACTTGCCGACACCGGAGTGGCCGACGAAGACGGTGGAGTGGCCGACGAGAGCGTCGCCGATCTCATCGAGGGGCATCTCGTCCTGCGCGCTGGTGAACACGCGGAGGTCGAGGCCGTCGAAGTGGGTGAGGAACTCCGTCGGATCCGCGATGTCGGTCTTGGTCACGACCAGAAGCGGACGGATGCCGGCATCGAGTGCGGCGACGAGGTATCGGTCGACGAGGCGTGCGCGGGGTTCGGGGTCGGCTGCCGCGACCACCACGAGCATCTGGTCGGCGTTGGCGACGATGACCCGCTCCACCTGGTCGGTGTCATCGGCGCTGCGCCGGAGGAGTGACGTGCGATCCACGATGCCGATGATGCGCGCGAGCGTTCCCTCGTCTCCCGAGGTGTCTCCGACCACGCGCGCCTGATCGCCCGTCACGATCGGCATGCGTCGCAGCTCTCGGGCCCTGGTCGTCGTGATCATCCGTTCTTCGGGGGTGTCCTCGTCGAGCAGGACCGAGTACCGGCCACGGTCGACACCGAGCACTCTGCCCACCTGGGCGTCCTCGTGCGCGGGGCGACGCTTGGTGCGCGGCCGGTTCGCCTTCGGGTTGGGGCGGGTCCGGATGCTGCTCTCGTCGAAGTCCTCGAAGTCGTCTTCGAGGTCATCAGTGTCGTCGAGCCAGCTCACCGTCAGCCTCGCAGCATCCGCTCCCAGAGCGCGGTGAACTCCGGGAGGGTCTTGGCGGTCGTGCCGATGTCGTCGATCTCGACGCCGGGAACCCGCAGGCCGATGAGCGCTCCGGTCGTGGCCATCCTGTGGTCGTGATGCGCAGCCCAGCCTCCGCCGTGGAGTGCGCGGGGAATGATGCGGAGTCCGTCCGGAAGCTCTTCGGCCTCGCCGCCGAGCTTGCGGAGGTTGCCGATCAGCGCGGCGATCCGATCCGTCTCGTGCAGGCGGATGTGCCCGATGCCCCTGATGGTCGTGGGCGACTCCGCGAACGCGGCGAGGCCGACCAGGGTCGGTGTGAGCTCGCTCGCGGACGAGAGATCGAGGTCGAGACCGCGGATGCTCGACCCCGCGCGCACCGTGAGGATGCCGGCGTGACGGCCCACGTGGGCTCCCGCGGCCTGCAGGATGTCGGGCAGTAGTGCTCCGGGCTGGGTCGAGTGCGCCGGCCAGCCGGTGATCGACACCGATCCACCGGCGACGAGGGCGGCAGCGAGGAACGGCGCGGCGTTGGAGAGATCGGGTTCGATCGCGATCTCCTTCGCGCGCGGGACTCCGGCCTCGACGAGCCACTCGCCGACGGCGGGGCGCTCGATGCGGATGCCGCGTCGGCTCAGGGCCTCGATGGTCATGTCGATATGCGGAAGGCTCGGCAGGTGCTCGCCCGTGTGGACGAGGTGCAGGCCCACGTCGAACCGCGGAGCGGCGAGCAGGAGGCCGGAGACGAACTGGCTCGACGCCGACGCATCGATCTCGACACGGCCGCCACGGATGCGACCGTGGCCGCGGATCGTGAACGGGAGCGACCAGGTGCCTTCGTCGTCGATGTCGACGCCGAGGTCGCGCAGGGCGCTGATGAGCCCGCCCATCGGACGATGCAGGGCCGTCTCATGCGCGGTGAGATGCACGTCGTGTTCGGCGAGCCCGGCCAGTGGAGCGATGAAACGCATCACGGTGCCGGCCTGACCGCAGTCGATCGTCGTGCCGCCGCTGAGCTTCGCCGGGGTGACGACGAGGTCGGGGCCGAACTCGTGACCGGCATCCACCTCCTCGATACCGACGCCGAGCGCGCGCAGCGCATCGACCATGCGTGCGGAGTCATCCGAGTGCAGCGGGGCGATCAAGCGGCCGGGCCCATCGGCGATCGCGGCGATCATCAGCTCGCGGTTGGTCAACGATTTGGACCCGGGGATCGTGAGCTCCGCGTGGACGGGCACGTCGGTCGTGGGCGCGGCATAGGCGCCCTGCACACGGGAGGGGGAATACCTGTTGGCGCTCATCGGTTCTCACCTTAGTAAACGCAGGGAGCTTCGTCGTGAAAGACAGGCATCCCGACCCGAAGGAGAGAGCATGACGGCGACGTTGGAGCGCGAGGTGATCGACCTCAGCGGCCTAGACTGGCCGGTGATGGATGACACCGTAACCGCAGACACCGTCGGCGACCCTCGGCGCGAGTTCGAGGAGCAGGCGATCCCCTTCATGGATCAGCTCTACGCCGCCGCGATGCGTATGACGCGCAACCCGGCAGACGCTGCCGATCTCGTGCAGGAAACGTTCGTCAAGGCGTATGGCTCCTGGGCGACGTTCTCGCAGGGGACGAACCTCAAGGCGTGGTTGTACCGGATTCTCACGAACACGTACATCAACATCTACCGCAAGCGGCAGCGGGAGCCCTATCAGGGCACGATCGACGAGCTCGAGGACTGGCAGCTGGGTGGGGCGGAGTCCACGACCGCGTCGCACAGCCGTTCGGCAGAGGCCGAGGCCATCGACCGGATGCCGGCGTCCGTCGTCAAGGATGCACTCCAGGCTGTGCCGGAGGACTTCCGGCTCGCGGTGTACCTCGCCGACGTCGAGGGGTTCGCGTACCAGGAGATCGCCGACATCATGAAGACGCCCATCGGCACCGTGATGAGCCGCCTGCATCGTGGCAGGCGCATGCTGCGGGAGCTGTTGGCAGATTACGCCGCTGAGCGGGGCATCGCCGCGGCTGAGACGAGGAGCAAGAAATGAGCGACTGCGGCTGCGACAAAGCCCGTCAGGATCTGGAGGAGTACCTCCGCGACGAGGTGTGCAAGACCGAGCACACCGAGATCCGAGAGCATCTCGAGAACTGCCCCTCGTGCAGGGATGAGGCTCTGGTCGCCACCACTCTCACCGACGTGATCGCCCGTGCGTGCAAGGAGACGGCACCGGAGGAGCTGCGCGACCAGGTGTTCGCACGCCTGCGTGCTGTCCAGGCGACCCAGCACTGACTCTGCGTCGGAGGGCATCGGTAGTGTGGAGCGATGACCTTCATCGATGCGCGCGACGTTCCCGCCGACACCACCTCGACTGAACGACTGGCTGCTGCAGGCCTCGACTATCGCGTCGTCGATCTGAGTGATGATGCGAGCGCTGCCGCGTTCGAGCGGGCCGTCGATCGGGGCTTCCTGGCGACCGAACCCAACGACGAGATGCTCGCGCAGGTGCGCAAGACCTTCGCCGCCAGACGCAACATCGGCGTCTTCGAGCCTGACGCTCCGGCGGCAGCGCTTCCGGTCGCGACGATCGACGGCTGGGTGACTCCGCTCACACTTCCCGGTGGCGCGGAGATCGGGATGTGGGCGATCAGTGTCGTCACGGTCTCGGCGACGCATCGCCGACGAGGCATCGCCAGAGCTCTGCTCGAGGGCGAACTGCGGGCGGCCGCATCGGCTGGAGTGCCCGTCGCGGGTCTCACGGTGTCTGAGGCGACGATCTACGGGCGCTATGGCTTCGGCTCCGCGATCCCGGTCGCGCGGTTCACGGTCGACACCCGGCGTGCGGGCTGGAGCGGACCGACCCCGGCCGGCCGTCTCGAGTACGTCGACCGCGAGACTCTCGCGGCCGACCTCGGGACAGTCCACGAGCGCTCGCGCCGGCGCGCTTCCGGACAGATTCCCGGCTGGCAAGGCCGCTGGGAGGGGTATGCGGGCATCGCGCCCACCCCGGATCGGGATCAGGCCCGCGGGGTGCGGTACCTCGACGAAGACGGCGTGCTGCGTGGCGTCATGGCCTACACGGTCGGTGAGGCGGGAGGCACCTTCCGATTCCGGATGGACGTGCGTCTGCTCGCTGCCGAGACCGCCGATGCCCGCGCTGCGCTGTGGCGCTTCGCGCTGCAGCACGACCTCGTCGACGAGGTCGTCGCCGACCTCCGCCCGCTCGATGACCCGCTGCCGTGGCTGGTGCACGACGCCCGCGGCGTGAAGCAGGAGGTGCACGACCATGGCTGGCTGCGCATCCTCGATCTCCCGACCGCGCTGACGGCACGTCGGTACTCCGCTCCTATCGACACCGTCCTCCGCGTCGAGGACGCCCTGGGCTTCGCGAACGGCGATTGGCGTCTGCGCGTGGACGAGTCCGGGACCGCGACTGTCGAAGAAGCGGCGGAAGGCTCCGCGGTCGACATCACGCTCGACGTCTCGACTCTCTCCGTGCTCTACGCCGGTGGGGTTCGTGCCGCGTCGCTGCACGGTGCCGGTCGCATCGCAGCCGACCCCGAGGCAGTCGAAGCCTTCGACCGCACGCTCGTCGCTTTCCCCGTGCCTTCGCTCGACATCTGGTACTGACGCGGTCCTCCCCGCCACCGCCCGGCGAGCGGGGAGCGCGCCCCTCGAGAATCGGCTTCGCGTGCCTACGTGAGGCCGATTCTCGTGTCTGAAGAAATAAACTAGAAACCTCTTTACTAGAAAGAGCCTTTACTATAATCTCGCCTCAGAGCGGATGCCCGTCCGCCCTGCTCGACTTCCGCAATGAAGCTCTTGAGACGAGGTTCCCATGCACGACAACCGCTGGAGGAAAACCCTTCCTCTCGTCGCCGGTGCCGCAGCACTCGCCCTGACACTGGCAGGCTGCACACCCGGTGGCAGCTCATCAGACGGCGATCGCCCGCTCCGCATGTGGTCGGGGTCGATGACCCCCATCACGAACAACTTCAACCCGTTCGCCGTCGACACCGCCACTCACATGACGTTCGGGGCGATCTACGAGCCGCTGTTCTTCTTCAATCAGCTCTCGGACGATGCGCCGGTCGGGATGCTCGGCGATTCCTACGAGTTCAACGACGACGGCACCGTTCTCACGATCACCATCAAGCCCGACCTCGAGTGGAGCGACGGCGAGGAGCTCACGGCCGAAGACGTCGCGTTCAGCCTCGGCTACGGCTCGAACCTCGACCCCGACATGGTGTCGGCAGAGGCCACCGACGGCACCACCGTCGTCGTCACCTACTCGTCGCCGAAGTTCACGGCGACGTCGCTGATCCTCGGTTCGACCTGGATCATCCCGAAGCACATCTGGTCTGAGATCGACGACTACATGACGGAGACGAACCCGAACCCTGTGGGCTCAGGGCCGTACACGCTCAAGTCGTTCACCGACGCCGCCTACACACTCGAGGCGAACCCGCTCTTCCGTGACGGCGCGCCCGCGATCAAGGAGGTGCAGGACATCGGCATCGACTCGAACCAGTCGTCCGAAGACCTGCTGAAGACCGGCAAGCTCGACTGGGTCGGTCAGTTCATCGCGAACCCGGACGGAGTCACCTCCAACGGACGCATCAGCACGATGAACCAGCAGCAGGACCCCACCGTGATCATGACCTGCTCCGACACCTCGATGGGGTGCGCGGGTGCGCAGACGGATCCTGCCGTCCGTCAGGCGCTGAACGTCGCGATCGACCGGGGCGCCATCAGCAGCAAGGCGTTCGCCGGTCTGTCGGGTGAGGCATCGCCGAGCTTCGCACTGCTGCCACGCGACGAGAAGTGGCTGAGCGATCCCTCGCTCGCGGTCAGCCCGCAGGAGCCCGACGCCGCGTCGGCGGAAGGGATCCTCGAGGCTGCCGGGTACTCGAAGGGCGATGACGGCTTCTACGGCAAGAACGGCACGGCCATCGAGCTGGACCTGTTCTCGCCCGACGGCTGGACCGACTACAACGACGCCGCCAAGCTCATCAGCGCACAGGCAGCGAAGGCCGGCATCCGTGTGAACGCACGGACGGTGTCGGAAGCCGAATACTGGACGCCGATCTCGACCGGTGAGTTCCAGCTCGCGCTCTACGGCATCACGCAGTCGCTGGTGGCGGATCCGTACTCCAACTACGACCAGTACTTCACGACGACGGCGAGTGCGAAGGTCGGCGCGGAGCCGACCAAGGGACAGAACTACTCCCGCTACACGAACCCCGTCGTGGACGAAGCCGTGAAGCAGGCGGGGGCGACCCAGGACGAGGCGATCAAGAAGGCAGCCTATGCCGCGGTGCAGACCGAGATCGCCCGCGACCTGCCGTACATCCCGGTGGTGCTCAACGCGTCGCAGTCCTTCTTCAACACGGCGGACTTCACAGGGTGGCCCACCGAGGACGACCTGTACGCGGCACCGCTGCCGTACCTGTCGACTGCTTCGGCCGTCATCCTGACCCACCTCCGTCCCGTCAAGAAGTAGGGCCGGCACCCATGGATCGATCCATCGAGAGGAGAGGCTCATGAAGTTCTGGATGCGCCGTGTCGCGTTCTACATCATCACGCTGTGGGCCGCGATCTCCCTCAACTTCCTGCTGCCGCGGTTGCTCCCCGGAGACCCCGCAGCGATCATGCTGGGCAAGCTCCGGCGTGCGAACGGGGGCAGGCCGCTCTCCGAGGAGACGATCAAGGCGATCACCTCGATCCTCGGTGCGGAGAAGGGATCGACACTGTGGGATCAGTACCTCGCCTACTGGGGCCGGCTGCTGCACGGTGATCTCGGGGTCTCGTCGACCCGATACCCGGCCCCGGTGGGCGAGCTCATCGCCGCGGCTCTGCCGTGGACGGTGACGCTCGTGGGAGCAGCCACGATCATCTCCTTCGTCCTCGGGATCATCGCCGGAGCGTGGGTCGGCTGGTTCCGAGGGACGTGGGTCGACCAGTTCGTGCCTATCACCACGTTCCTGCAGTCGATCCCGTACTTCTGGCTCGCGCTGGTACTGGTCGCGGTGTTCTCGGTGCAGTTGGGGTTGTTGCCGATCATCGGCGGGTACGACGTCTTCGAGTTCCCGGCGGGGCCGGAATGGACGCCGGCGTTCTTCGCCAGCGCGTTCGTGCATGCTCTGCTGCCCGCGGCGACGATCGTGATCTCATCCGTCGGCGGGTGGCTGCTCGGGATGCGGAACATGATGGTGCAGACCATGGCGGAGGACTACGTGCTCACCGCCGAGGCCAAAGGGCTCCGGCCCTCACGCATCCGCACGGCATATGCGGCACGCAACGCCTCGATCCCGAGCCTCGCGGGTTTCGGCATCGCGCTCGGATTCGTCGTCGCAGGTTCCATCGTCACCGAACAGGTGTTCAGCTACCCTGGTCTCGGCAAGCTGATGATCCAGTCCGTGCAGGGGCTCGACTACGCCCTGATGCAGGGAGTGTTCCTCGTCATCACCCTCACGGTGCTGGCGGCGAACTTCCTCATCGACCTCCTCTATGGATTCATCGACCCGAGAGTGCGCCGCGATGTCTGACCTGATCGTTTCCCCGTCCGAGTCGACCCACGCCGTCGCCGTCGCGCGGACTGCACGGCTGCGAGGCGGATTCCCCCGGGTCTCCGGCAAACTCCTCACGGGAGTGATCATGCTCGGCGCAATCGTGCTCTTCGGACTGATCGGGCCGCTGTTCCTCGGCGACCCGCGCGATGCGAGCTACGACGCGCTGCTCCCGCCGAGCCTCGAGCACCCGCTCGGCACGACCAAGCTCGGCTTCGACGTACTCGCCCAGGTCGCGACCGGCACGCAGGGTTCGCTCTTCGTCGGCGCGGTCGCGGGTGTGGTCGCGCTGTTCCTGGCCCTGGTGTTCGGTGTTCTCGCCGGATACTTCGGTGGCGCGCTCGATGAGACCCTGATGCTGGCCACGAACATCATGCTCGTGATCCCGGGCCTCCCGCTGGTGATGGTGATCGCCGCGTACGTGCAGCACACGGAGGGCCTCGGGGATCTTGCCCGCAGCTCGCTGCTCGTGGCGCTCGTTCTCGGTATCACCGGGTGGGCGGGGTCTGCGGTGGTGCTTCGCGGCACAGCGCGGTCGCTGCGCACCAGGGACTACGTCGCAGCCTCCGTCGTCGCGGGGGAGCGTCCGCTGCGAGTGATCTTCGTAGAGATCCTCCCGAACCTCGTCCCGCTGCTCGCTGCTCAGCTGATCTTCGGAGTGATCTTCGCAGTCCTCGGCGAAGCGGGGCTCTCGTATCTCGGCCTCGGACCCACCGGATCCATCACGCTCGGTACCGTGCTGAACGACGCGCAGACCGGTCAGGCCGTGGGCAGCGGTGCCTGGTGGTGGTTCGTGCCACCCGGTCTGATCATCGCGCTCATCGGGACCGCCTTGTCTCTGATCAACTTCGCGATCGACGAGATCGTGAATCCGAAGCTGCGTCTGGTGCCGGTTGCTGCTCGACGGCAGCGTCTGGCACGCCGAGCGGGTCGCGGCGTCGGGGGAGAGGGAGCAGTCGCATGACCGAGAAGACGGCGGTGTTGACGGCGCGGAATGTGTCGATTGAGTATGAGGTGGATCCGCCGGTGAGGGCGGTGCGGGATGTGTCGCTGACGTTGAACCGCGGCGAGATCCTCGGGCTCGCCGGGGAGTCGGGCTGCGGGAAGACGACTCTCGCGTATGGGATGAATCGGTTGTTGAAGGCTCCGGCGTTGATGACGGGTGGGGAGATCGTGTTTCATGACCGGGATGGTCATGACATCGACATCGTGGGTTTGGATGGGGAGGGTCTTCGGGCGTTCCGGTGGGACAAGATCTCGATGGTGTTCCAGGGTGCGATGAACTCGTTGAATCCGGTGATTTCGGTGAAGGCGCAGATCTTCGACATTTTCGACACGCACCGGCCCGGGATGTCGAAGAAGGCGAAGACGGCGCGGGCGGAGGAGCTGCTCACCCTCGTCGGTGTCGATCCGAATCGTTTGTCGAGTTTCCCGCATGAGTTGTCGGGTGGGATGCGGCAGCGGATGATGATCGCGATGGCTTTGGCCCTCGACCCGCAGGTGATGATCATGGACGAGCCGACCACGGCGCTTGACGTGGTGGTGCAGCGCGGGATCATCCGGGAGATCATGCGGTTGCGGGAGAAGCTCGGTTTCGCGGTGATTTTCATCACGCATGATCTGCCGATGTTGATTGAGATCAGTGACCGGATCGCGATCATGTTGCAGGGGCAGATCGTGGAGGAGGGGACGGCGGAGGAGATTTACCGGTTTCCGCAGCATGAGTACACGCGACGGTTGTTGTCGAGTTTCCCGTCGCTGAAGGGCGAGCGGGGCGATTTCGTGCGCACCGGTGTCAGCCAGGAGGGCGTCCGATGAACGCGAATACGAATAGCGCCGGGACGACGGTGCCGGGGACGGCGTCGTTGGAGGCGCGGAATCTGGTGAAGGATTTCCATCTGCGTTCCGGGTTCAAGACGAGCGTGTTGCATGCGGTGAAGGATGTGTCGTTCACGATCGAGGCCGGGAAGACGGTCGCTCTGGTGGGGGAGTCGGGGTCGGGGAAGTCGACGATCGCGCGGATGCTGATGAAGTTGGAGACTCCGACATCCGGGGAGATTCTTCTGGATGGGAAGCCGTCGGGTACTCGGGGGCGGGCGTTGGAGCGGTATCGCGCGGATGTGCAGATGGTGTTCCAGGATCCGTTCGCGTCGTTGAACCCGTTCCACACGATCGTGCATCATCTGGAGCGGCCGATCCGTCTGCATCACCCGGACCTGTCCCGCGCGCAGGTGCGGGAGCGGGCGGTGGAGCTGTTAGAGCGGGTGCGTCTCACCCCGGGGGAGAGCTTCGCCGAGCGTCGCCCGCACGAACTGTCCGGCGGGCAGCGGCAACGTGTCGCGATCGCCCGAGCCCTCGCCCCGGGGGCGCGGTTCATCGTCGCCGACGAGCCCGTGTCGATGCTCGATGTGTCGATCCGGTTGGGGGTGTTGAACCTCCTCGCAGACCTGCAGCGCGAGGAGAACCTGGGCGTTCTTTACATCACGCATGATCTGGCCACGGCGAGGCATTTCTCGGATGAGATCATGGTGCTCTACAAGGGCGACGTCGTCGAACGGGGACCCGCGGACGAGGTCATCCTGAACCCGCAGCACGAGTACACCAAGACGCTCCTCGGCGCCGCGCCCGAGCCCGACAACCTCGGCCGCCTCCGCGACGAAGTCCGCACCGAACTCGGCATCGAACTCGGCACTGCCTGACCAGGCCGCTCGGAAGGAACAGTACATGTCACAGATCGACCCGGGAACCTCGGCCTGGTTGCGCACCAGGAACGACCGCGAGGCGTTTCGGCTGATCCTCGAGCACGGCTCCCTCACGCGGACCCGTCTGGGCGAGCTGTCGGGGATGTCGAAGCCGACGGCTACGCAGATGATCGCGCGGCTCGAGCGCGCCGAGCTGGTTCTGCCGGTCGGTGAGGTCGCGGGCAGTCGTGGTCCGAGCGCGGTCAGCTGGGGCGTGCGGACCGACCGCGTGGCCGGCGTCGCGGTGAACATGCTCGACGGCAGCATCCAGGCGTCTCTCGTCGACGCGGCAGGATCCGAGTATCCGATCGTCGATCTGCCGGTGCAGGGGGAGGAGCGTTCGCCCGAGCGCGACATCGCCCGCGCCATCGACGCCGCGTGTGCAGCGGCCGGCGCAGGCCGCGACACCATCGAGACGGTGACCGTTGCGGTGCAGGCGGCCGTCAGCCGCGGACAGGACACGCTGTCGCTGACCGACTCCCTGCCGGGCTGGCCCGCCTTCGGTGCCAGGGCACGGATCGAAGCCGAGCTCGGCGTCTCGGTGACGCTGGAGAACGACGTGAATCTCGCCACGATGGCTGAGCGTGCCGTCGGAGTCGCGCAGGAGGTCGACAGCTTCGCGTTCCTCTGGGTCGGGGTCGGCCTCGGCGTCGGCGTCGACCTCGGTGGCACGATCCATCGGGGTGCGCACGGGAGCGCAGGCGAGATCGGCTACCTGACGGTTTCAGCCGGTACGGGAGAGCCCGGCGCCGTCACCACCGACTTGCTCGGCTCTCAAGTCGTCCTCGACCTCCTGCGCGAGCGTGGCGTCGACTATCCGCAGGGCATCCTGGCTCTTGCCGATGACGAACAGGCGCTGCACACGGTCGCCGACCGGATCGCCCTCACCATCGAGCCCGTGCTCGTGGTGCTCGACCCCGCGATGATCGTGCTCGGTGGCCCTACGGGCCTGGCCGGAGGCCGCCGTCTCGCTGAGCTCGTCGCTGAAAGGGCCGCGGCTGAAGAACGACCGGTCCCCGAGGTGCGCCTCAGCGGTACCGGCGAGAGAGCTGTACTCGTCGGCGCCCGCCGACTGCTCGTCGAGCAGATCCGCACCATTCTCGAAGAACGCATCCCCACAGACTGACGCCCATCGACGGGCGGATGACCCTCAGGAACAAGGAGACCAGATGAAACTGGCCATCGTCGGCGGAGGATCGACGTACACC
This sequence comes from Microbacterium sp. NPDC090281, assembly GCF_044769635.1. Classification (NCBI taxonomy): domain Bacteria; kingdom Bacillati; phylum Actinomycetota; class Actinomycetes; order Micrococcales; family Microbacteriaceae; genus Microbacterium; species Microbacterium sp. NPDC090281. The sequence continues at coordinate 1,984,169 of NZ_JBIVYH010000001.1, forward strand.
CCGGAGCTGATCGACGGCTTCATCCGCCTGCAGCGCGAGCTCCCCATCGAAGAGCTCGTGCTCGTCGACACGGACCCGAGGCGTCTGGAGCTCGTCGGCGCCGTGTCGCGTCGCATGTTGGCCCGCGGCGGGCATCCGGCTCGACTGATCACGACCGATGACCTCGTCGCCGGGGTGAGCGACGCCGATGCTGTGCTCATCCAGCTGCGGGTCGGTGGCCAGGACGCTCGGGAGCAGGACGAGAGCTGGCCACACGACGTGGACTGCATCGGGCAGGAGACGACGGGGCCGGGCGGACTCGCGAAGGCGCTGCGGACCGTCCCGGTGGTGCTCCGCATCGCCGATGTGGTTCGCCGGCATGCCAAGCCCGACGCGTGGATCGTCGACTTCACCAACCCGGTCGGCATCGTCACCCGTGCGCTGTTGCAGGCTGGACATCGTGCCGTCGGCCTCTGCAACGTCGCGATCGGCTTCCAACGGCGGTTCGCGGAGGAAGCCGGAGTCGAACCGGATCGGGTGGCGCTCGCCCACGTGGGACTCAACCACCTCACGTGGGAACGCGGCGTCTTCATCGACGGCGTCGACCGGCTTCCCGAGGCACTCGAGACCCGCGTCGGAGAACTGGCAGACACGGTCGAGCTCGCACCGGCACTGCTCGCGCAGCTGGGAGTGATCCCTTCGTACTACCTGCGCTACTACTACGCCCATGACGAGGTGCTGCACGAACAGCGGCACAACGCCACCAGGGCGGCAGAGGTGCGTGCGATCGAGAATGAGCTCCTCGGCCTCTACGCCGATCCGAGCGTCGACACCAAGCCCGCGATCCTCGAGAAGCGCGGCGGCGCCTTCTACTCCGAGGCGGCGATCGAACTGCTCATCGCGATCCGTGGCGGCACAGACCTGCCGCGTGTGGTCAACATGCGCAATGACGGTGTGCTGCCGTTCCTCCCCGACGATCACGTGATCGAGGTACCTGCCCGTCACGTCGGCGGACGATTCGTGGCCGAGCCTGTCGCTGCCCTCCCCGACGACATCAGCGGTCTGATCAGCGCGGTGGCTGGATATGAACGTCTCGCGCTGGATGCGGCGATCGGCGGCGGACGCGACCGGGTGCTGCGCGCGATGCGGGCGCATCCGCTGGTGCTGCAGCATGAGCGCGCTGAGAAGCTGACCGACCTGCTCCTGGCCGCCAACGCGCGATTCCTGGAGTGGGCGTGAGCGTCCCGGGGCGACCTGCGCTGGTTCTGGCGGTCGACGGAGGAGGTTCGAAGACCGACGTCGTGCTTCTCGACACCGACGGTGAGTTGCTGGCATGGGAGCGCGGCCCAGGGTCCAGCCCGCAGATCGACGGCCTGGACGAGTCTGTCCGGGTGATCGACGACCTCGTGCGTCGCGCGCTCGGCGACCACGAACCCCGTGAGCTCGCCGAAGTCGGCCTGTACCTCTCCGGTCTCGATCTCGCCGAGGAGATCGCGTCGTTCCGAGCGGCGATCTCGCTCCTGCACTGGGCGGATGAGGCTGCAGTCGAGAACGACCTGCATGCGCTCCTTCGTGCCGGGACCGACGCGGAGGACGCGATCGCGGTGATCTGCGGCACCGGGATGAACGCGATCGGTGTCCGTGCGGACGGCGCTCAGGTGCGTTTTCCCGCACTCGGTCCGCTTTCGGGCGACTGGGGAGGCGGGGCCGAACTGGGCGACGCCGTCGTCTGGCATGCCGCCCGCGCCGAGGACGGTCGAGGGCCGGACACCGCGCTCGTCGCACTGCTTCTTCGGGCGACCGGAGCACCATCGGTCGCGTCACTCATCGAAGACGTGCACCTGGGGCGCCGCCAGGGGCAGAGCTTCGCGGCGCTCGCCCCGGTGCTGTTCGAGGCGGCAGCGGCAGGAGACGCGGTCGCGCGCGGAGTAGTGCAGCGGCAGGCCGACGAGGTCGTCGCATTCGTGCGCGCCTGTGTGGAGCGACTCGGTCTGCGAGATACCGAGGTGCCGGTGCTCTTCGGGGGCGGCGTCGCCAGAGGACGGGACCCGTTCCTGCTCGAGAGCATCCGCGCGGGGCTGGCGGAACATGCTCCGGCGGCGTTCCTGCAGATCGTCGATGCCCCACCTGTGCTCGGGGCGGCTCTGCTCGTGCTGGGCGCTGCGGGGGCGGACGCAGCGGCGCTGGAGCGTGCGCGATCCGAGCTGAGCTCCGATCTGCGTGTCGCACCAGCGCCGGTGATCGTCGGCTGAACCGGCCGCAGGCCGCCTTCGGCTGAAACGAGAACGGGCGCCACGACCTGAGTCGTGGCGCCCGTTCTTCGTATGGGAGATCAGTCGATCGTCACGGCCGCGCGGATCAGCGCTGCCTGCTCGGCCGCGTGGACCTTCGACGATCCGGTCGCCGGCGATGCCGATGCCGAGCGTGCGATCGGACGGAACGAACGGTCTCCGGGAACATCGGCGAAGGCGAGAGCGAGGAACGGCCAGGCGCCCTGGTTCTCCGGCTCCTCCTGCACCCACACCAGCTCGGCGTTCGGGTAGGAGTCGGTGATGGCCTTGAGTTCGTCGATCGGCGTCGGGTACAGCTGCTCGAGCCGGACCAGCGCGACCTCGGGGTTCGGGTTCTTCTCGAGCTCGGCCCGCAGATCCCAGTGCACCTTGCCGGAGTGCACGAGCACGCGCTTGACGGCGGAGCGGTCGAGGCCGCGGTTGTCGTCGATCACCGGCTCGAAGCGACCCTGAGTGAACGCCTCGACAGGACTCGTCGCTCCGCGCAGACGCAGCATCGCCTTCGGGGTGAACACGATCAGCGGCTTGCGCGGACGCGCATAGGCCTGGCGGCGCAGCAGGTGGAAGTACGACGCGGGGGTCGACGGGCGCGCGACGATCATGTTCTCCTGCGCGCACAGCTGCAGGAAGCGCTCGATGCGAGCGGACGAGTGGTCCGGTCCCTGACCCTCGTAGCCGTGGGGGAGGAGCAGGGCGACGCTTGACTGCTGACCCCACTTCTGCTCGGCGGCCGAGATGTACTCATCGATGACCGACTGGGCGCCGTTGACGAAGTCGCCGAACTGCGCCTCCCAGAGGACGAGTGCCTCGGGAGCCTCCACCGAGTAGCCGTACTCGAAGCCGAGCGCGGCGTACTCGCTGAGCAGCGAGTCGTAGACGAAGAAGCGTCCCTGCGCGTCGGAGAGGTTCGACAGCGGCAGCCATTCCTGGCCGTTCGAACGGTCGTGCAGGGTCGCGTGGCGCTGCACGAACGTGCCACGACGCGCATCCTGACCGGCGAGGCGCACCGGGGTGCCCTCCACCAGGAGGGAGCCGAACGCGAGCAGCTCGCCGAAGCCCCAGTCGATGCCGCCGTTGCGGCTCATGTCGAGACGCTTCTCCAGCAGCTGCTGGATCTTCGGGTGCACCGTGAAGCCCTCGGGCTTGTTCACGAACGCGTCGCCGATCAGCTGGATGACCTCGCTCGGTACGCCGGTGACCTCGGGCGCGCCGACCTGATCGTCGACAGGTGGGAGCTCTGGGGCGATCGGCAGGGCGCCGGTCTCGGCGGCGTGTGTCTCGGCGAAGGCGATCTCCAGACGGTTCTGGAAGTCGGCCTTGGCCTCGTCGTACTCCTGCTCGGTGATGTCGCCGCGGCCGACGAGCGACTCGGTGTACAGGCGGCGGACGGACCGCTTCGCCTGGATGAGGTCGGTCATCAGTGGCTGCGTCATCGAGGGATCGTCGCCCTCGTTGTGACCGCGTCGGCGGTAGCAGACCAGGTCGATGACGACGTCGCGGTGGAAGCGCTCGCGATACTCGAACGCGAGCTGTGCGACGTGGATCACGGCCTCGGGGTCGTCACCGTTCACGTGGAACACCGGTGCCTGGATCGTCTTGGCGACGTCGGTCGCGTAGATCGAGGTGCGGCCGTCGTTCGGCGTGGTCGTGAAGCCGACCTGGTTGTTGACGACCACGTGGATCGTGCCACCGGTGCGGTAACCGCGCAGCTGCGACATCTGCAGGGTCTCGACGACGATTCCCTGGCCGGCGAATGCTGCATCGCCGTGCACCAGGATCGGCAGCCAGGCGAACGTGCCGATCGGCTTGCGGTCCTGCTTCGCGCGGACGATGCCCTCCAGCACGCCGTCGACCGTCTCGAGGTGCGAGGGGTTGGCTGCGAGGTAGACCGGGAGCTCGGACTCGTCGTCGGCGACGAAGGTGCCCTCGGTGCCGAGGTGGTACTTGACGTCACCGGATCCACGCTGGTTGCCGGGGGTCTGGGTGCCCTCGAACTCGCGGAACACCTGACCGTACGTCTTGCCGGCGATGTTGGTGAGCACGTTCAGGCGGCCGCGGTGGGCCATACCGATGGCGGCACCCTCGAGGCCCGCGGTGGCCGCACCCTGCAGGATCTCGTCGAGCAGCGGAATCAGCGACTCGCCGCCCTCGAGCGAGAAACGCTTCTGGCCGACGAACTTGGTCTGCAGGAAGGTCTCGAAGGCTTCGGCCTCGTTGAGCTTGCGGAGTACCCGCAACTGCTCGTCGTGGCCGGGCTTCTGGTACTTGACCTCGACCTTCTCCTGGAACCAGCGACGCTGCTCCGGATCCTGGATGTGCATGTACTCGATGCCGAGCGTGCGGCAGTACGAGTCGCGGAGCACACCGAGGATGTCGCGGAGCTTCGCGACCCGGCGACCACCGAAACCACCCGTGACGAATTCACGGTCGAGGTCCCAGAAGGTGAGGCCGTGGCTCTCGATCTCGAGGTCGGGGTGCGAGCGCTGCACGTACTCGAGCGGGTCGATGTCGGCCATGAGGTGACCGCGCACGCGGAAGGAGTTGATGAGCTCCTGCACACGGGACTGCTTGTCGACGCGCTCTGCGAGGTCGACGGCGATGTCGGGGTTCCAGCGGATCGGCGCGTAGGGGATGCGGAGGGCTGCGAAGATGTCGTCGTAGAAGCCGCGCTGCCCGATGAGCAGCTCGTGCACCTTCTTGAGGAATTCGCCGGAGCCGGCGCCCTGGATGACGCGGTGGTCGTAGGTGCTCGTGAGCGTGATCGTCTTGCCGATCGCCAGCTCGTTGAGCGTGCGCGCGCTGGCGCCCTGGAACTCGGCCGGATACTCGAGGGCACCGGCGCCGATGATGCAGCCCTGGCCCTTCATCAGACGCGGCACGGAGTGCACGGTGCCGATGCCGCCCGGGTTGGTCAGCGACACCGTGGTGCCCTGGAAGTCGCCGGCGGTCAGCTTGTTGCCGCGGGCGCGGGTGACCAGGTCTTCATAGGCGCCGAGGTACTCGGTGAACGAGAGCGTGTCCGCGTGCTTGATGCTGGGCACCATGAGGGCGCGAGTGCCGTCGGGCTTGGGCAGGTCGATCGCGATGCCGAGGTTGACGTGCGCGGGTGCGACCACGGAGGGCTTGCCGTCGACTTCGGCGTAGAACACGTTCTGACTGCGGAACTCGTCGAGAGTGCGGATGAGCGCCCAGCCGATGAGGTGGGTGAAGCTGATCTTGCCGCCGCGGGTGCGCGCCATGTGGTTGTTGATGACGATGCGGTTGTCGATCATCAGCTTCGCCGGCACCGTGCGCACGCTGGTGGCGGTCGGGACGGTGAGCGACTCGTCCATGTTGGCTGCGAGGGTCTTGGGCAGCCCGCGCAGCGGGGTGACCTTGTCCTCATCGACGGGGGACGGAGCCTCTTTCGACTCGGACTTCGCGGCAGGCTTCGGCGCCTGCGCGGGGATAGGGGCCGCAGCGGCGGGCTTCGCCGTCGTGCGGGCCACCGGCTGGGAGCCGATCACGGGGATCGGAGCCGTGACGGGATGGGCCGGCTGTGCCGGTGCGTCTGTGGATGCAGAGGGAGCGGCGGATGCCGTGTCGGAGTGGTACTTCTCGAGGATCGGCCACCATTCCTTGTCGACGGAATCGCGGTTCACCTTGAACTGCTCGTAGAGCTCTTCAACGAGCCAGGAATTGGCTCCGAACCCCCCGTCGCCGCCGACGCCGGTCACCTGGTTCGACACTCTCGATCGCCCTCTTTCATCGCTGAAGCTCTTCGGTGCGGACGTCGACGCAGGATGCGTTCGGGCCCGCACACTCTCGACTGACAAGCCTAACGTGTTTCGCCAGGTGAATCGTCGAACCGGGCGCCCACGGCGTCGTGATCTGGGTACCGTTGAAGCATGAAGTTCTCTGGAGCGCAGCCGACCGTCGATCTGACCTACTCGGACGTCTTCCTGGTGCCGCGCCGATCCGCGGTCACCAGCCGTCTCCAGGTCGATCTCGCCCCGCAGGACGGCACTCCTGCGACCCTGCCGCTCGTGGCAGCGAACATGAATTCCGTGACCGGTCCTCGCATCGCAGCGGTGCTCGCACGGCGTGGCGCGCTCGGCGTCCTCCCGCAGGACCTGCCGCTGCAGGACCTGGATGCCGCTATCCGTGAGGTGAAGTCGCAGCCGGTGCTCTGGGACACCCCGATCGTGCTTCCCCCCGAGGCATCTGCCGCCGATGCGCTGCGTCTGCTCCCTGCGACGAGCGGACACGGGATCGTCGTCGCGCGCGGGTCGGCACCGATCGACGTCGCGGACATCCTCGGCATCCTCCCCGCGACCAGGCTCGCCACGGCATTGCCCGATGCGCAGCTCGGCGATCTCGTCCACCGCGGCACCCCGTCGATCGACGCGGAGGACATCGGGTCGGAGCGACACGCGTTCGACGTCATCACCGACGCGGACGTCGAGATGGTGACCGTCGTGCACCACGGTCATCTCGTCGGCACATTGAGCGCACGCAGCGCGCTGCGCTCGACCCTCTACCGTCCTGCCGTCGACGCCGATGGCCGGCTCGCCGTCGCCGCGGCTGTCGGGATCAACGGCGATGTCGCCGCGAAGGCCAAGGCGCTGGCAGCGGCCGGAGTGGACGTGCTGGTCGTCGACACGGCTCACGGGCATCAGGAGGGCATGCTGCGGGCACTGCGCGCAGTCGCCGAGCTCGGCCTCGGTCTGCCGGTCGTGGCCGGCAACGTCGTCACCGCCGACGGCGTCGCCGACCTGGTCGATGCGGGTGCCTCGATCCTCAAGGTCGGCGTGGGTCCTGGCGCGATGTGCACCACCCGCATGATGACGGCCGTCGGCCGTCCGCAGTTCTCCGCCGTGCTCGAGACCGCGCAGGCGGCGCGCGAGCTCGGCGCCCACGTCTGGGCCGACGGCGGAGTGCGCTACCCGCGGGATGTGGCCCTCGCTCTCGCTGCCGGCGCGGCATCCGTCATGGTCGGATCCTGGTTCGCCGGGACGATCGAGGCGCCGGGAGAGCTGCAGCGCGATGCCGAGGGACGCCTGTTCAAGGAATCCTGGGGCATGGCATCGACCAAGGCTGTGCAGGCGCGCTTCGGTCGGCTCGACGCCTACGAGCGTGCGCGCAAGGAGCTCTTCGCCGAAGGCATCTCCTCGTCGAAGATCTATCTCGACCCGCTGCGCCCCGGCATCGAGGATCTGCTCGACATGATCACCTCGGGCGTGCGCTCGTCGTTCACCTACGCGGGTGCCGCATCCGTGCCGGAGTTCCATGACCGCGCCGTGGTGGGTCTGCAGTCGGCAGCGGGCTACGAGGAGGGCAAGGCGCTTCCGGTCAGCTGGTGATCGGGCGAGCGCACACCCAGCCGTCTTCGGTACAATCGTCGGCATAATGGACGACCCTCCCAGTTGTAGAACATCGCCCCACTGTCCGCCTCTCTCACACGAGAGGAACCGCTGATGGACTACATCATGTTGGGCGTGGGGCTTCTGCTCACGGTCGGCACCGGCCTCTTCGTCGCGAGCGAGTTCGCGCTGGTGAACCTCGATCGCGCCGATCTCGAGGCCAGGCAGGCGCGTGGAGAATCGCGGCTCTCGCTCACGATCAGCGCCCTCAGGCACACCTCGACGCATCTGTCCGCCGCCCAGCTGGGCATCACGCTGACGACGCTGCTCACCGGATACACGATGGAGCCGGCGCTGTCGAACCTCCTCCGCCCGACACTTCACACGTGGAACTTCCCCGAAGCGGCGATAGCGCCCTTCGCGACGATCGTGGCGATGCTGGTCGCCACCGTGCTCTCGATGATCCTCGGTGAGCTGGTCCCCAAGAACTTCGCGCTCGCCCTGCCGCTCGCCACGGCGAAGCTCGTCATCCCTTTCCAGGTCGCGTTCACGACCGTCTTCAAGCCCGCAGTCGTCGTGCTCAACGGCAGCGCCAACGGCGTGCTGCGCAGCATGGGTATCGAGCCGAAGGAAGAACTCTCCGGCGCCCGCAGCGCCGAGGAGCTGTCCTCGCTCGTCCGTCGCTCCGCCAACGCAGGTCTGCTGGAAGCCGACACGGCCTCGCTGCTCGATCGCACCCTGATGTTCTCGCGGCTCACCGCCGCCGATGTGATGACGGCTCGCCCGAGCATGCACGCGATCGCCGCCGGCGACTCCGCGGACGACGTCATCCAGCTCGCGCGACGCACCGGCCACAGCCGCTTCCCCGTGTATGACGAAGATCTCGACGACATCATGGGCGTCGTGCATCTGAAGGCGGCGATCTCGGTTCCGCGCGAGCGGCGAACGGAGGTTCCCGTCGGTGCACTGGCGACCGAGCCGCTCCGCGTTCCGGAGACCGCGCACGTCGACGGTCTGATCGCGGAGCTCCGTGCCCGCGGCTATCAGCTGGCCGTCGTCGTCGACGAGTACGGCGGTACTGCCGGACTCGTGACGTTGGAAGACCTGGTGGAGGAACTCGTCGGCGAGGTGTCCGACGAGCACGACCGCACCAGGGCTGGTGTCATCCGCAATCGCGAGGGCGTCACGTTCCCCGGTGAGCTGCGACCGGACGAGCTGCGCCGCCGCGCCGGAGTCGAGGTGCCGGAAGGCGATGTGTACGACACGGTCGGCGGCTACGTCATGAGCGTGCTCGAGCGAGTCCCCTCGGTCGGCGACGAGGTGCCGCTGGACAGCGGCACCCTGCAGGTGGTCCGGATGGACGGCAGACGCGTCGATCGAGTCCGCTACGTTCCGAGTCCGGTCGACGGCGCAGAGGAGGCCACCCGATGAACGATTGGGGAGGACTCGCCTGGCTCGTCGTGCTGCTGGTCGCGAACGCGTTCTTCGTCGGCGCCGAGTTCGCGGTGATCTCCGCGAGGCGCTCGCAGATCGAGCCCCGCGCCGATCAGGGTTCACGTGCGGCCAAGACGGCTCTCTACGCGATGGAGCACGCGACGCTCATGCTCGCGACGTCGCAGCTCGGCATCACGATCTGCTCGCTGCTCATCCTGAATGTCTCCGAACCTGCGATCCACCACCTGCTCTCCGTTCCGCTGCACGCGCTCGGCTGGCCGGATGGTGCCGTCGACGCGGTCTCGTTCACGATCGCGCTGCTGATCGTGTCGTTCTTGCACGTGGTGTTCGGTGAGATGGTGCCGAAGAACCTGGCGTTCTCGGTGCCGGATCGAGCCGTGCTGATCCTCGCGCCGCCGCTCGTGTGGGTGTCGAAGGTCTTCATGCCGGTGATCTGGGTGCTCAACGCGGCGGCGAACGGCGTGCTGCGTCTGTTCCGCGTTGAGCCGAAGAACGAGGCGGCATCGACGTTCACGCTCGACGAGGTCGCGACCATCGTCAGTCAATCTCGACGTGAGGGTCTTCTCATGGATACGGCGGGAACGGTCGCCGCTGCGGTCGAGTTCACCGACAAGAAGGCGCGTGACGTCGCGGTGCCGCTGAGTGATCTGGTGACCCTGCCGCAGTCGACCACCCCGGATGACATCGAGAAAGCCGTCGCCCGCTACGGCTTCTCGCGCTACGTGATCGTCGACGACGAAGCGGTGCCGATCGGATACGTGCACCTGAAGGACATCCTTCGCGCGTCCGAGGGGCCGGATGCGGAGACCAAGATGGTCGAACCGCTCCCGGCCAAGCGCATCCACCACATGGTGCCTGTGCAGGAGGACACCGACCTGGAGGACGCCCTCGCGGTCATGCGCCGTGCGGGCCGACACCTGGCCAAGGTGCGCGACGCCCAGGGGAACACGACCGCTGTGCTGTTCCTGGAAGACATCCTGGAGGAACTGGTCGGAGAGGTGCAGGACGCGACCCGTCGCTTCCGCGGACGCTGATCCAGGAACGCAGTTCGAAGGCCGTCGACCCCGCAGGGGGTCGGCGGCCTTCGTCATGAAGGAGCGCTCAGCGCGGGCGTGCGCGCTCGTACTGCGGCGGCCACGCGATCTCGGCGCCCAGTTCGTGCGCGGCCCGAAGTGCGAAATGCGGATCGCGCAGCCACTCCCGTCCGGCGAAGATCGCATCCGCCGCACCATCGACGAGTACCTGCTCGGCGTGTGCGGCCGCGGTGATGAGACCGACCGCCGACACCGGGATCCGGCCGCCCTGACGCACGGTCTCGGCGAGAGGCACCTGGTACCCCGGGAAGACACTGATCTGCTGGTGCGCGACGAGGCCTCCGCTGGAGACGTCGATGAGGTCGGCTCCGCGCTGCGCCGCCCATCCGCCGACTGTGGCCGCCTCCTCGGGCGTGAAGCCGCCGTCCGCGTGGTCGGTGGCGGAGATCCGGACGAACAGCGGCACCTCGGCGCCGGCGGTCTGACGCACGGCTTCCACGACACGAAGGAGCAGTCGCGCGCGGTTCTCGAGGCTGCCCCCGTACTCGTCGTCGCGCAGGTTCGACAGCGGCGAGAGGAACTGGTGCAGGAGGTAGCCGTGCGCGCCGTGGATCTCCAGCACATCGAAGCCGGCATGGAGTGCACGGCGTGCTGATGCCGCGAAGGCCTCGACCACCCGATCGATGCCCGCGATGTCGAGGGCGACCGGCTCGTCGAACCCGTCGAACGCGATCGCCGATGGTGCGGATGTCTGCCATCCTCCCTCGGCATCCGGCACGGATCCTCGCTCCGCCGCCCACGGCCACCAGGTCGATGCCTTGCGTCCCGCGTGCGCGAGCTGGATCCCGGCGTGGGCTCCGCGGTCGTGGATCGCCTGGACGATGGGGGCCAGGGCGTCGCGCTGCTCGTCGTTCCACAGTCCGACGTCGCGCGGAGAGATCCGACCCTCCGGGACGACGGCGGTCGCCTCCGCGATGATGAGGCCGGCGCCGCCGGAGGCGAACTGGGCGAGATGCGTGTGGTGCCACTCCTGCACGACGCCGTCGACCGCGCTGTACATGCACATCGGAGAGACCCAGAGGCGGTTGCGGAAATGGACGGAACGGATGCTCAACGGGGAGAAGAGAAGACTCACCATTCGACGCTACCGCCGCGCGGGTGCAGGACGGGCCGTCGCACTAACGTGGAGTCATGTTCGAGGTGCACGAGTGGACACGTGGCGACACGGCGCGGTTGTTCCGTGCACCGACCGTGGATGACGACAAGTACGCCCGCGGCGTCGTGGCTCTTCGCACCGGATCACCCGCTTATCCCGGCGCCGCAGTGCTCGGCGTCGAGGCAGCATGGCGAACGGGGGCCGGTTTCGTCCGTTTCGTGGGCGCGGAGCGGGTGGCGGATGCCGTTCTCGCCCGACGCCCGGAGACGGTGGTCGGGGCGGATGCGGGCCGCTCGCGGGTCGACGCCTGGGTGATCGGCTCGGGGACCGACCCGACACACCGCAGCGAGGCCGAGTCCAGCGCGCTGCGTGAGGTCCTTTCCGGCACCGCCAGCGTCGTGATCGACGCCGGAGCGCTCGATCTCGCCGAGGGGACGACGGCGCCGTTCCTCGTGACGCCCCACGCGCGGGAGTTCGCCCGGCTGCAGGAGAAGCTGGGAGTGTCCGCGGCCGAGGAGGATCGCGCGCAGGCCGCGCGGCACATGGCAGGCACACTCGGGGGCACCGTGCTGCTCAAGGGGGCCCGCACGCTGATCGCGGCTCCGGACGGAACTGTCATCGCCGTCGACGCGGGGACCGGATGGCTGGCCACCGCGGGGACGGGAGACGTGCTCGCCGGAGTGCTGGGCGCAGTGCTCGCGGCGAATCCCGCAAGCCCGATCGCCGAGGTCGCCGCGGCAGGAGCGTGGGTGCACGGTCATGCCGGCCGGATCGCCGCCGGGGTGCGCGACGGCGGGGTGGGCCATCCGATCGTCGCGATGGACGTCGCGGAAGCCCTGCCGTACGCGGTCGCGGACGTTCTGGCATGAACCGCGCTTCGACGATCAGGGTCGCGGTGCTGTGGTGCGCGTTCCTGCTCGTGCATCTGCTCACCGCCTGGCTCGGCTGGGTGTACCCGAGCCAGCCCATGGGCGACGTCGTGCTCGTGTACGAGCCCTGGGCTTCATCGGCGCTCGGCGGCGGACCGATCGTCGGCATCACCGAGACGTGGGTCTACCCGCAAGTCGCCCTCGTGCCGATGCTCATCGCCGCCGCACTCGCCGCCCCCCTCGTGCCGGTTCTCGGCGTTTCGAGTGCCTACCTGGTGGGGTGGGCCGCGCTGGTGATCGTCCTCGATGCGATCGCCTTCGGTGTGCTCGTCGGGCGTTCTCCGTCTCACGCGCGAAGGGTCGCCGCCTGGTTCTGGTGCGCCGCACTGCTTCTGCTCGGCCCCATCGCGCTGTACCGGATCGACGCGATCACGGTGCCGCTCGCGGTGATCGGCGGACTCTGGCTCGTGTCGCGACCGGCTCTCGGCGCAGCGATCCTCACGATCGGCGCCTGGATCAAGATCTGGCCCGGCGCGCTCGTGCTCGCAGCGGTCGTCGCGGTGCGGGCGCGCGTGCGGGTCGTGCTAGCCGCAGCCCTTGTCACCGCCGGGGTCGTCGCGGCGCTGTTCCTCCTCGGAGCGGATACCGAGATCCTCGGATTCCTGACCGAGCAGACCGGGCGGGGACTGCAGATCGAGGCCGTGGCGGCGACGCCCTTCCTCTGGCTCGCCGTCGCCGGGGCCGCACGAATCGAGTACAGCTTCGAGATCCTCACCTTCCAGATCACCGCGCCGGGGGTGGATGCCGTCGCTGCGGCGCTCACACCGCTGATGGTGATCGCGGTGCTGGCAGTCACCGCGCTCGGTGCGTTCAAGGCTGCGCGCGGGGCATCGTTCCCGAGGATGTTCCCGCCGCTCGCTCTCACCCTGGTCACGCTGCTCATCGTCACCAACAAGGTCGGGTCTCCGCAGTTCCAGACCTGGTTGATCGCCCCGGTGATCCTGTGGATCGTGCTCGATCGGGTCAGGGCGCGAGTGCCGGCGGTAGTGGTCCTCGCGCTCTGCCTGCTCACCTGCATGGTCTATCCGCTCGGCTACGACGCCCTGCTGCGCGCCGACGCCCTCGCCGTCGCCGTGCTCACTGTGCGGAACATCCTCCTCGTCGTCCTTCTCATCCTCGGAGTCCGCGCTCTTCTGCGCGTGCCCGTCCGTCAACCGAAACCCCAGGAGTGAAACCATGCTGATCGCCTTCTCCGTCGCCCCGAGCGGTATCCCGGCCGAAGGGACAGAGCGCACCGACGCCTCCGTGCACGATGCGGTGGCAGCTGCCGTGCGCGTCGTACGTGAGTCGGGACTGCCGCACCGCACCACGAGCATGTTCACCGAGATCGAGGGACCCGACTGGGACACGGTGATGGACGTCGTGAAGCGCGCGACCGAGGCGGTCATGCCGTTCGGGTCGCGGGTCTCACTCGTGCTCAAGGCCGACATCCGCCCCGGGTACTCCGGGGAGCTCGACGCGAAGATCGAGCGTCTGGAGGCGGCGATCGAGGATTCGGCGCCCGAGCAGTCCGGTGACTGATCCCCATTCGTCCGTCGCGGTCGCTCTCCGCCCGGCGTCGGCCGACGATGTCGAGTGGATCGCCGAGTTGCGGGCCGACGTGCTCCGCGACGACCTGGAGCGGCTCGGGCGTTACGACGAGACCCGTGTCCGGCAGCGGTTCCGTGATGCGTTCGAGCCGGCCGACACCCGGATCGTCGTCGTGGACGGGGCCGATGTCGGCTCAGTCGCCATCCGTCCGGACGGCGATGCCTGCTGGCTGGAGCACTTCTACATCGCGACCTCTTACCAGGGGCGCGGTGTCGGCAGTCGCATCCTGGCCATGGTCCTCGCCGACTCCGAGCTCTATCGACTCAACGTGCTTCAGGGCAGTCCGGCACGCGCGCTCTACGAGCGCCACGGGTTCGTCGTCGAGACCCAGGATGACGTGGATGTCTTCATGAGGCGCGACCGCACGCGGCGCGCGATCGAGGAGTCCGACGGCCGCTAAGCTGATCCGGTGAATCCCTCGACTGAATCGAGGGGTGCGGCGAAGTGGGCGCTCCTCTCTCTCGCCATCGGCAGCTTCGGCATCGGCATGACCGAATTCGTGGTCATGGGCCTGCTGCCCAACATCGCCGCCGACCTGCTGCCCTCCGTCTGGGCGACCAGCCAGGAAGATGCGCTGAGCCAGGCCGGTTGGCTGATCTCGCTGTACGCGCTCGGAGTGGTGGTCGGTGCGCCGACCATCGCCGGCTTCGTCGCGCGCTACCCGCGGCATCGGGTGATGATCGTGCTCGCCCTCGCATTGACGGTGTTCAACGCGTTGACGGTGTTCCTGCCGACGTTCGAGCTCGTCGCGGCGTCACGGTTCCTCGCCGGACTCCCGCACGGTGCCTACTTCGGCATCGGCGCACTCGTCGCCGCCGATGTCATGGGTCCGGGCAACCGTGCCAAGGGCGTGGCGTTCATCCTCACCGGGCTCACCGTCGCCAATGTCGTCGGCGTGCCGCTGGGGACCTTCCTCGGGCAGCAGTGGGGTTGGCGCGCCGCTTTCGCTGTCGTGGCGCTGGTTTTCGCCCTCGCGACCGTCTGCATCGCACTGTTCGTCCCTGAGCACCCCGGCGACCCCGGCCGCACGATGCGGCAGGAGCTGCGGGTCTTCCGCATCCCTCAGGTGTGGTTCACGCTCGGCGTCGGTGCGATCGGCTTCGGCGGCTTCTTCGCGGTCTACAGCTACATCGCGCCTCTGGTGACCGAGGTCGCGGGGTCACCGGAATGGGCAGTGCCGATCATCCTCGTGCTGATGGGGATCGGAATGACCGCGGGCAACCTGGTCGGCGGGCACCTCGCCGACATCGATCTGCGACGAACACTGCTGTTCGGGCTCGCTGCGATGACGCTCGTCTTCGCCCTTCTGGCCTTCCTGTCGTTCTGGATCGTGAGCCTGGGCGCGGTGGTGCTCGTCGTCGGGTTCGTCTCGTCCGTGTTGAGTCCGACGATCCAGACGCGCCTGATGGACGTGGCCGGCGACAACCAGTCGATCGCGGCGGCGATGAACCACTCCGCCCTGAACATCGGGAACAGTCTCGGTGCCTTCCTCGGAGGTGTCGTGATCTCCGTCGGCTGGGGCTTCACCGCGCCCGCGTGGGCGGGAGCGGTACTGGCCGCCGCCGGCCTGCTCATCGCGCTGCTGTCATATCGCATCGAGGCTCGTCGCCCCGCTGCAGCCGCTCTCGTCGCGTCGTAGAGTGACGGGGTGGACGCCCCCGAACACTCCCTGCCTGTCGCCGGTACCGTCGTGTTGCTGCGTGCCGCGGATCCCGGTTTCGAGGTCTTGGTGATCCGTCGACCCGATCGTGGCTCTTTCGCCGGCGCCTGGGTCTTCCCCGGTGGCAAGGTCGAATCCGGCGACTGCCGCGATGGCGACTCGGAGGGCGAGGATGCCCGTCGGGCGGCGATCAGGGAGACCTTCGAGGAGGTGGGGCTCGTGGTCGACGGCCTCGTGGTGCTGTCGGAGTGGCAGCCGCCGATCGAGGCGCCGACGCGCATCCGCACATGGTTCTTCCTGGCGGAGGCGCCGGACGACGAGCCATCGCCCAGCGCGGATGAGGTGGCGGAGATCGCCTGGGTGACGCCGTCCGAGGCGCTGGCTCGGCACGGAGCGGGGGAGTGGATGCTCTATCCGCCGACCTGGATCACGCTGCACCAGCTCAGCGCCTTCACCGACCTGGCATCCGCTCTCTCCTCCGGTGGCGCGGCACAGCTGTTCCAGACTCGAGTGCTCGACACAGCCGCCGGTCGCGACTTCGCCTGGGAGCAGGGGCGTCTCGAAGCGGGCGCGCTGCCGTGGCGGTTCATCGCCGGCTGAGCGTCGCAGCTCAGCTCTCGAGCAGTCGCCGGAGGTTCGAGCCGACGGCCTCGGTCTCGATGAGGAAGCCGTCATGCCCGAAGTCGCTGGTGACGACCACAGCTTCGCCGTCGATCACGTTCGGGATGCTGCGAGCGATGCGCTGCTGCCCGTCGACCGGGAACAGACGGTCGCTGTCGATGCCGAGCACGAGCGTCGTGGCCGTGACCGCATGCAGCGCCTCTTCGACACCGCCGCGTCCGCGGCCGACATCGTGCGAGTTCATGGCCTCGACGAGCGTGATGTAGCTGTTGGCGTCGAAGCGCCGGGTGAACTTGTTGCCGTGGAAGTCGAGGTACGACTCGACCGCGAAGCGTCCGCCGTGGCCGAGTGGCGACACATCCGATTGCCAGGACCGCTGGAAGCGCTGGTTGAGCTCGATCGGGCTGCGGTAGTTCAGCAGCGCCATCCGTCGTGCCAGCGCCAGGCCGCGATGCGGACCATCTCCGTCGCCGAGGTCGTAGTACTCGCCACCCTGGAACCGCGGGTCCATCCGGATCGTCTCCAGCTGCACCGTGTTCAAGGCGATCTGGTCGGCGGTCGTCACCGGGGGAGAAGAGAGGACCGCGAGCCGCTGCACACGGTCGGGATGTGTCGCTGCCCACTCCAGGGCGTGCATGCCGCCCATCGAGCCGCCGATGACCGCGGCCCAGCTGCCGATGCCGAGAGCGTCCGCGAGCCCGACCTGTGCCGCGACCTGATCGCGGATGGTGAGGTAGGGAAAGCGCGATGCCCATTCGTAGCCATCGGGGGCGACACTCGCCGGTCCCGTTGACCCCTGGCAGCCGCCCAGCATGTTCGGTGCGATCACGAACCATCGATCCGTGTCCAGAGGGGCGCCGGGGCCGGTGATGTCCTCCCACCAGCCGACGGTCGGGTGCCCTGCCCCGGCGGCGCCACGCACATGGCTGTCGCCGGTGAGCGCGTGCAGCACCAGGATGGCGTTGTCGCGAGCGGTGTTCAGCTGGCCCCAGGACTCGTAGGCGATGCGGATGCCGGGAAGCTCCGCCCCGCTTTCGGTGGCGAAGGAGCCGAATGCGGCGAAGCGCCTGCCTCCGACCGGGTCGCCGTCGCGCCACGCACCGGTCGCCGGTGGACGGGCACGGAGCAGCCGCACGTCGGCCTCCGTCACGGGTGCCGACGGCACCGTGTCCTCGGAGGTCGTCTGCCAGTCCATGCTTCCATTGTCGCGTGGTCCAGGACCCACCGGTGGCAGGTTACGACCCGATGTCCGTTCCGGCTCTGCGGAGCCGGCCGATCGAGAAGTCGGATTCTGCGCACTCGGGCCGGCTCAGTCGAGGTCAGCGCACTCGAGTCAGGGTGGCGAGATGGTCGCTGTTCCCGGCGCGCATCGTGCCCGAGGTGATGACATCGAGCCCCCGCACGAAGACCTGGTCGATCCGCACGAGGGGGAAGGCGACGGGCCAAGTGAATCCGAGGGTCCCATCGGTCGGCCGCACCCAGTCCGCCTCCGCACGCAGGGCGGCCAGATTCGGATCGGTCGACGGCGCGTTGAAATCGCCGACGGCGATGAGAGATTCCGCGGGATCGGCGGCGACCTGTTCCGCTATGCCGCTCAGCATCGTGTCGCGGTCCTGCTGATGTCCTGGCCGCACCGATGCCGCATGCAGCACGTACACGGCG
Organism: Microbacterium sp. NPDC090281; assembly: GCF_044769635.1. Classification (NCBI taxonomy): domain Bacteria; kingdom Bacillati; phylum Actinomycetota; class Actinomycetes; order Micrococcales; family Microbacteriaceae; genus Microbacterium; species Microbacterium sp. NPDC090281. The sequence goes on from NZ_JBIVYH010000001.1 coordinate 2,001,888, forward strand.
ACCGGAGCCGATGGAGCCTGTACCTCGACCCGGAGCGCGCGTTTCCAGCTGAGCCCCAACGTGAGCGGCTCGGCGTTCGCGAGCGGATACCGGCTCCAGACGCCGACGGTTCCCACGGTGTACGAGTGCGGGTATTCGGCAGCGAGGGCGTCCTGCGCCGCGGAGAGGCTGTCTCCGTCGAGCTCGACGAGGGCGATGACGTCGGCATCGCTCTGCGCGAGCGCGGCCGCAGACTCCGCGGCCCCGCCGGATCGGGCGCGCACGTTCTGGCTCACGACCGTCAGCTCGGACGCGGATGCCGACTCCGAGCCCGTCTGACCGGGAAGGCCGGGAAGCGCCGGTGCCATCGCGAGGACCCACAGGAGGGTGGGGACCAGGATGAGGACGATCACTCGGCGGGCGAAGAACAGCGCGACGACCAGCAGCGCGAGAAGGACGAGACCGAGCCAGGGGAGTGCGGCCGCGACAGTCGTGCCCACGATCCCGGGAATCCAACCGCAGGCCACGACGAGCAGCAGCACGACGCTGGCGACGGCGAGCCATCGGGCGGCGGCGGTCCTGGGTCGCCGGACGCGCGGCGGTCGGTGTTCGACGTCGATCATGCTCTCCTCACGGCGGGATCCCATTCTCGATGGAACCGCCTGTGGGTCGGCCGGGTGACGCCGTCACCTGCACGCGAAGATGCCCCGGAGCACGAGGCTTCGGGGCATCTTCGCTGTGCGAGCGGGTCAGGCGCGAGCGGCCTCGGACACGGCGCGTGCGGCTGCGAGAGCCTGCTCCAGGTCGGCCTTGAGGTCATCGACGTTCTCGATGCCGACGGAGAGGCGCACGAGCCCCGGCGTGACGCCGGCGGTCAGCTGCTGCTCGGGCGTGAGCTGCGCGTGCGTGGTGGATGCCGGGTGGATGACGAGCGAGCGCACGTCACCGATGTTGGCGAGGTGGCTGAACAGCGAGAGGCTGTTCACGAACTCGCGACCGGCTTCGACACCGCCCTTCAGCTCGAAGGAGAGCACCGCGCCGACGCCCTTGGGGGCGTACTCGTTGGCCTTGGCGTACCAGGGCGACGAGGGCAGGCCCGAGTAGTTGACCGTCGCGACGTCATCGCGGCTGTCGAGCCATTCCGCGATCTCCTGCGCGTTCTGCACGTGGCGCTCGATGCGCAGCGACAGCGTCTCGATGCCCTGGATGAGGTTCCACGCGCTCTGCGGGGCGATGGCCGATCCGAGGTCGCGCAGCAGCTGCACGCGGGCCTTGATGATGTAGGCGAGCGGGTCGCCGACCGCGGCGGTGTAACTGGCACCGTGGTACGACGGGTCCGGAACCGTGAGGCCGGGGAACTTGTCGACGTTCTTCGACCACTCGAACTTTCCGCCGTCGATGATGGCGCCGCCGATGGTGGTTCCATGGCCGCCGAGGAACTTGGTGACGGAGTGCACGACGATGTCGGCGCCGAACTCGAACGGACGGATCAGGTACGGCGTGGCGATCGTGTTGTCGACGATCAGCGGCACACCGTTCTCGTGTGCGACATCGGCCACCGTGCGGATGTCGAGGATGTTGATCTGCGGGTTGCCGATCGTCTCCGCGAAGAACAGCTTCGTGTTCGGGCGGACCGCACGGCGCCACTCCTCGGCGTCGTCCTGGTTCTCCACGAACGTGACCTCGATGCCGAGCTTCGCGAGCGTGTACTTGAAGAGGTTGTAGGTTCCGCCGTAGATCGAGCTCGAGGCGACGAAGTGGTCGCCCGCCTCGGCGATGTTCAGTACGGCGAAGGTCGATGCTGCCTGACCGCTGGCGAGCACGAGAGCGCCGGTGCCGCCTTCGAGTGCGGCGAGACGCTGCTCCAGGACATCCTGCGTCGGGTTCTGGATGCGGGTGTAGATGTTGCCGAACTCCGCCAGGGCGAAGAGGTTCGCCGCGTGGTCTGCGCTGTCGAACACGTACGACGTGGTCTGGTAGATCGGCGTGGCACGCGCCTTGGTGACCGGGTCGGGGGCAGCGCCCGAGTGGATCTGCTTGGTCTCGAAACGCCAGGACTCGGGTGCGGACATGTGATTCCCCCAGGAGTGGTCGGAAGGTCGGGTGGCGGATGCCGTTCCAGCGACAGTACGGAATATCGGTGCTTGTCAACAACAGACGGGAAATGTGACGTAACAGAGCGGAGCCCCGGAATCACGCGGCTGAGCGATCCGCGACAGCCCCGTGGGGGAGTCCGCAATCCGTGGGGAACGCCGTACGGTGGAGGCATGGTGAACAGACGTGCAGTGGTGACAGGTGCGAGTTCGGGCATCGGCGCGGCGACGGTGCGTGCGCTCCGTGCCCGGGGATGGGACGTCGTGGGGGTGGCGCGGCGGGAGGATCGGCTGTCCGCTCTCGCCGCGGAGACCGGAGCCTCGGCCATCGCCTGCGACCTGACGGATGCCGCAGCCGTCGAGGCGCTCGTGCGGGAACTCGACAGGTCGGGTCCGGTCCACGCTCTCGTGCAGGTGGCCGGAGGAGCCCGCGGGACCGACCGCATCGAGGATGCCTCGGTCGAGGACTGGCAGTGGATGTTCGATGCGAACGTCCTGGCGAGCCAGCGCCTCGTGGCAGGCCTTCTTCCCCTGCTGCGTCGTGCGGCCGAGGCGGACGGCCATGCCGACACTATCTTCGTCACCTCCACTGCCGCGCAGACGGCCTATGCCGGGGGCGCGGGCTACAACGCCGCGAAGGCCGCGGAGGGGATGCTGGTGAAGGTTCTCCGACAAGAGCTCAACGGCGAGCCGATCCGCGTCGTCGAGGTGGCTCCGGGGATGGTGCACACCGAGGAGTTCACGCTCAACCGTCTGGGTGGGGATGCCGTCGCCGCCGAGGCCGTGTACTCGGGAGTCGATGCCCCGCTCGTGGCCGACGACGTCGCCGACGTGATCGCGTACGCTCTCGAGTCCCCTGGGCACGTGAACCTCGACCTGATCACGATGCGGCCGGTCGCGCAGTCGGCACAGCATCTGCTCGCCCGCGGTCCGCTGCGAGTGCGCTCCATCGACTGACTGACGATGGCGCAGACTCTCGCACAGCTCGCCGACGACGGTCTGATCGATGCCGGTTGGGCTGAGGCGCTTGCTCCTGCCCAGGAGACGATCACGGCTCTCGGTGAACGGCTCCGCGCCGAGCAGGAGGCAGGGCACGGTTACCTGCCGGCCGGCGGGAACGTGCTCAGAGCCTTCCAGCGGCCGCTGTCCGACGTGCGGGTGCTGATCACCGGACAGGACCCGTACCCCACGCCCGGGCATCCCATCGGCCTGTCGTTCGCGGTCGATCGCGAGGTGCGTCCGCTGCCGCGCAGTCTCTCGAACATCTACAAGGAGCGGGAGAGCGACCTCGGCCTCCCGCCCGCGCCGCACGGCGATCTCACCGCGTGGAGCGATCAGGGCGTCCTCCTGCTCAACCGCGTGCTCACCGTGCGCCCAGGTGCTGCCGCATCGCACCGCGGCTGGGGTTGGGAGCAGGTCACCGAGCTCGCGATCCGCACACTCGTCGCCCGCGATCAGCCGCTCGTCGCGATCCTCTGGGGCAAGGATGCGGCGAACCTGCAGCCGCTGCTCGGCGAGACGCCCGTGATCTCCTCGGCGCACCCGTCTCCGCTCTCAGCCCGTCGCGGCTTCTTCGGATCCCAGCCGTTCTCCCGGGCGAACGCCCTGCTCGAAGAACAAGGCGCAGATCCGGTGGACTGGCGGGTGGAAGGCGAAGCCGCTCCCTCTCTAAGCTGAGCGCATGCAGTTCGAGCCGGGGGACCGTCGCCGCGTTCTGCCGCGCCACCTGCGGCCGGCACCAGCGCCCGAGGTCTTCTCGTACACGATTCGCGCCGTCCGGCCCGCAGACCTGCCCCACGTGCGGGAGATCTACAACCACTTCGTGAGCAACTCGGCGGTGACGCTCGATGAGCGGCGCAGCAGCATCCCGTATTGGCGTGACAAGTACGCTCTGCTCACTCGCCTGGAGCTGCCGTTCCTCGTGGCCGTTTCATCGGGTGGTGCGGTCATCGGGTACGCGCTCGCGCAGCCCTGGGCGGGGAAGAACGCCTACAAGTACACGGTCGAGGACTCGATCTACCTCGGTCCCGGCGCGGGCGGCAAGGGGCTCGGTGCGGCTTTGCTGCAGGCCCTCATCGACGAGTGCGAGCAGATCGGTCTGCGCGAGATGGTCGCCGTCATCAGCGACCACGGTGCGGAGGCTTCGATCCGACTGCACGAGAAGCTCGGTTTCGTCGAGGCAGGACGGATGGGACGCGTCGGGTACAAGTTCGGCCGCGACCTCGGAACGGTCTACATGCGCCGCGTGCTCAAGCCGACGGGGCGGCGACGAGGAAGTCTCTTCGGCTCGCGGCGCTGAGGTGGTGCTCGCTCAACGACCGGGTGTGCCGGGGATCACGGGTATCGCCGACAGCAGCGCCTTCGTGTAGTCCTGCGTCGGATGCAGGAGCACGTCACTCGTGGAACCTCGCTCGACGATGTGCCCGTCCTTCATCACGACGACCGTGTCGCAGAGATTCTGCACCACGCCGATGTCATGTGACACGAGCACGAGGGTGAGGTCGGTGGTCTGTCGCAGCTCGATCAGCAGCGCCAGGATCTGTGCGCGCACCGTCACATCGAGCGCCGACAGCGGCTCGTCGCCCACCAGGATCCGCGGGCCGTGCACGATCGCCCGCGCCAGTGCGACCCGCTGTCGCTGTCCGCCGGAGAACTCGTGCGGGTAGCGGTCGCCCATCTCGGGCTCGAGACCCACCTGCGCGAGCACTTCGCGCACTCGCGCACGGTGGTCGCCGTCGATGCCCAGCGCCCACAGCGGTTCGCGGACGATCTGACCCGCCGTCATGCGCGGGTCGAGTGAGGCATACGGGTCTTGGAACACGAGCCCGGTCTCGCGGCGCAGCCAGTGCAGCGACCTCGCAGATGCTGCGGCATCGACAGGCCGCCCGTCGATGGCCACGGTGCCGGAGGACGGCCGGTCGAGCCCGAGCAGCAGTCGCACGAGGGTGGACTTGCCGGATCCCGATTCGCCGATGATGCCGACGGATGACCCTTCGACGATGTCGAGGTCGGTGGGCGCCAGAGCGGTCTGCGTGCGTGTGCGCTCGAATGCGGAGCGCTTCGGGACGACGAATTCGCGGCCGAGTCCCCGGGCCTCGATCAGAGTCATGCGGCACCGCCGTCCGGGCGCCAGAGCGTCGCGGTCGCGTCACGCAGCAGCCCCTGGGTGATCGGTGAGGCGGGAGACGACAGAAGCGTCGAGACGGGCGCCGCCTCGACGACTTTCCCGTGTTCGAGCACGACGCCCTCGGTCGCGACCTGGGCGAGGACGGCGAGGTCATGCGTGATGAAGACCAAAGACATGCCCTCGTCGGCGACGAGCGAGAGCAGCAGGGAGAGGATCTCGGCCTGGATCGTCACATCGAGCGCCGTCGTCGGCTCGTCGGCGATCAACAGGCGCGGCCGACAGGCGAGCGCCATCGCGATGGCGACGCGCTGCCGCTGGCCACCGGAGAGCTGGTGGGGGTAGCGATCGATGATTGACTCGGGGTCGGGCAGCCGCACGCGGGTGGCCTCTGCGATCGCCCGGTCCCTCGCCTCGCGGCGTCCCAGGCCCTCGTGGATGCGGATCGACTCCGCGATCTGCCGGCCGACCGTCCTGATCGGGTTCAGGGCGGTGCGTGGCTCCTGGAACACGATGCCGATGTCGTCGCCGCGAAGGCGGGCGAGCGCGCGATCAGGCATCCCGATCAGCTCGGTTCCTCTCCAGCGGATGCTGCCGCTCGCGGTCGCGCCGTCGGGGAGCAGACCCAGCACGGCGAGGGCCGTGAGTGACTTGCCGGAGCCGGACTCGCCGATCAGTCCGAGTCGCGCGCCGTCCGGTACCTCGAAGGAGACGCCGTCGACGACTCGACGTCCGTCGATCTCGATCACGAGGTTCTGCACCGACAGGCTCATGCGACCACCCCCGGGGTGTGGATCTCGGCGGCGCGGTGCCGAAGGGTGGGGTCGGTCGCCTCGCGCAGGCCGTCGCCGAGGAGGTTCAATGCGAGCACCGTGATCGTGATCGTGAGTCCCGGCCAGATCACCGACAGTGGATGCACCCCGATGTACCGCTGGAGGTCGGCGAGCAGCAGGCCCCAGCTCGGCTCGACCACCGACGCGCCGAATCCGAGGTACGACAGACCCGCTTCAGCCAGCACGGCGACGGCCATCGACCACGACAGCTGCACGATGAACACCGGGGCGACGTTGGGCAGGAGATGGCGCACGAGGCTCTGCGCCGGTGTCAGACCAGACGCGCGTGCGGCGAGGACGAAGTCGCTCTGCTGCACGCGGCGCAGCTCGGGTCGTGTGACCCTGGCGATGTTCACGCCGAAGCCGATGCCCACGGCCCAGATCACGACCCAGAGCGATCCGCCCCAGACCGACGAGATCATCATGGCGATCAGCAGCACGGGGAAGGCGATCAGGATGTCGACGAGCACCGAGACGGTCTCCCGCATCCAGCGCGCGGTCAGCGCTCCGAGCGCGGCGAGAGCGATGCCGACCACGGTGGCCACGATTCCGGCGCCGATGCTCACGAAGACGGTCGTGCGTGCTCCCGCCATGAGCAGGCTCAGGATGTCGCGGCCGGTGTCGTCCGTGCCGAGCACATGCGGCCAGCTCGGCGGCAGCCATCGATCGCCGATATCCGAGGCCTGAGGGTCGAACGGCGTCCAGAACAGCGATACGAGCGCGGCCATGACGATCACGATGACGACGATGATCCCGAAGCGTCCGGTCGAGGTACCCCAGAGTCGGCTGAGCCAGCGCGGAGTCATGCGGCCTCCCGCTGTCGGGGGTCGATCGCGCGATGCAGGAGGTCGACCGCGAAACCCACGATCAGCACGAATCCGGTGAGCACGAGGAGCTCGCTCTGCACCTTGATGAGATCGCGGGTTCCGACATCGGCCACGAGCATGCGTCCGATCCCCGGGAGGGTGAACAGCTGCTCGATCACGACCGAGCCGACGATGATGCCGGCCACCTGGAGCCCGAGGACCGTGATGATCGACAGGCCGACGGCGGGGATGCCGTGCTGGATGAGGGCCCGGGTGCGGGTGAGTCCCTTGGCCGCCGCGGTGCGGACGAAGTCCTGCCCTGCGGCCTGCAGGGTCGCGCTGCGGACGAAGCGCATCAACATGGCGCCCTCGACGATGCCGATCGTCAGCGCAGGGAGCAGCAGCGATTCGATCGCTTTGCCGGGGGTCGACCATCCGGTGCGGGGGAAGCCCTGCGGCGGCAGCCATCCCAGCCAGACCGAGAACACGACGATGAGCATCATCCCGGCCCAGACGACGGGTACTGCTGCCAGAGTCTGGGCGCCGACGCTGAGCGCAGTGCCGCCCCGGCGGTTGCGCAGGAGCGCGGCGAGGATGCCGAAGGGGACGGCGATGAGTACCGCGATCAGAAGCGACATGATGCCGAGCGGAACAGTGACCTGAGCCTTGAGGAACAGCTCCTCTCCGACCGATGCTCCGGAGAGCAATGAGGTGCCGAGGTCGCCGCGGAAGATCCCGCCGATCCAGTCGGTGTACTGCGCGAGCAGGGGGCGGTTGAGGCCGAGGGACTCGCGGAGCGCATCGACTTCGGACGGCGAGGCCTGCGTGCCGGCGATGAGCTGCGCGACGTCACCGGGGAAGACGCGAAGGGTCAGGAAGATGAGCACGCTCGACACGAGGAGCCCTGCTATGAGCAGGGCTCCTCGGACGAGCGTGTAGCGGATCACGAAGGGGTGACCGCTCGCTACTTCTCAGCGGAGACGGTGACTCCGGCCAGGTTGATGCGCGAGTTGATCGAGTCCTCGGGGAAGCCGGTCACGATCGGGCTCACGGCGGTGATGGTCTCACCGTTGTACAGCCAGTCGGCGGCGTGATCCTCTGAGACGATCTTCGCGGCCTGTGCGAGGAGTTCGGCCGACTTCTTCGGGTCGACCTCCGCGAGGGCCTTCGCGTACAGATCCTGGACCTTGGCGTTGTCGTATCCGAAGTAGTAGTCGGGGTTCGCGAAGTTGCCGAAGTCGCGCGGCTCGACGTGCAGCACGAAGCTGAGGTCGTAGTCGTGGTTGGTGTAGACGTCCTCGAGCCACGTCGGGAACTCGACCGACTTGACGTCGAGGGTCACGCCCACCTTCTTGAAGTCCGAGATCAGCACCTTGGGCACCGTCGTGCCATAGAACGAAGGGATCGTGAGGGTCAGCTCCAGGTCTTCCTGGCCGGCTTCGGCGAGCAGCTTCTTCGCCTTCTCCGGGTCGTAGGAGATCACATCCGACAGGTCTTCGTAGCCGGGGTCGAGCTCGGGGATCGGACCGTACAGCGCGGTACCGGCACCGACGGCGTCGATGAGTGCCTCATGGTCGATGGCCAGGCGCAGCGCTTCGCGCACGCGGACGTCGTCGAGGGGCGCCTTCTTGTTGTTGAACGCCAGGGTCGCCTTGTCGGTCGTGCGCCCCTTCGTCAGAGCGAAGTCGCCGGAGTCCTCGAGCTGAGGTGCGAGGTTCGGGTCGACGGCGGTGAGCACGTCGACATCTCCTGCCAGTGCCGCGTTGACGCCGGCGGTGAAGTCGGGGATGTACTGGAACTCGACCTGGGCGACACCGGCCTGCTCGCCCCAATAGGCGTCGTTTCGCGCGAAGGTGATGGTGCTGCCCTTGTTCCAGCGCGTGAGCGTGAAGGGTCCGGTGCCGTTCTCCGCCGTCTTGAGGTCGGTGGTGTCACCGCTCTTGAACACGAGGCCTGCGGGACCGGTGAGTGCGAACAGGAAGTTCTGATTCGGGGCGGACAGCACGATCTCGACCGTGGTGGGGTCCGGTGCCGTGATCGATGTGACCGAGGCGAAATCGGCGTTGCCCTGCACGGTCGCATCGGTGCGTACTGTCTCGTACGAGGAGACGACGTCGGCAGACGTGAGCGGCGTGCCGTCGTGGAAGACGACTCCGTCGTTCAGGGTGAACGTGTAGGTGAGACCGTCGGATGACACCTCGTAGTCGGAGGCGAGGCGACCCTCGATCTCGTTGTCCTGCGTGCGGGTCACGAGGCCTTCGTAGATGTTGTCGATGAGGATCTGCTCGAGCGCGGCGCCGCTGGTGTGCCGGATGTCGAGGTTGGTCGGTTCGAGGACGAGACCGACGTGGAGGGTGGCGCTCGGGTCGGGTGTGCTCGGGGCGCTGGTGGGCTCCTGGTCGGGAGTGCCGGAGCAGGCGCTCAGGATCACGGCGGTGGCCGCGAGCGCGGATATCAGCGCGAGACGTCGGGTGCGTCGGAACATGGGCGTTTCCTCTCGGTGCGGCAGGTGCTGTGTGCCGTTGGATCGAGCCTAGGGTTGCGTGGCGGGGTGCGGGTCGGGTGTGGAACGGAACGTCATATTCCGCGGGCGGAGGATGCCGATTCGATGAGGGCGGCCAGAGCGACCGGTGCCGTCTCCTGCACGTTGTGCGTCGCGTCGAGGACCACGAGGCGAGCGTCGGGTACACGCTGCTGGAACTCTGCGGCATCCGCTTCGCTCACGAACCCGCGTGCGGCGCGCACGAGCGTGATGGGGGCGCTGACTGCGGCGAGGTCGTCCCACCCCGTCTCGTGCAGCGCAGACGGAGCCGTCGCCGATCCGGCGTCATGGGCTGCGAGGGTCTGCGCGGCGAGATGCGCGAAGTGGTGCTTCCACTCCACGCGCCCGTCCGCGCGCACGCGCGTGTTCAGGAAGACGCCGCGCTCGGTCTCCGGACGGGAACCACCGAACCCGAGCGACATCGCCTTGTCGACCAGCTCGTCGCGAGAGGCGAAGTCGGTGGGGCCGGCGTAGAACTCCCTCAGAGCTGCGGGCCCAGCCGTGACGTCGATGCCCGGGGTGATGTCGATGATGATGAGCTCGGACACGAGGTCGGGTCGAGCGGCCGCGAGGGCGGCACCCGTCAGCCCGCCGAGCGACTGTCCGACGACCACCTGCGGCTGCGTGGTCCAGGCGTCGAGAGCTGCGGCCACGTCGCCGGCGAGCGTGCGCGGTGTGTAGTCGATGTCGCCTCGCCAGGAGGAGTCGCCATGGCCGGCGAGGTCGATCGCGAGCAGGGGCTGCTGCAGAGCGAGTGATGTGGTGTCCCAGGTGTGTGCGTTCAAGCCTGCTCCGTGCAGCAGCGTCACGCGCGGGGCGTCGGTTCCGAACCTCAGGGCGCTCAATGTGCGGCCGTCGGCGAGGGAGAGCGTGAGTCGCTCCACTTCGGGGAGCGGGACGCCGAGCGCATCGGCTTGTGCGGGAAGATAGCTGAACTCGCTGATGTCGATCGCCACGTCCATATTCTGCGCCCTCGTGCAGACATGCAGGAAATGTGAGAGCAGAATCGCAAGTGATTGCGCCATGCCGTCTCGCATTATGACTCAGAGTTACGTAGTTTCGTTGGCGATCTGCATTTCATCGATGATGCACCGCACTGGGCCTCGCCGCCGCACGCCGAATATCATGGAGTCATGAGCGAGACGCGTGTGCACCTGTCCAAGACCGAGCCTGCCGCGTATCAGGCACTTGACGCGTTCTCGAAGACGGTGGGGCAGATCTGCGCGGCCAACGGCATCGATGATCGTCTCAAGGAGATCGTCATGATCCACTGCTCGCAGCTCAACGGGTGCGCCTACTGCGCGCGGATCCATGTCGACAGGGCGGTCGCCGCCGGCATCGACGCCGATACGCTCACGCAGATCCCGACCTGGCGCGAGAGCGGTGTCTTCAGCGACCGGGAGCGCGCGGCGCTCGAACTCGCCGAGGCTTTCACCTTCATCGCCGACGAGGGGATCTCCGACGAGGTCTACGACCTCGTCGGCGGCGTTTTCACCGAGAAGGAGTACGCGGCTCTCAGCTGGGCCTGTGTCTCCATCAACGCGTTCAACCGGGTCGTGATCGCCGGTCGCTACCCCGTGCCGGTTCGCGCCCCGCAGGCGCAGGCATGACCATCCTCGAGGTCGAGGGCGTCTCGAACGTCCGCGACGTCGGTGGCATCCCCGCGAAGGGCGGTCGTATCCGCCCCGGCGTGCTGCTGCGGTCCGGACAGCTCTCGGGTGCGACCACCACGGGCGCCGCCGCGCTGCGCGCGAACGTGCAGCACATCGTCGATCTTCGTGACGGTGAAGAGGTCGCGGCGGAGCCGACCGAGATCGAGGGGCCGGACACGACGCACCTTCCTCTGTTCCTGGGGTCCGTCCGATCGTTCTTCGAGGCCGACACCAGCCTGGAAGACCTCTATCTGCATCTCCTCGAAGAGAGTGGGGAACGGCTCGTCGAGGCCATCCGCATCATCGCCGCGGGGGAGCGCACGTTGGTGCACTGCACCGTCGGCAAAGACCGGACGGGCGTGACCGTCGCTCTCGCGCTCTCCGCTGTCGGTGCCGATCGGGAAGCCGTGATCGCCGATTACGCGCTCACCGAGTCTCAGCTTCCTGTTCAACGCACGCAGCGGATCGCCGAATACCTGCGGACCCAGCACCCGGAAGCGGTGCACGCGGTGGCCCTCGCGACGCAATCTCCGGCACCCGTCATGCGTCGTCTGCTGCAGCAGGTCGACGAACGGTGGGGTTCCGCTGCCGGGTATCTGCGCGCGCAGGGGATGACCGAGTCCGAATTGGCTGCGCTGTCGGCGGCGCTCGTCGAGCCCTTTTCCTCGCAGGAGACCGCGCGGCTGGCATCCAGCTGATGCAAGGTTAGGCAAGCCTTCACTTGGTGTACGATAAATACACCATGAACACCTCGCTCGAGACCCGCGGCACGCGCGCCGAACGCCGCGCAGCACGTCAGCGCGCGCACCACCTGGTGACTGCCGACGAGCAGTCGCTCACCGAGCTCGAGTTGTTCCTGACGACTCTGCCGCTGTGCGCTTCCGGCCGCATCTTCATCGAGGTGCCCGAGGTCGCCGACATCGGCATCATCGATGCACCCGGTCGGATGACGGTCACCTGGCTCGCTCGCGAACAGCGCTCCGGCGCCCCCGGCAGCGGCCGGGCGTGCGCTCCCGGACAGGCCCTGGCGCGTGCGACCTGTGCCTGGGCGGACGAGATGATGTGCGACGACGAGATCGAGACTCACGTGACGTTGCTCGGCGGCTACCTGGGAACTGCCGACATCGTCGAGCACCTGACGAGTTCGTTGGAGATCGCGCCAGCGCTCATCCATGCTCCTGAGCGCTTCGGTCTGCTGCCCGTCGATCGCTGATCTGCGCTCTTCTGATCGGCAGACTGCGCTCCGTCAGCGCGATCGCCGTACGTAGTTGCCGTCTTCCAGCCCCGCTTCGATCTCAAAGCGATTGCAGAGCGGGTCTCTCCCGGCGAACAGATACAGCACCGGCATCAGGAAGCCGTAACGCAGCCATTGCGCCTTGTGCACGGCCTCGTGGCGGAGAACGGCATCCGTCGGGCGCACGTCGCCGGTGAGGAAGCATCCGCCGACGCACACCCCGCCACGGTTGAACGTCCACTTCGGCATGCCCTGGAAGACCCAGAGTCCTGCGCGACGTTCGACGGGGCCGGTGCTCCAGAGCGAGCCCCAGATCCAGCCGACCGCGGTACCCCATGCATAGCCGAGACGACTGACCGGTGAGCGCAGCAGGAAGGCAGGGATGCGACGGTCGCAGCGTCGTCCGCGGGCGAGGGCCTTCTCTGCCGCGGGTCGCCAGTCCGTGCCCGCGGTCATGCCACGGCTCCTACGAGGCGAAGCAGTGCTCCGAGGTCGTCGACCGCGTCGGCCGGAGACCTCGGTGCAAACCCGGAGATCGTCGCCCCCGCGAGGGGGATCTCGGTGCGCAGCGCACGGATCGCGGTGCTCAGAGCAGCAGGGGAGAGGCCGAACGGCACCGATGACGACACGCCGGCGAAGTCGGAGGGGTCGAGCACATCCACATCGATGTGCACCCACACGCGTGAAGCGCCTGTCGCGCGGACGGCGTCGAGCAGCGCATCGGGTCGTTCGAGGTCGGCAACCGAGAGATTCGACAGCGGTTCGAGCTGCTCGACTTCCGCGTCGTCGAGATTGCGCATACCGACCGTCACCACACGGTCGGCCGGAATCGGGGGAGAGAGCACCAGCTGCTCCTCACCCTCGCCGAGCAGCGCACGCAGCGCCATGCCCGAGAAAGCGCCCGACGGCGAGGTCTCAGGGGTGTGCATGTCGGCGTGGGCATCGCACCACACCACCGCGAGGCCGTCGGTACCTCCGGGCAGCGAGTCGAGGGCGGCGACGGTGACGCTGCAGTCGCCGCCGATCACCACGGTGTCGGAGTCGACGTGTCCATGCACGAGTTCACGGGTGCGCAGCAGAGCGCTCAGGCGGCGGACTCCGGTTCCGAGTGACTCACCGGCCTCGACCGGGACGTCGAGCACGGTCGTCGCAGCCCGGGGGAGATCACCGGCGATCGCCGCGGCGCCGTCGGTGAGAAGCATCGCGCGCGGTGCGGGCGAGCCCTGCCACTGCGGGATGACGAGGAATCGCACCATGGGTGCCTCCGAAGAAGAGAGGGCGGATGCCCCGGCACGCGGCCGGGGCATCCGCCAGTCGTGTCAGTTGCCTTCGATGGCCTGACGGGGAGCGCTCCCGCCGGCCTTGAGCTCGGCGAGACGAGCTTCGACCTCGGTCAGCTCGCCGAGGTCTTCCAGGCTCTCGAACTGGGCGTCGAGGCTCGATGCTGCGAGCTCGATCTTGCCCTGCGCGATGGCCTCCTGGCGGCGGACCTTGTCCTCGAACCGGCCCAGCTCGCTGGTGGGGTCGAGCACGTTGATCGAACCCACCGCGTCCTGCACCTTGGTCTGCGCCTCGGCGACCTTGGCGCGCGCCAGGAGCTCGCTGCGCTTGTTCTTGAGCTCGACGAGCTTGTCCTTCATGCCGTTCAGGCCGCTCTTGAGCTTGTCGACGATCTCGGTCTGCGCGGCGATCTGCGGCTCAGCACCCGTGGCCTCACGCTCCGCACTGATCTGGCGCTGCAGAGCGATCTTGGCGAGGTTGTCGAACTTGTCGGCGTCCGCGGCATTGCCGCTTCCGCGCATCTCGTCCGCCTTGCGGCTGGCGGCGAGGGCCTTGTTGCCCCATTCGGTCGACGCCTGGACGTCTTCCTCGTGGTCGCGCTCCAGCAGGCGCAGGTTGCCGATGGTCTCCGCGATGGCGGACTCGGCGTCGGCGATGCTGTTCGTGTAGTCGCGAACGAGCTGGTCGATCATCTTCTGCGGGTCTTCTGCGGAGTCCAGCAGGGAGTTGATGTTCGCGCGGACGAGGGTCGAGATACGTCCGAAGATGGACTGCTTGGTCATGCGTGATTCCTTTCAGAGGGCGTCTTCGAGAGCTTGTCGTAAGTGTCTGTGTAGCGGATCAGAAGCGTCTACCTCCCGATCGACCGCTGCGGCCGCTGCTGCGCGAGCCGCCGCCGCCGAAGCCCGAGCTGCGGAAGCCTCCGCCTCCGGAGGATCGCCAGCCGCTGCTGCTTCCGCGGCGCGAGGATCCGCCGCCGCCACCGGCGAGCAACCCGCCGATGATGCCACCGAGGATATCGCCGCCGATTCCCGAGCCTCCTGACGAGGAGCCGCCGAAGGGGCCGCCGCCGTTCTGGTCGTAGCCGGGAGGGGCGTAGGCCTGGACGTCGGACTGCGCAGCAGAGGTTGCCTGGCCCGCGAGCGCTAGCGCCCGATTGGCTTCGGCCAACGCGGCGTCGGGATCGGTCGCGCGCAGACTCAGCGCCTGGGTCAGGCTGGCGTCGGCGTTGGCGAGACGAGTGCGTGCGGTGGAACCCACCGTCCCGCGACGAGTCTCGATGAACTCCCGTGCCGCTCGGATCTCGGAGTTCGCCTGGGCGAGGGTCTGTTCGAGCACCTGTTGCACCCGGCGGGCGCGTTCGACGCCCTCTCGGCCCTGCGCGATGGCGGCATCGATCTGGGCATTCGCGGCGGTGAGCGCCTCCAGCACCCGCTGCGGATTGCGTGCGGAGCTCGAAAGGTCCGCCTGCGCGAGCTGGAGCTGCTGTGCGGTCACGGAGGCAGCGGTCGCGATGGCGCCGGTGGGATCGGGCAGCTGCTGCGCCGCCGCCAGGTCTCCCTGCAGCTCGGCGACGAGGGCCTGGGACTGGGTCTCGATCGCTGCGAGTTCGGTGCCGAGTGTCGTCACCGCCTGGGCGAGCTGAGCGGCCTGAGCCACGGACTGTTCGGCGGTTCGGATGGCGAAGGCCGCTTCTCCTGATCGGCCGGCGGAGATCGCCTGAACGGCTGCCTCGATCGAACGATCTGCGAGCTCGGCGCGCTCTCGGGCTTGGCCGGGGTTGTCCGCCACCATGCTGAGTGCCGCGGGGTCGTATGTCGCCGACAGGGCGGCGAGGGCCGGTGCGGCTGAGGCGAGGACGGTGTCCAATGCCGCACGCTCACCGCGAACCCGCTCGAGTTCCTGCGGCGCATTCTGCTCGAGCTTTCGGAGGGCGTCGAACGCCGCCGTGTTGTCATCGAGCACATCGTCGATCTCGTCAGCGATCTGGATGATCCGGATGTGCCAGGCACGGCGGTCGTGGATCGTGTCCTCGATCTCGTCGTCGAGCTTCTGCTTGAGGTCGAAAGCCTCGGAGATCTTCGCCTTCGCGGCATCGACGACGCGTGTGAACTCCTCGGTCGCTCCTTCGCCGAACTGGGCGACGGCGAAACCGAGCTCTTCCCGGCTCGAGGTGATGGCGTCGTCGGCCTGCACGAGTGCGAGCCCTGCCTGCGTCTCGACCTGCTGGTCGGTGAGCGTGGAGAACGGGTCAGCAGGGTCCGGTGTCTCCGGCATCGCTCCGCGCTCGCGGATCTCGGCCTTGCGGCGGGCGCGGCGCACCAGGGCGATGACGAGCCAGAGCAGCAGGGCGACCGCGATGACGGCGACGACGATCAGGCCGATGCGAAGTGCGCCGGCACCGCCGTCTCCCTGGATCTCGTCGGCGGCGAGCGTGATCGCCCCGACCCAGTCGGAGTCGGCCGCGAGGGGAACCATCTTGTCTTCGATGCTGTCGAGCTGGCTGAAGCTCACCGGGCCATCGGGCGCCGCGGAGATGTAATAGCTGCGCCCGTCGACAGCGATCGCGAGGAGGTACTGCTCGGTGCCGAGGTTGTTGTTCTGAGCGACCGTGTCGGCCCACTGCACGTTGTCGGTGGGATTGGTGAAGTCGTCGACGAGAACGACGAAGAGATCGGCGTTCGAGTTGTCGGTCAGCTCCTGGAGGCGGGCTTCGACGGTTGCCTCTTCATCCGCGCTCAGCACGTCGGCCTGGTCGGTGACGTACCCGGCGTCGAGGGTGACCGGGTCGGTGGCCGATGCCGCAGAAGCGCCGAATGCTCCGGCGACTGCGGCCAGCGTGAGTGCGGCCAGCGCGAGCCACCGTTTCGTCATCGTGTTCCCTCCGACCGGCAGCCGAGCACCATGTGATGAGTCTATGCACTGGGCCCGACACGCGACAGCACTCGGCGCGGGTTCGCCGTTCGCCCTCAGCGGAGGCACATACGCTGGGAGGCATGGACGACATGTACGGTTCGGATGTGCTGGCGACAGGCTGGCGCGACCGCGGCGCGAAGCAGGTGCCGCAGGTCGCGGCCGAGGCGGATCTCGTGGTGGAGGTCGCCGACGACGGATTCTGTGGTGCGGTGACGCGCGTGCAGGGTGGGAACGTCGAGCTGGAGGACCGCCTCGGACGCCGAAGACTGTTCCCTCTCGGCGGTGGATTCCTCATCGACGGAGCTCCGGTTCGCCTGGTCGTCCCGGCAGCGAAGGCGCAGGGCCCGCGTCGCACCGCATCCGGATCGTTCGTCGTCGCCGATCAGCGAGCCCGCGTCGCCCTGCCCAGCCGCATCCTCGTCGAGGGTAAGCACGACGCCGAACTCGTCGAGAAGGTGTGGGGGGCCGACCTGCGCGCCGAAGGCGTGGTCGTCGAGTTCCTGCAGGGTGTCGACCTGCTCGACGACCTTCTGGCCGCCGAACCGCCGAGCGCGACGCGTCGCTACGGTGTGCTGGTGGACCACCTGGTCCCCGGTTCCAAGGAGTCGCGAATCGCTGCGGCCGTCGAGCGCGGCCCGCACGGCCGTCATCTCCGCATCGTCGGGCATCCCTTCGTCGACGTCTGGCAGTGCGTGACTCCGCGCGCGCTCGGCATCGCGAAGTGGCCCGAGATCCCGCGCGGCATCGAGTGGAAGGTCGGGATCTGCCGCGCGTTCGGCTGGCCGCACGAGACCCAGGCCGACACCGCTCGCGCATGGCAGCACATTCTCTCGAAGGTCACGACGTATCGGGATCTGGAGCCCGCACTGCTCGGTCGCGTGGAAGAGCTCATCGATTTCGTGACGGCACCGGCAGCCTGAGCGACGCTCCGGAAGGCGCGGGAGGTCGAGGCGCCGACGGCTACCCTGGAATCATGCCCGAACCCCGTACCTTCCGAGACGAGCCGGTGTCGTTCGTGCGCCGCAGCGGACGGATGTCCGACGCGCAGGAACGCGCCTTCTCCGAGCTCGGCCCGCACTACCTGCTCGACGTGCCGCGAGACGTCGCCTGGACTTCCGTGCACCCGGAGGCCCGACTCGACCCGTCGGTCGAGTACGGACGCACGGCCGACCTCTACGTCGAGGTCGGTTCGGGTCAGGGGCACGCGATCGTCGCTGCGGCCTCATCTCGGCCGGACGACGATTTCCTGGCCGTCGAGGTGTTCCGCGCGGGCCTCGCGCGGACGATGCTCGACGCTGACCGCGAAGGCGCCCGGAACCTGCGCGTGGTCGAGGCGAATGCCCCGGAGGTGCTGACGTCGTACCTGCCGGAGGCCGCCGCCCGCGAGGTATGGATCTTCTTCCCCGACCCGTGGCACAAGAAGAAGCACACCAAACGACGCTTGGTGCGACCCGGATTCGGAGACACCGCGGCGAGGGCACTGCGTGAGGGTGGACTGCTGCGGCTCGCGACCGACTGGGAGGACTACGCACTGCAGATGCGCGAGGTGCTCGATGCCGAACCGCTGTTCGAGAGGGCGTTCGACGACGAGTGGGCCGATCGCTTCGACGGACGCGTGATGACCGCGTTCGAGCGCAAGGGCATCGCCAAGGGCCGACACATCCGCGACCTCGTGTATCGGCGCAGGGCCCGCCCGTGACCGACGTGCGGCGAGACACGAGGCAGCAGTGGGGCTTCGTGCCGGCGCTGCTCGTGTGCGCCGCAGCTCCTGCGTTCTTCGTGCTGGAGATCCCCTGGATCGGGTGGACGCTGCTCGCGGTGGGCATAGCTGTGGCGGGGCTGATCGAGCGGGGCAGGCAGCCCGAGGATCAGGTCGTGCGCGTGGGGGCTCGGCGGGAGACCGCGAACGTGGTCGGTGTGCACAGGCCGCCGTCTCTCACACGGGACCTCTCCCTGATCGCGATCGGTCTTCTGATCGTGAGCATCATCCCGTTGGCAGCGGAGCTCGACAACCTCGCGATGCTGCGATTCACCCTCGCGCTGGGCGGTGCGGTCGCGGTGCCGTACGTCATCTCGAGGTTCGTCTACCGCGATCGCGCGATCAGCTTCCCTTGGCGGACCCACAAGCGCTGGGGGCGGTTGCAGTGGGGCTGGCTCGTGGCGGTGCTGGTGCTCGGCTGGCTGATCCTGCCCTTCTACTTCATCACCAGCGGGGTCTACCAGAACTGGCCGGTGGTCGACACGCCCGACCTCATCGCGAGGCTCTTCGTCGGCGTCGGAGCCGTCGGTATCTGGGACGAACTGTTCTTCATCTGCACGGTGTTCGCCCTGCTGCGTCGGCACTTCCCCGATCTCGTCGCGAACCTGTTGCAGGCGATCGTGTTCGTGTCGTTCCTCTGGGAGCTGGGCTACCGCGAGTGGGGACCGCTGCTGACCATCCCGTTCGCGCTGCTCCAGGGATACATCTTCCTCCGCACGCATTCGCTCGCCTACGTCGTCACTGTGCACCTGCTGTTCGACGCCGTCGTGTTCGCGGTGCTCGTGCACGCACACAATCCCGGGCTGCTCCCGATCTTCCTCGTCTAGGTCCCGGTGGCGGTCGGCTTGCTCCGAGCGTCCATGGACGGGAGAATCAGCCCATGCTCATCGTCGGACTCGTCCTCGCCGCAGCTGCCGCTGCGTTCCACGTCTTCATCTTCGCGCTCGAATCGCTGAGGTGGACCGACCCGGAGACGAGGAAGACCTTCGGCGTCGCCAGTGAGGCGGATGCCGTCACCATGAAGCAGTTGGCATTCAACCAGGGGTTCTACAACCTGTTCCTGGCGTTGACGACGCTTCTCGGGATCGGTCTCGTGATCGTGGGTGCCCAGACCGTCGGGCTGACGCTGGTATTCGCGGGAACCGCGATGATGTTCGCTGCAGCTCTCGTTCTGGTTCTCTCCGACCGTTCCAAGGTGCGAGCCGCGACGATGCAGGGCGCGTTGCCTCTGCTCGCCGTGGCCGGCACTGCGATCGGTGTGGCGATCAGCTGACGATCGTGGGGTGACATCGGCCCCGACAGCCGTCACACTCGTTGCATGGCCGACTGGGTGCTGCACGTGGACATGGACCAGTTCATCGCCGCGGTCGAGGTACTGCGCCGACCGGAGCTCGTCGGCCTCCCGGTGATCGTCGGAGGCCGGGGTGACCCCACAGAGCGCGCCGTCGTTTCCACAGCCTCATATGAGGCGAGGGCGTTCGGCATCGGTTCGGGGATGCCTTTGAAGATCGCCGCACGGAAAGCACCGGAAGACGCTGTCTTCCTCCCGGTCGACCACGAGGCGTACGCGGTGGCCTCCGGCGAGGTGATGGCCGCTCTTCGAGCTCTGCCCGACGTGGTGCTCGAGGTCATCGGCTGGGACGAGTGCTTCCTCGGTGTGACGACGGATGACCCGGAAGCCGTGGCGAGGTCTGCGCAGGCCGCCGTGTTCGACGCGACAGAGCTGTACTGCTCGGTCGGCATCGGTGACAACAAGGTGCGAGCGAAGATCGCGACCGAGTTCGGCAAGCCCCGTGGCGTCTTCCGGCTCACGGCGGACAACTGGTTCGAGGTCATGGGGGAGAAGGCGACGCGCGACCTCTGGGGCGTCGGGTCGAAGGTGCAGAAACGTCTGGCGGCACACGGCATCACGACCGTCCGCGAGCTCGCTGACGCCGACGAGCAGACGCTGGTGACCGAGTTCGGTCCGCGGATGGGCGTCTGGTATCACGGGCTGGGATCAGGGCAGGGGCCGAGCGCGGTCGACGACACGCCCTGGGTCGCGCGCAGCCACAGTCGCGAGACGACCTTCCAGCAGAATCTGACGAACCCGGAGCAGGTCGAGGCGGCGATCCGCGACCTCGCCGCCCAGGCATTCGATGACTGCGCCGCCGAGGGCAGACCGGTTGTCAGAGTCCACCTCAAGGTGCGATACGCCCCCTTCGAGACCAAGACGATGGGCCGCAAACTGGCCGGGTCCACCGCCGCTCGTGAGGACTTCGTCTCTGCGGCAGTGGCGCTCGGGGCGACACTCGACACCGAACGCGAGGTGCGGCTTCTCGGCGTGCGCGCGGAGATGACGATGCCCGACGAGACGGACACCGCCGCACGGACGCCGGTGCGGGGCCGGATCTAGCAGTCACGTCATCGCGGGTGTCCACCCGCGGCGCACACCCCGCTCAGTCGCGGATGACGGCTGCGACCGCGCTCACCTCGATGAGGGCACCGGGAACTCCGAGTCCTGCCACGAGGGCTGCGGTCACGAGGGGTGGTGCTCCTTCCCGTGCGAGCCTCGATGCCACCGCTCCGTATGCCGCGCGCAGGTCTGCGTCCTGGTGGATCAGAACGGTCCAGCTGATCACGTCGTCGAGTCCGGCGCCGACGGATTCGAGGGCGATTCTGGCGTTCTCGACGGCGCGC
The DNA here is from genome assembly GCF_044769635.1 of Microbacterium sp. NPDC090281. Classification (NCBI taxonomy): domain Bacteria; kingdom Bacillati; phylum Actinomycetota; class Actinomycetes; order Micrococcales; family Microbacteriaceae; genus Microbacterium; species Microbacterium sp. NPDC090281. The sequence continues at coordinate 2,022,786 of NZ_JBIVYH010000001.1, forward strand.
AGGGATTGCTCGCCGGCATCGGCAGAGACGATCGATCCGGTGGCATCGACACCGTTCTGACCGCCGACGTAGACCGTCGTCGCCCCGGGCGGTACGACGGCCACGTGGCTGAAAGCGGGGCTGACGACGAGTCCTTCGGGCTGGGTGAGTGAGATCTCCATGCGCACACTCTGCTCCTGAGCGCCGACATCGGAAAGCCCCAGCGGGCGCGACGCGCTCAGAAGCGGAGCAGCACCTTGCCGACGCGTCCCGGGGTGTTGCTCGCCTGCACTGCCGCGCTGATGTCGGCGGCATCGAAGACGCCAGCGACGGGCAGAGTCAGGCTGCCGTCGGAGAGACGCTGGAAGAGCTCGCCGAACAGCGCGCTGCGAGTGGTCGGATCGAGACTCGGGATCACCTTGCTGCCCCAGAAGCCCTTCACCGTGGCCTGCTTGAAGATCACATCGGAAGAGGCGATCTCCATGGTCGGGGAGTCCATCGCGCCGAAGGCGACGAGGGTTCCGCCCTCGGAGAGGAGCGAGAGCACCTGCCCGGCGGCGGGGCCCCCGACGGAGTCGACGCCCGCGATGATGGGTGCGCCGTCGGTGAGGGCTTCCACCTGCTCCTTCCAATCGGGCTGATCGGTGGCGACGATCCTGTCGATGCCCTGCTCGTGGAGCTCCTCGACCCCCGCGGTTCGACGCACCAGGCCGACGACGTTCACGCCACGCGCCGAGCCGAGCTGCGCGAGCATGCGTCCGACGGCGCCGTTCGCGGCGTTCTGGACGATCCAATCGCCCTCCTGCGCACCGAGGAAGTCCAGGAGCGTGATCGTGCTGAACGGCATCGACACGAGCTGCGCGGCCGTCTCGTCGGGGAGCCCGTCCGGGACGGGGATGACCCCGGCGGCGTTCGTCACGATGTACTCGGCCCACGCGCCGAAGGTGCCACCGGTGGCCACTCGCTGGCCGACCGCGAGATGTTCGACGCCCGCGCCGAGCGCATCGACGACGCCCAGAGCCTCGGTGCCGGACGCAGCGGGCAGCTCGGGCTTGAAGCCGTAGGTTCCGCGGACCGTCCAGAGATCGTGGTTGTGGATGGGGGAGAGCACGACCCGCAGGCGCACCTGGCCTGTGCCGGGCTCGGGAAGGGGGCGGTCTTCGACTCGGAGGACCTCTTCCGGGATGCCGAATGAGGGGTGGATGAGTGCGCGCATGGCGATTCCGTTCTGTCTGAGGCGTGGTCAGCGGGCGTCGCCCTGGTGGGCGCTGCCGAGGTCATTGGTCGCCTTCTGGAGGCGGTCGGTGATGTCGTGCAGTTCGGCGATGAGCCGCCTGCGGTGGTCGTCGTCGTGAAGCCCGGAGATCGACGTGATCGTGGAGTGGATCGGTGCGACCTCAGAGCGAAGGTCTTGTCCCTTGTCGGTGAGCGTCACCGTGACGACGCGCTCGTCTTCTCGGCTCCGGGACTTCGTCACGAGCCCAGCCTGCTCGAGACGGCGGACGAGAGGGGAGAGGGTTCCGGAATCCAGGCGCATCACCTCTCCCAGGGAGCTGATCGTCTGGTCCCCGTCGAGCCAGAGAGCGGCGAGCACCAGGTACTGCGGGTAGGTCAGCCCCCAGGGGGCGAGCAGAGCGCGGTAGGCCTGCGTCGTGGCACGCGCAGCGGAATAGAGCGAGAAGCACACCATCTCATCGGTCACCGGCATGATGCAAGCATTGCACGCGATTCAGTTGTGCACAACTTGAAACGGGAAACGATGGGCGTGCCCGGACCAGCCGAGCACGCCCACAGTCCAGCTTCTAGCGGAGAACCTTGGCCTTGATGGTGTTGTACTCCTCGGCCGTGATGGTGCCGGAGTCCAGGAGTGCCTTCGCCTTCGCGATCTCCTCGCTCGGGCTCGCGCCGGCGACCTGCTGGATGTACGCGTCAGCGGCGCTGCGGGCGTTCGCGGCCTCGGCATTGCTGCGCTCCGCCATCCCGGAGCCACGTGCGATCAGGTAAACGAGCGCGGTGAGGAACGGGACGAAGATCAGGAAGATGATCCACACGGCCTTCCACCAGCCGTTGAGCTTCCGGTCACGGAAGAGATCGGCGATGATCGCGAACAGGGCGAACAGGTAGGAGATGAAGATGAACGCCAGGAAGAACCACCAGATGATGTCCCAGAACGATCCCCAAAAACTCATGACTACTCCTTCAAAAAAGTTGTTCCGCGCGATATCGGCGGCTCGTCGGACGATACTCGGTACTCAGGAGTCCGCGCACTGCTCCTGGCGGGACTTCACCAGGGTGAGCCGATCATTCGAGCTCTCGACCCGTGTTCCTCCGGGTTCTCGCGGCAGTACGCTTCTGACGACCCGATGACGGAGAGGTGGAGGAGCGTGACGAGACGACCGCCATGGCTGTTCAGTACGGTCGAGGGCTATCACCGGAACTGGATTCTCCGCGATGTCGTCGCGGGGCTCTCGGCGGGTGCCGTGGTCATCCCGCAGGCGATGGCCTATGCGACGATCGCGAATCTGCCCGTGCAGGTCGGCCTGTACACCTGCATCCTGCCGATGCTCGTCTACGCATTCCTCGGCGGGAGCCGGGCGATGAGTGTCTCGACGACCTCGACCATCGCGACGCTGACGGCGACGACCCTGGTTTCCGCTGGAGTGGCCGCCGGATCGGACGACGCGATCGGCGCTCTGATGATGTTGACGCTGCTCGTGGGCGCGATTCTGCTGATCGCGCGGCTGTGCCGGCTCGGCTCGCTCGTGGAGAACATCAGCGGCGCCACGGTCCTGGGACTGAAGATCGGCGTCGGTGCGACGGTCGCTGTCGGGCAGCTGCCGAAGCTGCTGGGGGAGAGCTACAACTTCTCCGGCCATGGCTTCCTCAAGTCGCTCGGGGCGGTGGCGCAGGCGTTCGGAAGTGTGAACTGGCCGACGATCGCCCTGTCCGCCGGATCGATCGCGGTGATCCTCGTCCTCAAGCGCTTCGCCCCCAAGATCCCTGGCACGCTGGTCGTGGTGGTCGGCGGCATCCTCCTGGTCTGGCTGGCCGGCATCGATGAGCTCGGAGTCGACCTGATCGCACCGGTGCCGGGCGGCCTGCCCGTTCCGGGCATACCTGACTTCACCCAGGCGGTGGCACTCGTGCCTGGAGCGCTCGCGATCGCCGTGATGGCGTTCCTCGAATCCGCGGCCGTCGCTCGCAGTCTCCGGGTCGTCACCGAGCCCCAGATCGACAGCGACCAGGAGCTGTTCGCGACCGGAGCCGCGAACACCGTCGGGGCCTTCTTCGGAACGATGCCCGCGGCCGGCGGCTTCTCCCAGAGCGCGGTCAATCAGAGCGCAGGGGCGCGCTCGCAGGTGGCGACCCTCGTCACCGTGGTGCTCGCAGTTCTCGTCGCCCTGTTTCTCGGACCGGTTCTCAGCCTTCTGCCCGAGGCCACGCTCGCCGCGATGGTGTTCGTCGCGGTCGCAGGTCTCATCAACATCCCCGAACTCGTGCGCTGGGCTCGGATCAGCCGCGTGGACTTCTGGATCGCGCTCTCCGTCGCCCTCCTCGGTCTCACGGCGGGTCTGCTGCCGGCTGTCGCCATCGGCGTCGTCGTGACCCTGATACTCGTGCTGCGGGAAGTGAACGTACCGAAGGCGACCATCGTCGGCCGATCGGGCGGTGCTCTGGGACTCCACCTGGAACGCGGTCTCTACACGGCGAATGCGATGGCGAACGAGCGGATGATCCTCGAGACGGTCAGCGCGCAGGCCGATCCGGTCCACGCGCTCGTGCTCGGGCTGAAGCAGCAGGAGGTGATGACGATCACCGTGCTCGAGGCGCTGGAGAACGTCGACCGCGAGCTCTCTCAGCTCGGAGTCGTGCTGCACCTCGCCGCTCTGCCGGAGGCCGCGACGGCCGTCGCCGAGCGTACGCCGTGGTTCTCGGGTCTCGAATCCGCGGGGCGCGTCCACGACTCCGTGCGGGAGGGCATCGCCGCCGCCGAATCGACGATCGCGGCCACAGCTCCCGGCCTTCACCAGGGTGAAGTGACCGACGCGCCCTGACGCTCGCCCGATGACGTCCCTAGGCTGGCTCCACACAAGTGGGGCGGCCAGCTGTCCCTCGTGAGAGGGGGCTGTCGTGTCGAGCGACATGCGGGTGACAGTAGGGCCGAGGTGGACAGGGTGGACGAGCACGCAGGTCTGAGCTGGCGGTGGTCTCGGTTCAGTCTCGGGCTCCTCTTCGCGGTGCCAGCGATGGCCGTCGCTCCCTTCGACCTGTCGCTGGCCGTCGCCTTCGGAATCGGGGTGGTTCCGGCGGCGGCGTTCGGTCTTCCGCCGCGTCGGCGTGGTCGGGCGGTCATACCGTTCGTCGGTGCGCTCAGCGCGGTCGGTCTGCTTCTCGGATCGCTCCTGTCGACGTGGCCCGTCATCGCTGTCGCCGCGGTCTTCGGGCTCGCGGTTCTCGCAAGCCTGAATGCGACCCGTGGGCGCTGGGGTCAGTTGGTCCTCGTTCTGGCGCTGCCGATGACCGGAATAGGGTTGAGCTTCTCGTGGTCGTCGTCCGTGCTCGGATTCGCGGCGTGCATCGTCGGCGGTTCGGTCTACGCGTGGATCCTCACACTGCTCTGGCCGGAACGCGATGAGAAGCCCCATCCGCCGCCTCCCGTTCCGCGCGGTCGAGCCATGCTGGTCTACGGAGTACTGCTCGGCACCGCCGCAGCGGCAGCGGCGACGCTCGGCTTCCTGCTCGATCTCGAACACGTCGGATGGGCGACGGGTGCCGTGCTTCTGGTCATGAGACCGGTGCGGGGCCAGCTCATCGCGCGAAGTATCGGGCGTGCGGCCTCCGTGTTGATCGGCGCTCTCGCTGCGGCGGCGATGGCTGTGCTCAGCCCCGCTGATGCGGTCGTCGGGATCGTGGTCGGACTCGTCATCGGGGCGGCATGTGCGATCCAGGAGAGCCGTTGGTACATCGTCCCCGGATTCACGACCTTCCTCGCGTTGACACTCATCATGACGACGTCCCCGGAGCCCCCGGGAGAGCGGTTCGTCGAGCGTGCCGTCGAGACCCTGATCGGCGTCGGGCTCGCACTTCTCTTCGGCGCGGTGGTCCCCTCTGTCGTCTCGCTCCTCGTCAGGAGCCGGCGGACGTCATCCGTGTGACCCGTGGCTAGACGAAAGTCGCTTGAGCCCGTATTCCCCGGGGTGGGATACTTCGTATGGGAGAGGGGCGAGTATCGCCTAACATGTTACGGGGGGTTCCGATGACATCAGTATTGCCAGACCCGGATTCGGCTGGGGCTCTCATGCCCTCAGCGATCGCGGGTGACGTCGAACGGCCTCGACTGCTGTCCCGGCTCACGGCCGCTATGGATGAGCCTTGGACGTTGACGGTGCTGTCGGCGCCGGCCGGTGCGGGAAAGACGCGACTGCTCACTCAGTGGGCGCACGTGCTCGACGCCGATGAAGACGTGGACACGGCGGTGGTCTGGCTCACGCTGCAACGCGGCGACACAGATCTGGAGTCATTGCGACTCGCGCTGGAACGTGTCGACGACGAGCGGCTGCGGGCGAGCCTGGCGAGAATCGCCCGTACGTGGTCGACCGATACGGCCCGTGCGCTGGCGCGGTCCTTGCGAGCCGCCGAGCTACGCATCGTCATCATCCTCGACGACGTTCACCTCGTCGAGACCGATTGGCTCGGCGACATGCTGTCCGCTTTCGTGAACGCTGTACCGGGGAACGCGCATGTCGTGCTCTCCGGACGCGGAACGCGCCGGATCCCGCTCGCGCGACGACGCATCGCCGGGATCGCGCTGGAACTCGATGCCAAAGACCTCGCCTTCACCCCGGCAGAGGTGAGGTCGTTCTTCCTCGGGAGAGGTGTGAGCCTCTCGCAGGGCGAGATCACATCGGTGCTCCTTCGAACAGAGGGATGGGCGGCAGGGCTCCGGCTTCTGGAGCTGGCCGCGCTTCATGACTCGTTCGCGACCGTGCTCCCGTTGCGCGGCGATTCGCCGACGGTGACCGACTACTTCGTGGAGGAGGTCTTTGCAGACCTCGACCACGAACTCAGTGAGTTCCTCGTGCTGACCTCCGTCCCCGAATCGTTCACCCCCGATCTCGCCTCTCGGCTGACCGGCGGGGCGCCCGCAGCGGCCCTGATCGAGCAACTCATCCGCCTCAACGTGCTCATCAGCCGGAATCGCGACGAGCCGACGGGGTATCACTACCACCCGCTGTTGCGCGAGTTTCTGTACTCCCGGCTGAAGGAACGCGGGCACGGCGTGGTGGATGCGCTCGAGAAGGCGGCAGCAGAGTGGTTCGCTGCCGAGCAGGAATACCGGCTCGCACTGTCTCATGCGACGCGCAGCCGCGACGCATCCTCGACGTCCCTGATCCTGCGCCAATGCGGGATGCAGCTCGTTCTCATGGGGTATGCCTGCGAAGTGATCGCCGCGACCGCTGAGCTTCCGCGTTCCATGCTCGCCGAACCCTCCGTGCAGCTGCTGATCGCCTCCGCACGACTTGCGCGAGGCGATGCGTCCGCGGCGGCAGCTGTGCTCGACTCGCCGACGAGCGGGGACGGATCAGCAGTCGTTCGGCAGTGGCGGAAGGGCCTGGACCTGCACATCGCGGTCCGGCGCGGGGGAATCCCCGACACCCTCGACCGTCTGGAGCTCGTACTGGACGAGGTCACCGGTGAATCGCAGCTTGACACCTACGTGTTCCTCCAGGCCGCCATGGCCGAGCTGTATGTGGGGCACCTGGATCGCGCCGGCCGGTTCGCCGGGTTCGCGTCCGACCACGCGCTCGCCGCCGGCACCGGGGCAGCCGAACTGCAAGCCGCGGCCATCCTGAACACCGCCGAGCTGTTCCGCGGACGAATGAGCGAGGTACTCCGTTCGGGGGCACGCCTCGACCAGCGCTGGGCCGATCTCGGCAATCCTGACGACTCCTTCTACCAGGTCACGAGGGTGTGGCGTTACTGGGTCCCACTCGAGCGGATGGTCGTCGGCGACGTCGACGAGACGCTGCAGGTGGCGACCGGCATCATCGAGTCGGGGGCAGAGCCCGCGATCGCGCGGGGCTTGCGAGGGATGATCGCGCTCCTGGACGCCGACTCCGCGATCGACACTCATGCGGCGGCGATCACTCTGCTGGAGAACCTTTCGCCTCGCGAAGAGATGCCGCTGCCGGTTCACTGGTACGCGATGATGAGCGCTTCCGCGGTACGAGCGTTCGACCGTCTCGGCGAGCATTCCCTGAGAGACCGCTTCATCGTCGAGATCGAGCGCGCCATCGGTTCCACCGGCGACGTCGCGGTGCTCCGTGCGATCGCGGCTCTCGACGACCAGGACTTCGCCCGCGCCAGGCGCGCCATCGCTCCCGTGCTGGAGGGGAGCGCGCAGTGCCTGCTGCCCGTGTCGATGGTCGATGCGTGGTTGGTGTCGGCCTGTCTCGATGTCCAAGCCGGACACCCCGACCAGGCGCAGGTGTCACTCGCGTTCGCGCTGGCCCTGGCGGAGCCGGAGGAGCATGTCAGACGCTTCGCAGACGCAGGACCGGTCGTCTGGCGTCTGCTCGCCGCACGCGCCACCCCCGGCGCCCGCGGACGTTTCGCCGACTGCGTCCGTGAGCGTCTCGCCGCGGCGGGGGTGCTCATCAACGAAGAACTCACGCGACGCGAACGCATTGTGCTCGCGGCGTTGAGTCAGAATGCCACGCTTCGCGAGATCGCCCAGCAGGAGTTCATCTCCCCGAACACCGTGAAGACTCATGTGCGCAACATCTATCGGAAGCTCGGGGTCTCCGACCGTGAAGGGGTGACAGCGGCTGCGCACGCACTCGGTATCGAGTGAGCGTGCGCAGCCGCCGCGGCCAGACGATCCTCAGTCCCGCGCCAGGGCTGCAGCCAGGTGCGATTCCAGATCGAGGTAAGCGTCGTCTGCGATGTCGAAGACGACCTTGGTGATCTCACCACCGGTGAAGTCGAAGCCGTACCCGTACAGCGACGACACGGGATCAGCGCTGTCCCGGCCGATGGTCAGCCCCTCGCCGCAGAGTGAGAAGTGCCCGAGGACGGTGCGGATCTGCTTCTCTCCGACGACCTGATCATCGATGTACAGCTTCACCGGACCGACGCCCTCGCGGTGCTCACCCATGCCTTCCTTCGTGAACTCGACGCCGATGATGTGCTTTCCGGACGTCGGTACGGGAGCTGATACGCGGTCTTCCGGTGGAATCCCCAAGAAGTTGTACACGTAGTGCACCTGCCCGTCCTTCACGACCAGCGCGTGCCCTCCGAACCGGGAGCCGTGGGCGAAGATCACGCCCTCGGTCTCGGGAGTGAACTCGACCTCTGCCGCGATCTTGTACGAGACGCCGTGGGTGTTGGCTGCCGACCGCTCAGGCACCTCGCTCGTGCCCGGGTAGTACACGAACTGTCCGGAGGGTGGTGCGGGCTGATGGAACTCCATCGCGACGAAGGTCTCGAAATCCTTCGGGTTGCCGATGATCTGCAGATCGTTCAGAGGCAGGACGTTGTTCGTCCTCGCTTCCTCCATCCAGAGCGCCTTGAGCTCCTCGAGCTTGTCGGGGTGCTCTCCCGCCAGGTTCTTCGCCTCGGCCCGATCGATATCCGTGTGGTAAAGCTCCCATTCGTCCTTGTCGAAGTTGCTCACCCCGCTCATCGGGCCGTGCACCGTGACGGCCTTCCACCCCTCGTGCCAGATACCGCGCTGGCCGAGCATCTCGTAGTACTGCGTCGTCTTCTGCGTCGGACCCTCCGGCTCGGCGTCGAACGAGTACGCCATGGAGACGCCGGACAGGGGTGTCTGCTCGACACCGTTGTAGACGTCGGGGAACTCCACACCGCATGCCTCGAGGATGGTCGGCACGATGTCGGTCGAGTGGTGGTACTGATGACGCACTTCGCCGCGGGCCTTGATACCCGCGGGCCAGTGGATCACCAAGGGATCGCAGACACCACCCTGGTAGGTGTAGCGCTTGAACATCTTGTACGGAGTCGAGAACGCCGCCGCCCACCCGGTCGGGTAGTGGTTGTAGGTGTCTGGCGACCCGAGCTTGTCGACGAGTCGAAGGTTCTCCGCCTCGTCGTCGGGATATCCGCCGAAGATCTTGCCCTCGTTCACGGATCCGTTCGGGCTGCCCTCGCCGGATGCGCCGTTGTCGGCGCAGTACAGGATGAGCGTGTTGTCGAGCTGCCCCGATTCCTCCAGGTAGTCGACGATGCGGCCGACCTGGGAGTCGGTGTACTCGCTGAAGCCGGCATACACCTCGGCCATCCGGGAGAACATCGCTTTCTCCTCGGCGTTCAGCGTGTCCCACGGACGAACCTCGTCGGTCGGATTGAACATCCCGTCGGCCATCGGGTTCAGTTCGGTCAGGTCGGTGTCGGCCGGGAGGATGCCCTTTTCGACCATGCGCGCGAGCACCCACTCGCGGTAAGCCTCGTAGCCGTCGTCGAACTGACCCTTGTACTTGTCGATGTACTCCTGTGGGGCATGGTGGGGTGCGTGGTTGGCGCCAGGACAGAACCACAGGTACCAGGGCTTGCCCGGCTCCGTCTGCTTGACGTCGCGGATCATGGTGAGCGCCTGATCGGCGAGATCCTTCGAGAGGTGATAGCCCTGCTCAGGCAGGTACGGCTGATCGATGTAGTGGTTGTCCTCGGCGAGCGAGGGGTACCAGTTGTTGGTCTCGCCGCCGATGAATCCGTAGAACCGGTCGTAACCCTGGGCCAGCGGCCAGTGCTTCTTCGAGGCTCCTGCGGTCCACTCATCGATCGGGACGTTGTGGTTCTTCCCGACCCAGAACGTCGACCACCCGGCATCGCGGAGCACGTGTGCCATCGTGGCGTTGGAATCGGGGATGTGCGAGTTGTAGCCCGGGAAACCGGTCGATGACTCCGAGATCGTCGCGAACCCGTTCAGATGATGGTTGCGCCCGGTCAGGAAGGTGGAGCGGGTCGGTGAACACAGGGCGGTCGTATGCCACTGCGAGTACGTCAGGCCGTTCTGGGCGAGTCGATCCATCGTCGGCATGTTGATGCGCCCGCCGTAGGGCGACCACGCGGCCATACCTGTGTCGTCGTAGAGCACGACGAGGACGTTCGGTGCGCCCGTCGGCGGCGTTGTCGGGCGGAACGCGTCCCAGTCCGCGACGGAGTCGCGCACGTCGAGTTCGATCTTGCCCTGGAATTCCCGAGCCATCTTCGGTCTCCTTCATCTCGTTGAACTGTGCGTTGTCCCGTCGGCCGATGCACTACCGCGGGGGTCGTCTGGTAACCGGAGCTCATCACCGCTCGTCCGGTGATCTCTCGGTGGTCCGATGCGGGTCAGATCAAGGCGGCGATTCCCTTCTCGAGCTGGAGGGCGCCGATCACGAGGAGCAGCGCTGCGTTCAGGACGTGGGTGTTTCCGGCGATCCAGGTCCGCACCCGGTCGAGGAGCGGCTGAGCCTCGGCGCCGCGCACCACCACGTAGAGCACAGGCAGCGCGATGGGAAGAGTGCCGATGATGACGAAGACGACCGCGACCCACAGGCCGGTGGTCTGGCCGACGCCCGACAGGGAGATGTCGAGTGCGGCGAGGATTGCGCACGAGGCATCGACCGGATTCAACACGAAGAGCCCGAGCCCGAGAAGCAGGGTGCGCCCCGGCCGGAAGGATTCCACGGAGTGCAGCCAACCCGGCAGCTGCGGTGAGGCGGCGACGACGTCGCGCGGTGACGATGCCGCTGCCATTCGTGCGATGTGCACGCGTCCCTTGCGGTACACCCAGACGGCGGACCCTATCAGGAACACGCCGAGGATCACACGCACGGTCGGAACCCACAGCGGCGGCTCGCCCAGCTGGTGCACCGCGAGCAGCGGGAACAGCCAGAGACACAGAGCCATGAGCCCGCCCAAGCCGACGAACCACCCCACGAGGTACGTGATGCCGTTCATGCGCGCGTTGCGCGAGAGGAGTACGGCGACAAGCGCCATGATCGCAAGCGGGCTCAGGACGACGCCGAGAGCCACCGGGACCAGAGCGAGTATCAATTCACCCATGTCGTCGTCCCTCCTGTGCGCCGGGCGACCCGGCTGGTGGTGCTTCTAGAAGCTGCCGATGCCCTTGCCGATCATCGACACACCGATCACCAGGAGCAGGACGGCCATGATGACCGCGTTCTCCGCGGCCAGCCAGCCACGCAGGGCATCCAGCGGTGCGCGAAGTCGATCGGCCGCGATGAGGTAGCCGACAACCGGAATCAGCACGGTCGATGAAGCGATGAGGGTGTAGATGACGACCACGACGACGGTCGACCCGGCAGAAAGTGCCGCACCGCCGATGTCGGTGCCCGCTCCCGCCGCCATGATCAGGTTCTTCGGGTTGAGCGCGGACAGGAGGAACCCGAGTCCGAACGCCATCGGGAACGTGACCGTGTCTATGGCCTTCATCCATTTCGGAAGCTCGGCGTCTTCGCCCGCCTTGGGGCGCTTGCGCCATTGCCCGAACGCGAGGAGGAAGAGCAGCAATCCGAGGACGAGTTGCACCACGCCGCGGATGGGGCGGGAAGCGTCTGGGTCGTCTTCCGGGAGCACCGACGACACGAGCGTGAAGACGGTGACGGCGGCGACGATCCCGATGACCCAGCCGAGGAGGAAGCCGACGCTCGTCACGCGTGCCTTCGGCGAGAGCAGCATCAGGATCGCCGCGATGATGGGAATGGGACTGATCGCGACGCCGAGCGCGAGGGGGAGCATCTCCCCGATTGCGGTGCCCATCATCGTCCTCTCTCCGGTGCCGACTCCGACGAGGAGGCGGCCAGTTGCGTGATCGCTTCGCGGTTGGTCGCGTAGACGTCTTCCGATTCGAGCAGCCCGAGATCGGTGAGGCGATGCAGCGTGTTCGGCCGCACCCTGCTGAACGCGAGGGAGACCGACTGACGCGCGAGCCATTCTTTGAGTGCGACGAACGACTCAGCACCCGTGACGTCGACGTCGGTGACGGCCTCCATGTCGACGACGAGATGGCGGACCTTCCCCTCTCCTGCAGAGCGGATGGCCTCTTTCACCGCCGATGAGAAGACAGCACCGTTGGCGAAGAACAGCGGCGCAGCCAGCCGGATCACGATCACACTGGGAGCGGTCACCGTTCCCGCCGGGGCGTCCTCGAGCAGCGATTCGCCGGGATCGCCGCTGGATTCGAGCACGTCGATGGCCGGGTTCGACGCGCGCTTGGCGATGTTGATGAGCGCGAGGACGAATGCCACGAGGATGCCGGGTATCGAGCCGATCAGGAGGGTGACGAGGAAGCAGGTGGCGCCGATGAGGAACTCGAACCGGTCTTTGCGCCACAGATCGATGAAGTCGCGGATACCGAGCAGGGGGATGATGGCCACTCCGACGATCGCACCGATCGCCGGAGATGGGATGTCGGCGAGTAGCGCCGTCCCGAACATGAGCAGCAGCAGGGTGCCTGCCGCGAGGATCAGCGCCGGGAACTGCGTGCGCGAACCCGCCTGGTCCATCGCCGCGGTGCGGGAGGTCGACGAGCCGACGGCGAAGCTGCCCTGTGCGCCGGCGACGATGTTCGACGCGCCGAACGCGAGGAGATCCCGGTTCGCGTGGAACGGGTATCCGTGCTTCTCGGAGTACGACCGCGACACGAGGAGCCCCTCCGCCGTCGTGACGAGCGTCAAAGCGATCGCGGAGGGAATCAGCATGAGCCAGAGGGACCAGTCGATCATCGGCCAGGTGAGCACCGGCGGCCCTGCAGGAACCTCTCCGAGAACGTCGACTCCGCGCTGGTCGAGCCCGGTCAGGACCACGACGAGGGTCGTCGCCACCAGGACGATCAGCGCCCAAGGCACGGCACGGAGCAACCTGCGTCCCAGCAGCAGCACGGTGACCGAGCAGACCGAGATCAGAACAGCCCAGCCGTTGAGTGTCGTGAACCCGCTGACGAGGTCGCCGACCTTGCCGATGAAGTCCTTTCCGGAGTCGATCTTGACGCCGAGCATCTTGGCCACCTGGCTGACCATGATGTCGAGCGCGAGCCCGCCGACGAACCCGACGAGGATCGGCTTGGAGAGGAAGTTGGCGAGGAAGCCGAGCTTGAAGACCGCGAGCAGCAGGAACATGACACCGCAGATGATCGCCTGGGCAAGCGCGAGGGTGGCGTAGTCGGCGCTGCCGGCGGCGGCGAGGCCCCCGATCGAGGAGGCGACGAGTGCGGCGGCCGCGGCATCAGGCGAGGCGACCAGCTGTCGGGAGGAGACGATGAGGGCATAGACGATCGTGGGGACGATCAGTGCGTAGAGACCGGCAGTGGGCGGGAGGCCGGCGATCTGCGCGTAGCCGATGTTCAGAGGGATCGCGATGGCGAGCAGGGTGACCCCCGCGGTGAGTTCCGTGACGAAATTCCGCTTGGTCAATCCCGCGAGTGGACGTTGCACATCGCCTCCATCCGCCAGCGCTCCGGTCGAGCGCTCCCGCCTCCACGATCCCACCGGGAGGGTTCCACGGACCATGTATCGGCCGCAACCTCACCCCTGGTGATTTACCCGGATCATGCGGCACGCAGCGAGACCGTCAGCCTCGGCGGAGGGTGCGGTGCCGGCGAGGTCGCGGCGTCTCGGCAGGCTCAGGTGCCGGAGGCACGGCCGTGCGGTCACCGGAGAGCCATCGCAGCCAGGTGGCATCGGGATCGCCCTCGAAGACGAGCGTCCGGACGAGCAGCGTGAGCGGGATGGAGAGGATCGCACCGAGCGGGCCGATGATGAAGGTCCAGAAGATCACCGAGAAGAAGCTGAGCGTGAGACTGAGATCGACGGCATCGCTGACGAACTTCGGCTGGACGAGCACCTGAAGGACCACGTTCACGACGCAGTACACGGCGATGACACCGAGTAGCAGGGGCCAACCGCCGACGACGAAGGCCAGGATCGCCGGCGGGACGAGGCCCAGGACGAAGCCGATGTTCGGGATGAAGTTCGTGACGAAGGCGAGGATCGCCCACACGACTGGGGCCGGGACTCCCATCCACCAAAGAGCCAGACCGTCGATGATCGCGACGACCGCACCGAAGCTCGCGTTGACGATGTAGTAGCGGCGGACGCCGGTGTTCAGGCGTGAGACCCGTGCGATGACGGCGCCTTTGGTCGCCCCGAAGACTGATGGAGCCTGCCCGTATCGGGCAGCGTCGACGGCCATGAAGATGATGTACGCGCACACGAAGAACAGCGCCGTCGCGACACTCACCACTGTGCCGCCGATGCTGCGGGCGAGCCCGAGCAGCGTCGTGGGATCAAGGACCGAGGCCGCGGCATCCGAGGCCTCCTGGTCCAGGCCCAGGGTCTGCAGCCAGCCGACGAAGTCGTCGACGGTTTTTGCAAGGCCGCCTTCCGAGACGAGATCGCCGATCAGTCGGGCGAACTGCGTGCCGGCGAGCCAGAGCAGCGCCCCCATGATCAAGAGGATCAGGTAGGCGACCACGATGACCGCCGTGGTGCTCGCCCACTGGGGCCAGCCGCGTCGATCGAGTGGACGGCGGAGGGGCTCGCAGATGACCACGATCACGATCGCGAGTGCGATGGGTCCGAAGAGATCCCGCGCGAAGTAGACGCCGGCCAGGGTCACCGCGCTCGCCGCGAGCATGAGCATCACCCGCAGACTGGGGGAGAGCATCCGGTCGGGGGAGCGCTCCGGCGCAGGCGAGGTGGTCACGCGGACAGCGTAGTCGACGAGCTCAGAAGGGCTCAGGAATCACGAGCGGCGGCGATCCCTGCTGCGGCGCGACGACAGCCTTCACCCCGGCGGATTCGAGCGCCTCCGCGACGCCGCGAACCGTGGCTGACACGACCGCGGACCCGTGAAGCGGGTGATGCCAGATCTGGAGCGTGAGCATCCATCTCGTCGGCGAGATCGAGGCGAACGATACCCCTGGATGCTCGCGCGCATGAACCCCTTCGACCGCACCGGCCGCGCGAGAGACGATTGCGACCACATCGTCGACATCGAGACCGTCCGACCGCGCGACTCGGATATCCACGGCGCTGCGCCTCGCGCCGTGACGGGAATCGTTCACCAGAACCCCGGTGAGCAGTGCTGCGTTGGGCACATGCACAGTTCGGCCGTCCACGGTCGACAGGATCACTGCGCGTCCATTGAGCTCCTGGACGACGCCGCGGACCAGTCCGTCCGGACCCTCGATCTCGATCTCCTCGCCGATCTTCACGGACTGGCGGGATTGGATCAGCACCCCGGCCGCGAAGTTGTCAGCGACGCCGCGGAGGACGAGGATCAGGACGACCACGGCGATGGCCGTCATCGCGAGGAGCGGCTGCACATTGGCACCGAGGAAAGCCAGTCCGACACCGATGCCGACCAGGAGCAGGGCGTACTGGGTGAACCGGGCCGCCAGCTGCGCAACGGAGTCGGATATCCCCGGTGTCCGTTTCGTCAGCTTGAGCACGCCCTTGCGGGCGAAGCGGGAGAGCAGCCAGCCGATGAGGATGGACAGCACCGCCAGCACGATCTGCCACGGTGAGAGCCCATCGGGGAACAGGGCATCCAGGGTCACGATCGTCGACCGCTCGGTCGTAGGCTCCTCCACATCATCGCTCCAGGATGCTCGGTGCGCGCTCCCTGCGGGTGCACACCTCATCCCGGCCGGGTGAGCGCGGCGGGCTTGTACCCGACATCGCCCGATGAGGATGAACGCCGCTGGCTAAGAAGGGGGGCAGAGCCCGAAACTGACAGCATGTCGTCGACGTCACCCTCACCCGACCTTCTCACGGCGGCCCGCTCGCATGGGGCGACACGGGAGCGCGCGCGGGAGGCCATCGGGCTCCAGATCTCGATCTTCGCCTTCGTCCTGGCGGGGCTCGTGGCCCTCGTGGTGTTCCGTCTGCATTCGGCACCCATCTCCGGCCCTGATTCGCTCGGGCAGTTCGCGGCTATCGCTTCGGCAGTCACGGCGATCATCGTGTTCGTGCTGGGGCGCATCATCGCCGCCGACCCGGCCAGGCACAAGCGGCTCGGCGTGCTCGACATCATCGACATCGCAGCCTTCGCCTTCGCGCATGCCATGATCGCTCTGCTCGGGTGGACGCTCGCTGCGACGATCATCGAGGCCGGCCTCATCGGGGCGGTCGTGTTCCCTCTGCCGGTCCTGATGCTCGCCGGTGCCGCAGCCGGACTCACGGCGTATGTGACCTACTATTCCGCGACGCACCTGGACCTGCAGCTGCTGGCCACAGTGCTCGCAGTGTTCCTGGTCCTGGGAATCCTGGCGAGCATGCTGACGGCCAGCGATCCGCAATGGTGGAAGGAGAATCTCAGCGCGCTCGGTATGACCGACGACCTCTCGGCACGCGCGTTCAACCTGACGTTGATCGTCGCCGGAATCCTCGTGACGACACTCGCCCGCTACGCGACGAAGGCGATCCCGACGACGCATCCGCGCGGGGTGAGTTCGGTTCGCACCTGTCTCATCATCGTCGGCATCTTCCTCGGGATGGTCGGGGTGTTCCCCGTCGACGAGCACTTCGGGCTCCATACCGGCGTTGCTTCGGGAATGGTGGTCGCCTATGCGGTGCTCGTCATCGCGGTGCGCTGGTGGGTGCCGGGCGTCTCGCGCACGTTCCTGCTGCTGGGGTATGTGTTCACCCTGCTGATCGTCGTGCTGTCGGTGTTCTTCGCCGTCGGCTACTACACGCTCACGGCGGTCGAGTTGGTGGCCGGGACCGTCGTGTTCACCTGGATCATCCTCTTCATCCGCACGGCCGATGCACTCAAACGTGATGCCGGGGCGGGCGCTGTCGAGTAAATATCACCCGGGGGATGCCCTTGAAGGTGTATCCCGCACGCCACTAGCTTTGGTGCCATGTCGCACCCAGTACGCTCGACGAGACCGGGACCCACGGTGCGATTCCGGCCGCCGGCACCCCAGCCCGGTGCCATCCGTCGTGATCGGGTGAGCGCGGCCATAGCCGAGGCCGCTGCGAACGATCCGCTGACCGTGATCAGCGCCCCGAGCGGATTCGGGAAGACGACTTCGGTGGCCGATTGGGCTTCCGGACTCGAGCAAGTGGCGTGGCTCGGACTCAACACGTTCGACTCCGACCCCTCGCGGTTGACCCAGGGCGTCGTGAACGCGCTGCTCACCGGTGCCGAGCGCTCGAGGAGTCTTCTCGACCTTGACCGTGATCTCGACGACCCGTACCGGGCTTATCAGGAGATCTGCAGGGCGCTGGAAGACTCCGACGAGCGCGTACACCTGATCATCGACGATGCGCAGCGAGCCGGGGAGGACTGGCGCAAGGGGCTCCTGGGGATGCTGGCGGAGCAGGCGCCGGAGAGTCTGCGGGTCGTGCTGGTCGGGACGACGCTGCTCGAAGTGACACTCTCGCGACATCGCATCATGCATCCGGATTCTTTCGTCGGCGCCGACATGCTCAGCTTCACAGAAGAGGAGGTGCAGCTGCTGCTCGACAGGGAACCAGTCGATCTTGCCCCGGAGACCATCTTCGAGGAGACGCGGGGATGGCCGATCGCCGTCAGGCTGATGTTGATCGGCGGAGCCAAACCCGATCCGCGTGCGCAGAGCGCCGCAAGCTTCCTCGGCAATTACGTGCGGGAGCACGTGCTCGGAACGCTCCCGCCCGACGTCGCCGACTTCGTTCTCGAGGGGAGCGTCTGCGGTGAGCTGACCCCTGAGCTCGCGGCCGCGGTGACCGGGCGCCCCGATGCCGCCGTGCTGCTGGAGACGTGTGTGCGGCTCGGGCTGTTCCTCGACCGGTTCGAAAGCCCGCACGGAGTCGTGTACCGATGGCACACCTCGTTCGCGAGACGATGCGCCGAGATCCTGGGTATGGACGTAGAGCGCGCTGCTGCGTGCCACCGTCGTGCGGCGGCTGCCCTGGAGTCGACGGACCCGACAGCGTCGATCACTCACTCACTCCGTGCGGGGGAACTCGTCACGGCCCGGGAGACGCTCCTTCGCCACTGGCTCGGACTCGTGGTCGGGTCCAGGGCGGATGAGATCGAGCGCACGGCGATGGAGATGCTGCGCCGCGTCCCCGATGACGCGCAGGTTCTGTTGGTGCGCGCGTGCGCGAGCGACGTGCTCGGTGATCATCGCGTAGCCCGCGAGCTGTTCCGACGTGCCGAGGCGATGGTCGCTCGGACGGCCGACGGTGAGGAGCCAGCGGTGCTGCAGATCGCCCGGCTGTTCATCGCCGACGAGCGCACAGAGGTCGCGAGTGCGAGCGCGAAGGTGCAGCAGATGCTGCTCGACGCGGACTCGACGGAACTCGGCGACAGGGCAGCACTCAACTATCTGCTCGGATGGACCGAGATCCGACACCGCGGCAACCCGATGATCCCGCTGGAGTATTTCTCGGCCGCGGCCAGGGAGGCGCAGAACTCGGGAGATCGTGAGCTGGCGAAGCGGTCGCTGGGGCATCTCGCCTTCGGTCAGACCTGGGCCGGTCGCTTCCTCGAGGCCAGGCAGTCGGTCCTCGCCACCAAGGGAGTGGACGACGTCGGCCTTCCCTGGAGCACGTACGCCGGAGGGAGTGCGGCCGCCGCGGCGGGCTACGTCTCCTATTGGTCGGGTGAGTTCGAGGATGCGATTCGTGAATTCGGCACCGTGATCGCGAACGGCAGTTCCGACCGCTCTTTCACGAGCGTGGCGCGCATGATGATCGCCTACGCCGCTGCGGAGACGGGTGATGTCGCCGCCTGCCGCCGTGCGGCGATCGGCATCCAGGACATCCCGTTGGAGGTCGTGCACGGCGTATCCTGGCCGGCATTCCGGGAATCATCGGTCGCCCTGCTCGAAGAAGCCGTCGGCCGGCAGGATCGGGCGATGCGGATCGCGCGGAAGTACATCCACTGCCCGGACCTGCCCGTCGTCAATGTCGCGCTCGCCGGTGTGCTGCGCCGCGCCGGCGAGTACTCCGCGGCGCTGGAGATGCTGCGATCCCTGCGTGCATTCGGGGAGGTGTCCTACGTGAAGTCCGCGACGCTGATCACCGCAGCCGTGCTGCGCCGTCATGCCGGACATCACGACGAAGCGCACGAACTGTGCGAAGCGGCCGTCGCTGTCTCCTCGGGGGAGAACATCCGCCTTCCCTTCGGGCCGCGCGAGACGGCTGTGCGTAAGCTGCTCGGCGAGCATGTGCATTTCGGCACCCAGTTCGAGGACTTCATCGGCGGGTGTCTCGCGAGCGATGTGGTCGGGTCGGCAGTCGACGCTCTCTCCGACCGGGAGCGCGATGTCTTCCAGCAGCTCCAGACCGCACGCACTCTGCACGAGATCGCTCATGAACTGGACGTGTCGATCAACACCGTGAAGACACACCAACGTGCGATCTACCGCAAGCTCGGGGTGTCGTCACGGCGAGAGGCCGTGCGTACCACCGTCTGATCGCCGATCCGCAGACCGCACCGGTCTCACCGTTGCCGCAGCGCGGAGGAGAGGATCGTGTTCGCGATCGTGGCCGGAATCGGCTGAGTCGTCAGGATGCGGTCTTCACGGCGATCGATGTCGCGGGCGAACCGCTCCACCCAGGTGGGCTCCACCAGGATGAGTGCCGCCAGCGAGCCGATCGGGACGCTCGCCACGAAGTGCCGGGCATCGTCTTCGCACACGAGCCCTGGTGTGTCGAGCGCGAGACCCGCGAGCGTGAACTCATCTCGGTCGACCTCGATCAGGCGGTAGTCCTCGACGCTGAAACGCTGGATCATCAGGAAGTCGAGGAGGCGGATCGCGCCGCTTTCCACCTGCTGCAGCAGCGCCTCGAGAAGGTTCGGGCTGAGGCGGTCGTGCTCGAGACGAACGACGACGAATTCGACGTCGCCGAGCGCCTGCAGGCTCGTCACATCGACCACCTCAGCCACGATGTCAGCTCAGCGCACGCGTCTTGATGGCCGCGAACTCGTCGGGGGTGATGGTTCCCGCGGCCAGCAGCTTGGATGCCTTGTCGATCTCGTCACTGGGACTGGATCCGGCGACGCTGCGGATGTAGGAGTCGGCGGCGTGCTGCTGCTCGCGGTACGACGACACGCTGCGCTCGCCCATGCCTCTGCCGCGCGCGATCAGATACACGAGCGCCGTGAGGAACGGGACGAAGATCAGGAAGATGATCCACACGGCCTTCCACCAGCCGTTCAGGGTGTGATCACGGAACAGGTCGGCGACGATGTTGAAGAGCACCATCAAGTACGACACGAACACGAAGACCCAGAAGAACCACCAGATGATGTCCCAGAAGCTTTCCCAAATGGACACTTCGGACCCCTTTCGTTGAGTTACTGCGTACGGTGATAGTGACAGCGCGCCTCGGGACGCGGGGGAGCCGCTCACCCCGAGCGGGCGACCCCACCCGAGAGGCGGTCACCAGGAACGGGTGAGTGGCCGCCCACCGGATCCATATCGCGACGTAACGTGCAGCCTGTGGATCAGGAGCAGTCCGCGTCGACCGCGGAGCGAGTGAGCAGGCGGGGACCGTCGCGCCTCCTGCGCGTACTGCCCGCGAATCCATTGCTATCCGGCTTCTCGGTCGCGGTCGGCGTTCTGCTGGCGATCGCCCTTGCTGCCACGATCGCCGGCATCTCGACGGTGCTCATCTCGATCTTCCTCGGCATGTTCCTCGCGCTCGGCCTCGATCCAGCCGTTCGCGCCTTCGAGCGACGGGGGATGAGCAGGGCGATGGGCGTGACGATCGTGGCGGTCATGTTCCTCGGCGCGGTGGCGGTGATCCTCCTCGTCCTCGTGCCGGCGACGGTCCGACAGATCGCAGCCGCGGTCGAGGGCGCACCAGAGACCATCGCCGCCATGCAGCAGAGCGACTGGTATCGCGCGCTGGAGGTGAGCCTCGGCGTCGACCTGTCGGCGGTCGTCTCCGAGGGCATCCACTCGCTCACGACGCTCTCTTCCTTCCTCGCGATCTCCGGCGGGGTCCTGAAAGCCGGCTTCGGCATCGTCGGAGCCATCTCGAGCTTCGTCATGGTCGTCGTCCTGACGCTGTACTTCGTGTCGTCGTTGTCGAGCATCAAAGTGGCGTTCGCAAATCTCGTCCCCCAGTACCGGCGGGCGCGGTTCACCGGGGTGCTCGAGGAGATCACGCAGTCGGTCGGCGGCGTCGTGGCCGGCGGAGTGACGCTCTCGCTGATCAATGCGCTGGTCGTTCTCGTGATCCAGCTCGCCGTCGGCTCGTCCGTCCCCGCTGTCATGGCGATCGTCGCGTTCTTCATCACGCTGGTGCCGATGATCGGCTCGCTCGTGTTCCTGGTGATCGGGGCAGTCGCGACACTTTTCGTGAGTCCGACCGCCGCACTCGTCTTCGTGATCGCGTATCTCGTGTACATCCAGGTCGAGGCGTACGTGGTCACGCCGCGGGTCATGGGCAAGGCTGCTGCTGTGCCGGGGGTGCTCGTCATCATCGGGGCGATGATCGGCGCCACGCTGCTCGGGTTGCTCGGCGCGCTGGTCGCGATCCCGTTGACAGCCTCTCTTCTGATCGTCGTCCGCAAAGTCTGGATTCCGCGTCAGAACCGTCAGACCGCGGCGCCGGATGATGAAGCACTCATCCGCTAGGGGTGAGGATGTCGATCGCCTCGGCGACGGCGATGTAAGTATGGGTCGCAGTCGCGGTCCGTGTGCCCCGTGAGAAAGGACAATCCATGAATGACTTCCGTTTCGGCCCCGCCGAGTTCTACCTCGTCGGGTTCGAAGGAGCGCGTCCCGACCCGGCGACCTTTCGCGCACTGACGGACCTCGTCGACACCGGCGTCGTGCGACTGCTCGACTTCGTCGTGCTCGCGAAGTCGGCGACCGGAGAGGTCGAGATCGTCGAACTCGACGATGAGGACGGGATACTCGAGCTCGATGACTTCGAGCCCATCGCGGCGGGTCTCGCCGGCGAGGAAGACGTCGAGGCGCTGGCCGCCTCGCTCGCCCCCGGGCAGTCTGCCGCTCTGGTCGTGCTCGAACTCGCCTTCGCCCGCACACTCGCACAGAATCTCGCCGCCGCCGGCGGGCAGGTGCTCCGCAGCGAGCGCGTGCCGGCACCCGTCGTGAACGCCATGATGGACATCCTCGACCAGGAAGGTGAATGACATGCCCTTGAGAAGATTCGGTCGTCCCGGCCTGATCGGCCTCGCCGCGAGGACCGCCGTCGTCGCAGGCACGGCAAGCGCCGTCGGAGGTGCGATGTCGAGGAATCAGCAGCAGCGTGCGCAGGGTCAATACGAGCAGCAGCAGTACGAGGCCGCGCAGCAGCAGGCGCAGGTCGATGCTGCCGCGCAGAACGCGGCAGCACAGTATTCGTCGCCGCCCCCCGCTGCACCGGCAGCCACCGACGACCTGATCGCGAAGCTGCAGCAGCTCGCGTCGCTCAAAGACTCCGGGGTGCTCTCCGAGACGGAATTCGCCGCGGCGAAGCAGAAGCTCCTGAGCTGACGAGACGGATCGTCCGCGGTGCGGACGATGGCTGAACCCTGTGCCTCGAGGAGGAGAACGAATGAGTGAACTGGAAGACCTGCGTGCCCGCGTCCTCCTCCTCGAGCAGGAGAACGGGAAGCTCAAGAAGCCCCGCCGACCGGTGGGCAGAAGCATCGTCGCCGGAATCGTGCTGACCCTGGCTGTGCTGATGGCTCCGATCGCGGCGATGGGGACCTGGGCTCGTCTGCAGCTGGTCGATGCCGACCGATTCGTCGCTACGTTCGCACCTCTCGCCGAGGATCCCGATGTGCAGGACTTCGTCGCGGATCAGGTCAGCACGGCGATCCAGGAGCAGGTGGATTTCAATGCGATCGTCGGCGAGGTGTTCGACGGAATCCGCGAACTCGATCTTCCGCCCCGCGCCTCGTCCGCCCTCTCGCTGTTGGAGGCTCCGGCGGCCAGCGGACTCACGTCGCTCGTCGACGGCGTGATCCACGACGTCGTGGCATCAGACCAGTTCGCCGACATCTGGGCGCAGTCGCTGCGCTTCACCCATGAACGCGCGGTCGCGATCCTGCAGAACAGCCCGGACGCCGCCTTGCAGCTCGCTGACGACGGAGTGCTGTCCATCGACCTCGGGCAGGTCGTCGACCGCGTCAAAGAGGTGCTGACCGAGCGGGGCGTCGGATTCGCCGATCTGATTCCGGAGATCGACAGATCCGTCCCGATCGCCCAGGCTGATGCTCTGGTCCTGGTGCGCACGATCTACCAGATCGCGGTCGCGGCAGGGTTCTGGCTGCCCTGGGTCGTGCTCGGTCTCGTCGTCGCCGGCGTCCTGATCGCACGGAATCGCACGCGCGCCCTCTTCTGGACCAGCGCCGCGTTCGCCGTCACCTTCCTGCTCCTCTCAGCGGGGATGGGAATCGGAAGGACGTTCTTCATCGGAGCGGTGAGCCCGTCGATCATGCCGGCTGCGGCGGCCCAGTCGCTGTTCGATGAGGTGACGTCTCTGCTGAGCTCGACCATCGTCGCGCTCGCTCTGGTCGGGGTACTCGTCGCCGTCTGGGCCTGGATCGCGGGATCGAGCCGCGGCGCCGTGGCCATCCGCGGAGTCCTGGAGAGCGGGTTCGCCGCGATCCGGAGCACCTGGGAGCGAAGAGGGCTGTCCACCGGACGGTTCGGCCTGGCGGTCGAGCGTTTCCACGGACCGATCTTCATCGTGGGGATGGCACTCGCACTGCTCATCCTCATCACGTCGCGACCAGTCTCGTTCGGCACGGTGTTCGGCGTGACGATCGGCCTCATCGTCTTCGCCATAGTGATCGAGCTGTTGCGGCGTCCGCAGCCGATCGCTGTCGCCGACGTGGCCGAGACCGACGAACCGGAAACGGTGACGGACGACCCCGAGGAGCCGGAGTCGGCAGACGATGACGCTGCAGATGATGAGGCTACGGGCCCGGACACCCGCATCTCCTCGACGACTACTTGATCGGTCGACCGGATCACGCAGGAATGCCCGGAGAGCAGCGCTCCCCGGGCATTCCTGCGTGACGGCTCAGGTACTCGCTGAAGCGGATTCGGGGAACACGCTCGCCCAGTCGTCCTTGACGCTCACCACCGTGTACCCCTTGCCCTCGGCATCGGCGAGAGCCTTCTCCGCACCCGCGTCGTAGGGGATGTCGCCGCGCGACGGGTCGTCGTGGTGGACCAGGATCGCGAAGCCGGGCCGTGGACCGCGGCGTGCGAAATCCATCATGGCCATGTCGCCGTTGGAGTTACCGCCGACGAACAGGGGGCGCCGGCCGATGCGGGTCCAGATGCGGATGGGCTTCTCCGGGCCGTCATCGAAGAAGGCGAGCGACGATGAGTACCGCACGGTCGCGTCGGCCTCGTTCCAGGCGAGCCCGAAGGCGGATCCCACGACGCGCTCCGGCGGGATGCCGTAGTTCGCCTGCGTCATGGGGCGCATGAAGTCACGCTCGCCCCCCGAGACGATGTAGCAGGTGAAACCGTGGAGCTCCAAGTAGCGGAGCAGCTCGACCATGGGCTGGTACACGGTCTCGGAGTAGGGGCGCTTCAGGCTCGGATGCTGCGCTGTGCGGTAGAACTCCTCGACGGAGCGCGCATAGTCCTCCACGCTCATCCCGTCGGTCAGCCCGACGAGCGACTGGATGATGATCTTCAGGTCGGAGTCGTCGCCACGGTAGTGCTTGTCGATCGCGGTGCCCAGCCATCCGAAGTCGCCGCTCACCGCTGCGAGGTAGGGCTGGCGTTCGGCGAGTTCGGGTGTGCGCTCTGCTGCTGCCCGCCACTGCTCCACGACGTAGTGCAGCTGTGTCACCATCGGCTTCTCGGACCACAGGGTGCCGTCGTTGTCGAACACCGCGACGCGCTCCTCTACCGGGACGGCGTCGGGCCCCTCGGTGACGGAGGCTACGAACGCCTCGATGTCTTTCCGGGTGCGGGTGTCACGCCAGGAAGGCAGTGAGGGGTGTGCGGTCATGTCTGATCCTCGGTCTCGTCGAGTGCCGGCAGAAGCTCCAGGGTGGCATTCTCCCGGCGTTGTCGACATGTCTCGGTCACCCCGCGTGGGTGAGTCTCTGGTGGGTCGAGGACCCCGTCCGCGCGGACGGGGTCCTCCTTTCGTGAGCGGGGGTCTCTACTGATGCCGCAGCGCGGCGTTCAGGTGCTCCTCCGGGTCGACCAGGTGGTTGTGATCGTCGGTGCCCAGCGCGACTTCCGCCCAGGAGAGCGTGCCGCTGAATTTGCCACCCCACTCCTTGTAGCCCTCGTACGCCGGCATCCCGGTGTCTTCGCCGGTGTCCATGCCCTCGTCGAACGAGAAGTACAGCGGGTGAGTGTGTTCGACGCGTCCCGAGCCTGCCGCGACGCCATCGATGAACAGCGAGACATCCCCGCCCTTCCCGATCCCGCCACCGTCATAGGCGAACTCCACGCGGACGAGATGATCCCCAGCGCCGATCCGGTTGTCGGAGATCACCGTCGTGCGGACCAGCCCGCAGTAGTTGTAGTGGTATCCGAGCTTCCCGTCCTCCGCGAAGAACGACCAGCCGCCGGTGCGCCCGCCCTGCGCGACGAGCGCGCCCTCGAGCGTGCCGTCCGCGGGGACCGTGATCTGAGAGGTCACCGAGTAGGACCGGTTCTTCACGTTCAATGCGACGTTCTCACCGAGCCGGATCATGCCGGGGTAGAGCCGCAACGAGTCGCCGGTGACCAGGGTCGGCCGGCCGGCGATCGCAGGGTTCATCCGTTCGGCCGCCCGATCGTCGAGCGGGAACACGTTGTGCCGCGCCGCCTCGATCAGGAACATCTGCTGCATCTCCGCCAGCTTCTCGGGGTGCTCGGCCGCCAGGTTGTTCGACTGGGTCCAGTCGACGGAGGTGTCGTACAGTTCCCACACGTCGGCGGAGAAGTCGGGCGCTTTCGAGACGACGTCCCAGGGGGTGCGGTGCTTCGTCTGTGCCGTCCACCCCTTGTGATAGATGCCGCGGTTGCCCATCAGCTCGAAGTACTGCGTGACATGCCGCTCGTCGGCGTCGGGCGCATTGAACGTGTACGCCATCGAGACGCCGTGCATCGGGATCTGGGTGACCCCGTTCACCGTGTGCGGCTCGGCGAGTCCGGCGACATCGAGGATGGTCGGGGCGATGTCGATGACGTGGTGCCACTGGTTGCGGACCTCGCCTGCGCCGTCGATCGCGCTCGGCCAGTGCACGATGGTGCCGTTGCGCGTGCCGCCGTAGTGCGAAGCCACCTGCTTGGTCCACTGATAAGGCGTGCACATCGCATGCGCCCAGGCGACGGAGTAGTGGTTGTACGCCTCCGGGCCGCCGACCTTGTCGAGGTGCTCGTTCCAGAACTCGACGGTCTCGAACTGGCCGCCTCCGTTGGAGGCGGTGGTCAGCATGTAGGCGCCGTTTATGCCGCCTTCCGCGCTCGCCCCGTTGTCGCCGATGATGTAGTAGACAAGGGTCTCATCGAGGATGTCCTGCTCTTCCAACGCGTCGATGACCCGGCCGGTGTGGAAATCGGCGTACTCCAGGAATGCCGCATAGACCTCCATCTGGTGCGCGAGGATCGGCTTCTGCTCCTCCGGTACGTCATCCCACGCCGGCAGACCCTCAGGGCGTTCGGTGAGCTTCGAGTCGGCTGCGATCACTCCGAGCTCCACCTGACGGGCGAACGTCTGCTCGCGCTGCGCATCCCAACCGTGGTCGAACGCGCCCTTGTACTTCGCGATCCAGTCCTTCGGCACGTGATGCGGGGCGTGCGTCGCCCCGGGCGCGAAGTAGATGAAGAACGGCTTGTCCGGGGTCAGGCTCTTCTGCTGCCGCACGTAGTCGATGGTCTTATCTGCCAGGTCGGGCATGAGGTGGTATCCCTCATCCGTCGGTGGCTCGACGGCGGTCACACCATCGACGAGTGCAGGGGTCCACTGGTTGGTCTCCCCGCCGATGAAACCGTAGAACCGCTCGAAGCCCGAGAACGCGGGCCAGTGGTCGAACGGTCCGGTGGGACCGGTCTCCCACACGGGCACCTCATGACACTTGCCGAACTGGGCGGTGTTGTAACCGTTCTGGCGCAGGATCTCCGGCAGCGGCACCGCGGAGTTCGGTCGTGTGGAGCGGTATCCGGGCGAGGGTGTGGCGGTCTCGGTGATGTGCCCCATGCCGACGGCGTGGTGGTTGCGCCCTGAGAGCAGCGCTGCTCGAGTGGGGGAGCACAGTGCGGTGGTGTGGAACCGCGTGTACTTCAGACCGGAGTTCGCGAGGCGTTCCGCTGTCGGCGTGTGGATCGGTCCGCCGAAAGCGCTCGATGCACCGAAGCCGACGTCGTCGAGCAGGATCACCAGAACGTTGGGGGCGCTCTTGGGCGGGCGCTTGGCGACGAGCGGAGGGAAATCGGCCTCCGACTTCTTCGCGTCGAAGACGACCGGTCCCTGATAATCACGGTCGGGAAGCGGCAGGATCGAACCGGGCAGTTCCGCGGTCATGGAAGTTCCTTCTTCTGGTGGGGTGGCTTCGTGGGGATACGGGATCGAGCGGATGCACCGATGCCGGGCACGGGGATCGGATCGCTCCCTGCCCGTGCCCGGCATCGAAGTGCGCTGGTTACTGTGCGCCGCCGAGGTCGTGGATGAGCTCCTTCTCGTCTTCGGCGGAGAGGGAGGTCTGCACGACGGTGCCGTTGAAAGGCGCGAGCGCGGCAGCGAACTTGTCCTCCGTGATCTTCGTCGCGTACACGACGACGGCCGACTTCCCGGCGGAGACCGTGCTCTTCACGCGGTCGCGGAACTCCGCATCGATGCCGGACTTGTCGAGCCCGGCGAACAGTGCTCCGAAGAGGCCGCCGAAGAGGAGACCCGCGATCGGCACGAAGAACAGCAGGCCGATGAGCACGCCGAAGAGCGCTCCGCCTGCGGCGCCAACGCCCACGTTGCCCGCGGCACCGGGGTACTCGACCTTCGTCTTGCCCTTCTCATCGACCTTCACGAGCGCGAGACCTGCAAGCTCGACGACGAGGTCGTTCTGCAGGGACAGGATCTCGTCGTAGGCGCCTTCTGCTTGAGGCTCGGTGTCGAAGGAGATGACGATCAGTTCGGCCATGGGGCGACTTCCCTTGTTCAGGGCTGAGTCGACCACCCTCAGCCGTGTGCGACAGGAGGCCACTCCACGGTGGCTCCCGCTTCAGGTCAGGCTAACTGCGGCGCTCCAGCGAAACGCGGGTGCGGTCAGGAATTCACCCGGGGTACCTTCGTCCGCCACCACGCGGGAATTGATGCAGAGGCCGACCTGTGGAGATAATGCGGTGATCACTGCGCCGTTGCGCTTGTGAAGCACAAGCAGCGGAAGAGGCGCGATGGCCACTGATGAGAGCGAACTGACTTCTGCGACGACCGTTCGGCGGCTCGTCGTCCTCTCGCTGCCAGCGGTCATCATCGGGGTCGTCTCCGCGCTGATCCTGTTCGTGGTCGAGGAACTGGCGCTGGTCCTCCAGAATGCGCTGTGGCAGGGACTCCCGCACGCGGCCGGCTTCGATCCCGACTCGGCGTGGTGGATCTTCACGGTTCTCACGCTCACCGGACTCGCCGTGGGGATCGCGATCTGGTTGCTTCCGGGGCACGGCGGGCGGGACTCAGCCCTCACCGAGCTCATCGCGCCGCCCCTTCCTCTGAGCGCACTGCCCTCTCTCGCCCTGGTCGCCGTGCTCGCGCTCGCCGGAGGGGTGAGCCTGGGACCGGAGAGCCCGATCATCGCGATCAACACCGGCATCCTCGTCGCCGTCTTCGCCAGGTTCTGGCCGGGAGTCTCCGGGCAGCTGATCGTGCTCATCACCGCGGCAGCGACGATCGGCGCGCTGTTCGGCACGCCCGTTGCCGCCGCCCTCGTGTTCACCGGTGTCGTGGGGGCGATGGCCGGTGGTCAGGCTCTCTGGGACAAGCTCTTCCTCCCGCTGCTCGCCGCCGGTGCCGGTGCGGTCACGATGTCGCTGCTGACTCAACCGTCGTTCGCGGTACCGATGCCGTCGTACGACAGCATCGCCGCCATCGACCTGCTCAGTGCCACCGTCATCGCGGTCTTCGCCGCGCTTCTCGGTATCGGCGCTGCTGCCGTCTTCCCGCTCATGCATCGCACGTTCCGGCTGCTGCGGAACCCGGTGCTGTACGTGACTCTCGGTGGCATGGTCCTCGGGGTACTGGGAATTATCGGGGGGCCGATCACCCTGTTCAAGGGTTTGGAGCAGACAGCCACCCTCGTCATGGACCGCGACGACTACGACTCTGGGCAGCTCTTCATCATCGTCGCGGTGAAGATCGTCGCCCTTGTCATCGCGGCGGCAGCGGGCTTCCGGGGTGGCCGGATCTTCCCCGCCGTGTTCATCGGCACGGCGATCGGGGTTCTCGCCAATGCCCTCGTCCCTGGCGTCCCCATCGTCGTGGCGATCGCGGGAGGAGTGCTCGGCATGGTGCTCGCGATCTCCCGCGACGGGTGGATCGCCCTGTTCATCGCGGTCGCGGTGACGGGAAGCGTGACGGTGCTGGCAGTGCTCTGCATCGCGATTCTCCCCACCTGGCTCCTCGTCTCCCGGGCGCCCGAGATGCTCGTGCGGGCGCCTGCCGAACATGCAGCTGATGCCTGAGTGCCCCGAGCACATGTGTGGAATCGCAGGAGCGGGACTGGTCGAACGTCGGTAGCGCTAGCCCGCTTCCGTTGCAAGAGTGGCGTGACGCGATAAGCGAAGCGAAAGGTTCCGGACATGAGCACTCCCTCCGCCGACGAGCAGCCGATCTTCACGAGGGCGGGGGAGGCGACGCTCACCTCGCGTCATGTGATCCCCGCCGGCGAGTCGCTCCCTGAGACGGCGAAGCAGATCGTGGAGGACGAGACGATCCTCGACGGCAACGCGCGGTTGAACCTCGCGACGTTCGTGAGCACCTGGATGGACGACGACGCCAAGCAGGTCTATGCCGCATCGTTCGACAAGAACATGATCGACAAGGATGAGTACCCGCAGACGGCGGCGATCGAGGAGAACTGCTGGCACATGCTGGCGAATCTCTGGAACGCGCCGGATGCGGAGAAGAGCATCGGCACCTCGACGATCGGCTCGTCGGAGGCGTGCATGTTGGGTGGCCTCGCGTTCAAGCGGCGGTGGCAGCAGGCGAGGCGTGCGGCGGGGAAGGATGCTTCGAGCCCGAACCTCGTGATGTCGTCTGCGGTGCAGGTGTGCTGGGAGAAGTTCTGCAACTACTTCGACGTCGAGCCGCGGTACGTGCCGATCAGTGCGGAGCACAAGACGCTCGACGGGCATGATCTGGCGAAGTACGTCGATGAGAACACCATCGGCGTGGTCGCGATTATGGGAGTGACCTATACCGGCATGTACGAGCCGGTGGCCGAGATCGCCGCAGCTCTGGACGAGATCCAGAAGACCACGGGGCTAGACATCCCCATCCACGTCGACGGTGCCTCCGGAGCGATGATCGCGCCGTTCCTGCAGCCCGATGTGGTGTGGGACTTCCGGCTCGAGCGGGTGCATTCGATCAGCACGTCGGGGCACAAGTACGGGCTCGTATATCCCGGGCTCGGGTGGGTGGTCTGGCGCGACGCGCAGTGGCTGCCGGAGGATCTGGTGTTCAAGGTGAGCTATCTCGGTGGCGAGATGCCCACGTTCGCCCTGAACTTCTCCCGTCCTGGCGCGCAGGTGGTGCTCCAGTACTACCTGTTCCTGCGGCTGGGGTTCGAGGGGTACCGGGCCGTGCAGCAGACGTCGCAGGACGTCGCGAAGTTCCTCTCCGCGGGAATCGGCAAGCTCGACGCCTTCGAGCTGTGGAATGACGGCAGTGACATCCCGGTGTTCGCCTGGCGGCTCATCGAGGGACACACGAAGAATTGGACGCTCTACGACCTGCAGGATCGGCTGCGGATGAAGGGCTGGCTCATCCCCGCCTACCCGATGCCGGCCGACCTCGAGCAGATCACGGTGCAGCGCATCGTCGTCCGCAACGGGCTGAGCATGGACCTCGCGGCCGACCTGCTGCAGGCGATCGAGACCGAGGTCGCGTACCTCGACGCGCTCGAATCGCCCATGCCCGCCGAGAAGCCCCAATCGGCCTTCCACCACTGAGCGGATCGACCATGTCCGCCTCGGGTGCAGGCAGGAGGGCCCTATGCCGTCACCGTCTGTGCGGCGGGCAGGCGGATGTCGAAGCGTGAGCCTACGTTCGCCTGGTGGGCGCTGATCACGCCGTCGTGCGCCTCCACGATGCCGCGGGCGATCGCGAGACCGAGTCCTGCACCGCTCGCGCCATGGATTCCGGTGCCAGGGGTCCTGGCGTCGGTGCCGCGCCATCCGGGTTCGAACACACGGTCGAGGTCGGCCTGGGCGATGCCGGTTCCCGAGTCCTCCACCGACAGCAGCATCACCTCGTTCTCGCGTGCAGTGCTGATGCGGATTGTCCCACCGCTCGGGGTGTGCTCGATCGCGTTCGCGAGGAGGTTCATCATCACGCGCGCAAGCTCCCTGGCATCGCCGACGATCGTGTGATCGGGGCTCGTGAGCTCGACCAGCGCGATGCTCCGCGCATGGGCGACGGGTGCCAGCTCGGCGACGGCGTCGCTGACCAGGTCGTGGAGCGACATCGGCTCCGGGTGGAGCACGAGAGTACCGGAGGTGATCTTGGAGAGCTGGAAGAGGCTGTCCACCAGATCGGTCATGTGGTCGACCTGACGGCGCATCTGGCGATGGAATCTCGCCGGATCATCGGCCATCCCGTCGTCGAGGGCTTCCGTCATCGCCCGCAGACCGGCGAGCGGGCTGCGCAGGTCGTGCGAGATCCAAGCGATCAGCTCGCGCCGGGAGCGGTCGAGGAGCTGCACCTCGTCCCTCGCGGCGGCGAGTCGCTCACTGGTGGTGACGAGCTCTTCGGCCACACGGGCGAAGTCGGCATTCACGGCGATCGCGCCGGTCGTGTCGAGGCGTTCGCCGTCGCCCACCGAGTGCGTCAGCTTCTGGAGGGAGCGGACGCCCCGCAGCAACTGCATGGCGAGCAGCACGGCCACGCCGAGCGCCACGACGGCTGAGATCACGGTCACCACCACGACCACGAGGAGGTCGTGGCGGGAGATGTACATGGCCTCGGCGACAGCGAGCACCCCGGTAGCGAAGGCGAGAACCACCGCCAGGATGACGACGCACAGCTGCACCACGAGCGAGCGGCGACGAAGCAGCCACAGCGCGATCACACCGAACACACCGACCAGCAGTGCGCAGATCAGGGCGATACCGGCGATCGCCGCGACATCGGCGGCGGGCATCAGGCGGGCTCCAGCTCGAGGCGGTAGCCGACGCCCCACACGGTGACGAGTACCGTCGGGTTGCCAGGGTCCTCCTCGATCTTCTCGCGCAGGCGACGCGTCGTGACGGTCACCGTCGACAGATCGCCGATCTCCCAGCCCCAGACACTTCGCAGCAGAGTCGGCCGGTCGAAAGTCTGCCGAGGGTGCTTGAGGAGGAACGCGAAGAGATCGAACTCACGCACCGACAGCTCGAGCGGAGCACCATGCTTGGTCGCGATGCGGGCAGAGGGATCGAGATGGAAGGGGCCGATCTGGAACGGCGCCTCGCGCGCGAACTCCGGGAGGCTCCTGCGCAGTACCGAGTTGACGCGCAGCACCAGCTCCTTGGGGGAGAACGGCTTGACGACGTAGTCATCCGCTCCCGCCTCCAGGCCGTCGATGCGGTCGTCCTCGGAGCCGAGCGCTGTGAGCATGATGATCGGCACGGAGGAGTCGGCGCGGATGCGACGGCACACCTCGGCGCCGTCGATGCCCGGCAGCATCCGGTCGAGCACGACGAGGTCCGGTGCACCGGCGGAGACGGCGGCGAGTCCGGCGAAACTGTCTGTGGCGATGTCCACGATGTACGAGGCGGCCTGCAGGTAGGTGCGCACGATCTCGGAGACGGTCGCATCGTCTTCGATCACGAGGACGCGACGATCCGCGAGCTCGGGGGAGTCGGACAGCGGCTGGACCATGCTCCCATCGTAGGTTCGAGGGTGCTCTTCCTCGCGGGGAATCCGGCCGTTCCCGGCATCCTTCCTCGGTTCGTAAGGAGTTGGCGGGGTCGGAGAAGACCGCGATCCCTAGCGTCGGTGTATGAGATTCCGCACCGACGTCGTCCTGCCGTGCCTCGACGAGGCGGCGGCACTGCCGGGCGTTCTCGCCGCGCTCCCGCGGGGCGCGAGGGCGATCGTGGTGGACAACGGCTCGACCGACGGTTCGGCTGAGGTCGCACGCGCCGCCGGTGCCCTGGTCATCGAGGCGCACCAGCGCGGCTACGGGGCCGCGGTGCACGCGGGGCTCTGCGCCGCCACCGCGCCGGTAGTCGCGTTCTGCGACGCCGATGGTTCTTTCGACCTCGGCCAGCTCGATCGGGTCGCCGAGCCCGTCCACCGGGGGGTGAGCGACCTCGTCTTCGGTCGGCGCAGGGTCACGAGCTCGGCGTCGTGGCCCGTGCACGCCCGCGTCGCGAATGCCGCGCTGCTCGCGATGGTGCGCCGTCGCACCGGCCTCACCCTGCAGGATCTCGGCCCCTTTCGTGCCGGGCGACGCGAGCAGCTTCTCGCCCTCGGTCTGGAGGACCGCCGCAGCGGCTACCCCCTCGAACTGCTGCTCCGGGGGTGGAAGGAGGGGCTGCGGATCGACGAGGTCGACGTGGACTACCGGCCGCGACTCGGACGATCGAAGGTCACCGGCACCGTCCGCGGCACCGTCACCGCCGTCGTCGACATGCGCAGCGCCCTGCGGAGGTTCGCATGAGCCAGACGACGAACACGAACACGAAGACGACGACGATCGTCGTGATGGCCAAGGAGTGCGTCCCCGGGCGGGTGAAGACGCGCCTGCATCCGCCGTTCACGCTGGAAGACGCGGCGAGGATCGCGGCGGCGAGCCTCGCAGATACTCTCGCCGCCGTCGGCGCGACCGGGCTGCCGGTCGTCGTCTGCGCCCAGGGTGAGATCGCACTCCCCGCCGGCTTCGACTCGATCCCGCAGGTCGCGGGGGGCCTCGACGATCGGATCGCCGCGGCACTGGATTCCTGCACCGGCCGCGTTCTGCTGATCGGCATGGACACGCCCCAGGTGGATCCGGTGCTCCTGCGCGCCTTCGCCGACGAGTGGTCCGATGATGTCGACGCCTGGTTCGGTCCGGCCGAGGACGGCGGATTCTGGCTGCTGGGCCTCGACGACCTGCCGCGGGAGCGACTCGGCGGCCGCCCACGCGGCGATCTGGTGCGCGGGGTTCCGATGTCGGCGCCGGACACGGGGCTGCTCCAGCGCGAGCGCCTGGTCGACGCCTGGCTCAGAATCGCCTCCGCCCCGCCCTTGACGGACATCGACGACCTCGCCTCCCTGCGCGAGGTGTCGTCGGTGCTGCCGGCAGGGGGACACCTCGCCCGCCTGTTGCCCCATCTGGGCGTCGATCTCGAAGCCGGTGCGTCATGAGTGCCCCGGCGACTGCGCACTTCGGCGCGGGCGGAGACGCTCCGTACGACGTCGCTCTGCGCAACGGAGGCGGTGTGCTGCGGTTGGTCGAGGTGGCAGCGGGGGGCGAGCGACGCGTCGAGATCGGCCGGTTCCTGGCCGCTGCCGATGCCGCCGACGACTCGGTGATCTCGAGGATCAGGGGCCCGGTGCTCGACGTGGGCTGCGGACCGGGGCGGATCCTGCATGCGGCGATCCGCTCCGGGCAGCTCAGTCTCGGCGTCGACGTCTCGCGGACCGCCGTCGAGCACGCGCGGGAACGAGGACTGCCGGCACTGCAGTTGTCGGTCTTCGACGCGCTTCCGCAGGAGGGTGCGTGGGAGTCGCTGCTCCTCCTCGACGGCAACATCGGCATCGGCGGGTCACCCGCAGTGCTGCTCGAACGCTGCGCCGAGATCATCACCCCTCTCGGCAGCATCCTCGTCGAGGTCGATCCCGACCCGGAAGTCGACCGCGGGTTCGTGGCCACCGTGGTCGACGACGACGGACGATCAAGCTCCGCCTTCCCCTGGTACGACATCGGGGCCGCGGCGCTGCGGCGTCGGCTGCACGGCTCAGCTCTCGACCTCGTCGAGAGCTGGACCGTGTCAGGGCGCGCTTTCGTCCGGCTCCGCCGCCAGGTCTGAGCGACGCCCGACGAGCCTATGGTGCGCGGCGCTGATCACAGCCAGAAGCCCGTCGTGCACCACGACCACGGCGACGAGCCAGACCGCGACGCTGAACAGCTGGTCGACGGACTGCGCCGAGAGGAGGAGCCATCCTCCCCACGCGAGCACCAGACCTCCGACGATGAGCAGTGCAGGGCGGATGTAACGCATCAGGCCACCTCGATGGACTCGAGCCACTTCGTCTGGAGCACCCCTGGTCTTCCAGGAGCGATGACCCGTGCGGGATACCCGTGATCGAGGTCCAGCGGCTCCCCGTTCAGGCGCAGGGCGATCAGGGTGCGCGGATCACGTGCGTACGCGGCCGGCATGGTCGTCTCCCGGAACGCGCCGCGGCGCTGCATGCTGCGCAGGCGGATCGTCGCATCCTCTGGTATGCCGATGAGGTCGAGCAGATCGCGGAGTCGCACGCCGGTCCAGGTCGCATCGATCGTCCATCCCTCGACGCAGGCGATGGGCAGCACCTCTGTCCGCTGTGGCAGGGCCTCGAGGTCAGCGCGCTTCAGGGCGAGCGCACCGTCGCCGGTTCCGAGTCGCAGCATCCATCCGGGGTCGCTCGCGAGCTCTGTCACCTCGGCCTGTCGGGCGGAACGATTGACGGTGACCCCTTGTGCGGCATACACACGGGCCCGGGGTGCCTTCAGGCTGAACGGGCCGATCGGGGTGACCGCGTGTGCGAGCGCGGCAGCACCGGTCAGCGCCGAGGCGCCCCCGACGACTCCGAGGAACAGGCGCCGGGAGACGGCGGTCGTCTTCGGCGCTCCCTCGGTCTGGTCTCCGTCCGCATCCTGGTCTCTGCTCTCGGGCGGATCCTGTTCCGGGCTCTGCGTTTCCTCAGGGCTCTGCTTCTCCTCCGGGGTCTGAGCCTGCTCCGGTTCTACGGCGTCCTCGGGACCGCCGCTCCGCCAGGCGCGGATGATCGCCGGCAGGTGCACGGCGACGTGGACGATCATGGCGCCGATGAGCACCCACGCGAGAGCGAAGTGCGTGCGGCGGAACGAGAAGTCCCACGGGTACCACTTCAGGGCGTTGAGCACTCCGGTGATCGGCTCCATCAGGGCGGTGGCGACGAGGATCGCCAGGCTCGCACGTTCCAGAAGGTGCGGGAGGCTCCGAACCGGAGGCCACGTGAAGAGTTTGGGGAACACGACCCAGAGCTTGGCCAACAGCAGGGGGATGAGCATCGCACCGACGACCACGTGCGTCCCCTGCGTCCACGCGTAGAGGTGGGCGGGCCCCGGCGGCGGGGACAGCCATGGCAGCGGACTCTGCAGCAGATTGCTGTAGATCCCGGTGAGGAAGCAGATGAGGAACGCTGCCCCGAGCAGACGGCCGACGACGACCGTCGTCCTGGTGGTGCGCAACGGGGAACCGAGAGCGGCGCGCGCCCGTTCGGACCTCTCTTGGAGCGCGTTCGAGAGGCGCTCGGTGACGGAGTCTCTCGTGCGGGGAGTGCCCATGGCCCCAGTATGCGAAGCAGACGCGGCGCGGAGTCGCCGATCCCCTTACAGAGTGATGACGGGTCAGATGTCATCGCGATGTAAGGAAATCGGGACACTGGACGGCCGCCGCTCGCGCACTCTGGGGTGATGAGTGATGCACAGCAGGACGCCAGCGACGTCGAGATCGAGTTCGCGGTGATCGGGGGATCGGGTTTCGAGAAGCTCGATCTCGCCGACCGGGTCGTGATCGCGCCGAGTGGATCACCGTGGGGCACGGTTCCGGAGATCGTGACCGGGCTGCTGAACGGGCGCCGGGTGGGATTCGCGCCGCGCCACGGTGTCGGGCACCGCGTGCCGCCGCATCTGGTCGATCCTCGGCCACTGTTGTGGGGGCTGCGGCGCAGGGGAGCGCGGGTGCTGCTGTCGACGAACGCCGTCGGGGGTCTGGATGCCTCGCTTCGTCCGGGTGACTTCGTGCTCACCGATCAGCTGATCGATCGCACGAACGGCAGAGCCGACACGTACTTCGACGGCATCGGAGGGGTGTCGGGGGTGCAGCATCTGCCGTTCGCTGAGCCGTACGACGCCGACCTGCGCCGGATCGCGTTCACGGCCCTGCAGTCGCTGGGGGAGCGGGTGCATGCGAGCGGCACGAGCGTCGTGATCCAGGGGCCTCGCTTCTCGACGGCAGCGGAAGCCGACTGGCACCGTGCGATGGGGGCCCGTCTGGTCAACATGACGCAGCTGCCGGAAGCCGCGCTCGCCGCGGAGGTGGGCCTCGCCCACGTGAATCTCGCGATCGTGACCGACACCGACACCGAGCGGGGAGGGGCGGATGCCGATACCTCGGCGACTGCGGAACGGGTCTTCGCCGTGATGGCGGCAGCACAGCCTCGCCTCAGCGCGGCGGTCGCGGCGATCATCGACGCGATCCCGACCGGACGCGCGGTCGTTCCCCGACTCGCACCCGACGTCGTCGATGCGCTCCTCCGTCGCGGGGAGCACGAGCAGGGGGCGCGGGTATGACGGGGAGGCTCCTGGTCACCGGTGGGGCTGGCTTCATCGGCTCCGCGGTCGTCGATGCAGCGCTGAAC
Source organism: Microbacterium sp. NPDC090281 (assembly GCF_044769635.1). Taxonomy (NCBI): domain Bacteria; kingdom Bacillati; phylum Actinomycetota; class Actinomycetes; order Micrococcales; family Microbacteriaceae; genus Microbacterium; species Microbacterium sp. NPDC090281. The sequence continues at coordinate 2,060,489 of NZ_JBIVYH010000001.1, forward strand.
GCCGGATGGCGGGTGCGGGTCCTCGACTCGCTGCGTCCCGATGTGCACGCGGCGGCACAGCGCCCTCCGCACGGTGAGGTCGAGTTCGTGCGCGCGGACGTGCGTGACGAAGATGCTGTCGCCCGGGCACTGATCGACGTCGACGCGGTGTGCCACCAGGCGGCCAAAGTCGGTCTGGGCCTCGGCATCCGTGACGCTCCCGACTACGTCTCGTCGAACTCGCTCGGCACGGCGACGCTGCTCGCGGCGATGACGGAGGCCGGCGTGGACAGGCTCGTGCTCGCCTCGTCGATGGTCGTCTACGGAGAGGGGCTGTATCTCGACGACGACCGCATCGTGCAGCCGCCGCCGCGCACGAGGGCCGACCTGGAGGCCGGACACTTCGACCCGCTGTCGGCACGGACCGGCGCACCGCTTCGACCGCTGTCGATCTCTGAGAACCAGCCGTGCGATCCACGCAATGTCTATGCGGCGACCAAGCTCGAGCAGGAGCTGCTCGCCCGCTCCTGGGCGCAGAGCGGTGGAAGGGCCGCCCTTCTCCGGTACCACAACGTCTACGGTCCGGCGATGCCGCAGGGGACGCCCTATGCGGGTGTGGCGTCGCTGTTCCGCTCGGCGCTGGAACGCGGCGAGACGCCACGGGTCTTCGAAGACGGGGAGCAGCGACGGGACTTCATCCACGTCCGCGACGTCGCCGGCGCCAACATCGCCGCACTCGATTGGACCGAGACGGCCGAGGCGGAGACGGCGAGGGCGTTCAACGTCGCCACCGGCGTGCCGCACACCATCGGCGAGTTCGCCGATGGGCTGGCCGCCGCGTTCGGCAGCGAGCAGCCACCGCGCACTGGCGAGTTCCGGATGGGCGACGTTCGGCACATCACCGCATCCGCCGACCGCATCAGGGCGGAGCTGGGATGGAATCCTCGGGTCGGGTTCGAGGAGGGCGTGCGGGAGTTCGCGCACGAACCGCTGCGCGACAGGGCCGTGGGGTGAGCGAGGTGAGATCCCGCGCCGGTTCGCGGCTGGCGGTCTGGGGCGTCGTGGGGGCGCTCCTCCTGATCGCCGCGGCCATCGCCGTCCCCGCTCTGACGGGCTGGAACGTGCGGGTGAACTCGTTCCCGCCGCTGCACGCGGAATGGATGCCGCGGCTGGGGCCCGGCACGCCGCTCGCGGTCCTTCTCGGCATCGCAGCGATCGTCTGGGGTCCCCGCATCGCATCGTCAGCACGGTGGGGGCACCTGCTGCTGATCGCCTTCGGCGCGTCAGCGTTGTGGCTGTTCGCGCTCGCCACAGTCGACGGTCTCGACGGGATCGGCACGATCCTCGATCACCGGTATGAGTATCTGGGCACCGCGCGGGAGATCGACGATGTCGGCGCCACCCTGCGCGAATACATCGAACGCATCCCCTACGCCCACGCGGACAACTGGCCGGTGCACATCGCCGGTCACCCACCGGGAGCGCTGCTGTTCTTCGTCGCGCTGGTCCGGCTCGGGCTCGGCAGTGCGCTCGCCGCGGGGTTCGTCGTGCTGATGCTGGGCGCCACCACCGTGATGGCGGTCATGATCGCGCTGCGGGCGCTGGGGGCCGAGGAGTACGCGCGAAGGGCGGTGCTCTTCCTGGTGTTCACGCCCGCCGCGATCTGGATCGCGGTGTCGGGCGACGGACTGTTCATGGCGGTCGCGGCGTGGGGGATCTGCGCACTCGCCCTGGCCACGGCGACCACCGGCGCGAGACGGGTGGTGTGGTCGCTCACGGCGGGCGTGCTGCTCGGATACTGCGTGATGATGTCGTATGGCCTGCCGTTGCTGGGCATCCTGGCCGTCGCGGTCCTGTGGGCGGGAAAGTCGTGGGTTCCGTTGCCGATCGCCGCTGCTGCGGCTCTGGGGGTCGTCGGACTGTTCGCGATCAACGGGTTCGCCTGGTGGGAGGCATTCCCTGTGCTGCAGCAGCGCTACTGGGATGGCGTGGCATCGCGGCGACCGCCGGGGTATTGGCTGTGGGGCAATCTCGCCGCATTCGGCGTGAGCGCAGGCCCCGCCATCGGTGCCTCGATCGCCGCGGTCGGCGCTGCAGCGGTCGGGATGCTCGGCGGGCGCACACGTGAGCGCGGGAGCGAGTTCGTCGCGAGGGACGTCGTGGCGGGCGGGCGCGGGGGAGCGAAGTGGGATCCGCGCGTCGTTCTGCTGATGCTGGCCGCAGCCGGGTGGCTGATGGTGCTCGCCGCCGACCTGTCGAACATGAGCCGGGCGGAGGTCGAACGCATCTGGTTGCCGTTCGTGCCGTGGGCGACGCTCGGTCTCGCACTCTTCGGGCCGTCGACGCGTCGGTGGCTGCTGGGTCTGCAGATCGGTTTCGCGATCGTCGTGCAGTCGCTGCTCAGCACCGGGTGGTGAGCAGCGACCGCACGCGTACCTGCTGCGGATCAGGCGCCTCGTGTGCGTAGCCTGCTTCGCGTCGGTCCCTTCCTCACTCGATGGTGATGGATGCGGGGGCGTGCCGTTGCCGTGCGCGGGCGTTGCGGGCCGCGAGGACGATCCCGCCGAGGACGGCGGCGACGAACGAGCCGACGAGCACGCCGATCTTCACGTGCTCGTCGGCGACCGAGCTCGATCCGTAGGCGAGTTCCCCGACGAGCAGGGAGACCGTGAAGCCGATGCCCGCGAGGAACGCCATGCCGGTCAGGTCGGGCCAGCGCAGCGTCTCATCCAGTCGCAGTGCCGGGAGGCGACTCAACAGGAACGTCGTGGCCAGGATGCCGATGGGCTTGCCGATGACGAGTCCGACGATGATGCCGATCGTGATCGGGTCGGCGAACGCGGACGCGAGCCCCTCGAATCCGCCGATGGTGACGCCGGCCGCGAAGAAGGCGAAGACGGGGACGGCGAACAGCGATGCCACGACGCCCCAGCGGTCGGCGAAATGCGCTGCCATGCCGTCGTAGATCGGTCGCCCTGCGTCGTCGGTACCCGTGCGCACTCTGGCGCGTTCGCTCGCCCTGACGGGAACGACGAAGCCGAGCAGCACGCCGGCGACGGTCGCGTGGATACCGGAGGCATGGATGCATACCCACACCGCGACGGCGAGCGGGAGCAGGAGCCACCACGCTCGCACGCCCTTCGCCACGAGGGCGGCGAAACCGGCCAGCGGCAGGAGCGCGAGGATCAGCCATGGGAACCGGATGGTGTCGGTGTAGAAGGTGGCGATGATGGTGATCGCGATGAGGTCATCGATGATCGCGAGTGTCAGCAGGAACACGCGGAGCGCCGGCGGGAGGAATTTGCCGACCACCGCGATCACGGCGACGGCGAAGGCGATGTCCGTCGCCGTGGGAATCGCCCAGCCGCGCAGCGCATCCGCTCCGCTGCCGGCATTGATCAGGGCGAAGATCACCGCCGGGACCACGACGCCACCCACGGCCGCCGCGATCGGCAGGGCCGCCCGGCGTGGGTCGCGCAAACGCCCGGCGACGAACTCCTCCTTCAGCTCGAGGCCGACGACGAAGAAGAAGATCGCCAGGAGGCCGTCGGATGCCCATGCGCCGATGCTGAGTTCGAGGTGCAGCTCAGGGATGCCGAACGTGAAGTCCCGCACCGATTCGTACCAGGAGGCGCCAGGACTATTGGCGAGGATGAGCGCGGCGAATGTCGCGGCGAGAAGGAGAGACCCGCCGAGGACATCGCTGCGGGCATTGGAGCGGATGCCCTGCCACAGGGCGTGCGGAGCAAGGGAGAAACGGGCAGGGGAAGGATTCGGGGACACGGAAAGACCTCACGCGAGAGAAGGGGTGAATGGCGCAGGAAGACCACCGCCCCGTTCGAGGCGTGGTCTAGTTCCGTGGCGGCGGGCAGCCGGCGATCTCACCGTGCGAGAGGGTGCCCCAGACGCTGGTCCATCCGTTCGTTCCCGGGTGCATGACGACCCGCATCCATTCCCTCATCGGGGTCGCCGAGCGCAGACGGTGCGGAGCACGCGTCGAGCCGGCGATCGAGAGGAGGGGCACCCGACCAGCCTATCGGGATGGGCGCGGCCCAACGGGGAACGTCTTCATCGCAGACCGGAGGACGATGCCCGGGGCGGTATCGATGGCTCCCGACCTGGAACATCACGTGGCAGGAATGCTCGGACTGGGACGAGACATTCCCGCACGAGTTATTCGGATGCCCAGCTTCTTTGATCCGTTCACGGCATGGACGTAGTCCACCTACCGCGTGGACCACAAGGCTCACGGCCTTGAACGGACCGTCGTCACGACCCTGCCAGTGCTATACGCGGGGAGAGCCTGGCGCAACAGACGTCGGACGTCGCGACGTCCCCGAGTACTCTGGAACATTGACCAGTTGAGCTGCCCAATCAGCGTAGTGCTCGTGTCTTCGACGGCCGGCCCGCTTCTACGGCAGCGAAGTTGTGGCATCCGGTTGCTCGTGCGAAGGTCTTCAGTGCGTCTCAGCGTAAGCGGACTGAGACCGGGCCCCGGCGTGGGCGGGCGAGATCTTCAAGCGAGCCGCCTGTTTCGAGCGAGTGGCACCATATAATCGATTTACCACTCGAAGGCGAGGAGCTCTGTGTCTGCCAGTCAGGACGTCGCCAAGCGGGCCGGTGTTTCGCCGGCCGTCGTGTCCCGCGTCTACAACTCAGATCCAACGCTGCGCATCTCTCGTGAAACACGGGAACGGGTGCTCGCCGCAATCGCGGACATGAACTATGTGCCGCGCCGCGCCGCGCGGGCGCTGCGGATGAACATCAAATCTGCAATCACCCTGGTGACGCCGGAGCCGACGAGTGCGATGTATGCCGAACTAATCCGCGGCGTTGAGTTTGCTGCACTCCGCAATGATCTTCAAGTCGTGATCGCCGGCGCAGAGACGGCCTTTGAACGTCCAGGATGGCTGACTCGCATGGTCGAGGAGGGAAGAACGGATGGTGTGCTGATCCAGCCGACTCCCCACATGAGCGACGAACAGCGCGACGAGCTGCTGAACCTTCGGGCGTCCGTCGTCACCGTGCTCTCCGGTGTCGCAGGGCTCGAGCTACCGTCGGTGACGCTGGATGATGCTTTGGGAATCCGGACAGCTGTCGATCACTTAGTCGACAACGGTCATCGTCGGATCGGTTTTCTTGGTGGAGCGCCGGGATTCGAATCGGCCGATCGGCGCGAGCAGGGGTTCGTTGACGGGCTTCGCTCGCATCGGCTGGACGTCCGACGCGAATGGATAGTGGAAGACGGGTATCTGAGCACCGACGGACACACTGCAATCCGCCGCATCTGGGCGTTGCCTGAACGACCGACCGCCGTGGTCGTAGCGAACGTGAATGCTGCGGTAGGCGCGCTCGCTGAGTTGCACGTCATGGGCGCCACGCTTCCGCATGATCTCTCGGTCGTGGCGCTCCACGATGTTTGGTACGCCGACGCCGTGTGGCCGCCTTTGACAACCGTCAAGATGCCATTGTTCGAGTTGGGTACGGCAGCGGTGGAACGGCTAGCGCAGACGGATGGAGCGGGGGAAACGACTATCTCGACACCGGTGCCTGAACTCATCCACCGCAAATCGGTGCGAGCGGAGTGAGTGCACGAGCAGGGGTTCCGAACGCCTCAGAACTCTGGCGAGTCGTTCGGAACCCCTGCGCTAATCTTTGACAAAAGACCAGGGTCGGCTCATCTGATCACATGCCCGGATGCTTGGTCATACGAGAATCGGTGCTCGATCTCGGGGGTTAATCTGACGCCAAGTCCGATCGCCGACGGCGCAGCGATGAAGCCGTCGGCATCGATGTCGATCGGCTCGAGCAGCAGCTCTTCCCGAAGCGGGTTCGGGAGACGGCAAAATTCGAATAGCCGCACTTGATCGTGACTGAGAGTTGCATGCAGGTTGGCCATCAGGGTGACACCCGAACCCCAGACGTGCGGAACGACGTCAATCTCGGCTCGTGCAGCTGCGTCCGCGACTGCATGGAACGCTGAAATGCCGCCGACGAATGTGGCGTCGGGCTGTGCGATATCCGCAGCCCCTGCCGCAAACAAGCGTTCGAAGTCCTGCGTGCGACTGGATGATTCGATGCCTGAGATCGGCACAGAAGTGTGCGCACGCAGTGCTGCATACCCGTCGATATCGTCCGCACCGCAGGGTTCCTCGAACCATCTGGCTCCGGCGCGCTCCAGTCTTTCGGCCACGATGAGTGCTTCGTTCCACGACCAGGGATGCGAGGAGCTTGCCTGCACTCCGTCTAAGACGAACCTCGTGTTGGCGGGAAGCGAGGGCACGATCTCATCGAGGAGCGCCAGGGTCGTGTCCACATCCTGCATCGCCCGGAATTTGACAGTGCGGAAGCCGTGATCGAGCTGCTGTTGTATCCATTGCCGGACCTCGCCGAATGTGCTGCCCACACCACCACTCGCGTATGCCTCGACTCGTGCTTTCGTGAGCCCGCCCAGTAGTTCATAAGCGGGGACGCCAACCCGTTTGGCGGCCGCATCGAGCACAGCGATCTCGATCGCTCCGGCAACGCCACTGGCGATGCCCCCTCGTGCCCAGAAGGCGGTGTAAGCGCGCAGATGAGGCCCGACCTCCAGCGCATGAGTGAATTCCGTGCCGATAACATACGCGCGGAACGCCTCGACGATCCCAGGCACGGCCATCGCGGCCATGATGCCCGCCCCGGCCTCCCCGAGACCGGTGGTGCCGTCGTCGAGGGTGACCTCGACCAGCGCGGCATCCCACCCCTTGATGGTGCCGCCGATCCACCTGAGTTCTTCCCCCGGGGGATAAACAGCGCTGAGTAGTACTGGACGGAGCTCCGTGATCCGGATAGGCGCAGACATCTCTTCCAATTCAGTGTTGGTCATCAGTTCGGCTAGCTCAACTCGATAGCGGCTACGGCACCCGTCGGGTTGTCAATCACGAGGGTCCCCTCTGTGAGGTGCGCGCGGATACGTGGGTCGAGCGCCCGCACTTGGGAGACACCGAGATCGAGATCTATGCGCGACCGCTCGGTCAGAGCGAAGACCCGCTCAGTGGTCGCAGTGAATCGCACGTCCGCGATCTGCGGCGGATCCGCCAGCGGTGCGGTGTCATATATGGCGGCCCCATTTATGTCCAGCCAGCTTCCGAGCTCGCGCAGTGGACGCTGCTGCTCTGCGCTGATCGCGCCGGTGTCGTCGGGGCCAACCCCAAAGAGCAGGTTTCCGCCGCGGGAGACAACACTGATCAGAAGATCGATGGCCTCTCTTCCGGTTAGCGCGTGCTCGGAACCTTCATTGCGGTTGTATCCGAAAGACATCCCGATGCCCCTGCAGAGCTCCCACTTGCGATCCGAGTCGAAGTTCGGTTTGTACTCCGGGCTATCGAAGTCGTAGTCCTCGTGATCGAAGCGGTCATTGACGACGGCATCAGGCACGACGGACCTGAGGTGGGCGATGATGCCTCTGGCGTCCCCGCGATCGGGGTATCCGATGTCGTTCCACAGCACCGCGGGTTCGTAGCGGTCGATGACTTCACGAAGATGCGCGTTCGCCAGCCGCGCGTAACGCTCCGGCCAAAAACGTTCCGTGCGTGCTTCCCGGTCGCCGAGCATATCCTCGTTGTGCGCGATAGGAAGGCCAGCCGCTGTCCAGTCCAACCCGCCGGAGTAGTAGACGCCGAATCGCAGCCCAGCGGCGATGGTGTGTGACTTAAGCTCACCGATCACGTCGCGCGGAGAATGGAAACCATGGCGGTACGGGGACGAAACCTCGGACGGATACAGCAGATAGCCGTCATGGTGCTTTGCGAGCGGCAAGAGATACTTCGCGCCGGCTGCGCGCGCGAGTTCTGCCCAACTCGACAGATCGACTGATTCAGTCGCTGCTTCGAACTCTTGACGAAAGCTCTCATAGGTTCGTCCAGCCCAGCGCGCCTGGTGATAAAACCATGTGGGCGATCCTACGAGGTTCATCGAGTTCTGATACCACTCCGCGTAGCTGGATGTCGCCAGCGGTGACATATGAGCCCAGGGGCTCTCTAAACTCTGAGTTCGCCCTGCGAAGTGCTCGACGAGCCGTGGATCGGTGGGTGCCCAGCCCGGCACAGAGTACAGCCCCCACGAGTACATGATGCCCAGCTTGGCGTCGTCGAACCATGCAGCGTCCGATCGGAGCTCAGGGATGCGTCGTCGCATCTGCATGCCGTTGTTCATACGTCTCCTCCAGAGAGTGCAACTGAAGGCAGGGGTTGCCACCAGTTGGTAATTCCATTTACTATGTAACTGCGGAACTCATTTGATGTCAAGGAGGACACATGAACAGTCACACCATCCTGCGCCTCACAGCCGCTATCGGCGCCGTCAGTGCGCTTGCCCTCACCGGGTGCGCCGCAGGCGGCGACTCTTCAGGTGCCGCGCCCGACACCGATGCTCCGGTCACGCTGACCGTTCAGCAGCAGACGGGCTCGGAAGCGATCATGGGATACATCGCGGACAAGTTCGAGGAGGAGAACCCGAACGTGTCTGTGAAGCTCGTGACGGTTTCGCAGGAGCAGAAGAACGGTTCCAACCTCTCCGTGCTTGCATCCGCTTCACCGCCGGACGTCGGAGTCGTGCCTGTGAACAGCGAAGCGTTCACCCAACTCACTCGAGCTGACGCGCTCGCCGACCTCAGCGCAGTTTGGAAGAATTCTGATCTCGACGAGCGGTACGGTGACGCCGGCAGCGCTTTGAAGGTAAGCGGCGTACCGTACGTCGCGACGGTCACCTCGGTCGGCTATAACGTCGTCTTCTACAACCCAGCACTCTTCGAGAGAGTCGGTATCGACGCCCCGGAGAATCACCGTTTCACTTCTGTGGATCAGTTGGTCGATGCTGCCGAACGCCTCCGCGAAGCGGGGTTGGGGCCGATGCAGATCGGTGGGAGTTCGGGCTACGAGGCTAGCTGGATGATCGACGCCATGCTCCCCACGATCGCGACGGGAGAGCAGATGGCCAATTATCTTTCCAGCTTCAACCCCGATGTGAAGGCCACTGCGAAGTACACGGATCCCGCGTTCGAGAAGACGCTCGAAAGCATCGACAAGCTGGCGAAGTCGGGTGTGTTCCAAGACGGTTTCCTGGGCCAGGACTCTGCGATCGCGAAGGGCCCGTTCGTGCAAGGGTTCGCAGGCATGGCGCTCGGGGCCACGGCATCATTGGCCTCGTTCGAGGATGCGGCGTTCACCCCGGCCTGGGCACTGTTGCCGCCGATGGATGATGACGCGACGACTCAGATCTCGATGTATTTCGGCGATGCCATCGGAATTCCCGCTCAGGCCAAGGAGAAGGAATGGGCAGAGAAGTTCGTCGAGTTCGTGCTCAGCGATCGGATGCAAGAAGAGGCGATCATCGGTGCAGGAGCGGCGCTTCCCTCGGTCAACTCCCTCTCCGAAGAGGCTCTGGCGAAGCTGCCCGACCTTTCCAAGGAATTCCTCGCCGATATCAAGGAGAACGGCAGTCAGCCCGGTTGGACGGCCAGTGTCCCCGGTGGCTTCGGGCAGCAGTTCATTGATCCGTTGATGCAGCAGATGTTCGCAGGTGACCTCACCCCGGACGAGGTCGCGGCGAAGCAGCAGGCGCACCTCCTCGAAACACGAGAGAACGCAGGCTGACTCATGGCTGTTCTCACTACCCTTCCCCAGCCCCGGGAACCCGCCGGTGCGGTTGTCTCCCCGTCGGGAAAGCGTCGGCGGGGCGGTCGCAGCAGGGTCGGATCGCTCACTGGACGGTGGGGCGTTTTGGGTGTCGTTCCTGCCGGTATTCTGCTCGGTGTCTTTCTCGGTGCGACGATCATTCAGGCCATCGTCATCAGCCTGAGCGAGTGGCATGGCATTGGCCCACTGGAGTTCGTTGGCCTTCAGAACTACACCAAGATTCTGGCGGACCCCGCGATGTGGGAAGCGCTGCGCGTTACGACGGTCTACGCGTTCTGCAGCACTGCAGGTGTAGTCGCCGTCGCGACGCTACTCGCGGCGGCCGTCAGCGCCCGCGTCTGGGGCAGCGTTGCCTATCGTGTCATCTGGTTCCTCCCTGGCATAGCCCCCGCCGCTGCCGCCGCGATCTTCTGGTCGACCGCTTTCCAGCCCCGGTTCGGAGCGGTCAACGAGGTGGGGAAACTCTTTGGGTTGAGCGGGGAATCTGCGTTGTTGGCAACCGGCAGCACCGCGCTGATTCCGGTCGTGCTGGTTACGATCTGGTCCTCAGTCGGGTTCGCGTTCCTCCTCATCCTTGGTGCCCTTGAAGATGTACCGCCCACCATCTACGAGGCAGCCCGTATTGACGGAGCTGGGCCGGTGCGCACGTTCTTCAGCATCTCGCTGCCACTGGCCCAGCCGGTGATCGCGACGACGGCGATTCTCACCCTGATCGCGACCTTCAACGGCTTCACGACGGTTTGGGCGATGACGAGGGGCGGCCCTGGAACATCGACAACAACGTTGCCCATCGCTGTCTATAAACAGGCGTTCCAGTTTGCCGACTATGGAACGGCGGCCGCGCTTGCGATGGTCGGAGCCGTTATTCTCACCGTTCTCGGTGCCATCGGTCTGGCCCTTACACGGAGTAAACAATGACGCTTCGCTCTACTCTCGGTCGTTCTTCTGCACAATTCGGCTTGGTTGCCTGGACAGTTCTGGCCATCATCCCCTTCGTCCTGATCGTCCTCCTCAGTTTTCGCAACAATGGTGACATCACGACCAGTGGTCTGGGGCTGGGCGGCGACCTGACGCTCGACGGCTACAGAGAAGCGTGGTTGGGCGCCAGCGGCTCCGGGGCAATGTCTGTCTTCTTCGTGAACAGCATGATCGTCGCTGCGAGCGCGCTGATCGTCAATCTCGCCGCCGGAGTGACGGCGGCATACTTCATCTCCCATGCGACGCCGCGTCGTCAAGCCTGGTACCTGCGTATCGTGCTCGCGGCAACTGTGATGCCGATCATCGTCCTCCTGGTGCCCCTCTACCAAGGATTCAACGCTGTCGGTCTCGTCAACAACCCAGTCGCTGTCGGTATCGCGTATGGGGCGCTGGGGCTGCCGAGCACCATGCTCATCTGCGCAGCTGCCTTTGCAGACTTTCCAAAAGAACTCCTGGAAGCTGCATCTATCGATGGAATGGGACCGTGGCGTACGTACTTGACCATCGTCCTGCCGCTGTCGCGGGGCGTGATCGTCGCTGTCGGCATCCTCTCGCTCATCAACGTGTGGGGCGAGACGCAACTTGGGGTCGTGCTTCTGCAATCACCCGATAGCCAGACGATCCCGCTCGGTCTCCTCTCGTTCCAGAGTCAGTTCACTTCGAACTTCACGGCGATCTTCGCCGGCCTCGCAATGGGCACCATCCCGATCATCCTCGTCTTCCTCGTCTTCCAGAGGTACGTGACGAAAGGAATCGCACTCGGAGGCTTCGGCGGAAGGTGAGACAGAGATCACAAACCTCATCCCGACTCTCGATCAGGCTCGCAGTGTCGTCGTTCCCTCGCTTCTGCGAGGACCATACTTTCGCCAGCTCCCCTTCGCGAAGAACTCGGCACCCGTGTGTCCGGACCCGCGGCGGTGGGTCGCCTTCCTGGCGACATCCGGAATCGGGCGTTCAATCAGCAATAGATCGAGTACGAGCACGTGCTTCAACCAGGAGAAGGAATATGCCATCGAACAATCGTGATAGGCCATCGAACAATCGTGGGTTCGTTCCTGTGCCCGGTGACGAGCGGCTCACGACCGCGATTCTCAGCGATTCATGTGACGCGGCTGGCCTACGCTGGCAGGTGATCGCTTGCCGTCTTAGTCCGATTGCGCCGGGGATGAGAGCGACTGGACGCGCGCGAACCATCCGGTTCGCTCCATCGCTCGCCGATGATCTTGATGACCCGTACCGCGACACGATCGACTTCATCGATTCTCTCGCGGCGGGGCAGCTGGTCGTGATCGCCACAGACGCCAGTAATGATTCGGCGTTCTGGGGCGAGCTCTTCAGTGCCGCTGCTCTCGGAGCTGGCGTGGTGGGCGTTATCGCCGACAGCAACCTCCGTGACACTGATCGCATCGCATCACTCGGATTTCCTGCCTTCTCGGCTTCGAGGCGCCCGATCGACTACCGCGCGAGGATGAGGGTCCTCGAGGTCGATGTTCCCGTCACGATCGGAGGCGTCCGGATCGATCCCGAAGCGATCGTCATGGCCGATGACGATGGAGTGGTCGTCGTTCCAGCGGATCACGAGGATCGAATCCTCGAATTGGCGCGAGAACGTGCAGCCCGTGAATCCACAGTGCTCGAGGAACTGCTCGCTGGGGCTTCGTTACGGGAGGTGTGGGACCGCCACAAAGTACTTTGATCGTGTTCGTCATGCGGAATGGGATGAAGATGAACGTCCTGCTCGGGGGCACGATCCGCCTGATAGGGATCACTATGTCTATTGGAAGCGACCGATGCTGAGCCGCGCGCTGCGAGCCGGCCAGTCTCTGTCCGAGCTTGGATTCGGTGCGGCGCAGCTGGGCAACTTGTTTCGCGAAACCACCGATGCCGAGGCACATGCTGCGGTCGATGCGGCCTGGGACTCCGGCATCCGCTACTTCGACACCGCACCGCACTACGGGTTGGGCCTGTCCGAGCGCCGCCTCGGTGCCGCGCTATCCAACCGTCCTCGCGATGAGTTCGTGCTTTCGACGAAAGTCGGGCGCCTTCTCGTGCCGAGCGGCTTTAGCGACGGCACGATGGACGACGGGGGATTCGTGGTTCCCGCTACGACGCGGCGGGAATGGGACCTGAGCCGCGACGGCATCCGCCGCTCGGTCGACGAAAGCCTAGAGCGACTCGGACTCGATCGCATCGACATCGCTTACTTGCACGATCCCGATGATCGTGGACCGCAGGCGCATGCGGAGGCGATCCCGGCGCTGATCGAGCTCCGTGATGAAGGCATTGTTGGGGCGGTCGGTGCAGGCATGAACCAGTCAGCTATGCCGACCGAGTTCGTGCGCCGTCACGACATCGACGTGATCATGCTTGCCGGGCGCTACACGCTACTCGAGCAGGGCGCGCTTGACGACCTGCTGCCGCTCGCGGTCGAGCGCGGGGTCGGTATCGTCGCTGCTGCCGTGTACAACTCGGGGCTGCTCTCGCGCCCGCGTCCCGCGGCTGATGCGCTATACGATTATGGCCCTGCGCCTGCTGCGGTGATCGCCCGGGCGAACGCCATTGCCGACGTTTGCGAAGAGTTCGGAGTCGCGCTGCCCGAGGCGGCAGTTGCCTATCCGTTGCGGCATCCGGCCGTCGTCTCGATCGTTGTCGGCATGCGCACGATCGACCAGGTCGTCGGTACCGCCGAGCGTTACGCGGCACACATTCCAGAGGATTTCTGGCGTGTGCTCGCCCGGCAGGGGTTGATAGATGAGGCCTGAGGCCTCAGGCCTCAGGCCTCATCAGACTCTGGCCGAGCGAGATCGCTCGCCGCGCAGTGCTTTGCACCGAGCGTGCGGGCCATGTGAATGTGAGTCTGATCGGCAACATGCGAAAGGAGTGCGCTGAGGATCGTCGTCCGCACACGACAGCGGGCCGTCTCATTCCTGACACGGTTCGACGAGGAGACCGTGTTGATCGGCTACCCAAAGCACACCTCTGGGTCGAGGCCCGCGGCTCCGACGACATGGATCTCTTCGTGCTCGTGCAAAGGCTCGACGCCCACGGCACTCCGCTCGAGGTCTTCACCGTCCCCAACCGCAGCGCTGCCATGATGCTGAGTTCGAGGTGCAGTTCAGGGATGCCGAACGTGAAGTCCCGCACCGATTCGTACCAGGAGGCGCCAGGACTATTGGCGACGATCAGAGCCGCGAACGTGGCCGCGAGGAGGAGCGACCCGCCGAGGACGTCGCTGCGGGCATTGGAGCGGATGCCTTGCCACAGGGCGTGCGGAGCATGAGAGAAACGGGCTGGGGAAGGATTCGGGGACACGGGAAGACCTCACGCGAGAGAAGGGGTGAATGGCGCAGGAAGACCACCGCCCCGGGGTCGCCGAGCGCAGACGGTGCGGAGCACGCGTCGAACCGGCGATCGAGAGGAGGGGCACCCGACCAGCCTGTCGGGGTGGGGTGGGAGTCCGTCCCCCTCGGCGGCCCGGGAGCATCGATCCTTCGTTGTGCTGCCACCGGAACCAGGTCCAGGCGGTGGGGCGACTCGAGGATCCGCGAGCAGCCGGAGACCGACGAGGAGTTCTCGGTGCCGGTCACGCTCATCGAACGAGAACCGACGCGTTCGTGATAGTGATCGACGGTCGCGTCACATCCATTTCTGGCGTTTGAAGACCAGGAACAGTACCAGTGCGAAGGCGATCATGCCGCCGATCGCCAGGGGATACCCGAAGGTCCAGTGCAGCTCGGGCATGTTGTCGAAGTTCATGCCGTAGATCGCGCCGATCAGTGTCGGGGCGAACAGGATGGCGGCCCAGCCGGAGATCTTCTTCATGTCCTCGTTCTGACGCTGGGCGACGAGCGTGCCGTTGACGGTGAGGATCTGTGACAGCGATTCGCGGAGTTCCGCGACCTGCGTGTCGACGCGGCTGAGATGATCGGCGACGTCTTGGAGGTAGGTCTGCAGTGCTTCGGGGATGCCGTAGCGGTCGAAGCCCTTGCGCAGGGCGTGCAGCACCTCGGTGAGTCCTGACGTCGCCTGCCGCAGGTCGATTACTTCCTGGCTCAGGCGGTAGATGCGCTCGGTCACGGTCGCGTCGCCGCTGAAGACCTGCCGCTCGATCTGTTCCTTGTCGACTTCGAGTCCGCGGAGCACCGGGGCGTAGCCGTCGACGATGGCGTCGAGCAGGCGGTACAGTACCGCTTCCGGGCCGTGTTCGAGGAGGCGCTCGTCGTCGAGGAGGGTGTGATCGCCGCGGTCGGCCGCACCGGAGGCATCGTCGGCATCGAGGCCGTCGATCCAGCGGCGGTCCTGGCAGAAGATCGCTACGGCCTGCGGGCGCACGAGGATATGGAACTCGGCGAAGTCGACATCCTCGGCGGAATCGACGTACCAGGCGGAGCGCACGACGAGGAAAAGCGTGTCGTCGTAGCGTTCCAGCTTCGGGCGCTGCCCGGCATGCAGCAGGTCTTCCACGAGGAGCGGGTGCAAGTGCCAGGACTCGGCGAGCTCGGCGATGTCCGCCGGGGTCGGGTGCGGATAGAGGAGGAGGGCGGTGCGCTCGGCATCTCCCTCGGTGAAGGTCTGCGCGTCGCCCACGGTGGTGTCACGCGGGGCTCGCACGAGGTGCCCGGCATCGACGTAGCGTGTCCGCCTCGTCGTCGCCGTGGTAGTCGTGTTCTCGGCAGGACGCTGTCGACGGAAGACGCTGTTGCGGCGCTGTGTCGAGTCGTCGCGCGAGGGTGAGACCATGTCGGTGGTCCTTTCCTTTATCGAGATGCTCCCGCAGTCGGGCGACGGGCGCTAGATCCCGATGGAGATCTTGGGTGCGAGGATGGCCTGGATGGCGGGTGCCACGAGGCGGACGATCTCCTCCGACTCGGCCTCGGCGAGCATCGGCACTCCGATGATCCGGCGACTGGTGACGACACCGACCAGCATCGCCGACGCCAGTCCGGCGCGCAGGACCACATCGTCCGCGGCGGGGACGCCCGCGTGCTCGATCAGGCGCGATTGGATGAACTCCCGCAGCTGCTCGTTCGCCTGCTCGTTGACGATCGACCCTCGGAGCATCGCCATGAGTGGCTCGGATTCTTCTGCCGGCCCCTCCCAGGCATCGAGGTAGGCGCGGACCACCCGCTCGCCCAGGTGCTCACTCGGGCCCTCGAACGCAGTGTCGAACCGGTCCAACGCCGAGCGAGGTATCGCCATGACGGCGGCGAAGAGATCGTCCTTCGAGCGGAAGAACTGCATGACCTGCGAGGCGTCGACCCTGGCATCCGCTGCGACGAGGCGGATCGTCGTGGCGGCGAAACCGTTCACCGCGAACCGCGAGCGCGCGGCGTCGAGCACGGCTTGCCTCGTGCTTCCTGGTCCGGGCCGTCGTCCACGGACGCGCGCGATGGGCTGCTCCTGATTCTGGTCTTCCACGAGACCAACGATAGCTCCATCGCTCCTTTTTCTCAACGCGTGTTGAGTTTTGATCGAATCGGACGTACGCTCACTGCGACCCGAGAGTCGGTCCCGGGAATCACAGCAAAGGATTCGTCATGACCAGTGATCATCACATCTTCGTTCCCTCCCAACCGCTCCCTCCGGCGCGCACCGGCGTGCTGACACCGTTCGAACCCGGGACCCGCACGCTTGAGGCAGGATTCCGCGTTGCGCCGCCGTTCATGCCGCTCCCGGTCGACATCGTCTTCGAGAAGGACACGCCTGTCGAGCTGCGGGACGGCACGACGATCTACGTCGATGTGTTCCGTCCGGTCGGGGCCGAGAAGGTGCCGGTGATCTTCGGCTGGAGCCCCTATGGCAAGGCGCAGGGCACATCGGGCAGCGTCATGGGAGTGTTCGGACTTGTCGGCCTGAGCAACGCCATCGTCTCGGGGCTGGAGAAGTTCGAGGGAGCGGACCCCGCCTACTGGTGCGCGCACGGCTATGCGGTCTGCAATCCGGACATCCGCGGCGTCGTGGACTCCGACGGCGACAGCGTGCTGTGGGATCGGCAGGACGGCCGCGACGCCTACGACCTGATCGAGTGGTTGGCGGCGCAGGAGTGGTGCAGCGGCAAGGTCGGGATGACCGGCACGTCGTACCTCGCCGTCTCCCAGTGGTTCGCCGCGGCCGAACAGCCGCCGCACTTGGCTGCCATCAACCCCTGGGAGGGTGTGAGCGACGTCTACCGCGACCTCGCCCTGCGTGGCGGGATGCCAGACACCGGATTCGCCCGCCAGCTTCAGGAGGGCAGCTTCTTCGGCAAGAGTCGGAAGGAGGACATCCTCGCCGAGGTCGACGAGTACCCGCTCATGAACGAACTGTGGGAGAACAAGACCCCCGCGTTCGACCAGATCACGGTGCCGGCCTACATCGTCGCGAGCTACTCCAACACGTTGCACACCGCCGGCACCTTCCGCGCCTGGCGTCGGATCGCCTCGGAGGAGAAGTGGCTGCGCATCCACAACACGCAGGAATGGCCGGACTACTACGACGAAGACCACACGGACGACCTCCGTCTCTTCTTCGACCACTTCCTCAAGGGGCACGACAACGGATGGGAGCAGACACCGCGCGTGCGCTACTCGGTGCTCGATCTGGAAGGCGGCGACGTCGTCGACCTCCCCGCCGATCAGTTCCCGCCGGCCGATGTCTCCTCGGTGAAGTTCTACCTCGACGGCCGCACGCGCACCCTCACCGCGGGTGCGCCGACGAACGAGGTGGCCGTCTCGTATCTCACCGACTCGAACCCGAACGCCGTCTCGTTCCTGACGCGGTTCGACGAGGAGACCGTGTTGGTCGGGTACCCCAAGGCACACCTCTGGGTCGAGGCCCGCGGCTCCGACGACATGGATCTCTTCGTGCTCGTGCAAAAGCTCGACGCCCACGGCACTCCGCTCGAGGCCTTCACCGTCCCCAACCGCAGCGCTGCCATCCACGACCTGACCGACCACGGCGCCACGATCCTCAAGTACAAGGGTTCCGACGGTCGGCTCCGCGTCTCCGCTCGCCACCTCGATGAATCCCTGACGACCGACGACGTGCCGGCGCACTCCTTCGACCGCATCGAGAAAATCTCGGCCGGCGAGGTCGTCGAGATCGACATCGACTTGCTTCCGGTCGGTCTCGTCTTCCACCCGGGGGAGCAGCTGCGGTTCATCGTCAGTGCGCGGAACCTGATGGGCACGATGATGCCCGGCATCCGAGAGTATGTCGGCGCGAACAGCGGTGAGCACGTCATCCACACCGGCGGCGAACGCGCCTCCTACCTGCAGCTGCCGCTCGTGGCCTCCTGACCCCACGCGGTAGCGCGGCTTCCTTACGCCGCGGTGCAGTGAGGGAGGCCCCGGGTCGTGAAGTGGCGCCGTGCCAGACGCAGAAAACCCCGCCCATTCGGGCGGGGTTTTCTGAGGTCATGCAGCGTGTGTGCCCCCGACTGGAATCGAACCAGCGACCTACGGTACCGGAAACCGGCGCTCTATCCACTGAGCTACGGAGGCGTACCGATCGACAATATCACTCGTCGGGCGTGGTCTCCGACCCACCGGCCACCGTGACCGGCGCGGCGCGCAGCTCCTCTAGCGCCGCTGCCAGCTTTTCGGCCAGATAGCGGTGTCCTTCGGTCGATGGGTGCTTGCGTCCCACCTCCACGTCGATGACGTCGAGGTAGTTCTGCTCGGTGATCCAGTCCTGGGCGATGGGGGAGATGTACCACCAGCCCCGCGCGGCGGCGAGTGCGGACAGATCCGTGTCGATGCGCGCTGTCGCGGCTCCCACCGGAAGTTCATGCGGTGCCGGGCCGAGCACCACGATCGTTGCATCCGGATACGTCGCGGCCATCGCGTCCCAGGCTGCGGTGACGGCCTCGCGGTATCCGGCCACTCCCTGCGCACGGTCGTTGATGGAGCCCTGGATGATCACGAGGTCCGGCGAGAGTGCAGGATCGAGTGCGGCGATCCGTTCCCCGAAGGTCGGGCCGTCGAGCCCCGGCTTGAGGTAGCCGCTTCCGCGGACACCGTCAACGATCGTCTCGCCGCCGAGCAGATCTGCCAGGAGATACGCGTATCCGAGGGTGGGAACGCTTGCCGCGGACCCATACGTCCACGAGTCGCCGAAGACCAGGACGGTGGGGCGATCCGGGAGCACGAGCGGGGCAGGGGCGATGACTGACGAGGCTCCGGTCGCGCCTTCGGCTGCGGCGCCGATCGGGGCGGCGGAAGGGGCAGGAGTCCATGGTCGCCACGCCCCCAGAACGACTGCCGCGACGGCGAGGAGCAGGGCGATAACGATGCCGACGGCGCCCATTCGACGTCGGGCGGCAGCGGGCTTCATGGCATGAGAGTAGATCACCGGGAGCAGAACGCAAACTCCGCGCGTTCCAGACCGTCGGATGCGGCCTCTCGGCCCCGTAAACTGGGGACGCTATGAATCCCGAAACCCTCGCCGAAGCCTTCCTCGCCGTCCTCGCACCGATCGCCGAGGAACGACGTCCCGGCGAGCCGTTCGAGCTCGCCGCATCCGACATCGTGCTCGACCGTCCGCGCAACCGCGACCACGGCGACTGGGCCTCGAACATCGCGATGCGTCTGGCCAAGCCGTTCGGCACCAACCCGCGAGAGCTCGCGCAGCAGATCGCCGATGGCCTCGCCGAGGTCGAAGGCATCGCGAGCACCGAGGTCGCAGGTCCCGGGTTCATCAACATCCGTCTCGACGCTGCTGCCGCCGGCGCACTGGCGAAGGTCATCGTCGACGCCGGTGCGGCATACGGCACGAACACGTCGCAGTCGGGCGTCAGCGTGAACGTCGAGTTCGTGTCGGCCAACCCGACCGGCCCGCTGCACATCGCACACACGCGCTGGGCTGCCCTCGGCGACTCGATCGTGCGTCTGCTCCTCGCGAGTGGCGCCCACGCCGTCCGCGAGTATTACATCAACGACGCCGGCGCTCAGATGGATCGCTTCTCCCTCTCGGTGCTCGCGGCGGCGAAGGGCGAGCCGACGCCCGAAGGCGGCTACCCCGGCGCGTACGTCACGACGCTCGCCGGCCGCGTGCTCGAAGCGCGCCCCGACCTGCTGCAGCTTCCCGAAGACGAGCAGCTGGGAGTCGCGATGGAGCTCGCCTACGAGTTCCAGCTCGCCGAGATCAAGAGCTCTCTCGAGCGCTTCAACGTGCCGTTCGACGTCTGGTTCTCGGAGCGCACGCTGCACGAGAAGGACGCCTCGGGCGTGAGCCTGATCGATCAGGCCGTCGATCGCCTCCGCGAACAGGGTCATGTGTTCGACGAGGACGGCGCCGTCTGGGTGCGCACGACCGACTTCGGCGACGACAAGGACCGCGTCATCCGCCGTTCGAACGGCGAGTACACGTACTTCGCCGCCGATGCCGCGTACTACCTGAACAAGGGCGACCGCGGTTTCCAGAACAAGATCTACCTGCTCGGCGCCGATCACCACGGTTACGTGCACCGCCTCAAGGCGGTCGCGGGCGCTGCAGGAGAAGACCCCGAGAAGAACGTCGAGGTGCTGATCGGCCAGATGGTGTCGATCAACGGCGCCCGTCTCAGCAAGCGCGCCGGCAACATCATCGAGATGGACGACCTGCTCGACTGGCTCGGCACCGATGCGCTGCGGTACTCCTTGGAGCGCTCGCCCGCCGACTCGCCGCTCGACCTCGACCCCGAGCTGCTGCAGAAGCGCACCAACGACAACCCGGTCTTCTACGTGCAGTACGCCCACGCGCGCACGCACAATGTCGCACGCAATGCCGCGGATTCGGGCGTTGACCGTTCGGAGTTCGCTCCGCAGACGCTCACGCACGAGAGCGAGGCAGCCCTTCTCGGCGTGCTGCAGGAATTCCCGCGCATCGTCGCGTTCGCCGCCGAGGTGCGCGAACCGCACCGTGTGGCGCGCTATCTCGAAGAACTGGCGGGTCTCTACCACCGCTGGTACGACAACTGCCGCGTGATCCCGCTCAGCGACGGCCCGATCGAGAGCGTGCACCGCACCCGTCTCTGGTTGAACGATGCTGCCGGTCAGGTGCTCCGCAACGGACTCGACCTCCTCGGCGTGTCCGCACCCGAGCGCATGTAGGGGGCGCTGCCATCCTGCCGGGTACGGCAGGATGGCAGGCATGAGCGACGACAACCACACCCTGCCGTATCCGGACGCAGGGGCCGAGCACCCGACGCTGGTGATCCCGGGCTCCGCTTCCGAAGAAGCGACGGAGGCCGCGCCGAACAAGCGCCGCCGTTGGCCGTGGGTGCTGCTGATCGTTGTCGTCGTGGTCGCCGTGCTCGCGGTCGCGGCGGAACTCATCGCTCGCGCGGTACTGCCCGGAGTCGTTCGCTCGATCGTCGTCGAGAAGCTCGATCTTCCGTCCGACCAGCAGCTCGACGTCGAGACGGAGGGGATCCTGCTGCCCCAACTGATCGGCGGCACGCTCGACACGCTGCACCTGTCCACCGACTCCGTCACGCTCGAGGGCATCACCGGTGCCGCCGACGTGACTGCGACCGACGTGCCGCTGCGCGGCGGTGATCTCGGCGGCGCCGCCGGCACGATCCGCATCGATCAGGCCGAGTTCGCCCCCTTGCTCGCCGGCACAGATCTGCCGGTCGAATCCGTCGAGTTCGATGCCCCGAACGCGACGGTGAGCGGATCGATCGACCTGCTCGGGGCGGCCGTGCCGCTCTCGCTCACGTTCACCCCCGGCGCTGTCGACGGCGACCTCGAACTCACACCGGTCGCGGCGAGCGTCGGCGGACTCGACATCGATCTCGACAAGGCCGGCTCTATCCTGGGCCCGCTCGGTCAGCGATTCACGCAGCCGCAACGGGTGTGCATCGCCGATCGGCTCCCGGCGGGCCTCACGCTCACCGGACTCGAGATCGTCGATGGCGCGGCAGTGATCGACATCGACGTGAACGGAGCCATCGTCACCGATGCTTCGCTGCAGGACAAGGGCGTCTGCCCGAGCTGACCCCGGCGACAGCTGTCAGTTCTGGTAGTTTCCGGATCGAGCGTCGAGAGCTTCGATGTGCTCGGCGAGCCACGCGGGTCGCTGCAGCGGGATACCGTGACCGCAGCCGTCGACGACCTCCAAGGTGCTGTGGGGGAGCGCCGCGTGGAGCGTTTCGGACGAACGCTTCATCAGCGACTTCTCTTCGGAGCCGACGAGGATGGAGGCTGCTCCGGGGAACGACTTCCATGCTGTGGGCGGGATGAACCTCAGGTTCTCCTCGACGGATCGGAGGAGTGTCTCCCGCGAGATGGCCGCCGACGTCTGCACGTAGTCGTCCAGGAGCTCATCCGGCACGAACAGCTGCCGAGCCTGCAATCGCGCGAACGACTCCTTCTTCGCAAGTCCTGCCATCGCGCCGAGGAGTGCGAGGGTCGGACGAGTGGCCCGCATCGGCACGGCCTGCGCGCTGACGACGACGACGCTGCTCACCAGATCGGGGCGCTCCGCGGCGAGCAGCACCGCCAACTGCGCACCGAGCGAGAACCCGACGACGGTTGCCGGCCGGGCCTCATCATCCAGAACGCGGGCAAGTGCGGCCGTGGTCGCCGCGTGGGACACGTACGTCTCTCCTGCGCTGCGGCCGTGACCGGGCAGATCCGGGATGACGACACGGTGTCCGCCGTCGAGGTAGGCGCGCAACGGGTCCCACATCCATCCGGCGACGCCTCCACCGTGCAGGAGCAGCAACGGCCGTCCGCCGCGTGCGCCGAATGCCTCCACATGCATCGTCAGTTCCTCTCGAAGGTCTCGGCCATGCGACCGATCGTGTCGATCGCCCGGTCGAGCTGTGCGGGCTCGAACGGGCCGAGCAGTCGCGCCGCAGAGAGCAGCCCGATCGATGCGCTCGAGAGCGCCAGGGCGAGCGCTTCCACGTCGACGTCCGCCACGATCTCGCCCTGGTCCTGCAGGCCGCGGAGCCATTCGACGACGCGCCGCTGCCGCTCGCGATACCTGCCGTCCGTGACTTCGGCGACGTGCGCGCCGAGGACGCCGCGGTCGTCGAGGAACGCCGCCGTCATCAGCGCGTCGTCGCTCAGAGCACGCGCGGAGGCACGATACGCGGAACTCAGACGCGGGTGGTCGCCCAGTTCACGACTTACGCGCTCGTTCATGCGTGCGGTCCCGCGCTGCAGCAGGGCGTCGAGGATCTCCCGCTTGCCGGCGAACTCCAGATACACCGCTCCCTTGCCGATCCCGGCATCGTCGGCGATCGAGGCCACGCTCATCGAGTCGAAGCCGTGTGCGAGCACGAGTTGCTCGGCGGCATCGAGGATGCGGTCGCGGCGGTCAGGGACGCGCGGGCGCGGCATCGTCGCTCCTGTTCAATCGTCGCTCCTGTTCAGGTGTTCGATCATCGCGGGGATGACGAGGTCGGGGCGATCGCGCTGCACCCAGTGGCCGGCCCCGGGGGCGATCCGCAGCGACCCGGCAGGCAGCAGGTCCGCGGCGGTCTCGATGCGTGCGAGAGGAACGCCCGAGTCGTGATCGCCGTGCACCAGGAGTGTGGGCGTGCGAATCGACGACAACCGGGGCGTGTAGTCGGTGCGCAGCCGATTCCAGAGCACCTGGTCGCGCTGCCATTCCCCGAAGGTCTCCAGACCGGTGCCCGTGGCCGCTTCCGCCAGTACTGCATCGACCAGCTGCGGTGTACGCGCCTGCTCCGCGCGAACGAGGTCGCGGAGGCCGCGTTCCATCGCACGGCTGTTGCGCGCGTAGGAGTGGGTCATCGCACCCAGCACCCCCGAACGCAGCAGGAGGAAGGTGCTGAAGTGGGTGATCGAGCCGATGAGCCCGTCGGCCAGGCGAGGCATCAGGCCGTAGCAGCCGAGCAGCACGGCGGTCCGGGCACGGCCGGGTTGATCGAGGAGATGTCCGAGTGCCATTCCGCCGCCCAGGGAGAGACCGGCGATCGCGTAGTCGACGAGACCGAAACCGTCGACGAGCTCGCCGACATGCCTGACGAGTCCTTCCTGCGTGAGGGACCAGGCCGCATGAGGGCTGCGTCCGAAACCGGGGTGGTCGGGCGCGATGACGCGGTGTCCGGCTTCGGCGAGGGCGGGGCCGACCTCGCCCCAGGAGAGTTCGGCGCTGTCAGCACCGCCGCCGTGCAGGAGCAGCACCGGCGCTCCGGTGTCCGTCTGCGGGAGCCACTCCAGGGCGGAGACCACAGCGTGCGGGAGCTCGATCCACGTGCGTCGTGCGTTCATGGCATCCTCTCGTTATGACCAGAATACCCGATTCGGTCATAACGAGAGTGGGTGGGTCAGGAGGAGCCATCGGTCGATGCGGCCTTCTGTGCGGCGCGGAGCTCCGCCGTCGCGATCCGCACCTCGACCTCGGCGCGCTGCAGCCGGCGCTGCGGGAACGTCGTCGCCGCGAAACGGGCATGCACCCGATCAGACTTCTCCTCCTCGGCAGTCACTATGTAGGCGCAGGCGAACAGCATCACCTGAGCTGAGAAGTTCAGCCAGATCAGCAGCGCGAGCAGCGACGCGAACGACGCGAGAAGCGGGTTGCTCGTCGCGCCGCCGACGAACAGTCCGGACAACCCCTGCAGCGCCAGAAGCCCGAGGGCGCCGAGCAGCGCGCCCGACCACAGAGAACGCGTCGAGGGGCGCAGGCCGGAGAGAAGGCGGAACACGCCGATGATGATCACGGCATCGAGCGCGAACACCACGACGAGCGACAGCAGGCGCACGGTCCACGCTGCGACGGGGGAGTCGGCGGGAAGACCGAGCAGGTCGGTGATCCAGGCGACACCGAGCTGCCCGGCGAAGGTGAGGAAGGCCGAGGCCACGAAGGCGAGGCCGATACCGATGGCGAGTGCGAGGTTGCGAACGATCACCCAGATCCACAGGATGTCGTCCTGCACTGTGCCGGCGAGCACGCGCACCGCTGTGCGCAGAGAGCCGATGGCGCCGAGGGCCGACCCCACGAGGGCGATGAGCGACACGATCCCGGCGATCGACAGCGACGCCGGCGCACGGAGATCTTTCGTGTCGATCACTCCGCCCTCGCCGATGAGTCCAGGCACCGCGGACTGCACGGCGTCGATGATCGCCTGCCACGCGACCGGGTTCCCGGCGAGCCACAGCGCGGCGATGGAGAAGCCCAGCAGCACACCGGCGAAGACGCTGAAGAGCGCGCGGTAGGTGACGCTGTCGGCGAGCATGGGGCCGCGTCGTTCGGTGTACAGCAGGGCAGCGCGTACCGGGCGTCGCGCGAGGGCCCATGCGATGACCGGTCCGGTGATGCGCGGAATGAACCCGGGACGTGCGGGGGAGTCTGTCGGTGTTTCGGTGTTCGCCACGCCCCCACCCTAGGAGGCGTGCGCCGACGGATGCAGGGGCTTGACGCCGCGCGTCACCCTGGCCAAGGTGATCCGGGTGGTGCCCTAGAATCGGGTCAGCCTCGATGTGCACGCCCCGCCCGAGGTCCTTCCCACGATTGGTGATCAGTGCTTCTCCCTGCCGATTCGCTCGCTCCGGAATGGCTCGCCGTCCCCGATGACGCGAACGATCTCGCCGACGGCGTCTGGCCCGCCTCCGCGGTGCGCGACGCCGACGGCGCTCTCGACATCGCAGGCGTCAGTGCCGCCACGCTCGCACGCACCTATGGCACGCCGCTGCTCGTACTCGACGAAGACGAGGTGCGTGGTCGCGCGCGGCAGTTCCGGCTCGCTTTCGACAGGGCCGCGGCGGAGAACGGCACCACGGCCCAGGTGTACTACGCGGGCAAGGCGTTCCTCTGCACGACGGTTGCACGGTGGGTGGTCGATGAGGGACTGCGCGTCGACGTCTGCACCGGGGGAGAGCTCGCCGTCGCCCTCGCGGCCGGAGTCGCAGCGGACTCCATCGGCTTCCACGGCAACAACAAGTCGGTCACCGAGCTGGAGCGGGCTGTCGAGGTCGGCGTCGGCACGATCATCGTCGACAGCGCCATCGAGATCGAGCGGCTCGCGGCGATCACAGCCCGCACCGGAGCCACGCAGCGCGTGATGGTGCGCGTGATCAGCGGTGTCCATGCCGAGACCCACGACTTCCTCGCCACCGCTCACGAAGACCAGAAGTTCGGCTTCCCCCTTCCGGAGGCCGAGAAGGCGGTCGCACGCATCCGCGAGATCCCCGACCTGGTGTTCGCCGGTCTGCACTGCCACATCGGCTCACAGATCTTCGGTGTCGCCGGTTTCCGCGAATCAGCTTCCCGCGTGCTCGACCTGCACGCGTCGCTGCTCGAAGGCGGTCCCGTGCCGCAGCTCAACCTCGGCGGCGGATTCGGCATCGCCTACACGCGCGTCGAAGACCCGACACCGATCGAGGAACTCGCGGGCGCCATCATCACCGCGGTGGCGGAGGACTGCGCCGCCCGGGGCATTCCCGTTCCCGCGCTGTCGTTCGAGCCCGGTCGCGCCATCGTCGGCACGGCCGGTGTCACGATCTACGAGGTCGGCACCACCAAGGACGTGACGATCGATTCCGGCGCCGTGCGCCGCTACATCAGCGTCGACGGCGGAATGAGTGACAACGCGCGCCCGGCTCTGTACGGCGCGCAGTACTCCGCACGACTCGCTTCGCGCGTCGGAGGGGGCGAGCCTCGCCTCAGCCGTGTGGTCGGCAAGCACTGCGAGTCCGGCGACATCGTGGTCGACCACGAGTACCTTCCGGAAGACCTCGTGCCCGGCGATCTGCTCGCCGTACCGGCGACCGGCGCGTACTGCGTCTCGCTGTCCAGCAACTACAACCACGTTCCGCGTCCGCCAGTCGTCGCCGTCCGCAACGGACGCTCGACGGTCATCGTCCGTGGTGAGACCATCGACGACGTGCTGGCCCGTGACGCGGGCATCGACGGGGCGTACGCCCCTGAGGGAGACCAATGACCCACCTCCGAAGGAGCAACCATGACTGAATACCGACGACTTCGCGTGGCACTGCTGGGTGCCGGAGCGGTCGGCTCTCAGGTCGCGGCGCTCCTGCTGCGCCACGGCGACGAGCTCGCCGACCGTGCCGGTGCCGAACTCGAACTCGCCGGCATCGCCGTGCGCGACGTCGATGCTCCGCGTGATGTCGACCTGCCCAAGGAGCTCTTCACCACCGACGCCGAGTCGCTGATCCTGGGGGCCGACATCGTGATCGAGCTCATCGGTGGCATCGAGCCGGCGCGTACGAGCATCCTGCAGGCGATCGGCTCCGGCGCCGACGTCGTCACGGCCAACAAGGCGCTGCTGGCGACGCACGGTCCCGAGCTGTTCGAGGCCGCAGACCGCGTTGGCGCGTCCGTGTACTACGAAGCCGCTGCCGCGGGGGCGATCCCGATCATCCGCCCGCTGCGCGACTCGCTCGCCGGCGACCGGGTGGTGCGCATCATGGGCATCGTGAACGGCACGACGAACTACATCCTCGACCGCATGGACACCGAGGGCGCCGACTTCGCCGATGTGCTCGCCGATGCCCAGCGGCTCGGCTATGCCGAGGCCGACCCGACCGCCGATGTCGAGGGCTATGACGCCGCGCAGAAGGCGGCGATCCTCGCGAGCCTCGCCTTCCACACCGCCGTGCCGCTCGAGGCCGTGTACCGCGAGGGCATCTCCTCGATCACGGCATCCATGATCGAGGAGGCGCGCGCCGCGGGCTTCGTGATCAAGCTGCTCGCGGTGTGTGAGCGCATCGAGGCGAACGGTGCCGAGTCGATCTCGGTGCGGGTTTACCCGGCGCTGGTGCCGACGTCGCATCCTCTCGCATCCGTGCACGGCGCCAACAACGCCGTCTTCGTCGAAGCCGAGGCCGCCGGTTCCCTGATGTTCTACGGCGCGGGTGCCGGTGGCGTGCAGACCGCATCCGCCGTGCTCGGCGACGTGGTCTCGGCCGCTCGTCGCCACATCGCCGGCGGCGTCGGGGTGGGGGAGTCCACCAGGGCGAACCTCCCGGTCGTGCCGATCGGGCACGTCACCACGCGCTACCAGATCACGCTCGAGGTCGCGGATGCGCCCGGCGTGCTCGCCACCGTCGCCGGGACCCTCAGCGATGGCGGCGTCTCGGTAGCGACGGTCGTGCAGACCGTCGAGGGTGAGGACGAGCCGACGGCCCGCTTGATCATCGGCACCCACCGTGCGACCGAGCAGGCGCTCAGCGCCACCGTCGAGGCACTGGCCGACAGTGCGGTCGTCGCCCGCGTGGTCTCGGTGCTCCGGGTGGAAGGCGAGTGACGATGACAGCGGCTCTCGTCCCTGCCGAGGGCCGTGCCGTCGAAGGACGAACCGTCGAGGTGCGAGTCCCCGCGACGAGCGCGAATCTCGGTCCGGGGTTCGACACGCTCGGCCTGGCGCTCAGCATCTACGACACTCTCCAGGTCACGGCACTGCCTGCGGGAGAGCTCGAGATCGAGGTGACCGGTTCCGGCGCGACCGAGATCCCGCGCGACGGCTCGAACCTGATCGTCCGTACGATCGCCCACGTCTTCGCCGATGTGGGGCGCCCGGTTCCCGGTCTGCGGATCGTCGCCGAGAACGGCGTCCCGCACGGTCGCGGTCTCGGCTCGTCGGGGGCTGCCGTGGCGGCTGGAGTCCTCGCGGCGAAGGGCCTTCTCGAAGGCGACGTTGAGATCGGCGACACCGACCTCCTCCGCCTCGCGACCGAGCTCGAAGGCCACCCCGACAACGTGGCACCTGCCCTGTTCGGCGGCCTGACCATCGCCTGGATGTCAGAACGCGGGGCGCAGCACAAGAAGCTCCTCGTGCACCGTGGCGTGTCGCCGCTGGTGCTCGTTCCCGCCTACACGATGTCGACGTCGCAGGCGCGGTCGCTGCAGCCGCCGCAGGTCTCGACCGCTGATGCGGTGTTCAACGTGTCCCGCTCCGCACTGTTGATCGCGGCCCTGATGCAGAGCCCCGAGCTTCTGCTCGATGCGACCGCCGACCGGCTTCACCAGGACTACCGGGCAGGTGCCATGCCCGAGACGCAGCGACTCGTTCAGGCGCTGCGCGCAGCGGGCTTCGCGGCGGTCGTCTCCGGCGCCGGCCCCAGCGTGCTCGTACTCGCCGACGGTCCTGGCAGCCGCCAGGATGCGGTCGAGCTTGCCGATCGAGTCACCGACACCCCGTGGGAGGCGCTCCTGCTCGCAGTCGACGTCCGTGGTGGTACAGTGGGGACTCGAGCGGAGGGCTCCACGTAACTACGTGAATCTGGCCCCATTGCAACTCTTGCAAGACCCGCACGCAAATCCCTGTGGCACACGTGCCAAGGCTGGCTGGCGCCGAGCGTCAGCCCGTGCGATCGCGCGCAGCACCCGTTGTGTGCGTTCAACGCTCATTCCCCATGACATATAAGGGAGTACTCGTGGAGAACCTCTCCGAGACCCAGAACGACCAGTCGGCTCCTGCAGCCGAAGCGCCTGCGTCAGCTGCAGCATCGACGACCGAGGCCGCCCCGCCGCGAAAGCGCGCACCGCGTCGTGCGAGCACCGCAACGGCGGCGGCGAAGGCCGAGAAGGCCGAGGCCGCGAAGGCTGAGAAGGCTGAGAAGGCAGCGCCGAAGTCCGACGCCGCACCTGAAACGGCAGCCCCCGCGTCCGCTCCGGCGGGCGCTGAGGCGACCGAAGCCGCCCCGAAGGCGAAGGCCCCTCGTCGCAGCCGTGCGAAGAAGGCGGATGCCGAGGCTCCTGCCGCTGAGGCCGCTCCCGCGGAAGCGCCTGCAGCCGAGGCCGTGACCGAAGCTCCGGCGGAAACCGCCCCCAAGTCGACCGGCCGTGGTCGTCGTGGTGCGCAGAAGCCCGCTGCAGACGCCGAGGCCCCCGCCGCAGAGCCGGCCGCGGAGTCCACCTCCGACGCCGCGCCCGCCGAGGCTCAGCAGAACGGTGACTCCGACTCGTCCGAAGGTGGCGAGGAGCAGGGTGGCCGCGGTCGCAACCGCAGCCGCAGCCGCAACCGCGGACGCGGACAGAACGGCGCGGCGCAGGAGCAGCAGCAGGCTCAGCCCGCGGCCGACGACGACCAGGCCGGTGGCAACAACCGCAACCGTCAGCGCAACAAGCGCCGCACCGGGGTTCCGACCGACGAGTTCGACACCGAGATCGGCGAGGACGATGTCCTGATCCCGATCGCCGGCATCCTCGACGTCCTCGACAACTACGCCTTCGTCCGCACGACCGGCTACCTCGCTGGCCCCAGCGACGTCTACGTCTCGCTCGGACAGGTCAAGAAGTACAACCTCCGCAAGGGCGACGCGGTCGTCGGCTCCATCAAGCAGCCCCGTGAGGGCGAGCAGCAGGGCCGCCAGAAGTACAACGCCCTCGTCAAGGTCGACTCGATCAACGGCCTCTCGATCGATGACGCGGCCACCCGCGTGGAGTTCGGCAAGCTCACCCCGCTCTACCCGCAGGAGCGCCTGCGCATGGAGACGGCGCCCGAGAAGCTGACGCAGCGCATCATCGATCTGGTCGCCCCGGTCGGCAAGGGCCAGCGCGGTCTCATCGTCGCGCCGCCCAAGGCCGGTAAGACCATCGTCCTGCAGCAGATCGCCAACGCGATCGCCCAGAACAACCCCGAGGTCCACCTCATGGTCGTGCTTGTCGACGAGCGCCCCGAAGAGGTCACCGACATGGAGCGCTCGGTCAAGGGCGAGGTCATCGCCTCGACGTTCGACCGTCCGGCAGAAGACCACACCACGGTCGCCGAGCTCGCCATCGAGCGCGCGAAGCGTCTCGTCGAGCTCGGTCGCGACGTCGTCGTGCTGCTCGACTCGATCACGCGTCTCGGCCGGGCATACAACCTGGCGGCTCCCGCTTCCGGCCGCGTGCTCAGCGGTGGAGTCGACGCTTCGGCGCTGTACCCGCCCAAGCGCTTCTTCGGTGCTGCGCGCAACATCGAGAACGGCGGATCCCTCACGATCCTCGCCACGGCGCTGGTCGAGACCGGCTCCAAGATGGACGAGGTCATCTTCGAGGAGTTCAAGGGCACCGGAAACAGCGAGCTTCGTCTGTCCCGCGCCCTCGCGGACAAGCGCATCTTCCCGGCGGTCGACGTGAACGCGTCCAGCACCCGCCGCGAAGAGATGCTGCTCTCGGCCGATGAGGTCAAGATCACGTGGAAGCTGCGTCGCGCCCTCGCCGGCCTCGACCAGCAGCAGGCCCTCGAGGTCGTGCTCGGCAAGCTCAAGGAGACCAACTCGAACGTCGAGTTCCTCGTGCAGATGCAGAAGTCGATCCCCACGCTCCCCTCGGGCGCGCACGGGCACGACAACAACATCCGCTGAGCCGCTGACGTGTTCGAGTCCGTCCAGACTCTGATCGACGAGCATCGCCGGGTGCAGGAGGAACTCTCCGACCCGGCGGTGCACGCCGACGCCGCCCGTGCGAAGCGCGTCAATCGTCGCTACGCCGAGCTGTCTCGGATCGTCGCCGCGTACGAGGCATGGGTCGCCGCGACCGATGACCTCGAGACGGCGCGCGAGTTCGCTCGCGAGGATGAGTCGATCGCCGCGGAGATCCCGGCGATGGAGGAGGAGCTGCAGCACTCTCAGGAGCGTCTGCGGCGTCTGCTGATCCCTCGCGACCCGGATGATGCCCGTGACGTGATCATGGAGATCAAGGCGGGGGAGGGCGGTGCGGAGTCCGCACTGTTCGCCGCCGATCTGCTGCGCATGTACATCCAGTACGCGGCCTCCAAGGGCTGGAAGACCGAGTTGCTGGAGCGCAACGAGTCCGACCTCGGCGGCTACAAGGATGTTCAGGTCGCGATCAAGGGCTCGTCGTCCGATCCGGCGCAAGGGGTCTGGGCGCACCTGAAGTACGAAGGCGGAGTGCACCGCGTGCAGCGTGTGCCGGCCACGGAGTCGCAGGGCCGCATCCACACCTCCACCACCGGTGTGCTGGTGTTCCCTGAGGTCGATGAGCCGGAAGAGATCCAGATCGACCAGAACGATCTCAAGATCGACGTCTTCCGCTCGTCCGGGCCCGGCGGCCAGTCGGTGAACACGACCGACTCCGCCGTCCGCATCACGCACGTGCCGACGGGCATCGTCGTCTCCATGCAGAACGAGAAGTCTCAGCTGCAGAACCGTGAAGCCGGTATGCGCGTGCTGCGTGCCCGCCTGCTCGCGAGGCAGCAGGAAGAGCTGGACGCTGCGGCATCCGACGCTCGCCGGTCGCAGATCCGCGGCATGGATCGTTCTGAGCGCATCCGCACCTACAACTTCCCGGAGAACCGGATCGCGGATCACCGCACCGGCTTCAAGGCCTACAACCTCGACCAGGTGATGGACGGGGCACTCGATCCGCTGATCGAGAGCGCGATCACGACCGACGAGGAAGCACGTCTGGCTGCGGTCGGGTCCGATTCCTGACGAGCGCGTCGTCGCTTCGGCTCAGGTGCGCGCTGCGTACCGATGCTCGGGGCGTCCGGTCGCGCCGTAGTTGAGGCGTACCTCCACGATCGTCCTGGCCGCCAATGCGGCCAGATGCCGCTGTGCAGTGGCCCGCGAGATGCCGACGCGTTCGCCGACCTCTGCCGCCGAGGCCTCCTCGTCGCCGAGCGCGGCGAGCACGAGCTGCTCCGTCGCCGAGCGCGACATCGATATCGACTCACCCGCACCGTGCAGGATCGCGAGTGCCCTGTCGAGGTCTTCCTGGCGGAGAGGTCGGTCGCCGGCGAGGAGGTTGCGATAGCGGGAGTACCGGTCGAGGAGTCCTGACAGAGCTCTCCGCTCGAACGGCTTCACGAGATAGCCCACCGCACCGGACCTCAGAGCTCGGCGCACTGTCGGGGCATCGTCGGCCGCCGAGATGAGGATCGCGTCGACTCCGGAGTCACGCACCAGTGCGATGCCGTCCCCGTCAGGGAGGAAGACATCCGCGATGAGGAGGTCGGGACGCGAGGAGCGGATGCTCTCCCGAGCCTCGGCCAGCGAGCGCACCGTCTCGGTCACCGTGAAGCCAGGGTGATCGTCGACGATGTTCTGGTGCAGCTGGGCCACGCGGAAATCATCGTCGAGGATGAGCGCGCGGAGGGGCTCGGTCATTTCTTCTCCTTCTTTTCGCCGTGGGACAGGTCGACGGCTCCGCCGATACGGGCAGCGAAGACTGCGCCATGGTCGTCACCGCCTGGATCGATCACCCAGAGATCGCCCCCGCTCCGGCGGGCGATCTCCGTGGCGAGAGGCAGGCCAATCCCATGCCCGTGCACGCGGTCAGCGGTATCGTCATCCGCTCGTCCGGTTGCTGCCTGGTCGGTGTCACCGAGACCGGCTCCCGAGTCGGAGACGGTGAATACGAGCGCATCTCCGTCGTCCAGCACCGCGACCTCCACCCAGCGCGGTTCTCGGCCACCCGACACGGCCGCAGTCACGGCATTGTCGACGAGGTTGCCGAGAACGGCCGCGACGTCTTCCGCTTCGATCACACTCCCGATCAGCTGGGTGTCCTCCGCGATCCGCAGCGCGACACCTCGCTCACTCGCCTCCACGCCCTTGGTGCCGAGGAAGGAGTGCAGGAACGGATCCCCGAGGAGGTGGAGACCCGAGACCGGAAAGGCGACTGATCCGCGTTCCACGAGCTCGCCGAGGAAGGCGCGAGCATCCGATATCCGATCGGCATCGATGAGTCCGGCTGCGACGTGCATGCGGTTCGCGAACTCGTGCCGCTGCACGCGCAACGCCGCGGTCATGGTCCGGACCGTCTCCAGGCGTTCCGTCAGCGCGACGAGGTCGGTGCGATCGCGCACGATCAGCACTTCGCCGAGCGCGAGGCCCTGGCGCTCCACAGGACGCGAGTCGAGATAGAGCATCCGGTCGCCGACGATTGCATTGGAGCGCGTGATCGCTCCACGCGCGGCAGCGAGTACGGCCGCGGGAAGACCGAGGGCGTCGAGGGGGCGGCCCACGGGGTCGTCGAGATCGAGCAGACGATCGGCGGCGGCATTGCTCACCCGCACCACCCCTTGCGCGTCGATGGCGATCACTCCGTCGTCCACTCCGTCGAGCACCGCGGTCTGGTTCTGAACCAGTGCCACGAGCTCTTCCGGTTGAACTCCGAGGGTCAGCCGCTCCCAGCGACGCCGCAGCAGGAGGAACGCAAGGAAGGCCAGACCCAGCGCGCCGATCGCCGTGCAGCCGATCACGGCGAGCAGCGGCGGGAGGTCATCGAAGACTCCGGCCCGTTCGAACCCGACACTGACCTCGCCGACCGGAGTCCCGGCCGCGTCGCGGACCGGTACCTTCGCCCGTGCGGACTCGCCGAGGGTGCCGGTCTGCCAGTCGACGACCTCCGCGCCGGCGAGCACCTCCTCGTACGGGGTGCTCACCTCCTCGCCGATGCGTGAAGGTGTGGGATGGGAGAGGCGGATGCCGTTGTCGTCGGTGATCACGACGAAAAGCGCCCCCGTGCGCGAGGTGACATCGGTGGAGATGCGCTGCAGGCTGCCGTTGCGGAGTGCATCGGCATCGGGCTCGCTGTCCGAGGAGGAGATGCGGGTGACTTCGGCGCGCACCTGTGGATCCTCCGCCACGGTTCTGGCGATGCCCAGAGCGGTGGATTCGGCCTCGGCCCGCAACTGCTGGACGGCGAGCAGTAGATAGACGCCGGTGCAGAGCGCGACGACGAGAGCGACGGTGGCGAGGTGCAGCAGCAGCGCGCGCGTGGCGAACCGCGGCCTGGTCGTTGTCATCTCTGACACCGTGCTCCTTCCGTGCGCAATATGCGCAGAACTCACGCTACGCGCACAAGGGCCGTGAATGCGGGATACCGCACCCGGAGCTCGAGGATTGCCTAGTCTCATCGGGATCCGTCGTCGACGACGGAGCGATGACGAAGGAGTCAATGCATGCCCGCTGCACTCACCGGCCTGTTCGCGGCCGCCGAAGAGGCGCCGACGTACGATGTGGCGTTCGTGCCGCCAGAGTGGGTACTGGTGCTCCTCGGGTTCACGATGGTCCTCGCGTTCATGACGCTCATCATGACGAAGCGCCTCACGCCCATGGTCGCCCTGATCCTCGTTCCGACCGCGTTCGGACTCTTCGCCGGGGCAGGCCTCGGCCTCGGTGACATGATCCTCGACTCGATCGGCACGATGGCGCCGACTGCGGCGTTGCTGATGTTCGCGATCATGTTCTTCGGCATCATGATCGATGTCGGGCTGTTCGACCCGCTCATCAGGTTGATCACCCGTCTGCTCGGAGACGATCCCGCGAAGGTCGTGCTCGGAACGGCGATCCTCGCCGGTGCCGTCTCGCTCGACGGCGACGGTTCGACGACGTTCATCATCACCACCTCGGCGATGCTGCCGATCTACCTCCGTCTGGGCATGAGCCCCGTCGTGCTCACCTGCGTGGCAGGCCTCATGAACGGCACGTTGAACATCGTGCCGTGGGGCGGTCCCACCGTGCGCGCAGCGACCGCGCTCGGGTTGCAGCCGACCGACATCTTCGTGCCAATGCTCCCTGCACTCGGGGCAGGTCTCATCGTGACGCTCGGCTTCGCGTGGATTCTGGGACTCCAGGAGCGCCGTCGACTCGGTCGCCTCGGCTCCGATGGGCTGCTCGCGGGTGCCGACGGCGGCTCCCTGTCGACGGTGCCGAAGATCTTCCGGGGCGCTGAGCCCAAGCCGGGCGCGCGTGCCTCGCTGCGCACGGGCAACCTCGTGGTCGTCGCCGGTGGACGCGCTCCGGTCTCAGCGGCGAACGTCGATCCCGCCGACACCGCGATGGCAGACACGATGTTGGATCCTGCTCGCCCGACCCTCCGCCCGAAGCTCATCTGGTTCAACCTGGTGCTCACGGTCGCGGTGATGGTGCTCCTGGTGCTCGACATCCTCCCGCTGCCCTACGTGTTCATGGTGGGTGCCGGCATCGCGCTGGTCATCAACTTCCGGGGCATCAAAGATCAGGCGTCGGAGATCGTCGCGCACGCACCGAGCATCGTGGGTGTGGTCTCCATGGTCATCGCAGCCGGAGTCCTCGTGGGCGTTCTCACCGGTACGGGGATGGTCGATGCGATGGCGACCTGGATCACGAACGTGCTCCCGCCGGCGCTCGGCCCGTTCCTCGCCCCGATCACGGGTGTCCTGTCGATCCCGTTCACCTTCTTCATGTCGAACGACGCGTTCTACTTCGGCATCCTCCCCGTGCTCGCGCAGAGTGCGGCGAGCTTCGGCATCGACCCGGTCGAGATGGCGAGGGCATCGATCACCGGTCAGCCCGTGCATTTGCAGAGCCCGCTCGTGCCGGCGATCCTGCTCCTGGTCTCGCTTGCGAGCGTGAACCTCGGTGACCACCACCGCAAGGTGCTGTGGCGCGCGGTGATCGTGTCGCTGGTCATGCTCGCTGTCGGCATCCTGACCGGTGCCGTCCCGTTCTTCGTGGCGCAGTGAGTCTCGGCATGCGGGGCGATATGCTCAGCCCGTGATCACACTTCTGTTCCGCGGCCTGATGTACGTCGTGTCCGCCGGTCTCGGCCTCATCGCCGCAGACCTCCTGCTCGATGGTTTCGAGATCGAGTGGGACAAGTGGTGGGGCTTCGTCATCTGCATCCTGATCTTCGCGATCCTGCAGAGCGTGCTCTCGCCCTGGGTGGGCAAGATCGCCACACGCTACGCGCCGGTGCTGATGGGCGGCATCGGGATCTTCTCGACGCTGATCTCCCTCATCATCGTCGTGCTGCTGCCCATCGGAGGACTGCGGATCACCGATCTGACCGGCTGGCTGCTCGGGTCGGTCATCGTGTGGCTGATCACGGCCCTCGGCAGCGTCCTGCTCCCGCTCATCTTCCTTCGCAAGAAGGTCGAGTCGGTCAAGACCGCACGCAAGTAGGCCTCAGGCTCCGGCCTGCTCAGATCGTGTAGTGGTCCGGCGCGGTGAGCAGGGCCCTGGTGTCTTCGCCGACCGTGCGATGACGAGGCTTCGCCGGGACGCCGACGAGGATGCTGTCGGCCGGGGCATCACGAGTGACCACCGCATTCGCACCGACCACGGAGCCTGCCCCGATCGTGACGGCGCCGAGGATCTTGGCGCCGGCGCCCACCGCCACCCCGTTTCCGAGCGTGGGATGCCGTTTGCCCGAGGTTCGTGTGCGTCCGCCGAGCGTTACGCCGTGGTAGAGCATCACGTCGTCACCCACCACTGCGGTCTCGCCGATCACCACGCCCATGCCGTGGTCGATGAAGAAGCGTCGGCCGATCCGCGCGCCGGGGTGGATCTCGATCCCGGTCAGCCAGCGCGAGACCTGCGAGCCTGCACGTGCGAGCAGGCGCAGGCGACGGCGCCAGAGCGCGTGCGAGATGCGGTGCGCCCAGATGGCGTGCAGTCCGGGGTACAGCAGAGCGACCTCGACGCCGCTGCGCGCGGCCGGATCCCTGAGGCGAGCCGCCGCGATGTCCTCGCGCATTCGCCCGATCATGCCCATCGACGGTCTCAGCTTTCGCGCAGGTCCTCGAACAGCGCGGTGGAGAGGTAGCGCTCACCGGTGTCGGGGATGATGACGACGATCGTCTTGCCGGCGTTCTCGGGACGGGCCGCGACCTTCAGTGCG
The DNA here is from genome assembly GCF_044769635.1 of Microbacterium sp. NPDC090281. Taxonomy (NCBI): domain Bacteria; kingdom Bacillati; phylum Actinomycetota; class Actinomycetes; order Micrococcales; family Microbacteriaceae; genus Microbacterium; species Microbacterium sp. NPDC090281. The sequence continues at coordinate 2,097,631 of NZ_JBIVYH010000001.1, forward strand.
GCGGCGACGGCCGCACCGGACGACATGCCGACGAGCAGGCCCTCCTTGGCGGCGAGCTCACGCGCGACACGGATGGACTCGTCGAACTCGGCGGTGAGGATCTCGTCGAGCACCTCGCGGTCGAGCACGTCGGGGACGAAGTTCGGGCCGATGCCCTGGATCTTGTGCGGGCCGGGGTGTCCCTCGGTGAGGACGGGTGAGTCCTTGGGCTCCACGGCGATCACCTGGACGCCGGGCTTCGCGGCCTTGAGCGCCTGGCCGGTACCTGTCACGGTTCCGCCGGTGCCGACGCCGGCCACGAGGATGTCGACGGCGCCGTCGGTGTCGCGGAGGATCTCCTGCGCCGTGGTCTCGCGGTGGATCTGCGGGTTCGCTGCGTTCTCGAACTGGCGGATCCAGATCGCACCGGGAGTCTCGGCGACGATGCGCTTGGTCTCCTCGATCGCCCCGCTCATGCCCTTGGTGGGGTCGGTGAGTACGATCTCCGCGCCGAACGCCTTCAGCAGGATCCGACGCTCCTTCGACATCGAGGCGGGCATCGTCAGGATGACGCGGTAGCCGCGTGCGGCGCCGACCATCGCGAGGGCGATTCCGGTGTTGCCGCTGGTCGACTCCACGATCGTTCCCCCGGGGAGGAGCTCGCCCGATGCCTCGGCGGCGTTGATCATCGCGATGCCGATGCGGTCCTTCACGCTCGAGGCCGGGTTGTAGTACTCGAGCTTGGCGAGAACGGTGGCCCCGAGGCCCTCGGTCACCCGGTTCAGGCGAACGAGCGGCGTGTTGCCGAAAGCGGTCGTGATGTCGGAGTGGATACCGGGCATGAGGAGCCTTCCTGTGCGGGGGTCGCTGCCGGACCAGCCTAGGGGAGGGGACCTATGGAGGAGGCTTTGTGACGGCTGCTCGCACTCTACGCTTGAACCCATGTCTGACATCTCCCTCGCCGCGGTCGTCCGCTCGACGGCGCAGCGCCTGGCTGACGCCGGAGTCCCGGATCCACTCGTCGACGCCGAGCTTCTCGCAGGCCACGTGCTCGGCCACCGTCGGGGCGAGATTCAAGCGGCGATCATCCGCGGCGACGGCATCGACGACGAGGCTGCTGCGACACTGGACGCCCTGGTGGACAGGCGGGCGGCGCGAGAGCCGTTGCAGCACATCACCGGCACCGCGCCGTTCCGGCATCTCGAGCTGTCGGTGGGGCCCGGAGTCTTCGTGCCGCGGCCCGAGACCGAGACCGTCGTGCAGTACGCGATCGACGAACTGCTGAACTCGGCCGAACCCGCACCGATCGGCGTCGATCTCGGCACCGGCAGCGGCGCGATAGCCCTCGCGATGGCCACCGAGGTGCCGCACGCGCGCATCTTCGCCGCTGAGCTCTCCGAAGACGCTCATGCCTGGGCCAGCCGGAACGTCGAGGGGGTCGAGAACCTCACGCTCATCCTTTCGGACCTCGGCGAGGCGTTCCCCGAGCTCGACGGCACGGCATCCGTGGTCATCTCGAATCCGCCGTACGTGCCGGACGCCGCCATCCCGCGCGATCCCGAGGTACGGCTCTTCGACCCGGCCATGGCGCTGTACGGGGGAGAGGACGGCCTCGACATCGTGCGGGTCCTCAGCTCGCGGGCCCTCCGCTTGCTGCGCTCCGGTGGTCTGCTCGTCATCGAGCACGGCGAACTGCAGGGGGAATCGATCAGAGAGATCCTCACCGCAGACGGCTGGCGTGCGGCATCGACGCATCGCGACCTGACCTCGCGGGATCGCACCACCACCGCGCTCCGACCTTGATCAGCTGACTCAGAGCATCCGCATCATCCGTGCCGCATAGAATCGAACCGTCATGTCAACCATCTTCGACTGCAGCGACGAGTCGCAGCTGCTCGCCGGCATGCGCCACGCGCGCCAGGCGATCGGCCGTGGCGACCTCATCGTCATCCCCACAGACACGGTGTACGGCGTCGCCGCCGACGCCTTCTCCGCGACCGCCGTCCAGCGGCTGCTGGACGCGAAGGGCCGAGGTCGCGATCAGCCGCCGCCCGTGCTGATCGGCACGAAGGAGACGCTCGCTGCCCTGGCCGAGTCCGTTCCCGAGCCGGTGGAGCGTCTCGTCGAGGCGTTCTGGCCGGGCGGACTCACGATCGTGCTTCCCGCGCAGCCCTCGCTGGTGTGGGACCTCGGGGAGACCCTCGGAACCGTGGCGGTCCGGATGCCGGAAGGACGCGTCGCCCTCGAACTGCTGGCCGAGACCGGTCCTCTCGCCGTCTCCAGTGCGAACCTCACCGGCCAGGCCGCCGCCATCTCGGCCCTGGACGCCGAGAAGATGCTGGGCGACAGCGTCGCGGTCTACCTCGCAGACGGTCTGAGCAAGGACGGCATCGCCTCCACCATCGTCGACGCGACCTCTCTGGTACGTCGGGGCGCGGATTCCGAACCCGGGGTCGTGCGCATCCTCCGAGAAGGCGCAGTGACCCGTGAACAGCTGCAGGAGGTGCTCGGCGATCTGCTCGAGCCCGAGGAGCAGCACTCGGGTCACGAGCATGCGCAGGAGCAGGACGGGGATTCGTGAAGCAGTATCTCTTCACGATCCTCCTCACCGCTGCGATCACGTTCGCGCTGACCTGGGCGGTGTGGAAGCTGAGCCTCCGGTTCAAGCTGTACCCCGCGATCCGTGATCGTGATGTGCACACCACTCCCAAGCCTCGCCTCGGCGGTGTCGCGATCTTCCTCGGCATCGCCGCAGCATTCGGGTTCTCCGCCCTGAACCCTTTCTTCCAGAGCATCTGGATCCCGCCGCAGACCATGTGGTCGATCCTCGGAGCCTCACTGCTGATCGCGATCATCGGCGTGGTGGACGATCTCTGGGACATCGACTGGATGATCAAGCTGGGCGCCCAGTTCCTTGCCGCCGGGATCATCACGGTCGGCGGCGGACTGCAGATCCTGTCGCTGCCGTTCGGCGACCTGATCGTGGTCTCGAGCTGGCTGAGCATCACCATCACCATGTTCGCGATCGTCATCGTGATGAACGCGGTGAACTTCATCGACGGCCTCGACGGACTCGTCGCGGGGGTGTGCCTGATCTCGAACGGCGTCTTCTTCGCGTACTCCTACATCTTCACGCGCGACTCGGGCGCCTCCAGCTACTTCAATCTCTCCACGTTCATCGCGGCCGTCCTCATCGGGGCATGCCTCGGCTTCCTCCCTTTGAACTGGAGCCCGGCGAAGCTGTTCATGGGCGACTCCGGAGCACTGGTGATGGGTCTGCTGATGGCGACGTCGGCGATCGCGATCACCGGGCAGATGGACCCGTCTGCCCTCGATCCCGAGCGTCTCGGGCGTTCGCAGCTGGTGGGTGCGTTCCTGCCGATCCTGCTTCCCCTGCTCGTCGTCCTGCTGCCCCTTCTCGACTTCGGGCTCGCAGTGCTGCGACGGATGAGCGCCGGACGATCCCCGTTCTCGCCCGACCGGAAGCACCTGCATCACCGGATGCTCGATCTCGGACACCGCGACCGTGACGCCGTGCTCATCTTCTACGCCTGGACTGCGGTCGTCTCGCTTGCCGTCCTGCTCATGTATGTCGGTGCTCGGGAGGACTGGCCCGGTCAGTATCTGCCGGGAGTCGGCTTCGGGGTCGTGGGCATCGCCGCCTGCCTCGTCGTCACGCTGAGCCCCACCCGCCGCAGTAAGAGCGCAGCGGATGCCGAACCCGATCCGACACCCGTGGAGTCCTGATGAGCCCGAGCCCCGTTTCCAGTACACCGATCCTCCGCCGCACCCTCATCTGGTCGGGAGTCGCCACCGTGGTGCTCGCGGTCGTCGCGGGTGGCATCGGCTTCCTCGTCGCTCAGGGGGAGGGGCTCGTGAGCGGGCTGCTCGGCGTGCTGCTGGCTGCACTCTTCCTCTCCATCACAGGCGCCAGCATCTTGATCGCCAATCGCTGGTACGGCGATCCGATCTACGTGCAGCTGTTCTTCGCCATCGTCCTCGGAGGCTGGCTGCTCAAGCTCGGGCTTTTCGTCGTCGCGATGATCCTGCTCGCCGGGCAACCGTGGCTGCAGCCGATGGTGTTCTTCCTCTCGATCGTCGCGGGCGTGCTGATGTCGCTCGCAATCGATGTGATCGTGCTCACCAGCATGCGCCTGCCGAACGTCAGCGACATCTCGCTCCCGACCGAGGTCCCCGAAGACCGGGCCCCCGGTGCGGCGAATCACATCGAAGAAGGACCCGTCGACGGCGGCCCGCGGTCTTAGGGGACCCTCAGATTCTGATAGTGTTGAAACGTGCCCGCCGCTCGCCCGCGAGCGCTTGCGCTGTGTAGCACACCGACCATCGTCGCCCCGGTTTAGACCGGTGCCCCGAAGCTGGAGCCCGCGCTGTTCAATCTTGCTGCGACCCTGACCCCCCGACTCGCCTCCGACGGCGAGTTCCACGGCCCTTCGATCGACGATTTCTTCCCTGAGATCCTCTTCTACGTCGGACCCATCCCTGTGAACCGGATCCATCTGGTGCAGCTGCTCGCGGTGATCGCCGTGGTGCTGTTCCTCTGGCTCGGCACCCGCCGCATGAAGGTGGTGCCGGGGCGTTTCCAGAGCCTGACCGAGATGGGGCTCGGCTTCGTCCGGACCAATGTCGCCCACGACATGCTCGGGCGCAAGGACGGCGACCGCTTCCTGCCGATCCTGACCACGATCTTCTTCATGGTCCTGTTCATGAACATCACGGGGATCATCCCGTTCCTGAACATGCCGGGAACGGCCATCGTCGCCGTTCCGCTCACGCTCGCAGTCGTCAGCTACGTGACCTTCATCTACGCCGGCATGAAGCGCCACGGTTTCAAGTTCTTCAAGAACTCGCTGTTCCCCCAGGGCGTTCCTGCGGCAGCGCTGCCGATCGTGGCGATCATCGAGCTCATCTCGACGTTCATCCTGCGCCCCGTCACACTGACGCTGCGTCTTCTCATGAACCTGGTCGTCGGGCACATGATCCTGGTCCTCGCGTTCTCCGCGACCCAGTTCTTCTTCTTCACCGCAGGCGGCGGCTGGGCCGCACTCGGTGTCGGAACCCTCGCCTTCGGCGGCGCCTTCACTCTCTTCGAGATTCTGGTCGCCGTTCTCCAGGCATACGTCTTCACCGTCCTCACCGCGGTCTACATCCAGCTCGCGGTCGCAGAAGAGCACTGAGCGGGTAGGCATCAGCCTTCCCACCCAACGAAAGGAAAAACCCGTGGACGCTACTACGGTTCTCGCTGAAATCAACGGTCACCTCGGAACTGTCGGCTACGGTCTCGCAGCCATCGGCCCGGCCATCGGCGTCGGCATCGTCGTCGGCAAGACCATCGAGGGCGTCGCCCGTCAGCCCGAGCTGGCCGGCCGTCTCCAGGTCCTCATGTGGATCGGTATCGCCTTCACCGAGGCGCTTGCGTTCGTCGGCATCGCCGTCGCATTCATCCCCTTCCCGTAATCCTCACCGACTTCTGAAGGAGACAGGATGCTGAACGCTCTTGTCACGAACCTCGCAGCAGAGGGTGAGCCGAACAACCCTCTCATCCCTGCGTGGTACGACATCATCTGGTCGGGCCTCTGGTTCATCGTCATCCTCCTCGTCGTGTGGAAGGTCGCCCTTCCCAAGCTGACGAAGATGCTCGATGAGCGGTCCGCCGCCATCGAGGGCAACATCGCCAAGGCCGACGAGGCGCAGAAGCAGGCGGAGGCGGCACTCGAGGAGTACACGCGTCAGCTCGCTGAGGCGCGTACCGAGGCCGGCGAGATCCGTGAGGCCGCCCGCGAGGACGGCAAGAAGATCGTCGCCGAGGCGAAGGATGCCGCATCCACCGAGGCTGCACGCATCACCGCCACCGCGCACACGCAGATCGAGGCAGAGCGTCAGACCGCTCTGGTGTCGCTGCGCAGCGAGGTCGGAACGCTCGCGATCGACCTCGCCGGTGGCGTGGTCGGTGAGACGCTCTCCGATGACGCACGTGCGACGGCTGTCGTCGACCGCTTCCTCGCCGAGCTCGAGGCATCCGAGAAGGCGGCTCAGTAATGGGCAGCGCGACCACTCAGGCACTCGCGGCATCCATCAAGACGCTTGCCGCAGCGAAGGACGTCTCCCTCGACACCGCGCGGGAGCTCTTCGCTGCCGCCGGTGCCGTGAGCGGGTCGTCCCAGCTGAGCGGCGCGCTTGCTGATCCTTCCGCTCCCGCCGCGGCACGACAGTCCGTCGTCGCCGCGGTGTTCGGCGGGTTCTCTGCAGACGCTCTGAGTGTTCTCAAGGCTGCTGTCGCTGAGCACTGGTCGAACGCCGGTGAGCTGGTGGACGGTATCGAGGAACTCGCGATCAGCGCCGCAGCGATCGCGGAGCCGGGCACGGACATCGAGGGAGAGCTGTTCAGCTTCTCTCGTGTGATCGCGACCAATCCCGAGCTCGAGCTCGCCCTGGGCAGCCGCCTCGGGGGAGAAGAAGCGAAGGTCGCGCTCGTAGAGCGTCTGCTGGCCGCAGGCTCCACCGGTGCGGCCTCGAAGTTGATCATCACGTCTCTCGTGCGCCAGCCGCGCGGGCGCCGTGTTCGGCGACTTCTGAATCGGGCGATGAGCATCGTCTCGAGCCAGCGCGGCCGCGTTGTCGCCACGGTGCACACCGCGGCAGCCCTCAGCGACGCGCAGCGCGCCCGTCTCAGCGACTCGCTCTCGCGTCGCTACGCCGGTCAGGTATCCCTCAACGTCGTCATCGACCCTGCTGTCGTCGGAGGTCTGCGAGTGCAGATCGCCGATGACGTCATCGACGGCAGCATCTCCGCACGACTCGCAGACCTTCGCCAGAAGCTCGCGGGCTAACACGACTTCGCGCGGGGAACCGCGCACCCAGATACAAAGGGAAGACAATGGCAGAACTATCGATCAGCCCCGACGTCATCCGTGACGCGCTGAAGGACTTCGCCGCAGCATACGAGCCCTCCGGGGCCGGGGCGACCGAGGTCGGCACCGTCATCGACGCCGCCGACGGCATCGCGCACGTCGAGGGACTTCCCGGCGTCATGGCGAACGAGCTCGTGATCTTCGCCGACGGCACCAAGGGTCTCGCACAGAGCCTCAACGAGCACGAGATCGGTGTCGTCGTCCTCGGCGAGTTCACCGGTGTCCAGGCAGGTCAGGAAGTCACCCGTACCGGCGAGGTCCTCTCGGTTCCGGTCGGCGACGGCTACCTCGGCCGCGTGGTCGACCCGCTCGGCAACCCGATCGACGGACTTGGCGCGATCGAGACCGAGAGCGTTCGCGCACTCGAGCTGCAGGCGCCCGGCGTCATGCAGCGCAAGTCGGTGCACGAGCCGATGCAGACCGGCATCAAGGCCATCGATGCGATGATCCCGGTCGGCCGTGGCCAGCGTCAGCTGATCATCGGCGACCGCCAGACCGGCAAGACGGCCATCGCGATCGACACGATCATCAACCAGAAGGCCAACTGGGAGTCGGGCGACGTCAACAAGCAGGTTCGCTGCATCTACGTCGCCATCGGTCAGAAGGGCTCCACCATCGCTTCGGTGAAGGGTGCGCTCGAAGAGGCCGGTGCCCTGGAGTACACCACGATCGTGGCAGCTCCGGCATCCGACCCCGCCGGCTTCAAGTACCTGGCTCCTTACACGGGTTCCGCCATCGGTCAGCACTGGATGTACGGCGGCAAGCACGTCCTCATCATCTTCGACGACCTGTCGAAGCAGGCTGAGGCCTACCGTGCCGTCTCCCTCCTCCTGCGCCGCCCGCCGGGCCGCGAGGCTTACCCGGGTGACGTCTTCTACCTGCACTCGCGTCTGCTGGAGCGTTGCGCGAAGCTGTCCGACGAGCTCGGCGCCGGTTCCATGACGGGTCTTCCGATCATCGAGACCAAGGCGAACGATGTCTCGGCGTACATCCCGACCAACGTGATCTCGATCACCGACGGCCAGATCTTCCTTCAGTCCGACCTCTTCAACGCCAACCAGCGTCCGGCCGTCGACGTGGGTATCTCGGTCTCGCGAGTCGGTGGTGACGCGCAGGTCAAGTCGATCAAGAAGGTCTCGGGCACGTTGAAGCTGGAGCTCGCGCAGTACCGCTCGCTCGAAGCCTTCGCGATGTTCGCATCCGACCTCGACGCGACTTCGCGTCGTCAGCTCTCCCGCGGTGCGCGCCTCACCGAGCTGCTCAAGCAGCCGCAGTACTCGCCGTACCCCGTCGAAGAGCAGGTCGTCTCGATCTGGGCCGGAACCAAGGGCAAGCTCGACTCGCTCGAGGTCTCCGATGTTCTGCGCTTCGAGCGCGAGCTGCTGGACTACCTGCGTCGCAACACCAAGGTGCTCGACACCCTGCGCGAGACCAACGTCCTCGACGACGACACGGTCGCAGAGCTCGAGAAGCACACCGACGCGTTCATCCTGGAGTTCCAGGGTGGCAAGGGTGCCGGCATCGGCGCTCCGGGCCACGAGGAGCACGCTGCAGCCGAGGCTGAGGACGTCAACCAGGAGAAGATCGTCAAGGGTCGTCGCGCGTAACCGCGTGAGGTACTGACATATGGGCGCTCAACTCAGGGTCTACAAGCAGAAGATCTCTTCTGCTCAGACGACCAAGAAGATCACGAAGGCGATGGAACTCATCGCGGCTTCGCGCATCCAGAAGGCGATGGCACGCGTCAAAGCGTCCACACCCTTCGCGCGAGCCGTGACGAGGGCCGTGTCGGCCGTCGCGACGCACTCGAACGTGGATCACCCGCTGACCCGCGAGTCCGAGAACATCACCCGCTCTGCGGTCGTGATCTTCTCCTCGGACCGCGGTCTCGCAGGAGCCTTCAACTCGCAGATCCTCCGTGAGGGTCTCGAGGTGGCTGAGCTCCTGCGTGGGCAGGGCAAGGAGCCCGTCTTCTACCTCGTCGGTCGCAAGGCGGTCGGATACTTCCAGTTCCGTCGCCTCGCCGCCGCTGCGGAGTGGACAGGTGACACCGACACCCCGACGTTCCACACCGCCGAGGAGATCTCGGCCACGCTGCTCGAAGCATTCTCCCGTGGGGGACTGGACGGCGGCGTGGATGAGATCCACCTCGTGTACAACCGTTTCGTCAGCATGATGACGCAGTCGCCCGAGTCCGTGCGTCTGCTCCCGCTGGAGATCACGGAAGCCGATGAGTCGGAAGCCGGTAACACCGTTTACCCGCTGTACGAGTTCGAGCCGGATGCCGAGACCGTTCTCGACGCCATCCTGCCGGTGTACATCCAGAGCCGTGTCTTCAACGCTCTCCTGCAGTCGTCTGCCGCAAAGCAGGCGGCGACGCAGAAGGCGATGAAGTCGGCCAGCGACAACGCCGACAAGCTCATCACCGACTACACCCGCCTGCGCAACAACGCGCGTCAGGCGGAGATCACGCAGCAGATCGCCGAGATCGTCGGCGGCGCCGACGCCCTCTCGAGCAAATAGACCATCAGGAAAGAGACGAAAATGACCCTCACCGCTCCGGCTGACCAGCCGGCGACCGCGGTCGTCGGGCGCGTCGCACGCGTCAACGGTCCGGTTGTCGACATCGAGTTCCCTCATGACTCGATCCCCGACATCTACAACGCGCTGAAGACCACGATCGCGATGGGCGAAGAGTCCACCGAGATCACGCTCGAGGTCGCTCAGCACCTCGGCGACGACCTCGTCCGCGCCATCGCACTGAACCCGACCGACGGCATCGTCCGTGGCCAGGAAGTCCGCGACACCGGCGAGGCCATCTCGGTCCCCGTCGGCGACGTGACCAAGGGCAAGGTCTTCAACGTCATCGGCGAGGTGCTCAACATCGAGCCCGGCGAGACGATCGAGGTCACCGAGCGCTGGCCGATCCACCGCAAGGCGCCGAACTTCGACCAGCTCGAGTCCAAGACTCAGATGTTCGAGACCGGCATCAAGTCGATCGACCTCCTGACGCCGTACGTGCTGGGTGGAAAGATCGGTCTGTTCGGTGGCGCCGGTGTCGGCAAGACCGTCCTCATCCAGGAGATGATCCAGCGCGTCGCGCAGGACCACGGTGGTGTGTCGGTGTTCGCCGGTGTCGGTGAGCGCACCCGTGAGGGCAACGACCTGATCCACGAGATGGAAGAGGCGGGTGTCTTCGACAAGACGGCCCTCGTCTTCGGCCAGATGGACGAGCCGCCGGGAACGCGTCTGCGCGTCGCCCTCTCGGCTCTGACGATGGCGGAGTACTTCCGTGACGTGCAGAAGCAGGACGTGCTGCTCTTCATCGACAACATCTTCCGCTTCACGCAGGCCGGTTCCGAGGTCTCCACGCTGCTGGGCCGCATGCCCTCCGCCGTGGGTTATCAGCCGAACCTGGCCGATGAGATGGGTGTGCTCCAGGAGCGCATCACCTCGACGCGCGGTCACTCGATCACCTCGCTGCAGGCGATCTACGTTCCCGCCGATGACTACACCGACCCGGCTCCGGCGACCACGTTCGCCCACCTCGACGCGACGACCGAGCTCTCTCGTGAGATCGCATCGAAGGGTCTGTACCCGGCCATCGACCCGCTGACCTCGACGTCGCGCATCATGGACCCCCGCTACTTGGGCGAGGACCACTACCGCGTCGCCACGACGGTCAAGCAGATCCTCCAGAAGAACAAGGAACTGCAGGAGATCATCGCGATCCTCGGTGTCGACGAGCTCTCCGAGGAAGACAAGATCGTCGTGTCGCGTGCACGTCGTATCCAGCAGTTCCTCTCGCAGAACACCTACATGGCCAAGAAGTTCACGGGCGTCGAGGGTTCGACCGTCCCGCTGAAGGAGACCATCGAGTCGTTCGACGCGATCACCCGCGGTGACTTCGACCACGTGGCCGAGCAGGCCTTCTTCAACGTCGGTGGCATCTCCGACGTCGAAGAGCAGTGGGCGAAGATCCAGAAGGAGAACGGCTGACCATGGCGTTGCATGTCAGCCTCGTCTCCGCAGACGCGGAGGTCTGGACGGGAGAGGCGAGCCTCGTGGTCGCCAAGACCGTCGAGGGTGAGATCGGCTTCATGACCGGCCATGAGCCGGTGCTGGCCATCCTCGCCGAAGGCCAGGTCCGCATCACGCAGTCGGATGGCACCAAGGTGCTGGCCAACGCACAGGACGGGTTCCTCTCCATGGAGGGCGACACCCTGACGATCGTTGCCGGCAACGCGGCTCTCATCGCCTAGCAACTACCGTTTCGTCGCGTCCGCCTCGGCACCCCTCGTGGGTTCCGAGGCGGACGCGTCTGCATCCCCGAGGTGTCATGAAGATCCTGCTCCCTCCGTCGGAGACGAAACGCGAAGGCGGTGACGGCTCACCGCTCGACCTCGGCGCGCTCGCACTTCCGTCTTTGAATGAGCATCGCTCCGCTGTTCTCGAAGCCCTGATCGATCTCGCCGCAGATGAGGATGCTGCGCGTCGAGTGCTCAAACTGAGCGAGCGGCAGCGTGGCGACGTCGTGCACAATCGCGAGGTGAAGTCCGCGCCCACCATGCCCGCGATCGACCGGTACACGGGCGTGCTCTTCGACGCTCTCGATGCCCGTACCCTCTCCACCGCATCCCGTCGGTGGCTGGGGGAGCATGTCTGGATCCACAGTGCTCCACTGGGGCCCGTCGGGGCACTCGACGCGGTGCCGACCTACCGGCTCGCGGCCGGCATCTCGCTCCCGGGGATCCCTGCGCTGCGTCGGCATTGGGCGGAAGTCACATCTGCGGCGATCGAGGAGGAGGCGCCTTCGTTCGTGCTCGACCTGCGGAGCGAAGCATATGTGGCTCTCGGTCCTGTGCCGGTGGCGGTGCCGTCGGCCTATGTCCGGGTCGTGACCGCGCACGGACGTGCCCTCAACCACTTCAACAAGAAGTCCAAGGGTCTGCTCGTGCGTGCGATCGCCGAGGACCGCCCGCGCGTCGGTTCCCTACGCGGGTTCCACTCGTGGGCGAAGAAGAAGGGGATCGTCCTCCGCGACGGCGAGCAGCCGGATGTTCTGGAGCTGGTCGTCGAAGAGTGACCGCGGATGTCCGCGTGTGAATCACTCCGCGTGGGCCCTTTGCCCGCTTGTGATGTCCCGCTATGGTTGTCACGCGGCGCGATCTGTGCCGTACACCGGATCCGGAGGGGATCATGTACGACTATTACGACACAGGCTCGTTGGCCGTTTTCGGCATCCTGATCGTCTTCGGCCTCATCTTCGCGGCAGCGGGTTACATCCTCTCGTCGCTCTTCCTGATGAAGATCTTCGAGAAGGCCGGAGTCGAAGGCAAGTGGCGGGCGTGGGTGCCCGTCTACAACGCGATGGTCCTCGCCAAGCTCGGTGACGTCTCACCGTGGGTGATGCTGGGTGCCATCGTCATCAACGTCATCCCGATTCTCAACTACATCTCGTGGATCGCCTACATCGCGGTCCTCGTCATCGTCGGATGGCGTGTGGGCCTCAAGCTGCAGAAGGATGCCGTCTGGATCCTGTTCGGTCTGATCCCCGGCGTCGGCGTGCTCATCTGGCTGGGTATCAACGCCTTCGACAAGTCGCGTTGGAACACGAATGTCGCGCCCGCTCCGTGGGCGAACAACGGCTTCCTCGGCGACAACACGGTCTGGCAGGGAATCCCGGTCCAGCCCAAGCCCGCTCCTGCAGCGGCTCCGGGATACGGTGCGCCTCAGGGCTACGCCCCGCCCGCGCAGCCGGGCTATGCACCGCCGGCGCAGCCCGGATACGCTCCGCCGGCTGGTCCTGCGGCCCCCGCGACAGGTGCTCCCGTGCCCCCGGTGCCGCCGACGACTCCGCCGGCTCCTCCGGCAGCACCGCCGACGGCCCCGCCGGCACCTCCCACCGCGCCGCCTGCAGCTCCGCCGGCACCGCCCGCAGCTCCGCCGGCACCGCCGACGGATCCCACGCAGCCTCCGGCGTGATCGTCTGAAACAGAGCCCTCGACTTCGGTCGGGGGCTCTGTGCTGTTCCGGATGGCCTTGGATCGGCAGGGGCCACTAACGTGGAATGCATGCTCTTGTCACAGCGCCGTGTCGGTGCCTCTGGTCTTCTCGTCTCATCCACCGGCCTCGGCTGCAACAACTTCGGGCGGGCCGGAACAGCGACTGAGACACTGGCAGGCACGCGCGAGGTGATCGACGCGGCTCTCGCCAACGGTGTCACCTTCTTCGACACCGCCGACATGTACGGGGCAGTGCCCGGCGCGAGCGAGACTTTGATGGGAGAAGCCCTCGAGGGGCGTCGCGAGCGTGTGGTGCTCGCGACCAAGTTCGGTCAGGAACGCGACATGGGCTATGCGTTCCCCGCGGCGCGCGGCTCGCGGCGATATGTACGGCGCGCCGTCGATGAGTCCTTGAGGCGGCTGCGCACGGACTGGATCGATCTCTATCAGCTGCATCTTCCCGACCCGGAGACGCCGATCGCAGAGACCACCGATGCGCTCGATGACCTCGTGCGCGAGGGCAAGATCCGCTACTTCGGGCATTCCAATTTCACGGGTTGGCAGATTACTGAGGCGGAGTTCACGACGAGGGAGCGCTCGACCGGCAGATTCATCTCCGCGCAGAACCACTACTCCCTGCTCGCGCGAGCTGCTGAGCGGGAAGTACTGCCTGCGGTGGAGCGGTACCAGCTCGGATTCTTCCCCTACTTCCCTCTGCACAATGGCCTGCTCACAGGAAAGTTCAGTCGTGAGGGAGGGCCGGAGTCCAGCCGGATCATGTCGGCGCGTCGCCATGTGTGGGAGAGCGCACCCTGGGATGCTCTCGACGCATTCCGCAGCTTCTGCGATGAGCGCGGCATCAGCATGGTGGAGGCGTCTTTCGGCTGGCTGCTGTCTCACTCGGCTGTCTCGAGCGTCATCGCCGGAGCGACCTCGGCTGCACAGGTCGAAGCGAACGCGGCGGCAGGCGACGCCTGGCGTCCGGATGCTCTCGAGCTCGCGATCATCGACGATCTGTTTCCGCTTCCTGTCGATCCCGGCGCGCGAGTGTGACCGCGGTGGGAGCGACTTCTACTACGATGTGTGAGTATCCTGCAACCGCCCGATCCGTCGCAGGTCCATCGGAGGCAGCACGTGGCTGAGACGAAGACGCACCGCATCACGGTTGCGCAGCGCCCGCTGTTGCTGTCCTGGTCGGGTATCACCGATCAAGGGCGCCGCAGAGAGACGAACCAGGACGCTTTCCTTGCCGAGTATCCTCTGTTCATCGTCGCAGACGGTATGGGCGGCCATGCCGGTGGCGAGATCGCGAGCCAGAGCACGGTTGCGAGGCTCCAGGCCGTGGTCTCCGCAGGCGAGGTCAACCACTCAGTGATCGAGAATGCGCTCGAGCTGGCGGTCGGTGACATCGCGGACCATCCGGAGACGACCGACGAGGGCACGGGAACGACGCTCACCGGTGTCTATTTCGACACCGTCGGTGAGGAGGCGCATTGGACCGCTCTGAACATCGGCGACTCCCGCGTGTACCTGCTCCGCGACGATCGACTGGTTCAGATCACGACGGATCACTCCGTCGTGCAGGAACTGATCACGGCAGGCAAGCTCAGTCCTGAAGAGGCTGAAGGGCACCCCTACAGCAACGTCATCACCCGGGCGGTCGGGGCGAGCGAGCTCACGGCACCCGACTACGTGTCGATCGATGTGCGCCCTGGTGACCGATTCGTCATCTGCTCCGACGGGCTGACCAAGGAGCTCACCGACTACGGCATCCAGCACTTCCTGCGGGAGCACGGTGACCCGGGTGAGGCCGCCGATGCGATGCTCGCTGCGGCGTTGGAGAACGGTGGCAGGGACAATGTGACCCTCATCATCGTCCAGGTCGCGGATGAGAGCGACTCGTCCTCCCCAATCGAGAACACCACGGAATAACCGTTCCGGGGCTGTGGACAGCGCTGATTCCACGGCCCAGATGCGATCCACTGGGGTGCATGGAATCCCTCCCGATCGTGCTCCCGACGACTCCGTCTCCCTCTCGGCGGGCTCCATTGCCATTCATGGCGGCTGTCGTCCCGATCGCCGCGGGTGTGGTGCTGTGGTTGGTCTCAGGTTCTATCCTCGCGCTCTGTTTCGCGGCCCTCGGGCCTGTGATGATCGTGGCCTCGCTGATGGATTCGGCCCGTACCCGGCGGCGCGAGCGTCGACAGGCGCAGACGCAGACCGAACGTGGGTGGGCCTCGGCAGAGGCAGAGCTCATACGTCTGCACCGTGCGGAGCGTGAGGCGTTGTGGCGGCGCAGCCCTGACACCGCTACTTGCCTTGCGCAGCCGCCTCTTCGGGATGCTCGGCCGCCCGACGCGACGACCTCTGTGGTGATCGGTGCCGGGGGCGCGGTGAGCGACATCCGGTGCAGTGGTGGAGATGATTCTCGTGGCCGCAGCTTTCGTGAGCGCTGCCGGGTGGTCGACGATGCCCCGATCGTCGTGCCGATCGGAGGCGGTATCTGCCTCAGGGGTGCGCGGCCGTTGACCGACGCCGTCCTGCGGGCTCTGGTCCTGCAGATGTGTCTGCGCTTCGGAGCCGCTCAGCTGTCGGTTGTCGGCGCGAACCTCGGTGACTACGGTCTCGACGCGCTTCCGCATGTGCTGAGGGCACGCAACGGCGGATTCAAGGTGGGGATCGGTTCTCTGACGGGCGGTCGGGTCGACGCGGACGCCACGATCTGGCAGACCACGACCGGCTCGGAGGTGCCGGAGGGGATCACGACGGTCATCGACATCGTCGAACCCTGCCACGCGGTGTTGCGCACGCCGACCAGCACGTCCGAACTCGCTGTCGAATGCCTCTCCTTCGAACAAGCGAGTGTGATGGCACGCGAACTCGTCCATCGTGGCGACGACGCCGATGCGCTGCCGGAGGGGGTGTCCCTGCGTGAACTGGAACAGCCACGAGCAGACGACGGACTGTCGGCGACGATCGGCAGGGGAGAGCGCGGAGACGTCACAGTCGACATCGTCGGCGACGGACCGCACGCCATCGTCACCGGAACGACAGGGACAGGTAAGAGCGAGTTGCTCGTCAGCTGGGTCACCGCCATCGCCGCGACCAACGGCCCGGACCGCGTGACTTTCGTATTGGCCGACTTCAAAGGCGGCACCGCGTTCGAGCCGTTGCGCGCGCTGCGCCAGGTGGCCGCTGTCATCACCGACCTCGACGAAGACGGCGCGCGCCGAGGAGTCTCCAGCCTCACGGCCGAGCTGCGGCGCCGGGAGGGCGTGCTGGCCTCTGCGGGCGCCCGCGACGTGCGAGAGGTGTCGATGCCCAGGCTGATCATCGTCGTCGACGAGTTCGCGGCCCTGCTGGCCGAGCATCCCGATCTCGGCGCAGTCTTCTCCGATGTCGCAGCCCGTGGTCGGGCATTGGGCATGCACCTGATCCTCGGCACCCAGCGCGCCGCGGGTGTCGTGCGAGATGCGCTGGCAGCCAACTGCCCGCTCCGCATCAGCCTGCGCGTCGGGGATGCGGCCGACAGCAGGTTCATGATCGGCACGGATGGCGCGTCTGCGCTCCCGGGCGATGCGGGGGGACGCGGCGTCGCGCTGGTGCGAAGGCCATCAGATCAGGAGCCGGTGGTGCTCCGCGTCGCCTTGACCGAAGCAGCGGATCTGCGAGCGGTCGGGATGCGCTGGGCGGCAGAGGCACCGCCGCGCAGCCCGTGGCTACCTGCACTTCCCGGTTGCGTTCCGATCGCCGAGATTCTCGGAGAACAGGTCCTCGAGCCTGACACGATCGCCCTCGGCCGCGCCGATGACCCCCGTCATCAGTCCCAGCCGCCAGAGGTGCTGCGCTGCGGACACGATCGAGGGCTCGCGGTTCTCGGTGCGCCCGGCTCAGGCCGCACCGCGGCGCTGCGAGCGGTGTCGGCCCAGAGGTCTGACGCCTTCTGGATGCCGAGTGAAGCTGAGGAAGCGGGGGATCTGCTCGATGCCTGGGCGGACGGCAGCCAACATCCTCCTTCCGTCGTGCTGTGTGACGACGTGGACGCGCTCCTCAGCGGCCTGCCGCCGGAGTACGGTCAGCAATTCATCCAACGCTGGGAGCAGATACTTCGTGCGTGCCCCGGCACGACCTTCATTCTCACGGCGGCGAGGGCGAACGGCGCACTGGGGCGGGTGCTCGATCTGCTGCCACGACGAGCGCTGCTGCGGATGCCGACGCGATTGGAGCATCTGGCTGCCGGGGGAGAGGCGGCGGGGTACGTGCGCGATCGCGTTCCCGGCCGCGCCCGCATCGGCGACCGGGAGGTTCAGCTCGCCTGGGTCGCAGAAGACGCGCTCAAGCGCTCTACACAGGCACCAGCGGCGGCATGGAGACCGTCTTGCGCGATCACGGCGGTCGTCACAGCCGGGGCTGACGCGATCGTCGATCAGATGCGCGAAGCGCGTCCGGACTGCGAGGTGATCCTCGCCGGGGCAGAGCCGGTGCCACCCGGAAGACCCTGCATCGTGGTCGCAGATGCGGAGATGTGGCAGCGCAACTGGTCGTCTTGGCAACGCATCAGGGCCGCAGGTGAAGTTCTGATCCGAGCGGAGCGGCCTGCAGATCTCCGACAGCTCGTCGGCGCGCGAGAGCTCCCTCCGTATGCTCGCCCGCATGCAGGACGAGCATGGTCGGTGATCGGTGCGGGATCACCGCGGCGAGTCGTGCTCGCTGAGCTTTCGTCGCGATGAGTAGCTCATCGCTCGGGACGTGATTCTCGGCGTGTCAGATTCCGATGCCGGGACGGATGACGCCGACGTCTACTCCGCCCCCGAGCACCCGGAGCGGAAGGGCATCTGCGAGCGTCGCCACATCGGCGTCGTTCAGCCCTCCGGCACGAGCGAGCAGGGTCGCAGCCACGATCGTCGAGGCGCGAGTGGCCCCGTCGAGCATCTTCAGAGCCACGGTCGTGCCGTTGGGGGCGACCATCACCATGACACCCTCTGCGCCGTGCTTCGTGAACACACCGAGCTTCTCGATCGCAATCGTGTCGGGGCGTCCGGGACCCTCGATCGTCCATGGGTGCTCGCGCACCGCGCGGACCAGCGAGCCGGCGACGCGGTGGAGGGCGAAGGGCGAACGGTCAGAAGCGGTACCGATGCGGTGGACCGAGCGCGCGAGACCGGTCAGCGTCATGGCGTAGACGGGGGCCCCGCAACCGTCGATCGCGGTGTGCGCGATCTTCTCACCGGTGAGCCGCTCGATGACGTCTCGGATGTGCTGCTGCAGCGGGTGAGCGGGATCGAGGTAGCCCGCAGTGGGCCACCCGGTGGCCACGCACGCACGCAGCATGGCGGCGTGCTTGCCGGAGCAGTTCATGCGCACGCGCGTCGGCTCTCCGTGCTCCCGGACGAGATCGTCGCGTGTCGCGGAGTCGCTCGGCCACGAGGCAGGGCAGCCCAGGTCGTCTTCCGTGAGCCCTCCCTCGGTGAGCATGTCGCGCACCACCGATGCGTGTCGGTCGGTGCCGACGTGGCTCGCTGTCGAGAGCGCCAACTGCTCGCCTTCAAGTACCGCACCTGCGGTGATGCAGGCGATCGCCTGGAGAGGCTTGAGGCTGGAACGCGGCAGGATCAGCGCGTCGGCGTTGCCGTGACGGGCGACGATCTCGCCGTCGGGGGAGAGCACGACGGCCGCGCCGGCATGGCGGGATTCGACGAATCCGCTCCGCTCGACGACGGCGAGTTCCACGGAATCCTGAACGGTGAGAGTCTCCAGCACCCGTCAACTCTAGCTCGGGGCGTCAGAGCTCTCGCACCGTGTCCGAGGTGCCTGGCAGACTGGTGGCATGGCAGAGTCGACCACCCGCGCCCTCGGCGAGCATCGCTACGCACTCACGTCCACGTGGATGGGGAACACCGGCTCCGGCACCAGCGGCTACCGCGACTACCGCCGCGACGTGACCATCGAGGTCAGCGGAAAGCCCGAGCTGCTCGCCTCGGCGGACAAGCCGTTCCGCGGGGATCCATCGCGGTGGAACCCGGAAGACCTGCTGCTGGCATCGCTCTCCGAATGTCACCTGCTCTCCTACCTGCATGCATGTGTCACAGCCGGCGTGGTCGTCGTCTCCTACCGTGACGAGGCGAGCGGCATGATGCGCGAAGACGGTGCTGGGGGTGGTTCGTTCGTCGAGGTGGTGCTGCGTCCCGTCGTCGTCGTCGCCGAAGCCTCGATGATCGAAGCGGCAGAGCGTGCGCACGCGCAGGCCAACGAATGGTGTTTCATCGCGAACTCGATGAACTTCCCGGTCCGTCACCTGGCGACGGTCTCCGCGCTCGCCTGGGCCCCGTCGACGCGTCAGCGGCGTTCGTGAGGAAGCGCCTGCTTGATCTTCTCGATGGTTCCCTGAGCGGGGGCTTCGTTGTAGGTCCCCGCGAGCTCCTGGCCCGAAAGGCTGTGGATCGCGGCCATGATCTGGTCCGTGGCGAGGCGACGTGCTCGTCCGCTCGTCGCCGGGCCGTGCGGGGACAGGTCGAGAGGTTCACCGAAGCGCACCGTGATGCGCTCCTTCAGCGTCGGCACCTTCGCTCCGACCGGCATCACCTTGTCCGTGCCGATGATGCCGACCGGCACCACGGGTGCGCCCGTCTGCAGCGCCAGGAACGCGACTCCTGTCCGCCCTTTGTAGAGGCGTCCATCGGTCGACCGGGTACCTTCCGGGTAGAGGGCGACCGCGAGGCCGTCGTCGAGGAGCTGGCGCTGCAGCTCGAGGGCATCCAGGGCAGCTTGCCCGGCACCGCGGCGCACCGGGATCGCCCCGATCGACTCGAAGAACGTCTTGCTCATCCAGCCCTTGAAGCCCGCGCCCTCGAAGTAGGTCGACTTCGCGAGGAAGTGAACCGGGCGGGGAGCCGCGACGGGGATCGCGATCGAGTCGATGAACGAGAGGTGATTGCTGGCGAAGATCACGGGGCCGCTCAGCGGGACGTTCTCGCGACCCTCGATGCGTGGCCGATACACGAACCGGGCGAGGGGCGTGATCAGGCCGCGACCGAGCGAATAGGCGAATCCGGCATGACGAGGCTTGGCAGTCTCTTCTGACGAGGATTCCTCTTCTGACGAGGATTCGGGCTCGACGGACTGCGCAGAGGTCATCAGAGCAGGTTACTCCCGGATCCATGCCGCGGTGGGAATGGAGACTCGCGCCGCGCCTCCCAGCGAGGGCAAAGGGGTATGAGGCAGGATGGAGGTTCCCGCCCGCGATCCTGAGGTCTCACTGTGCGCAAGCGTCCGCTCATCGTCCTGTCCACCGTCGCCGCGGCGACCCTCCTGCTCGCCGGTTGCGCCGGTGGCGGTGCCCCGGAGAGTTCCGGCACGCCTTCGCCGACCGCTTCGAGCGCGTGCCAGCTCGACGCCAAGGCAGGTGCGACCTCCGATGCCGTCGTCGTGGAGGGTGAAGGAGCGGACACCAAGGTGACCGTTCCGGCCGATGCCGCGTTCGCCGGTGTCGAAAGGACCGTCATCTCCGAGGGTGATGGCGACGACGTCGTCGTCAACGACCTGGTGTCGGTCGACTACCAGATCGTCGATGCGACGACCAACCAGGTTCTTGACTCTTCCGCTCGCGGTGAGGGTGGCGTGCTGCCGGTGCTCCTCGACACGAACCAGTCTTCCCTCTTCGTCGCGGCTCTCGAGTGCAAGCCGGCCGGCTCGCGGATCGTGCTCACCCTCCCGGGCAAGGTTCTCGGTGAGGGAGCCAACAACGTGGTCGTCTACGCCGAGGCCGTCGAGCAGCTCCCTGAGGTGGCGACGGGTACGCCGGTCGACCCGACTCCCGGTATGCCGACCGTCAAGCTCGACGACAAGGGCGCTCCGACCGTGACGATCCCGGACGGCGACGCGCCGACCGAGACCAAGGTCGCCGTCCTCAAGCAGGGCGATGGCGCGACTGTCGCGTCGGGCGACCTCGTGGTCGTGCAGTACCTGGGCGTCAAGTGGTCAGACGGCAAGGAGTTCGACTCCAGCTGGAGCCGCGACGCCGCTCCGACGCAGTTCCAGACCACCGGCGTCGTCGCAGGGTTCCAGAAGGCCCTCGAGGGCCAGAAGGTCGGCTCGCAGGTCGTCGTGGTGATGCCGCCGTCGGACGGATACGGCGCGAGCGAGGGACACGAACTCCAGAAGGAGAGCCTCGTGTTCGTCGTCGACATCCTCGCGACGACTCCGGTCCAGGCACAGCAGTAACCGCTGGGTACCGAGGGCGTGACCTAGGCTGACGGTATGCGTCGCGTCATCGTCCTCGGCTCCACCGGCTCCATCGGCACCCAGGCACTGGATGTCATCCGCGCCAACCCTCGGCGATTCGAACTGGTCGGTCTCGCGGCCGGTTCGAATGCCGAGATGCTGGCGGAGCAGGCCGCGCAGTTCCAGGTCGACGACACCGCTCTGGGAGCGGTAGAGGCCGAGCAGCTCGTCCGCGACGTCGAAGCCGACGTGGTGCTCAACGCCATCACCGGCTCGATCGGCCTGGGCTCGACCCTGGCAGCGCTCAAGGCGGGCCGAACGCTCGCGCTCGCGAACAAGGAATCCCTGATCGTCGGCGGAGACCTGGTGCTCGCTGCCGCCGCCCCCGGTCAGATCGTCCCGGTGGACTCCGAGCACTCGGCGCTCGCGCAGGCGCTGCTCGCCGGCACTCATGCTGAGGTGAGACGACTGGTGGTGACGGCATCCGGCGGCCCGTTCCGCGGTCGCAGCCGAACGGAATTGACCGAGGTCACCCCTGCCGAGGCGCTCGCCCATCCGACCTGGGACATGGGGCGGATGGTGACGACCAACTCGGCGACGCTCGTCAACAAGGGGCTCGAAGTCATCGAGGCGCACCTGCTGTTCGACGTCGCGTACGACGACATCGAGGTGGTCGTGCATCCTCAGTCGATCGTGCACTCGATGGTGGAGTTCATCGACGGCTCCACGATCGCACAGGCTTCGCCGCCCGACATGCGGCTGCCCATCTCGCTGGGCCTGGACTGGCCGAACCGCGTCGGCGGCGTCGGACGACCGCTCGACTGGTCTTCTGCCACGTCCTGGACGTTCGAGCCGCTGGACAGCCAGGCGTTCCCCTCCGTCGCGCTCGCGAAAGCGGTCGGACGTGCAGGGGGTACGTTCCCCGCCGTGTACAACGCGGCGAACGAGCAGGCGGTCGATGCGTTCCACGAAGGTCGGCTCTCGTTCCTCGGCATCGTCGACACGATCGCGCGTGTCGTCGACGCGCACGATGCGCCCGATGTGCTCACGGTCGAGAGTCTCGCCGCAGCCGAGTCCTGGGCTCGCACGACCGCTGATCGGATGATCGCGGCGCTCTGAGCCGGGACCAGGGTGGGGTCTCCACCCTGGTCGTCGGAGTCAGTGCTCTTCGGGGTAAGGAACCGGCCAGCGCGAGTCCGGTACCGGCCAGCCGGCAGCACGCAGCGCTCGGCGGGCGAGTTCACGGGCCGAATACGGCGTGCGCATCCCGCGAATGTCGCGGTAGTCCTGATGCCCAGGTCCCGCCCACAGGATCGCGTCGCCGTCGCCCACGAGTCCGACCGCGGTCACGATCGCGTTCTCGGGCGGTGAAGCCTCGTGGATCTCGGCGTCCGGGCGCACCTTGCGGGCGCTCTCGACCAAGGTCGCACGGATGGAAGCAGGATCCTCGAATCGTGGGTGGTGGTCTGTCACGACGAGGA
The DNA here is from genome assembly GCF_044769635.1 of Microbacterium sp. NPDC090281. NCBI lineage: Bacteria > Bacillati > Actinomycetota > Actinomycetes > Micrococcales > Microbacteriaceae > Microbacterium > Microbacterium sp. NPDC090281. The sequence continues at coordinate 2,120,245 of NZ_JBIVYH010000001.1, forward strand.
TGTCGCTGCCCTCCACGGCGGTGCGGGCCATGTCGAAACGTTTGCTCGCATCGCGATCGCCGTCGGCGCCGAACAGCATCAGCACCCGCCCGGGAGTCACGCGGCGGACAGCGGCAAGGGTCTTCTCGAACGCATCCGGGGAGTGCCCGAAGTCGACGAAGACCGCCGGTCCACGCTCTCCTGAGACGAGTTGGGTGCGACCGGGAAGGTAGGCGCGGATGCCGCCGTCGCGGTTCAGCGCGTCGACGATGCGCTCCCACGTGTAGCCACCCTCGAGGAGCATCACGATCGCCAGCGCGGCGTTCGCGGCCATGTGGGGGCCGATGACCGGGACCGTGGTGGTGAGTGAGCCGCCAGGGCCGGTCATCGTGAAGGTCGTGCCGGCTGCTCGCTCCTCATCGATGATGACCACCCAGTCCGCAGCGGCTGCGGCTGCGGGGTCTGCAGCGATCGAGGGGGTTCCGACCGTGACGACCGGGATCTCGGAGCGTTCGACCACGATCGCACCCGAGGGAGAGTCGAGGCAGATGACACCGCGCTTTGCCCGATCCGGACGGAAGAGCGGAAGCTTCGCCTCGAAGTACTCCTCCATGTCGGCGTAGTCGTCGAGGTGATCGTGGCTCAGGTTGGTGAACCCGGCGACATCGAAGCGGATGCCGTCGACCCGGTGGCGCGAAAGGGCCTGTGCGCTGACCTCGACGGCGACAGCCTCGACGTCGCGCTCACGCATCAGGGCGAGAAGCGCGTGCATCTCGGAGGCTTCGGGGGTGGTCAGGCGGGAGACGATGACCTCGCCGGCGATGTGGCGCTCGGCGGTGGAGGAGAGACCGGTGACGACGCCGATCTGATCGAGTATCCCTTCGAGCAGGTGGGAGACACTGGTCTTCCCGTTTGTCCCAGTCGTCGCGAACAGCAGGGGCAGAGGATCCTCGGCGCCCGTCCCGTAGACCCAGGCGCTGAGATCGCCGAGTACGCCACGAGGGTCGTCGACCACGATGATCGGCAGCCCCGCCGGCTCGGCGATGGCTGCGCCGGCCTCATCGGTGATGACAGCGACGGCGCCCTTCTCGGCGGCGGTGGCGGCGAAGTCGGCACCGTGCCGGTTGACGCCCTGGATCGCGACGAACGCCTCACCGGGGCGGAGATCCGCAGTGGCGAGGGTGATGCCGGAGAGGGCGATCCCGTCGACATCGCCGCGGATCATGCGGGCGAATCGGGAAGCGAGTTCGGACAGCTCACGCCGGGGCGGGTTCGCGGGGCGGAGCACGGGAGGCAGGCTCGGTTGTTGTTCAATCGACATGACGGATCCATGATCTCACGACGGCGGTGCGAACACCTCGTGCGGCACGACTCCTCGCGCGCCGCGGTGCAGCGTGCGAGGAGTCGTGCGTGGCGTCAGGCCTTGCGGCGGTAGGCCAGGATCGCGACGACGAGTGCCGCGATTCCGGCGACGAGCCCTCCGGCACCGAGGGCTACCCCCACCGGATCGGTCGCGGAAGACGGGGCTGAGTCGTCCGCCGAGTCCTCCGTCGAGGCCTCCGTCGCTGCATGCTCGCCGTGGCCACCCGCGGCTGCCGCTGTGACCGACACGACCGGAGCCGGCGCGTCGAGGCTGTGCGGGTCCTCACCGTTCTCGGCGATCTGCGTCCACTCGGTCGCCCCCTCCACGCACTGCTGCACGACGGGGAAGGCCAGGGTGTCCGGTGTGCTCTCGTCCAGGCCGACCCCCATGCTCACCGCTCCACGAAGGTCGGTCGGCACCGGGGCGACCGCGGTGTACGTGACGGCGCTGACGAGGCCGTCCTCACCGCGCTCCACCTGGATGTTCCAGTCGCTGTCCATCGTCGGTGCGACGGAGGCGAGTCCTTCCGGCATCGTGATGCGCAGTGCAGTGGTGGGGGAGTTCTCGCAACCGTGTGAGAACGAGAAGGTGAGGACGCCGTGATCGCCTGCCACGAGCTCATCGGGGCTGACACCCACATGGGCGCCGGCCATCGAGGGAACGGCCAGGGCGAGGATCGCTCCGCCGAGGATGCCGGCGGTGGCGAGGGCGTTGCGGCGGGTACGGGTACGGGTACGGGTGATTCGGGACATGAGTTATCTCCTGGTGCTCGAAATGCGGGCGCGCCACGACGACGCGGCTCCGCGAATGCTGTTTCCGCCCACGACGGGCGGCAGACTGCGGTGCGACGGATCAGCCGCAGATGAGCGCAGGAGGGCCGCGGCGTGGAACCGCGGACGAGACCGCGGCGTCGAACGACGGGAAGAGGATCGAACGTAGACGGGGCGGTCGGCGATGGGCGGCAGGTACTGCTGCGTCAGCACGTCGGAACAGTGCCTCGACCCAGCGGGCCACGACCCGCACGACAGTCTCGCCGTGCCATACGAGGAGGGTGGTGAGAACTGCTGCGACGGCGTGAGCGAACAGCATCATCGTGCTGGGGGCCGCCAAAGGTGACGCTGACCCTAGCAGAGCGAGGTCGATGTGGTGAGAGTGTCCGCCGCCACCGACCTGGGCGCCGGTAGGCGCCCCGAGCGCCTGGAACACGAGGTGGAAGGCGGCTTGCCCGAGGAACACGGCGACGGCCGCACGGGTCCTCGACTGTCGAACCCCGACCAGCAGCGCCGACAGCGGCATGATCAGCGTCGCGACCGCGAGAATGAGCAGCGGATGCGGGGCTGCTCCACCGCCGATCGTGTGAGAAAGAGCGGCGATCAGTGTCGCCACGGAGGAGACGGCGGCAGCACGCACGAGTCGCAGCTGCCGGGCATTCACGGTCACAGCCTAGCTGCGCCGAGAGGGCCGGGCGGATTCCTAGCTGGGGGCACTAACGTTGGCACGTGGAATTCCTGCTCTATCTGGCTGGCATCCTCTTCATGTTGATCGGCCTCGGGCTGTCGATCGGCCTGCATGAGGTCGGCCATCTCCTCCCTGCGAAGCTCTTCGGCGTGCGCGTCGGCCAGTACATGATCGGTTTCGGGCCGCGACTGTGGTCGAAGCGGATAGGCGAGACGGAGTACGGATTCAAGCTCCTGCCGCTCGGCGGCTTCATCTCGATGTCGGGGATGTACCCGCCCTCGAAGAAGACCGGACCAGCGTCCGGCGTCTTCCGTTCGCTGATCCAGGATGCGCGCAGTGCGAACGACGAGACGATCGCCGAAGGGGCAGAGGACCGCGTCTTCTATCGGCTTCCGGTGTGGAAGCGCGTCGTCGTGATGCTCGGCGGCCCGCTGATGAACCTCATCCTCGCCACCGTCATCTTCACGGTGCTGCTGTCGGGCATCGGTCTGCAGCAGGGAACGACGACGATCGCGTCCGTCAACGAATGCGTGGTGCCGGCAGGCTCGACGGCGACCGAGTGCACGCCGGACGACCCGGCATCACCTGCGTCGGAAGCCGGGATCAAGCCGGGCGACGTGATCGTGTCCGTAGATGGTCAGCCCGTCTCGACGTTCGCCGAGGCCACAGCGATCGTGCAGGCGGCACCGGGTGAGACGCTCGACATGGTGGTGCGACGCGATGGAGCGGAGAAGTCGCTGAGCCTCACGCCGATCGCCGCGGAGCGGACGATCACCGATGCCGGCGGCCAGCCTGTCTTAGACGACGCGGGAGAACCCGTCGTCAAGGAGGTCGGCTACGTCGGTATGGGCGCGCAGATGGGTTACGTGCAGCAGCCTCTGACCGCGGGCCCCGAGATGGCCGCGGACAGCACCGCTCGGGTCGCTTCGATGATCGTCACGCTCCCCGTGCGTCTGTGGGACGTAGGAGTGTCGCTCGTGACCGGTGGCGAACGCGACCCGAACGGCCCGCTGAGTGTGGTCGGCGTCGGGCGCCTCGCGGGAGAGGTCGCCGCGACCGATGCGCCGATCCTCAACAGGTTCGCCTTCCTGCTCAGTCTTCTGGGCTCGCTGAACATCGCCCTGTTCGTCTTCAACCTCATCCCCCTGCTCCCGCTCGACGGCGGTCACATCGTGGTCGCACTGTGGGACGGCATCAAGCGAGCGTGGGCCAAGCTCTTCCGTCGACCCCCTCCTGCGCCCGTCGACGCCACGAAGCTCGTGCCGTTGACCGTGGTCGTCGCCGTGCTGCTGATAGGGATGGGCGCTCTGCTCCTGGTCGCCGATCTGTTCAATCCGGTGAATCTCCTCGGCTGAACGACGTCGAACGACGTCTGCTCCGCTCCCGTGGGGTCTTCGCGCCAGGAGCCGAGTAGGTCAGCTCACGCGAAGGCGTCGCCGACGAGACGTTCGAGCGTGCGGATCCCGTCGCGCGACAGGATCGACTCGAGGTGTCCCTGCACCGAGGCGAAGTGCGCGCCGCGGAGCGCGTACACATCACCGGAATCTACGTCCGCGGAGACTTCTGCAGCTCCGACCCTGGTCGTTCCAGGGGTGACACGCGCGGTGAAGGTGTTGTAGAAACCGATCGAGGCGTCCTCTCCGAACACCGGAACGTACTTCTGCAGGCCTTGATGGGGGGCATCGAGAGGCGTCAGTGCGATGCCGAGCCGGTCTGCAAGGATCTGATGGCTGAGGCACACGGCGAGCAACGGGGCTCCGGCCTCGAGCCGGCGGGCAACCACTTCGCGCATCCGGGAGATGCGCGCGTTCGAGGTGTCCCGAGGGTCACCGGGGCCGGGACCGGCGACGACGAGGTCTGCGGCACCGAGCGCCGCATCATCCACCTCGCTCCACGGCGCGATGGTCACCGCGAGACCGAGGTGGCGAAGCTGGTGGGCGAGCATCGTGGTGAACCGATCCTCTGCATCCACGACGAGAGCGGTACGTCCGGCGAACGGACCGGTGAAATCTTCGCCCTGCGGGTTGAGCCAGAACTCAGCCAGGCGGGCGTTGCGTGAAGACAGCAGCGCAGCGATCGCGGGGTCATCGGCGAGGGGGAGCGCGTCGCCGGGAGCATCCGCGTCGCTACGAGCCTCGGCCACACTGTCACGGTCGATCGCACCGATGGCACCGAGCACACCCGCGGCCTTTCCGTGTGTCTCGGACACCTCGCCCAGCGGGTCGGAGTGACGCACGAGCGTGGCACCGACGGGAACACTCAGCTTTCCGTCCTGGAGGTACACGGTGCGGATGAGGATGGGCGCGTCCAGGTCGTGCCCGCCACGTGTGTTCGGAGTGAACAGCGCGGCGACCCCGGAATAGTACCCACGGGGCTTCCGCTCGTGGCGACGGATCACGGCGCAGGCATTCTGCATGGGCGACCCGGTGACGGTCGGCGCGAACATCGTCTCGCGCAGGATGTCGCGCGGGTCGAGTGCGCTGCGCCCGCGGAGCATGTACTCCGTGTGCGTCAGCCGTGACATCTCCTTGAGGTGCGGCCCGGTGATCCGACCGCCGTCTGAGCAGACCGCACTCATCATCTTGAGCTCTTCGTCCACGACCATGAACAGTTCCTCGGTCTCCTTCGTGGAGGCGAGGAAGTCGACCAGCGTCTCCTTCGTCGCCCCTCCGGCCGGGTGACGGAACGTTCCGGAGATCGGATTCATCGTGACGACGCCTTCACGGGCGACCACGTGGGCTTCGGGGCTCGCTCCGACGGCGATGTGGCCGGGGGTGAAGACGGCGAACGTCCAGTAGGCGCCACGTTCGTGCGTGAGCAGCGCACGGAACCAGGTGAGTGCGGCCGTGCGGTCATCGACGTCGATGCTCGCGGTGAAATCGCGTCGGATGACGAAGTTCGCCCCTTCGCCGCGGCCGATCTCGTCGGCGATGACCTTCTCGACGATCCCCGCGTATTCGGCGTCCGCGATGTCGAAGCCGTCGTCGTGCAGGGGAACCGGGGCGCTCGGGAGTGCAGCGAGGAGTTCCGCAGTCGGGAGTTGAAGATGCTCTTCGACGATCACGCAACGCAGCGGCGCTCCGTCATCCTGTGCGACGAATCCGCGCTCACGCACCTGGCGATAGGGGACCATGGCGAAGACTTCACGCGGGACGTCGTCGATCGTCAGCGGGATGTCGGCGAGCAGGTCCACGTCGACGACGTCGCCGCTGAGAAGTTCGACGCTGTCTGCCCCGTCGCGGGCGATCAGAACGAAGGATGCGGTCGGATCCGCGCTGAGCTCGGCGAGTCGTGAGAGGGTCATCGATGTCTCCTGTGCAGTGCTCCGGCTCGGCGCAACGAAAAGACCGCCGAGGTCGGCGGTCTGGATTCGTGGGAACGCGAACACACCGCCTAGAAGGCGGGCCACCAGGTGAAGTTCGCGAGCATGGGGCCGAAACTACCACATCGAGGGTGGGGTGCTGAGCGCGGTGACATCACCAGATGCTCCCGCCGGTCTCGCGGTCTTCATCATCGAGACAGTGATCGACGACGAGCGAGAGAGCCTGCACGAGGGTGTCGTCGTCGAGGTGCGCTGCTCCCGCGGGAGCGCTGCTGCGAGACCAGGGGAGGTGCACGAACCCGGCGCGGACTCCGTGGTCGACAGCGGCGAGAGCGGTGTAGAGCACGTGGTTGCACACGTAGGAGCCCGCTGAGAGCGAGGAATTCGCCGGGATCGCGGCATCGGTCAGCACGCGCACGAGCCTCTTGACGGGCAGGGTCGCGAACCGCGCTGCGGGCCCGCCCGGCTCACTGGGTTCATCGATGGGCTGCATTCCGTCGTTGTCGGGAATGCGCGCATCCATCAGATTGACTCCGATGCGCTCGATGGCGACACGATCACTGCCTCCTGCGAGGCCGGCGCAGATCACGGCGTCGGGGCGATGCTGCGCGATCTCGCGCCGCAGTCGCACTGCGGCACCGGCGAACGAAACCGGCAAGGTCACGACACGAAGGTCGTGCGGGCCGGTATGGCGAGCAGCTGCGGCAGCCACCGCCTCTGCGGAAGGATTGCGCTCGGCACCGTCGAACGGCTCGAATCCGGTGAGAAGGATGACCGCCATGCTTCCAGCGTAGGTGCGGCCATCCAGCCCTCATGCATCCTGGCGGCGTAGGCTTGGAGGGTGCCAGCAGTGAACCTCGGAATGCCGAAGATCCCGGAAGTCCTCGCCCCGCGCCGCAAGACTCGCCAGATCAAGGTGGGCAAGGTGCTCGTGGGTGGAGACGCTCCCGTCAGCGTGCAGTCGATGACGACGACGAAGACGACCGACATCAACGGCACGCTGCAGCAGATCGCCGAACTCACGGCGTCGGGCTGCGAGATCGTGCGCGTCGCGGTGCCGCATCAGGACGATGCCGATGCCCTCAAGATCATCGCGATGAAGAGTCAGATCCCGGTCATCGCCGACATCCACTTCCAGCCGCGCTACATCTACACCGCGATCGATGCGGGGTGTGGGGCGGTTCGCGTGAACCCCGGCAATATCCGCGAGTTCGACGGCAACGTCGGCAAGATCGCCGAAGCTGCCAAGGCCGCCGGTGTTTCCCTGCGTATCGGCGTCAACGCCGGCTCGCTGGATCGTCGCATCCTCACCAAGTACGGCAAGGCGACGGCCGAGGCTTTGGTCGAGAGCGCCGTCTGGGAGGCGTCGCTTTTCGAGGAGCATGACTTCCACGACTTCAAGATCTCCGTCAAGCACAACGACCCCATCGTGATGGTCAAGGCCTATCGCCAGCTCGCCGAGCGGGGCGACTGGCCGCTGCACCTCGGTGTGACCGAGGCGGGGCCCGCGTTCCAGGGCACGATCAAGAGCGCCACAGCCTTCGGCATCCTGCTGGGCGAGGGCATCGGCGACACGATCCGTGTCTCGCTTTCCGCACCGCCGGCCGAAGAGGTCAAGGTCGGCCACCAGATCCTGCAGTCGCTCAACCTTCGCGAGCGCAAGCTCGAGATCGTCTCGTGCCCGTCATGCGGTCGTGCCCAGGTCGACGTGTACACGCTCGCTGAGGACGTCGCCGAGGGCCTCAAGGACATGACGGTGCCGCTGCGCGTGGCCGTCATGGGCTGTGTCGTGAACGGTCCAGGCGAAGCCCGCGAAGCCGACCTCGGCGTTGCGTCCGGCAACGGCAAGGGGCAGATCTTCGTGAAGGGCGAGGTCATCAAGACCGTGCCCGAGGCGGACATCGTCGCGACCCTGATCGAAGAGGCCAACAGGATCGCCGCTGAGATGGGGCCGGAAGCGCCGCTCGGCACCGCGCAGGTCGTCACGGTCTGAACCCGGAGGAGAACGAGATGTCCGATACCACCGTGCCCGCTCCCGTCCAGGCGATGGTCGACGCGATCAACGCGGCCGATACCGACGCATTCGTCGCCGCCTTCACCGATGACGGTTTCGTCAGTGACTGGGGGACGGTCAAGGCAGGTCCCACAGGCATCCGCAGCTGGGCGGGCAGCGACGCGATCGGAGCCGGTGCGCAGATGACCTTGCTGTCGGCCGCGACCGAGGGCGACACCACGCGCATCCGTTTCGGGTGGTCGAGCCGCGTCTTCAACGGCGAGTCAGACGGCATCTTCGTCGTCGCGGGCGACAAGCTCGCCAGCTTCACCATCCCGCCGTCGCACTGACGCAGCGGACCGACCTCCGCACCAGCAGACCGACCGCGCCACCGTCGAATCCGAGGAGCCCTATGTCGACGCCCACAATCGTGACCTTCGCGGGAGGGGCCGTCACCGGAGACGCCATCGTGACTCGCGTGCAGACCGGTCCTGAGGGGGCCGTGGTCGTCGTCGATTCCACGCCCTTCCACCCCGTCGACCACACCTGGCCCGATCAGCCGGGCGACGGCGGGACCATCAGCGTCGGGGATGACACCGTCCAGGTGACGGAGGCCGTGATGGCCGCTGTCTCGGACGAGGGTGAATTCGCCGTCGGGAGCGACATCCCCGTAAAGCGCGGAGCCGTGGGATGGACCTGGCTCGTCGGACATCGGATCGAGGGGGCCACCCCGGCGTCTCTCGCCGAGGGCGCACGAGTGACCCTCTCGGTCGACGGCGCGCGTCGTGCTGGTCTCAGCCGCGGCCACACCGCGTGCCACGTCGCATCTCTTGCCCTCGATCTGGCTCTCGCCGACCTGTGGCGCAAGGAACCGGGCGAAGACGCACTCGGAAACCCCGACTTCGAAGCCCGTGCGAATCAGTCCAGCCGTATCCACGAGGACGGCGCCGTCGATGAGTATCGGCTCGGCAAGAGTCTGCGCAGGGCGGGCTTCGACACGGAGACGTTCGCTGCGACACTCGCCGATCGTGAGGCAAAGGTCAACGAGCAGCTCGCGGCCTGGGTCGCCTCCGGTGCCCGCAGCAGCATCGAGACGGAGGGCCCGACGATCGTGGATCGCCGACGCTGGCACTGCGCTCTTCCGGAGGGGGAAGCTGTGATCCTGTGCGGTGGAACCCACGTCGAGTCCCTCGCCGAGTTCGCATCGATCACGGTGGCGCTGGACCTGAGCGATCCTCAGCTCCTGGTGATGACGACCGTCGCGGCCCCTGCACGCTGACGTCAGCGTCACACTGAGCTGCGGGGTGGCGACACGAGGCGCGACCTCAGAGCCCGCAACAGGTTCCTCACCGCCGCAGTCTTCGCAACTTCGTCGAGGTCGTTCCATGCCGCCAGTTGAGCGCGTCGGCGTTCCAGATCGCTGGGGAAGGGCACTTCGCCGTTCTCCGAGATCAGGAACTCCAGCATCATGCGAACCTCCCACGCAACCGAAGCCGGGGCATCGAGGAAGGGGCTCTGAGCGAACGGGCTCGGGCTCGACAGGCTTTGCAGTCGGAGAAGGGCAGAGACGAGAGGTGAGGGACCATCGTCGGTGGCGTCACTTCGAGCGGTGATCCCTTCGTCGAGCATCTCTAGAAGCTGCTGCCGTCGCTGCTCCAGCCTTGCCACGGCGCGCCCCCTCCCAGCGACGCAAGCGGCGACCGCGACGAGTGCAACGGAAATGGAACCGCCTACCTCGATTTGCGGGTGGAGGAACCAGCAGGTGTATGCGACCAACACGACAGCTGCCGCAGTCATCGCGGAGAACGCTCGGCCGGCCTGGTGCAGATCGATCGTCGGAGCGGTGGACAGGAACGGTGGCGTCATCATCAGGGCCATCCATCCCCAGAACGCCGCCATGATCGCCGTGGTCGTGAGGAGTAAAAGCACCTGAGGGTCGCTGCTCACTCGCGGTGTCATGCCCGCCGCCACCGCTCCGAGTGCGAGCACGGCGACGAAGAACACCGACAGTCCCCACATCGCACCGCTGATCCAGTGACGTACCTTTCGCGCGAACCGGGTCACTTTTGTGTAGGCGTCAGCGGTCAGGAGAGTGAGCAGGAGGATCACCGTGGCGACAGCGCAGGCGACACCAGCACCGACGAACATCGTGAGACCAGGCTCGCGCTGGCCTGGGGCAAGGGCGAAAGCCACGACGGACACGCACGAAAGGAGCACGGCGATGCAAAGTCGTATGAACCACCAGGGGGCTGATCGCCACGACGATACAGGGACTTCGATGAACGCAGACGCCAGCGCGAAGAGGTCGAGCTGGCTCTTCGGCAGCGGATCTTCGAGCGAGGGCGACAACGGCACCCTGCCAGTATGCCCACGGGCACCGACATCGTCTGAGCCGTCGCCGGAAGGACGCTCAGACTGAGAACTCCACCTCGCCCTTGGCGATGTCCGCCCGGATCACGCGCAGGCGCACGACGTCGCCCGGCTTCGCCCCCGCGGGGATCGGTGCGGTCGCGGTCACCGCCGGGTCGGCTATCTGGACGGCCGCACGCTCTCCGCGCAGCTCGATCACGGTCGCGTCGATCGTCGTGCCGATCAAGGGCGTGAGGAGCGCGGCTTCGACGCAGTTCACCGTCGCCGAGTTCAGCCGTGAGGCGCGCTGACCGGACTCCTGCATGAGGGACGGCAGCTCGCTGAGCGACGCACGTGCCCACTCAGGCGCCGGATCGCCGTTCGACGCAGCGAGGCAGATGGCGAGGACCCAGCGATCGACCAATCGACGCAGGGGAGCGGTCGCGTGAGCGTAGGGGGCGGCGATGGCGGCCTGCACTGCATCGTGCGGCGCATCGCCGTCGAACACCAGATAACCCGCCCCGCGGAACAGGGATGCCGCGGCTTCGAGAACAGGGAGCGACATCGGATCGGTGCGGTCGAGGCCGCGCAGGTACTCGCCGTACGTGCCGGTCGTCCAGGGGCGTCCGAGGGCCTCGGTCTGATGCCGGAACGCCGCGAAGGCGGCGTCGTCGGGCTCCGGCATCGTTCGCAGGATTCCCACTCCGGCATCGAGCATCAGAGATGCGGCCGCCATTCCCGTCATGAGCGAGAGCTGGGCGTTCCACTCCTCGACCGGAAGCGGGCTTCGGCGCTCGATCGCGTAGGTGCCGTCCTCGGCGCGGACGACCTCCTCATCCGGGAGATTCAGGCTCGCCCCTCCGCGCAGACGCTCCTGTTCCATGCGCAGGGCGCCGATCTCGGGCAGCAGCGCTGCGGGGCCGTCTTCGCCGCGATCGAGCGATTGCTGCGCCGTCTCGTAGTCGAGCTGCCCGCGCGAGCGGATGAGCGCGCGCTCCAGGCGGAACTCCGCGACGACGCCGGCGGAGTCGAGCGAGAAGGTCCACACCAGCGCTGGCCGGTCGACATCGGCGAGCAGCGCGGCGCGGTCCTCGCTCAGGACGCGCGGATGCAGAGGGATCGTGCCGTCCGTCGCATACAACGTCTGCCCACGGCGTCGGGCTTCGGCATCCACCGCCCCGCCGGGCACGACGAATCCCGGCACATCGGCGATCGCGTAGCGCACGGTGTAGCCGGTCCCCGCGCGCTCCAGGTGGAACGCCTGATCGAGGTCACGGGACCCCTCCGGGTCCAGGGTCGCGAAAGGGAGGTCACGAAGGTCGAGCACCGGCTCGGTCGCAGCCGACGCTTCCGCCTCGGCGATGACGTCGGCCGGGAAGTCGATCGGCGCCTCCGACGACTCTCGCAGGGCAGCCAGCGCCGAGGCCAGTTCGGTCTGAGCGGCGGACGGGGCGACGTGAGATCGGCGCTGAGGCATGGCTCCACACTAGGCGGGAGAACTCGCCCCGAGCGTGCCGAACCGGCCCAGCACATGTCATCCCGCGTTAGCGTGGAGTCATGACCACTGCAGCCAAGGCACAGACCCTTGTCGGACTCTATGACGCGCCGGAGATCCTCCGCGTCGTGAATGTGTGGGACGTCGTCTCCGCACGGGCGGTCGCCGCCCTCCCCGAGACGAAGGCGATCGCCACGGCCGGACACGGCATCGCCGCATCGTTCGGCTACGACGACGGCGCCACCCCTCGCGACATCATGATCGACATGGTCGGGCGCATCGCTGCGGCCGTGCAGGTACCCGTCAGCGCCGACCTCGACGACGGATACGCAGACGCGGGGGAGACCGCCCGCCTCGCCATCGCCGCGGGTGTCGTCGGTGCGAACGTCGAGGATCGGCTCAAGCCGCTCGACGAATCCATCGCCGCCGTCGAGGCGATCGTGAAGGCCGCAGAGGCGGAGGGTGTTCCCTTCGCCCTCAACGCCCGCACCGACGCCTTCGTGCGCGGTGGATCGCGCCCCGTCGCCGAGAGCATCGCCGATGCCATCCAGCGCGGCCGCGCCTACCTCGACGCTGGAGCGACCGCGATCTTCGTGCCCGGCATCCTCGACATGAACGTCACCCGTCAGCTCGTCGAAGGCATCGGTGAGCGCAAGGTCAGTGTGATCGGACTCCCCGGTGCACTCGCCGCTTCCGAGTACGAGAAGCTCGGCGTCGCCCGCATCTCCTACGGCCCGCTTCCGCAGCGTGCGGCTCTGACCGCGCTGCAGGAGCTCGCGGCAGATCTCTATGCCGGCGGCGTCATGCCGGCCAACCTTCCGGCGCTCAACTGAGACCGCGAAGACGAGTGACCGCGGCTCACTAGACTTGCTCCGTGGTCACTCGTCTATCGAACTTCTTCCTCCGCACACTCCGTGAAGACCCTGCAGGCGCAGAGGTCTCCAGCCACAAGCTGCTGATTCGGGCCGGGTACATCCGACCGCAGGCCGCCGGCATCTTCGCGTGGCTGCCACTCGGTCTGCGCGTCAAGGCGAAGATCGAGACGGTCGTCCGAGAAGAGATGGCCGCAGCGGGCGCGCAAGAGGTGCACTTCCCGGCTCTCATGCCTCGCGAGGCCTACGAAGCGAGCGGTCGATGGGACGAGTACGGCGATCTGCTGTTCCGTCTGCAGGACCGCAAGGGTGGCGACTATCTCCTGGCCCCCACGCACGAAGAGGCTTTCACCCTGCTCGTGAAAGACCTGTACTCGTCGTACAAGGATCTGCCTCTCACGATCTACCAGATCCAGGACAAGTACCGCGACGAGGCCCGTCCGCGGGCCGGCCTGCTCCGCGGACGCGAGTTCACGATGAAGGATGCCTACTCGTTCGACTCCTCCGACGAGGGGCTCGATGTGAGCTACCAGGCGCAGCGTGACGCGTATGAGCGGATCTTCCAGCGTCTCGGCCTCGAGTACGTCATCGTCCAGGCGGACGCCGGCGCGATGGGGGGCTCACGCAGTGAGGAGTTCCTGCACCCGACACCCGTCGGCGAAGACACGTTCGTGCGCAGTGCCGGTGGCTACGCGGCCAACGTCGAGGCGTTCACGACGGCGGTTCCCGATGCCATCGCCTTCGACGCGGACGCGTCTCCCGTGATCTTCGACTCCCCGGACACTCCCACCATCGAGACTCTCGTCGCGCATGCGAACCGCGAGCTCGGCGGCGAGTACACGGCGGCAGACACGCTCAAGAACGTCGTTCTGGCGCTCACCCACCTCGACGGAACCCGCGAGCTGGTCATCGTGGGTGTTCCCGGTGATCGCGAGGTCGACGAGAAGCGCGCCGAGGTCGCCTTCGCGCCCGCCGAGGTCGAGACCGCAACGGCAGACGACTTCGAGAACAACCCGCTGCTGGTCAAGGGCTACATCGGTCCCTGGTCGCCCACCGGAGCCGTTCTGGGCGAAGAGTCCGCCACCGGCATCCGCTACCTGGTCGACCCGCGTGTCAGCGAGGGCACGAGCTGGATCACCGGCGCCAACATCGACCAGAAGCACGCGCACTCGGTCGTCGCCGGGCGCGACTTCGAGGCCGACGGCGTCGTGGAGATCGCGAACGTTCGCGCGGGCGACCCCGCCCCCGACGGCTCGGGCCCTGTCGAGCTCGCGCGCGGCATGGAGATCGGACACGTCTTCCAGCTCGGTCGCAAGTACGCCGAGGCCCTCGGGCTGAAGGTCCTGAACGAGAACGGCAAGCTCGTCACCGTCACGATGGGCTCGTATGGCATCGGCGTGACCCGCATCCTGGCGATCATCGCCGAGCTCAACAACGACGACAAGGGTCTCATCTGGCCGGCATCCGTCGCACCGTTCGACGTGCAGGTCGTCGCAGCCGGTCGCGATCAGGTGGCGTTCGACGTCGCGACGACGCTGTCCGCGCAGCTCGAAGCCGCTGGTCTCGACGTGCTCTACGACGACCGCCCCAAGGTATCGCCCGGCGTGAAGTTCGGCGACGCCGAGCTCGTCGGCGTGCCGAAGATCGTCATCGTCGGCCGCGGTGCCGCCGAAGGACAGCTCGAACTGTGGGATCGTGCCACAGGCGAGCGTGACACCGTGTCTGTCGACGAGGTCGTGAGCAGGCTCTCGCGCCGCTGAGCAACCACGGCCGCGTCGTCAGCAGACGATGCGGCCGTGGTTCATGGTGTCGTCATCAGGAGTGTCGCGGGTGACCAGCGCCTTGAGTGCGCCCGCCGCCAGCGCGAGCTTCCCCTTTGCCGGCTCCCAGAACTCCGTCACCTTCGGCGTCACCTTGATCAGGGCGATGCCGGGGGTGTCCAGGCCGTCGGCGAACCAGATCTCCAGCGAGGGCGAGTAGAGCTCTTCCATCTTGGCTCGGTCGTGCACGAGCACTGCGGTGCCGGCGACGGATACGTACCGCATCCCCTTGGCGTCGCAGTAGGCCAGGCCGACGTCGTGATGCCGTTGTGCCTCCTCGACCTTCTCCGTGTCCTCGGTGGTGAAGAACCAGATGTCTCCGGCTTCGTCCATCTGCCTGGTCGACATCGGTCGACTCACGAGGTTGCCGTCATCGTCGGTGGTCGTGAGCATCGCGATGTCGATGTCCTCCACGAGCTCGGCGACACGGGCGAGGGATTCGGGTCCTGTGATCTCGGTCATGATGTCAGCCTGACGCGCAGCGCGAGCGAGAGCACGGGCGTTGACACTGCGGCTGCTCCGTGCTCATGTCGACGAGAGGCTCGGCGTTGCGGAGCGTTGTGGCTGCGGCGCATGACACGCTGGTCTCATGATCGACGAATCACTGCCTGAGTCCCTCAGCTCCGAGATCAACGCCGTCCTCGACGATGCGGGAGTGCACACCGACCGGCGGCTGGTGATGCGGATGCTGCGCACCGCGATCCTGCTGGGCGAGGATGGTGCCGATCGTCTCGACCTGAAGATCGCGTCGGCGGCGCTGGCCGAGATGCGTGACGCGTTCCGCCTGTTCGCGCCGTTCCGCGGGGTTCCCAAGGTGACGGTCTTCGGATCAGCGCGCACCAGACAGGACGATCCGCTCTATCTCACCGCCCGCGACGTCGCGGCAGCGTTGGCCGGCGACGGCTGGATGGTCGTGACGGGTGCGGGTCCAGGGATCATGCAGGCGGCCTCGGAGGGTGCAGGGCCCGCTCTCTCGCTCGGCGTATCGATCCGGCTCCCCTTCGAGGAGAAGCCGAACGGTTTCGTGGCAGGGCAAGACCACGTCGTGGCCATGAAGTACTTCTTCACGCGCAAGCTGATGCTCATCAAAGAGTCGCTCGGCTTCATCTGCCTGCCGGGTGGATTCGGCACCCTGGACGAGATGTTCGAGCTGCTCACGCTGCAGCAGACCGGAAAGGCGGAGCCGACGCCGATCGTTCTGCTCGATCAGCCGGGGGGAACCTTCTGGCAGGGGCTCCGCAGCTTCATCGACGACCACCTCGCCCCGACCGGCGTCATCTCGGTGGGCGACTTCGATCGCGTGGTGATCACGGATTCCATCGAGGCCGCCAGGGCGGAGATCACCGGATTCTGGCACAACTACGACTCGCTGCGGTGGGTCGGCGACGCACTGGTGCTGCGTCTCAAGGCCGAGCCGACGGATGCCGAGATCGAAGCGCTCAACGAGCAGTTCGCCCCGATGCTCTCTTCGGGGCGGATCGAGCGGACCGCCCCGCGACAAGCCGAGGTCGCCGATGACGACGTGCTGGATCTACCACGCCTGATCCTGCACCTGGATCAGCGTCAGGTCGGGAACCTGTTCCGTCTGATCGGCGCGATCAACGCGCTGGGGTCCGCTCCCGCTCGATGATGCGCGACGCGAAGTCGTCCAGGTCGACCGGGCGATCGAGTATGCGCTCGGCGGCCCGACGCCCGGAGTAGAAGGCGGCGCCGACGGTCGCGGGCTCATCGCCCCACGTGGCCTCACCCGCGAAGTGCAGCACCCCGTCTACGGGCCCTGCGAGGGCGTCGTGGTCGTGATGGGTCGAGCCCACCGCAAGGTGGGAGTATGAGCCGTTCGAGAACTCGTCGTGGCCCCAGCGCGTGATCCAGTGGGCGATCGGGTCGCCCACGGCGTCTGGGTAGAGCACGCGCAGCGCGCTGACGGCGTCGGCGACGATGTCTTCGTCCGAGAGCTCCTGCATCCGACGACCGAACGGCCCGGCCGCGAACGTCAGCAGCGTGGGGATGCCGCTCACGGCGGAGACGTCGTACCAGGAGTGCCAGTGCTCACCGGCTTCGCCGAGCGCGCGCAGTACGTAGCTCTCCTCGTCCCAGAAGCGCTCGGGGAACTGCACGAACACCTTGTTGAAGACACCCATCCCGAGCCGCGAGATGGGTCCGGCCACCGCGTCGGGCAGCGCCGGCTCGAACGCGATCGTGTCGGCCTTGAGGATGCCGAGGGGCACGGTGACGATCACGCGGTCTGCCTCGTACTCCGTGTCGCCCGCGTGCACCACGACGGCGCCGGATGAGCGGACCACGCGGGTGACGGTTGTCCCGAGGCGGATGTCGAGTTCGGCGCCGATTCGGTGGGGGAGCTCGTCGTACCCGCGGGGGAAGATCACCTCGTCGCCGTCGATCGCATCCTCGTCGAGACCGTGCGCGTCGAGATCGCCGATCCACGCTCCGCACTGCTCCTCGACCCGGTGGCGGAAGAACTCACGGATGTCGTCGATGCGCTCGGGCTCGATCCCGGACCGGTCCAGCGCCCGCTCGGTGACATCGAGGTAGGTGTCGCCGGGGGAGGACGCGGCGATCTCTTCGACGAGGAGCCGATCTGCGGTGTCGACGTCGGCGATCCACTGAGCGGTGGCCGCGGTATCCATCGCGTTGCCGTCGCCGTCGAAGTTCTCGATCGGACGGCCACCGACCTGGAAGCTGCCGACCGTGTACTCGATCGCGGGAATCCTGAGAGCGTGGACGAGGTTCCACAATGGCGAGCCTTCGATCCCGTGGATCCACGACGCACCGAGATCGACGGGGAATCCGGCGCTCCGGTCCGTGTGCATCCGACCGCCGATACGGTCGCGTCCCTCGAGGACGACGACGCGCTGACCCGCATCGACGAGCATCCGGGCGCTCGTGAGCCCCGACATCCCCGCGCCGATCACGATCGTGTCGAATGTGCTCACGTGCTCCTCCTCGAGCGGCTCCCTGATCCGACACCGCTGCCGCCGCGCGGGAGCCGGTTGGCACAGGGTATCGTGGTACGGATGTCGCGCGTGCGAACAGGCGCGACGAGAGCTGAATAGAGAGGCCGTCATGGACATCGAACTGAGTCTGCTGCGAGGGATCGAGAAGGAGAAGGCGATTCCCTTCGATGAGCTCGTCGCCATCATCGAGCAGGCGATCCTGACCGCGTACTCCAAGCATGTCTCCCCGGATGGGGTCACACCCGAGGGCGTCCGCGTCGATCTCGACCGCAAGACCGGCCACGTCGCCGTGCTCCAGGTCGTCAAGGACGACGAGGGCGCGATCATCGGCGAAGAGGATGCCACCCCCGACGACTTCGGTCGGATCGCGGCCTTCGCGGCCAAGCAGGTCATCAGCCAGCGTCTGCGCGACATCGCGGACGACGTGGTGCTGGGTGATTTCAAGGACAAAGAGGGCGACATCGTCGCCGGTGTGATCCAGCAGGGTCCGAACCCGCGCATGATCCACGTCGATCTCGGCGTCGTCGAGGCGATCCTGCCCCCCGAGGAGCAGGTGCCCGGTGAGGAGTACACGCACGGCGCGCGTCTGCGCGTGTATGTCACCAGCGTCGCCAAGGGGCTCAAGGGTCCGCAGATCACGGTGTCGCGCACGCATCCAGGGCTGGTCCGGCGACTCTTCGCCCTCGAGGTGCCGGAGATCGCAGCCGGGCTCGTGGAGATCGTCGCTCTTGCTCGTGAAGCCGGACACCGCACCAAGATCGCCGTGCGGGCCAACGACCCGTCGATCAATGCGAAGGGTGCGTGCATCGGTGAACTCGGACGTCGTGTGCGTGCGGTGACCGAAGAGCTCGCGGGCGAGAAGATCGACATCGTGGACTACGACGCCGACCTCCCGACGTTCGTCGCTCATGCGCTCTCGCCGGCGAAGGTGACGAGTTCCTTCGTGCTCGATGCGAACACCAAGGCCGTGCGCGCCCTGGTCCCCGACTACCAGCTGTCGCTCGCCATCGGCAAGGAGGGCCAGAACGCGCGTCTGGCCGCCAAGCTCACGGGCGCCAAGATCGACATCCAGCCGGACAGCGTCCTCGACTGATCGGCTCCGGCCTTCCGCCGCGCCCGAGTGCGGGCAAGGCGTGGTGAAACGCAGGTGTAAGATGGAACCCGTACGAACGTGCGTCGGTTGCCGCACGCGTGCTCCCCGCTCCACTCTTCTCAGGGTGGTGAACCAGAACGACACCCTCATCCCCGATGAGCGCGCTGTTCTACCGGGGCGTGGCGCGTGGGTGCATCCGACACCTGAATGCATGGAAGCTGCTCTGCGGCGTCGCGCATTCGGACGGGCACTGCGTGTGACCACTCAGCTGGACACACGGACCTTCGAACAGCACCCACCAAGAAACAAAGGCTGAACAGCTATGGAAACAAAGTGAACGGCTCGAAATGAGACCCGTCCGCGACTAGTGGTCTGCCCTGTCTGGGTAGACCAACTCAGACAGGAGAATTGTGGCTGGTAAACCACGCGTACATGAGATCGCCGCCGAACTCGGCGTCGACAGCAAGATCGCACTTGCAAAGCTCAAGGAACTCGGCGAGTTCGTCAAGAGCCCGTCTTCCACCATCGAACCGCCGGTTGCGCGCAAGCTGCGCGCGGCGATCGAAGCAGACGGCTCACTGAAGGCCGCGGCTCCGGCAGCGCCAGCAGCGAAGCCCGCTGCGAAGTCGACCACCTCGGCTCCCAAGCCCGGTGGCTCGTCGGCACCGACTCCCGGACCCAAGCCGGGTCCGAAGCCTGCACCGGCTCCCGCAGAACCGGCACCGGTCGAGGCTGCACCCGTCGAGGCCGCACCGGCCGAGAAGGCTCCCGCAGCAGAGGCCTCAGAGGCTTCGGCTGATGCGAAGCCGGCTGACGGCTCAGCTCCCAAGCCGGGCGCACCGCGCCCCGGCAACAATCCGTTCTCGACGGCACAGGGCATGGGGCAGCGTCCCGCAGGTCCTCGTCCGGGCAACAACCCCTTCGCCTCGGCGCAGGGAATGGGACAGCGTCCCAGCCCGACTCCCGGAAACATCCCGCGCCCGCAGGCGCCGCGTCCCGGCGCCCCGCGTCCGGGTGCGCCCCGTCCCGGTTCCCCCCGTCCCGGCGCCCCGCGCGGCGGTCAGGGTGGTCGTCCCGGTGGCGCTCCCTTCCAGCAGCGTCCAGGCGGCCCCGGTCGTCCCGGTGGTGCTGGCGGCCCCGGTGGTGCAGGTGGCCCCGGTGCTCGTCCCGGTGGTGGCGGCGGTTTCGCCGGTCGTCCCGGTGGCGGTGGCGGTCGTGGCCGTGGCCCCGGCGGTGGTACCGCAGGTGCCTTCGGTAAGGGCGGCGGCAAGAGCAAGCAGCGCAAGTCGCGGCGGGCGAAGCGGCAAGAGTTCGAGATGCGGAGTGCTCCGGTCGTCGGTGGCGTCAACGTCACCCGCGGTAACGGAGAGATCATCCGCATGCGCCGTGGCGCATCTATCGCGGACTTCGCCGACAAGATCGAGACGCTGACCGGTTACACGGTCCAGCCGGGAACCCTCGTCACCATCCTCTTCAACCTCGGCGAGATGGCCACGGCCACCGAGTCGCTGGATGAGGCGACCTTCGAGGTCCTCGGTGCCGAGCTCGGCTACAAGATCCAGATGGTCTCGCCCGAGGACGAGGACAAGGAGCTCCTCGAGGGCTTCGGTCTCAACCTCGAGCAGGAGCTCGAGGAAGAGGACGAGGACGACCTCGAGATCCGTCCGCCGGTCGTCACCGTCATGGGTCACGTCGACCACGGTAAGACCCGTCTCCTCGACGCGATCCGTCAGACCAACGTCATCGAGGGTGAAGCCGGTGGCATCACCCAGCACATCGGTGCGTACCAGGTCTGGACCGAGCACGACGGCATCGAGCGCGCCATCACGTTCATCGACACCCCGGGTCACGAGGCGTTCACCGCCATGCGTGCCCGTGGTGCGCAGGTGACCGACCTTGCGATCCTCGTGGTCGCGGCCGACGACGGCATCATGCCGCAGACGGTCGAGGCGCTGAACCACGCCCAGGCGGCGAACGTGCCGATCGTGGTCGCGGTGAACAAGGTCGACAAGCCCGACGCCAACCCGTCGAAGGTTCGTCAGCAGCTGACCGAATATGGTCTGGTCGCCGAGGAGTTCGGTGGCGACGTCATGTTCGTCGACGTCTCCGCTCGTGCGAACACGGGTATCCAGGAACTCCTGGACGCCGTGCTTCTCACTGCCGACGCAGGTCTGGACCTCACCGCCAACCCGAACAAGGCCGCTCGTGGTGTCGCCATCGAGGCGAAGCTCGACAAGGGCCGCGGTTCGATCGCGACGGTGCTGATCCAGTCCGGAACGCTCCGGATCGGTGACCCGATCGTTGCAGGTACGGCCTACGGCCGCGTGCGTGCGATGGTCGACGAGAACGGCGATGCTGTTCTCGAGGCCTACCCGTCGCGTCCGGTCCAGGTGCAGGGACTCAACTCGGTGCCGCGAGCCGGCGACGTCTTCCTCGTCACAGAAGAAGACCGTCTGGCGCGTCAGATCGCTGAGAAGCGCGAAGCCGTCGAGCGCAACGCCCAGCTGGCCAAGGCCCGCAAGCGCATCTCGCTCGAGGACTTCACCCGTGCTCTCCAGGAGGGCAAGGTCGAATCCCTCAACCTCATCATCAAGGGTGACGTCTCCGGTGCCGTCGAGGCGCTCGAGGAATCGCTCCTCAAGATCGAGGTCGACGACTCGGTGCAGCTGCGCATCATCCACCGCGGTGTCGGTGCGATCACCGAGTCCGATGTGAACCTGGCGACGATCGACAACGCGATCATCGTGGGCTTCAACGTCCGCCCCGACACGAAGGCGCGCGAGCGCGCTGCTCGTGAAGGCGTGGACATCCGGTTCTACTCGGTGATCTACAACGCCATCGATGAGGTCGAGAGCTCGCTCAAGGGCATGCTCAAGCCGGAATACGAAGAGGTCCAGTCGGGCGTCGCCGAGATCCGTGAGGTGTTCCGCTCCTCGAAGTTCGGCAACATCGCCGGTGTCATCGTGCGATCGGGAACGATCACACGAAACGCCAAGGCTCGCGTCATCCGCGACGGCGTCGTACTGGCCGATGGTCTCGCCATCGAGTCGCTGCGTCGCTTCAAGGACGATGTCACCGAGGTCCGTACCGATTACGAGGCCGGTATCGGTCTCGGAAAGTACAACGACATCCAGATCGGTGATGAGATCGAGACGACCGAGCTCATCGAGAAGCCTCGCGGCTGATCAATTCGAAACACCTTCGGGCGTCCTTCGCTCCCGCTCCTCGGAGCGTGGAGAGGAAGGACGCCCTGAGGTTTCCTGGACAGGGAGAGAACAATGGCAGGCGAACGACAGGCTCGTCTCGCGGATCGCATCCGCGTGATCCTCGCCGAGCGACTGGAGAAGGGGCTGCGTGACCCGCGCCTCGGCTTCGTGACCATCACCGACGTCCGCGTGAGCGGAGACCTCCAGCATGCATCCGTGTTCTACACGGTGCTGGGCACGGAGGAGGAGCGCATCGCCAGCGGCGCCGCGCTCACGTCGGCTACGGGCATGCTGCGGAGTGAGGTCGGACGACAGCTCAGCACCAGGTTGGTGCCGACGCTCGAATTCATCCCGGATGCTCTTCCGGAGAACGCCGACCACATCGGCGCTCTGCTCCGCGAGGCGCAGCAGCGTGATGCCGACGTGGCGAAGCTCGCATCCTCGGCATCGCACGCCGGCGATGCGGACCCGTACCGCTCGGACGACGACTCGGAGTGAGCGCCGTTTGATACGCTCGGCTTCGCGGGAGCGCCTCCCGCGAAGCTGAGGGGGATCGGCATCGAGGGTACGAGTACGTCTGGGGCCTTGTTCATAGCGCCCGCAGCCGTCGGTCTGATCCTCGATGAACTCCTCGATCTTGATCTCGGCTGTGCGCCGCACGTCGTCGCCAGGCTCGCTGCCGATCTGAACTCGGACCCGACGACGATCCGTGAGGTCGTCGCGCGGTTGACGCCGACCCAGCGACATGGTCTGGGTCCGCTGCCGGTCCCGTTGCCCTTCGTGCCGGCGATCGCACGGCGATTCGAGGGCGTGCAGCTCGACTCTCGCGATCGGGAGCTGCTGCTGGCCCTCTCGGTGTGCTTGGATGACGCTCTCGATCCGATCCTCGAGTTCGACGGGCGATCAGCCGCAGAGATCGCCGCGGCCGCTGTCGGCACCCGCCTCGTACTGCATGCCGGTCGAGTGCGTTTCGTCGATGCCCGGCTGTCGATCTGGGTGCGGGCGACGGCCTGCGCCGCGGGCATGTCGACGGTTCACGAGCGGCTGAGCGCCATCTTCCGTCGCCGTGGTGATCGGGTGAGCGCTGACTGGCACAGGGCGCGCGCGTCGCTCGAGGGCGATCCGGAGGCTGCGCCCGAACTCACGCACATCGCTCGGCAGCTGACCGAGGCAGGATATCCGGATCGCGCGCTGCTGCTCGCGCGTGAGGCCGCAGAGCACGCGACGGGTGCCGACCTGGATGACGCCTTTCTGGTCGCGGGCGCCTCGGCGGTAGGAGCCGGATTCGCTGCCGAGGCGGCCGCATGGTTGGGAGGTATCTACCCACACGGTGCGGAGAGCTTTCGACTGCGGGGGCTCGGAGCTCTGCTGGTCGCGCAGGCGTGCCTGCAGGGCGCGGTCCCGGAGGTGGATCCGTGTACGCTGCGTCCCGCCACGGACGACCAAGAAGACTGGCGCAACTGGACCAGAGCCGCCGCCCTGGCCGCGGTCATGTGCGCCGAGCGCGGGGATCGCCCCAGGATGCGCTCCTGGCTCGATGCCCTCCGTGATGGTGCCTCCCGGATCGGTGCGGAGCGGGAGCTGAGGGATCCCGTCGTGGCCTTGAGCTGGCTCATCGCGGGGGAGCGTGACATCGATGAGGTGACCGCATCGGGTCCCGTGAGCGGAGGAATGCTCCGTACGTTGCGCGCTGCGATGCGTGGAGACATCGATCAGGCGCTGCGTCAGCTCGCGAACGATGAGTCGGCGATGTCCGGTGAATCCGATCCATTCGTTCCCGGATACGAAAGCAGTCCTGCCGTCCAGGCGTACCGCGCGGTCGTCGAGGTGCTGCTTCTCGTCTGGCGTGGCGATATCGGGCTCGCGCGGGAACGTCTGATCCAAGCTGCGCTCGCGCTGCCGGTCACGATGCCTTTCGCGGGGCTGGGTGTGGTGCTCGCGCGACGCCTCGACCTCGCTGTGCTCGGCGAACTCGGTCCGTTCTCCCGCTCGCTCACGGCCGCGCTCCCGTCAGGGGTGAAGATCGATCTCCTCGTCGACCGTGGCATCCGGTCGTTCCTGGCCGGTGCGTTCGACGATGCCGCGGCGACCGTTCGCCTGTGGTCCGATCTGGGATCGCCGCAGACTGCGATGGCGGTGCCGGGGCTCGATGAGCTCTCGCTCGTTTCGAACGACAGGTCGGCGTCGACGACTTCCATCCAGCCTCCCGACATAGCCCGCGCGCAGCAGCTGAGGGACCGGATCGCTACGGCAGGCGACGGACGATGGCGTTCGGAGCGCGACGACATCCGTGAGGCTGCGCGGACGCTGAACTCACCGTTCGCGCGGGCTCGGGTCGAGACGATGCTCGGCACCCAGTATGCGATCCGCGACGATCACCCGTCGGCGCGGATCCATTTCCAGTACGCGGAGCGGTTGTTCGAGCTCGCGGGTGCGACGGCGTGGGCGCGGGCGATCCGCAGCCGTATCGACCGACTCGATGCGAGAGAGGGGAGTATCGTCCCCACGGTCGATCCACTGGCGGCGTGCCGTTCGGCCTGGTCGCTCCAGCTCACGGCGCGCGAGCTGGAGGTGGCCATGCAGGCGGTCGGCGGCGCGGCGAACCGCGACATCGGCGAGGCTCTGAACGTCTCGGTCCGTACGGTAGAGGTTCACCTCGGTCGGGTGTTCGGCAAGCTCGATGTGCGGAGCCGGGTCGAGCTCACGGTGCTCGCCCACCGGACCAATCAGCACCTCTGAGCCTGAGGTCAGCGGGGCAGCGAGAGGGCCTCGCCATCCGCTTCGGCGAGCCCGTCGGCGATGAGCGAGTCGATCGCGCGATCTCGCTGCCCCGCGTCCGGCCAATCGGGGAGCACCGCGACGAGGGGGATTGCGCTCGGCGACGTGCTGCGCAGCAGGCGCAGAACCGCGCCGCGAGCCTGACGATCCGAGCCCTCGTAGGTGGCCTGGCGTCGGCGCTCGTCACCCGTATCGGGCTTGCCGGCGCCCAGCCACGCGCAACTGCCGACGAGAGGGCACACCTCGCACCGCGGGGCGCGCGAGGTGCACACCGTGGCGCCGAGCTCCATGGCCGCCGCGTTGAACGCTGCCGCTTCTTCCTCGTCATCCGGCAGCAGCGAGGCCATCAGATCGAGGTCCCGGCGCGAAGGCGGCCCGGGCTGGGAGCGGCCGGCCACCGCCCTCGCGAGCACCCTCCTGGTGTTCGTGTCGACGACGGGGTGCCGGTCTCCGTAGGCGAACACCGCGACGGCACGAGCGGTGTAGTCGCCGATGCCGGAGAGCGCGAGCAGGGCGTCCACATCACGCGGAACGACCCCGCCATGCCGGTCGGTGATCTCCGCTGCGGCACGGTGCAGCCAGAGCGCGCGTCGGGGGTACCCCAGGTTGGCCCACTGCTGCACCACCTCGGCCGTGGTCGCCGTGGCCATCGCGGCAGGTGTCGGCCATCGGTCGAGCCATGCATCCAGGTGGGGAATGACCCGCGTGACCGGCGTCTGCTGCAGCATGAACTCGCTCACGAGAACACCCCAGGCGCCGAATTCGTTATGAAACGCAGACCGGCGCCATGGCAGGTCACGGGCGGTCGCTCGATACCATTTCGACAGGCGCGACGTGATGTCGGAGAGGGCCTGCGAATCGGGCATCGCTCAAGCCTACGCGAGCACACATTCGAGACGGGGACACGTTTCCATGAACAGCACACGCACGAGCGCCCTTGTCTTCATCACGCTCTTCGCCATCGGCAGCCTGGTCGGCTGTGCAGGACCGTCGTCGCCCACGTCGACGCCGAGCAGTGGGCTCTCGCCGAGCGCAACACCGACGAGCACTCCCACCCCGGAGCCGGAGGCGCGCGTCGAGGACCCGGCGGACCCCGGCACATGGATCATCGACGGGGCCGGCGTTGGTCCCATAGACGTCGGCGGCGATTTCGCCTCGACACTCGGTGGCCTCACCGGCGCATGGAACAACGACACCGTGAACTGTTCGTGGTCGGCATGGTGGACGGCGGCCGACTCGAGCTACTCCATCTCGTTCGTTCGCGGAACGGAAAGCGATACGGCGCCCATTCGTGAGATCTCCGTATATTCCGCAGCCGAGGTTCCGGCCGCGGTCGCGGGTCCGCTGACCGAGGACGGGCTGGGGGTAGGAGCGACCAAGAGCGAGGTGCTCGCAGCGTATCCCGACGCGCAGGAGGGGACGGCGACGATCGGAAGCGACACCTGGATCATGCTTCCCGGCGACGCCGCGGCGCACGTCTTCTTCGCTTTCCGGGAAAGCAGCGATACAGCCTGGGACGTCACCGTGACGACGGGCACCGAACCCTCGTACGAAGTCTGCGGGTGAGGCTTGCGACCGGCAGAACGCGTCGTCCTCGGTAGGCTGGGGGGATGGTCTCGCCCGGCATCCTTCTCGTCGACAAGCCCTCAGGACTGACCAGTCACGACGTCGTCGCGCGCACGCGCCGTGCGTTCGGCACCCGCAAGGTCGGCCATGCCGGAACGCTCGATCCGATGGCGACCGGACTGCTGGTCATCGGCATCGAGGGGGCGACCAGGCTGCTGACCTACATCGTGGGTGCGGACAAGACCTACGAGGCGACGATCCGTCTCGGTCAGACCACGGGCACCGACGATGCCGAGGGGGAGACCCTCACAACCGCCGCCCCCGAGGCATGGGATGCCGTCACCGATGACGCGGTGTCGGCAGGGATCGCAGCGCTCACGGGCGAGATCTCTCAGGTGCCGAGCGCCGTCTCCGCCATCAAGGTCGATGGGCGCCGCGCCTACGACCGTGTGCGAGCCGGAGAAGAGGTCGTGCTCGCCGCGCGGGACGTCGTCGTCTCCCGGTTCGACCTTCTCGAAAGCCGCAGGGGTGCGAGGTATCTCGACCTCGACGTCATCGTCGACTGCTCCTCCGGAACCTACATCCGCTCGCTCGCCCGCGACCTCGGGGCGGCTCTCGGCGTCGGCGGTCACCTGAGTGCGCTGCGGCGAACCAGGGTCGGCCCGTTCGACGTCGCGGATGCTGTCGGCCTCGATGCGCTCGAGGGCGCGAGCACGCTCACCCCGGCTGAAGCGGCTGGACGCATTCTTCCAGTGCTGGACATGTCGACCGGTGACGCGCGCGACCTCCGCCATGGCAAGCGGCTGGGTGGGCAGGCCACCCGCCTCGAAGGTCCGATGGCTGCGGCGGTCGACCCCGACGGAATCCTGATCGGCATCGTCGAGAAGCGCGGCGTCGACCTCAAGAGCGCCATGAACATGCCGGGGGTCGAACGATGATCCTCTGGTTCACGATCGCTCAGATCGCGATCGCCGTCGCCGCCGGACTCTTCTGCCTCATCGCAGGTCTGAGCGGTCGTCGGCCGAGCGACTTCTCGGTCGGTGCCCTCGCACTGGTCGAGGCTCTGCTGGTGGTTCAGGTGATCGCCGCGATCATCGCGCCGTTGGCAGGCAACCCGCCGACCGGCGACCTGCTCGAGTACTGGGTCTATCTGATCTCGGCCGTGCTCCTGCCCGTCGGCGCCGTGCTGTGGGCGCTCATGGAGCGCAGCCGGTGGAGCACCGTCGTCCTCGGGGTCGCCGCCCTCGCCATCGCGATCATGCTGTGGCGGATGCAGGTCATCTGGTCGGTCCAGATCGCGTGACGTGAGAGGTCGGAGCGGAGTCCGACGCTCTCCCACGGCTCTAGGATGGAATGCGCTATGAGCTCCACCGCCCCCTCCACTCGGATGACCGGAATCGGTCGCGTCCTCGTGATCGTCTACGCCGTCATGGCGCTGGCCGCCACGGGGCGCAGCTTCGTGCAGATCGTTCGTCGGTTCGACGAGGCGCCACTCGCGTACTCGCTCTCCGCACTCGCGGCCGTCGTCTACATCCTCGCCACGCTCGCACTCGTGCTGGCTCGTCGTCGTGGTTGGTACACGGTCGCCTGGGTCGCGATCGTCTTCGAACTCACCGGAGTACTGGTCGTCGGGCTGCTGAGCATCGTGATGCCTGATCTGTTCCAGCACGAGACGGTGTGGTCGTTGTTCGGCCGCGGATACCTGTTCATCCCACTGATCCTCCCGGTGTTCGGAATCTGGTGGCTGCGCACGCATCGGCCGGCCGAGGTCGCGCAGCCGGTCGGGGTCGACGCGTGATCGTCTTCCGCAGCCCGGAGGAGGTGCCCGGCGACTTCGGACCGACCGCGGTCGCGATCGGCAAGTTCGACGGCGTACACGCGGGTCACCGCGCCGTCATCGAGCGACTGCGGCAGGCCGCCACGGCCACCGGCAGCCGATCGGTGGCCGTCACGTTCGACCGCAACCCGCTGGCGGTCATCCGCCCGGACCGGTGCCCCGAGAACGTCGTCACGGTCGACCGCAAGCTCGAGCTCCTCGGCGAGCTCGGTCTCGACGCAACGCTGGTACTGACCTTCGATGAGGAGCTCGCGGCCCGCAGCGCGGAAGACTTCGTGGTCGACATCCTCGTCGGCGCGCTCCAGGTCTCGACGGTCCTCGTGGGCGAGGACTTCCGTTTCGGTCACAGAGGCGCGGGCACCCCGGCGCTCCTGCGCGAACTCGCCCCACGCTACGGCTTCTCGGTCGAGGTCGTCGACGAGGTCTATCTCCCCGGCTCCACGCGACGCGTGTCGTCGAGCTGGATTCGCGAGCTGTTGATGGAGGGCGATGTCGCGGCCGCGGCGAAGGCGCTCGGCCGCCTCCCCGACGTGCGTGGCGAGGTCGTGCACGGGCTCAAGCGCGGACGCGAACTGGGGTTCCCCACCGCGAACCTCTCGACCATCGTCGATGCCTTCGTCCCGGCAGACGGCGTCTACGCGGGATGGCTCGTCGATCACGACACCGGGATCCGACACCCGTCGGCGATCTCGGTCGGCACGAACCCCACCTTCGACGACGTCCTCGTGCGGCAGGTCGAAGCACATGTGCTGGGGGAGACCGGCCTCGATCTGTACGGGCACGATGTCACAGTCGAGTTCGTGGAGCGGCTACGGGGCATGGTCGCCTTCGAGGGCATCGACAAGCTCATGGTGCAGATGGGGGCAGACGTCACGGATGCCGCCCGGGCACTCGGGCTGCCCTCCTAGCGTTTTCCTCGCGCGAAGAAGATTCCTTCGATCCGGATCGGCGGCTCGGCGTGGGCGATATCCTCGAGGCGCGCGCAATGGCATAGAATGGAGACCGGCTCCCGCCGGTCCTCGCGTGTCCCGCGTGCTCCGGTGGGAAGAAGATCCACTGTTCGTACGGTCCTGGCTCACGCCACACGCGAACAACGAGAACGGCCAGCGGCTTCATGATGATCCCGCGGCCTTCACGCTCAGGAGGAGCATGCCGACTACGGCAACCGCCGCCACGCGGCGCAAGAAGACGTCCCGTCGTGACGACGAGGCACCCCTGATCCCGATCCTCGCTCGCAAGGTGCGTGAGATCGAGGCGAAGTCGCAGCGGGGGAAGCTCGGCCCGACGAACAGGGTGAAGTTCCAGGTGATCGCCTTCCTGGTGCGCGAAGAGCGTGCCAGGGTGAAGGCCGATGCCGAGATCGGTGATCCTGCCCGCGCCGAGCTGCTCAAGCGGCTCGACGGCGTGGCCACGATCCTCGCGAAGACGGCCGCGCGCGACACGTCGCTCATCCAGCTGCTCGAGGCGGACCAGGCCACATCGCCTGTGGCGAAGCGCATGCGCCGCGACTGGCTGCTCGAATCCGGTGCGGAACTGGCTCCGGAAGAGCTCATCATCGCGGACGCGGCTCCCGTGCAGATCTCCACGGTTCCTGCCGCGATCGCGGAGCGGCAGGTCACTCCGCCGTCCGTCGAGTCGCGGCAGCTGGCCAACCCGTTCCTCCCACCAGACCTGACACCGCGCTCGACGGTCACCCCCCGTCGTCGCCTCGACGGCTGGGAGCTCATGGGCCCCCTTTACAAAGCCTTCGAGACGGGGGCCGGCGGATCCGCCGCATCGATGGACCTGCCGCCCGCACCGGAGTACGACCACCTTTCGCCCAAGGGCCTCGAGGTCATGGTGCATCAGTCCCGGTTCCTCGAGGCAGTGAAGGCGGGACACCGCAGTTTCCTCCTCGCCGATGAGCCGGGCCTCGGCAAGACGGCCCAGTCCGTGCTCGCCGCCTCCGTCGCAGGGGCCTACCCGCTGCTCGTCGTCGTGCCGAACGTCGTGAAGATGAACTGGGCGCGCGAGGTCGAGCGTTGGACACCGCAGCGTCGCGCGACCGTCATCCAGGGCGACGGCACCGACATCGACGCCTTCGCCGACGTTTTCATCGTGAACTACGAGATCCTCGACCGGCACATGTCGTGGCTCGCTTCGATCGGTCTGCGCGGAATGGTCGTCGACGAGGCGCACTTCATCAAGAACCTCTCGTCGCAGCGTTCGCAGAACGTGCTTTCCCTCGCCGCACAGGTGCGAGAGCGCACTCCGGGACACGATCCCCTGATGCTCGCTCTCACCGGTACGCCGCTGATCAACGACGTCGAGGACTTCGACGCGATCTGGCGGTTCCTCGGCTGGACGACCGGTGAGAAGCCGGGCCCCGAGCTGATGGAGAAGCTCGACGCGACCGGCTTCACGCCTGCGGACAAGGCGTTCTACCCTGAGGCGCGCGATGCCGTGATCTCGATGGGTATCGTCCGACGCAAGAAGAAGGACGTCGCCGCAGACCTCCCCGACAAGCTGATCGCCGATCTTCCGGTGCAGCTCGACGACGAGTTCGGACGCAGCATCCGTCAGGCCGAGCGCGAGCTGGGCGAGCGGCTCGCCGCGCGCTACCGTCGCATCATCGAGGCGCGCGGAGATCGCGGACTCGCTTCCGGCGAGATCGACGAGGACATCGTGCGTCTCGTCGCCCAGAATGAGCTCGAGGAGTCGAAGGCTGCCGGCACCGGGGGAGACAACGTCTTCACCATGGTCCGTCGCATCGGTCAGGCCAAGGCGCCGTTGGCTGCGGACTACGCCGCCCAGCTGCAGCGCTCGGTCGGCAAGGTCGTCTTCTTCGCGAAGCACATCGACGTCATGGACCAGGCCGAGGCGCATTTCGCGGCGGCGGGCATCCGCTCGGTATCGATCCGAGGCGACCAGACCTCCACGACCCGCCAGCAGGCCATCGACGACTTCAACAGCGATCCCGCGGTCGGAATCGCCGTCTGCTCGCTCACTGCGGCAGGTGTCGGCCTCAACCTGCAGGCCGCCTCGAACGTCGTGCTCGCGGAGCTGTCGTGGACCGCGGCCGAGCAGACCCAGGCGATCGACCGCGTGCACCGTATCGGTCAGGATGAGCCGGTCACCGCATGGCGCATCATCGCCGCGCACACGATCGACACCAAGATCGCGGAGCTGATCGATCAGAAGCAGGGGCTCGCGGCGCGGGCTCTCGACGGTGAAGCGGTCGAGGATTCGGCAGCGGAGCCGGTGCAGCTGGCGGCGCTCATGCATCTGCTACGCCAGGCGCTGGGCGCGGCGTAGGCGTCAAGAACCGAGGTTCTTAACGCCCAGATCGGCGCAGTGTCGTGCGAGATCGGGAAGTTCGTCGACATGGGTGATCCGAGTCGTCAAGATCGAGGGTTTTCGTCTGCTTCGAATGGCGCCCGGGTACGCCGGGGCACTAGTGTCGATCGAAGGCAGCGTCGCCTTTCCCCCCATCTCCCGAACGTCTGAAGGCACCAGCATGAAGATCGGCATCCTGACGAGCGGCGGCGACTGCCCCGGCCTCAACGCGGTCATCCGCGGCATCGTGCTCAAGGGCACGACGGCATACGACCTGGAGTTCGTCGGCATCCGCGACGGATGGCGGGGCCTCGTCGACGGCGACTTCATGCCGCTGACCCGCCACGAGGTGAAGGGGCTGTCGAAGGTCGGCGGCACGATTCTCGGCACCAGCCGCACGAACCCGTATGAGGGTGCGCGCGGGGGAGCGGAGAACATCGCCAAGACCCTCTACGGGCACAAGATCGACGGCATCATCGCGATCGGCGGCGAGGGCACTCTCGCCGCGGCAGACCGCCTCGCGAAGGACGGCATCAACGTCATCGGCGTCCCCAAGACGATCGACAACGACCTGCAGGCGACGGACTACTCGTTCGGCTTCGACACTGCAGTGAACATCGCAACGGACGCGATGGATCGACTCCGCACGACCGGCGACTCCCATCAGCGTTGCATGGTGGCCGAGGTCATGGGCCGACACGTCGGCTGGATCGCGCTGCACGCCGGAATGGCTGCCGGCGCGCATGTCATCTGCATCCCCGAGGTGCCGATGTCGATCGGTGACATCACAGAGCTCGTGACCAGCGCCCACGACCGCGGCCGTGCGCCTCTGGTCGTCGTCTCCGAGGGGTTCAAGCTCCTCGGAATGGACGAGGCTTACAGCGACAAGGGTCTCGACGCCTTCAACCGGCCTCGCCTCGGTGGGATCGGCGACCTGTTGGCTCCGGAGATCGAGCGCATCACCGGCATCGAGACACGGGCGACCATCCTCGGGCACATTCAGCGCGGAGGCTCCCCCTCAGCTTTCGACCGGGTTCTCGCGACGCGACTGGGTCTGCACGCAGCAGACGCGATCGTCGACGGCGCGTGGGGCCAGATGGTGGCGATGCAGGGGACCGATATCGTCCGGGTGCCGTTCGCAGACGCGCTCGGCGAGCTGAACACCGTGCCGCGCTACCGCTACGACGAGGCTGCTGCGCTCTTCGGCTGAGCCTGCCGTCTCGCCGTGTTCAGGCGATCACGCTGGATCAGGCGATCTCATGGCGAGACCGCCTGATCCGGCGTGCGGGCTCACGCCGCGCGATCACTCCGCGGCGAGGCCGAGCGTGTCGAGCAGCCAGGCGAGCTCGAAAGCCCGCTCCTTCCAGGAGTTGTAACGTCCGCTCACACCGCCGTGCCCCGCGACCATCTCACACTTGAGGAGCACGTCAGATGCTCCGGCCTCGCGCAGGCGCGCGACCCACTTCGCCGGCTCGACGTACAGGACGCGAGTGTCGTTGAGTGACGTAACTGCGAGGATCCGCGGGTATTCGACGCCGTCGCGCACATTCTCGTATGGGGTGTAGGACTTCATGTAGGCGTAGACATCCGCATCGTGGAGGGGATCGCCCCACTCATCCCACTCGATCACCGTCAACGGCAGCGACGGGTCGAGGATCGTCGTCAGCGCATCCACGAACGGCACGCCGGCGAGGATGCCCGCGAAGAGCTCGGGCGCGAGGTTCGCCACAGCCCCCATCAGCAGGCCTCCCGCGCTGCCGCCCTCGGCCACCATCCGCGACGGCGTCGTCACGCCTGCCGCGACCAGGTGCTCGCCGCAGGAGACGAAGTCCGTGAAGGTGTTGCGCTTGTTGAGGAGCTTGCCGTCCTCGTACCACTGGCGGCCCATCTCGCCGCCACCGCGCACGTGCGCGACGGCGAAGATCACGCCCCGGTCCAACTCGGAGAGGCGAGCGACCGAGAACCCGGGGTCGATCGAGTGCTCGTACGAGCCGTATCCGTACAGGTGCACCGGGCGCGCTTCGGCACCAGGCTCACCGAACGAGCGCTTCCAGACCAGCGAGATCGGGACCTGAACGCCGTCGGACGCGGTCGCCCACTCGCGTCGCTGGTCGTACTCCGCCGGGTCGTAGCCGCCCAGTACGGGAACCTGCTTGCGCAGCACCAGCTCACGGGTCGCGAGGTCGAGGTCGTACACGGTCCCCGGTGTGACGAACGAGGTGTAGCCGAGACGCAAGAACGGGGAGTGCCACTCCGGGTTCCCGCTCACCCCGGCCGAGTACAGCGGCTCAGCGAATGCGATCTCATCGACGGCGTCGGAGGCGTAGTCGAGCAGACCCACGCGCTCCAGCCCTTCGCTGCGGTACTCCACGGTCGCGAAGTCGCGGAACGCGTCCACGCCGAGCAGACGCCTGCCCTGCTCGTGGGCGAGCACCACGTGCCGGTCGCCCTGGGGGTCGGATGCCGACACCGAGACGAGCTCGAAATCGAGCGCCTCGTCGTTGTGCAGCACGAGCAGCCGGTCTTGGCCGTCCACGACCGCATGTTCGATCGAGTACTCGACGCCCTCGCGGCGTGGCCAGACGAGCCGGGGTTCCGCTGTGAGGTCGCCCGTCAAGTCGACGAGGTACTCCTCGCTCGTGATGCTCGAGCCGACGCCGATGACCAGGTATCGGCGGCTGCGGGTGATCCCGGCGCCGAGCCAGAACTTCTCGTCAGGCTCGTGGAAGAGCTTGATGTCGTCCGACACCGCAGTGCCGAGGCGATGCAGCCACAGGGTGTCGGGGCGCCAGGCCTCGTCGCGGGTCGTGTAGATCACCCCGGTGCCGTCCGGGGTGAAGAAGGAGCCGCCCGTGTTCGGGATCTCATCCTCGAGGGTCGTGCCCGTGGCGAGGTCGCGCACGCGGACGGTGTACAGCTCGTCGCCCTCGAAGTCGGTCGACCAGAGCAGCTTCGTCGCATCGTCGGAGGTGTCGAATGCGCCGAGCGAGAAGAACTCGTGTCCTTCCGATTCGATGTTCCCGTCGAGGAGAACGACCTCACCGGGAACCGGGACGCCGGGTTCGAGACGCGGGGGAGTCCAGTCGTCGGGCTCGGCGGCGGCGCGGCAGTGGATGCCGTACTGCGCGCCTTCTTCGGTGCGGCTGTAGTACCACCAGTCGCCACGGCGGGTGGGGACGGAGAGATCTGTCTCCTGCACACGGCCCTTGATCTCCTCGAACAGCCGCTCCCGCAGATCCGCGAGGTGGGCGGTCGCCGCATCGGTGTGGGCGTTCTCCGCCTTGAGGTGGGCTAAGACCTCGTCCGACTCCTTGGCGCGAAGCCACTCGTAGGGATCGTCGAACGTGTCACCGTGGTGGGTGCGGAGTGTCGAGCGTCGGTCGGCGGCAGGAGCGTCAGTCACCGTCTCACGCTATCCCAGGTC
Organism: Microbacterium sp. NPDC090281; assembly: GCF_044769635.1. Lineage (NCBI taxonomy): Bacteria > Bacillati > Actinomycetota > Actinomycetes > Micrococcales > Microbacteriaceae > Microbacterium > Microbacterium sp. NPDC090281. Next base: position 2,155,090 of record NZ_JBIVYH010000001.1, read on the forward strand.
GAGTTGACCGGCACGGGGGAGGGTGGGAGGATCTACCGGGGCCGGTTAACGGAAGTCAAACCCACGGTGAACTCTTCGTTCATCACGTCGATCACGTCGGCATCTCCTTCCTCCTCAAACGACCGAAAGCGAACGGTGGAAACCGCAGCCCTCATCGTCGTGCTTGTCATCGCGCTGGCACTCTTCTTCGACTTCACCAACGGCTTTCACGACACGGCGAATGCCATGGCGACGCCGATCGCCACAGGCGCGCTGAAACCCAAGACGGCCGTCCTGCTCGCCGCAGTGCTGAACCTCGTCGGCGCGTTCCTGTCGACCGAGGTCTCAAAGACCATCTCCGGCGGCATCATCCGTGAAGACGCGATCATCTCCGCTGGAGCCGATCTGTTCCTTTCATTGATCTTCGCCGGCCTGATCGGCGCGATCACCTGGAACATGCTGACCTGGCTCCTGGGGCTCCCCTCGAGTTCGTCGCACGCGCTCTTCGGCGGACTCATCGGCGCGACGCTCGTCGGCTCAGGCCTCGGTGGCATCGACTTCGGCATGGTGCTCTCGAAGATCGTGCTCCCCGCCCTGATCGCCCCCGTCACAGCGGGTCTGATCGCCTTCGCAGCGACCAAGATCGCCTACTCCGTCACCCGTCGCTACGACGGCAAGCCCGACGGCCGCGATGGGTTCCGCTGGGGGCAGATCTTCACGTCGTCCCTGGTCGCCCTCGCCCACGGCACCAATGACGCGCAGAAGACCATGGGTGTGATCACGCTCGCGATGATCACGATCGGCTGGCAGTCCGGAGCGCACCACGAGCCCGAGCTCTGGGTCATCATCGCCTGCGCGTTCACGATCGCGCTCGGCACCTACCTCGGCGGCTGGCGCATCATCCGCACCCTCGGCAAGGGGCTGACCGACGTCAAGCCCGCGCAGGGCTTCGCGGCCGAGAGCTCGACGGCGGCGACCATCCTCGCCTCCAGCGCCCTCGGTTTCGCTCTCTCGACGACGCAGGTCGCCTCGGGTTCGGTCATCGGCTCCGGACTCGGTCGCCGCGGCTCCACGGTGCGCTGGCGGACCGCCGGTCGCATCGGCATCGGTTGGCTGCTCACGCTTCCCGCGGCGGGTGGAGTCGGCGCACTCGCCGCTCTGCTGGTCGTCTGGCTCGGCAACTGGGGCGTCGCGATCGATGCGGTCATCGCGGTCCTGATCATCCTCGCCCTCTTCATGCGTTCGCGCCGGAACGCCGTCACCCCCGCGAACGCGATGAGCGACGTCGCCGAGTCGGGGCGGGCCATCGAGCATCCGGACACTCCGCCCCCGACGCGCCGGCAGCAGCGTATCGAGCACGCCAAGGCCGAGGCCAGGGCGCGCGCCGAAGCGCGCGAGAAGGCGAAGGCACAGGCGAAGAAGGACGCCGAGGCCAAGGCGAAGAAGAAGGCTCAGGCGAAGGCCGGTACCGGAGCGTCGAAGTCCGCGGCGCCGTCGAAGAAGTCGGACTCTGACCGGAACGGGGAGTCGAAATGAACGTCGTCATCGACTGGGTCGCGTTCCTGCAGGTGTTCCTGGCGGCGCTCGTCGGCGCCACCGCGATCGTCACCTTCTACTCGCTCGGTCTGCGTCTGCTCGTGCGAAGCGGTCGTGCCCCGGTGGTGAGTCCTGCGGAGTTCACCGATGCCATCACGGTGATCACCGAGAAGCAGCTCAAGCGCGCTGAGAAGCAAGCGGCGAAGGCCGCGCGCAAGAGCCCGTTGACCGAAGGACAGAAGTCGCTCGCGCTCGTCGGAGCCTATGGATGCTTCGCGCTCTGCGCCGCCGCGGTGGTCGGTGGCATCCTGTTCCTCGTCGTCGGCCACTGAGGCGCCGAGGCCGGAAGGTTCCGGTCGTCGAGGTCGGCACCGCCGCATAGGCTGATGCCATGTCTGCAGGAACCGGCGCTTCGTACGTCTTCGGTCGGCACGAACCGGCGTCGCATGTGCTCATCCACGTCAGCGATCCGCACTTCCTCGCCGGGGGAGCGCATCTGGGCGGCCGCTACGACGTCGCGGCGAATTTTGCGCGGACCCTCGAAGCGATCCGCAAGGTCCATCCGCATCCGGCCGCGATAGTCGTCACGGGCGACCTGGCCGATCTGGGTGAGCCCGACGCCTATCAACGACTTCGCGCGGCCGTCGAACCGGTCGCCGAAGAGCTGAGCGCACCGGTCATCTGGGTCGCCGGAAACCACGACGAGCGCCCTGCTCTGCGAGCGGGACTGCTGGGGCTGGACCCGACAGAGGAGCCCGTCACCGGCGTCTGGGACCTCGACGGTCTTCGCCTCATCGCGTTGGACACCAGCGTTCCCGGTTGGCATCACGGAGATCTCGACCAGGGACAACTGTCCTGGCTCGCCGACGTCCTCGCCGAGCCCGCTCCTCACGGCACTCTGCTGGCGATGCACCACCCGCCGGTGCCGAGCCATCTGCCTCTCTTCGACATCCTGGAGCTGCGTCATCAGGACGAGCTCGCCGCCGTCATCCGTGACAGCGATGTCCGGGGCATCCTCGCCGGTCACCTGCACTACTCCTCGCACGGGCTGTTCGCCGGAGTCCCGGTGAGCGTTGCGTCCGCGACCTGTTACACGATGAACGTGGCGCGCCCTTCGGCAGAGGTGAACGGCATGGACGCCGCGCAGGCCTTCCAACTGGTCCACGTGTATCCCGACACGATCACGCACACCGTGGTTCCGGTGACCGATGCCGCGACCGGCGACTACTTCTCGGAAGCATGGCTGGACCGCATGTCGAAGCTCACTCCTGAAGGGCGACTCGAGGCCTTCTCCCGCAAACCCGGACGTTGAGCGGCGTAGACTGGTGGGCATCCCCCACCCCTTTCCACCCGCCACGACCCACGAGGATGTGACATGGCTTCTGCCGCGCCTACCCTGACCCGTACCGAGACCGATTCGCTCGGGAGCATGGAGATTCCCGTCGACGCGTACTGGGGGATCCATACCGCCCGCGCCGACGCGAACTTCCCGATCACGAAGCGACCCATCTCGGTGTATCCCGACCTGGTGGTGGGGCTTGCGATGGTCAAGCAGGCGAGTGCCCGCGCCAACCGCGAGATCGGTGTGCTCGATCCCGAGCGGGCGGACCTGATCGACCGCGCATCGCAGCGCGTGATCGACGGCGAGTTCCACGAGCAGTTCACGGTGGGCGTCATCCAGGGCGGTGCCGGCACCTCGACCAACATGAACGCGAACGAGGTCATCACCAACATCGCGCTCGAGCTCGCCGGCCGCGAGAAGGGCGACTACGCCTTCCTGTCGCCGATCGACCACACCAACCGCAGCCAGTCCACGAACGATGTCTACCCGACCGCGGTGAAGATCGGTCTCTCGCTGACACTGCGCTCGCTGCTCGAGGAACTCGACCTGCTGCGCCTTTCGTTCCTGGGCAAGTCGCGGGAGTTCCATGACGTGCTGAAGGTCGGGCGCACCCAGCTGCAGGATGCCGTGCCCATGACGCTCGGCCAGGAGTTCAACGGCTTCGCCACGACGCTCGGCTACGACCACACGCGCCTCACCGAGAACGCCTCGTTGATGTTCGAGATCAACATGGGCGCCACAGCGATCGGCACGGGCATCACGACGCACGCGGGCTACGCGCCCGCTGTGCTCAAGCACCTGCGTCAGATCACCGAGCTCGATCTGCGCACCGCAGGCGACCTGGTCGAGGCGACCAGCGACACCGGCTCGTTCATGTCGTTCTCCTCGACGCTCAAGCGCAACGCGATGAAGCTGTCGAAGATCTGCAACGACCTGCGTCTTCTCTCCTCCGGACCGCAGGCCGGGTTCGGCGAGATCAACCTTCCCGCGATGCAGGCGGGCTCCAGCATCATGCCCGGCAAGGTCAACCCCGTCATCCCCGAGGTCGTGAACCAGGTCGCGTTCGCCGTCGCCGGTGCCGACATGACGGTCACGATGGCTGCGGAAGCCGGACAGCTGCAGCTGAACGCCTTCGAGCCGGTCATCGCGCACTCGATCTTCCAGTCCATCACCTGGATGCGTCAGGCGATGTGGACCCTGCGCGTCAACTGCGTCGACGGCATCACCGCCAACCGCGATCGCCTCGGTGCGATGGTCGGCGCCTCGGTCGGTGTCATCACGGCCCTGACTCCGTTCATCGGCTACGCGGCGGCCGCGGCGCTCGCGAAGACCGCACTCCTGACCAACCGCAGCGTGGCCGACCTGGTCGTCGAGGCCGGCCTGATGTCGCGCGACGAGGTCGTCAAGCAGCTGTCACCCGCTCGTCTGTCGGGACTCGAGACCATCACGGCGGCGATCCCCGTGATCTCGCCGGAGGATCTCATCGAGATCTGATCGACTCCAAAGAACGAGGGGGATGGATGCCGTGGCATCCATCCCCCTCGTTCTTTGTCTGGCAGTCTCAGTCGGTGATGCGGCAGTGGGTCGTGAGTTCGCCGATGCCGTCGATGCCGACCGTGACGGTCGAGTGATCGCGGAGGAAGATCTGCGGATCGCGAGAGTAGCCTGCGCCTCCCGGGCTGCCGGTCGAGATGAGGGTACCGGGCAGCAGCGTGAGCGACTGCGAGAGATGCGCGATCAGCTTCGCGACCGAGCGCACCATCTGATCGGTGCTGGCGTCCTGCACCGTGTGGCCGTCGACGACGGTCCAGATGTGCAGGTCCTGCGGGTCGGCGACCTCGTCGGCCGTCACCGCGAACGGTCCGGTGGGAGTGAAGCCGTCGAAAGACTTGCAGCGGGACCACTGCGCCTCGGAGAACTGGATGTTCCTGGCGGTGATGTCGTTGACGACGGTGTAGCCCCACACATGGGAGAGGGCATCCGACTCGGTGACGTCTTTCGCAGGGGAGCCGATGAGCACACCGAGCTCGGCTTCGTAGTCGACGGCTTCGCTCAGGCTCCGGGGCCACGAGGTGGTCTGGTCGTGGCCTGTGAGCGAGTTCGGCCACAGCGTGAACACCGTGGGAGCGGCATCCGTCTTCAGCCCGAGCTCGCTCGAGTGTGCGGCGTAGTTGAGGCCGACCGCCAGCACCGCAGGGGGAGTGAGCACTGCGGACGCGTACTCCCAGTCGCCGAGCGGATGCCGCGCGGCGGTGCCGTCGGCCAGGGCGTCGCGCAACCGCTCGAGCGCTGCCTCGCCGCCTTCGATCAGCTGCTGCAGCGTGGCTGGAGCGTCGGTCAGGAGATCAGAGACGAGGATGGCGTCCGAGTCCTGCACCACGGCGAGAACCGCACCAGGGGAGTCAGGACGGCGCAGATGAGCGAACCGCATGCTTCTACGCTACCGGGTGCCGGGCCGTGAGCGGGTGGAGGACTCGGCCATACCCGGGCCCGTACTCTTGTGCCGCATAAGCTTTGGCTATGAGTTTCGGAGGACCACCCCCGTCGCAGCCACCGCCCTATTCGCCGCCACCAGCACAGCCGGTGGGTCGACAGGGCTCTCCCGAGGGGCGGTATGCGGCGCCGGAACCCTCGCTGCCGCAGCAGGGGTACGCGTCTTCGTTGGCGCAGCCGACGCCGTACACGCCGCCGGCTCCCGTCGCTCCGTCGCCGGCCGAGTCGCTGCCCGCGCTGCCGGTACCGACGCGGAAGGGACGCTCGGTCTCGCTCTGGCTCTTCGGATTCCTCGGCTTCCTGCTCCTCGCCCTGATCGGGTACTTCGGATGGGCGCTCGGCGCCGTCGCCTCCGTCGTCGGTCTGGTGCTGGCGCTCATTCCACTCACCGTCGTGTTCCTCGGTGTGCGGATGATCGACCGCTGGGAACCTGAGCCGAAGCGTCTCGTGATCTTCGCGATCGCCTGGGGAGCGGTGGCAGCAGCCGGGCTCTCGCTACTCGTCGATGTCGGGCTGAAGGTCTTGATCGGTCCCACCACCGACGCCTTCTCCGCCGTGGTGCAGGCGCCGATCGTCGAGGAGTTCTGGAAGGGTCTCGGTGTCTTCCTGATCTTCCTGCTCGCTCGACGCGCCTTCGATGGCCCGGTCGACGGTGTCGTCTACGGAGCGCTCGTCGGCGCGGGTTTCGCCTTCACCGAGAACATCCAGTACTTCGCGCTCAGCTTGATCGAGGGCGGGGGAGAGCAGCTGACGGTGACGTTCGGGGTCCGTGCGATCCTCTCGCCGTTCGCGCATGCGATGTTCACGGCGGTGACCGGCTTCGCGATCGGCCTCGTCGCGCGCCGTCACGGGTCGGCGCAGTCGGCACTCGGCGTCGGTCTGCTCGGCTTCGTCGGAGCAGTGCTGCTGCATGCCCTGTGGAACGGCTCCGCCACCTTCGCGGACTTCTTCGGGCTCTACTTCACCCTCCAGGTGCCACTCTTCATCGGTTTCATCCTCGGCATCATCGCGCTGCGCAGAGAAGAGGCCAGGCTCACCAGAGCCCGACTCGAGGACTATGCGGCGGCAGGATGGTTCACGCCGGAGGAGGTCACGATGCTCGCGACTCCCAGCGGTCGCAAGGTGGGCCTCGCATGGGCTGCCGGGCTTCGCGGAGACCGTCGTCCTCTGATGCGAGCGTTCATCAAGGACGCCACCGAGCTCGCTGCAGTCCGACAGCGCGCCATCACCGGTCGCGATCCGATGGCGGTGGAGGATGAGCGTGCGCTGCTGATCCGCACGCGCGCCACCAGGGCTGCGCTGCTGGCCTACTGAGGCGGGTCCTGGCGGAGTACCCTGCTCGGGAGGAAGGCGGTGGAGCATGAGCACATTCGTCGTGGTTCATGGTGGCGGAGACGTGGGCTGGTCCTGGCATCTCGTCGCTGCCGAGCTGAGAGCGCGCGGGCACGTGGTCTTCGCTCCCGACTTGCCCGCCGACGACGACGCGCTCACTCTCGACGACTACGCCGACGCCGTCGTGGCGCACGTCGGTGCAGGATCAGAGGTGGTCGTGGTCGGGCATTCTTTCGGAGCCTTCACGGCGCCACTGGTCGCCGAGCGACTTTCGGCCGATCTCCTCGTCCTGATCGCAGGGATGATCCCGGCACCGGGCGAGCCACCGGAGCGGTGGTGGGCGAACTCCGGATACCTCGCAGCGTCGCAGGCGCAGGCCGCTCTGGATGGTGGGCTGACGGGCAACGACGATCCGTATGTGAGCTTTTACAACGATGTCCCGCGCGACCTGGCCGAAGAGGCGCTGCGACGAGAGCGGGCGCATCCGTCGCAGGCGGCGCTGGAGGGGCCGTGGCCGCTGTCGGAGTGGCCTGCCGTGGCCACGAAGGTCATCGTGTTCAGGGACGATCGCTTCTTCCCTGCGGCCTTCCTCCGCGACCTCGCCCTCGAGCGTCTAGGAGTGCGCGCGGACGAAGTGCCGGGCGGGCATTGCGCGATGTTGAGCCGGCCGGCCGAGATCGCCGAGATGCTCGACGGATACGTCGGCTGACGTCGAGGACCTCGCCCCTGGCAAGACTCAGCGCCCGACGCTGCGGCGATGCCTGCGAGTCTCCCGGGCGCTGAGTTGATCTGTAATCAGGGTGCACCCGACCCGTCGTGAGTGTCAAGAGCTTCTTGTCCGCCGACCACGACCCCGGTGTCGAGGTGTTCGCTGTGAGCAGGTGCGTTCGCGTTGACCGCGCCCGCGATGCTCGGGTTTGATGGAAGCATGACTGATCGCACAAAGCCTGAGTTCGACGCCCCCAGCGGGCCCGCTCCCGCGGAGCTCGTCATCCGCGACATCATCGTGGGTGACGGCGCGGAGGCCCAGCGGGGCGACACCGTGACCGTCCACTACGCCGGCGTCGAGTTCGAGTCCGGCGAGGAGTTCGACTCCTCGTGGGGACGCGGCGAGACCATCCAGTTCCCGCTGGCCGCTCTGGTTCAGGGGTGGCAGGAAGGAATCCCCGGCATGAAGGTCGGCGGTCGCCGCGAGCTCATCGTTCCGCCGCACCTCGCCTACGGTCCGGCCGGGGGAGGACACTTCCTCTCCGGCAAGACGCTGATCTTCATCATCGATCTCATCGCGGTCTGACCCCCGTCTGACCTGCTGCGAGGCGCCTCTCTTCTTCCGAAGAGGGGCGCCTCGTTCTGTGTCGGAAAAGAAACCTTCATTCAGGGGAATATATGCGAGTGAATGTAAGTTGTCACAGGGGTCGCGGTGAACGCGGCCCCTGTCCCTTGCCGCAGCAGCGGCTGAAGTCTCCGGAGGAGAAACTATGACCAGCATCGAGATTCCCGGCTACCGTCCCGGCACCTGGGTACTTGACCCGGCCCACAGTGAGGTCACCTTCAGCGTCCGCCACATGATGATCTCCAAGGTGCGCGGCACCTTCGGCGTCAAGAACGCGACGCTGATCGCTCCCGAGAACCCTCTCGAGACCAAGGTCGAGGCGACCGTCGACGTCACTTCGGTCGACACCAATGACGAGGGCCGCGACGCGCACCTGCGTTCGGCCGACTTCTTCGACACCGAGAACTTCCCCACCATGGAGTTCGTGTCGACAGGCGCACGCGTCAAGGGCGATGACCTGTTCGTCGACGGCGACCTCACGATCCGCGGCATCACCAAGCCGGTGAGCTTCGAGCTCGACTTCGGCGGCTTCGGCACCGACCCGTACGGCAACTACAAGGCCGGTGCTTCCGCCAAGGCCGTGATCAACCGTGAGGACTTCGGTCTCACCTGGAACGCGGCTCTCGAGACCGGTGGCGTTCTCGTCGGCAAGGACATCACGATCAACCTCGACCTGCAGGGCGCTCTGCAGCAGGACTGATCCCGTCAGGCAGTTTCCATGAACCCCGGGCCCGTCAGGGCTCGGGGTTCTCTGCGTCGTAGTCGTGGAACCGGCGGTTGCGGCGGGCGAGCATCGCCACGAGGGCGATCACCAGGACTCCGCCCAGCAGCGGCGGGAACCACAGGCTCGTCAGGGTCGCGAGGGTGCCGGCGTACAGGGCTCCGACGCGCGGGCCCCCGGCCACCACCACGACGAACAGCCCTTGGAGACGGCCCCGCATGGCATCGGGCACTGCTGCCTGCATCATCGTGTTGCGGTAGATCGAACTGACGTTGTCGGAGGCGCCGGACAAAGCCAGCGCGACGCAGGCGGCGATGATCAGTCCGATGTGCGGAGCCGTCTCGCTGGCCGGTGATGAGAAGGCGCCGACGAGCAGCACGATCCCGAACAGCAGGATCGATGCGCCATAGGCCTCGACCGCCCGTGCGATTCCACGACCGTGCCAGCGGTACTGCACCACGCGGCCCGAGAACAGGCTCGACGTGAAGGTGCCGACCGCGACGGCGGCTGTGAGGATGCCGGTCGTGAGCGCTCCGCCGCCGAGGAGCACCGTGCCGAGAGCCGGGAAAAGGACGAGGGGTTGCCCGAAGGTCATCGCGATGATGTCGATGATGTACTGCATCCGGATGTTGCCCGCTTTGCGGAGGAATCGCCAGCCGTCGATGAGCGACTCGAGACCGGGGCGGACCGTCTCTCCCTCCGGCCGCAGCGACGGCAGCGTCCACAGTCCGAGGAACATCGACAGCATCAGCACGACGTCGATCGTGTAGGTCCAGCCGTAGCCCGTGAGCGCGACGAGGAGACCTGCCAGCGCAGGTCCCGCCATCACCGTCAGCCCGAAGGCGACGCCGTTGAGGGCGGATGCCGCGGCCAGCTGTGCCCGCGGGATGAGGCGCGGCACGATCGCGGTGCGCGTCGCCATGCCCACCGAGTTCGCCGCAGAGTTGATGATGCTCAACACGTACAGCCACCAGATGGTCTCCATGCCGGTCCAGGTGAGGGCTGCGAGCAGGGCGGTGGAGGCGAACGTGATCGTCGCCGCGATCAGGGCGACGCGACGTCGATCGAAGGCATCCGCGAGCATGCCGCCGTACAGGCCGGCGAGGATCATCGGCACGAGGCCGGCGACGGCGATCATCGAGACGGCGAAGGTGCTCTGCGTCAGTGCGAACACATGCAGCATCACCGTGACGATGGTGAGCTGACCCCCGATGCCTGCGAGGGTCGAACCGATCCACATCCGGGCGAATGCCGGGCTGGTCTTCAGCGGGGTGAGGTCGATGAGATGACCGCGCCGGGCGCTCACTCGTCGAACTTCTTCTGCACCTTCCGAGCCTAGTTGACGCCAGTGGAGGACCCTCGCCGCCGGTGTCACCCGGGGGAGTCGTCGGCTGGTAGACTTTCGAGGTTGCCGTTCGATCGGCCGCGGATAAAGAGAGCCCACGCATCAGGCGTCGGGCGCCGCGCAACAAGCTGAAAGGGGATCGAATCTATGGCACTGGAAGCAGACGTCAAGAAGGCGATCATCGAAGAGTACGCGACGCACCCCGGTGACACCGGATCCCCCGAGGTGCAGGTCGCAATGCTGACGCAGCGCATCAAGGACCTCACCGAGCACCTCAAGGAGCACAAGCACGACCACCACTCGCGTCGTGGGCTGTTCCTGCTCGTGGGTCAGCGCCGTCGTCTGCTCGGCTACCTCCAGGACATCGACATCGCGCGCTACCGCTCGCTGATCGAGCGTCTCGGACTCCGCCGCTAAGGCACTGCAGACCTGCGTACAATCGCGCAGAACATTCTTGAGAAGGCCGCCCCACGGTGTGGGGCGGCCTTCGTCATGTCTCGGGGTTGAACCTCCTCCCGCTTTCCGATAGGAAAGTAGAACGCTTTCCGTTCGGAAAGTGAAGGAGGTTCGTCGTGAAGCAGAAGCCGATTCCCGGTCAGACTGCTCTCGTGCCGCCCGATGCCGACGTCGCTCGGCAGTACCTGGCCGCGGCGGATGCGGTGATGGAGCGGCGCGACCGCACTGTCGACAGGCGCGCGCTGGCCTGGCTCCAGATCGTCAATGCGGCCGTCACGGCCGGATACCTCGCCACGTTCGCGCTCATCCTGCGTCAGGGGGACGTCGTCGCTTCCCAGGTGGTCCTGTTCACCTTCCTGGTGTGGGGACAGCTGGCGAGCGGGATGGCACAGCGCAGCGGAATGCAGTGGCGCTGGAGCTCCGCGCGATGGCCGCTCCTTCTCGGCGGAGGAGTCGTGCTCGTCGGGGCCGTCATCGTGTTCGGCCTCGTCGCGTTGGACACGAGGCTCCCGGCTGTCGTGGTGCTCATCCCGGCGGGCATGGTCCTACTGGGCAGCGGAGGCTACGGCGTGCTCCAGCTCCTGCGTGCAGCCGGCGATCCGCGACCTCCGCAGCCTTCGCGGATCGCCCTGCCTGTCCCGATCCGGTGGGGGACCGTGCTCGTCGGAGTCGCTCTCGGCGTGCTGACCATGCTCGCGGGAGCGCCGGATGACGCGCTGCGCAGCGTGATCACCCTGCTGGTGATGCTGGTGCTCCTCGCCTGGATCATCGCCTTCAACACCCCCGTGGGGCTCCCCGCCATCGGCGCTTCGTGGCGGTGGCCACATGTCGCGATCTTCTTCCTCGCGGTCGGGATCCCCGTCACGCTCACGGTGGGGGGAGAAGCATTCGGCAGCCAAGGGCTCGCCGGAATCCTCGGTGGCGCCGTCGTGATCGCGCTCTTCACACTGGTGTCCTTCGTCCCGGGACGGGAGAGTCGTGGCTGAGGCGGCGTTCCGGCCGCACCCGCGCACGCAGCTGGACGACAACTTCGCCTCGCCCATCCGGTTCTCGCTCATGGCGGCGCTGGGCGACGGTATGGAACTCGACTTCCAGGCCCTCCGCGAGATCCTCCAGTGCGGCGACTCCCCTCTGAGCAAGGCCATCACGCACCTGCAGGCGGCCGACTACGTGCTCGCGCGCAAGGGTGTCGTCGGCGGTCGCTCGCGCACCTGGGTGCGTTCGACGAAGCCAGGCCGCGATGCCTTCGCGGCCCATCTCCAGGCGCTCCGGGAGATTGTGGCCCTCACCGCCGGGCCACAACTGTGATGCCCGTCAGGCGGTCGCGCCGACGAGGTCTGGGTGGTGGATCGCCGCGACATCGGGGTGCGCACGAAGCCGAGACTTGAGCGCGTTCTCGCCGTAGGTCGCATGGATCGGATTGCCGGGGTCCTCGGTGACTCCGGTCGCTTGATCAGCGAGGTCAGCGGGAAGCTCGATCAGCGGCAGCTGCTGATCGAGCGCGGGGTTGAAGAAGAACGGGATCGAGATGCGCTCCTCTGGTGCTCGTGGTGAGATCACACGGTGGTTCGTGGCCTTGAGGTATCCGCCGGTGGCGTACTCCAGCAGCTCGCCGATGTTGACGACGAAGGCGCCGGACACCGGGGGAGCCGACACCCACTCTCCGTCACGCTCGACCTGGAGTCCGCCCTTGCCGGGCTCGACCCACAGCAGCGTCAGCACACCGGAGTCCTTGTGCGCTCCGACGCCCTGCTGCGGTTCGGGCTCGTCCGTGCCCGGGTATCGCACGATCTTGATCAGGGTCGAAGGATCGCGGAACGGCTCGTCGAAGTAGGTCTCGTCGGCGCCGAGAGTGACAGCCCAGGCGCGCAGGAGCTTGCGGGCGATCTCTGTCAGGCTGTCGTGCCAGTCCGTGACGATTTCCTTCAGCTCCGGTTGTGCTGCAGGCCAGAGATTGGGGCCGGTGAGACGGTTGAAGGCGGGGCCGCCGTCGACGGGTTCGCGCTCGGGGCCGATGTCGATCTGCTCGCGCCAGTCGACCTTCCCCTGGGTGCGTTCTCCACCGATGCGGGTGTAGCCGCGGAAGTGCGGGCTGTTCACGTTCTCGATCGCGAGCTTGTCCGCCTCCGGGAGCGCGAAGAAGTCCAGGGCGGCCTGGTGGAGCCGCGCCTCGAGCTCGGGGGAGATCCCGGTGCCGGTGAGGTAGAAGAAGCCGACGTCGTGTGTCGCCGCCCGGAGTTCATCGCGGAATCGTGCCGCGGCCTCGGGGCCTTCGTCGAGCTGGGAGAGGTCCAGGATGGGGAGCGAGAGTTCAGCCATGGACTGAGGCTACGTCGCGCCGCGGGGGGTGTGATCCTGTGTTGCGCTCCATTACTTCCGGTCCGCGTGTTCAGCGCGCGTTGATCGCGGTGCTAGAGTCTCCTTCGGTAAGGGCTGCCTTACCTCATTCAATGCCAGAGAGTGTTCTTCCGTGCTCGCCACCTTTCTCATCGGGCTCCGCGAGGGGCTTGAAGCCGCACTCGTCGTCGGCATCCTCGTCGCCTACCTCCGTCGCCTCGGACGCCAGGATGCGCTTCCGAAGATGTGGGCGGGCGTCGGTCTCGCGATCCTCCTGGCGCTCGGCATCGGCGCCGTGCTCACCTTCGGTGCATACGAACTCACGTTCCAGGCTCAGGAGCTGATCGGTGGGGGACTCTCGCTCCTCGCCGTGGCGATGGTCACGTGGATGATCTTCTGGATGCAGCGCGCGGGGCGCACCATGAAGGCGACGCTCGAGGGCGGCATCGACCGTGCCCTCACTGCGGGCGGGCTGTGGGCGCTCATCGCCATCGGCTTCGTATCGGTCGCCCGCGAGGGCATCGAGACGACTCTGCTGCTGTGGTCGATGGTGCAGTCGTTCGGCGACGCGCCCTCTGCGCTGCTGGGTGCATTGTTGGGTCTCATCGCGGCTGTGATCATCGGCTGGCTGATCTCGCGCGGTGCGGTGCGGCTCGACCTGCGTCGCTTCTTCGCCTGGACGGGCGGTTTCCTCGTGATCGTGGCGGCAGGCGTCCTCGCCTATGCGCTGATGGATCTGCAGGAGGCGGGTGTGCTCCCCGGCCCGTTCACAGCCCTGGCTCCGATCGACGCCGTGACAGGTGGCGTGGCCGTGGGCTGGGCCGCCTTCCCGTTCGGCTGGGCTTTCGACGTCTCGGCGACGATCGCTCCCGGCGGACCGCTCGCCTCCATCCTGCAGGCGACGGTGGGTTTCATGCCGGCCATGACCTGGTTGCAGGTGCTCGCCTGGGCTCTCTACATCTCGCTCGTCGGATGGCTGTACATCCGCGGACTCCGCATGAAGCGCCCGTCGAAGCCGCAGGCTCCGGCCGCGCCCGCCTCTGAAACTCCCTCCCTCACACAACAAGGAGCAGCATGACCACCACGCACCGGTTCCTGGGGGTGCTCGCCGCCACCGGCGCCGCCGCTCTCGTCTTGAGCGGCTGCGTCGCGAAAAGCGATGCGGGGGCCACCGCGGCCTTCGACGTCTCGTCCACTGCCGGCGACTGCGCCGTCTCCGCAGCGACAGCGAAGAGCGGGACGCTGACCTTCAACGTCAAGAACGACACCGAGCAGGTCTCCGAGTTCTATCTGCTGGCCGAGGATGGTCTGCGGATCGTCGGCGAGGTCGAGAACATCGCCCCGTCGGCATCTCGAACGCTCACCGTGGTCGCGCAGCCGGGCGACTACTTCACGCTCTGCAAGCCGGGCATGATCGGCGAGGGTGTCGGCAAGACCGCGTTCACGGTCACCGGAGATCGCGTCGCGGTCGACGGTCCTGACGCCGAGCAGAAGCAGAAGGCCGTCGACCTCTACGCCGCGTTCGTCAAGGACCAGGTCGGCCAGCTCGTCCCCGCTGTCGAGGACTTCGTCGCCGCCTACGAGTCCGGTGACGACGAGACCGCGCGCACGCTCTTCCCGCAGACCCGCGCATTCTACGAGCGCATCGAGCCCGTCGCCGAGGCGCTGGGCGACCTCGACCCGCGCATCGACTACCGCGAGGTCGACGCCGTGGCTGAGGGGCTGGACTGGACAGGATTCCACCGCATCGAGAAAGACCTGTGGGTGCCGGCGCAGGATGCGCTCAACGCCGACGGTGAGACCCCCGCCTGGCAGGACTGGGCGCCGTCGACCCCCGAGGAGCGTGCCGACTACGGCGACCTGTTGCTCGCCGACGTGCAGGAACTGTACGACTACGTGCACTCCGACGACTTCACCACCGCCCTCGACGACCAGGGCATCGGCGGCATCTCGAACGGCGCGATCGCGCTGCTCGACGAGGTCGCGACCGGCAAGATCTCCGGCGAGGAGGACTGGTGGTCGGGAACGGACCTCTACGACTTCGCGGCGAACGTCGAAGGCTCGAAGATGGCGTTCTCGCTCGTGCAGGACTTCGCCGTCGCGCAGGGTGACGACGGCAAGGCGCTCGTCGCCGAGATCGAGTCGGGCTACACGGCGCTCGAGGACTCTCTTGCCGCTCACGGTTCGCTGGCCGACGGGTTCGTGGGGTACTCGGAGTTGACCGAGGCCGACAAGCGCGAGTTCACCGACCTGATCAACGCGCTCGCCGAGCCGCTCTCGCAGCTCACCAGCACGGTCCTCGACTGATCAGCTTCGTGCTGACCTGAACCGGTACGATCACGGACGTGAACGAACCAGAAGCGGATGCCTCGCCCGACGAGTCATCGACGGGCGAGGCATCCGCTCCTGCCGGACTGAGCAGGCGCGGCCTGCTCGGTCTCGCGATCGGCGGCGGAGTGGCAGGACTCGCCGTCGGTGCGGGGGCAGGCCTCACCGGAGGCGTGGCGATCGGGCGAGCGCGGGCTGCGGATGACGCGCATTCCGCGTACGAGTTCTTCGGAGCACATCAGAGCGGCATCACCACGCCGGTGCAGGATCACCTGCACTTCGCCAGTTTCGACATGATGCCGCGCACCGACCGCGAGGATCTCATCTCGCTTCTGCAGGACTGGACGTACGCGTCCTCACGCATGGTGCAGGGCCTCGAGGTCAGTGCGACTGGTGCGGTCGGTGGCCCGGCCGAAGCGCCGCCGGATGACACCGGGGAGGCGCTCGGACTTCCCGCCGCCGGGCTCACGATCACGTTCGGCTTCGGGCCGGGGCTGTTCGAGAATGAGGACGGCGACCGCTACGGCATCGCCGCGCAGCGCCCCGCAGGGCTGGAACGCCTGCCGGCCTTCCTCGGCGACGATCTCGATCCGCAGACCTCTCACGGCGACCTCTGCATCCAGGCTTGCGCCGATGACCCGCAGGTCGCGGTGCATGCCATCCGCAACCTCAGTCGCATCGCCTTCGGGCGGGCACGCCTGCGCTGGTCGCAGCTGGGCTTCGGCAAGACCTCTCGCACCACGGCGACGCAGGCCACTCCGCGAAACCTCTTCGGTTTCAAGGACGGCACTGCGAACATCCTGGCCGACGACACGACTGCGCTCACTGATCACGTGTGGGTGTCGGCGAAAGACGATCCGGTGTGGCTCGCCGGAGGCTCGTACCTCGTGGCCCGCAAGATCGCGATGCTGATCGAGACCTGGGATCGGGTGCGCTTGTCCGAGCAGGACTCGATCATCGGCCGCGACAAGGGGGAGGGGGCGCCGCTCTCCGGTGGAGACGAGTTCACGGCGCCGGATTTCCACAGCAAGACGATCGATGCGAACAGCCACGTGAGTCTCGCCCATCCCGAACAGAACGACGGCATCCGCATCCTGCGACGCGGGTACAACTACGTCGACGGGAACAACGCCCTCGGTCGCCTCGACGCCGGACTCTTCTTCCTCTCGTACCAGCGTGATCCCGCGCAGTTCATCTCGCTCCAGCGGCGACTGTCGACGGACCTCATGAACGAGTACATCAAACACGTCGGCTCCGGCATCTGGGCGGTGCCTGCGGGGGCGAAGCCCGGTTCCTATGTGGGAGCCGCGCTGTTCGCCTGACCCGTCAGGACTCGCTGGCGGCGATGAGCGTCTCGACGGCGAAGGCAGCGATGGCGTCAGCGCCGAAATGGTCATCGGCGGTGATCGTGACCACGGCATCGTCGAGGAATATGAGCAGCTGACCGTGGGCGCCGTGCAGTCGCCAGGCCGGACCGGGGCCGCCCCAACCGGCAAGCGCATAGCGGTCATAGGCAGGGCTCTCCCCGGCAACGACCCAATTCGCATGCATCGAGTCGATCCACTCGGACGAGATGACCCGTCGTCCCTGCCACATCCCGCGATCGCGGATGAGGATGCCGAGGCGGGACAGCTCTTCGGTGCGTAGGAAGAGGCCGCCTCCAGCCTCGATGCGCCCCTGGGGGCTGCGCTCCCACTCCACGTCGTCGATGCCGAGCGGACCGAACAGACGGGTACCGAGATAGTCGCCGACGTCGCCGACACGTGCGGCCAGCGCGGCCATCGCGGTATATGTGCTCGCGTTCGAATACTGGAAGGTCCGTCCACTCGAGGGGCGTCGCAAGAACTCGCGTGCCAGATCCGGCCAGTCGGTCATCAGAGTGTCGGACCAGGGCAGGTCGACGCCGCTCGACATCATCAGGAGGTGGCGCAGAGTGACCTCGTCGACACCGGGGCCCAGGTCGTGGTCGGGCAGGTAGGTCGACACCGGCTCATCGAGCGACACCATCCCTTCATCCGCGGCGATTCCTGCGGCGAGTACGCAGACGCCTTTCGCGACCGAGTGCACGTCTTCGCGGACGTCGGCGGTCCAGCGATACTCCGCCGTGTCAGCACCCAGGCGGACGTGCAGGCCGTGGGCGACGAACCCCGACGCCTCCACCTGATCGACGATGCGGTCTCGGACGGTCTGCGCTCGGGTCACACCTCGAGGCTATCGCCTGCCTCTATCGAGGCCTTCGAGACCCGGTCGGGTCGTTCCGGCGGCCTTCCTTGGACGCGAGCTCCGGATCGGCGAACAGCCAGCCGGGCCGCGGCTCGACCAGGGGGCGGAACACCCATCTGACGGGCTTGGTCGCCAGGGCGAGCGCGATGACGACCGACAGCACGGTCACGATCGGGAGCCAGATCCAGGTGGGTTCGAGGTCGCGCAGGACTCCGCTCTCGCGGAACGGATACAGCACGAACGAGTGCAGCAGGAACACGTACATCGTGTACTGGCCGAAGGTCGTCCACCAATGCGCGCCGCGCGGGATGAGGGCGAAGAAGGCAGCGCTGAGAACGACCGCGAGCAGCATCAGGACGATCCGGATGCCGCCGGCCCACCACTGCTCCCCGCCGAGATCGGCGTAGGAATCCTCGTAGAAGAGCCAGTGACGCAGATCGGTGGCCTGCCAGACGGGGAGCCAGTTCCAGGCTGCCCAACCGGTGGCCGCGAAGATCGCCACGGCTCCGGCGCGCAGCCACCACGGCCGGAAGTCGAGGAGTCGGAGACGGTCGACGATGTCGTGTTCACGCAGCCACCAGCCCAGGGTGAAGAACGGCAGCAGTCCAAGCGTGCGCGAGAGCGAGAAGGTGCTGTCGATGTTCGGCAGGTAGCCCACGCCGACCGAGATCACGACGGTCCACAGCAGCGGCCAGCGCAGCAGGGCGAGGTAGGGAAGCACGAGCCGGAAGATGCCGAGGGCGAGCAGGAACCACAGCGTCCAGCTCGGCTGGGTGATGTTCGGGTTGGCCTGGCCCTCGACGAGCCACTTGGTGAGGGTCCAGAGCGTCTCGAAGATGACGTACGGGAGGATGATGTCGGTGATCACCCGAGCCATCTGCGTCTTGGTCGGGGAGCCGGATTTGGAGAAGTACCCGGAGATGATCGCGAAGGCCGGCATGTGGAACGCATACAGCGCCAGGTAGAAGGCGAATGCGATGTCGGAGTCGTAGATGAGTCGCTGGATCGCATGGCCGAGGACGACGAGGACTATGCAGATGTAACGCGCGTTGTCCCAGAACGGCACGCGCCGTCGCTTGCGGGGAACCGATCCTGTGGTGGGCCCTGAGATGTCCGCCCCGGTACTGCTCATCGTTCGAGGCTACAAGGCCGGGAATAAAGTTGCTCTGAGCGCGTTGACACATATACATTCAAATGAATAGAAACGGATGCGAGTCATCCGATTCGGAGACACGGAGCAATCATGAGCGAGCAGTCAGGCGCGCAGGCGATGCAGTTCGGCATCATGTCGGTCAGCGACATCACGCGCGATCCCACCACCGGGATCACCCCCAGCGAGCAGGAGCGTATCAAGGCGACGACGGCCATCGCCGTGCACGCCGAGGAGGTCGGTCTCGACGTCTTCGCGATCGGCGAGCACCACAACCCGCCGTTCTGGTCCTCGAGCCCCACAACCTTCCTGGCGGCACTTGCCGCACAGACCGAGCGCCTGATCGTCTCCACCTCGACGACGCTCATCACCACGAACGACCCGGTGCGCATCGCCGAGGAGTACGCGATGCTCCAGCACGTGTCCGACGGACGCATGGACCTCATGCTCGGTCGCGGCAACACCGGCCCGGTGTACCCGTGGTTCGGTCAGGACATCCGCCAGGGGCTCCCGCTCGCGATCGAGAACTACGCGCTGCTGCACAAGCTGTGGCGCGAAGACGTCGTCGACTGGGAAGGGAAGTTCCGCACGCCGCTGCAGGGGTTCACGTCGACGCCGCGTCCGCTCGACGGCATCGCACCCTTCGTGTGGCACGGGTCGATCCGCACGCCCGAGATCGCCGAGCAGGCCGCCTACTACGGCGACGGCTTCTTCGCGAACAACATCTTCTGGCCGAAGGAGCACTATCAGCGCCTCATCGAGCTGTACCGTCAGCGCTTCGAGCACTACGGCCACGGCGCGCCGGAGCAGGCGATCGTGGGTCTGGGTGGACAGGTCTTCATGGCCGCGAAGTCGCAGGACGCGGTGAACCAGTTCCGTCCGTACTTCGACAACGCGCCGGTCTACGGTCACGGTCCGAGCATGGAGGACTTCACGGAGATGACGCCGCTCACGGTCGGTTCACCGCAGCAGGTGATCGACCGCTACGCCGGTATGCGTGAGCACTACGGCGACTACCAGCGTCAGCTCTTCCTCATCGATCACGCGGGTCTGCCGTTGAAGACGGTGCTGGAGCAGCTCGACATCCTGGGCGCCGAGGTGGTGCCCGTGCTCCGCAAGGAGCTCGCGAAGGATCGTCCGGCGAACGTGCCGGATGCTCCGACCCACGCAGCCCGCGTCGCTGCCGAGTTCGGCGAAGGCCCGACCCGCCAGGCACGCCCAGGTGCGAACCGCGGGGACAACCTGACCGGCGATTCGCCGTACCAGGACAGCCCCGCTCCCGCCGGTGCGGCTTTCGGGCTCGGCCGGAAGGAGGCCTGAGATGACCACGCGTCGTATCGCCGTGGTGTCGGCCGGCTTGTCGAACCCCTCGTCCACGAGGATGCTCGCGGATCGTCTGGCGGCCGAGACCGTGAAGGCACTCGCCGCGCACGACATCGAGGCGAGCGTCGACGTGATCGAGCTGCGCGACTACGCACACGACATCACGAACAACATGCTCACGGGGTTCGCGCCGCCGGCGCTCGAGACCGCGATCAACACGGTCGTGTCCGCCGACGCGCTGATCGCGGTGACACCGATCTTCTCGACGAGCTATTCGGGTCTCTTCAAGTCGTTCATCGATGTGCTCGACCCCGATGCGCTCACCGGCACGCCGGTGCTGATCGGCGCGAACGCCGGCACGGCGAGGCATTCGCTCGCGATCGACTACGCGATCCGTCCGCTCTTCGCCTACCTGCATGCGGAGCCCGTCTCGACCGGCGTGTTCGCGGCCTCGAGCGACTGGGGTGGGGCCGGCGACGACGTCGCCCCGCTCGCCAAGCGCGTGGAGAAGGGCGCGAAAGAGCTCGCAGACGCGATCGCGCGTCGAGAGGCGGCTGCGGTCGCCGACCCGTACGACCCCGCGACATACCTGGGCGAGGGCCGCTCCTTCGGCCACATGCTGGGTGGTCTCGCGGGAGAGTGAGCAGCGCATGACGCCATCGACAATGTCCGAGGGGCATCGTACGGTGGCGTCATGCCCACACACGCCGCGCTCAGTGCGCTCCAGGAACAGTTGACCGGCACCCTTCTCCTTCCGCACGATGTCGGCTACGAAGCGGCTCGACAGCCATGGAATCTCGCGATCGAGCAGCATCCAGAAGCTGTCGCGGTGCCCGCCGACGTCGATGACCTCCGGGCTCTGCTGGCAGCGGCGCGGCAGTCCGGTGTACGACTGGCCGTGCAGCCGAGCGGTCATGGAGCCTCAGGTTCGCTTGCAGGTGCTGTGCTGGTGCGGATGAGCGCGTTCGATGACCTCGAGGTCGACCACGATCGCGGCACCGTCCTGGTCGGGAGCGGCGTGCGCTGGGGCGCGGTCGTCGAGGCGCTGGAAGGCACCGGATGGGTGGCTCCGGCCGGTACCAGCCCGGTCGTGAGCGTCGCCGGGTACACGTTGGGCGGCGGCCATTCGTGGTTCAGCCGTACGGCCGGTCTCGGCTCCGACAATCTGCGCGCCGCCTGGGTCCTGCGTACCGACGGCACTCACGAACGGGTCGATGACGACACCGATCCCGACTTGATGTGGGCGCTGCGAGGCGCGGGCGGCCTCGTGGGGATCGTCACCGCACTCGAGATCGACCTGGTCGCCGCCCCGGCGGTATGGGGTGCGAACCTGACGTTCGACGTCGCGGATGCGCCGGCAGTGGTCCGTGCCGTCCGCGACCTCGGAGCCTCTGCTCCCTCGACGTTGAACATCTTCCTGAACTCGATGCGGATGCCGGATGCACCGCAGCTCCCCGAAGAGATCAGGGGACGCAGCTTCCTCACCGTGCAGGTGTTGTCCACCGACGGACCCCACGAGGAATCGATCGACGTGGTGCGTCGTGCGGGCACCGTGCGCAGGGAGATCACCGGGCCGACATCGCCGGGTGCACTCGCCGCCGCGTCGAACGAGCCGACCGACCCGACACCGGGCGGCGGAGCATCGATGGCGCTCACCGTTCTCGACGACGCGACCATCGACGCACTTCTCGAGTTCCGCGAGCTGCCGGAGCAGTGGCCGATCATGGGCATCGATATCCGGATGCTCGGTGGGGCGCTCGACGCTCCGCGACGTTCCGGGTTCGCGTCGTTGGAGTCCGTCGGCTGGTTGCTCCACGCGCTCGTGCCGGTGATCCCTGGAGTGCCTGCCGCACCAGGAGAAGCCAGTCTCTTGGCCTTCCGGGAGCTGTTGGCGCCGAACGAAGCGTCACAGACGGTGACGACGTTCCTCGAGCCGGATCAGACGCTGGATCGCTGTGGCTCCGCCGCCGATGTCGCGCGGCTTCGAGAGCTTCGGGCCCGATTCGATCCCGATGGCGTGCTGCATGAAGCTCGGCTCCCGCGCTGACGCTCAGGCCTCAGGCTCGGTTCGTCGCTTCCAGTCGTACTCGGTCTCGGGTCGTCCGCGGGTGCCGTAGCGTGCGGCCCGGCTGAGTACGCCCTCGACCACGAGGTGCTCGAGGTAACGGCGAACGGCGACCCGAGACATTCCGAGTCGCTCCGCGGCTTCGCTCGCCGACAAAGGCCCATCGGTCCGCAGCTCCGCCGTGACCCTCTCGAGAGATGCGGCAGAGAGCCCTTTGGGAAGGGCGATGGTGCCGGTGGTGCGCCCGAGCAGTGCGTCGATCTCCGCCTGTGTCGCTTCGCCGTCGGTGGTCCGTGCCTGCTCCCGATGCGTCCGATACTGCTCCATCCGCTCGCGGAACACCGCGAAGGGGAATGGCTTGACGAGGTACTGGAAGACGCCGAGTGCCGCCATCTGCCGCACGGTGTCGGCATCGCGCACGCTGGTGATCGCGATCACATCGACCGATGCCGAGCGTGAGCGGAGCGCTCGCAGCACGTCGATGCCGGAGCCGTCCGGCATCGTGATGTCGAGCAGCACGAGATCGAAAGCATCGGGGTGATCGAGCACGGCTGTCATGGCCGCGCGCGCCCCTGCGCATTCGGCACCGACGACGAACCCGTCGAGGCGCTCCACGTAGTCGCGATGCAGCTCGAGGGTCAGAGCGTCGTCGTCGACGATGAGTGTGCGGATCATCGCTGTGTCCTCCGTATTCCTGCTGCCGGGAGAATGACGCGGAATGTCGTCGGTTCCCCGCTCACCGTCACGGAGCCGCCGGCTCCGGTCACGACCGAGCGCACGAGCGCGAGTCCGACACCGCGTCCGTGCGCATCGGCGGGCTTCGTGGAGTAGCCCTGATCGAAGATCCGCTCACGGAGGTCCGGGGGGATCCCGGGCCCGCTGTCCGATACCTCGAGCACGATCCCCGCGTCCGCATTCGGACGGAGCGAGACCTGCACCCAGCGATCCTCGGAATCGACGGCGGCATCCATCGCGTTGTCCACGAGGTTTCCGAGCACCGAGACGGCGTCCACGGGGGAGAGCGGCGTGCGGGGTGTGTCGGGCTCGATGTGCACGCGCCAGTCGATGCCGCGCTCCTTCGCCTGTGATGCCTTGCCCAGGAGCAGTGCTCCGACGGCCGGGTCTCCGTGACGGCGTGCGGTGACCTGATCCACCAGAGACTGGCTCTGTCGCGACGTTTCCGTGAGGATCTCGATCGCTTCGTCGGGGCGTCCGAGCTCGAGCAGGGCGACGGCGGCATGCATCCGATTCCCATGCTCATGGGTCTGCGCGCGCAGGGCCTCGCCCAGGGTGCGGATCGATTCGTACGACGACACGGCATCGCGCACCTGACCGGGCGGCAGATCGCCCGCGATGCGGCGGGTCACCCGGCGGGCGATGACGGCACCGCCCGCGCCGATCGCGACGAGGCCGACCGTGATGCCGAGCGTGAGTGGCAGGCGGCGGACCAGGGTGTCGGTGATGGACTCGGTGGTCACTCCGGCGGCGACCCAGCCGATCAGCTCTCCGCCCGGTGCGGTGACCGGCGCGATCGTCCGCACGGAGGGGCCGAGGGTACCGGTGAACTCCTCGGTCAGGGTCTGCGGTGACGTGGGGATCGTGCCCAGGTAGATACCGCCGATCTGGTCGGTGTCGGGATGGGTGAGCCGTGTGCCGTCCGTGGTCATGACCGTGATGAAGTCGAGCCCTGCGCCGGCGATCACCGCGAGGGAGTAGGGCTCGAGGACTTGCGTGGCCGCATCCGGGTCGCTCGAGCGCAGGCCGTCGACGACGAGGGGAGAGGAGACGAACGAGGCCGCGGTGGCCGCCGTCACCCGCTCAGCCTCCGCGCGGATCGATCGCTGCGCTTCGACGACGAGGAAGACCGCCACGAGGGCACCGATCACGACGGCTGCGACGAGCAGCACCACGAAGACGCGAGAAGCGGTACTGCGGGTGCGGGAGGTGTGCGCCATCGCCTCCTCCGATCGTCGTTGGTGAGGTGTCGTGACCAATACGACCACAACTCGCCTCGAAGCGTGAAGTCGGAGAACGTGAGATCCGATCGGCGGCACGGGAGCCGCCCACCAAGACGAAGACGTCGATGATCGAGGAGGACGCGATGGCGCTCACAACAGGATTCTCACTGCCGAAGTTCAACTGGCGGAGAGGGAAGCAATCGTGGGACCGGCACACCTGGCTGTATGTGTCGGTGTTGCTGGCGGTCGTGCTGGGCGCGGTGGTCGGGCTCGTGTGGCCGGAGGTCGGCCAGGCCTTCGAGCCGCTGGGCAAGGGGTTCGTCGCCCTGATCAAGATGATGATCGCGCCGATCATCTTCTGCACGATCGTGGTGGGGGTGGGATCGATCGCCAAAGCGGCCACGGTCGGCAAGATCGGCGGACTCGCGCTGCTGTACTTCATGGTGATGTCTACCTTCGCGCTCGCGATCGGTCTCGTCGTCGGCAACATCATCCACCCGGGTGCGGGCCTCGACATGGCCTCGTCGACGTATGACGCGGTCGAGGCGGAGGCCAAGACGACACAGGAGTTCATCCTCGGCATCATCCCGACTACGTTCTTCTCGGCCTTCACCGGCGAGAGCGTGCTGCAGGTGCTGTTCATCGCGCTGCTCGTCGGCTTCGCGCTGCAGGGTCTCGGCGAGCGCGGTGCACCGATCATGGAAGCGGTCAAGCAGCTGCAGAAGCTGGTGTTCCGCATCCTCGGCATGATCCTGTGGCTCGCACCGATCGGCGCGTTCGGTGCGATCGCAGCGGTGGTCGGGAAGACGGGCATCGCGGCGATCTGGAGCCTCGGCACCCTGATGGTCGCCTTCTACATCACCTGCATCCTGTTCATCGTGGTGATCCTGGGGGTGCTGCTGTGGACGGTGACGAGGGTGAACATCTTCGCTCTCATGAAGTACCTCGCGCGGGAGTACCTGCTGATCGTCGGCACCTCCTCCTCGGAATCCGCCCTCCCGCGCTTGATCGCGAAGATGGAGTTCGTCGGCGTCTCCAAGCCTGTCGTCGGCATCACCGTTCCGACCGGGTACTCGTTCAACCTCGACGGCACGGCGATCTACCTGACGATGGCGTCGCTGTTCATCGCCACGGGAATGGGGCAGCCGATGTCGATCGGCGAGCAGATCGGTCTGCTGGTCTTCATGATCATCGCGAGCAAGGGGGCGGCCGGTGTCACGGGTGCAGGCCTTGCCACCCTGGCCGGCGGGCTCCAGGCCTACCGCCCCGATCTGGTCGACGGCGTCGGCGTGATCGTGGGGATCGACCGCTTCATGTCTGAGGGGCGTGCCCTCACCAACTTCACCGGAAACGCCGTGGCCACTCTGCTGATCGGCACCTGGACGAAGCAGATCGACAGGGATCGAGTGCGCCGGGTGCTCAGCGGGGAGCTGCCGTTCGACGAGTCGCTGCTGGATGGGGTCGACGCGCACGGAACGGTAGACGCTGCGCAGGCCGCCGACGTCCAGGAGCTTCGAGAGGCGGCCGTCACCGAGATGGCGGCCAAGGAGCAGCGGGCACGAGCCCGCGCAGATCGCGTCTGACGAGGAAGAGTGAAAGAGGGATGCGGGAGTCCGGTGAAGCCGGCTCCCGCATCCACGCGGTCAACCGCTCTTGCGTCGGAACTCGCGCCGGGTCTGCGGGGCGTTGGCACTGTGCACGGCGGAGTCGCCGTCGAGGTGTGCCTCGCCCTGCCGGTGGTGCGCGTTCTTCTTCTCGAGCGCTTCCTTGAACTTGCGCTTCATCTCCTCGGAGGAGGTGGCGCCTTCTTCGGTGCTCATGTCCCGAGCCTAGAGCACGTGGTGGGGCGGGTCACCCTCTGGTGCGTCGTACACAAACGTCGATCAGCATGCCGAGCCCGACGGCGAGGAGGATCGAGACAGGCACGGCGACGAGAGGGCCACCGGGGAGGAACGCTGCGACCATGGCGCCGACGGCCGCCTGATACAGCGCCCATCCGGTAGCTGCGATGGCGACCAGGGCGAGATAGCGCGGCGGGTGGATGCGCGAGGCTCCGGCGACCAGGTTGATCGCGAGCCGCGCGAACGGCACGAACCTGGCAGTGAACAGCACAGTGGCCATGCCGCCGTCCAACCGGCCTCGCGCCCACCCCAGAGCCTGCTGCACCCGAGGCATACGCATCCACCGCCAGCGCTCGGTGCCTACCAGCCGTCCGATCAGGTAGCAGCAGGCGTCTCCGACAGTCGCGGCTGCCGCTGCGCAGGCGACGACAGCCCAGAGCGGCGGGGAGCCCGATGTCACGGAGAGAGCGCCGAGCGCGGTCACCGCGACTTCGCCCGGCACCACGACGAAGAACGCATCGCCGACCACCAACGCGCTCATCAGTACCAGGCTCCACGGGCTCGTGAGCGATTCGGTCAGCAGATCCGTCGGCACACCCTCCACAGTGCCTGCAGAGGGTGAACGGGAACCAACGAACGGATAACCGGTGACCCGCGATCCAGCATCAGGTGAACATCCGGTGCCGGAGGCCGTTTACGGCGAAAAAAGGCTCCAGCCACCGTCATCCTGAGGCTGTGAGAGTCGCGATCGTCACCGAGTCCTTCCTTCCGCACATGAACGGCGTCACCGGTTCGGTGCTGCAGATCCTGCGACACCTCGAACGACGGGGGCACGAGGCCCACGTCATCGCCCCAGCCGCGATTGGCGTCCCGGCAGAGATCAGCGGCGCACGCATCGAGGCCATTCCGAGCCTCGCGCTGCCGGGATACCGGCACGTGCGAGTGGGCACGTCGAGCGCCCACCGCATCGCCGCCTCCCTCGGTCGGTTCCAGCCCGACGTCGTGCATCTCGCCTCACCCTTCGCGTTGGGATGGCGGGGTGTGCTGGCAGCCGAGCGGCTCGACCTCCCCGCGGTCGCCGCCTACCAGACCGACGTGGCCGCGTACACCGAGCGCTATCGGGTCGCCGCGACGACCGGCATCGCCCAGACCCACATCGCCCGGTTGCATCGGCGCGCCACGATGACGCTGGCCCCATCCGCCGACGCGGCTCAGCAACTGGCCCTGCTCGGTGTGGACAGGGTGCGACGCTGGGGGAGAGGCGTCGACGCCGAACGCTTCCAGCCGTCCCGTCACGATCCCCTGCTCCGCTCCGAGTGGGGTACAGACGTCGTGATCGGGTACGTAGGTCGCCTCGCACCCGAGAAGCAGGTCGAAGACCTCTCGGTCCTGCAGAACATCCCCGGAACCCGCCTGGTCATCGTCGGCGACGGACCCAGCAGAGCCAGACTTGAGAGCCTGCTCCCGGAAGCCCTGTTCCTCGGGCATCTCGACGGCACGGCGCTCGCCGCAGCGATGGCATCGTTCGATCTGTTCGTGCACCCGGGGGAGAGCGAGACCTTCGGACAGACCCTTCAGGAAGCACACGCCAGCGGGGTGCCTGTGATCGCGACCGGGCGCGGCGGCCCCCTCGACCTCGTACGGATGGGGATCGACGGATGGCTGTACAAGCCGGGTGACCTCGAAGACCTGCGAATGCGGATCATAGACCTCGCGGGCGATGCCCGCAAGCGGCGGGCTTTCGGTGAAGCCGGCCGCGAGGCAGTCGAGGGCCGCAGCTGGGAGAGCGTGTGCGACCAGCTCCTCGATCATTTCGAGGAGGCGCGGATCCTGCATCGGGCGGATTCCCGTGCCCGCGCTCGCCGCATCGTCCGTCCCGAGCCATCCGCTCCGGTCGCCGCCCGCCGGTGGCACCGCTACGTCGCGATGGGAGACTCTCTGACCGAAGGGCTGTGCGACCCGGCGCCGGACGGAGCGTTGCGTGGCTGGGCCGATCGCCTCGCTTTGCTTCTCGCCGCGCGGGGAGGGCTGCACTATGCGAACCTCGCGATCCGATCGAAGCGCGTGCGTGACGTGTCGGGCATCCAGCTGGAGCGGGCCATCGAGTTGAGTCCCGACCTCGTGTCGATCCTGATCGGGGCCAACGACCTGGTCAAACGCCGGGTCGATGTCGCGGCGCTCGCCGCGGAGCTGGAAGGCACGGTGCGGACGTTGCGGGGGATCGGCGCCGACGTGCTTCTGGTGACGCCGTTCCTCCCGGGTCGCCGTGCTGCCTTCATCTACACGCGGCGGTTCGCCGCTTTCGCCACTGCGCTGACGGGCATCGCCGCGCGTACCGGAGCCTTCCTGATCGACACGGATCTGCACCCCTCCCTGGCCGAACGGCCGAACTGGGGAGAAGATCTCGTGCATCTGAGCAGCCGGGGCCATCGGTTCCTGGCCTATCGGGCGGGACAGATGCTCGGGGTGCCGGACGCCGACGCGCTCGGAGCCTTGGATGCGGCCATGCACGAGCACGAGTCGATCGGAGCGGGGGTGTGGTGGCGCCGACACGCGCTGCCGTGGGTATGGCGTCGCCTGCATGGTCGTGCAGCAGGGGATGGCCGCACGGCGAAGCATGACGACTACGTCTACCTCGGTCGCTCGGCGGCGGCCAGGGGCGCGCTCGCCCGCTGACGCCTTCGGGTCGGAGCCGTCAGCGTCGGCCCATGCCGTGGTACTGCCAGCCGGCTGCGCGCCATGTCGCGGAGTCCAGGCAGTTGCGGCCGTCGATGATGATGCGGCCTCGCACGAGACCACCGGCATGCTCCGGGGAGAGGTCGCGCCGGTACTCGTCCCATTCCGTGACCACGACGACCGCATCCGCCTCCCGCAGCGCGTCGTCACGGTCGCGCGCGTAGCCGAGCTGAGGGTGGGCGGCTGCGGCGTTGTCGATCGCGGCCGGATCGGTGACGACGACGTCCGCCCCCAGTCCGCGCAGGCGCACGGCGACATCCAGCGCGGGGGAGTCTCTGATGTCGTCGCTGAAAGGTTTGAACGCGGCGCCCAGGACCGCGATCCGGCGTCCGAACACGAGGCCGCCCAGTGCATCCACCACCAGTTGGACGGCGCGTTCGCGGCGCCGGAGGTTGATCGTGTCGACCTCGCGGAGGAAGCCGACCGCCTCACCGCGCCCGAGCTCCTCTGCTCGTGCGGCGAAGGCCCTGATGTCCTTCGGAAGGCAGCCCCCGCCGAAACCGATGCCCGCGCCGAGGTAGCGTCGTCCGATCCGTGTGTCGTGGCCGAGCGCATCGGCGAGAAGTGCGACATCCGCGCCCGAGGCCTCAGCGATCTCCGCCATCGCGTTGATGAACGAGATCTTGGTGGCGAGGAATGCGTTGGCTGCGCCTTTGACGAGCTCTGCCGTTGCGAGGTCGGTCACCAGGAAGGGGGTTCCCGACTCGACGGCCGACGCGTACACCTGACGGAGCACGCCGACGGCCCGCTCGCCCGCCGCGTCGGATTCCGCGCCTACCACGAGTCGATCCGGCGTCAGAGTGTCGTGCACCGCCCATCCCTCGCGAAGGAACTCGGGGTTCCAGACGAGCGTCGCTCCGGTGTCGACCAGTCGCCCAGCGATTCGCGCAGCGGTGCCGACCGGCACGGTGGACTTCCCGGCGATCACATCGCCGGGGCGCAGGTGAGGCAGCAGCGCGTCGATCGCGGCGTCGACGTATCTCAGATCTGCGGCGTGACCGCCGGGCACCTGCGGCGTGCCGACCGCGACGAAGTGCACGTCACAGCCGACGGCATCCGACATCAGGCTGCTGAACCGCAGTCGTCCCTTTCTCAGACCGTCCGAGAGCAGTTCCGACAGCTGAGGCTCGAAGAACGGCGCCGTGCCTATTGCCAGCATCGCGACCTTCTGTTCATCGACATCGATGCCGATGACGTCGTGTCCGATCGAGGCCATTGCTGCGGCGTGCACGGCACCGAGGTACCCGCAGCCGATCACAGACATGCGCATGAACTCAGGACAGCGGATGCCCCTCACCATGCGGCATCCGTTGCGTGAACGGGCCGTGACCGGCGCATGTCCGATCCGCGGAGTGCGTGGACACGCAGGATTCCAGTTCTGCGCTGGTAGGGTGGATGAGGTTGACGTGTGTCAACTGCATAACTTCATATCGACTCATGGAGCGATCGGCGGAGAAGCTGGTCCCCTGTGGTGGGTTCCTCGGCGGATGTCGGGTGGCTTTCTACTGGTGGCCAGCGCAGGCGAGATTCGCGGGAGTGCCCGCGCGCCCGAACCCTTCCGATCAGCTCCTTTGAACACGCTCGCGCGTCACATGGATTCGCGAGTCTAAACAAAGAAGGAGAGACCTCTTGGAAGGTCCTGAAATCACCGCCACCGAGGCCGTTCTCGACAACGGCCGCTTCGGCACCCGCACCATCCGCTTCGAGACCGGCCGCCTCGCGCAGCAGGCTCAGGGCGCAGTCGCCGCGTACCTCGACGGCGAGACCATGCTCCTCTCGGCCACCAGCGCAGGCAAGCACCCGCGCGAGGGCTTCGACTTCTTCCCGCTGACGGTCGACGTCGAGGAGCGCTCCTACGCTGCCGGCAAGATCCCCGGCTCGTTCTTCCGTCGTGAGGGCCGCCCCTCCACCGAGGCGATCCTCGTCTGCCGTCTGATCGACCGTCCGCTGCGTCCGTCGTTCGTCGACGGCCTGCGCAACGAGGTCCAGATCGTCATCACCGTCCTCTCGATCGCTCCGGGCGAGTTCTACGACGCTCTCGCGATCAACGCCGCGTCTGCGTCGACCCAGATCTCGGGTCTGCCGTTCTCGGGTCCCGTCGCCGGTGTGCGTCTCGCGTTCATCCCGGGTCACGGCGAGCACGCCGACCAGTGGGTCGCGTTCCCCACGGCCGAGCAGGTCGCAGAGGCCGTGTTCGACCTGATCGTCGCCGGTCGCGTCGTCACGAAGGCCGATGGCACGGAAGACGTCGCGATCATGATGGTCGAGGCCGAGGCCACCGAGGGAAGCTGGAACCTGATCAAGGCCGGCGCCACCAAGCCGAACGAGGAGATCGTGGCCCAGGGCCTCGAGGCCTCGAAGCCGTTCATCGCCCAGCTCGTCAAGGCTCAGGCCGAGCTCGCAGCGACTTCGTCGAAGGAGCCGGGTGTGTACCCGGTCTTCCTGCCGTACTCGGAAGAGGTCTACAGCTTCGTCTCCGAGCGCGCGTTCGCCGAGCTCAGCGATGTCTACCAGATCGCCGACAAGGTCGAGCGTCAGACCGCTGACGATGCGATCAAGGACCGCGTCAAGGCAGAGCTCATCGAAGCCACCGAGGCGGGTTCGCTCCCGGCCGCGGCTCCGCTCGAGTTCTCCGCCGCGTACAAGTCCGTCACGAAGAGGATCGTCCGCGGACGCATCCTCACCGAGGGCGCTCGTATCGACGGTCGTGGACTTGCGGACATCCGCCCGCTCGATGCCGAGGTGCAGGTCATCCCGCGCGTGCACGGTTCGGCGATCTTCCAGCGCGGCGAGACTCAGATCCTGGGTATCACCACGCTGAACATGCTCAAGATGGAGCAGCAGATCGACTCGCTGTCGCCCACGACGAGCAAGCGCTACATGCACCACTACAACTTCCCGCCCTACTCGACCGGTGAGACCGGCCGTGTCGGTTCGCCGAAGCGTCGCGAGATCGGGCACGGCTTCCTCGCCGAGCGCGCGCTCGTGCCGGTGCTGCCGAGCCGCGAGGAGTTCCCGTACGCGATCCGTCAGGTCTCCGAGGCGCTGAGCTCCAACGGCTCCACGTCGATGGGCTCCGTCTGCGCGTCGACCCTGTCGCTGCTGAACGCGGGTGTGCCGCTGCGCGCTCCCGTCGCCGGTATCGCGATGGGACTCGTGTCCGATGAGGTCAACGGTGAGACCCGCTACGCGGCGCTCACCGACATCCTCGGTGCAGAAGATGCGCTGGGCGACATGGACTTCAAGGTCGCCGGTACCGGTGAGTTCATCACCGCCATCCAGCTCGACACGAAGCTCGACGGCATCCCGACCTCGGTTCTCGCCGGTGCGCTCACCCAGGCCCGCGATGCTCGTCTGACGATCCTCAACGTGCTGAACGCCGCGATCGACGCTCCTGACGAGATGGCGCCGACCGCGCCTCGCGTCATCAGCGTGCAGATCCCGGTCGACAAGATCGGCGAGCTGATCGGCCCGAAGGGCAAGACGATCAACGCGATCCAGGACGAGACCGGTGCACAGATCTCCATCGAGGAGGACGGCACCGTCTACATCGGCGCGACCGACGGCCCTTCGGCTGAGGCCGCCCGTGCCCAGGTCAACGCGATCGCCAACCCCACCAACCCGGAGATCGGGGAGCAGTTCCTCGGCACCGTCGTGAAGATCGCCACCTTCGGTGCGTTCGTCTCGCTGCTTCCGGGCAAGGACGGCCTGCTGCACGTCACCGAGGTGCGCAAGCTCGCCGGTGGCAAGCGTGTCGAGAACGTCGACGACGTTCTCTCGGTCGGCCAGAAGATCCTCGTGAAGATCACGAAGATCGACGACCGCGGCAAGCTGTCCCTCGAGCCTGTGCTCGATGACGCGGCTGCCGCTGATGCAGCCCCCGCAGAGGACGCTGCAGCCGAGTAAGCGCGACGCTCCAACCGAACCCGGGTCCGTCCGCACAGGGCGGGCCCGGGTTCTGTCGTCTTCGATGTGACCGAATCGTTATCGGACGTTTCCGCGCCGTTCCCTGGAATGGTCGGGAGGTTCGCAGATGTCGCTTACCCTCGAAGTACGCACCGGGGGGTGCAGGATCCAGCAGGTACGCAGGTCGGTACGCACCGACCGACGCGGGGGTGAGAGAGTATGCGGTTGTTCAGCGTAGGCGCAGGGGCGTCCGCAGAACGCGCCCAGCACGAGGGGGCGGAGCATCCGTCCGCGCCGATTCCGATCGTCGGGCCCGGCATAGGAGAAACCATCCGCGTCTCGCTCGGCGAGACCGGATTCGAGACATTCCCGCTGATGCTGGGTGCCGCGGAGTTCGGCTGGAACGTCGACCTCGAGACGAGTCACGGCATCCTCGATCGCTACGTGGAGTTCGGCGGCAACGCGATCCACACGGCCGACGGATTCTCCGGCGGGCGCAGCGAGCACATCATCGGACAGTGGCTACGTTCCCGCGGTCGTCGCGATCGAGCGCTTCTGAGCGTTCGCATCGGAGCCCACGCCGACAATCCGGGCCTCGGCTCGGTCAACCTCGTCCGTGCCGTGGAGGGCTCGTTGACGAGGCTCGGCGTCGACCGCATCGATGTCCTGTACCTTGACGCCACTCTCGATGCGACCACGAATCTCGAAGACACGCTGGCGACTGTCGAATGGCTCACCGATGCCGGCAAGATCGGCGCCCTGGGAGCATTCGGTTTCGCGCCGGAGCGTCTCGTCGAGGCTCGGATCCTCGCCGCGGCCGGCTATCCGCGCATCCAGGTGATCGACGCGCCGTACAACCTCATCAGGCGCCAGCCCTTCGAAGGTGACCTTCGTCTCGTGGCCGGTGCGCAGCACTTGGCGGTCACGCCGTCGCACGCGCTCGAGCACGGGTTCCTGTCCGGTCGCCACCGCAACAAGGCGCTCACATCCCGCGGCGTTCGTGGCGAGCAGTTGCGCGGCCACCTGAACAGGCGCGGCATCAAGATTCTGCGCGCGCTCGATCAGGTTGC
Organism: Microbacterium sp. NPDC090281; assembly: GCF_044769635.1. Lineage (NCBI taxonomy): Bacteria > Bacillati > Actinomycetota > Actinomycetes > Micrococcales > Microbacteriaceae > Microbacterium > Microbacterium sp. NPDC090281. Next base: position 2,188,564 of record NZ_JBIVYH010000001.1, read on the forward strand.
TGAAGAGCTCGCGGTTCCCGTGGCCGCCGTGTCCGTGGCCTGGCTGCTCGCTCAGCGCACGGTCGCAGCGCCCATCGTGAACGCTTTCGCAACCGATCATGTCGACGAGCTCATGCAGGGCGCGGGGGTCTCGCTCTCGCGAAGCCAGGTCGCTGAGTTGACCCGGGCAGGCAACTGAGCATCCTTCCACCTGTGACATAGGGTGGAAGGGAGGCCCGGCGGATGCTGGCGATGAAGCGAGCGAGTTGTGACGCACTACATATATCTGGTCAGACATGGTGAACATCAGGATGCAGAGCACGGTCTCGCCGACGGACCCCTCTCGCCGCGAGGACAGCGTCAGGCCGAGCTGATCGCCGACCGGCTCTCCGGGCTCCCGCTCGACGCCGTCTGGCATTCGCCGTTGCTGCGTGCCAACGAGACGGCCCGCGCGATCGCTGCACGCCTGCCGTCGGTCGACCCCGAGCCGACCGCGCTCCTCTTCGACTGCGTGCCAACCGGGATGACAGAGGAGACTCCCTCGGTGTTCGAGCCGTTCTTCGGTTCGGTGACGGAGGCCGAGATCGAAGCAGGACGCGCGCAGATGTCTGACGCCGTCAACGAGTTCCTCGTGCGCAAGACCGGCGACGTGCACGAGGTGCTGATCACGCACAACTTCGTGATCTCCTGGTTCGTCCGCGAGGTGCTCGCTGCTCCGGAATGGCGGTGGATGACCCTGAACCAGTCGCACTGCGGGCTCACGGTCATCGCTCAGAAGCAGGGGCGTCCGTGGACGCTCCTCACCCACAATGACACCGGTCACCTTCCGGTGGAGCTGCGTACCGGGATCCCCGACGCGCTTCTGGTCTGAGTCACTCCCAGAAGTCGGTGAGTGCCACCGCCGCGGCTCGACCTTGGCGGAAGCCCGCTTGAGCGGTAGGCACGCGCGTCGACGGGTCCATCACGTTCTCACCGAATGCGCCGCGTGATTCGTCGTCCGGAAAGATGGTCCGCACACTGCTGCCCTGCGAACGCAGACGGTCGATCTGAGCGGACAGATGGGTGCCCCACGTGACGGGCATCCTCGACGCCCCTCCGAAGGGTGCAAATATCAGGACCTTCCTGTATCCGAGCGCGAGGTCGGCATTCTCGGCATTGGCGCGGTAGCCACCGTCGATGTACCGTGACGCACCGACGTCGTAGGCGAATCCGCTGGCGCAACTGGCGGCCACGGCGTCAACGAGGGCGACACCGCTGAACCGGTCGAACACGACGGGCTCACCGGTTGAGGCATCGACCGCGGTGATGAGTATCCGCTGCTCCGGCCACTCGGGGCGTGGCAGCCGCGCCGCGACGGTCTCTCGCCATCGCTGTCCGGCGCCTGCGGACGTAGTGGCCAGCTCGATCGCCGCCGCCCCCATCCTGCGGCGCATGTCCTCGACGTCTCGTGAGGCGTCGATGATTCGTTGAGTCCGCTCCAGGTGAGCTGCGGCCGAACCGCTCTGGCCGCGCGCCGTCGCACGTCCGCTCGGGGTCGCGTGTGGACTCACAGCGCTGGAGATGACGTCGTGGAACAACTGAGCCGGTGAAGTACCGGTGATCTGGGCCGCTGCGGTCGCTCCGGCAGACGTGCCGACGATCAGATCGGCGGCGTTCGCGTCGAGTCGGGCATCCGCGAGGCCGGCGACCACGCCGATCAGCCAGGCGTTGCCCGCTGAGCCGCCTCCGCCGAGGACGAGCGCGCGCTGTGTCGTGTTTCCCTCATTCGTGGAAGAGGAGGGAGAGAAGGTGTTGTTCATGGGAGTGCCTTTCGCGAATGCGTGGCGGGGCTCCCGATCTCGACTACCGGCGTCGCGCGAGAGTGTGAAGAGAGGGAGCACCCATCAGGGATACTGCGTTCATGGGACTCACCTCCAGACGATGGATCGCGACCTCGGAACGGTATCACGTCGCATGACGTCGGGGATCGAGGGAGGTTCCGGACTGCGCCAGGCCCGCGCGCCCCGGGCCAGACCCGGCTGCCCGCGAAATAGACTGAACGCATGACTACGCAGGTAGCACTCGTCGGCGGAACCGGGAAGCTCGGCACGATCATCGGTGCGGTGATCGATGAGCTCGAGGGGTTCGAGGTGACCCGTGTGCTGACCTCGTCTAGCGATCTCTCCGAACTTCAAGGCGCAGACCTCGTGGTCGACGCTTCGACCCCTCAGGTGAGCATCGAGGTCGTCCGCGCCGCCGTGGAGCGTGGCATCAATGTGCTGGTCGCGACGTCGGGGTGGTCAGCGGAGCGGATCGCCCTGGTGCGTCCTCTCGTCGAAGCAGCGGGTACCGGAGCGGTCTTCATCCCCAACTTCTCGCTCGGCTCTGTTCTCGGCTCGGCTCTGGCGGCGGCGGCGGCACCGTTCTTCGGATCCGCCGAGATCATCGAAGCGCACCGCGAGACGAAGATCGACTCTCCCAGTGGCACGGCGGTTCGCACCGCGGAGCTGATCGCCGCGGCCCGTGCGGAGCAGGGACCGGTCAGCGCACCGCATGCGGATCAGCGCGCCCGAGGCCAGCAGGTCGGCAGCGTTCCGATCCACTCGCTGCGTCGTCCCGGGGTCGTGGCCAAGCAGGAGGTCATCCTCTCGGGGCCCGGCGAGTCGCTCACGTTCACGCACGACACGACCGACTCGGCGCTCGCCTATGCGCCGGGCATCCGGCTCTCCGTGCCGTTCGCGTTGAAGGCCACCGGCGTGGTCGTCGGCCTCGAGCACATGATCGACATCGGCATCCGGTCGTGATGTCGCGTATCGGCGTCGGCCTGATGGCCGCGGCGCTGCTCGTCTATCTCGCCGTCGCGATCTGGCTCGCGGTGATGTTCATCTCGGTCGGCTCGCCCATCTCCATCGGCATGGGCATCACCCTCGTCGTGCTCGCTCCGATCGGGGCCTGGGCACTGGTGCGGGAGATGATGTTCGGCTTCGGTGCGGATCGTCTCGGACGCCTGCTCGATGCGGAGAGCGGGATGCCCCCGGTCGAGACGGAGCTGACGCCGAGCGGACGCATCGCTCGCGCTGACGCGGATGCACTCATCGCGCGGTACACGGCTGAAGCTGATTCAGCGGGCGATGACTGGCGCGCGCGCTATCGATTGGGCGTTGTCCAAGACGCCGCCGGACGCCGCAAAGACGCCAGGGCCAGCATCCGCGAGGCCATCAGCCTCTCGCGCCGCTGACCCTGACAGGAGTGTTCAGGCGAGGGTCGCCTCGAGGGTGATCTCGATACCCGCGAGCGCCTGCGAGACCGGGCAACCGGTCTTGGCGCCGTTCGCGATCTCCTGGAAAGCCTCGGGCGTCAGATTCGGGACGGTCGCGTTGACGTTGAGGTGACTGCCGGTGATGCCGACGCCGGGCTTGAAAGTGACCGATGCCGTCGTGTTCACACGTTCCGGCGGAGTCCCGTTCTCGGCCAGCGCGTGCGAGAGAGCCATGCTGAAGCAGGATGCGTGCGCAGCTGCGATGAGCTCTTCCGGCGTGGTCGTCGTATCGCTGCCCTCGCTGCGAGCCTTCCAGTCGATCGGGAAGGTGCCGAGTTTCGACGACGAGAACGCGACGGTGCCGGATCCCTCCATGAGCGATCCGGTCCAGGTGCTGGCGGCTTCGCTGGTGACGGGCATGATTCCTCCGGTTCTCGCTCTGCGGGTGCAGCGGCGACTCGTGGCCAGCCTAGCGAGCGCCCGCCGGTGGGGGAACAGCGCTCAGGACGCGGTGGCCTCACGACCGACGACGCCGGCGCGCTGCAGCAGGAGGTAGAGCTGGCAGCCCAGGCAGAACGCGAAAGCGGCGTTGAGGAACGCAGCGATGAACGCGGCAGCCGTGGCGATCGGGAGTGCCCACGGAACCCCCAGGAGGTGCAGTACGAGGCCGATGCCGACGACGAACAGCCCGACGCCCTGGGAGAACCGCGGAGGACGAGGGTCCTCTAGCTCCGACGGCGGTGCGAGGCGGGGTCGGATGAGCGTGCGGAACGCGACGGCCCAGGGAGCTGTCCGCGGTGCGGTGACGCCCCACAGGAACAGGAGAGCGATGACGACCGTGAGCAGGAAGCCCGGGTCGAGGGCCCGCTGACCGACAGAAGCCGATGAGATCGCCCACCCGGTGGGCGTGAAGGAGGCATCCGCCAGAGGTTGATAGGCGAACCAGCCGAATGTGGCGGTGCCGGCCCGCTCGGTCGAGATGCCGATCAGCGCCAGGAATGTCGCCACCAGCAGCAGGACGGCCGTGATGGTGGCCGCGAAGCGGGGGCCGCGCGGATCGATGCCTGCGGGAGTGCTCATGCGTGCTCCAGATCTCGCGCCTCAGATGGCGGCGATGGCTTCGGTGAGGGCGTGCCGGTGTGGAACGCCGTGGAATCGGGCGCGGACGGCTCCCGCCCTGTCGACGACGAAGGTCGTCGGAGTCTGCAGCACCTTGTAGCGTGCCGAGAGATCGGGGCGGTGAGTGAGATCCACCTCCACGTGACGGAGCCCGTCGTGGTCCGCTGCATAGGTGCCGAGCAAGCGCCTCACCTGCGGGCACCGCGCGCACATCTCGGTGCTGAACTGCACCAGGGTCGCATGCGAACCGAGTTCTGTGGCGGCATCCAGTGGATCGAACCGGAGCGTCCCGCCGGAGCGTCGGCGTCCATCGCGGCGGCGCAGCACGACGCCGACGACCGTGGCGAGCGCGAGGAGCGCTGCGGCGATCCCGAGGGCGAGCACGGGTGACATGGGTCGAGAGTACGTCGCCCGACGGGGCGTGCGGGCCGATGTTTCCGACCATGACGAACCTGTCCGTGCGGGAGGGGCATCGCCCCTGGCGCGGGTGGGGAAGGTATCGTGGCTGTCATGAGCGCAGCCGTCCCGACTCCTTATGAAGACCTGCTCCGTGACGTGCTGGAGACCGGCACGCACAAGTCCGATCGCACCGGGACCGGCACGACGAGTGTCTTCGGCCGGCAGATCCGTTTCGACCTGTCGAAGGGATTCCCGCTCATCACCACGAAGCGCGTGCACTTCAAGTCGATCGCGTACGAGCTCCTCTGGTTCCTGCAGGGTGACTCCAACGTGGGCTGGCTTCGCGAGAACGGCGTGACGATCTGGGATGAGTGGGCAGATGAGTCCGGCGATCTCGGCCCTGTCTACGGGGTGCAGTGGCGGTCGTGGCCGAAGCCGGACGGCGGGAGCATCGACCAGCTGTCCGAGGTGATCGAGCAGATCCGTCGCTCGCCCGACTCCCGACGGCTCATCGTGTCGGCCTGGAATCCGGCCGACATCCCCGACATGGCACTCGCCCCCTGCCATGCCCTGTTCCAGTTCTACGTCGCTGACGGCAAGCTCTCCTGCCAGCTTTACCAGCGCAGCGCCGACATGTTCCTCGGGGTGCCGTTCAACATCGCCTCGTATGCGCTGCTCACGATGATGATCGCCCAACAGGTCGGCCTCGAGCCCGGAGACTTCGTCTGGACGGGCGGCGACTGCCACGTGTACGACAATCACGTCGAGCAGGTGCGTGAGCAGCTCAGCCGCGAGCCGTACGAGTATCCGACGCTGCGTTTCGCACGGAAGCCGGAATCGATCCTCGACTACCGCTACGAGGACTTCGTCGTGGAGAACTATCAGCATCACGCGTCGATCAGGGCGGCGGTGGCGGTATGACCTGGGTCGGGTTGATCTGGGCCGAGGCGGACGGTGGCGTGATCGGTGCTGAGGGCGGGATGCCCTGGCACGTGCCGGAAGACCTGGCTCATTTCAAAGAGGTCACCCTCGGCGCTCCCGTCGTGATGGGGCGCAAGACCTGGGACTCCCTCCCGGAGCGCTTCCGGCCGCTCGCCGGCCGCGACAACATCGTCGTGACCCGACAGCAGGACTGGTCCGAGGAGGGCGCGCGCCGAGCGGCAACTGTCGCCGAAGCCGTGCGCGGACTCGACAGGGTCTGGATCATCGGCGGTGCGGAGATCTTCCGACAGGTGATCGGGGATGCTGATCGGCTCGAGGTCACCGAGCTCGATCTCGAAGTCGCCGGCGATGCCTACGCTCCGGCTAAGACCGGATGGCGCCTCGTCGACGAGGGGGAGTGGCATACCTCGCGCACCGGCGTCCGCTACCGCTTCCTCGGATACGAGCGCTGATGCCCACCGCACTCATCACCGGAGCCAGCGCCGGGCTGGGCGCCGAATTCGCCCGCCAGCTCGCACGTCGTCGCGCCGATCTCGTCCTGGTTTCGCGGTCCGAGGATGCGCTCGAGGCTCTGGGCGCGGAGCTGCGACGTGAGTACGGCGTCGCGGTCGAGATCATCTCCGCCGATCTGGCTGAGGAAGCCGGAGTCGAGAAGGTCGCCGAGCGACTGCGCGACAAGGCGGACCCCATCGATCTCCTGGTGAACAACGCCGGGTTCGGTCTTCCCCTGCAGTTCGCCGACAACGACATCGACGACGAGGTGCGTCACTTGCGCCTGCACGTAGAAGCTTCCATGCGTCTCATGCATGCGGCCCTGCAATCCATGCGCGGACGCGGAGGACGCATCATCAACGTGGCGTCCGTCGCCGGCTTCATCTCGAGGTCGACATACTCCGCCTGCAAGGCGTGGCTCATCGGCTTCAGCCGCTGGGCGAATGCGGAGTACGCCAGGGACGGCGTTTCCGTGACGGCGTTGTGCCCCGGATTCACGCATACGTCGTTCCACGAGCGCATGGGGCTCACCGTCGGCGAAGAGGGCGTGCCAGGGGTCATGTGGCTGAATGCCCGCGATGTCGTGCGTGCCGGTCTGCGTGACGCCGCTCGCGGCAGGTCAGTCTCCGTTCCGTCGTTGCGGTACAAGGTGATCGTGGCTCTGACGCGCGTCTTGCCCAGCTCGCTCACCTCCGGCGTCGCGCGTCGCGGCCGCGTCTGATCCCAGGGCTCAGCGGAACCTGCCGAGCAGGATTGCGGCCTTTGCGATGGCGGCGATGGTCTCTCCGTCGGTGATGGTGCCTTCGGCGATCATCGCCAGCACCTCATCGAACGGGACCCACGAGACGGCTTGGATGCCCTCTTCCGCCTGAGTCTCGGCAGCATCCTCGTCGGTCACGGCCGCCCGGAGATCCCGGGCGAGGAAGACGTACTCGATCGCCTCGGCCACACCGTTCAGAGCGCTCATGCTGCCGAGGGAGGTCCAGTCGCCCGCCTCGAACCCGGTCTCCTCGCGGAGCTCCCGCTGCGCAGCCTGCAGCGGATCCTCACCATCGCTGCCGCCGGCAGGAATCTCGGTGGAGACCCCGACGGTGTAACGGTCGATCGTGACGAGGCATATCCGGTCCTCGTCGTCGAGCGCGACGATGAACACTGCGGGATGCCGCATCGCGACCACGCCGTAGATGCCATCACCCCCACCGGGACCTGTGACACGGTCTTCACGCACGCTGATCCAGGCGTTCTCGTACTTCGTCTCTGATCCTCGCGTCACCCATGCCATGTGTCGAGCGTAGGGGCCGGCTGGATTGGAACCGCAGGATCGCCCCCATGAGCGGAGGCCTCATCCGCGTCACCACGTCAGCATGAGCGGCATTCGAACCGATACGCTGGGTGCATGACGCACTCGGGCAACCCTTTCGGACAGGTTCTCGTCGCGCTCGTCACTCCGATGACGGCCGACGGTGAAGTCGATTGGCCCGCCGTCGAGAAGCACATCGATGACGTGATCACCGCAGGCGCGGACGGCATCGTCGTGACGGGAACGACTGGCGAGACCTCAACGCTGACCGACCCCGAGAAGCTCAAGCTCGTCGAGGTCGGCAAGTCCGTCTCCGCCGGCCGCGCCAAGATCATCACCGGCGGCGGCTCCAACGAGACCGCCCACGCGATCGAGCTGTACAAGGCCAGCGAGAAGGCCGGCGCCGACGGCATCATGATCGTCACGCCGTACTACAACAAGCCGACGCAGGCCGGCATCCTCACGCACTTCCGTCTGGTCGCAGACGCGACCGACCTGCCGGTGATCCTCTACGACATCCCCGGCCGCACCGGTGTGCCGATCAAGTACGAGACGATCCTGCGCCTTGCGAAGCACCCGAACATCCTCGCTGTGAAGGATGCCAAGGGAGACTTCTCCGAGGTGAGCCGCGTGCTCAACCAGACCGACCTGATGTACTTCTCCGGCGATGACGCGAACGTGCTGCCGCATCTCGCGATCGGAGCCACCGGACTCGTCGGTGTCACGGCGAACGTCGCTGCTGCGCCCTACCGCACGATCATCGACGCCGTGAACGCGGGCGACCTCGCCACGGCGACCGCTGAACACAAGCGACTCGAGCCACTCGTGCGTGCGGTGATGACGCATGTGCCCGGCACCGTTGCAGCGAAGTACATCCTGCACGGGCTCGGCCGCATCTCGAGCCCGCGTGTCCGTCTTCCCTTGGTCGGCCCCGAGGAATGGGAGGCCGCGCTCATCGAAGATGAGCTCGACCTCGTCCAGAACGTCCCCGGCGCCGACTTCTCGAACTTCCGACCCGACCGCAATGCGGCTGCGGGCGGTGCCCTGCCGAAGGTGCACGGCACGACGCGCTGAGTCGCGTCCCCATGAACGAACGGACGCGTGGAGTGTCCGACTGAGGAGACAGCATGTCCATTCCCCTGGCAGAACCGTCCGCTCTCGACCAAGGAACGCTGCGGGTCATCCCGATCGGCGGCCTCGGCGAGATCGGTCGCAACATGACGATGTTCGAGTACGACGGCAAGATCCTGATCGTCGACTGCGGCGTGCTCTTCCCCGAAGAACACCAGCCCGGCGTCGATCTGATCCTCCCCGACTTCGAGCCGATCCGTGATCGTCTCGACGACATCGTCGGCGTGGTGCTCACGCACGGCCACGAAGACCACATCGGGGCGGTCCCATACCTGCTGCGTCTGAAGAGCGACATCCCACTGATCGGCTCCGGGCTCACCCTGGCGTTGGTCGAGGCGAAGCTCAAGGAGCATCGCATCAAGGCCTTCACCCTGACGGTGAAGGAGGGGCAGCAGGAGAAGGTCGGTCCCTTCGACCTCGAATTCGTCGCGGTGAACCACTCGATCCCGGACGCCCTGGCCGTCGCCATCCGCACCCCGGCCGGAATGGTCCTCGCGACGGGCGACTTCAAGATGGACCAGCTGCCGCTGGACGGCCGCATCACCGACCTGCGAGCGTTCGCCCGCCTCGGCGAAGAGGGCGTCGACCTGTTCCTCGTCGACTCGACCAACGCCGACGTTCCCGGCTTCACGCCGACTGAGCGCTCCATCGGTCCCGTCCTCGACCAGGTGATCGCCAAGGCGCCGCGTCGCGTCATCGTCGCGAGCTTCTCCAGCCACGTCCACCGCGTGCAGCAGGTCATCGACGCCGCGTATGCCAACGGACGCCGCGTCGCGTTCCTCGGTCGCAGCATGGTGCGCAACATGACGATCGCCGAGCAGCTCGGCTACCTGAAGGTGCCGGACGGGGTCCTCATCGACTTCAAGAAGGCCCGCGATCTCCCCGACGAGCAGATCGTCTACATGTCGACCGGATCACAGGGCGAGCCGATGGCGGTGCTCAGCCGCATGGCGAACATGGACCACGCCATCGAGGTGAGCGAGGGAGACACGGTCATCCTCGCCTCCAGCCTCATCCCGGGCAACGAGAACGCGGTGTACCGCGTGATCGACGGTCTGACGAAGCTCGGCGCGCACGTCGTGCACAAGGCGAACGCGAAGGTGCACGTCTCCGGCCATGCCGCCGCCGGCGAGCTGATCTACTGCTACAACATCCTGAAGCCGAAGAACGTGCTCCCGGTGCACGGCGAGTACCGTCACCTCATCGCGAACGCGAAGCTCGCGCAGGAGACCGGTGTCCCCGAGTCGAACACGATCATCGCCTCCAACGGCACCGTGATCGACCTCAAGGGCGGCGTCGCCAATGTCGTCGGACAGCTGGATCTCGGTTTCGTCTACGTCGACGGGTCCACGGTCGGGGAGATCACCGACGCGGACCTCAAGGATCGACGCATCCTCGCAGAAGAGGGCTTCATCTCGGTGATCGTCGTGGTTGATGCGGCGACCGGCCGGATCATCTCCGGCCCCGAGATCCACGCACGCGGCGTCGCGGAAGACGATTCGGTCTTCGACGACGTCGCACCGAAGATCGTGGCCGCCCTCAAGGAAGCGGCGGGCAACGGAGTGCGAGACACCCATTCGCTCTCCCAGGTCGTGCGGCGCACGATCGGTCGCTGGGTGAACCAGCGTCTGCGTCGCCGTCCGATGATCGTCCCTCTCGTCATCGAGGCGTGACGGCAGGGCGACCTCCGCTCGTTCACGGCTGTCCGTCATCCCGACGTAACACCCGCGTCCTATGCTCGCGTCATGTACAGGGGATTCTCCCTTCGCAGGGCGGCGCAGACGGATGCGATGTTCCTCGGTGACATGCTCGTCGAGGCGGCAAACTGGCGTGCCGGGGGCGTACGCCCGCGCCATGAGGTGCTGACGTCCGTCGATCATCGACGCTACCTCGCGGGGTGGAAGCGTTCGTCCGATGACGGACTGGTGGCGACGGGTGAGGATGATCTACCGGTCGGCGCCGCGTGGTATCGGGTTCTCCCGCAGGATGATCCGGGGTTCGGCTTCATCGGGGTCGCGGTTCCCGAGCTCATCATCGGCGTGCATCCGCTCTGGCGGGCGCGTGGGGTCGGACGATCGCTGTTGCGTGGCGTCGTGCGGCTCGCTGGCGCGCAGGGCCACGCACGCATCAGCTTGAGCGTCGAACGAGACAACTTCGCCCGCAACCTGTATCGCGCCGAGGGATTCGCCGTCGTGGGGGAGGGGCCGACCCGCGACACGATGGTGCGGCGCACCACGTAGTCGAGCAGTCTCGGATCCGCAGAAAGCCGCGTCATTACGCGGAGATGTCGGCTGTTGGTCGTAACGTGAGAGCATGGCCAGGAGTACCACGAAGACAGAGCGCGCGTCGACCAGCGCACCGTCGCGCCCGAAGCGGCAGACGGCTCCCAAGGCCCAGCCCGCTCCCAAGAAGTACATCGACGAGGCCGACAAGCCTCCAGTAGCCGTCCGTGCCTGGGTCGGGCTGGCGCACGGCGTCGGCGGGCTCTTCCGCGCCTTCGGACCTGAGACCCTCGAGAAGGACGACCGCCGCGACGGTTTCCCGTTCTTCCTCGTGCTGCTCGCCGTGCTCGGCGCGGTGAACGAGTGGTTCTTCATCGGCAACGAGGTCGCGGCCAACATCAGCGCGTACTCGGTCGGTCTCTTCGTCGGTCGTGTGGCCTTCATCATGCCGGTGCTGCTTCTGCTGCTCGCCGGCTGGCTGTTCCGCCACCCCTCTTCCGTCCATGACAACGGACGCATCGGCATCGGCTTCGGCATGTTCGTGCTCGCGCTCGCGGGTATCTTCCATGTCGCCGGCCCGCGTCCGCACCCGAATCAGGGGATGCCCGCGCTCAGCGAATCCGGCGGACTGCTCGGTTGGCTGGTCGGGCAACCTCTCACCTATCTGACCGACATCCCCGCGTACATCGTGCTGTCGCTCCTGATGGTGCTGAGCCTCCTGATCCTCACGAAGACCCCGCCGAATCGCATCGGCGCGCGTCTCGGGGATCTGTACGCGTGGATGTTCGACGCGGAGCGCACTGAGAAGCCAGCGAAGGACACTGCCGCGATCGACGAGGCCGACAAGGTCGACGACCCCGACGTCCTGCCGTGGTGGCGGCGCAACAGGACCGGTCGTGAAGAAGATCCCGATGAGGGCACCCTCGGGTCCGACGACATAACTGCGCTGCTCACGACATCCGACCCGACGCCCGCCTACGATCAGGCCGTCGTCGTCGAGAACCCCTACGACGCGGCCACCGAAGTGTTGTCAGAAGTTCGCTCGGTCGCCGATTCGCTCGCCGAGCAGCAGACCACCGCGCTCCTCGATGACACTTCCGACACCGGCGAGGTGCCCGAGCTTCCCGGTCTCGACGGTTTCGGCACCGAGGGCCCGGGCGACCGTGGGCCGCAAGCTCCCGTGACGCCGTACATCCTGCCCTCTCCCGGCATCCTGGTCGAGGGCCCCGCTCCGGTCCTGCGTTCCGAGGCGACAGACAAGGTGATCGAGCAGATCACGAGCGTCCTGTCCCAGTTCAAGGTCGACGCGAAGGTCACCGGTTTCTCTCGCGGCCCGACGGTGACCCAGTACGAGGTCGAGGTCGGACACGGCGTCAAGGTCGAGAAGATCCTGCAGCTGAGCAACAACTTCGCCTACGCCGTGGCGTCGAACGACGTGCGCATCCTCTCGCCGATCCCCGGCAAGAGCGCCATCGGTATCGAGATCCCCAACGCCGACAAAGAGATGGTCGCTCTCGGCGACGTGCTGCGGTCGCCCGCGGCGCAGAAGAACACGCACCCGATGACGATCGGCGTCGGCAAGGATGTCGGCGGCAACATCGTGATCGCGAACCTCGCCAAGATGCCTCACCTGCTCGTGGCGGGTTCCACAGGCTCCGGTAAGTCGAGCTTCGTGAACTCGATGATCACGAGCCTGCTGATGCGGGCTCGTCCCGCCGATGTGCGGATGGTCCTGATCGACCCGAAGCGCGTCGAGCTCACCAGCTACGCCGGCGTCCCGCACCTGATCACGCCCATCATCACGAACCCGAAGAAGGCGGCCGAAGCGCTGCAGTGGGTCGTGAAGGAGATGGATATGCGGTACGACGACCTCGCGTCGTTCGGGTTCCGCCACATCGACGACTTCAACCGTGCGGTGCGTGCCGGCGAGGTCGAACTGCCCGTGGGCAGCGAGCGGGTGCTCAAGCCCTACCCGTACCTTCTGGTCGTGGTCGACGAGCTGGCCGACCTGATGATGGTCGCCCCTCGTGATGTCGAGGATTCGATCGTTCGCATCACGCAGCTGGCGCGAGCGTCCGGCATCCACCTCGTGCTCGCGACGCAACGTCCGAGCGTCGACGTGGTCACCGGTCTCATCAAGGCCAACGTCCCCTCTCGACTCGCCTTCGCCGTCACGAGCGTCACCGACAGCCGGGTCATCCTCGACAGCCCCGGCGCGGACAAGCTCATCGGTCAGGGTGATGCGCTGTTCTCGCCGATGGGCTCGTCGAAGCCGTTCCGTCTGCAGGGAGCGTGGGTCGATGAGAAGGAGATCGACGCTGTCGTCAAGCACGTCACACGCCAGGCGCGTCCGGACTATCGTCCCGATGTGCAGGAGGCGATGGAGCCGACCAAGAAGAAAGAGGTCGACGAGGACATCGGCGACGATCTCGAGCTGCTGCTCGCCGCCGCAGAGCTCATCGTGTCTTCCCAGTTCGGTTCGACATCGATGCTCCAGCGCAAGCTGCGCGTCGGCTTCGCGAAGGCCGGCCGCCTCATGGACCTGTTGGAATCGCGCGAGATCGTCGGGCCGTCCGAGGGCTCCAAGGCCCGAGACGTGTTGGCCACGGCGGAACAGCTTCCTCAGGTGATGGCGAAACTGCGTGGAGATGATGCTCCGGCAGCATCGGCTCCCGTGGCGCCTCCGGTCCCGCCGATGCCTCAGACACACGACCCGGTCGCCGCTCAGCACGAGGGGCTCCCCGAGGTGGAAGCTGAGGGCGACGAAGACGCCTGGGGCCTGACGGGGCGCGACTGATGGCGATTCCTCGGCAGCTGCCCAACGCCATCACGGTCGCGCGTATCCCGCTCGCGGTCATCTTCTTCGTCCTGCTTCTACTCGGTGGAACCTACGGCCTTCCTGAGCCGGCTCTCCGCTGGACAGCGGCGATCCTCTTCATCGTCGGGATCTCCACGGACTGGGTCGACGGCTATCTCGCCCGTAAGTACGACATCGTCAGCGACTTCGGCAAACTCTGGGATCCGATCGCCGACAAGCTGCTCACCGGGGCCGGGTTCGTCGGACTGGCCATCCTCGGTGAGGTCGATTGGTGGATCGTCGCGATCATCCTGGTGCGCGAGTGGGGGATCACGATCCATCGGCTCATGGTCGCCAGCGAGCACGTCGTCGCCGCAGCGTGGATGGGCAAGATCAAGACCGCGTTCCAAGGAGTAGCACTCGGCTGGGCGTTGCTTCCCCTCCACTACCTCATCGGACTCGATGCCTGGACGTTGATCACCTTCGTCCTGATGCTCATCGTCTTGGTGCTCACGGTGGCGAGTGGGATCGACTACATCGTGGCCCAGGTGCGAGGATCCCGGCGAAAGCAGTGAGCGCGGCGGCTGCAGCGGTCTTATCCGCGTTGGGTCGAAGGGGATGGACTCTGGGTGTCGCCGAGTCCCTCACCGGAGGGGCGCTGTGCGCAGAACTCGTCTCGGTTGCCGGCGCGTCTGCCGTGCTGTGTGGGGGAGTGGTCGCGTACGCGACACCGGTCAAGACGACGGTTCTCGGTGTCGATGCCGATCTCCTCGCCGAGCATGGTCCCGTGCATCCGCAGGTCGCCGTGCAGATGGCCGACGGTGTGCGGCAAGTGCTGAGCGTCGGCGGAAAGGCAGCCGAGGTCGGCATCTCGACAACGGGTATCGCCGGCCCGGATTCTCCTGATGGACAGCCGGTGGGAACGGTGCACGTGGGGATCGTGACACCGGACACCTCGAGTGCCACGTCATTCCGTTTCCATGGTGATCGTGCCTCGATTCAGGAACAGACGGTGGCTGCGGCGCTCGACGCATTGATCAAGATGCTCGCGGAATAGTGACGGCGGCGCGCTGGTTATTGAAGATGTGCTCACATTCAAACCACAGAGTGCAAGGGTAGATTTTGAAGAGGTCAGGAGTAATAGACTGGCTGTCTCATCGGGGGTAACCTCGAACGATCACATGGGGAGGAGGTTCCGATGATTCTTGTACGACAGGAAATCGGCGATGTGCTGAGGGACTTCCGCCTGCAGAAGGGGCGCACGCTCCGGCAGGTCGCAAGCAAGGCTTCGGTTGCGCTCGGCTACCTCAGCGAGGTCGAACGCGGGCAGAAAGAAGCGTCGAGCGAGATCCTCGCATCAGTCGCCGACGCTCTCGACGTTCCCATCTCGACAATCATGCGCGAGGTCGGAGACCGCATCTCCGTACTCGAGGGCATCCAGGTCTTCCCTGATGTCGTCCCTGACGACCTCGTGGCGTCGATCGAGCCCCAGCTCTCGCTGCACTGATCCGCGGCGAGGTAATCGATGCGTCGTAGCGAGTTTCTCCGCGCCGTCGACACCGAATTCGACGCGAGAGCGTCGTCGCTGGTGAATGACCTCGGGCTCACCGCCCTTCACGGCCGTACTGCGGTCGAAGCGTTGGCTGATGGCACGCCGCCGCGGCAGATCTGGCTAGCCTTGTGCGCCGAGATGGACGTACCGGACAGTCGACGGCATGGTGTCGGTCGGCAAGAGCCTCGCGGGCGCTGATCACCCCGGACGATGTCCGGAGCGTACGGGACACGCTTGTCGATATTCGGCGTGTCGTCGAAGATCTGTTCGAAACGGGCGTAATCTTCTGCACAAGTGGTTCAGGGATTCTGTTCTCCACGATGGGTGCGTTCGCCAAGTCGATGTCGGTGGTCTCTCCTACGGTGGAAAACAAGCCGAAGAGCCATTACGCCTTGTCGGAGAGTTCCTCCCAACCGGGAGAGCCGCGACAGCCTACAGGCGGCACCACGCGCGCAGAAGGAGCAGATCATGCCATCACCCGCCGACCGCGAGAAGTCCCTCGAGACCGCACTCGCTCAGATCGACCGCCAGTTCGGAAAGGGCTCGGTCATGCGGCTGGGTAGCGATGAGCGCGCCCCCGTGGCCGTCATTCCCACCGGCTCCATCGCCCTCGACGTCGCTCTCGGCGTCGGTGGTCTCCCGCGTGGTCGGATCGTCGAGATCTACGGCCCGGAGTCCTCGGGTAAGACCACGCTGACCCTGCATGCGATCGCGAATGCGCAGCGCGGCGGTGGTATCGCAGCGTTCATCGATGCTGAGCACGCGCTCGACCCCGACTATGCGGCGAAGCTCGGTGTCGATATCGATGCGCTTCTGGTGTCGCAGCCCGACACCGGTGAGCAGGCGCTCGAGATCGCCGACATGCTCGTCCGATCCGGTGCCATCGACCTCATCGTCATCGACTCCGTCGCCGCGCTCGTACCGCGTGCCGAGATCGAGGGCGAGATGGGCGACTCTCACGTGGGTCTGCAGGCTCGACTCATGTCGCAGGCGCTGCGAAAGCTCACCGGTGGACTGAGCCAGACCAACACCACGATGATCTTCATCAACCAGCTTCGCGAGAAGATCGGCGTCTTCTTCGGGTCGCCTGAGACCACCGCCGGTGGAAAGGCGCTGAAGTTCTATGCGTCCGTCCGCATGGACATCCGTCGTATCGAGACTCTGAAGGACGGTACCGATGCGGTCGGAAACCGCACCAGAGTGAAGGTCGTGAAGAACAAGATGGCTCCGCCCTTCAAGCAGGCCGAGTTCGACATCCTCTACGGCATCGGCATCTCTCGCGAAGGCAGCTTGATCGACTTCGGTGTCGAGCACGCGATCGTGAAGAAGTCTGGGTCGTGGTACACCTACGACGGCGATCAGTTGGGACAGGGCAAAGAGAACGCGCGGACGTTCCTGCTCAACAACCCCGATATCGCCTTGGCGATCGAGACGCAGATCAAGCAGAAGCTCGGCATCGGCGGCCCGGCCGCTGTACCTGCTGCAGCAGACGAGCTCGCTGAGCGTCGTCCGGCCTGATGAACGACACTCGTGGGGGCGATCCTGATCGGATCGCCCCCATCATCCCTCTCTTCGGTGGCACGTCCAAGAAGGCCCAGGCTGCACCGGCCTTCCCCAGTGGCGAAGGCGATGAAGCCCCAAAGGACGTAACGAGTAGCGCAGATGAGCGAGCGCTTTGGCGTTCGACCTGGGATGCGCCGTCCGGCTCGAGAACAGCCGTCGAACCGATCGAGGCAGGCACTCCCAGCAGTCATCATCCTGCCCGTGGGGCTGCGTCCGCTTCGGGCTCGCGGGGATCACACCCTGCGAAGTCTGCTCCTCGTCTCCGAGCCCTCGGAAATGTGCAGAGCGACGAGACCGGCGAGGAGGAGACCGCGATGCCGGACGAGATCCGCGTCGCGGCCGAAGAATCCCTCGTTCGCAAGTTGCGGACTCGGTCGTTGTCGATCTCGGAGGCTCGACAGGCCCTGAGAGGGAACGGGCTCGACAGCGGTGCGATCGACGACGTGATCAACGACTTCTGCCGCCGCGGCTATCTCGACGATGCCGCCCTCGCCGGGGTTCTTGTGATCTCCGGCGTGCAGCGGAAGGGCCAGGGACGAGTCGCGCTGTCGCGTGCGCTCGCACAGCGAGGCATCCCGCGCGATGTCATCGACAGCGCGCTCGATGAGTTGCCGGATGACGACGATGAGCGTGCCCTCGATTTCGCCCGCAACAAAGCTCGATCATTGAGTCGCCTCGACCACGACACGGCCCTGCGACGCCTGGTGGGTCAGCTATCCCGGCGCGGGTACAACGGAGCGGTGTCGATGAAGGCGGCGAAGGCAGCGTTGCGGGAAGAGGCATCCGGGGGTCCGACCTCCGGCGTTCATTTCGTCGAGTCGGACTGAGATCTCGGCGCAGCACCGGGCTAGGTAACGGCTCGTACAATGGATCCATCATGACTATCCCGCGCAGCGAACCGACGATCATCAGCGCATCGTCGGCAGCCGTCGACGAAGACGGACGACACCGATCGTACGAAGTGCGCACCTTCGGGTGCCAGATGAACGTGCACGACTCCGAGCGGCTCTCAGGCTCGCTGGAGAGCGCCGGCTACGTGCGGGCGATCGACGGCGCAGAAGCCGATGTGGTGATCATCAACACCTGCGCGGTCCGAGACAATGCTGCCGGCAAGCTGTATGGCACGCTGGGGCATCTCGCATCGGTCAAGCGCCGCAAAGAAGGTATGCAGATCGCAGTCGGCGGCTGCCTGGCTCAGATGGACAAGCAGGCTGTCCTCGACAAGGCCCCCTGGGTCGACGTGGTATTCGGCACCCACAACATGGGCTCACTGCCGGGATTGCTGGAGCGTGCGCGGCACAACGGCGACGCCGAACTCGAGATTCTCGAATCGCTCGAGGTGTTCCCCTCGACGCTGCCGACCAAGCGTGACTCGGCACACAGCGGGTGGGTGTCGATCTCGGTGGGCTGCAACAACACCTGCACGTTCTGCATCGTGCCGAGTCTGCGCGGCAAGGAGAAAGACCGACGTCCCGGCGACATCCTTAACGAGATCAGACTCCTGGTCGAAGACGGTGCGATCGAGGTCACCCTCCTCGGACAGAACGTGAACTCCTACGGAGTCGAGTTCGGCGACCGTCAGGCGTTCGGCAAGCTGCTGCGCGCTGCCGGCGAGATCGAAGGACTGGAGCGCATCCGGTTCACGAGCCCGCACCCCGCGGCCTTCACAGACGACGTGATCGACGCCATGGCCGAGACTCCGAACGTGATGCCGCAGCTGCACATGCCGCTGCAGTCGGGGAGCGATCGCATCCTCAAGGCGATGCGACGTTCGTACCGCAGCGAGCGGTTCCTCGGCATCCTCGACCGCGTTCGTGCTCGCATCCCGAACGCCGCGATCACCACCGACATCATCGTCGGCTTCCCCGGAGAGACTGAGGAAGACTTCGAAGAGACGATGCGGGTGGTGGAACAGGCCCGCTTCTCGAGCGCCTTCACGTTCCAGTACTCCATCCGTGAGGGAACCCCAGCTGCGACCATGCAAGACCAGGTCCCCAAGGAGATCGTCCAGGCTCGATACAACCGTCTGCTCGCGCTCCAGGAGCGCATCTCGCTGGAGGAGAACCAACAGCAGGTCGGCCGTCGGATCGAAGTGCTCGTCTCGTCCGGCGAAGGCAAGAAGGACACAGCGACCCACCGGCTCACCGGGCGCGCCGAAGACAACAGGCTGGTGCACTTCGAGGTGACGCCGGGGTCCGACCTCCCGCGCCCCGGCGATGTCGTCACCGTGACTGTCACACACGGCGCCCCGTTCCACCTGCTGGCCGACGACCCCACAGGCGCACCGCTCGAGATCCGTCGCACCCGCGGGGGAGACGCCTGGGACCGCTCGCAGGCGGAATCGTGCGCGGTTCCCACCCCCAGCAGCGACGGTGGGCCGAAGGCCGTCTCGCTCGGGCTGCCCACTCTGCGTGTCGGCGTGTGACCGGACCACGCCTGTGGGCGATCGTCGGGGCAACCGGCACCGGCAAGAGTGATCTCGCGATTGATCTGGCTGAACGGCTGCGGTCCCGCGGCAACCCGGCCGAGATCGTCAACGCCGACGCGATGCAGCTCTATCGCGGAATGGACGTCGGGACGGCGAAGGTCTCGATCTCGGAGCGCCGTGGAATCCCGCACCACCTCTTCGACGTCCTCCAAGTCGACGAGGACGCTGCGGTCGCGTGGTATCAGCCACGGGCTCGTGCCGCAGTGGAGGAGGTCCATCGTCGCGGCGGGGATGCGATCCTCGTGGGTGGTTCGGGTCTCTACGTCTCGAGCGTCGTGTATGACTTCAGATTCCCTCCGCGCGACCCGGAGCTGCGCGAGCGACTCGAACGAGAACTCGAGACCGAAGGGCCCACGCGACTGCTCGAAAGGCTGCGTGTGCTCGATCCCGAGGCCGCAGCCCGCGTCGATCCTCGCAACCCACGGCGCATCGTCCGCGCACTCGAAGTCCGCGAGCAGGGGAGCGCCACGCACGGCGCCGCGCTTCCGGATCAACCGATCCTGTGGCATCCGCGCACCCGGCTGTTGGGCCTCCACGTCGAACGAGCCGCGCTCGTCGAGCGACTCGACGCCAGAGTCGAGCGGATGTGGGAGGGCGGACTCCTCGCCGAAGTCGCCGAGCTCCGAGGCCGAGGGCTCGAACACGGAGCGACTGCACCGCGGGCCATCGGCTACGCACAAGCGCTCGCACAGCTCGACGGGACTCTCACCGAGCGCGAGGCCATCGCTCAGACCCAGGCGCTCACCCGTCGCTACGCCCGCCGCCAGGTGTCGTGGTTCAAGCGGTATCCCGACCTGGAGTGGCGAGACGCCCCGGTGGACGCCGACGCACTGCTCCAATCCTGAACCGATCGGTGTCGGAGGCCCATGCAAGGCTGATCGCATGACGACCCACTTCTACACCGCATCCAGCCTCGACGGGTTCATCGCGACCGAGGAGCACTCGCTGGACTGGCTGCTCACGCAGGACATCGATCAAGACGGCCCGATGGCGTACACGGGCTTCGAGCGGAACATCGGCGCACTGGCCATGGGAGCTTCGACGTACGAATGGGTGATGCGTCACGAAGAGGGGCGGTGGGGCTACGCCCAGCCCACCTGGGTCTTCTCGCACCGTCAGCTCGACCTTCCTGTCGACGCAGACGTGCGGCTGACACAGGCCGACATCAGCACCGTGCACGCCGAAATGGTGGCGGCCGCCGGCGGGAAAGACCTTTGGGTCGTCGGTGGTGGAGAGCTCGCCGGCCAGTTCGCAGATGCCGGGCTGCTTGACGAGGTGTGGGTGCAGTACGCACCGGTGACACTCGGCTCCGGCGCCCCACTGCTTCCACGAAGGCTCGACCTGGAGCTCATCGAGGTGGCGCGCAATCGAAACTTCCTCTGCGGCCGTTACCGGGTCACGCGGGTCTGAGCGCACCTCCGCGATACCTAGACTGATCTCATGGTCGCATTCACCAAGGGGCACGGCACGGGCAACGACTTCATCATCATCGCTGATCCCGATGGCGAACTCGATCTGACGGTCGAGCAGGTTGCGGTGTTGTGCGATCGTCACTTCGGGATCGGTGCCGACGGTATTCTTCGTGTCGTCAGGTCTTCCGCGATCGCGGAGGGCGCGGCATCGCTCGACGAAGAGCCGGGCGCCGAGTGGTTCATGGACTACCGCAATGCCGACGGATCCATCGCAGAGATGTGTGGCAACGGCATCCGGGTGTTCGCTCATTACCTCGTCCGTTCCGGCCTCGCGACCATCGACCCCGGATCGACGCTGCCGATCGGCACCAGGGCGGGCGTTCGTGATGTGACCCGGAGCGCCACGGGATATCAGGTCGATCTCGGCCGATGGAAGCTCTCGGGCGACGATCCGCTCGTACGTGTAGACGGCCTCTCCGTCACTCGTCCCGGAGTCGGCATCGACGTCGGAAACCCCCACGTCGTCGTCGCTCTCGCTTCGGAGGCCGAGCTCGCATCGCTCGAGTTGCACCGCGCGCCCGACTTGGAGCCCGCGTTGCCGGCGGGTGCGAACATCGAGTTCGTGGTTCCTGGAGAACCCCTGGTGCGCGATGGAGTCGGACACGTGAGCATGCGTGTCTATGAGCGAGGCGTCGGTGAGACCCTCAGCTGCGGCACGGGGGTCGCGGCGACCGCGCTCGCTGTTCGCTACTGGGCTGGCGAGAAGGCTCCGAACAACTGGCAGGTGGAGGTTCCGGGCGGAACCCTCGGCGTTCGCATGTTCCCCGCCGAAGATGGCGAGCATGTCGCTCTTTCCGGTCCTGCGCAGCTCGTCTTCCAGGGCGAGGTCGATCTCGCCTAAGCGAGTGACCCGCGAGCGACTCAGCCGAGGATGATCGGCTCGGTCGGCGGATTTCCGTGCTTGCGCACCTTGAGGATGCGGTACCCCTTGCCCGTAGCGGTGCGAAAGACGCTGTAACCGGGATGGAAGGTCGACCCGATCCATCGCTGGAGCGAATCGGCGCCGAGGTTGCGCTGGACCACGAGCCAGGCATCGCTGCGCTCATCGAGGCGAGGGATCCAGCGCTCCAGCAGTCCGTGGAGTTCGTTCTTGCCGACACGGATGGGCGGATTCGAGCGAATCGTGCGGAACGAGACGTGCTCGGGAACATCGTCGGGCAGTGATGCGTTGACGTTAGTGAGCCCGAGAGCTGCGGCGTTCCGACGCACGAGATCGAGGGCACGCTCGTTCACGTCGACGGCCCACACCGTCGCATGGGGAGCGGCCAGGGCCATCGACAGGGTCACAGGACCCCAACCGCTGCCGAGGTCGAGAAGATCGCCACCCGGGGGAACCGGGGGCATGTTGGCGAGGAGCACTGCAGTGCCGGCATCCAGACGATCCGGGCTGAAGACTCCACCAGCGGTGGTGACTTCCAGCTCTCGACCTGCGAGCGATACGCGGATCTTACGCAGATTCTCGGGGCTTGCCGGGGCCGCAGTGAAGTAGTGATCTGACCCCATACGGTGAGCGTACCGGACAGCGCGGGCTAAGGTTAAGGCTCGCAACAAAACCCAGAGACAAGGAACGGATGACGGAGACCACAACCCCCTCCACCGACGACCACACGGTCGATCGTGTGCTCGCGAATGCAGAGAAGCGCTCGGACGTCCATGTCTTCGGCGCCGCCCAGGCGCTGCAGGATGATTCGACGGCATCGCATACGAGCACGGACGGCGCGCAGTGGGATCTCGAGGACCGACATGCGCTTCGCCGCGTCGGGGGACTCTCGACGGAGCTCGAGGATGTCACCGAGGTCGAGTACCGTCAGTTGCGCCTGGAGAACGTCGTCCTCGTCGGCGTCTACCCCCAGGGTGCGCAGGAAGATGCGGAGAACTCCCTACGGGAACTCGCAGCTCTCGCCGAGACCGCAGGGGCCGTCGTTCTGGACGGTGTTCTCCAGCGTCGTCCGCACCCTGATGCCGCGACCTATCTCGGCCGCGGCAAGGCTCAGGAACTCAAGGACATCGTCGCCGCCGTCGGTGCCGACACCGTCATAGCCGACACGGAACTCGCACCGAGCCAGCGTCGTGCGCTCGAAGACGTCGTCAAGGTGAAGGTCATCGACCGCACCACGGTGATCCTCGACATCTTCAGCCAGCATGCCAAGAGCCGGGAGGGCAAAGCTCAGGTCGAGCTGGCCCAGCTCGAGTACCTGCTTCCCCGTCTTCGTGGCTGGGGAGACTCGATGAGCCGTCAGGCCGGTGGCCAGGTCGGTGCCGGTGGCGCGGGTATGGGTTCGCGCGGTCCGGGTGAGACGAAGATCGAGCTCGATCGTCGTCGCATCCGTACCAAGATGGCACTGTTGCGCCGGCAGATCCGTGACTTCGGACCTGCCCGAGAGGCGAAGCGTGCCGAGCGCAAGCGCAACACGATCCCCTCGGTCGCTATCGCCGGCTACACGAACGCCGGTAAGTCCAGTCTGCTCAATGCGCTCACCAGCGCAGGGGTCCTGGTCGAGAACGCCCTCTTCGCGACGTTGGATGCGACTGTCCGTCGCGCGGAGACGGAAGACGGCCGCGTCTACACACTGACCGACACCGTCGGATTCGTCCGCAACCTCCCGCCCCAGCTCGTCGAGGCCTTCCGCTCGACGCTGGAGGAGGTGGGAGAAGCCGACGTCGTGCTCCACATCGTCGACGGTTCGCACCCGGATCCCGCCGGTCAGTTGCAGACCGTGCGCGACGTTCTGGGCGATGTCGGCGTTCGTGACCTGCCGGAGATCGTCGTCTTCAACAAGGCGGATCTGATCTCTGAAGACGAGAGGCTGGTGCTCCGCGGCCTTCAGCCCCATGCGCACTTCGTGTCTTCGAGGTCGGGCGAGGGTATCGCCGAGTTGCGGGCCGTCGTGGAAGCGGCGCTTCCGAAGCCTGCTGTCGAGGTCCACGCGGTGATCCCTTACGATCGCGGCGATCTGGTGGCGGCGATCCATGAGACCGGGATGCTTCTCTCGGTGGAACATGGCGAGAACGGCACCGCCGTGCATGCTCGTGTCTCTGAGCGTCTCGCGGCCGAACTCGCCCCGTTCGTCACCGTGGGCTGATCCCGCTCAGCGGGCGAGGAAGCGTGCCTCGACCGTTGCGGAGATGATGATCTCCTCCGGCTCGTATTCCATTGGCGGAGCCGTGTCGGCGGCGAATGCGACGCCACCGCGTGCCTTCAGCATCTGGGCTCCAGGTGCCGGCTGTCCGCTGGACATCAGGCCGACATCGGCGATCTCTGACGGCGTCACCTCCTCCAGGCCGAGGGCACCGGCATATGCCTTGGCGCGGGTGACGGCGACGCTCACCGCCTCGGCCGCGACATCGCGTTCGACCTTGGCCCGCGTCACGGGAGTGAGGTGCCAGTCGATCCAGCCCACCTCGACTCCGTCCCAGGGGGAGATGTCGGAGACCCAGATGGAGAGCTCGGAGGCTTCCGAGAACGTCGCCGTGAAGTCGATGCTCGCGTAGTAGACCGGCGCGAGGCGTTTGCCCTCGTTGTTCCAGGGCCGTTCCGCCCGGACGGAGAGCCGCTTGCTGGTCCAGTCGACGACAGAGCCGGCCTCGACCCGTTCCGTGATGCTGCTGCGGACGGGCTCGGCGAGGCGCATCACATGCTCGACCACCGTGGTGCGCTCGGGGCCTTCAGCGCGCACTCCGACGTGGATGGTGGCGCGTTCAGGCGCGATGCGCGCCTCATGCTCGCCGCGGACGGTGACGGTGACTTCGCTCATGGGGCGACTCTACGCCAGGGGACAGAACGTCAGCGGAATGGCGGAGCGGCCGCGAACGTTGTAGGCTTTAGGGCTCGGGTGCTTGTCTCCCGAGTTGGCAATTCCACAGTGTGACAGCGGCTCCTTCGAGAGAAGGACCACGGGGCTGATCGGTTTCGACAGCGCCTGTGAATCCACGAGAAGCGGGCCGAGGATGCAGAGTTATCTCGTAAACGCTCTCTGCAAAAAAATAGTTGCCGAAACCAAGCGCAACGACTTCGCCCTCGCTGCATAAGCGAGCCCGATAGTCCGTCAGGCCGTATGTGATTCCGATACGGATCCTGGCGTCATTTAGGAATCTTGCTGCGTGATGGCGTCTGGACGTCACGTGGGACTCTTCCCAGGCTGGGCTTGTCGACTTAGGTGTCTGTGACAAAGGTCGGAGCCGAGTAGAACGTCTTCACAGACTGCGCCCGGAGAAGGCGTGGAGACTCAGCGTTGGACGGGGGTTCGATTCCCCCCAGCTCCACCACGTCGCTGTCACAGGAATTGAGGCCCGCCTCCCCAGTGAGAACTGGGGAGGCGGGTTTTTCCATGTCTGCGCAGACGCCTGGATGTCGTCGTCGTGGACCTATATTGAAGTCTGTGGACACGACCCCCGCAGACGTCTCGACCGGTCTCACGAGAGCTCAGGTCTCCGAGCGTGTCGCTGCGGGGAAGACGAACGCCTTCGTCGCCGATACGAGTCGGAGCGCGTGGAGCATCGTACGAGCGAACGTCTTCACGCTCTTCAACGGCATCGTCTTCGCCTGCTTCTTCGTGCTGTTCCTCGTCGGGCGCTGGCAGGATGCGCTCTTCGGGCTCGCGGCGTTCGCGAACGCGATCATCGGGTGCGTTCAGGAGTTCCGTGCGAAGTCCGCACTCGACCGTCTCGCGCTGATGAACGCACCGCGAGCACTGGTGCTGCGAGACGGAACGGAGGCGGAGATCGCGCCAGGCGAGGTCGTCCTCGATGACGTTCTCGTGCTTCGTGCCGGGGAACAGGTGCCTGCTGACGCCGACGTCATGACCGCGCGCGGTCTGCAGATCGATGAGTCGATGCTCACCGGGGAGTCCGACCCGGTGGAGAAGCAGCCGGGGGACGAAGCTCTCTCCGGCGCGGTCGTCGTCGCGGGGGAGGGCACCGCCCGCACGACCAGGGTGGGTGCCGACTCGTATGCGAACCACTTCGCCGGTGAGGCCAAGCGCTTCTCCCTCGTCTCCAGCGAGCTTCGCACCTCGGTCAATCGGGCCCTGAAGTGGGTGAGTTGGATCATCGGGCCCGTCGGCCTGTTGGTCCTGAACGCTCAGATCGTCGTCCTCGGCGGGTATGCCAACGTGTTCTCGAACGGTGCCTGGGTGCAGGCCGTCGTGAACACCATCGCCTCGCTGACGGCGATGATACCCCTCGGCCTCGTGCTCATGACCAGCATCGCTTTTGCCGTCGGTGCATCGAGGCTGGCGCGCAGACAAGTGCTGGTCAATGAGCTACCCGCAGTCGAAGGACTCGCGAGGGTCGACGTCGTCTGCCTCGACAAGACCGGCACCCTCACGGTCGGCGAGATCGGATTCGACCAAGCCCACGGTCTCACCGGGCTCACCCCCGAACGGGAGGATGCCGTGGCGGCGGCGCTTGCGTGGTATGCCGCATCTCCGGACGCGAATGCGACGGCACGGTCGATGCGAACGGCGTATCCGGTCGCTGCGCCGCTCGTCGTGGCGGGGTACATCCCCTTCTCGTCAGCACGCAAATGGAGCGCGGTCTCGTTCGCGGAGAGCACCGGAACCTGGGTGATGGGAGCGCCGGAGATGGTGTTCGGCGACGCCGCGACATCGACCGAGACGGAGCTCGGCCGCACGGTCACCGAACTCGCCGAAACCGGCCGCCGCACGCTGGTGATCGGATACTCGGACTCCACGCTGTCCGAAGACGACGTCGAGTCCGAGCGCCTCCCCGATGGCCTCGCCGCGATCCTGGTCCTCACCTTCCGCGAACAGGTGCGCCCGGACGCGGCGCAGACGCTCGCGTACTTCGCGCGCCAGCAGGTCGGAATCCGCATCATCTCGGGAGACAACCCGCGAACGGTGGCCGCGATCGCTCGTGAGGTCGGTCTCGACGTCTCCGAAGGCTTCGATGCGCGACGACTTCCGCAGGACGATGCCGAACTCGCAGACGTGCTCGACCAGCATGCGGTGTTCGGGCGGGTCACGCCAGAGCAGAAGAAGCGCATGGTCACCGCTCTGCAGAGTCACGGGCACACCGTCGCGATGACGGGTGACGGAGTGAACGACGCGCTGGCGATCAAGGCTGCAGACATCGGGATCGCGATGAACTCCGGCTCACCCGCCACCAAGGCTGTCGCGCGTCTGGTACTGCTCGACGGCCAATTCTCCCACCTGCCGGATGTCGTTGCGGAAGGCCGTCAGGTCATCGCGAACATCGAGCGGGTGTCGATGCTGTTCCTGAACAAGACGGTCTACGCGACTCTGCTCGCGATCATCTTCGGGGTCTTCGTGCTCGAGTTCCCGTTCCTGCCTCGCCAACTGTCCATCACCGACGGCCTCACGATCGGCATTCCGGCGTTCTTCCTCGCGCTCATGCCGAATGCGGCACGGTATGTGCCGGGGTTCCTCCGGCGGTCGTTGAGCTTCGCGATTCCGTCTGGGATCGTCGTCGCGCTCGGTCTGACCTGGTACACGTTCGTCGCACGAGGGTTCGGGGTCCACGAAGAACAGCTGCGCACCGGCGCCACCGTGATCCTCGCGGTCGTCGGCATCTGGGTGCTGGCCGTGCTCGCCCGCCCGCTCAACCGCTTCAAGGTGCTGGTCGTCGGTGCGATGTTCGTTCTGCTCATCGCCGTCTTCACGATCCCGCTGGCCCGACAGTTCTTCGTCTTGGTGGACCCGGGCGAAGACCTGGCGGTCGCGCTCACCGGGATCACGATCGTGATGGTCGCCGCCATCGAGGTGGTGCGGCTGCTGCACCGTCGTCTCGTCCTCTCGGCGCCGTCGGACAGCGCGATGAGTGCGGCACCAGCGGCGACTGCGCCATCCCCGTCTGATTCCCCCGTCGTGGCCTCGATCATCACCACGGTGGTGGCGGTGCTCGCCTACGCCTTCGGAGTGCTCGCGACGGGCTTCGGCATCCTGGTCTTCCTCGGACGGTACGACGCGGATGTGGCGACCTCGGTATTCTCGGTCGCGGGTGCGGCGATCGCCCTGTTCGGGCTGCTGGTACTCGCCGTCGCGGCCGGTGTGCGGCGTGGCCGCGGACTCTCGCGGCTCATGCTCACGATCTTCCTCGGGATCGCCATCGCGCTCAGCGCCGTCGTACTCCTCTTCGGCGACCGCTGGGACTGGGGAGCGGCCATCACCGCTGCCATCGCCACCGCCATCATCGTGCTGCTGTGGACTCCGCCGGTCGCGCGAGGTTTCGGCAGGATCCTCGAGAGTTCGATGGGCGCTGCGGGACCGTGAGGGTTCGCTTCTCCTCGCCGTACCGCCCTGAGTTCCGAAGGCGGGCGTCAGCGTGCTGATCGACGTCGGGTGCGTGGGCCGATGCCCTCGTCTTGCGCGGGCGTACGCGGCGGCGGTGCCCCCGAACAGTTTCTCTGAACGCCTTGATAAATCCGGTGGTGGTGGCGTGCCCCGAAAGGGGTGATCGATCCTCGGCGGTCAGGCCGGCCATTCGATGAGAATCAGTCCCTGACGGGTGTCGGCGAGCCGCACCCAGCCGTCGCCGAAGAGGTACGTCATCCCGTAGCCGTCTTCATCGGTGCCCATCGCGTAGCGCGGGTCCTCGGTGTAATAGATTCCGTCCGGACCGTCCTCGCGCTTCCAGCCTTCCTCGAGAAGACCTGCCTGCGCGGCTGCGGCGTCCGCCTCGTCCACCGCTGCCCAGCCGTAGAGCTGACCGTGGTCGGACCCGACGGTGTAGTCGGCCCAGAAGCAGAGCAGGCCGTCGGTGAACTCGACACCGCCGACCACGAACTCCTTCGTCTCGGCCGTCCAGCCGGCATCGGCCAGGGCTGCGACCGTGCCGTCCGAGATCATCGACTCGCACGTGACTTCCGCGGCAGGCGACTCCGGAGCGGGCGAGCCGACGGGCGCTGTGCTCGCTGTGGGTGTGGGAGGGGCAGGCTCCGCGGTCGGCGAGGAACGAGGCTCCGAAGGCCCAGCGCATGCGGTGAGGGCCGCGAGCAGCAGCAAGACGCCCGCAGTGGCGGACATTGTGCGGGGAGTCATCGCGGGCCTCGTCCTTCGGATCAGTCTTGCAGCAGCGTCAGGAAGTCATCGTGCAGGGTGCCGTTGGTAGCGAGTGTCGAGCGCGCGGAGATCGTCTCCGCGCCGTCGACAGCCGTCATCCGTCCTCCGGCCTCGCGCACGATCGGGACGGCGGCCGCGATGTCGTACTCCTTGACTCCGAACTCGGCGACCATGTCGATGCGACCTTCGGCAAGGAGCATGTACGCGTAGACGTCGCCGTAGGCGCGGTCGCGCCAGACGCGCGCGGCCACCTTCAGCAGCGTGTCCAGGCGGCCTGCATCCGACCACTGCGCGATGCTCTGGAAACTCACGCTGGCATCGTCGAGAGACGAGACCGAGGAGGTCTGGAGCTGACGCGGCTCGGCTTCGGCGGCGGTCCAGGCGCCCTCTCCGGCCGATGCCCACCAGCGTCGTCCGAGTGCCGGCATGCTGACGACGCCCACCTGTGGCACGCCGTCGATCGCGAGGGCGATCATCGTTCCCCACAACGGCACCCCGCGAAGGAAGTTGGCCGTCCCGTCGATCGGGTCGATGATCCACTGACGGTGCGTGCTGCCCTGGGCGCCGAACTCCTCGCCGAAGATCCCGTCTTCGGGACGCTCGGCCTCCAGGATGCTGCGGATCGCGCGTTCGGTTGCGAGATCGGCGTCGGTGACGTGCGAGTTGTCGGCCTTGGTCGAGATCTCGAGGTCGTCGGCATCGAACCGGGGGAGCGACTGGGCATCTGCAGCGTCGGCGAGGCGCAGCGCGAGGTCGAGGTCGCTGCGGAGGCTATCGGGGGAGGTGGTCACGGTCTAAGAATACTGGCCGGATCGGCGGGCCCCGAGTGTCGAAAGGCCACATTTCGGCGCCCTCGCGGGGGCGGCACGCCCGGGGTCCGAGCTCGATTTCACATGGACCCGGTCGACTGGTAATGTAATTCCTCGGTCGGGGTTATCCCGGGCCACGCACCTCTAGCTCAATCGGCAGAGCAACTGACTCTTAATCAGTGGGTTCTCGGTTCAAGTCCGAGGGGGTGCACGGAACAGCCCTGTAGACACTCTCGCCAGTGTCGACAGGGCTTTTCTGCGCCTTGGGGGAGCGCGGTGCACGTGCCAGCGCCAGATTCTGCCGCGGCGAACCGCTCCTTCTGAGCGTTGGAGCGCCGCCGGAACCACCCCAGTGCTTTTCCGTGTTCGGACTGAATCCCCGTGTATCGCGTAATGGAATCCCCCTGAGTACGTCTCTCATATGGGGACATCCGCGTCACCTCGATCGGATGCGTCGCTGAGCGACGCATGACCGACGGGTGGGGCTTCATCAAGAAACTGGGGAACACCTTGTACAGAAGCATCGGGCGCGCCCGCGCGCGCCGCAAGACGACAACAACGATCATCGCTGCCGCTGTGGCAGCTCTCACCGCCGGGATCACACTCGCCGGCGCGGGAGTCGCCTCGGCAGCCGAGTACGACTATCCGGCAGCCATCGACCCTTCGTCGATCACCGTGACGACAGTCGGTGGCGGCGGCACGGTGTCGCAGTGGGACCACGTGCGAGTCGACGCTGACTGGTCTGTTCCGGACGGCGCGGTGGGCGGTCAGACCTTCGGGTTCACGCTCCCGAAGGAGTTCGCCGGCGCCGGTACGACGTTCTCGGTTCCGTCGGCGGAAGACCCGAGCAAGTCGATCGCCGAGTGCACCGTGAGCAGCGACGCTGCACCCGTGGTGACGTGCACGCTCACCGACTACGTGAACGGCCGCACCGGAGTCACCGGCTCGCTCTGGTTCGTCGCGAGCGCCGACGAGCAGACCACGGAGACCACGGTGGGATTCACGGTAGATGGCAAGATCACCCCGGTCGAGGTGCCCGGCGGCGGCATCGGTCCGTCCGCCCCGCTGCCGACAGAACCGCAGAAGTGGTCGTGGCAGACGGCCGACGGCCGGATCGCCTGGCAGCTGGTGCTGCCCGGCGCGAGCTTCGAGGGGGCGGAATCGATGATAATCGACGACACTCTGACGGGTGCGGGCGACGGGGTCGCCGAGCACCACAACGAAGACCGGCAGCTCGTCGTCTGGAGCACCGACACACAGGACCAGGATCCGCAGACGATCACGAACTGGACCGGTTCCTGGAACGCGGAGGGAACGTCATTCCACCTCGAGATCCCGGGCCCGATCGATCCGGCGCGGACATATCTCGTCAAGTACTTCACGGTGCCCAGCGCCCAGGTCGACGGAGCCACCTACGGCAACGTCGCGGACGTCAACGGGGTCAAGCTCCAGGAGAAGGCCGTCTGGAGCGTCACAGGCGGTGGAACCGGTGACGGGGATGCCTCGGGTGCCTTCACGGTGACCAAGGCCGTCGCAGGTTCGGGTGCGTCTGCCGTGCCGACGGACGCGGTGTACACGGTGCGTTACAGCTATGGCGACCCGGCGGTCGAGCGCACCGTCGCCGTCACGGCCGGAGCCACGTCGCCCCTCATCCAGCTTCCCGCCGGAACCGTCGTCACACTGGGGGAGCTGACCCCGCCGGCCGTCGACGGCATCGAATGGGGCACGCCCGTGTTCTCCGGTACCGGCGTGCGTGCACTTGCCGATGGCGGCGCCCAGCTCACAGTCGGGGAGGGGGCGACGGTGGCGGTCACCTTGACCAACACCGCTGCATCGAAGCCTCCAGTGGTCCCGCCGACCACGCCCCCGACGCCGCCGACCGCCGTCACGCCGCCGACCGAGCTGCCCCTGACCGGTGGCTCGTCGCTCGCGACCACGGGCGCGGACATGCCTGCCGGGATTCTCTGGGCCGGTGGCGCCGCGGTCGTGCTCGGCCTCGCGCTCACCGTCTTCGGCGCCGCGCGCGCACGTGCGCGCCTGACGCAGGACTGATCGATCGGACACGGCCGGTGCCGGGAAGCTTCGTGCTTCCCGGCACCGGCTTCGTCGTCTCCGCCGTCCACGGATGCCGGGGCACTGTCGGAACCGAGAGACTCAGACGACGGCGATGACCGCTCCGTCGGTGACACGACAGAGTTGATCGAACGTCAACGGCATGACTGTGTGCGGGTGACCTGCAGCTGCCCAGAGCTCCTCGTGGTCCTGCAATGCTTCGTCGATGAACGTCCGAATCGGAGCGGGGTGTCCGACGGGAGCGACGCCGCCGATGGCCTGGCCGGTGGCGGAGCGCACTACCGATGCGGGCGCCATCACCACCTCTGCAGCGCCGATGTGCAGTCTCAGAGCCTCGAGGTCGGCCCTGTGCCCGCCGCTGGTCATCACGAGCACGGGCTCACCGTCGGCCAGGAAGATCAGGCTGTTCGCGATCGCCGCTACGTCACACCCGATTGCGGATGCCGCCTCCTGGGCGGTGCGGGCCGAGTCGGGAAGCACCCGGATCTCCGTCTCGACACCGGCATGCGTCAAGTGTCTATGCACCAGCCTGCTGCGTTCAGGGAGATGAGAGGGTTCTTTCATCGCCCCACGATATCCAAGGGCCGGATGCAGCTGCGTCGGATCGGGCGCCGATGCCCGGTCCGACGCTGCGGTCTCGCTCAGGCGGCGTCGCCCACGAGGATCGCGGCAGCATCCTCCACGGCGGCGTCCGCCGGCTGGTCGTCGATGTGGGCGAGAACTCGGCGTCCCAAGAACACGGTGAGCGCGGCGAGCAGGACGGATGCAGCGGCGAACAGGTAGGGCACCGTCGCGTTGAACGCGTGCCACAGGAGCGCTGCGATCGGGGGAGCCATCGCACCACCGAGGAACCGGACGGCCGAGTATGCCGACGATGCGACCGAGCGGGGCAGGTCGGTCGCCTCCATGACGGCCTCGGTCAGCACGGTGTTCATCACACCGAGCAGGAGCCCACCCGCGACGATGCAGGCGACCAGGGCTGCGGCGTTACCCACGAGGAAACCTGCGGCGACGAGATCGAGTGCGAGCAGCGGCAGGACGATGAGGATGATGCGGGTTCGGGGCATCCGGCGCATGAGGACCGGTGCCACCCAGACGCTCGTGACAGCGAGGGCGACGCCCCAGCCGAAGAACGTGAACCCGATGCCCATCGCCCCGAAGCCGAGAGGGAACGGCGAGAACGCCAGCAGCACGAAGAAGCCGATGTTGTAGAAGAGCGCCGCGATCGCGAGAACCGCCAGTGCCGGACGCCGCAGCGCGGTGAACGGGGCCGAGAACGGCACCGGCACACGCTTCTCGCCAGGACCGCGCAGCAGTACGAGCACCGCGACGAACGCGATGGCCATCAGCACGACGACGCCGAAGAACGGTCCGCGCCAGCTCTGTTCGCCGAGGAGGCCGCCCAGGAGAGGACCGACGGCGATACCGAGACCCAGAGCCGCTTCGTAGAGGATGATCGCCGCGCTGCTGCCGCCGGAGGCAGCGCCGACGATCGTCGCGAGGGCTGTGGAGATGAACAGGGCGTTCCCGAGGCCCCAGCCCGCACGGAACCCGATGACGGCGTCGACGCTGCCGCTCAGCGCGCACAGGAGCGCGAAGACGACGATGAGTGCGAGTCCGATGAGCAGAGTGGCCTTCGCCCCGATGCGACTGGAGATCCAACTGGTCACGAGCATCGCCAGCCCGGTCACGAGGAGGTAGCTGGTGAACAGCAGCTCGGTCTCTACCGGCGATGCCTGGAGCGATTCGGCGATCGCGGGAAGGATCGGGTCGACGAGTCCGATGCCCATGAAGGCGACGACGCACGCGAATGCGACCGCCCACACTTGCGCCGGCTGCTTCCACACCGAGGGGGTGGTGCTGGTGTTCACCGAGATTCTCCTTTTCGTTCAGTGGCGGTATGCGCGGCGAGGATCTCGGCGGCGCGTGTGAGAGCGGACCATTCTTCGTCGTTGAGAGCGGCGAATCGCGGCGCGAGCGTCTCACGGAACTCCGCGCGCCAGGCCGTGAGCGCTGCGGTGCCGTGTGGGGTGATGTCCACGACGGTGGCTCGTGAATCGTCGGGATCGGGGGAGCGGAGGACAAGTCCGTCGCGCTCCAACCCACCCAGGAGACGGGTCATGCCCGGCTGCGTGGTGCGCGCGGCCGCTGCGAGCTCTCCCACTCGTCGAGAGCCCGCCTGTTCCAGGAGGCTGAGCACGCGCCACTGCGCGGCGGGTGCGTCGTTGCCGGCATCCTGGGCTGCGATGCGTCCCAGTGCGTACCCGGAGAGCACCAGGGAGGGGATCACGTCCGAACGATTCATACCACCAAGTATATACCCATTGGTATGTATTGCGGTTCTATCGTCGGGTGCTCGCGATCCGTGCGGAGAGCTGGTGCGCGTGCGCGAGGAGCGTGCGGCCGAGTTCCGCCATTCGATCCGGGCCGAAGCGGAACTCGACCCCGGTCAGGCTCAGAGCCCACTCCGGGCGCCCCGAGCGATCGAAGACCGCGGCGCCGATGCCCCAGCTGCCTTCCACGATCAGTCCGGGGTTCACCGCGTATCCTCGCTCCTTGGTCTCGGCGAGGCGCGTGAGCAGTGCCCGACGGCCGTGCGGACGACCCCACCCGGCCTCGAGCTCGGGGTGTCGCTCCAAGTACGCGTCCACATCGTGGTCGGGAAGGAATGCGAGGATCGCGAGCCCGGCGCTGGCAACGCCGAGGGGGAAACGCACGCCCTCGCTCAAGACGAATGAGCGGATGGGGAACGCTCCTTCCTCGCGCAGGAGGCATACCGTCTCATCCGCGCGCCGCACCGAGAAGAATGCGCTCTCCTCGGTCTTGACGGCAAGTGACCGCACGATGTCTCGAGCGAGTGCGGTCACGTCGTATCGCGCCGCGGCCACTGAACCCATGAGGTAGAGCTCCGGTCCCGGCATCCAGCGAGCACTCTCGTCGTCGCGATCGATGAGTCCTTCGAGCTTGAGGGCGCTCAGCAGGCGGTGGGTGGTCGATCGCGTCAGGTCGGCTTCGCGGGCGAGGTCGTGCAGCGCGGCGCCGTCGATCCCCGCGGCGGTGACCAGGCGCAAGAGGCGCGCCGCGCGCGCGATCGCCTGCGCTCCGGGGACGGGGTGGCCGAGCGGTTCCATAATGTGGACGCTACCTCCGCGATCGGCCACATCGCAAGACCTGACTACCGGACGCGGGGGTCGGGGGCGGATGCTGGAGGGAGCACGTGATCGAAGGAGCCGACGTGATCGACAAGCAATGGGAATCTGCGCGCGCCGCGGTCGCCGACATCGAGGACGGATCGTCGCTCGCGGTCGGCGGGTTCGGGTTGTCGGGAAACCCGATCGCTCTGATCGAAGCCCTGCTCGCACAGGGCACGAAGGACCTGAGTGTGGTGAGCAACAACTGCGGCGTCGACGACTGGGGTCTCGGTGTCCTTCTCTCTGCACAGCGCATCCGCAAGATGACGTCGTCGTACGTGGGGGAGAACAAGGAGTTCGAACGCCAGTTCCTGAGTGGCGAACTCGAGCTCGAACTCACCCCGCAGGGAACCCTGGCCGAGAAGCTGCGGGCCGGCGGCTCGGGGATCGCCGCATTCTTCACGCAGACGGGTGTCGGCACCCAGGTCGCGGAAGGCGGACTACCCCGCAGGTACAACCCGGACGGCACGATCGCGGTCGCCTCGCCGACCAAAGACGTACGTACCTTCGATGTGAACGGTGAGCCCAGGGAGTTCGTGCTGGAGGAGGCGATCGCCACCGACTTCTCGCTCGTCCATGCCGCCCGCGGTGACCGCCATGGCAACCTCGTCTTCAACAAAGCGGCCCGCAACTTCAATCCGCTGGCCGCCATGGCCGGCCGCATCTGCATCGCCCAGGTCGAGCAACTCGTCGAACCGGGGGAGCTCGACCCGGACAGCATCCACCTCCCCGGGGTCTTCGTGCACCGCATCGTCGAGGTCGGCACCGACGCCCCGAAGCGCATCGAGCGGCGCACCGTCGCTGCGGAAGGAGCCTGAGATGGCACTCACCCGAGACCAGATGGCGGCTCGTGCAGCTGCGGAGCTCGCGGACGGCGCGTACGTCAACCTCGGCATCGGCCTGCCGACGCTCGTCCCGAACCACATGGCGAGCGACATCACTGTCGTCCTGCAATCGGAGAACGGAATCCTCGGCGTCGGTCCCTATCCCCATGAGGATGCCGTCGACCCGGACCTCATCAATGCGGGCAAGGAGACGGTCACCACGCTCCCAGGGGCTGCGTTCTTCGACTCGGCGATGAGCTTCGGGATGATCCGTGGCGGCAAGATCGATGCTGCGATCCTCGGGGCCATGCAGGTCTCTGCGACGGGCGACCTCGCGAACTGGATGATCCCCGGCAAGATGGTCAAGGGCCCAGGCGGTGCCATGGACCTCGTGCACGGCGCCGGCCGGGTCATCGTCCTCATGGAGCACGTGGCGAAGGACGGATCGGCGAAGATCGTCGACGAGTGCTCGCTGCCCCTGACCGGGCGCGGCGTTGTCGACCGGATCATCACCGATCTGGCGGTGATCGACATCACCCCCGATGGCCTCGTGCTCGTCGAGACCGCACCGGGGGTCACCGTCGAGGAGATCATCGCCGCCACCCGACCGCCCCTCATCGTCTCCGATGCCCTGCTCACCGAAAGGACCCATGACCATGACTGAGAACGACGTCGTCATCGTCGCCGCTGCCCGCACCCCGCAAGGGCGCCTCAAAGGACAGCTGGCCTCCTTCACCGCGCCTCAACTCGGATCCTTCGCGATCCGTGGCGCGCTGGAACAGGCATCGATCGACCCGGGGGACGTCGATGCCGTCATCGTCGGTCAGGTGCTCGCTGCGGGATCTGGGCAGAATGCGGCACGCCAGGCGGCGATCGGCGCAGGCATCGGCTGGGACGTCCCCGCGCACTCGGTGAACAAAGTGTGCCTCTCAGGCCTGACAGCGATCATCGACGCCGCACGGATGATCCGCACCGGCGATGCAGATGTCGTGGTCGCCGCGGGGATGGAGTCGATGACGCGGGCACCGCACCTGCTCATGGGATCGCGCGACGGCTGGACCTACGGGAGCGTCGAAGTGCTCGACCACATGGCGTACGACGGGCTCACCGATGCCTACGACCGGGAGAGCATGGGGGCGTCCACCGAGCGGCACAACGCACGCTTTGAGCTCACCAGGGGGGCGCAGGACCGGGTCGCCGCACTGTCGCACCAGCGTGCGGCCGCTGCGCAGGAGGCCGGAGTGTTCGACGGAGAGATCATCGCCGTCGATGTTCCGCAACGTCGGGGCGAGCCGGTGCGCGTGACCAAAGACGAGGGAGTGCGCCCCGACACCACGGTCGAGACGCTCGCGGGTCTTCGTCCCGCCTTCGTGGAGGGCGGTTCGATCACAGCCGGGAACTCCTCGCCGATCTCCGACGGGGCATCCGCAGTGGTCGTCACGACGCGGCGCGCTGCTGAGGCCAAGGGCTGGCCCGTGCTCGTCACGGTCGGCGCGAGCGGCCAGACCGCCGGACCCGACAACTCCCTGCAGGCGCAGCCGGCTCGGGCGATCGAGCGCGCATGTGAGAAGCAGGGCATCGCTCCGTCGGACCTCGACCTGGTCGAGATCAACGAGGCCTTCGGCGCTGTCGTGGCACGATCTGAGGTCGAACTCGGTCTGGATGAGGGCATCGTGAACATCCATGGCGGAGGCATCGCGATCGGCCACCCGATCGGCGCGTCCGGCAACAGACTGGTCGTACACGTCGCGCACGAGCTCGTTCGCCGAGGTGGCGGGACGGCAGCCGTCGGACTGTGTGGCGGAGGCGGTCAGGGCGAGGCGCTCATCCTCACCCGCTGAGTCGCACCGGATTCAGGAGCGCTGGTCCTTGGCGTGGTCCTGCGTGTCGGCGAGGGCCTTCTGAGAGCGGAACTGGAGCCGCTGAGCCTTCTTCGCCTTCTTGACCGACTGCGGGGAGTCCGCATCGACCAGCACGCCGCGGCGCTCGCGGTTCATGTCGATGACGGCGCCGACGGCCAGAGCCATGGTGATGCCCCAGCTCGCCCAGGACAACACGGCGCGCCAGGTGATGGGCTGCTCGCGAGTGCCGCGCAGCAGGGAGACCCCAGCCGAGATCGCCGCGATGAGTCCGGTGCTGAAGAGGTAGCGCATTCCCTAACGCTACCTTCCCGCACCCCAGGTCGTACCGAGCCTTGACAAGCCCTCCCTGATCCTGGCAGGGGAGTAGGTCGTGAACGACAGGCGGAGCGTTCGCTCGTCGGCCCGGCCGGAGAAGAACGATGTGCCGGGAACGAATGCGACGTCGCGTGTGAGGGCCCGCGTGAGCGAGGACGCGGCGTCCATTCCCTCCGGCAGTCGTGCCCAGATGAACATTCCGCCGTCAGGTCGATTCCACGTGCTCCCCTCGGGAAGGGCGCTGGAGAGGGCGTCGAGCATCGCGTCGCGACGTGCGGCGTATGCCTCACGGATGCGTGCGAGTGCAGGCTCGCCTCGGCCTGAGGCGAGGTAGTGGGCGGCCGCCGCCTGATCGATCGTGGAGGTGTGCAGGTCGGCGGCCTGCTTGGCGATCGTGACCGAGGAACGGATGTCGACGGTGGTGCGGATCCAGCCGATGCGGAGGCCGGGCGCGATCACCTTCGAGAAGCTGCCGAGGCTGATGACATGCTCGGGCGCGAACTCGGACAGCGATGGCAGGGCGTCACCGGAGTATCGCAGCTGACGGTAGGGCTCATCCTCGATGATGCGGAACCCGCGACGCTGGGCGATCGTGGCGATCGCTCGGCGCGCTTCGAGTCCGTGGGTGCGCCCCGTCGGGTTCTGGAACGTCGGCACGGTGTAGAAGAATTTCGGGGCATGCTCGGCCGCGAGCTGTTCCAGCGCCTCGAGGTCGAGGTCGTCACCGATGTAGGGCACACCGACCACACGGGCACCGGCGAGGGCGAAAGTCTGCAGAGCGGCCAGATAGCAGGGTTCCTCGACCAGGATCGTGTCACCGGGATCGATCAGCGTCGACGCGAGGAGTCCGAGGCCCTGTTGCGATCCCGTCGTCACGATCAGATCGGACGGCTCCGTGGGAAGCCCATCAGCGCAGTAGCGCCTCGCGATCTCGTCTCGCAGCATCGGGTCCCCCTCCGAGGTCGAGTACTGGAGCACGCCGGGGGAGCCGAGTGCCGCGTCGAACGCCATGCGGATCCCCTCGAGGTCGAACAGCTCAGGCGCCGGAAGGCCGCCGGCGAAGGAGATGACCTCGGGGCGCTCGGTCAGTGCGAGAAGGTCGCGGACCGGCGAGGTCTTGGCGCTTCCCACGCGTCGGGACCGCGGGGGAAGGGCGAGGGACGGGGCAGCGGCCTGCGGGACGGTGGGCAACGGGGTCCTCCTCGGGGAGCGCATCGTGCGGTGGGTGCCGCCCAGACTAGACCCGTCGCTGGCCGCCCGTTTCCCTGCCAGTGGTCGGGTGCGCGCGCTATCATGGCGGTGTCGCGGCTCGCCGCGGCCGCACAACCGTGTATCTACCGGCCGTCGGCTTTCCGACGGACAGCGGCGGCACCCGACTTCGCGTCTTCGACGCGCGAGAGCCATGACACCCGCAACGACATCGCAGCAACCCGCCCAGCGGAGCCTTCTCCAGCTCGCAGGCCTTCCCTACTTCCTCATCGCCTTCATCGCTCGGCTTCCGTTCGCCATGATGGTCGTCGGGGTCCTCACCGTGGTCGTCTCGGCCAGAGGATCCCTGTCGCTCGGCGGACTCACCTCCGCGGCCGTCGGACTGGGCACCGCGTGTTTCGGACCGCTGCTGGGGGCAGCAGCAGACCGCTTCGGCCAGCGAGGAGTGCTCATCGTGCTCGCGCTCGCGAACGGTGCGATGCTCCTGCTCTTCACGTTCGTGGTCTACGGGACAGCTGCCGACGGCTTCGTACTGCTCGCCGCAGTCGGCATCGGCGCGACCGCCCCACAGGTCGCCCCGCTCTCGCGCTCGCGTCTGGTCACCATCATCAGCGAGCGGATGCCGACGGAGCGGCGGGACAAGACCGTCTCGGGCACGATGGCGTATGAGTCCGCGGCCGACGAGACCGTGTTCGTCTTCGGCCCCTTCCTGGTCGGCATCCTGGCATCCGTGCTCGCCCCGTGGGCGCCGCTGGTGGGGGCCGCGGTGCTGACGGTCGTCTTCGTCGGCGCGTTCGCGCTGCACCCCAGCGGGCGTCATGTGTCCCAGGACCGTGATGCCGACGGCAAGGCTCCTTCTGCCGTGTCGGAACTGTTCCGTCCGCAGCTGCTGATCGTGGTCCTCGGCATCCTGGGCGTCGGGATCTTCTTCGGCACGATGCTCACCGCGCTGACCTCGTTCATGGCAGACCGTGGCGCTCCCGAACAGGCAGGCCTGCTCTACGGCGTGATGGGCGTCGGTTCTGCCATCCTCGCGCTCGGCGTCGCCTGGCTTCCCCCGGCATTCTCTATGCGTGCGCGTTGGCTCGTGTTCTCCGGCATCCTGCTGGCAGGGACGCTCCTGCTCGGCTTCGTCGACTCGCCCGGCACGATGATGGTCGCGCTGGCGATCATGGGCATCGGCATCGGCCCCACTCTGGTGACGCAGTACAGCTTCGGCGCGGCGCGCAGTCCGCGCGGACGCTCGGCGACCGTGATGACGATGCTGGGATCCGGCGTCGTGGTCGGGCAGTCGATCGGCGCCGCCGTCGCGGGTGAGATCGCCGAGAACATCGGAACGCCTGCTGCGCTTCTGCTGCCGATGGTCGCGGCGTTCATCGCCTTCGCGGCGGGTGTCGCGAACTGGGTGCTCAGTGGCGACGGTCGGCGGCGTTCGCCGGTCGCCGCCTGACGACCGGGGCGGAATCTCACCATCCTGGGTAGGTTGGATACAACCGCTGGTGTGAGGAGTCCCACTTGACAGCTGCAGATTTCGTCGTCGTCGCCAACCGGCTGCCCGTCGACCGGGTGGAAGGACCTGACGGCGAGGAGGTCTGGCGGACATCGCCAGGTGGACTGGTCGCTGCCCTCGAACCGATGATGCGCAATGTCAACGGCGCGTGGGTCGGCTGGGCAGGACAAGCCGACGTCGAGCTCGAGCCGTTCGAGGCGGGCGGGATCCGGCTGATCCCCGTGGCACTCAGTGCCGAGGAGGTCGCGGAGTACTACGAGGGCTTCGCCAATGACACGATCTGGCCGCTGTACCACGACGTCATCGCCCCGCCGCAGTACCACCGAGAGTGGTGGGATGCGTATGTGACAGTGAACCGCCGCTTCGCAGAGGCCGCGGCTGCCACCGCAGCGCCCGAAGGCACGGTCTGGGTGCATGACTACCAGTTGCAGCTCGTCCCGCAGATGGTGCGGGAGCTGCGTCCGGACGTCACGATCGGGTATTTCCACCACATCCCGTTCCCCGCCCACGGCCTGTACGCGCAGCTGCCCTGGCGTGATCAGGTGCTGCGCGGACTGCTCGGTGCCGACGTCATCGGCTTCCAGCGTGCGCAGGACGCCACGTACTTCCTTACCGCCGTGCGGCGGCGACTGCGCTACGAGGTCAAAGGCGCGCACGTCTCCGTCCCCGATGGCGATGGAGTGCGCACGGCGATGGCGCGGGCGTTCCCGATCTCCATCGACACCACGCCGTATCTCGAGCTCGCCGCGAGGGAAGACGTCCGCGCGCGCGCAGCCGAGATCCGTGCGAGCCTCGGCAACCCCAAGCGCATCCTGCTCGGGGTCGACCGGCTCGACTACACCAAGGGCATTCGCCACCGGATCAAGGCCTACGGCGAACTGCTCGCGGAAGGGCGTCTGAAGGTCGAAGACGTCACCCTCGTCCAGGTCGCAAGTCCCAGCAGGGAGCGCGTCGACGCCTACGTGCACCTGCGGGACGAAATCGAGCTCGCCGTCAGCCGCATCAACGGCGACACCGACACGATGGGGCACTCCGCGATCCGCTATCTGCACCAGGGGTTCCCGCGCGAAGAGATGGTCGCGCTGTACCTGGCTGCCGACGTGATGCTCGTGACCGCCTTGCGCGACGGCATGAATCTCGTCGCCAAGGAATACGTCGCGACCCGCGTCGACGATCGCGGTGTACTGGTCCTCAGCGAGTTCACCGGAGCTGCCGACGAACTGCGGCAAGCGGTGCGGGTCAACCCGCACGACATCGAGGGCCTCAAGGACGCGATCATGACGGCGGTCGAGATGACGCCGACCGAGCAGGGGCGCCGAATGAGATCACTTCGGCGACGCGTGCTGGACAACGACGTCGATGCCTGGTCATCGTCGTTCCTGGCAGCCCTCTCCGAGGTCCGTGGCCGCTGAGCGCTCGCGCGGCCGCGATACTGAGAACCACCCCCCTGCGATAGGAGAAATCTGTGACGCGCCCTTGGACCCCCGGAACAGTCGACGACGACCTGACCACGCTCGCCGCCACGCCGCGGTTGGTGGTGGCCCTCGACTTCGATGGGACCGCCTCACCCCTGGTCGCCGATCCGATGGCTGCGAGGGCACTTCCGGAAGTCGCCACCCAGGTCGAGCGGCTGGCGGCATTGCCCGACACGGTCGTCGCCTACGTCTCCGGACGCAGCATGCACGACCTGAGGGTGATCACCGAGCACACCGACGACTCGGCGATCGCACTCGCCGGCTCGCACGGCGCTCAGTACTGGTTCCCCGGAGAAGGCGACGCCGACGCCCCGGGCGAGGCCACCGAGGAAGGCGCTCGCGAGGAGCTCTGGGCAGCTGCGAAGCCGATCATCGAGCGCTTCGAGGGTGCCGAGTTCGAGCCCAAGACGTTCGGGATGGGCGTGCACACCCGACGCGCCGACCGAGAGACCGAGGAGCGCGTCTTCGCGGAGATCGACGCACTCGTCGCCGAGCGCTTCCCGCACTGGCGGCGGCGTGCGGGGCATCGGGTGCTGGAGTTCTCCTCGCGTACCGAGGGCAAGGACGCGGCGATGTCGGCGCTCAGAGAGCGATTCGACGCCACCGGCATCCTGTTCGCCGGCGACGACGTGACGGATGAGGATGCGATGCGAGTGCTGCAGCCCGGCGACCTCGGCGTGCGTGTCGGTCCGGGCGAGAGCGTGGCGACCCTGCGTGTGGACACTCCACAAGAGATCGCCGCGCTTCTGGAGGCGTTGGCGGACGAACGTACCTCTGCGCGGCAATAGACTTCCGTCATGTCCTCGCATGATCCCTCCAGCAGCGCACCCATCGACATCAAGCCCCGCAGCCGCGTCGTCACCGACGGCATCGAGGCTACGACCTCCCGAGGCATGCTCCGTGCCGTCGGCATGGGCGACGCGGACTGGGACAAACCGCAGATCGGCATCGCCTCCAGCTGGAACGAGATCACTCCCTGCAACCTGAGCCTCGACCGGCTCGCGCAGGGCGCGAAGGAGGGCGTGCATTCGGGTGGGGGATACCCGCTGCAGTTCGGCACGATCTCCGTCTCGGACGGCATCTCCATGGGCCACGAGGGGATGCACTTCTCGCTCGTCTCGCGCGAGGTCATCGCGGACTCCGTAGAGACCGTGATGATGGCCGAGCGACTCGACGGCTCCGTCCTGCTCGCCGGCTGCGACAAGTCGATCCCCGGCATGTTGATGGCCAGCGCCCGCCTCGACCTCT
The DNA here is from genome assembly GCF_044769635.1 of Microbacterium sp. NPDC090281. Taxonomy (NCBI): domain Bacteria; kingdom Bacillati; phylum Actinomycetota; class Actinomycetes; order Micrococcales; family Microbacteriaceae; genus Microbacterium; species Microbacterium sp. NPDC090281. The sequence goes on from NZ_JBIVYH010000001.1 coordinate 2,231,813, forward strand.
CCAGCGTCTTCCTGTACGCCGGATCGATCGCTCCCGGCTGGGTCAAGCTCTCCGACGGCACGGAGAAGGACGTCACGATCATCGACTCGTTCGAGGCCGTCGGCGCCTGCCGCGCGGGTCTCATGAGCGAGGAAGACCTCAAGCGCATCGAGTGTGCCATCGCCCCCGGCGAAGGCGCCTGCGGCGGCATGTACACGGCCAACACGATGGCGTCGGTCGCCGAGGCCCTCGGACTCAGCCTCCCGGGCTCGGCAGCACCTCCCGCGGCTGATCGCCGCCGCGACTACTTCGCCCACCGCTCGGGCGAGGCAGTGGTCAATCTCCTGCGACAGGGGATCACGACCCGCGACATCCTCACCAAGGAGGCGTTCGAGAACGCTATCGCGCTGGCGATGGCTCTCGGCGGCTCCACGAACGTGGTGCTGCACCTGCTCGCGATCGCCCGTGAGGCCGATGTCGAGCTGAGCCTGCACGACTTCAACCGCATCGGCGACAAGGTTCCGCACGTCGCCGACATGAAGCCCTTCGGCAAGTACGTCATGAACGACGTCGACCGTCACGGCGGTATCCCGGTCATCATGAAGGCGATGCTGGACGAGGGCCTGCTTCACGGCGATGCTCTCACCGTCACGGGTAAGACGCTCGCCGAGAACCTCGCGGACCTTGACCCGCAGCCGATCGACGGCGAGGTCATCCACACGTTCGACAACCCGATCCACGCGACCGGCGGGCTCACGATCCTGCACGGATCGCTCGCTCCTGAGGGCGCGGTCGTCAAGACCGCCGGCTTCGATGCCGCCGTCTTCGAGGGCCCGGCTCGGGTGTTCGAGCGCGAGCGCGCAGCGATGGATGCCGTCGCAGACGGTGAGATCGAACCCGGCACCGTCATCGTCATCCGCTACGAAGGCCCCAAGGGCGGACCCGGCATGCGCGAGATGCTCGCCATCACCGCGGCCATCAAGGGCGCGGGGCTCGGAAAAGATGTACTACTCTTGACTGACGGACGATTCTCAGGCGGCACAACCGGCCTGTGCATCGGCCACATAGCACCCGAAGCGGTGGACGCAGGTCCTATCGCCTTCGTGCGCGATGGTGATCTGATACGGGTCGATATCGCAGCTCGCTCTCTCGACCTACTCGTCGACGAAGCTGAGCTCGCCTCCCGCCGCTCTGGCTGGGAGCCACTTCCCCCGCGCTACACCCGAGGCGTTCTTGCCAAGTATTCGCGCCTCGTGCGGTCCGCCGCCGAGGGAGCGACCACCGGCTGATCCGGACGCTCCGGCATCCGGCGTCCTCCACAGATCATCAGAAGGAAACTCATGACTGCTGATTCCGCCCCGGCCGTGCCGAGGCCACCCGCCCGTCAATCCTCTGCCCCGGAGATCTCGGGTGCCGAAGCCGTCGTCCGCTCGCTCGAGCTCCTGGGTGTGACCGACGTGTTCGGGCTTCCGGGTGGAGCGATCCTCCCGGTCTATGACCCGCTGATGGATGCAGTGGACCTGCGCCATATCCTGGTGCGGCATGAGCAGGGTGCCGGCCACGCGGCCGAGGGCTACGCGTCCGCATCCGGCAAGGTGGGTGTCTGCATCGCGACGTCCGGCCCCGGTGCCACGAACCTCGTCACCGCGATCGCCGACGCATACATGGACTCGGTGCCGATGCTGGCCATCACCGGCCAGGTGTTCTCGACGCTGATGGGAACCGACGCGTTCCAGGAAGCCGACATCGTGGGCATCACGATGCCGATCACGAAGCACTCGTTCCTGGTGAAGGACGCCGCTGACATCCCCGCTGCAATCGCTGCTGCCTACGAGATCGCCGGTACGGGTCGCCCCGGGCCGGTTCTCGTCGACATCACGAAGGACGCTCAGCAGGCGATGGCGCCCTTCGTCTGGCCGCCCAAGATCGACCTTCCCGGTTATCGTCCGGTGACCAAGGCGCACGGCAAGCAGATCCAGGCAGCTGCTGCACTGCTCGCCACAGCCAAGAAGCCGGTTCTGTACGTCGGCGGCGGTGTGATCCGCGGCAAGGCATCGGCCGAGCTCCTCGAGCTCGCTGAGTCGACGGGTGCGCCGGTGGTCACCACGCTGATGGCCCGCGGCGCGTTCCCCGACTCGCACCCGCAGCACCTGGGCATGCCGGGGATGCACGGTACGGTCCCGGCCGTGCTGGCGCTGCAGGAGGCCGACCTCCTGGTGTCGCTCGGCGCCCGGTTCGACGACCGCGTGACCGGCAAGGCGGCACTCTTCGCCCCCAACGCCAAGGTCGTTCACGTCGACATCGACCCTGCCGAGATCTCCAAGATCCGCACCGCCGATGTCCCGATCGTCGGCGACGTGCGCGATGTGCTCACCGACCTCGATGCGGCCTTCCGCGGCGCGACCGCCGACACCAAGCCCGACATCGAGGAGTGGTGGTCGTACCTCGACGGGCTGCGCACCGAGTTCCCGCTCGGCTACGCGCCGACGACGGACGGCCTCCTCGCCCCCCAGTACGTGATCCAGCGGATCGGTGAGCTCACCGGGCCTGAGGGCATCTACGCCTCCGGCGTCGGGCAGCACCAGATGTGGGCTGCGCAGTTCATCAAGTACGAGCGCCCCAACGCCTGGCTGAACTCCGGTGGTGCCGGCACCATGGGATACTCGGTCCCCGCGGCGATGGGCGCGAAGGTCGCCGAACCGGATCGTCCTGTCTGGGCGATCGACGGCGACGGCTGCTTCCAGATGACCAACCAGGAACTCGCGACCTGCACGATCAACAACATCCCGATCAAGGTCGCGATCATCAACAACTCGTCGCTGGGCATGGTGCGCCAGTGGCAGACGCTGTTCTACGACGGTCGCCACTCGAACACCGACCTCAACACCGGGCACGGCACTGTGCGCATCCCTGACTTCGTCAAGCTCGCCGAGGCCTACGGCTGCCTTGCGATCCGCGTGGAGAAGGAGGAAGAGGTGGACGCCGCCATCAAGCTCGCGCTCGAGACGAACGACCGCCCCGTCGTGATCGACTTCGTCGTGAGTGCCGACTCCATGGTGTGGCCGATGGTGCCGCAGGGCGTCAGCAACAGTTACGTGCAGTACGCCCGCGAACACGCGCCCGAATTCGATGAGGAGGTCTGAGCCATGTCGACCCACGTGCTGAGCCTGCTGGTGGAGAACACCCCCGGCCTTCTCACCCGCGTCGCGGGGCTCTTCGCCCGTCGCGGCTTCAACATCGACTCCCTCGCCGTCGGCGTGACGGAGGTGCCGGGCATCTCCCGTATCACCGTCGTCGTCGACGTGGATGAGCTCCCGCTCGAGCAGGTCACGAAGCAGCTGAACAAGCTGATCAACGTGATCAAGATCGTCGAGCTCGACTTCGCCACCTCGGTGCAGCGCGAGCACATGCTCGTGAAGGTGCGCACCGACAACGCCACGCGCTCGAACGTGATCGAGGTGGTGAACCTCTTCCGCGCATCCGTGGTCGACTACGCCTCCGATGCGCTCGTGATCGAGGTGACCGGCGACAAGGGCAAGGTCGATGCGATGCTGCGCGCACTCGAGCCCTTCGGCATCAAGGAGATCGCGCAGTCCGGCCTTCTCGCGATCGGCCGCGGCGGCAAGAGCATCACCGAACGCGTCCTGCGCGGCTGACCAACCTGACTACCGAGTTTTCGCCGCTCACCGAGCACGCGAAGCAAGACGAAACGCAAAGAACAAGGAGAAACACAAAGTGAGCACCGAGATCTTCTACGACGCAGATGCAGACCTGTCCCTCATCCAGGGCAAGAAGGTCGCGATCGTCGGCTACGGATCGCAGGGCCACGCCCACGCGCAGAACCTGCGCGACTCGGGTGTCGAGGTCGCGATCGCCCTCAAGGAGGGCTCCAAGTCCGCCGCCAAGGCCGAGGAGGCCGGTTTCCCGGTCAAGACCGTCGCCGAGGCCACCGAGTGGGCCGACGTGATCATGATCCTCGCGCCGGACCAGCACCAGCGCATCATCTACAGCGAGTCCATCGCGCCGAACCTCACGGCAGGCAAGACGCTCGCCTTCGCACACGGCTTCAACATCCGCTTCGGCTACATCGACGCTCCCGAGGGCGTCGACGTCATCCTCGTCGCCCCGAAGGCGCCGGGTCACACGGTCCGCCGCGAGTTCGTCGCAGGCCGCGGCATCCCGGACATCATCGCCGTCGAGCAGGACGCTTCCGGCAAGGCCTGGGACCTCGCGCTCTCGTACGCGAAGGCCATCGGCGGCACCCGCGCCGGCGTCATCAAGACGACCTTCACCGAAGAGACCGAGACCGACCTGTTCGGCGAGCAGGCTGTGCTCTGCGGTGGCGTGAGCCACCTGGTGCAGGCCGGCTTCGAGACGCTGACCGAGGCGGGCTACCAGCCGCAGATCGCCTACTTCGAGGTGCTGCACGAGCTCAAGCTCATCGTCGACCTGATGTGGGAGGGCGGCATCGCCAAGCAGCGCTGGTCGATCTCCGACACGGCCGAGTTCGGTGACTACGTCTCCGGTCCCCGCGTCATCGACGAGCGCGTCAAGGAGAGCATGCAGGGCGTGCTCGCCGACATCCAGTCCGGCGCCTTCGCGAAGCGCTTCATCGATGACCAGGACAACGGTGCGGAGGAGTTCCTGGCGCTGCGCGCCAAGGAGGAGCAGCACCCGATCGAGGTCACCGGCAAGGAGCTGCGTTCGCTCTTCGCCTGGAAGCAGCAGGACGAGGATTACATCGACGGCAGCGCAGCGCGCTGATTCGATTCTCGAAACAACGGGCGTCCCCTCGGGGGCGCCCGTTCTTCGTTGTCGGGGCTCTGGCGCGACCTAAACATCCGATGTCTATGCCAGGATGGAAGCCATGCGACAGGAATGGTTTGATCAGGCCCGGTTCGGCATGTTCGTCCACTTCGGCCTCTACAGCGGGGCCGCGCGGCACGAATGGGTGCAGAACTACGAGCGCCTCACCGACGAGGACTACCGGCAGTACTTCGAGCACTTCGACCCCGATCTCTTCGACGCCGCTGCGCTCGCGCGCACAGCGAAGGAGACGGGTATGGGATACGTGGTGCTCACGACGAAGCACCACGACGGCTTCTGCCTGTGGGACTCGAGGCTGACCGACTTCACGTCCGTCGCGAACACAGGACGCGACCTCGTGCGCGAATACGTCGATGCGCTCCGGGCCGAGGGGATCAAGGTCGGGCTCTACCACTCGGTGATCGACTGGCATCACCCGGACTTCACGGTGGATTGGAATCATCCTCGTCGTGATGACGAGGGCGCGCACGAGCTGAACGTCGGGCGCGACATGGCTGCATATCGTGCTTATCTGCATGGTCAGGTGCGGGAGCTCCTCACGGAGTACGGCGACATCGACTACCTGTTCTTCGACTTCACGTATCCCGAGGAGAAGGACGGCTGGGCCGGCAAGGGGCCGGAGGACTGGGACGCGACCGCACTGCTTGCCCTGTGCCGTGGGCTGCAGCCGGACATGCTCGTGAACGATCGTCTCGGCATCCCGGCCGACTTCGTCACGCCCGAGCAGTACCAGCCGACCGCGCCGATCGTGCGTGACGGCGTGCCACTGATCTGGGAAGCCTGCCAGACCCTCAACGGCTCCTGGGGTTACCACCGTGACAACACCGACCAGAAGTCGCCCACGCTGCTCGTGCAGATGCTGGTCGACTCGGTGTCGATGGGCGGCAACATGCTGCTGAATATCGGTCCGGACGGTCGCGGGGCGATCGCACCGCGCGATGCGCAGACGCTGGGGGAGATCGGCGAATGGATGCGCCTGCATCGCAGTGCTGTGGTCGGCGCGGGGCACGCTCCGTTCACGCCGCCGCGTGAAGGCGTGTACACCCGACGTGGGAATCGCCTCTACCTGAGTCTCTTCAGCTGGCCGATGGGCTTCGTGCATTTGCCGGAGCTCGCCGGAAAGGTCTCCTACGCGCGGCTGCTCAACGACGGGTCCTGGCTCAAGACGAGTGTGTCCGACCCCGACCGTGAGGCGGATCTGATGACACCGGCCGGCGAGGCGGAGGGGACGCTGACCGTGCATCTGCCGGTGCGCCGCCCCGACGTGCTGGTCCCCGTGATCGAGCTGACGCTGATCGAGGACTGATCCGAGTCGTGGCGGCGGATCAGGCCGTCGCCACGGGGATGTCCATGCCCTCGAGCGCGAGGCGCGCGGCGCCGTGCAGGATCGCGTCGGCTCCGGTGGTCGCCGCCTCGATCTGCAGGCGCTGGGTCGCGAGCGGGTGGCATGCCTCGTACACGCGGCTGCGGACGGCCGCGATGAACGGTTCTGACGCGCTCATGCTGCCGGTCAGGAACACCGCGTGCGGGTTGAAGAAGTTGACCACGCCGGAGAGCGCTTGTCCGAGGTGAGTCCCGGCAGTGCGGACCAGCGTCGTGGCCAGGGGGTCCGCGTCGCGGGCGAGGCTGAGCACGTCGGTCGTCGTGTGCACGGTCTCGATACCGCGGTCGCGCATCTGGCGCACGAGGCTCGCACCGCTGGCCACCGTCTCGAGACAGCCGGTGTTGCCGCACGAGCAGGGGATGTCTCCGCTCCCGTCGATACGGGTGTGTGTGATGTCGCCGGCGGCAGAGGTCGCCCCGCGATGCACCCGGCCGTCGACGATGATTCCGCTGCCGATCGCGGTTCCCGCCTTCACCGTGATGCTGTGGCCTGTGTGCCCGAACCGTTCTCGGTGCTCGCCGAGGGCGGCGAGGTTGGCGTCGTTGTCGACCGCGACGGGGACGCCATAACGCGCGGAGAGGTGGTCTCCGACGCGGAAGCCGGGCCACCCGGGCATCCGTGAGGGCTGGTCGACGGAGCCTGTCGCGATGTCGACGGGTCCAGGGAGGCTCACTCCGATCGCGTGCACCTTGCCCGTGGTCGTGAGGCGGTCGAACACCCCGGCGAGACGGTCGAGTGTGGCTTCCGGGCCTTCTGTCACGTCGACGGCGATCGACTCGCTGTCCAGGAGCGCGCCGCTGAGCGAGTGCCTGCCGATCCGGGCATGTCCGCCGCCGATGTCGGCGGTGAGCACGAAGCCGTCGGCGGCGATCTGGAGGACCCGTGGGCGTCGCCCGCCGCGTGACGTGCCGTCTCCGGCTTCGCGGAGCACGCCGGCATCGAGGAGCGCCTGAACGCGGAGTCCGACCGTCGATGCGGCCACACCGAGCAGTGCGGCCAGTTCTGAGCGGGAGCGGGCTTCGCCCCGTGCGACGAGGTCGAGGATCCGTCGCGTCTGCGGATCGTCGACTGCGGTGTCAGCGGAGTTGGTCATGGGAGCACTTTCCTGGTCGGAGCATCGTCAGCGTAGCGGGGGATGGTCGTGTTTCCCGGGAGTTACGAATTATCAAGCTCCGATAAACATCGGATGTTCGGCTTGCGGCCACTTGCGAAGTATGAAACGGTAACTTCATACGAAATCCTACTAGGTTAATTCGAGCCTCGAACTAACCAGTTCCCTTCCAGGAGGCATTCAATGAAGAAGTTGCGTGTAGGGGCTGTGGTCGCCGTCGCAGGCGTCGCAGTCGCGATGACCGGCTGCGCGAGCGGCAGCGGCACGGGCGGTTCCGCCGACGGCGACACGATCGTGGTCGACATGTGGGCGGGGAGTGAGTCCGACGTCGATGCCCTCGAGGCTCAGGTCGCTCTGGCGCAGGAACAGAACCCCGACATCAAGATCAAGCTGCAGACGTCGCCGTGGAGCGACTTCTTCACGAAGCTGACCACGAACATGGCCAGCGGCAACATGGCCTGCGTCACCGGAATGAGCGGCGCGCAGCTCGGCGGCTACACGGGCGGATTCCGCGAGCTGAGCGACGCCGACCTGAAGACGGCCGGCATCGACTGGGCCGAGTTCAACCCCAGTGCCGACGGCATCCTCAGCTTCGAGGGCAAGACCTACGGAGTGCCGTTCGACGTGGCCACCATGCTCGTCTACTACAACCAGGACATGCTGACCGCGACCGGCGCTGCCACCCCCGAGATCGGTTGGACCTTCGACGACTTCGACACCATCGCGGCCGACGCGACGAAGGACGGCAAGTTCGGTTTCGGCATGGGCATGGGCGGTTACCAGTGGATGTCGATGCCGATCGCGTACTCCGCGACGCAGCCGGCTTCCGAGGACGGCACGCTGCACATCGACGAGAAGGCCTTCGTCGATGCTTCGACCTGGTACGCCGAGCTCGTCACCGAGAAGAAGGTCGCCGCCCCCGTGGCATCCGCCTCCGACACCGGCTGGGGCGAGAACCAGTACACCGGCGCCAACGCCGCCATGGCGGTCGATGGAACCTGGAACGCGGTCAGCTACCTCGACAACGAGTCCGGCTTCGCCGCCGGCATGGTCCCGCTGCCCGCGGGTGTCGACGGAAACCCCGGCCCGATCCTCGGCTCGGGATACGGCATCTCGGCGAACTGCAAGAACCCCGAGGACGCACTCAAGGTCATGGGGTCGCTGCTGGGTGAGGACGCACAGGACTACATCGCCTCCTCCGGCCGTTCGTACCCCGCGCGCACGTCTTCGCAGCCGCTGTACTTCGAGTCGATCGACGAGCAGTACCGCGACCAGGTGCAGTCCGTCTTCGAGGCGGCGTTCGCCGACACCGTCCCGCTGTACATGACGAAGAACTGGCAGAAGCTCGACAGCTACATCCAGCCCAACCTCGTCAGCGTCTACAACGGCCAGATGACGATGGAAGAGCTGCTCTCGAACGCGCAGGCGCAGTTCGGCGAGTGACCCGGCTCCGGCCACCGCAGCAGTAACGCAGCAACAGAGAAAGAACTGAGATGACGATCACGACGAGAAGTCGACGATCGCTCGCCAAGGTGGAGGCCGGTCAGGCGCTGGGATTCGCAAGCCCAGCCCTGATCGGGCTCGCCGTGTTCACGATCGTGCCCGTCGGGCTCTCGATCGTGATGAGCGTCTTCGACTGGCCGACCTTCGGCGAGCGGACCTTCAACGGGGTGGACAACTACATCAAGCTGTTCACCAGCAGCCCCGATTTCTGGCCGGCGCTGCGCAACTCGGCGGTGTACACCCTGCTCTACGTGCCGTTGAGCGTCGCTCTCTCGCTCGTGCTCGCCCTCGGCCTCAGCTCGCGCATCCGCGGACGAGGCGCCCTGCGCGTGCTCTTCTTCATCCCCGTCGTGACCCCAATGGTCGCCAACGTGCTGGTGTGGAAGATGATGCTGCAGCCGCAGGGACTCTTCAACGGTCTCTCGCAGACCTGGTTCGGGATCGAGCTGCCGAACTTCCTGGCCGACCCGTCGTGGGCCATGATCATGGTCGTCGTGATGAGTGTCTGGCAGGGACTCGGCTACAACATGTTGATCTTCTCCGCCGCTCTCGAGCAGCTGCCGGAGAGCGTGCTCGAGGCTGCGAGCATCGATGGTGCCCGAGGATTCCGGCGGGTGTGGAGCATCATCATCCCGATGATCTCGCCCTCGATCTTCTTCGCCACCATCATGACGATGATCACCTCCCTGCAGGTGTTCGTGCAGCCGCAGATGCTCACCGGCGGTGGACCGGGCAACGCGACCAAGCCTCTCGTCATGTACATCTGGGAGCAGGGATTCACCTTCGGTGATCTCGGCCTCGCCGCCGCAGCCGCCTGGATCCTGTTCGCGATCATCATCGCGATCACCGGTCTCCAGTTCGCCGCGCAGAAGAAGTGGGTGCACTATGAGCACTGAGACCCTCGTCCGCCCCACGGGTCGTGCCGGCCGCTCCGACCGCGACCGCGCGCGCGGCGCCTCCACGACGCCGGCCGCGCGGGTGCGTCTGATCCTCGCGCACGTCGGCATCTACGTCGCAGCGTTGATCTTCATCTCGCCGTTGATCTACGCCTTCTTCTCGGCGCTGAAGCCGAACGCCGAGATGTTCTCGATGCCGCCGGCCCTCATCGGGTCGGAGTTGCGGTGGAGCAACTTCGTCGACGTCTTCGCGTACGGTCCGTTCCTGACCTACATCATGAACTCCTTCATCGTCGCGATCGGCGGCACGCTCGTCGTGCTGGTCGTCTCGACCACGGCCGGATACGCCTTCGGGCGCCTGCGCTGGAAAGGCCGCGACGCGGTCTTCGTGCTGTTCCTCGCGACGCTCATGGTGCCGGCCGAGGTTCTCGTGATCCCGATGTTCCAGGTGATGCAGTGGTTCAGCTGGGTCGACACCTACCAGGCGCTGATCCTGCCGTTCGCGTTCGGCGCGTTCGGAACGTTCCTGATGCGCCAGTTCTTCCGAGGCATCCCGTACGAGCTCGAAGAGGCGGCCCGCGTCGACGGCGCAGGTCCCGTGCGCTCGTTCGTGCAGATCATCCTGCCGCTGTCGAAGTCGGCGGTGGCCGTGCTGGCCGTGTTCACCTTCCTCTCCTTCTGGAACAGCTACCTGTGGCCGTTGATCGTGACGGTCGACTACAACGCGCACGGCACGCTCCCGGTGGGGCTTGCGAGCTTCGCCGGGCTCACCGGCACGCGGTGGGACCTGCAGATGGCCGCGGCGATCATCTCGATGGTGCCGACGACGATTCTCGTGATCGTGCTGCAGAAGCACCTCGTCAAGGGCATCGCGATGGCAGGACTGGGCGGACGCTGAGCATGGTCGGTCAAGAACACGGGATCACCATGCCCATCTACGCCTCCTCGGGGCCCGGAGCGGGACTGGTCGGGATCGATATCGGCGGCACCAAGATCGCCGCACTCCTCGTCAGCGAAGAGGGCTCGGTGCTCGCAAGGGGGAGTGTTCCCGCTCCCGCCGCTCTCGGCGGAGGCGCGATGGCGGATGCGGCGGCAGGTCTTGTCCGCGCCCTCGTCGCTGAAGCCGACGTGACGCTCGCGGCAGCCGGGGTCGGCGCAGCGGGGGTCATCGACCACGAGACCGGCACGATCAGGGCGGCATCGGCGACCTTCGTCGGGTGGGCGGGCTTTCCGTTGGCGGACGAGCTCGAAGCGCGACTCGGGGTTCCCGTGCGTGTCGAGAACGACGTGAACGCCTTCCTCCTCGGTGAGGCGGCGGCCGATGGCAGGACAGACCGCGACGTGCTCGGCGTCATGCTCGGCACGGGCGTCGGCGGGGCTCTCATCATCGACGGCGAGCTGCACCACGGCCCGCACGGCGCGGCGGGGGAGATCGGTCACACTCCCGGCTACAGCGACCTGGTGTGCACCTGCGGGCAGACCGGACACCTGGAGACCCTCGCATCCGGCACCTCGATCGCGCTGCGCTATCAGGAGCGCACGGCGGGTCAGGTGCTCGATGCCAGGGAGGTCGCGGACCGTGCCCGAAGTGGTGACGCAGATGCGATCGCGGTGTTCGACGCCGCCGGTCGCGCGCTCGCACTCGCCTGTGCCAGCGCGGCCACGATCCTCGATCTGCCGTGTGCGATCGTCGGCGGTGGAGTGACCGCGGCCTGGGATCTCCTCGCGCCGGCGATCACCCGCACTCTGCGCACGGATTCGCCGGTGTCGGGCATTCCGCTGCGCATCATCCCCGCTGTCCTCGGTTCCGATGCCGTCGCACTCGGCGCCATCGAAACCGCCCGCCGCGCCCTCGTGCCGGCCGGCGCACACTGAGCTCGACCCTCGCACTGACAAGGAGCACATCACGTGACCGCACGTCCCGAAGCCCACGAGGTCTGGATGGGTCCTCTTCCGATCGTCGCTGACGGCGGGCTCTCGAGGCCCCGCATCGGCATCGCAGGGATCTCGATCGAGTCGAGCACGTTCTCCCCGCACATCTCCGGGGACGAGGCCTTCACGGTCCGCACCGGAGAGACGCTGCGGGCGTACTACCCCTTCCTCGATGACGGGCGTGAGCTCGCCGCCGCTGCCGAGTGGGTACCGCTCACGCACGGTCGCTCACTGCCCGGAGGCGCCGTGGCGCCAGACACCTATCGGCGGATGAAGGACGCGATCGTCGCGGGCATCCGCGAGCACGGCCCGTTCGACGGGTTCTTCTTCGACATCCACGGCGCGATGAGCGTCGTCGGGATGGACGATGCCGAGGGCGACCTCGCGCTCGCGGTACGTGCGGCGCTCGGCCCGGACACCCTGGTGTCGACCTCGATGGACTTGCACGGCAACGTCTCCGAGGTGCTGCGCGACGCGGTCGATCTGCTGACCTGCTACCGGATGGCGCCGCACGAGGACTGGATGAACACCAAGGAGCGTGCGGTGTGGAACCTGCTCGCCCGGCTGCGAGGGCCGTACGGCACCGACCCGGTGCGTCGCCGCCCCTTCTCGGCGTGGGTGCCTGTCCCGGTGCTGCTGCCCGGCGAGAAGACCAGTACGCGACTCGAACCCGCACGCAGCATCTACGCAGAGCTGCCCGTCATCGAGGCGCTTCCCGGCGTCGTCGACGCCTCGGTCTGGATCGGCTACGCGTGGGCGGATGAGCCGCGGTGCCAGGCGTACGTCGTGGTGACCGGAGACGACGAGAACCTGATCGGGCAGGAGGCGGAGCGCGTCGCGCGGATGTTCTGGGACGCTCGTGAGGACTTCGTGTTCGTGGCCGAGACCGGCTCGCTCGACGAGGCACTCGAGAAGGCCCTCGCTCCGGGCGCGCCACATCCGTACCTGATCTCGGACTCCGGTGACAACCCGACCGCCGGCGGGGCCGGCGATGTGACCTGGACGCTCGCGCACCTGCTCGAGCGTCCGGAGCTCACCGACGGTAGCCGGACCACCCTGGTCGCTTCGATCTTCGATCGCGAGGCCGTCGCGCACGCGGTCGCCGCCGGCGTCGGTGCCGCAGTCACACTCGATGCCGGAGCCGGGGTCGACGCGGGCCCGCATGGCCCTGTGGCGATCACCGGGACCGTATTCTCCATCACCGAGGGCGATTCGGACGCGGGAACACAGGTCGTGATCGAAGTGGGCGGGCTGCACGCCATCATCACGGAGCGCCGTAAGCCGTTCCACCACCTCTCGGACTTCCGGATGCTGGGCCTCGAGCCCACGACCGCCGACATCGTCGTGGTGAAGATCGGCTACCTCGAGCCCGAGCTGTACGAGCTCGCTGCGGGGTGGACCCTCGCTCTGACACCCGGCGGCGTCGACCAGGACCTCCTGCGTCTGGGGCATCACCGCCTGCAGCCCGGTGTCTATCCCTTCGACCTGGACGGGGATCCCGACCTGACAGCGGTGGTCGTCCGCCGCGGAGCCTCCGAGGAGCAGAACGCATGATGAATTTCGAGAAGCGCACGGGTCCGGACTTCGGGGCGAGTGCTCCGGTGTATCCGACGCAGGGTGTGCCCGACTGGTATCGCGACGCGAAGCTCGGCTTCTTCGTGCACTGGGGGCTCTACTCGGTGCCGGCATGGGCGGTGCAGCACGGCGAAGGTGTGAACATCCCCACCGAAGACGCCTATGCCTGGCACCAGTACGCCGAGTGGTACGGCAACACGGTGCGGATCGCGGGCAGCCCGACGTGGGAGCGGCATCAGCAGCTCTTCGGACCGGGCACCTCTTACGAGGACCTGGCGGATCAGTGGGATGCCACGTCCTTCGACGCGGATGCGTTCGTCGGCGAGCTCGTCGGCGCGGGCGCGAAGTACATCGTCCCCACCACGAAGCACCACGAGGGCTTCTGCCTGTGGGACACGGCAACGACCGGCTTCAACGCGGCCGCTCGGGGCCCGCGCCGTGACCTGATCTCCGAGTTCCACGACGCCACCCGTCGAGCGGGCGCGAAGTTCGGCGTCTACTACTCCGGAGCGCTCGACTGGCACGTGAGCGACTTCCCGCCGATCGAGTCCGACACCGATCTGTTCCGCTTCCGCCGCAATGACGCCCACTTCGCCCGGTACTCGGCCGCGCAGCTCGACGAGCTCGTCGCACGATTCTCGCCGGACGTGCTGTGGAACGACATCGAGTGGCCTGATGGGGGCAAGGGTGGGGACGAGTTCGCGGTCGCCGCACTCCTGGAGCGATACTTCGACGCAGTGCCCGATGGCGTGGTCAACGACCGCTGGGGTGTGCCGTACTACGGCTTCCTGACGCGGGAGTACACGGACATCCCCGAGATCATCCCGGAGCCGTGGGAGTCGACGCGCGGCCTCGGCTACTCGTTCGGCTTCAACCAGGCCGAGGACGAGCGGCACTCGCTGTCCGGTGCGGCGCTGATCCGGCTGCTCGTCGACGTCGTGGCGAAGAACGGCAATCTGCTGATCAACGTGGGTCCCGCAGCCGACGGCTCGATCCCGGAGCTGCAGCGGCGTGCGATGCGCGAGCTGGGTGCGTGGTTGCAGACGAACGGCGGCGCGATCTACGGCACGCGTCCGTGGATCCGGATGGGGGAGCGCAACGGCGCCCCGCGTCGCTACACGACCACGGGGTCGACCGTGCACGTGCACGCTCTCGACCCGAGCGTCGGAACGCTCGAACTGCCAGACGAGCTCCTGGCGTCGAACCTGCGCTGGGTCGACGGCAGCATCGTCGAGCGGTCTGTCGACGACAGCACGGTCGTGGTGATCCCCGCAGGGCTCCGCGGCGAGGCTGTCGCGGTCCTTTCCGCAGGCTGAGACGGATCGGATCGCGACGACGTGATGGCCCTCCCGAGCGGATTCGGGAGGGCCGTCACTGTGTGTGCGGTGCGTCAGGGCCGGGTGAGTTCCTCGAGCACTTCGATCACGTGGCGGTACGGCCGGCCGGTGGCGCGCGTCATACCGATCTCGCAGGTGCGGTTGGCCGAGACGAACGCATCGAAACCGCCGCGCTCGCTCTCGGCGTCGGCGATCTCCGCGGACTCCTGGGCGGTCGCGCTGGCGGTCAGCTCCGGATGCAGCATTCCGCGGTCACCGGCGAATGCACAGCAGCCCCAGCCTTCCGGGACGAACACGTCGTCCGCGACGGCCTCGGCGATCGCGGTGAGAGCTCCCGTCGCCCCGAGCGCGGTCGTGGAGCAGGTCGGATGCACGGCGACGGTCGGGAGCTTCTCGGACACGCTCAGCTTCGGCAGCACCTCGCGAGCCACGAAGGTCGTCGCGTCCTCGATCCGCAGCCCCGCGTAGCGGGGATTCTTCGCGACGGACTGCGCGAGCATCACGTCGAGCCCCTCGGTGCACGAGGCGGCGTCGCACACCACGGGAAGCTCGCCGTGTCGGCTGGCCTCCCAGAGCGAGTCGAGCACCCGGTCCGACATGAGCGCATAGCCGTCGAGATGGCCCTTCGACTTCCACGGCGTGCCGCAGCAGAGGCCACCGTTCTCCTCCGGGATCACGACCGGGATGCCTGCACGGTCCAGCAGAGCGCTCAGCGCATCCCGAGAGCCCTGGCCCTCTGCTTCTGCGCCGAACATCGTGCCGATGCAGGCGCCGAAGAAGACCGCCTGCGCATCGGTCGGTGATTCGGGTCGCGGCGGCTTCGAACCGCCATGGGGGAGCCCGCCGTCGTAGAGCGGCACGGTGTCGGCGCCCAGGACGGCGCGGCCGACGTGTGTCACCCCACGCACGAGCGCAGTGGGGAGGGCATCGGCGACGGTGAGTGCGACACCTCCGGCGCGGGTGACCGTGCCCCAGTGCTTGGCGGCGGCGCCCCACACGGCGCCCTCGACCGCATTCGTCTGCTCCGCCCGAAGACGGCGCACGAGGTCTCCGGTGTTGATGTCGACCGGGCATGCGACGCCGCACATGCCGTCGACCGCGCAGGTCTGCACGCCGTCGTAGTCGTAGTCCTTCTGCAGGTCTCGCAGCAGCTCGGTGTCGCCCTGTTCCTCGGCCCACGCCATGTCGCGGCGGATGACGATGCGCTGTCGAGGGGTGAGCGTGATGCTCTTGCTCGGGCAGGTCGGTTCGCAGTAGCCGCACTCGACGCAGCGGTCGACCTCCTTCTCGACCGTCGGCACCCGCTTGAGGTCGTGCAGGTAGGAGTCGGGGTCGTCGGAGAGGACCACTCCCGGGTTCAGGATGCCGTCGGGGTCGAAGAGGCTCTTGATCTCCCACATCATGTCGGTGAGCTCGTCGCCGTACTGACGACGCACGAACGGTGCCATGATGCGTCCGGTGCCGTGCTCGGCCTTGAGGGACCCCTGCTGCGACAGCACGAGCTCGACCAGGTCGTCGGTGAAGCGCCGGTAGCGCGCGACGCTGTCGGCGTCGTCGAAGCGCTCATTGAGCAGGAAGTGGACGTTGCCGTCTTTGGCGTGCCCGAAGATGACGGAGCCCTCGTAGCCGTGCTCGGCGAACAGCTCGATCAGACGCTCGCAGGTGTGCAGCAGTCGCGGCACGGGGACCACGATGTCTTCGAGAAGAGCGGTCGTGCCCGACGGGCGGGCGCCGGCGACCGCGGTGTAGAGGCCCTTGCGAACGTGCCACAGCGCGGCACGTTCGCCTGCATCAGTGGTGAGGCGCGGGGCGACGGCCAGCGGCAGGGCTTCGAAGTGCGTCTGTGCGGCCGAACGCGCCTCCTCGAGCGCATCCGCATCGGCGGCATGGACCTCGACCAGGAGCGCGGCATGACCCCGGACCTCGATCTCGGCGATGGCGCCCGGAACGTCGCTCAGCCCCTGTGCGACGCGCAGAGATGCCGCATCCATCAGCTCGATCGTGGCGAGGCCGAGGCGAGCCAGGTCGGGAAGCGCGGTCATCGCGGCCGACAGGGTCTCGAACACGAGCAGCCCTGTCGCGATCGACGGACGAACCTCGATCGTGCGGAAGCGAGCCTCGGCGACGAAGGCGAGCGTGCCCTCGGAGCCGATGATGAGGTGTTCGAGGATACGTACCGGGTCGTCGAAGTCGAGCAGCGCGTTGAGCCCGTACCCCATGGTGTTCTTCATCGAGAACTGCTGGCGGAGGAACGCGACGTGCTCGGGCGAGGCGAGCAGACGTGCCCGCAGGGAGAGGAGCCCGTCGGTGATCGCGGGTTCTGCCGCGCGCAGCAGCTCGTTCGCATCCGGTCGGCCGGTATCGAGGATCGTGCCGCTCGGGAGCACGATCGTCATCGACTCGATGGTCTGGTAGGAGTTCTCGGTGATTCCGCACGCCATGCCGCTGGAGTTGTTCGCGACGACCCCGCCGATCGTGCAGGCGATCTCGCTCGCGGGGTCGGGGCCGAGCTTGCGGCGATACCGGGTGAGTCTGGTGTTGACCTGGCGCACGGTCGCGCCGGGGCCGACGCGCACCGTGGCGCCGTCATCCTCCACACGGATGTCGCGGAAGTTGCTGCGGGTGTCGACGAGGATGTCGCCGCTCACGCTCTGCCCGGAGAGGCTCGTACCCCCGGATCGGAAAGTCATGGTGCGCCCGGCGGCGCGGACGGCTCCGAACGCGTTCGCGACGCCCTCGGCGTCTGCAGGGGAGAGGACCGCGTCGGGGATCAGGAGGTAGTGCGAAGCATCGTGCGCCCTGGCGAAGCGGTCGATGGAGCGGGAGTGAACCTGCGTCGTCGAGCCCAGCAGGGCGGGATCGAGCGGTTCGGCGAGTGTGGTCGTCACGGTGCTCCTCTACTCCGTCGAAAGATTGTCAGACAAGTGTACCGACTCGCGATGCCTTCGATAGGCTGACCGCATGACCACGACCTCGGACGCGCCGCTCGGGATCATCGGTGTGGTGGACGCCGTCACCGCCCAGCTGCGCAGACGCATCCTCAGCGGCGAGATCCGTTCCGGCGCCCCCGTCACCGAAGCTGCGGTCTCGCAGACTTTCGGCGTCGCGAGGCCCAGCGCGAAGGCTGCGATCGAACAGCTCGTCGCGAATGGACTCCTGGTGCGGACTGCGCATCGGAGTGCTCGTGTGGTCGGGATCGACCCCGAGACCGTGCGCGACGTCTATCGGACGAGGGCACGTCTGGAGAGCGCCGCTCTGCGTGAGCTCGCGACGACGAGGACCGTGCCGCAGGCGGCCGTCGACGCGAACGCCGAGATCGTCGGGATGCCTCCGGGACCCGACCCGGCGACGGTCGACCCCGACCTGCGCTTCCACACCGCGCTCATCGACGCGCTCGAGAGCGAGCGCACCGGCCGGATGTATCTCAGCGTCCTCGACGAGGTGCGGCTGTGCATGGCGCAGGTGCAGGGCCGACGGCTGCTCGACGCATCAGCGATCGCCGCCCAGCATGCCGAGATCCTCGACGCGGTCGCATCAGGGGATGGACAACGTGCGGCTGGGCTTCTCGAAGCTCACCTCTCCTCAGCCGAGGAAAGGCTCGTGGAGGCGCTCGACGCGGACTAGCGCCGAGGGTCCGTCACTCGGCCGGGGCCTCCTCGACCACGATCGGCGCTTCGGAGGGGTCGGCCCAGACCGGCTGCGGAAGGACGGTGTCGACCTGGCCCGCCTGGATCTCGCGCAGCGCCTCGGCGATCTCCTCGTCGTTCGTCGGGACGGGAAGGTCGCAGGCACGCAGTTCGGAGGCGAACTGGAGCGTCAGCCGGATCTTGCCGGCTTCGACGGCTTCTGCGGTCGTGCCGGTGCGGATCTCGCTGCCGGTCTGGATCGCGGAGACCTCGTCGCACACGTGGTAGACCTTGCCGCCGTCGACCCAGACGACTTCGTCCTTGCCGAGGAGCTGGATCACCGCGGACTGGTCGGCGGTGTACTGCTCGACCGACGGCGGGGCGAAGTCCACGCCGATGAAGACCGCGAGAGCGGCGAGCGCGACGCCGACGATGCCGGCCGTGGTCTTCTGTCCCTTGTCCATGTCCTTGTTCAGGAAGATCAGGATGACGAGAGGGAGGAACGCGACGATAGCGATGATCGCCCCGAGCTGGTTCTGCACGAAGAACCGTGTCTTGTCGGCCTTGCGTGCGGGATCGAGGCGGTTCGCCTTCTTCCACAGCACCGATCCGGTGATCGACAGCGCGGCGATCACGACGAGCAGCACGAGGAGGGTGATGAACGCCCACTGCGGGAAAGTCGCGGTGACGCCGTGCTCCTCCAGGAGGCCGGTGTCGGGGTTGCGCACGAGGGTGCCGTCTTCGCCGACGAACACACGCTGGCGCAGGAGCCAGAAGATGCCGACGGCCTCTCCAATGATGGCCACGGCCCAGAGGATCGCGGCGATCCAGCGGAAGCGGGTGGCCTTCGCCTTTGCAGTGGCGGTCGGGACCCAGCCGGCGGGCGGCTCGGAGTTCGCGCCGTTCACCGACGGTTCGACGCCGGCGTTGATCTTGTCGCTCTCGGCGTTGTCGCTCGCAGCCACGGTGCTCCCTTTCCCCTCCGATGCCCGCCGATCCGGCTCAAGGCAACCCCGAGCCTAGTGGAATCGGTGTCCTACGCTGGGGACATGACTTCCGATTCCGACGACGCCCTCAACTGGGATGGTGACGAGGCCGTTCCGCCGCAGGATCGCGCGCTTCCGCAGGGCTGGAACGCCGTCGGCAAGGGCAGTGACGACGTGGGCACCATCGAGGATGACGGCACGATCACGCCCGCACAGGCGGACGAGCCCGCGGGGCTGAGCACGCCGATGCTGCTGCTGGTCGGCATCGTGGGCGGTGTCTACCTCCTCTACACGATCGGCTGGATCATCGGCGGACTCCGGCTCCAGCCGCTGGCGTCGTTCCTCGTCTCCGACGTGATGTTCCTGCCGTGGTTCTTCCTCGCTGTCGCGGCGCCCGCGCTGTGGTTCCTGGCGAGCTGGGTGCTCACGCGGGGGAGAGCGGCCTGGATCCGCGTCGCCGTGCTGCTCGCCGGAGTGGTCCTCCTCGTTCCCTGGCCCTTCGTCACTGTGGGGGTGATCGGATCATGAGTACCTCTCAGACCGCACAGCAGGTTTCTGCAGGATCGCCGCGCTGGCTCGTCGGACTCGTCATCGGATTGGCGGGATTGTTCTACGCCTATGCGGTGTGGAACGCGGTGGCGCATCTGATCACGATGGCGCAGACCGGGCTCACCGGTGGTGGATGGGCGACGCTGCTGTTCGGCGTGGTCTTCCCCGCCATCGTCTTCGCCTTCGCGTATGTCATCGGCAGGCGGCGTCGAGTGGGGGAGCTCGCTCTCGTGTTCCTCGCGGGCCTCGGCATCGTCGCGGTGTTCTGGATGAGCCTGATCGCGCTGAGCCTCACGATGCCGAGCGCCTGAGACGCGGTTCGCGCGGCGTCACACGGCACGGAGCGTGGTGACTGCTCCGGTAGAGTTGACGCGATCGCGCCCCCATGGTGTGCGGCGCATCGGCCCCTGCCGCGCTGCCCCGAAGGATCCACTGTGCCGAAGCCTGTCGTGCTTATCGCCGAAGTACTCTCTCCCGCCACGATCGACGCTCTCGGTCCCGACTTCGACGTCCGCGATGTCGATGGCACCGACCGCGAGGCGCTGTTCGCGGCACTCGCGGATGCCGACGCCGTGCTGGTCCGTTCGGCGACCCGCATCGACGAAGAGGCTCTGGGGCACGCCCCGAAGCTGAAGGTCGTCGCCCGCGCCGGAGTGGGCCTCGACAACGTCGACATCAAGGCGGCAACTGCTGCCGGGGTCATGGTCGTCAACGCGCCGACCTCGAACATCGTCTCGGCCGCCGAGCTCACGGTCGGCCACATCCTGAGCCTCGCCCGTCGCATCCCGGCCGCTCACGCCTCGCTGTCGGCCGGTGCGTGGAAGCGCAGCTCCTTCACCGGTGCCGAACTGTTCGAGAAGACCGTCGGCATCGTCGGACTCGGCCGTATCGGCGCCCTCGTCGCCGCGCGTCTGGCGGCGTTCGACATGCGCGTCGTCGCCTATGACCCCTATGTCACCTCCGCCCGTGCACAGCAGCTCGGCGTGCAGCTGCTCTCGCTCGACGAGCTCGTCGCCGAGTCGGACTTCCTCACGATCCACATGCCGAAGACGCCCGAGACGACGGGCATGATCGGCGCCGAGCAGTTCAAGGCCATGAAGCCGACCGCTTTCGTCGTGAACGTGGCCCGCGGCGGACTGATCGACGAGGAGGCGCTGCACACCGCGCTCGTTGCCGGTGAGATCGCTGGCGCAGGCCTCGACGTCTTCACGACGGAGCCCCCGGCGGAAGGCGGCACCGCACGCCCGCTCCTCGACCTGCCGAACGTCGTCGTCACACCGCATCTCGGCGCCAGCACCGAAGAGGCGCAGGAGAAGGCTGGAGTCTCGGTCGCCCGTTCCGTGCGACTGGCTCTGGGTGGCGACCTCGTCCCTGACGCGGTGAACGTCGCCGGTGGCATCATCGACCCGTACGTACGCCCGGGTATCTCGCTGGTCGAGAAGCTCGGTCAGATCTTCGCCTCGCTGGCGACGTCGCCGCTCACGAGCCTCGATGTCGAAGTGCACGGCGAACTCAACGACTATGACGTGAGCGTCCTCAAGCTCGCAGCGCTCAAGGGCGTCTTCACGAACATCGTCAGTGAGACGGTGTCCTACGTCAACGCGCCGCTCCTGGCCGACCAGCGCGGCATCGCGGTGCGCCTCATCAAGGATGACGTGAGCGACGAGTACCGCAACGTGATCACGCTGGCCGGGGCGCTGTCCGACGGCACGCAGCTGTCCGTGTCCGGCACGCTCACCGGTCCGAAGCAGGCCGAGAAGCTGATCGGGATCAACGATCACGCACTCGAACTGCCGATCGAGAAGCACCACGTGGTCATGCTGTACACCGACCGTCCTGGCATCGTGGCTGTGTACGGCCAGAAGTTCGGCGAGGCGGGCATCAACATCGCCGGCATGCAGATCGCTCGGCAGGCGGCCGGTGCGCAGGCGCTCAGTGTCCTGACATTGGACTCGCCGGTCTCCGACGAGCTGCTCGACGATGTGCGCCACGCGATCGACGCCGACCTCTTCCGTCAGATCGAGATCACCGAGATCTGATCGGCAGATTCACGAGAGAGGGCGGGAGCGCGATGCTCCCGCCCTCTCTCGTTGCAGCCGGGATCAGGCCGTCGCCTTCAGCACCAGAGCGATCAGCTCGGCGAGTTCGTGGCTGCGGGGGACCAGTCGCTCCGGTCCGTGCACGTCGAGCGAGTTGTTGAAGTAGAGGCCGTCGCTGACCAGCATCACGAGGTCGAGGCTCGCGGCGTCTCGCACATGGGGGCGGATCGTGTCCGCCCAGCGGCCTCGCGTCTCGCGGAGCATGTCGGCTGCGGGGACCGATCCGCCCTGCGCCAGCCGGGTCGCGGCGATCAGGACCCGATCGAGGGCGTCGTCCTCCATCACAGATGTGCGTACGTAGTAGGCGACGGGGCCTTCCTCGGCCGCCGTCATCCGCTCCAGGTCAAGGTTCGTGAGCCGGTCGAGGCGCTCTACGAGGCCTGCCACCAGCTCATCCTTCGAGCCGAAGTGATACAGGAGCCCACCCTTGGAGACGCCTGCGGCCTTGGCCGTCGCGTCGAGCGTTGCTGCCCGCTCACCGTCTTCGATGAGGATCGCTTCGAAGGCGTCGAGAACCTTCTCGCGGGCGAGCGGAGGTCGGGGCATCGTGGCTCCTCTGCACAGGTGACGGGCGGGAATTCTGTTACTATACCATCTGGACGGTTCACTAACCGAGCCATCACGATTCCTGAGAGGTGTTCCATGACCCGTACTGCGTCGATCCCGACGACAGAGACGGACGCTCCCCGCGTCGGAGCCCGCGGCTGGGCGGCGCTCGTCGTCCTCATGCTGCCGGTGCTGCTGGTGTCGGTGGACAACACGGTGCTGAGCTTCGCGCTCCCCGAGATCTCCATCGCGCTCGCGCCGACGGGTGCTGAGCAGCTGTGGATCATCGATGTGTACCCGCTGGTTCTCGCGGGTCTCCTCGTCACCATGGGCACGCTGGGTGACCGCTTCGGCCGCCGGAAGATGCTGCTGATCGGCGCGACCGGCTTCGCTGCTGTCTCGGCCCTCGCCGCTTTCGCACCGACAGCGGGACTGCTCATCGCCGCCCGTGCGCTCCTGGGCTTCTTCGGCGCCATGCTGATGCCGTCGACCCTCTCCCTCCTGCGCTCCATCTTCCAGAACCGCGACCAGCGCCGCATGGCCATCGCGGTGTGGGCCTCGGCCTTCTCCGCCGGTTCCGCGCTCGGCCCGATCGTGGGCGGTATCCTCCTCGAGCACTTCGCGTGGGGCTCCGTCTTCCTGATCGCCGTCCCGGTGCTCATCCCGCTGCTCATCGCCGCGCCGCTGCTGGTACCGGAGAGCCGCGACCCGAACCCCGGCCGGATCGACCTGGTCAGCATCGCGCTGTCGATGGCCACGATGATCCCTGTGGTCTACGCGATCAAGTCGCTGGCCGTCGACGGGCCGAGCCTGACGGCAGGCGCATGGGCACTGCTCGGATTCGGCATGGGATACCTGTTCGTGCGTCGCCAGTTGCGCGTGAAGAGTCCGATGCTCGACATGGCTCTGTTCAAGCGTGGGTCGTTCTCCGGAGCGATCCTGGTCAACCTGCTCAGTGTGGTGGCGCTGGTCGGATTCCTGTACTTCGTGTCGCAGCATCTGCAGCTCGTCCTCGGACTGTCGCCGATGATGGCCGGCTTCGCGCTCGTCCCCGGAATGCTCGCGATGATCGTCGCCGGTCTCTCAGTAGTACCGGTCTCGCGTCGGGTGCCGCCGCACATCGTGATCCCCGTCGGACTCGCATTTTCGGTCGCCGGATACCTGATCGTCGCGTTCACGACCCATGAGCACGGCGTCCTGCCTCTCGTGGTCGCATTCGTGGTGCTCGGCATCGGAATCGGCGCGGCCGAGACGATCTCCAATGAGCTGATCCTGTCGAGTGCTCCTGCGGCGAAGGCCGGCGCGGCCAGTGCCGTCTCCGAAACGGCGTACGAGCTCGGCGCCGTGCTCGGCACTGCGGTGCTCGGCGGCATCATCACAGCCTTCTATCGTGGCGCGCTCGTGCTCCCGGAAGGGCTGCCGGCCGACGTCGCACATGCGGCGGGGGAGACGCTCGCGGGCGCATACACGGCGGCGCAGGCGCTTCCGGGGCAGCTCGGGACGGCGCTCTGGGATGCGGCTGCTGCCGCGTTCGGCTCCGGTGTGATGGTCACCTCGCTGATCGGGGCAGGGCTTGTGGTCGTCGCCGGCGTCATCGCCGCCGTCACACTGCGCAAGGCCCCCTCGCACTGACCAGTACGCTGGGAGGACCGGCTCGCTCGACACTCGTCGGGCCAGGGCCGGTCCATCCCCGTGCAGTGCGCAAGGAGTGTCAATGTCGCGTGTCGTGAAGCTGGCCGTCATCCCCGGTGACGGCATCGGACCCGAGGTCATCGCCGAGGCGGAGAAGGTGCTCGACGCCGTCACGGCCGACAGCGGAGTTGTCTTCGATAGGACCCGTTTCTCGCTCGGTGCAGGACGCTTCCTCGAGACCGGCGACACGCTCACGGATGACGACCTCGCAGCCATCGCATCGAACGATGCGATCCTGCTCGGCGCGGTCGGCGGCACCCCCGGCGACCCGCGCCTGAAAGACGCCAACATCGAGCGGGGGCTGCTGCTCAAGCTGCGCTTCACTCTCGACCACTACGTGAACCTGCGTCCGTCGAAGCTCTTCGTCGGTGCGCCCGGCCCCCTGTCCGACCCGGGCGAAATCGACTTCGTCGTGGTGCGTGAAGGCACGGAGGGACCTTACGTCGGCAACGGCGGCGCGATCCGCAAGGGCACGCCGCACGAGATCGCGAACGAGACCTCGGTGAACACCGCATTCGGCGTCGAGCGCGTCGTGCGCTACGCGTTCGAGCTCGCAGAGCGTCGTCGCAAGAAGGTGACGCTCGTGCACAAGACCAACGTTCTCGTGCACGCCGGCGCGATCTGGCAGCGCATCGTGAACGAGGTCGCAGCCGGGCACCCCGACGTCGCCGTCGACTACCTGCACGTCGACGCCGCCACGATCTTCCTGGTCACAGACCCCTCGCGCTTCGACGTGATCGTGACCGACAACCTGTTCGGTGACATCCTCACCGACCTCGCCGGCGCGGTCACCGGCGGCATCGGCCTCGCCGCATCGGGGAACATCAACCCCGACGGTGCGTTCCCCTCGATGTTCGAGCCCGTGCACGGCTCCGCTCCCGACATCGCGGGGCAGCAGAAGGCCGACCCGACCGCCGCGATCCTCTCGATCGCGCTGCTGCTCGACCACCTCGGTCTCGCCGAGGAATCCGCACGCGTGAGCGCCGCGGTCGAGGCCGACATCGCCGCCCGCACGGCGGCCCGTACGACGGCGGAGATCGGCTCCGCGATCGCTGCACGCCTCTGACCGCAGGCGTAGGCTGAACGGGCGCGAAGATGCGCCCACCCACGAGGAATGGAAGACGAGATGACGACCATCGATGCAGAGGCGACCGTGGCTCCACTGGAGTTCCTCGTCATGAAGAACCTGAACGCGGCTTCACCTGCCCGGCTCGCCGAGGCACTGGAGAATCCTGGGTTCGGTGTGGTCTTCA
The DNA here is from genome assembly GCF_044769635.1 of Microbacterium sp. NPDC090281. NCBI lineage: Bacteria > Bacillati > Actinomycetota > Actinomycetes > Micrococcales > Microbacteriaceae > Microbacterium > Microbacterium sp. NPDC090281. Next base: position 2,257,108 of record NZ_JBIVYH010000001.1, read on the forward strand.
CCGACCACATGGTCGACATCTGCTGGTCGGCCAAGGGCGGATGGCACCGTCCGCGTGTGCAGCCCTACGGTCCGATCCCGCTCGACCCGGCGGCCTCCGTCCTGCACTATGCGCAGGAGATCTTCGAGGGCATCAAGGCCTACCGTCACGCCGACGGCTCGATCCACACCTTCCGGCCCGACCGCAACGCCGCGCGTCTGCAGGCCAGTGCTCGTCGCCTCGCGCTGCCCGAACTGCCGACCGAGTACTTCATCCAGTCGCTGCGCGAGCTCGTCGCCGTCGACGGACGCTGGGTGCCGGGCGGAGCCGACCAGAGCCTGTACCTGCGCCCGTTCATGTTCGCCAAAGAGGCGTTCCTCGGCGTGCGGGCGGCGCAGAAGGTCGCCTACTACGTGATCGCGAGCCCCGCAGGCGCCTATTTCTCCGGCGGTGTGAAGCCGGTGCGCATCTGGCTCTCCGAGGAGTACGCCCGCGCGGGCAAGGGCGGAACGGGCAAGGCGAAGACCGGCGGCAACTACGCATCGAGCCTGCTCGCTCAGAGCGAGGCGAGTGCCAAGGGCTGTGACCAGGTCGTGTTCCTGAACGAGCACCGCAACGTCGAGGAGCTCGGCGGTATGAACGTCGTCTTCGTCTTCAAGGACGGCCGTGTCGTCACCCCGGAGTCGGACAGCATCCTCGAGGGCATCACGCGCGACTCTCTCCTGCAGCTCGCCGAGGACCGCGGCTACACGGTCGAGAAGCGACCGATCTCGATCGACGAGTGGCGCGAAGGCGTGGCCTCCGGCGACATCGTCGAGGTGTTCGCGTGCGGCACGGCCGCGGTCGTCACCCCGATCGGCGCGCTCGTCGGCGAGGGCTTCGACGAGCCGCAGCCGTTGGGCGAGCTCGCGCTCTCCCTGCGCGAGGAGCTCACCGACATCCAGTACGGCCGTCGCGAGGACAAGCACGGCTGGCTCCTGCGCCTCGACGCCTGATCGGTCGAGACCCACGCTCACCGCCGAGACCCACGCCTGCTGCCACCTGCGGGCGTGGGTCTCGGCGTCTGCGGTGGGTCTCGGCGAGGTGGACTGCGCTCGGTAGGCTGGATCCCATGAAGATCGCCCGGTTCAGCCACGACGAAGCCATCATGTACGGGATCATCGACGAGCGTGAGCTCGTGGTGCTGGCCGGAGACCCGATGTTCGCAGGGTACGAGACCACCGGGGCACGCGTGCCCTTGGCGGATGCGGCTCTGCTCGCGCCCGTGATTCCGCGGTCCAAGGTGGTCTGCGTCGGCAAGAACTACCACGACCACGCCGCTGAGATGGGGGGAGTGGCTCCCGAGGAGCCGCTGCTGTTCCTCAAGCCGAACACCTCTGTGATCGGCCCCGGCGACACGATCGTGCGCCCGACGCTGTCCGAGCGCACCGAGTACGAGGGCGAGCTCGTCGTGGTCATCGGGAAGATCGCGAAGAACGTGAAGGCGGAGAACGCGCTCGACTACGTGCTCGGCTACACGATCGGCAACGACGTGACCGCACGCGACCTGCAGCGCAAGGACGGCCAGTGGGCGCGTGCGAAGGGCTTCGACACGTTCTGCCCGCTCGGGCCGGTGATCGAGACCGACTTCGATTCCTCGAAGGCCACGATCGAGACACGGGTCAACGGCGAGGTGCGCCAGCACGCGCCGCTCACCGACATGATCCACTCGGTGCCGGCGATCATCGAATACGCCTCGGCGGTGTTCACCCTGCTTCCCGGCGATGTCATCATGACGGGAACGCCGGCCGGTGTCGGCACGTTCGTTGCCGGAGACGTCGTCGAGGTCGAGATCTCGGGGTTGGGAATCCTGCGCAACACCGTGCGCGACGCCGTACCAGCGCCATGACCGACGTCGCCCTGACGGCGGCGCAGCAGACGGCGGTCCAGCGGCGCACCGTGCTGGTGCTGTCGTTCGGGCAGGTGCTGGGTGGGATCGCCTTCGGGGCCACGGTCTCGCTCGGCGCGCTCCTGGCGGCCGACATCTCGGGGAACGACGCACTGTCGGGTCTCGCCACGGCCTCCGTCACGTTGGGTGCGGCGGCATGTGCCATCCCGCTCGCCCGGCTCGCGGCTCGCGTCGGACGGCGTCGTGCTCTCACGCTCGGCAACCTCTTCGCGCTGGTGGGCATCGCCGTCGTGATCCTCGCCGCCTCGTTGCGGGTGTTCCCCCTTCTGCTCGCCGGCATCCTGATGATCGGCGCGGGCAACGCCGGCAACCTCCAGTCGCGATTCGCCGCGACCGATCTCGCCGCGCCGCAGCATCGGGGCCGCGATCTCTCGATCGTCGTCTGGTCGACCACTATCGGCGGAGTCGCAGGGCCGCTTCTGCTCGGTCCTGGCGAGATCGTCGGCCAGGCGGTCGGGATGCCGCCGCAGACCGGCTCCTATCTGTTCTCCTTCGTCGCGCAGTGCGTGGCTTTGGTGCTGTACATCGTCGCCCTGCGCCCGGACCCGCTCCTCGCGGCACAGCGTCTGGCGAAGGCGGCGGCTGCCGCGACAGGGGTGTCCCAGGCCGACCGCCCGCGAGTCGCGCGATATGCGATCTTCGCGATCGCCGGCTCTCACGTCGTCATGGCCTCGGTCATGGCGATGACGCCAGTGCACCTGTCGCACATGGCGCACGGCGCCGGTGGCATGGCCGCGACTCCGGCTGATGTGTCTGCGCTGGTGGGGATCACCATCGCTCTGCACGTCGGCGGGATGTACGCTCTGTCTCCGGTGTTCGGTGTGCTGGCCGACCGCTGGGGCCGACTCAGGGTCGTGCTGCTCGGACAGATACTGCTCGCCGGCGCCCTCGCATTCGCCGTGTTCACGGGCACGGAGGCCTGGGGGGTGATGGTCGCGCTCATTCTGCTGGGCCTGGGATGGAGCGCGGCGACGGTGGCAGGTGCCGCTCTACTCACCGAGGCCTCGGCACCCGAGCTCCGCACGCGCCGACAGGGCCGCAGCGACTCTCTGATGAGTCTTTCGGCAGCGGCAGGCTCGGTGCTGGCCGGTGTGGTGTTGTCGAACTTCCAGTATTCGGGCCTCGGCATCGCCGCGTTCGTCCTGGTCGTCGCGATCGTCGCGCTGTCTCCACTGGCGCGCTCCGGGGCACGATGAAGGACTGGGCCGGTGTCGGCGAGGCCTACTCCGCGTCGTACGCCGCCCTGTGCGCGGGCACGTTCCCCACGATGCGCGATGCGCTGGGGGAACCGAACGGCCGCCGCCTGGTCGACGTCGGCGCCGGAGACGGCACGCTCGCGGCGGCATGGTCGGCGGAGGGCTGGGGTGTCAGCGCATGTGAACCGGAGCCCACCATGCGCGCGGCCTCGCGTCGGCTGCACCCGTTGATCGAGACGATCGACGGCGCACTTCCTGAACTTCCGTTCGCGGACGGAGCGTTCGACGTCGCGGTCGCGAACTTCGTGCTGAATCATGTCGCATCTCCGCGCTCGTCCGCTGCGGAGCTGCGACGGATCAGCCGGGGTGCCGTCGTGGCGACGACCTGGACGCTTTCGCCCTCCTGGCTCTGGGCCGAGATCAGTGAGCGTGCCGGGATCGTTCCGTTAGCGGGCGATCGACTCCCGACCACCGAGGATTTCGAGCGGACGGCCGACGGATTCGGGCGGATGCTGGAGGAAGCCGGGCTGCGGTCCGTCACGGTCACAGAGGTCGGCTGGATCTGGAACGCGGATCCGGCCGCACTGTGGCGCTCGGTCGAAGGGGGAGTGGCCGGCGCCGGGGCCCTCTATGCGGGGCTCGAACCTGTTGACCGGCACCGCTTCCGCGCGGCGTTCGAGGTGGTCGCGGCCGAGCGGAGTGTGCAGGGGGCGCTGCCGTTGGAGCATCGCGCGGCGGTGGCCGTGAGCGCGGGGCCGCGAGCGCTGCCCTGAGCGTTCGCGGATGGGGCACGGCCCTGCGCTACGGTCATATCCATGACCCACCTCGCCGGACGAGTCGCCGCGGGCGTCGTGCTCGCCCTGACGATCGGCGTGACCACAGGCTGCGCACCGAGCATCGATACCCTGGTCAGGGACAGCCTCGCTGACGCGGTCGAAGGGGCCCAAGACGTGTTGTGGGAGTACCGCGACCAGATCGTCAGCGACCCGGAAGCCGCCATCGCGGGACTCGACTTCATCGGTGATGCGCGAGTCGGTGCGGACGACGGCAACCATTCGTACACCCTGTTGGCGTTGGACGAGTCCGAGGACAGCGTCACCCTGACCCTCGCAGTAGACGGCGGCGCGCAGACAGGCGGAGGGCTGGGGTACCAGCAGTCGAACGCCGTGACCTGCATCGATCTCGTCTTCCCGACGGCCGCCGCCGAGATCCGCGTGGAGGGTGCCGCATGCGGTGACGTCGCCGATGTAGCCGGCTACGAACAAGTCGTACCCTTCGGGGACCTGCAGGTACGGGAGGTGGTCACGGTGGCGGACTACCCGCCACCGGTCTGCCAATGCCACAGCGGAGGCGACTGCGACTGCCCGGGAGGGTGAGGTTGCAGCGCGGCGGTGGGCACCGCCGACTGAGCGGTCCGGAAGGCCGACGGCGGAACGCGGCGTCCCCGTAGAATCGAAGGGCTATGGCTACCCCTCACCCCCTCACCACGACTGTCAGTGGTGCCGACGTCCGCGTCCGTTTCTGCCCCTCGCCGACCGGTCTGCCGCATGTCGGCATGGTCCGCACGGCTCTCTACAACTGGGCCTACGCCCGCCACAACGGCGGGAAGATGGTGTTCCGCATCGAGGACACCGACGCCGCCCGCGACAGCGAGGAGAGCTTCCGTCAGCTCGTCGACGCTCTCACGTGGCTCAAGATCGACTGGGACGAGGGTGTCGAGGTCGGCGGACCGCACGCTCCGTACCGGCAGTCGGAGCGCCACGACATCTACCGTGAGGTGATAGACAAGCTCATCGCCACGGGTGCGCTCTATGAGAGCTACTCGACGGCCGAGGAGATCGACGCCCGCAACGAGGCAGCCGGCCGTGCCAAGCAGCTCGGGTACGACAACTTCGACCGCGACCTGACCGACGAGCAGAAGGCGGCGTTCCGCGACGAAGGCCGTCAGCCCGCCCTGCGCCTGCGCGTGCCGGACGAAGACGTCACCTACGTCGACCTCATCCGCGGCGAGGTCACGTTCCCCGCCGGCTCGTTCCCCGACTTCGTGGTCGTGCGCCCGAACGGCGTGCCGCTGTACACGTTCGTGAACCCGGTCGACGATGCGCTCATGGGCATCACTCACGTGCTGCGCGGCGAAGACCTCATGCCGTCGACCGCGCGCCAGCTGTCGCTCTACGCCGCACTCATCGACGCGGGCGTCACGACGTTCGTGCCCCGCTTCGCGCACATGCCGCTCGTGCTGGGCGAGACCGGCAACAAGAAGCTCTCCAAGCGCGACCCGCAGGCCGACCTGTTCCTGCACCGCGACCGCGGTTTCATCCCCGAGGGGCTGCTCAACTACCTCGCGCTTCTCGGCTGGTCGATCGGCCCCGACCGCGACGTGTTCTCGCTCGGCGAGTTCACCGCCGCGTTCGACATCGTCAACGTCAACCCGAACCCGGCACGCTTCGACCAGAAGAAGGCCGAGTCGATCAACGGCGACCACATCCGGATGCTGGGGGAGAAGGACTTCGCCGAGCGGACGATCCCGTACCTCGCCGCAGCCGGTCTCTTCGACGAGCCCACGCACGAGCAGCTGGTGATGGCGTTCCGCGTCGCGCCCCTCGTGCAGGAGCGCGTGCAGCTGCTGGGTGAGGTCCCCGGTATGGTCGGCTTCCTCTTCAGCGACGAGGTTTCGTACGCCGAGGATGCGCTCAAGGGTCTGCCGGCCAACGCCGCCGAGGTGCTCGACGCGTGCATCGTGGCTCTCGAGCCGGTGGAGGAGTTCACGCCCGAGAAGATCCAGGAGGCGCTGGCCGCAGAGCTGGTCGAGAAGCTCGAGCTCAAGCCGCGCATCGCCTACGGCCCGCCGCGCGTGGCCATCACGGGCCGGCGGATCTCGCCGCCGCTGTTCGAGTCGATGGAGCTGCTGGGCAAGGACGAGTCCCTGCGCCGTCTGCGCGCGCTCTCCGCTTTCCTCGCGAGCTGAGGTGCGACGCGCCCGAGCGGCGGCACACGCCGGTGGTTTTGGCGTTCGGCCGTCGCTCGGGTAAGCTTGAATCTCGGTGCGAGGCTCAGGTTTCGCCCTTGGGGTATGGTGTAATTGGCAACACGGCGGTTTCTGGTTCCGTTGTTCTTGGTTCGAGTCCAGGTACCCCAGCAAGATGAAAACCCCCGCTCAGGCGGGGGTTTCTTCGTTTCCGAGGCGTGCGTGGAAGTGATCGACCGCCAGGTGCGGGAGCCCTGAAGCCCCCGCACTTCGGCTCACAGGAGCAGCTGCAGCGGTTCTTCGAGCAGGTGCGTCAGCGTCGCCAGGAACTGAGCGCCCAGGGCGCCGTCGATGATCCGGTGATCGGCCGTGAGCGTGTAGCTGATCCGCCGATGGGCGATCACCCGCTCGTCGACGAGTGTCAGCTCCTCGCGGATTCCTCCGACCGCGAGAATGGCTCCCTGCGGCGGATTGATGATCGCCGTGAAGTGGTCGACGCCGAACATGCCGAGGTTGCTGACGGTGAAGGTGCCACCGCTCAGCTCTGCCGCACTGAGCCGGCGCTCAGCGGCCCGCTCCGCGAGATCCCGTGTGCGAGCGGCGATGGTCGTTATCGTCGCGGCGTCCGCCGCACGCACCACGGGGACCACCAGTCCTGCGGGAGCCGCCATCGCCACTCCGATATGGGCGTCGCGGTGCAGGAGCGTGGCGCCGCCGCCGGCAGGGGAGTAGGAGGCATTGATCCCGGGGTGAGCCCGCAGGGCCAGGGCCACCGCCTTGACGAAGAGGTCGTTGATGCTGATGCGCGCCGCGGACGCCGTGGTCTCGTTGATACGCGCGCGCAGCGCGAGGAGCTCGTCGATCCGTGCCGAGGATGTCGCTGTGAAGGTCGGGATTGACGTGGTCTCAGACATCCGCGCGGCGATGATCCGGCGAGTGGCGTCGAAGGGGACCACGTCCGCAGCGAGTGCGCGGTCTTCGGGCGCCGGAGCAGGCGCGACGATCGGGCTGTCGAGGTCGGCCCTGACGATGCGCCCTCCTGGTCCCGTGCCGGTGACCACCGAGAGGTCGATTCCGTGCTCCCTGGCGATGCGGCGCACGAGCGGCGTCGCCGCCACGCGCGCCGCCGCTGCCGGAACCGCCGTCGCTGTCGCGTCTTCGACGCTCGTCGGCACCGGAGCGGATGGTGCCGGCATGGCGCTGTTCGGGGCGGGGACGTCTCCTGCCGAAGGGGCGGGGGTGCCGCTGCCGTCGTCGAGCCGTGCGATCGGTGTGCCGATGGCGACGTTCTCGCCCTCGGGTACGAGGATCTCCGCGAGCACGCCGGCGTCATAGGCCTCCTGTTCCATCAGGGCCTTGTCGGTCTCGACCTCGAGCAGGAGATCGCCGGGGGCGACGACGTCGCCCGGCTTCTTGTGCCAGGCGGCGATCGCTCCCTCGGTCATCGTGTCGGAGAGGCGGGGCATGAGGATGTCGATCATGGTCTCTTCTTCGTTCTCATCGGCGCCGGGCGACGGCGTCGAGCGTTTCGCGGATGGCGGTGACGGCGTCGTCGACAGACGGCAGCGCGGCGCTTTCCAGGGACTTGGCGTACGGCATCGGCACCTCTGCCATGGCGACCCGGCGGACTGGGGCGTCGAGCCAGTCGAAGGCGCCGTCGCTGATCGTGGCGGCGATCTCCGCGCCGATGCCGTAGGTGAGCCAGTCGTCTTCCAGGGTCACGGCGCAGTTCGTCTTGCGCACGGATGCGACGATGGTCTCGCGGTCGAGAGGCCGCAGACTGCGCAGGTCGACGATCTCGACGTCGATGCCTTCGGCGGCCAGGCGCTCAGCGGCCTCCAAAGCGACGAGCGTCATCTGGGAGTAGGCGACCACGGTGATGTCGCTGCCCTCACGGGCGACCGAGGCGCGGCCGATCTCGGCCGGCTCGAGTTCGTCGGGCACCTCGCCGGTGGTGTTGTACAGCGCCAGGTTCTCGAGGACGAGGACGGGATCCTCATCGCGGATGGCGGCGAGCATCAGTGCCTTGGCATCGGCGGGGGTGGCAGGGGCCACGACCTTCATCCCGGGGACGAACGCGTAGTACAGCTCGATGTTCTGCGAATGGGTCGCGCCGAGCTGCTGCCCGCCGCCTCCGGGGGTGCGGATGACGAGGGGCACATGGGCCTGGCCGCCGAACATGCCGTAGATCTTCGCGGCGTGGTTCACGATCTGGTCGAGCGCGAGCGGCGAGAAGTTGATCGTCATGATCTCGACGACCGGGCGGAGCCCCACCATCGCCGCTCCGATCGCCGCACCGGTGAAGCCCTCTTCCGCGATGGGGGTGTCCCGGACGCGTTTCGGGCCGAATTCGTCGAGCAGGCCGGCCGTGATCTTGTAAGACCCTTCGAAGCGCCCGATCTCCTCTCCGATGAGGAACACGTCGTCGTCTCGCAGCATCTCGAGACGGAGTGCATCGTGCAGAGCCTGCCGGTAGCTGATGACGCTCAACGGACACCCCCTGGGGATACGAGCTCGTGCGGTCTCGGCGGTGCGGGGAAGAGAGCGTCGCCGGGGAGGCGCCGTGAGTCGTTCGGAACGGGTGTCGCGTACGTGTAGTCGAAGAGCGTGGAGACGTCTGGTTCCGGGCTCGCGTCGGCGAATGCCGCCGCGGCGGCGACGTCGGCCGTGATCTCGGCATCGATCTTCTCGATCTCCCCCTCTCCGAGGACGCCTCGTTCGCGCAGGGAAGCGGCGAAAATCGCGACCGGATCGGCGGCTCGGGCGGCGGCGCGCTCGTCTTCGGAGCGGTAGCGGGCGGGGTCGACGACGGAGTGCCCCTTCATCCGGCCGGTCATCGTCTCCAGGAGATAGGGCCGGCCTGCCCTGGCGCTGGCGAGTGCGATGCGTGCGGCATCGAGCACGGCGACCGGGTCACCACCGTCGACGCGGGCGGAAGCCATGCGGTACGAGGAGGCGCGCTTGTACAGCTCAGGTTCTGCCGAGGACTGCTCGACGGTCGTCCCCATCCCGAGTCCGTTGTTGTTGACGACGTACACGATCGGCAGTTCCCAGAGCGCGGCGATGTTGAGTGACTCGTGGAAGGCTCCGATGTTCGTCGTGCCATCGCCCATGAGGCACATGACGGCCTCGGTGCCGCCGCGATAGTCGATCGCGAGTGCGGTGCCCGTAGCGAGGGGGATCTGTCCGCCGACGATTCCATAGCCGCCCATGAATCGGGAGTCGAGATCGAACATGTGCATGGACCCGCCCCACCCGCGCGAGACCCCGTCCGTGCGTCCGTAGAGCTCGGCCATCGCCCGTTCCGGCGAAATCCCTCTGGCGAGCGCGTAGCCGTGCTCCCGGTAGTTGGCGTAGACGTAGTCGCTCTTCTCGAGGGCGGCCATGAGCCCCACGACGGTCGCTTCTTCTCCGAGGTTGAGGTGGCAGTATCCGCCGACCTTGGCTTCGGCGTATGCGCGTGCGGCTCGTTCTTCGAAGCGTCTGATCAGGACCATCTGACGATGGAGGGCGCGCAGCTGGTCGTCGGAGGGGGAGGACTGCGGCGGACGTGCGGCCGTGGTCTTCGTCGTTCGGGCGGTGCGGGCTGGGGGCATGAGGGTTCTCCTTCTCGCCTGGGGTGAGCGGTGCGATCGTCGCGCCAGTAATGAAACTAACTACGGATCATTCCAGAATCGATGATAGTTGTTCTGTGCACGAGGAGGATCGGATGCCGGAGATCGAGGACAGCCCGCCACGACGCAAGCGCGGTCGGCCTACCGCGGATGAGCGGGCTCAGCGCCGCGACGACATCCTCGACGCCGCTGTGCGGCTCTTCGTCGAGGGCGGGTTCGAACAGGTCACACTCGACGACATCGTCGCCGAGGCGCACGTGACGAAGCGGACGATCTACGTCTACATCGGCGACCGCACCGAGATCTTCCTCGCTGCGGTGGAACGTCTCCGCGAGCGGACGCTCCGGCAGCACGAGCCGGACGAAGGTCTCGAGCAACTCGCCGAAGACATCGTGTTCACGCTGCAGTCGGACGAGGCGGTGGGCCTGCATGGACTGATGATCGGCGAGGCTCGACGGTTCCCCGAGCTCGCTCGCCGGTTCTACGAGGAGGGCCCTCGTGGGTACATCGCGAGATTGCAGTCGCTGCTGCCGGACGATGACGTCGTCCGCGCCGAGGAGCTCTTCACGCTGCTTCTCGGGGAGCCCCATCGTCAGCGCCTACTGGGTCTGCGCCCTGCGCCGGATCGGGCAACCGCCGGTGCACAAGCGCGGGATGCTCTGGCAGCGCTCGGGCTGGCCGGCGACGGTGGCGCCGTCGCGGGCTGAGACGTGCCCCGTCTTAGTGGTCGGTGCAGGCCAGGCGCGCGGCGGGAGCGGCCCGTCGCGCCGGGAATGATGCTGCCCCCTGCATCCGATCATCCGCGGACGGGATCGGATGCAGGGGGCAGCATCGAGCGTTGCTAGGCCGAGCGTCGACGCAGGCGGAGGAGCCAGGCGCCGGCAGCCATCAGCGTCGCGGCGAGGCCCGCCCAGACCCAGCCCATCGCTGCGTCCGCACCCGTCGTGGCCAGGGCCTTCGACGCGTCATCGGATCCGGGCTTCGTGCCGGTGCCGCCGGTGCCGTCGTTCCCGTTGCCGCCGTTGCCGGGGCCGCCGTTCTCGCCTTCCCCGGGGCCGCCGTCATCGACCTGGGCGAACTCCACCGAGGCGAGCACCCTGCTCTCCACGCCGGTCAACACCAGCTCGCTGCCTTCGATGGCGAAGCTCGTGACGCCGCTGACCGCGACCGTGGAGCCCTCTATCCGGAAGCCGTCAGCCGGAGCGAGTGCCAGGCGCACCACGCCGCCACGATCGGCGACGCCTTCCGCAGGCGACACGGTCCCGCCCCGGACCTCGGTTCGATAGCTGAATCGCACGGGCTGCGCCTCCACCGCGTCGACGGCGGTCTTCAGCGCATCGAAGCTCGTGCGCAGCTGTTCCTTCGTCGGTGTCGCGGCAGCGGCCCTGGCAGCAGCCGCGGCCACCGCACTGTCGACCGGGGCCGCAGTCCCCGCCAGTAGGGCGGAGCTGTTCGCCGTCGCCGTGGCGAGTGCATCGGTGAGCGTCTGATCGAAGACCCGGCCGTTCACGGCCTCGACATCGTTCGCGTTCATCAGCTCGGTCGCGTACTCGACCGCCTGTGCGAGAGCGGCAGTCTCGGCGGAGGAATCGTCCGCGGCGTACAGCCCCGCGACCTCGCTTGCATTCAGCGCCGTGTCCCACATCTTCAGGTCGTCCATGTCGAGACCGATGCCGTAGCTCTTGCTCCCGTCGACGCCCACGAGCATGTTCAGCCCGCTGGTCATGCTGCCGATGCCCGCGATGCTCGTCTCCTTCGCGAGCACGCCGTCCATGTAAGTGCTCGCGATGTTGCGCGTGCGGTCGACCGTGAGCGTCATGTGGTGCCAGGAGCCGCGGTACTCGCCGACGTCGCCGGTGGCGTAGACGCCGTTGGTGCCGTCGCCGAGCGTGAACTCGAGCTTGCCGGTGTTGGTTCCCTCCGGTGCGAGGTTGATGCCGGAGCGGTACCAGTTCGCCCAGTTCTTGTTGCTGATGATCGCGCCGTACCCGCTGACGCCGGTGACCTTCGTCCAGAAGCCGATCGTCAGGTCCTTGTCGGTGCCGAGGTCGAACTCGGGGCGCGACCCGAGGTCGATGTAGCTGCCTGCGCCGCCGCCGATGCGCGCGGCCGTTCCCGAAGACCCGGGGCGGTCGGAGGCGACATAGGAGACCGAGCCCACAGGCTTCGCCACGGGTGCTGTGCCCGCGTGCGAGCCGGTGTCGCCGAGGTCGCCCTCGAAGGCGAGGTGCAGGAATTCGCCGTCAGGAGCGGGCGCCGGTGCCTCGGGGAAGTCGGGGAAGATGAGCTCACCGGCTGTGCGCACCGTGCCGGTGAGCGGCTCCGACGCGTTCTGGAAGTCGTCGTACGCGGTGACCGTGACGGTGTAGTTCTTGGCCGCCTTCAGGCTGCGGATGTCGAAGCCCATCGTGTTCGGAGTCATGTAGAACCGGGAGTACGCCTTGAACGATCCGGTGACGGACTTTGCCGGGTTGTTCCCGAAGTCGGGCATCTGGTTCGCGGTGAACGAGACCGGATTGCCGGCTTGGTCGCGAACCTCGACCTCGTAGTAGTTCACGAGTTCGTCGTCTTTGGCCTGGTCGAAGCGGAGCGTGAGCGACTCCTCGGTGACATCGGTAGCAGTGATAGCGGCCACGCCCCACCACGGCGCGGTCGTACTGCGCTGCGCGGCGGTGTATGTGAAACCGCTCTTGCCCTTGGCCGTGTCGACCACCCAGGGCATGCCGATCCAGCGCTGGTGGGTGACATCGAAACGGCGGATGACGGTGCTGCCGTCGGCGAGCACCGAGACGAAGTTCGCGCTCTTCTGCGGTACTCCGGCGGCGGCATCGCCCTGGTTGCCACCGAAGTACCCACCGCCGATGAAGTCGCTCGGAACATCTTGGTAGATGTAGTTCATCGATGCGTTCTCGTAGACCGTGAAGTCTTTCTGGAAGATGCTCGTCTCGGGGTTCGATGAGAAGTGCGTGTGCGCCGAGCCGAGCATCACCTGGGGATAGGAGGCGAGGATGCGCTGCAGATCGGGGCCGGCGAGGTCGTAGTCGCCGTGGAACGGTCCGCCGAGTGAGGTGCCGGAGTAGCCGCTGTGGATCGAGACGAAGATCGGCTTGGCGGGGTCGTAGTCGGGCTTCGCAGCGATGCCCTGCAGCGTGCTGGTGAGGAAGGCCTGATATCCGGTGCGCTGCCCGCCGTAGCCGAACGTGCTCGTGCCGTTGTAGTCGAGGCCGATGAAGTCGATGCCCTCGATCGTCGTGTGGAAGTTGCTCACATATGCAGTGTCGGCGTTCGGGTAGAACCACTCCGGCGCACCGGCGGGTGCATCCGCCCGCGCGGACTCGAACGTCTTGCCCATCAGATCGGCGATGTCGTGGTTGCCCTGGGTGAGCAGCACCTGCGACTCGGGGAAGCTCTCGCGCATGACCCGTTCGACCGCGCGATACCAGCCTGCGACCTTCTCGCTGTCGCCCGCCAGGTGGGCGGAGTACTCGGGATCGTTCGCACCGACGACGTCGCCGTTGTCGACGACGACGCTGGGGTCGAAGCCCTTCGCGTCCGCCCAGGACCGGATCGCCTGGAAATGCGGCTTCGCTCCCTCATAGGCGACCTGCTCCGAGGTCTTGTCGGCAGTGGCGGCGCCGCCGAGCTCGGTGTCGGACATCGTGATGAACTCGAGTTTCGCGTCCACGCCGTTGTACGCATCGTTTGCTGCATCGATGCGCTGCTGGGTCATCGGCTCTGCGGCGGGTGGAGCCGTCGGGACGATAGCCGCTGCCGGGAGGGCGGGAACGAGCAGGGCGAATGCGGTCGTCGCCGCGATCACCCCTCCGCCCAGCGCACGACGCAGCGTCGCCTCGGGACGGGAGCGCGTCTTCATCGGATGCTCAGTGGTCGACATGGGGATTCCTCACGTGGGGTGGTCGGGTTCGAACGAGGGTGGGCTGCGGGAGAGGTCAGGGGAGTGCGGGGTCGCGGGTCAGCAGGGAGGCGATCCACGGCGGGGTCACACGACTGAGGTCGGGGATCCGGTCGGTCGTACCGGTCACTCCGTGCTCGTCAGGTCGCACCTGCACCACTCGGCAGCCGGCGGTGAGGGCGGCATGGGCCCCGACCATCGAGTCCTCGAACACGAGGCAGTGGCTGGGGTCGACACCGAGTAGGCCGACCGCCCGCTGGTAGGGCTCGGGGTGAGGTTTCGTATGCCGGACGTCATCGGCGGTGACCACTGCGTCGAAGGCGCCGAGGTGCACGCTCTCCTCGACCGCGGCGACCCAGCGGCGCGACGAGCTCGTGACCAGGGCGAGCGGGACGCCCTCCCGCCGCAAGCCACGGAGCGCCTCTTCTGCGCCCCGGATCCAGCGCAGGCGACCGGCGAAGGTGCCGATCGTGTGGTCTTCGAGCTCGGTGACGACCTCCGTCTCGTCAGCGGCAAGCCCCTCGGCCGCGATCAGTATGCGTGCGGCGTCGATGCTCGAGAGCCCCTCGAAGTCGGCGAGCTGGGTCGGCGAGACCGGTGCACCGACGCGCTCCAGCCGGGAACGAATCGTGTCGAGCCACACGCTTTCGCTGTCGACGAGCGTGCCGTCGAGGTCGAAGAGCACGGCGGAGGGCCATTCTGCGAGGTGGCGGTGGGGGAGGGTCATCGACGGGGGCACCGGATGATTACCCCGCGCCTCGGTGTGCAGAGGACGGCGCGCAGATGAACGACCGCTGAACGATCGCTGCTCCCGGGGCGACACGCGGGACAACTGTGAACTGCTGTCCTGTTCGCGCGTTCAGAGGCCGTGCGGCTCGCCTAGTGTGAGACCGTGCCACCGGCGACCGCGCGCTCACACCGCGAAATCATGAGCGATCTGATGACCAGGATCATCGACGGGGAGTTCGTCCCCGGGTCGAGCCTCCCCTCCGAGACGAAGCTGGGTCTGCACTACGGATCTGCCCGCGGGACCGTGCGCCGCGCACTCGCGGGGCTCGAGGACCGGGGGCTGGTGTCCCCGGTTCAGGGCACGGGGTGGATCGTCCGTTCGGGCCGTCAGAGCCAGTCGTTCGAGGAGCTACGGTCGTTCGCCCAGTGGGCCCGCTCCAAAGGGATGAAGCCCGGCGGCCGAGTGCGTCGCAAGGAGTTCGGCGAGGCGACAGCGGCCGAGGCGCGCCGGCTGTGGGTGAGCCCCAGGGCGCGGGTACTCCGCGTGACCAGGACGCGCAGCATCGACGGGCGCGATGTGATGCTGGAGCGCACGTGCTATCCCCACTGGATCGCCGATCAAGTCGTTGCGATCGCCGATGACGAAGCCTCTGTCGTCGACGCGCTGACCCGCGACTTCGGGGTGGTGACTGCGTTCGCCGAGCACGCCATCGACGCCGTCTCCGTCTCCAGCGCCGACGCCGACCTGCTCGGAGTCCGTCGTGCGAGCCCGCTGCTGCGGGTGCGGCGGGTGAGTTACGCCCCTGGGGGCGAGCCGATCGAGTACGGCGAAGACCGCTACCTGCCGGATACCGTGACGTTTCTGGTCACGGCATCGCGAGAGAGCTCTCCGCTCACGCGCACCGAGTTCTCGCGGTAGGCGTTCGGTCGGGCTGCGCCGTCGACCCGCGTCGCGTCCGACGATGTCGAGGGCGCCGAGTAATGTGAATACGTGACAGGAACACGAGCTGAAGCGGCATTCTCCCGCGCTGTCACCGCATTCAGCACTCCGACCCTCGATCTGCTCCACGGTCGGTTCGCGCCCTTCGTCGTCGCATCGCTTTCTCTCCTGTTCACGGCCGACCGCGCATCCATCCCGATCGCCGATGCCCAGGCCGAGCTCTCCGAGATCCTCGACGAGCTGCGCGGCGCGGGGTATGACGAAGACGACCGTCGTGTTCCGGCAGGCACGGGCCGCGACGTCGCCAGGAACTGGGTCCGGCTTGGCTGGCTGGTGCAGCAGATCGACGAGGACGTCGAGGTGTACCGGCTGTCCGCGCATGCTGTGGAGGCGCTGGAGATCGCGGGTCGCACCGGCGGCGGTCGCACGCGTGTCTCCAACTCGCGGGTGCGCACGCTTCTCGAAGCCGTGGAACACCTGGCGGACAGTGCCGAGGCCGATCCGGTCCGGCGACTCGCACGTCTCCGCGAGGAACGCGCCGTCCTCGACGCCGAGATCGACCGGATCGAGGAGTCGGGGCGAGCCGACCCGCTGGATGACGAGGAGCTCTTCGAAGAAGCCGAGAACGTGCTGCATCTGGCGCGTGAGCTCCCGGCCGACTTCACCCGGGTCGCCGAGTCGCTCAAGCTCATGCAGCGCGACGTCGTCGCCCATCTGCGGCGCGACGAGCGGCCGACCGGCGAGGTGCTCCGCGAGTATCTGCAGCGCGCGCAGGACGTCATGAACTCGACTCCCGAAGGGCGTGCCTTCGCCGGCGCCCTCCGGCTGATCGGCGACCCGGATCGCATCGACGCGCTCACCGATCAGTTGCACGGCCTGCTCCGCCAGCCGTTCGCCCGCATGCTCGACAACACTCAACGCGCCGAGCTCGATGCCATCGGGCGTCGGGTGGAACTCGGCGTGGAGGAGGTCCTGGCCGCACAACGGCGGGCGTCGCACGTCATCACCGGCCAGGTGAAGACGCATGATCCGCTGCGGGACCGTCAGATCGACGATCTTCTTCGCGACGTCATCGCCGCTCTGCACGTCTGGGATGGCGCGGGAGCGAGCGCTGCACCGGTGCGCAGCCTTCCGCTGGTCGATCTGGGGCACCTCAGACAGACCGTCTCCAGCATTCGCCCGCCGGCCGTCCCTGCTCCTCTGGCAGATGCCGGCGATGTCGAGTTCGCCGACGTCGATTCCCGCGCATGGGGCGGTCCGCGCTACGCCGAGCTCGAGGAGTACGTCGCAGGTCTCGGCCCGGAGTTCGACCTCGCCGCCGCGTTCGCGGAGGGTGCCGACGACACCCGTCGCCCCGTCGACCTCGTCGGACTGCTCGAGATCGCCCACCGAAACGGCATGACCGAGAGCGATGCGGTGTCGGTGGTCGAAGCGGTGCGCCCGGACGGTTCGACGCGACGTTTCGCGTTCGGCGCCGTCACGGCACGCAACCCGAAGGAAGAAGCACATGCCTGAAGAGAGCCTCGTGACGGAAGCGCCGGTCGATGATCCGTTCATCGCCCCGGTCCCGATGGAAGACGACATCGAGGAGCACTTCGCGGGTGACCGCGGCACGCTCGACCCCGAGATCCGGCGTCTGTTGGCGCACATCCTCCAGCGTCGTTTCATCGCTGCGGAACGCAACCGTCGGGAATGGACCCTCCTGCTCGACCATCAGCAGGTGATCGAGTCTCGCCTGAACGACCTGTACCTGCGCCTGGTCGTCGACCACGGTCGTGGGTTCGCCTACAAGCAGCAGCTCCGCTCCGACGAGATCGACATGCCGGTTCTACTCAAGGACGCCCCGTACACGCGTGCCGAGACCCTGGTGCTCGTGCACTTGCGCACGGTCTATCAGCGCGAGTCCGCGGCGGGGGAGGCATCCGTGCGCATCGACATCGAAGATCTCGAGCAGACCGTGCTGAGCTACTTCACCGACGTCGACGGCGGCACAGCACGGCAGCAGAAGGCGATCCGCAACGCGATGGATCGGCTGGACCGAGAGGGCATCGTCCAGGAGGAGACCAGCGGGCGCTATCGGATCAGCGCGCTCGTCGAGGTCGTCCTCAGTGCGGAGACCCTGAAAGAGCTCCGCGATTGGCTGCGGTCGCAGGAAGTGGTGGAACGATGACGATGGTCGACACGCTCTTCGGACTCATCCCGGCGGGTTCTCGGGGACAGCAGTGGGTGGCGGAGGAACTGCAGCTGATCAACTGGGGCGGATATGACGGAGGCCCCCACCGCGTGCGCTTCTCACCCGACGCGACTCTGCTCTGCGGTGGCTCGGGTTCCGGCAAGTCCACCCTCATGGATGCATACATCGCCCTGATGATGCCGCATACGACGCCGTTCAACGGTGCATCCAACGGTGGGGTGACGGGACGACCTCGCGGCGACGAGCAGCGGAACATCCTCTCCTACGGGCGCGGGAAGATCGACGAGTCCCGCACAGAAGAGGGCACGAAGCTGCGCGTGCTCCGCGGAGACGGCGAAGACACCTGGAGTGCGATCGCGACGACGTGGCTCGATCATGACGGGTCGCGGTTCACTGCGGTGCGGGCGTGGTACATCCCGGCGGATGCGCGCGTCCTGGAAGACACGGTTCGGGTTCGGGCGACGGTGAGCGGGCCCTTCGACCTGGGGCTGCTGGAGAAGGCTGCGACGCAGCGGCTCTCCGATGCGTCGGTGCGGGCGACGGGCCTTGAGACCCTCGCCACCGACCGTGAGTTCTCGGCGAGGCTGCAGGCGGTGCTCGGAATCGGGGCGGCAGGTTCCGGCGCCAAGGCGATCAGCCTTCTCGCCAGGATCCAGGCAGGGCAGCAGATCACGACGGTCGACGATCTGTACAAGAAGCTCGTGCTGGAAGAGCCGGAGACCATGGCGACGGCTGACGCCGTCGTGGCGCATTTCGACGAGCTCGAGAGCACGCGCACGAGGATGCTCACCGCGAAGCAGCAGGTGAGTGCACTCGAGCCGATCCGAGGGATCAAAGACCGCATCGCGTCGGCCGCCGAGCGCGTGCGTGTGATCGACGAGGTCGGGGTGTTCACCGATCCCGCCTCGCTCGCCGCCCTCTGGAACGCGCAGCGGCGTCTGGATCTGCTGCGCGACGTCGAAGTGGAGCTGGGGGAACGCTCCCGTGCGCTGAGCCTCGCCGTGCGCGAGAAGCGTGCGCTCGTCGACGCCGCCGATGTCGAGCGCGAAGGGCTTCTCGATGTGCTGCGGCAGTCCGGCGGCGACCGCCTCGAGACGGCGCAGCGTGAGCTCCGTGTCGCCGAGCGTCGTGTGGAGGATGTCACTCGGGAACGGGCGAAGTTCGACACGATCGTCCGGGATCTCGGGGAGAACGTCGACACCCCCGCGCAGTTCGAGGCCTTCGTGTCCGGCGCTCGGGGCTCGTCGCCGAAGTCTGACATCCGTGACGCGCGTGCAGCCTTCGCCGATGCCGAGACGGCGCGGAGGACGGCCGAGGCCGAGATCCGGCGGCTGCGCGACGAACGCGAGCGGACCAGCCGCGTGCGCGGCAGCATCCCCGCGCACCTCGACGAATCGCGCTCGCTGCTCGCGGAGGCAGTCGGACTCGACCCGTCGGATCTTCCGTTCGTCGGCGAGCTCATCGAGCTGCGGACGGAGTTCGAGCCCTGGCGCGAGGCCTTCAACCTGGCGCTCGGGGGTTTCGCCAGGACGCTCCTGATCGATGCCGAGCACCTGTCGTCGTTCCGCACCGCCATCAACTCCATACGCACACCGGAGCGGTTGAACTACGAGGGCGTGCACACAGGGCTCCCTGAAGCTCGCAACGCCGACCCGAAGACACTCCCCGCTCGGCTCGACTATCTGCCGACCCCCTTCACCGGCTGGC
This sequence comes from Microbacterium sp. NPDC090281, assembly GCF_044769635.1. NCBI lineage: Bacteria > Bacillati > Actinomycetota > Actinomycetes > Micrococcales > Microbacteriaceae > Microbacterium > Microbacterium sp. NPDC090281. The sequence continues at coordinate 2,276,296 of NZ_JBIVYH010000001.1, forward strand.
TTCAGCAGCGGCTCCAGGATCGCTTCGGCTATGTTTGCGTGGACTCGTCATCGCAGCTGGGCGAGCACCAGAAGGCCCTCACCATCAGCGGTCAGATGTCCCAGGGGAGCCGAGGCGCCCACGGCGGGCAGGGCCGTGCGAATGTGCTGGGCTTCACGAACGACCGTCGGCTGCGTGAGATCGACGATCAACTGCTGCGGCTGGCCGATCGCTACGAGGAGTGCGCGTCCTCCGCGCAGGCTGCCGAGTCCGCTCTCGACCGCATCGAGGCGCGGTCGACCGCCTTCGCGAAGGTCGAAGACCTCACCTGGGAGCAGATCGATACCGCCGCGGTGGAGGCCGAGAGAGAACGCTGGCTCGCCGTCGAAGCAGAGGTCACGACGGCCAGCCCCGAGATCGCTCAGCTCAAGCGTCAGGCCGAAGACCTGAGGTCTCGTGCAGGGCGGCTCCGCGACGAGGAGGCGCGTCTGAGCAATGAACTCGCCCAGACACAGGAGCACTGGGGACAGGTCACCGACGACGTCGACACGTGTCAGACCGTGATCGATTCGGCGTCGGCATCCGGAGTGGCTCTGGGGGACGGGCATGCGTCGTTCCTGGACGGCCGATTCCTGCACTCCGAGACGGGGGACACCCCGTCCGCGTCTCAGCGGCTGGCACATCTGGACACCGCTCTGCGGACCGCGGCGCAGCGCCTTCACGAGGATCGCCGCGAGGCTGCCGAGGCGCACGAGCAGCAGCGCGAGAGCATGCGGCGGCTGATGTCCGGGTTCCTCGAGCGCTGGGACAACCTCACGATCCTCCCGGATCCTGACGCATCGGTCGGGGAGTTCGAGAGCATCCTGTCGGCGCTCCAGACCAACGGCCTGCACGAGCTGGAGATCGAGTGGCGCGACAGCCTGCTCAAGCTGTCGGGGAACGATCTGACGAGTCTCGATTCGACGCTCAGCCGTTCTCTGCGCGAGATCAAGGATCGTATCGATCCCATCAACCGGATCATGGAGGAGCTGCCGTTCTACGACGACGATCATCGTCTCCAGATCACCCCGCGCGAGAACCAGAGCGAGGCACGCAAGCGATTCCGCCGCGAGCTTCGCGAGGTCCGGGGACTGATCGACGCGGCATCGACTGATGCGGAACGGGAAACCGTCTACCGCAAGATGAGCCGCCTCATCGGACGGATGCGGCGGTCGGCCCCTGACTTCGCCGAACTCATCGACGTGCGCAACCACGTGCGGGTGAGCGCGGAGCGGGTCACCGCCGCGACGCGTGAGCACGTCGCGCTCTACGACCACATCGGAGAGAAGTCCGGCGGGGAGTCGCAGGAACTCGTCGCGTTCATCGTCGGCGCAGCCCTTCGCTACCAGCTCGGGGATGCGGGTGCCGCGCGGCCGCGCTATGCGCCGGTCTTCATGGACGAGGCGCTGATCAAGGCGGATGCCCACTTCACCAAGCGCGCGATCGGCGCCTGGAGAGGGCTCGGCTTCCAGCTCGTCATCGGTGCGCCGAACGACAAGTACAGCGCGATCGAGCCGCACGTCGACGTCGAGTACGACATCCTCAAGGACACCCGCGGGCGTTCCTGGGCGAAGGCGAAGGTGGGCCTGCCCGACACGGCGGCCTGAACGCGAGGCCGCTCGCGTCGAGGGGTCTCTTCCGCGCCGCTACTCACACTCCCCGAGGAACCCGAGATAGCAGACGGCCTCGTGCGTGACGGCGGCTTCGTAGTCGTTGTTCGAGACCTGTCGCGTCGCTGTCTCGGGCGTGCGTGTGAGGTGGCCGAAGTCGCCGAGTGAGGCGACGACCGAGCCTTCGGAGTCCTCCGCGCGCATGCGGTCGATCTCGGCGCGATGCTGACCGCAGAGCGTCGCCGCTGCAGGGACGAGCTCGACGCCGGCGCAGGCTCCCGCGTACTGGGCCTCCATCGCGTCGATGCAGTCGCTCCAGTCCTGATCTACGACGCACGGGCTCACGCCGTCGTCCGCCACGAGGTAGAGGCCGGTCTCGTATTCTTCGCTGTGGAACGTCTCGGGCTTCTCCGGCGAATCGACCTTGGTCCAGTGCCGGGCGGTGGTGAACGCGACGATCACGACGATGACGGCGATCAGCAGCAGCGCTCCCACGATCGACAGAGTCACCCAGAGCCCGACTCGACTCTTCTTCTGCGGGGCGCCGGCGGCGGCGGCATACGGTGCAGGTCCTGGTGGCGTGCCGCCGTAGGCCGGGGGAGCGGAGGCGAAGGCGGCCGTCTGCGCGAAGTCGTGTCCGCCGAGCGGCACCGTCTCCGCGGTCGCGAAGGTGTCCGGAGCCGGGAACACGCCTGTCGGAGGGGCAGGCTGCGCAGTCACTGCGAGCCAGTACTCGTACCAGCTCTGGGTGGCCTGCTGGTCGGCTGCGACCTGCTGCGCTTCGGCATCCGTGAGCTGGATGCCCAGCCCCTGCCGGGAGCCGGCGTCGAGCAGCGACGAACGGAATTCTTCGAATGACAGGGCCATGCTCGCGATGATGGCAGATACCCCGGTCGTCGGACAATCCGTATCCGGTCATGCGATGTCCGCGGCGTCCGGAAGAATGTCGAGGTGATCGGTATGAGGAGCTTCTGGAACGCCCTGCCCACCGAGGGGCGCTGGCTGCTGTCGACGGTCGCGATCCAGACGCTCGGGCGGGGGATGACCCTGCCCTTCACCATCATCTACTTCCACGAGGTGCGCGGCTTCGACCTCGGCGTCTCGGGGGCGCTGATGAGTCTCATCGCGATCACCGGCCTGATCGTGACGGGTCCGGGCGGAACGCTCATCGACCGCTTCGGCGCGCGGCGGGTGCTCATCGTCGGACTGCTGTCCATGATCGCCGGATGCACGCTCCTCGCCTACGCCACACACCCCGCTGTCGCCGCTGTCGCCGTCATGCTCATCGGCGTCAACTTCGGTGTCTCGTGGCCCGGGTTCAACGCCCTCATCGCCACCGTGGTGGAGGGTGAGGTGCGTCAGCAGTACTTCGGCGTCAACTTCGCTCTGGTCAACCTCGGCATCGGCGTCGGCGGGGTGATCGGCGGATTCTTCGTCGACGTGACGGATCCCACGACCTTCACGACGATCTTCCTGATCGACGCCGCGAGCGGTCTGATCCCGTTGGCGCTGGTGCTCGGCCCGCTTCGGCATGTGCGAACCCAGCACGAGGCCGAGGCCGATGCTCCTCCTGTCGGCGGCTACCGGGAGATCCTGCGTCGCCCGGCCGTGTTGTGGCTGACCCTTCTCACGTTCTTGTCGGTGTTCATCGGGTACGGGCAGATGGAGGCCGGCTTCCCGGCTTTCGCTCGGCAGGTGTCCGAGGTCTCGACGCAGGTCGTCGGCCTCTCGTTCGCCGTGAACACCGCCGTGATCGTGCTCTTGCAGTTCGCCGTCCTCAGGCTCATCTCCGGCAAGCGGCGAACGAGAGTCATGCAGGTGATGGCTCTCATCTGGGCGTTGTCGTGGGTGCTGCTCGGGGCGACGGGCTTCCTGCCGGGCACCCTGGCCGCAGCCGTGGGCGTGATCGCCTATATGGGGGTCTTCGCGTTCGGCGAGACGATGCTGCAGCCCACTGTCCCCGCGATCTACAACGACCTCGCTTCGGACCGCACGCGAGGCCGGTACAACGCGATCAATTCCGCGGCCTTCCAGGGCGGTGCGATCCTGGGGCCGCTGGTGGCGGGTGTCATGCTGGGCGGAGGACTGGACGCCTGGTTCATCGGCCTCATGATCGCGGGCAGTCTGGCCGTCGGCGTGCTCGCGATCGCGCTCGAGCGGGTCGTCACCCCTCACGCCAACGGTGTGACCGACATCCATCGAACGGGGGAGGACGGCGCGGTGCGCACGCAATAGGCTCCGAGCATGGCATTGGAGTCTCTCTTCTTACGGCTCGACCGGATCGCAGGCGGGCGGCAGGCGGGTGTCGCGATCAGCGAGGCCGACCGCAGGCACCCCAAGACCATCCGCGCATTCACCTGGATCCTCTGGCTCCTCGTGGTCGAGCTGATCATCGGGGTCGGTGCCGTCGTCGTCGCTCTGGTGCTGGCGGTCGACGGTGAGTCGGTCTCGTTCGCCGTCTGGATGCGCACGCTGGTCGTGCTCGCGATGACCGCCACGCTGTTCTACTTCGCCTGGCGCGCGCAACGCGGGTGGCGGTGGGCTTATCAGCGTCTGCGGCTCTTCGCACAGATCTTCCCCGTCATCACGCTCGTCATGGCCGCGATCCCCGGCCTCTATCCGCTGTGGATGGTGTCGGAGCAGATCGTGTTCAGCCTGATCATGATCGGCATCGCCGACTTCCTGACGAGCGACCACATGCGCAGCACCTTCGCGGCGCCCCGCGCTGAGCCCGAGGGCGAATAGCACGCCGGTACCCCGTGGCGCCACTCCCTTCCGCTGATCTTCGCGGCCAGGCATCCTCTTTCGAAGACAGTCGAGGGAGGCAGCACGATGGCAAGACTCATCCGGGTCGTTCCGGGGCAGGACCCGGGCTTCCGGCGCGTGCGATCGGGGTCGGGCTTCCGCTATGTCGATCCGGAGGGGATCGCCGCACCCGAGGCTGATCAGGAGCGGATCCACGACCTCGTGATCCCTCCCGCCTGGCACGATGTGTGGATCGCGGCGGATCCGCTCGCGCACATCCAGGCCGTGGGCATCGACGGTGCGGGGCGCAAGCAGTACCTTTACCATCCACTGTGGCGAGTGTCCCGTGATCGTCGAAAGTTCGTGCGTGCACTCGATCTCGCAGCGGCCCTTCCCCGTGCCAGGGCTCAGGTCACTCGTGCACTCGCCCAGGAGGGGCAGACGAAGGAGCGCGCCCTCGCCATCGCCTTCCGCCTTCTCGACGACGCGGCGCTCCGCATCGGGTCGGAGCGGTATCTGGTGCGGCACGGCAGTCGCGGTCTCACGACCCTTCGACGGCGGGACGTGCGGGTGGAGGGCAATGACCTGGCGTTGTCTTTCCCCGCCAAGAGCGGTCGCACGGCATCGATCGAGATCACAGACGCGGCACTCGCCGAAGCACTTGCAGACTTCGCCGCAGGAAAGTCCGGAGCATTCCTCCTCGCCTATCGCCGGGGTCGTCGGCGGGTGCGCATCACCCCGGTGGAGGTCAACACGTATCTGGGAGAGGTCACGGGTGCATCGTTCACGGCGAAGGACTTCCGCACGTTGCACGGGACGATCATCGCAGCCGACGCTCTTGCTCGGATCGGCGAGCTCGACAGCCGCAACCACCGGAGCCAGGCCGAGCGCCTGGCCGTGCAGGCGGCGGCGACGGCGCTCGGCAACACGACAGCGGTCGCTCGCGGTAGCTACATAGACCCGCGTGTCTTCGGTCAATACGCCCGCGGACGCACACTCGACCTCTCCGTCACACCGGAGACGGCGATCCGTCGGCTTCTCGGTGGCCCGGAGATCTCGTGGAAGGTCAGCCGGCGAGCTGCAGCCAGACGACGGCGATGAGCATCGGGACGAGTGGCGTGGCCACCGCGGCGACCACCGGCCACCACCGCACGCGGGTGTCGACCCGACGCGCACGATCGGCAAGCGTGTCGCCATCGCGGCGGTAGGTCGCAGGGTCTAGAGGCTCAGCAGCCTCGTCGCGGTACAACAGGGTGCGACGACCGAAGCGGTCGTAGAGCGCAGCGATCACGGCGATGAATCTGCGCAACTCCGCCTCGTCGGTCAGGTCGACGGCTGGGAAGTACACGTGCAGGGTGCTGTCGACGATCTCCAGATCGAGGTCGGCGCTCTCGTCGAGGAGGATGACCATCAGGTCGGGCGTGAGCACGTAGAGCGCGTCGGTCTCGTAGCCGGTCGGCACCGAGACATCGAAGACGTCGCTGAAGTCGCCCTCCAGCCGGAGCCGGGATCTGCCGTTCGGACGGCGGGGGAGCACGCTGAGCGCTCCGCCGCCGCGCCGGGAACGGAGCGTGATCCGCGGAGCCTCGGAAGGCAGCGGTATCCGGACTGCTCGCACGGTGTGCATCGTCGCGCCCTCGCGATCGCCGACGACGAAGGTGCGCTCGACGCTGTCGAAGGGGAGATCGCACTGCAAGGCATCGAGATGATCCCTGGCCGTGCGGCTTCCGCGATCGATCTGCTCGTCGATGGAGCCGCCCCATATGCGATCGCCGATGTCCGCTCGGTATGCCCAGCCGAGTGCCTCGGCGACGGAGATGAGAGCGGCGCGCCGCCGAAGATGTCGGCGGATGGTGATCGTCGAGGAGATGACCAGCGCCGCTCCGAGGAGTATCGCACCCACCTGGGCGAGTCCGAGGGCGGGGCCTGTCAGGCCGAATCCCACCGGCAACAGGTAGAAGGCCAGAAGGCCCGCGATCTCGAGGAACGTCACGGATGCGGCGACGAGGAGCACGCCGCCCCGCATGCGCTCCCCAGCATGCGGTGCCGTCGTGTTCTCCGACAGCATCGTCACAGGTCAGGGCTTGTACACGATGGCGATGTTCAGCTGGCCGGCGTCCCGGACCCACGCAAGCCATCGCGGCACGCCCGTGCTGGTCAGCCGCTGGACCGGGATGACGTAGATGCCCTGTTCGGGGCGGCTCAGTGCTCGGAACTCGGGCTTCTTCGAGATCCAGATGGCGTCCCCTCCATCCCAGGGCTCGAGGCAGGTGTACACATAGCCATGCGCGCGCAGGTTGACGCGGTCGGCGAGGGCGTCCGCCTGCTGCCGTAGTTCCGAGAGGATGTCTGCGGGGACGGTCCCATCGATGGTGAAGGCCGCGACGTCGTACACGTTGCCTTCGCCGTAGTCCCTCGTGGTGAGCAACGTCAGCTCGGTGACCCCCTTGTCGGAGGCGCGGGTCCACAGGGCATGGGAGTTCTTGGCGCGCTTGTTCATCAGGAACCCGCCGAAGTTGACCTTCTGGAATGAGAAGTCGTCGAGTTTCGCGGCGATCTCGGCGCGTGTCGTCATGGGTGTCTCTCCTTGTCCGGGAGGTCGGGCGGCCTCTCCGTCGAGTGAGCCTAGGTGCGTGCGGCGTGGGCCCGTCCGACTCCGAACGAGCCCGAACGAGCCCGAACTGTGCCGCATTCACTGCTGTGATCGGGTGCCATAGGCTCGACTCATGCCCGCCCCGCGCACCCTCGACGAGCTCTGCCTGGGGCTCGGAGGGATGCGCGCGACTGCGGGTTCTCCGTCGTATGCCGAGATCGCGCGTCGGATAGGCCGCATGCGCGACGGTGCAGAACCGCCGAAGGTGACCGTCTACGATTGCTTCCGCCCTGGTCGACGACGGGTCGACGATCGTCTCATCGGTGACATCGTGCGGGTCCTGGGCGGCGACGAGGCCGAGGCCGACCGTTGGCGCGAGAGCGCCCGTGTGCTCAGCGGAGAGAGGTCGGGAGTGCATATCGAGGTGACTCTCGGTCGTCGGAACACTCCTGGCGCGGAGATCGGGCGTGAACACCTGCTCGCCGCCGTTCCCGACGCCGACGTACTCATCCTCACGGGCCTACCGGGTGCGGGCAAGACGACCCTCGCCTCGGCGCTGTCGGGGTCGGCACCGGTGCTCACGGTTCACCTGCGCGAGTCCGATCCGGACCGTCCGCAGGCCGACCCGATCGACATCCTGCGGCGAATGCTGGGTACGCTCGGCGTTCGCTCGCTTCCGTACGAGTTGCCCCGTCTGCGCGAGCGGTTGCAGAACGTCGCACACGGCATGACCGTGATCATCGAGGATGCGGGGGATCCCCGGCGTCTGGCCGCTCTGCTCGTTCCCGGTGTGCGCTTCATCGTCACGTCGCGCGTGGACCTCGCCGACCTGGAGCAGCGGGTGCCGTCGGCGGATGCGCGCATGGTGAGGATCGTCGTCCCTCCGATGACGAGTGATGATGCACTGCGCCTCCTTCGCAGTCTCCTGCCTGCCGGCGACGCTTCGTCCGCCAGCGTCGAGACAGCCCACGCACCCCGCACAGCCTCCACCTCCGAAACCGTCGAAGAGCTGGCCGTGCGCACGGAGGCGCTCCGACGCATCGTCGCCGTCGGTGGGGGTCTTCCACTCGACCTCGTGATGCTGGCCGGAATCGTGCAGGAGCACGAGGGCTGGTCCTTCCAGGACCTCGCGTCGCGTTTCGAACACGAGCCTCGGGATGCGCGTATCCGTCCAGTGCTCGAAGCGGCTACGCGGTCGCTGCCCAACGGCGAGGCCGACCTGCTCGCGGATGCTGCGCTGCTCGATCGAGATGTCGACGTGAGTGTGCTCGTCGCAGCGGGCGGACCGGCTGCCGCGCGGAACCTGCGCCGGCTGAACGCCCGCCACCTGATCGAGCTGCGAGACGGGCGAGTGCGGATGCACGACACTGTCTTCGCGTTCGCCGCGGAGCGCTCCCGGTCGCTGCGACCTTCGTCTGCCCGCAGAGGATTCGTGGGAAGGTCTGCGGATGCGGTGCTCGCCCGCATCGGCGACGACCCCGACTACGCCGCGCGTGAGGTTTCGACAGTGCTCGCGGTCGCGACGGCCGCTCGCGAGCACGGCCTCGACTCCGCGGCGGAGCAGCTTGCGATCGAGGCTCACCCCGCACTCTCGCGCTGGTCGCTCTGGAACGAGTCGCTGCGATTGCACGACCTCGCCGCGCGAGGGAAGGGTCTCGACCTCCTGCCGGAAATCGCTCTCGGCGTCGCGCATTGCGCAGAGAAGCTCGGGCGCCTGGACGAGGCGCTGATCACGCTGCATCGTGTGCGACGGATAGCCACAGGCGCCTCGCTGGCCCGCACCTGGAACCAGATCGGCAATGTCCAGCGCTGGATGAGTCACCTGGATGAAGCCCTGGAATCGTATGAACGCGCGATCGCACACGCGCGAGACGCGGGCGACCGGGTCATCGAGGGGCGCGCGACCGGCAACCACGCTGACACCCTTCGCATCCTCGCCCGGTACCCGGAGGCGCTCGAGCGCTACGCCATCGCCCTGTCGATGGCGCGAGCAGAGGGCGACGAGCTGAACGTGGCTGTCGTCCGCGGCAATCGCCCGCTACTGCTCCTCGCAGTCGGGCGCCTCGACGATGCGGAGGCGGAGCTGCAGGAACTGTTGGCGGAGTCTGGTGGCGAGTCGCTGCCTTTCGTTCGGCGCACGCTCGCCCTCGTCGCGGAAGCACGGGGCGACGACGTGCATGCCCGTGAGCTGTGTGCGATCGCGATGCAGACCCTGCAGATCGCGGGGGAGTTCGCGACGTCCGCCGACCTCGAGCTGCTCGACGCACGCATCGACGGGAGGACCGGGGAGTTCGCGAAGGCGAGAGCCAGCGCCGAACGAATCCTTCGGGAGGCGGAGCGTGCGGGATCGCCGCTGATCGCGACGGAGGCTGCGAACTCGCTCGCCGAGATCCTGGTGTCCGCAGCCGCCCTGGACGCGATCGATGCGGGTGCTTTCCTGCAGGAGGCCCAGCAGCACGCGCAGGAGGCCCGGAGCATCGCGGAGGCTACCGGCGACCGTGCCGAGGTGGCACGAAGCGATGCGATCCTGGCGGCCGTCGCGCAAGCGTGCGACGACGAGGAATCGGCCCTCAGTCGCTCGCTGGCTTCCGCACAGGTCTATGCCGAGATCGGTCACCGGCTCCAGATGGCGTGACCCGTCCCGAGCGGGGCAGTCGGTGCGGCCTCCGGATGCCAGGATGGATACATGGACACAGCCAACCTCACCCGCGAGGAGACCGCAGCGCGATCCGCCGCGGTCACCGTGCACCGCATCCGCGTCGAGCTCGACCTGACAGGCGCACCCGAGCGCGCACGCTCCGGCTTCCCGACCGTCACCACGCTCGAGTTCGACGCCACCGCCGACGCGACATGGCTCGACTTCATCGGCGAAGAGGTGCAGCGGGTCGTCGTGAACGGCGTCGATCAGGATGTCGTCTACGACGGCGCGCGGATCAGCCTCTCCGGTCTTGCTGCGTCCAACGTCGTCCGCGTCGAGGGGGTCGGGGCCTACAGCCGGTCGGGCGAGGGTCTGCACCGCTTCCACGACCCGGTCGATGAAGAGACGTACCTCTACACGCAGTACGAGCCGGCGGACTCGCGTCGGGTCATGGCGTGTTTCGAGCAGCCCGACATGAAGGCCGAGTACACCTTCGTCGTGGATGCACCGTCCGGGTGGGAGGTGCTCTCCAACCAGACGGCCGCGCACACCGATCTGGGTGTCGGGGTGCAGCGTGTGGAGTTCGCTCCGACGCTGCCGATCTCGAGCTACATCACGGCTGTCGCCGCAGGACCGTACTCGCGCGTGGACGGGGAGTGGCAGCGGGGCGAGCAGAGCATCGCCCTAGGAGTGTTCGTCCGCCGATCGCTCGCACCGCACCTGGAGGCCGACGAGATCCTCGAGGTGACCCGGCAGGGACTCGACTTCTTCACGGACGCCTTCGCGTATCCGTATCCCTGGGGCAAGTACGACCAGATCTTCGTGCCCGAGTACAACCTCGGCGCGATGGAGAACCCGGGCCTCGTGACCTTCACCGAGGCCTACCTGTCCCGCGGGGCTGCGACCGATGCCCAGCGCGCGGCACGTGCCAACACGATCCTGCACGAGATGGCGCACATGTGGTTCGGCGACCTCGTCACGATGACCTGGTGGGATGACCTCTGGCTCAAGGAGTCGTTCGCCGACTACATGGGTGCGCATGCGTCGGCCGTCGCCACCCGATTCCAGGACGCGTGGGTGAAGTTCGCCGCGAGCCGCAAGGCCTGGGCCTATCAGCAGGATCAGCTGCCGACGACCCACCCGATCGTGGCGGACATCACCGACCTCGAGGCCGCGAAGCTGAACTTCGACGGGATCACCTACGCCAAGGGCGCAGCCGTGCTGAAGCAGCTCGTCGCGTTCGTCGGCGATGAGGCGTTCTTCGAGGGCGCCCGCCGGTACTTCACCGCCAATGCGTTCGGGAACACGACGCTCGACGACTTCCTGGTGCAGTTGAGCGCTGTGTCGGGACGCGACATGAGCGACTGGTCCGCGGCCTGGCTGCAGACCTCAGGCGTTTCGACGCTGTGGACCGAGAACGATGCGGACGGCCGCCTCTTCCTCGTGCAGACGGATCCTCGTCCGCACCGGCTTCGCATCGGTCTGTACGAGCGGGTGGACGGCCGTATCGTCCGGCGTGATCAGCAGGAGCTCGACGTCGTCGGGGAGTGGACCGAGGTCGAGCTGCCCGAGGCCGAGCTGGTGCTCCTCAACGACGACGATCTCACCTACGTGAAGGCGCGCCTCGATGAGCGCTCTCTGACCACGGTCGAGCAGTCGCTGTCCTCCATCGACGATCCGCTGGCACGTGCACTCGTGTGGTCGTCGCTGTGGAACGCCACGCGGGACGGTGAGCTCGACGCCAGACGGTACCTCGCGATCGCGCGGACGCACGCGCCGGCGGAATTCAACATCGGACTGCTGACGGGAGTCGTCGCGAACGCGCTCTACACGATCCGCCATTTCGTCGTCGATGCGGACCGTGCCGAGGAGCAGCGGACCTGGACCGACGCCGTCTGGGCCGCACTCCAGGCTGCCGACGCCGGCAGCGATGCTCAGCTTTCGTGGGCAAGGGCGTTCGCGACGGCATCCGCGTTCGACGACGCGCACCACGAGCACGCGCAGGCTCTACTCGACGGCGTGGTGCCCGAGGGGCTCACCGTTGATCCCGATCTGCGTTGGCAGCTCCTGACTGCCCTCGTCACCACCGGGCATGCCGGCATGGTCGAGATCGCGGCCGAGCTGGACCGGGATGACACCGGAGACGGACGCACCGCCGCCAGACGGGCGCGCTCATCGCGCCCTGATCTGGACGTACGGCGTGAGGCGTGGGAATCCGCGTGGAATGACCTGTCGCTCAGCAACGACCATCTCGACGCCGAGATCAGCGGGTTCCGTGCCGGTGGACGCCGGGATCTGATCGATGGCTTCGATGACGAGTACTTCGTGCGGATCGATCAGGCCTGGAACGAGCGCAGCATCGAGATCGCGCGACGGCTGGTCATCGGGCTGTTCCCTTCGACTGACTCCCTGGAGCCTGTCGACGCGTGGCTCGCAGGCCACCAGGCTGCTCCCGCCGCGCTGAGGAGGCTCGTCATCGAGCAGCGGGATCACCTCGAGCGTGAGCTCCGGGTTCGAGCCGCGCAGGGCTAGGCCGGCGCGACCTGCATCCCCATGACCGTGCGCACGATCCACGGGTGCGCGCGGTCATCGTCGATGTGGGTCATGCCGAGGTTCTCGGCGACGGCGCGTGAGGCGTCGTTGTCGGGGTGGATGATCGCCGTGAGCAGCGTCGGCGCGAACTCCCGCGCGACGAGTTCGACGCAGGCTCGCGCGGCCTCTGTCGCATATCCCCGGCGCTGCATCGCACGCCGCACCTGATAGCCGACCTCCATCACCGGAACGTCATTCACCGACTGCCAGGTCAGGCCGCAGTCGCCGACGAAGACGCCGTCATGCGTCTCGATGATCCAGAGTCCGTGCCCGTGCTGCTCGTATCGCTCCTGCATGCGCGCGATCCACTCCGCGCTCTCTTCGCGCGTCTTCGGAGCCGGGTAGAACGCCATGACCTGAGGGTCGCCGAGCAGATCAGCCATCAGGTCCAGGTCGTCGGCGGTCATCTCCCGGAACGTCAACCGTTCGGTCGGCGACGGGAGGAGGCGATGCGGTTCGCCGCTCACAGGTCGAGGGACTCGCCGGGCTCCAGCACGAAGAATTCGCCGCCGCCCTGCTCGGTCGCCCACTGCAGGCGCTGACGGTGCATGTTCCTGCCGATCACCGACAGCGTCATGTCGTGTGTGCCGAAGGCGCGACGCGGTGCGACGGCGAGCACGTAATCCATCGCCTCGCCGATCTTCAGCCACGGGGCGCCGAGTGGCGCTGCGAGGGTGCCGACCTCTACGCCCTCAGGGACGGCGTAGGAGTCGCCGGGGTAGTAGAGCTCGTCGTTCACGAGCACTCCGACGTTCTCGACCGTCGGGAGAGAGGAGTGGATGACCTCGTGAGTGCCGCCGAAGAATCGCAGGGCGAATCCACCGACCTCGACGGTGTCTCCAGGGGCGACGACGGTGATGTCATATTCGGCTGCGGCTCGTGCCACTCCGGCAGGAGCGTAGATCGGCGTTCCCGGTGCGGCACGCAGGAATCGATCGAGGTGGTCGGGCGTCCAGTGGTCCGGATGCTCGTGCGTGATGACGACACCGACGAGGTCTTCGAGGTCGTCCAGAGGTGTTGTGAAGGAGCCCGGATCGATCAGAAGGGTCTTCCCGTTCGCATCGAGGCGGAGGGCGGCATGTTCGAACTTGGTGACGCGCATGAGGAGAGTCAACTCCTTCATGTGCTCCACGGCAAACGGATTCCACCCGCCACGCCCGGGCGTCAGGACGAGGTGGCATCGATTTGGCGGAGTGAGAATCGTCATGGCATACTTGAACGGTTGTCGCGCGACGGAAACGTTTCGCCAGACGGCCCCATCGTATAGCGGCCTAGTACGCTGCCCTCTCACGGCGGTAACGCGGGTTCGAATCCCGCTGGGGTCACACAACACGAGAAAGCCTCCGGTTCGCCGGGGGCTTTCTCGCTTTTCCGGCCTTTCTTGCGCTTCAGGCTCAGTCGACCGGTCGCAGCGACATCGTCCGGAAGGTCGTGTTGCTCAGCGGCAGGATCATCAGCGCCATCATCGCGCCGCCGAACAGTGCGAACGGCACCCAGAGGGCTGCGGCGGATGCGAGTGCGCCGAACCCGGCCATCGCGACGGGCATCAAGCAGTCATCGCCGAGGCGCGTGAGGGAGCCCATGCGGCCGAGATAGGCGGTGTCGACGGTCGCTGAGAAGGTCGCGCTCAGCAGCACCGACGCGTATCCGGCCGTCGCACCGATAATGAACGCCGCTGCAGCAACGGTCCACGCCGGTCCGAAGCCGAGCGCGACGATCCCGGCGCCCTGGACCACCAGAGCCCAGAAGCCGGCGCGTGCCTCGTGACGCGGTCGCCACTTCGCCACGGAGATGGCCCCCAGCGCCGCACCGAGGCCGAGCAACGCCTCGAAGAGGCCGACAGCTTGTGCGCCCCACCCCTCGGCATGGGCGCGGAGTGCGAGCCCGATTCCGACGGCGGGCCCGACGGCGAGGTTCAACCCCGACAGAGCGATCACGAGCGTGCGGGTCGTGGGGTTCGACGAGAGGTGGGCGAAGCCCTGCGCGATCCCTCGCAGTGCTGTCTCCTTGTCTGCACGAGCGAGGCGGAATCGTGGACGCAGCCAGATCGCGATGAAGGCGACGACCAGCGTGAAGGTCAGCGCGTTCACCGAGGCGCTGCCGACGAGGCCGGCGTGCGCCACGATCACCCCGCCGATCGCTGCGCCGCCCATCGTGCCGAGGCGCGAGGCCGTCTGTGCCGCGGCGCCGTAGGAGGGGAGATCTTCAGCCCTGACCAGTTGTCGCGCGATGGTCCCGGCTGAGGGCTCGTAGAACGCGTCGCACACGCCGAATGCGATCGCGGCGAACAGCAGCACTGCGACCGAGGGCGGAGTCGCGAGTACCCACACCGCGACAGCGACCAGCACGCAGACCCGGAGCACGTTGAAGACCAGCATGATCCGGCGGGCATTCGCACGGTCGGCGAGTACGCCGCCGAAGAGCAGGATCACCGCGCGGGGAACCGTTCCCGCCGCGACGATCAGTCCGGCGATGGCGGGGGAGGCAACCTGCACGGCGGTCCAGGCGAGGGCGATCGTCCACAATGCGTCACCGGCATCGGAGAGCGCTTTGACGCCGATCCAGGCATGCACCAGGCGGTCACGGCGGAATGAAGGAGGTGCGACGATCTCGACGGGTTCGTTGACGGTGGCCATCATGGCACCGTGGGAAAGGCGTGTGCGAACACGAAGATGGGAGCGCGGTCCTGGCCATCGTCGAGATCGATGCCGTCCTGCCACTCGCGGATCGTCCCGAGGATCCGCGCGGAGAGGTCCCGCAGTTCATCGGGTGAGGCCCATGCTGTGGTCTCGGTGTTCGAGCCGTCGTAGTCGGCATATGCGGGGTCATGCCTGCCGCGATGCCAGCGTTGAAGCCTATCGATCTGCATCCGGATGCCCTGCCGCTGGGCCTCTCGCGCGAGCAGGGCATCGGCGGGAGAGTCGGCATAGTCGTCGGTCGACCACGTCAGCCCGCGGCGTGCCGCTTTCCACCAGCTGGTGCGCTTGTCGCCCGTCGGGTCCGGCGCGCGCTCCACGACGCCGGCGCGCTCGAGCATCCGAAGGTGATGGCTGATGCTGCCGACCTGGCTGTCGAGCGCGCGCGCGATCGCGGTCACCTGCGCGGTGCCGTACAGGAGCAGGTAGTCGTAGATGCGTCGGCGCAGCGGGTGGTGCACGGCGGTGATCACGGAGATGTCTTCCACGGAAGATGACGCTAATCGCGCGATGCGAAACGCACAAGGTATCTTGTATACCTCGGAAATTCAACGAAAAGGCCCGCCCGGCATGTTCCGGGCGAGCCGATTCGTGTGCGGTGCGGGTCAGCTCTCGTCTGGGCTCTTCTCCGCCGACGATGCGCGGGCGATGCGTCGGTTCCGACGCGTCCGGCGGATGACCCAGATGATCAGGACGACGGCGCCCGCGATCGCGAGCCAGGGGAGGATGAAGCCGAGGGCGATGACGAGAGCGTTCAGCGAGACCACCAGGCCGTTCCATCCCGCCAACAGGCCGTCGCCGAAGCCCGCAGGGTCGGCGGTGGTCGGTGTGCTCGCCTTCGTCAGCTGCACCTGCAGCGACGACATGGCGACCTGATCGTCGAGCGCTGCGAGCTGCTGCTCGTACGACTCGAGCTGAGCCTGACGGTCGGTGAGGGCCACCTCCGCCTCGATGAGTTCGGAGACGCTTCCCGACTGCGCCATCAGCTGTGTGAGCCGCTCCACGGATGCCTTCGTGGAGTCGACGCGGGCCTGCAGGTCGATCGCGACGGAGGTCACGTCCTGCTTCGAGGTCGACGAGGACAGCACTTCTCCGGTGTCGCCGAGCGCGGCGATCACCTCAGCCAGGTCGGCGGAAGGCACCCGGACCCCGATCCAGCCGTATGCCGAGTCGCCGGGCACGGGCTCGGAGGTGCCGTCGACGGCGACCGTCTTCCCGATCTCGGTGCTCTCGACGTAGCCGCCGTGCTCCTCGGCGAGCGTTGCTATCGCCGCGGACGCGTCGGGGATGCTCGTGACCTGCACCGTTGCCTGCGCGGTCGCGATGATCTCGCGACCGCTGTCCGACACCGCTGTGCCCGGCAGCATCTCGCCTCTCACATCGGAGCTCAGAGCGCCGTCCGGCAGCGATTCCGGGGTCACTCCCGTGATTCTCTCGGGCGACGAGGACGCGGAATCCGCAACGGATCCGCCCTGCGTGTTCAGGCCCTCGGCCGTCACCGAGGAAGAACCGCCCACCGCTCCGAGGATCGGCGGTGTCACGAGTACGCCGATCACGAAAGCGGCAGCGATGCCGCCGCCGGTCAGCCAGCGTCGACGCCGGGTGTGAGACTTCGCCTCAGCCGGGTCTGCGGTCGCGGGCGCTCGTTCCGTCGCGATCTCCGCGAAGACCGATTCCTCGATGCGCGCGATGGTCTCGGCGGAAAGCTCGGGCAGGTCGCCGGGGGTGGTCTGGTCGTTCATGCGTCTCTCGCTTCCTTCACGGCGCCGCGCAGCTGGGTGCGTACTCGAGAGAGACGGTTCCGGACGACCGCATGGGTCACGCCGAGTTCTTCGGCTGCCGCCTGATAGGCGTAGCCCTCCGACGCGCACAGACGGAAGATCTCACGGTCGAGCTCGTTCAAGGTGCCCACCTCCGCAGCGATCCGCGCGGCCAGCTCCGCCGTGATGACCTGCTCCTCGACGCTGATCGTGTCCGGCAGCAGGGCCTCATCGACGGCCTCGGCCGTGTGCGCCTGATCCCGTCGCCGCTGGCGAAGCCGGTTCGCGGCTTGGAAGCGGCAGATCGTGGCCAACCACGGCAGGATCGATTCGCCCTGGAGTTCGAGGGCGGGAAGCTTTCGCCAGGCGACGACGAAAGTCTCCTGGGTCACGTCTTCCGCATCAGCCGGCGATGCGAGGATGCCCTGCGCGATCCAGTACACAGGTCGCACGTGTGCGCGGTAGAGCTCGCGGAAGGCATTCTCGTCGCCGGCCGCGGCTTGCGCCGCCCACTTCTGGTCACTTGTCTGCAGGGGCATCCTGATTCCGTTCGGTGTCTCTCACAGGGAAAGTGTCGATGGATGCCCCATCGTCTCAGATCCGTAAGGAACAACTGTTCCCTGTGTCCTCACGGCTCCGGTAGCATTGCCCGGGCGAGAGGGAGTATCCCGAATCCGCGCGTAACGTCATCACGAGCACCGTCATCGCTGCTCCGGGCGCGCGCCGCACATCCGTGCGGGGGAGAGACTTTCGACTCATTCCCGACCCCTCCGCGAAAGGTGCAGTGCGCCCTTGGAAATTCCCGTCTGGTTCGAGATCACCTCGATGGTCGTCCTCACGATCATCCTGATCGGCGATCTGCTCCTCATCCGGCTGCGGCCGCACATCCCATCGACCAAGGAGTCCACTCTCTGGGTGGTGTTCTACGTCGGACTCGCCCTGCTGTTCGCGGTGCTCCTCGGCAACGTCGGCGGCTGGCAGAACGCGGGCGACTTCGTCACCGGCTGGGCGCTGGAATACAGCCTGTCGATCGACAACCTGTTCGTCTTCGTCCTGATCATGGCCCAGTTCGCCGTGCCACGTCGTCTGCAGCAGCAGGTGCTCATGGTCGGCATCATCATCGCCCTCGTCCTGCGCGGGCTGTTCATCCTCGCAGGCGTCGCGATCGTCGAGAACTTCTCGCCGATCTTCTACATCTTCGGCGCCTTCCTCATCTGGACGGCGATCCGTCAGGCGATGCCGGACGGCGATCACGAGGGCGAGGTGCAGCGCGAGAACTTCATCGTCCGGCTGCTGCGTCGCCGGGTCGACATCAGCGAGACCTACGACGGATCGAAGATCCGCACCACGGTCGACGGCAAGCGCATGTGGACGCCCATGGTGATCGTCTTCATCACGATCGGTGTGACCGACCTGATCTTCGCGATCGACTCGATCCCCGCGATCTTCGAGATCACCACGAACGGCTTCCTCGTCTTCGCAGCCAACATCTTCGCGCTGATGGGTCTTCGCCAGCTGTACTTCCTGCTCGGCGACCTGCTCGACCGCCTGCGCTACCTGCACTACGGCATCGCCGTCATCCTCGGCTTCATCGGCATCAAGCTGATCCTGCACGCCCTGCACGTCAACGAGCTGCCGTTCATCAACGGCGGCGAGCACGTCGAGTGGGTGCCCGACATCAGCAACATGGTCTCGCTCGGAGTGATCCTGGCATCGATGACCATCGCGACGGTGGCGAGCCTCATCGCCTCGTCGCGCGAGAAGCGCGCGAAGACGAAGGCCGCGATCAGCGAATAGTCGTGCAGCGGACCTGCGCCCGGATCAGAACTGGCGCAGGTTCGCCTGCAGGCCGCCCTCTGCGTACTCGCGACGGAGGATTCCGCGGCGGCGCAGGACCGGTACGAGCTCGTCGAGCGTCCGGTGCAACGTCACCGGGTGGAAGTCGCCCCACAGCAGGACCCCGTCGTTGCCCCAATCGCCGAGCTCTTCGATCAGGTCCGCGAACTCCTCGGCAGTGCCGACGAAGCCGCTGCGGTCCGTGATCCGTCCCGCACGGGCGAGTGCCGTCAGGTGTGCGCGCAGGGGAGCGCCCTCGCCACGGTCGCCGATCAGGCGCTGGATGCTTCCGCGAGAGACATGGGCGCCGAAGATCGAGAGGTCGAGCGGCTTGTCGAGATCGAGCGAGGTCAGATCGGTCTCGAGGTCGCTGGACTGCTTCCGAGCGATCTGCACGAGCGCGGCATCGTCCGGGTGAGCGGAAGCCGCCACGATGCGGTCGGCCTCCTCGCTGGAGGTGGTGATGACGGGCTGGATGGCGAAGAGGATCTTGATGTCCTCAGGGCGCCGGCCCTCGGCGATCGCCGCATCGTGCACTTTGGCGCGGTAGTCGCGCACGGACTTCTCGTTCAACGGGGCCAGCGCGAGCTGCACATCCGAGTTCGCACCGGCGAACCCGAGCCCGCGTCCCGAGCCGCCGGGGGAGACGATCGCGGGATCCCCGTCGGTGAAGGGTACGGCGTTCAGCGGGCCGTCGAAGGAGAAGTACTCGCCGCGGTGCTCGACCGTCCGCAGTCGGGTGCCGTCCGCGAAGACGTCGGTCGCCCGATCGGCAAGGAGCGCACCGTCGTCCCAGCTGCGCCAGAGGTCGCGGATGCCGGCGAGCCATTCCTCGGCGCGGTCGTAGGCCTCGTCGTGTCCGAGCTGCGGCGCGGCGGAGAAGTGGCGGGCGCTCCCGGTGTCGGTGACGACGTTGAGCCCCAGTCGATGCCCGCTGAGATGCTGCAGAGTCGCGAACTGGCGGGCGGCCGTATAGGGGAGGTAGGCGGCGGGATTGACGGTCGGCACCACGCCGAGATGCGTGGTCGCCTGGAAGAGATAGGGGGCGAGGAGAAGCGGATCGTGTTTCGGGCCGCCGAACGCATGGCGGACCCGCAGGTCGATCGTCGACGGCGACCCGAGCGACGGCGCATCCTCGATGATCACGAGGTCGAACCCGGCCTGCTCGAGCGTGCGGGCGGCGTCTTGATAGATCTCGGGGCGTGTCCAGTCATAGTCCCAGTCGAGGGCTGGATAGCCCCATCCCTGCGGACCGAAGCCGCGGGCGAGGAACCAGCCGAAGTGCTGGGGGCGGCTCATGCCACCGTCTCCCGCACGGCCTCGAGCACGTGGGAGAGGTCGGCGAGAAGGTCATCGACGTCTTCGATGCCGATCGAGAGCCGCAGCGTGCCGGGGTGCACGCCGAGCGCTACGCGCTCCTCCTCGGTCCGCTGCGCGTGACTCGTCGTTCCCGGATGCAGCACGAGGGAACGCACGTCGCCGATGTGGGTCATGTGGGTGAAGACCTGCACGTGCTCGACGAATCGGCGCGCGGCCGGGAGGCCACCACGAAGGGTGAAGGTGAAGATCGAGCCGAATCCGCCGCCGAGGTACCCCTTTCCGAGCTCGTGGTCGGGGTGCGAGGTGAGGCCGACGTAGTCCACGCCCTCGACCTCCTCGTGCTGCTCCAGCCACTGGGCGATCCGGAGGGCGTTCTGAGACTGCCGCTCGACGCGGAGGCTGAGCGTCTCCACGCCCTGTCCGATCAGGAACGCGTTGAGCGGTGAGGGAGATGCGCCGAATCGAGGGGCCACGGACTCCCGGGCATAGGCGATCCGGGCCCGACCTCCATGACGGGCGAACACGCTGGGCGCGTCCCCTCGGCCGGGGAGCACGAGATGCGGCGCGTTGTGTCCGGCGTGCTCGGCGTCGAAGCGGCCATCGTCGACGATCACACCGCCGAGCACGGATCCGTGTCCGGCGAGGAACTTCGACGCGGAGTGGACGACGATCGCCGCGCCGTGCTCGATCGGACGCAGCAACGCCGGCGTCGCGAGCGTGTTGTCGATGATCAGCGGGATCGCGAACTCGTCGCCGATGTCGCTGATGGCGCGGATGTCCAGCACATCGTTTCGTGCATTGGCGAGGGACTCGGCGAACAGAGCGCGGGTGTTCGGGCGGATCGCCGCGCGCCAGGCATCCGGATCGGCGATGTCGTCGACGAACGTCGTCTCGATGTCGAGCCTGGCGAGGTTGTCGAGGAAGAGTCCCCGTGTGCCTTCGTAGATGTGGGTCGAAGAGACGATGTGATCGCCTGCGCCGGCGACGGTGAGCAGTGCGGTGGCCACCGCCGCCTGTCCGCTGGCGACGAGGACGGCATCCGCACCGGATTCCAGGGCGGCGAGCTGGCGCTCCACAGCTCGAACGGTCGGGTTGCCGGTGCGCGTGTACCCGAAGCCGGCACCGGTGCTGAAGTGATCGGCGGCGTGGTCGAAGTCGTCGAACTCGAAGCCCGCCGTCAGATAGATCGGTGTCGCGCGCGCGGCAGCCGTCTCGCGGCTTCTCGCTGCATGGACCGCACGGGTGGCGAAGCGGGCGGTGTCGACGGTCATGCGTTGCCTCTCGGTCGTTCGGGTGCTCAACAGAGTGTCATGACGGGTCGGAGCATGTCCGAGCGGTGGTAATCTGGCGTCATGCGGACCGTGAACCTTCTTCTTAGGCGCCGCGACGAGACCTCGTTCTGAGCCCCTCCTCGTCGCGGAGTCCATCGTGGGCCGAACCGCCAGCCACAGGAGACACGCAATGAACACCCCCGCAAACGGTGCCGATTCCGCACGCCGCAGGACCCTCGCCGAGAAGGTCTGGGACGACCACCTCGTCGTCAAGGGTGAGAACGGCGAACCCGACCTCATCTACATCGACCTGCACCTCGTGCACGAGGTCACCAGCCCGCAGGCCTTCGATGGTCTTCGCAGCGAAGGACGGCCGCTCCGCCGCGTCGACCTCACGATCGCGACCGAAGACCACAACACCCCGACGCTGGAGATCCACAAGCCGATCGCCGACCTCACCAGCCGCACGCAGATCGAGACGCTGCGCCGCAACGCCGCCGAGTTCGGTGTGCGCCTGCACTCGCTGGGCGACGCCGAGCAGGGGATCGTGCACGTGGTCGGTCCTCAGCTCGGCCTGACCATGCCCGGCATCACGGTCGTCTGCGGCGATTCGCACACTTCGACCCACGGTGCATTCGGAGCGATGGCGTTCGGCATCGGAACGAGCGAGGTCGAGCACGTCATGGCCACCCAGACGCTCCCGCTCAAGCCGTTCAAGACGATGGCGATCAACGTCGACGGCACCCTGCGCCCCGGAGTAACCGCGAAAGACATCATCCTCGCCGTGATCGCCAAGATCACCACCGGCGGAGGACAGGGGTATGTGCTGGAGTTCCGTGGCAGTGCGATCCGAGCGCTGTCGATGGAAGGTCGCATGACGATCTGCAACATGTCGATCGAGGCCGGAGCTCGTGCAGGTATGGTCGCACCGGACGAGACCACGTTCGAGTACCTCAAGGGCCGTCCGCATGCGCCCAAGGGACAGGACTGGGACGACGCGGTCGCATACTGGCGCACGCTGCCGACCGATGACGGCGCGGAGTTCGACGCCGAGGTGTTCATCGACGCGGACGAGCTCGAGCCGTTCGTGACGTGGGGCACGAACCCCGGTCAGGGCAGCTCGTTGTCTGCGTCGGTGCCGAACCCGGTCGAGATCGAAGACCCGAACGAACGCGCAGCCGCAGAGCGCGCACTCGAGTACATGGACCTCACTCCGGGCACACCTCTCAAGGAGGTACCGGTGGATGCGGTCTTCATGGGCTCCTGCACGAACAGCCGCATCGAAGACCTGCGAGCCTTCGCCTCCATCATCCAGGGCAAGCAGAAGGCCGATGGTGTGCGTGTCATGGTGGTTCCCGGCTCCGCGCGAGTGCGCCTGGAGGCCGAGGCCGAGGGCCTCGACAAGATCATCAAGGACTTCGGAGCGGAGTGGCGATTCGCCGGCTGCTCGATGTGTCTCGGCATGAACCCCGACCAGCTCGCACCGGGTGAGCGCTGCGCCTCCACCTCGAATCGCAACTTCGAAGGTCGGCAGGGCAAGGGCGGGCGCACGCATCTGGTCTCTCCGCTCGTCGCAGCAGCGACGGCCATCCGCGGCACATTGTCGAGTCCGAGCGATCTGCTCGTCGAGGAAGGGGTCTGACCATGGAGAAGTTCATCACTCATACGGGCATCGCGGCGCCGCTGAAGCGCTCGAACGTCGACACCGACCAGATCATCCCCGCGGTCTTCCTGAAGCGGGTCACCAAGACGGGCTTCGAGGATGCACTCTTTCACGGGTGGCGTCAGGACCCGGATTTCGTGCTCAACCAGGAGCCGTTCATCGGCGCGTCGGTCCTGGTCGCCGGTCCCGACTTCGGCACCGGATCCAGCCGTGAGCACGCTGTCTGGGCGCTCCGTGACTTCGGGTTCGCCGTCGTCCTGAGCCCGCGATTCGCCGACATCTTCCGCGGAAACTCGGGGAAACAGGGCCTGTTGGCTGCGACGATCTCAGAAGAGGACCTGGAGCGGATCTGGGCCGAGATCGACGCGAACCCCGGTGCGAACATCACGGTTGACCTCGAGGCTCGGACGGCATCGATCGGTGACGTCCAGGCCGAGATCGGGATCGACGATTACACTAGATGGCGGCTCCTCGAAGGGCTCGATGACATCGGGCTCACACTGCGCAACGAAGACAAGATCGCGCAGTTCGAGGCCCGTCGCGAGTCGTGGCGGCCCCGGACCCTTCCCGTTCAGTAGACGGTCGGGGGTGGGAAGCCAGGGGGCAACCCGCCCCCGAAATCCGTTAATGAAGTGAGGCTCCGAATGACGACACCTGTGCGCGACGCTCTTCCGGACGGAGTCCCTGCCCTCACCGGAGACGTCCTCGCCATTCGAGGCGGACGTGCGCTCCGAGGTCGCGTCGATGTCAAGGGTGCGAAGAACCTGGCCACGAAGGCCATGGTCGCCTCGCTGCTCGGTGAGACCGTGAGCACTCTGCGCGACGTGCCGGCGATCAGTGATGTCGCCGTCGTGCGCTCGCTGCTCGAGGTGCACGGCGTCCGCGTCTCCGAGGGCGACGAGCCCGGTGCGCTGGTCTTCGACCCGAGCGACGTCGAATCCGCCCACTTCGAGGAGATCGACGCCCATGCCGGTGCGTCCCGCATCCCGATCCTGTTCTGCGGCCCGCTGCTGCACCGCCTCGGTCAGGCGTTCATCCCCGACCTCGGCGGATGCCGCATCGGCGACCGCCCGATCGACTTCCACCTCGACGCGCTGCGCAAGTTCGGAGCCATCGTCGAGAAGCTTCCCAGCGGCATCCGCCTCTCGACAGGCGGTGGACGCCTGCACGGAGCCAACATCCACCTGCCGTACCCGAGCGTCGGCGCGACGGAGCAGGTGCTCCTGACCGCCGTCCGCGCCGAGGGCGTCACCGAGCTGCGCAACGCCGCCATCGAGCCCGAGATCATGGACCTGATCGCCGTCCTGCAGAAGATGGGCGCGATCATCTCCTACGAGCCCAACCGGGTCATCGTCATCGAAGGTGTCGAGACGCTC
The DNA here is from genome assembly GCF_044769635.1 of Microbacterium sp. NPDC090281. Taxonomy (NCBI): domain Bacteria; kingdom Bacillati; phylum Actinomycetota; class Actinomycetes; order Micrococcales; family Microbacteriaceae; genus Microbacterium; species Microbacterium sp. NPDC090281. The sequence goes on from NZ_JBIVYH010000001.1 coordinate 2,300,414, forward strand.
CGCGGCTACGACCACCGATCGATCTTCGACCGCAACGAGGCGGCGTCCTGGGCTTCGGCTGCGCTGGCCACCGACGGCGAGATCTTCGTCGGCGGAGCCAAGCAGCAGGAGATGCTGACGTTCCTCAACGTCTTCCGCAAGGCGGGCGGCTGGTTCGACATCCAGGAAGACGGCATCCTCTTCCGCCGTGACGGAGAGATCAAGCCCGTCGTCATCGAGACCGATGTGCATCCCGGCTTCATGACCGACTGGCAGCAGCCCCTGGTGGTCGCACTGACCCAGGCTCATGGTCGCTCGGTCGTGCACGAGACCGTCTACGAGAACCGGTTGGGTTTCACTGATGCTCTGGTCAAGATGGGCGCCGACATCGTCGTGCACCCGCGCGGCCTGCAGGACGGACCCCGTCGCGTTCCCCGTCGTGACCTCGAGCAGGCTGCGGTCATCACCGGTCCGACGCCGTTGCACGGTGCCGACATCGTGGTGCCCGACCTGCGTGGCGGTTACAGCCACGTCATCGCGGCATTGACGGCAACGGGTGAGTCGAAGGTGTCCGGTGTCGACATCCTCAGCCGGGGGTACGAGAAGTTCCTCGCCAAGCTCGACGCGCTCGGTGCCGACTTCGACGTCATTCGGTGAGCCCGATGACGTCCCGATCCACGGAGACGACGCGACCGAGCGTGTTCTGGCCGCTCGCGGCGCTGGTGATCCCCGTGGTCGCCCTGATCGCGAAGATCCGTGTCAGTGGTGCGGAGAAGCTGCCGCGTGAAGGCTCGTTCATCCTCGCACCGAACCACTACTCGGAGTTCGATCCGCTCATCGTCGCCGTCGCCGTTTGGCGGATCGGCCGTGCGCCGCGGTTCATGGCCAAGGAGAGCTTGTTCAAGGTGCCGGTGCTCGGCTGGTTCCTGCGGCGCACCGGAATGATCCCTGTGGCGCGCACCTCCTCGGCAGCGTCGGCGCGACAGACGATGGTGCAGTCGAAAGAACTCGTCGAGCACGGTCGCGGCGTGATCGTCTACCCCGAGGGCACGCTCACCCGTGACCCTGACCTCTGGCCCATGCGGGGCAAGTCCGGCGCAGTGCGACTGGCCCTCGCCGACGGGATCCCACTGATCCCGATGGCGCAGTGGGGCACCCAGGAGATCATGGGGCGGTACCAGAAGGGCCTCAGCCTCTGGCCGCTCCGCAAGCCCGTCCGGGTACTGATCGGCGACCCCGTCGATGTCGCCGACCTGCGAGGACGTGCAGGCGAGCCCGCCGCGCTCAACGAGGCGACGACCAGGCTGATGAACGCCATCACCGTGCTCCTCGAAGAGCTGCGCGACGAGAAGGCTCCGGCGGAACGATGGAACCCGGCCAGCCACGGCCAGAAGGAGACCGGACGCCTTGACTCCTAAGAGAACCGTTCCGGTAGGTCCGCGGGCCACGGTCATCGGCTCCGGCAGCTGGGGAACGACCTTCGGCAAGATCCTCGCAGACGGCGGCGCCCAGGTGACGATGTGGGCCCGTCGTGCAGAACTCGCGCAGGAGATCAACGAGGCCAAGCGCAACTCCCGCTATCTGCCCGGCATCAACCTGCCGCGGACGATGGCGGCGACTCATGAACTGGCGACCTCACTCGAGGGCGTCGACCAGGTCTACCTGTCGGTGCCGAGCCAGTCGCTGCGTGAGAATCTGAAGGCGCTGCGGCCTCTGCTCGCCGATAGCGATGCGAAGGTCATCAGCCTCATGAAGGGTGTCGAGCGCGGTACCGGTCTGCGCATGAGCCAGGTGATCCAGCAGGAACTGCGCTGCGACCCTGATCGCATCGCGGTCGCATCCGGTCCGAACCTCGCACTCGAGATCGCTCGAGAGCAGCCGACGGCCGCTGTGATCTCCTCGCGCAGCCAGGAGACCGCCGAGATCGTCGCACGCGCGGCTCGGAACAGTTACTTCCGCACGTTCGTGAACACAGATGTGATCGGCACCGAGTTCGGTGGTGTGCTCAAGAACCTGATCGCGGTCGCCATCGGCATCGTCGACGGTGTCGGATACGGCGAGAACACGAAGGCGTCGATCATCACTCGCGGACTCGTCGAGATGACGGACTTCGCAGTGGCGAACGGTGCACATCCGGAGACGCTCCAGGGCCTTGCAGGGCTCGGAGACCTGATCGCCACGTGCCAGTCGCCGTTGAGCCGCAACAACACCGCAGGACGCCTGCTCGGCCAGGGGTACAGCTTCCAGGACGTCGTGAAGCAGATGCAGCAGACCGCAGAGGGTCTGGCGTCGGTCGCGCCCATCCTGCAGCTCGCGCGCGAGGCCGAGGTCGACATGCCCATCGTCGAGCAGGTGAAGATGGTGCTCGACGGCAAGATGGATCCGCGGGACATCGCACCCCACCTGACGACGGACGACGACACCCCGCAGGGTGAGAGGACCAACCATGGACAAGCAGACGGTGGTGGTGCTCTTCGGCGGGCGCTCCAGCGAGCATTCGATCAGTTCCGCAACGGCGGGGGGCGTGCTGGGGGCAATTGATCGCGACCGCTACGCCGTGATCCCGGTGGGGATCACTCGTGAGGGCGCGTTCGTCCTGGAAGACGACGATCCCGCGAAGTTCCCGCTGGATGCCGCACACCTCCCCGAGGTCGTCGACAACGGCACGCGCGTGTTGTGGCCGGAGCCCGGAGGCGACCGCACGTTGCGTGTCGTGCAGGTCGACGGAACGGTGGACGGTCTCGGTGAGATCGATGTCGTGCTGCCCATCCTGCATGGTCCGCACGGCGAAGACGGCACGATCCAGGGTTACTTCGACACGCTCGAGGTTCCCTATGCGGGTGGCGGCGTTCTCGACTCCGCGCTGTGCATGGACAAGCACTTCATGAAGATCGCCCTCCAGGCAGCCGGCATCTCCGTCGCGCCCTGGGTGACGGTCCGCCGCAAGGACTGGGACCGTGACGCTGCCGCCGTGCGCGCTCACGCCGCCGAGCTCGGGCTGCCGCTGTTCGTGAAGCCTGCGCGTGCGGGATCGAGCGTCGGCGTGTCCAAGGTCGACACCCCGGACGAGCTCGATGCTGCGCTGGCTGTGGCTTTCGCCGAAGACGACAAGGTGCTGATCGAGACGGGTGTGAGCGGTCGCGAGATCGAGGTCGCGGTGCTCGAGAGCGCAGAGGGTGTGCGGGCGTCGCTCCCCGGCGAGATCGTGTTGACCTCGCGCGGCTTCTACGACTTCGAGGGCAAGTACCTCGGTGGCGACGGTGTCGATGTCGTGTGCCCTGCCGAGGTGACCGACTCCGAGCTGGCAGCGATCCAGGGAGCGGCCATCCGTGCGTTCGAGGCCGTCGACGGTCGAGGTCTCGCCCGTGTCGACATGTTCCTGACATCGTCCGGCGATCTCGTGGTGAACGAGCTGAACACGATGCCGGGGTTCACCCCGATCTCGATGTTCCCGAAGTGCTGGGTGGCTTCAGGGCTGAGCTACGGCGACCTGATCACCGAGCTGGTCGAAGCGGGCCTGCGCCGCTGACAGCGGAGTTCCTCGCGGGCTTCAGCTCGCGGGGAACTCGACGCGGTCGGTGCACTGCGCTGTCGCGGGTGCGAGACCTGCCTGGATGCTCGAGGAGATCTTGTCGACGATCGACTGGAAGTCGACCTGCTCGCCACGGCGGATGCTCACCTCGATCGCGGGGTCGCGCCCGTAGGTGACCAGACGCTGCCGCTCCTCTTCCTGTTCGAGTACCAACCAGTCGACCCCGCCGAGCGTCGTGCACACGAGGGCCGAGGGGGCCGGCGGCTCGACGCCGCAGCGCAACACGACGGTGGGGTCGCCCCATGCGCCCGTGGCCTGAGCGTCGGTCCATAGACGGTCGAGATCGCCGACGGCGTCAGGAAGCAATACCGAGACATTCGCGCATGCCGGGTTGTTCGCATCCGCAGCAGGTTCGAGGTGCACGGTGGTCGAACAGCCGGTGAGCATCGCAGCGAGGGCCACTGCGCCTGCGAGGACAGCGAGGCGACGGGAACGGGGCATGCTTCCAGGCTACCTTTGACAGCATGCCCTCCCGACCCGAAGCCGACGATCCGCGCCTGGGCGATGTGTCCGAAGGCCGCATCCTCCAGGCGATCTTGACCCGGACGCCTGCTGCGTCCCACGCGTTGATCGGGCCAGGCGACGACGCCGCAGTGATCGCGACTCCTTCCGGGTCCGTGGTGGCGACGACCGACACTCTCGTTCACGGACCGGACTTCCGTCTCGCCTGGTCCAGCGGGTACGACCTGGGCTGGAAGGCCGCTGCGGTGAACCTCGCGGATGTCGCGGCGATGGGCGCGCGTCCGACCGCACTGCTGGTCGCTCTCGCCGTGCCACGCGACCTCCGACTCTCGTTCGTCGAGCGGCTCGCCGATGGTTTCAAGGATGCGTGTGCGGCACTCGCGCCGGGATGCGCCGTCGTCGGCGGTGACCTGACCGTCTCCGACGTGCTGACCGTGGCTGTGACGGCTCTCGGTGACCTCGAGGGACGCGCCGCCGTCACTCGTAGCGGTGCGCGGCCGGGCGATGTCGTCGCGGTGGCCGGCGAACTCGGCCATGCAGCGCACGGCCTCGCCGTGCTGTTCGGCCGTTTCCGCGACGACGGTGTTCCGGTCGCGGTCGACGTGGCGAAGCTCGCTTCGGGGGAGAGCGCTGCCCTGGCCGCGCAGCTGCGTCCATCTCCGCCCATCGGTCTCGGTGCTGTGGCGGCGACCGCCGGTGCCACGGCGATGATGGACATCTCCGACGGGCTGGCTCTCGACGCTCGACGGATGGCTGCGGCATCAGAGGTCACGATCGCTCTCGAGAGGGCCGCGCTCGGCGATGATCCGGAACGAGCGATGGCCGGGGGAGAGGACCACGCGCTCCTCGCCACGTTCCCCGACGGCGTGCTGCCTCCGGGGTTCCGGATCATCGGGAAGGTTCAGCATCGCGGCGATGAAGGACTGCTCTGCGACGATCTGCCGGTCGACGTCAGCGGATGGGATCCCTACCGCGACTGGGACTCGGTCGCCGGCTGATCGATCGGTGCGGCGCTCTCGTCGTTCGAGGCCGGTTCCGCCCACCACAGCGTGGTGTCTCCGTAGGACTTCTCCCGGAAGAGCTCCAGGCCGGCCGCAGTGAAGTCCGGAGGCGTGGAGCGACGTGCTCGTTCGACGACGACCACGGCATCGGACGAAAGAAGTGGTGCGAGTGCGACGAGATCGGCCGTCATCGCGGTGTCATCGAGATCGTACGGCGGGTCCGTGAAGACGAGGTCGAACGGACCGCTCGCCCGCTGGAGGAAGGCGTGGACCGCGCTCTCGTGGACCCGGCCGCTCGCCATGCCGCCGGCTTTCGCGACGATCGCGGCGTTGCGCCGAACGATGGCAGCGGCTTGGCGTCCTCGCTCGACGAACTCGGCACTCGCGGCTCCTCGGCTGAGGGACTCCAGACCGAGCGCTCCCGATCCCGCGTACAGATCGAGGACCCGTGCGCCGGAGATGGCGCTGAGGGACTCGAGCGCGCCGAAGAGCGATTCGCGTACCCGATCGCTCGTTGGACGTGTTCCGGCGCCCGGCACCTCGAGTCGGGCACCTCTGGCGCTGCCTGCGATGATCCTCGTCACCTGATCACGATACGACAGCCAGGGTGACAGCCGTGTCGGTCGCGTTCCCTAGACTCGGAGCATGTCGCTCACGCTCGATTCCTCGTTGGAGGATGCGCTCGGTGCAGCGTCTGCCAAGACGCTCGGTCGCGCCTTCAGCATGAAGAGCGTCGGAGACCTGCTCGCTCACTATCCGCGCCGCTATGCCGATCCGGGTGAGCTCACCCCGATCCGCGATCTTCCGCTGGGCGAGACGGTGACGATCGTCGCCGAGGTGCTGTCCTCGAGCTTCCGGCGCATGCGCAACCGCCCGGGCGCCATGGTCGACGTCGTCATCGGCGACGGCATCGGCCGGATGTCGCTGACCTTCTTCGCCAAGAACGTCGGTGCGGCGGAGTGGCGCTCGACAGATCTCGCGGTGGGGCGTCGGGGGGTGTTCTCCGGCAAGGTCGGCGAGTTCAACGGCATGACGCAGTTCGCGCACCCCGAATACGAGCTGTTCGACGACGAGGATTCCGCACGGCGAAGCGCCGACGCCCGCGCCGCGGTGCCGATCCCGATCTATCCCGCGACCTCGGCGATTCAGACCTGGCAGATCGCCAGACTCATCGGCCGGGTGCTGGATGACCTGCCCGATGCACCTGACCCGCTCAGTGCGGAGATCCGCGAAGGCGAAGAACTGCTCACTGCTCGCGAGGCATTGGAGCTCGTGCACCGCCCGCGCACGCGCAATGACATCGACCCTGCCGTGCGCACGCTGCGCATGCACGAGGCCCTCACCCTGCAGACGGCGCTCCTGCAGCAGCGAGATGCCATCCGAGCCCTCTCTGCGACTTCTCGGCCCGCGCTCCCCGCTGGGCTGCTCGAGCGGTTCGATGCGAGCCTTCCGTACACGCTCACTCCGGATCAGGAGACGGTCGGGCAGCAGATCTCCGCCGACCTCGTCGGGGCGTGGCCGATGAACCGCCTGGTGCAGGGCGAGGTCGGATCGGGCAAGACACTGGTCGCGCTCCGGGCGATGCTGCAGGTGGCCGAGAGCGGTGGCCAGGCGGCGCTGATCGCCCCCACCGAGGTTCTTGCCGGCCAGCATCTGCGTTCCATCGCGAAGATGCTCGGCCCGGATCTCTCCCCGATCCTGATGCCGACACTCTTGACCGGTCAGATGCCTGCGGCGGAGCGCCGGAAGGCCGCTCTGAGAGTCGCCTCCGGTCAGGCGCTCATAGTCGTGGGTACCCACGCGCTGCTGGGCGAGAAGACGACTTTCGCCGACCTCGGCCTCGTGGTGGTCGACGAGCAGCACCGATTCGGCGTGGAGCAGCGCGAGGCTCTGCGGGCGAAAGGGTCGAGCCCTCACGCGCTGGTCCTGACGGCGACTCCGATCCCGCGGACGGTGGCGATGACGGTGTTCGGCGACCTCGACACCTCGGTCATCCGCACGATGCCGGCCGGCCGCGCGGGCATCGAGTCGTTCGTGGCCCCGCTCTCTGAGCACCCGGGGTGGTTCAACCGCGTCTGGGAACGTGCGGCCGAAGAGATAGCTCAGGGCAGGCAGGTCTTCGCGGTGTGCGCGGCGATTGACACTGCGAAGAAGACGGCGGAGGCGGGGGAGCCTGCGGCGCTGGCGCCCGAGGGCGGGACAGGGCCGCGGTGGGGCGTCGTGCAGCTCGACGAGGCACTCGCGACCCACCCCACGCTCGGGGGCCTGCGAAGAGCCGTGCTGCACGGGCGGATGCCGTCCGATGAGAAGGATGCCGTCATGCAGGCGTTCGCCCGCGGTGACATAGACCTGCTCCTGGCCACCACGGTGATCGAAGTCGGTGTCGACGTACCCAATGCCTCCACGATGATCGTGCTCGACGCCGATCGGTTCGGGGTCTCGCAGCTTCACCAACTCCGCGGTCGGGTGGGCAGAGGGGGTGTCCCGGGTCTCTGCCTGCTCGTCACCGAATCGGAAGCGGGTTCGCTCGCACGCGACCGTGTCGATGCGGTTGCGGCAACGCTCGATGGCTTCGCCCTGGCAGAGGTCGATCTGGAGCTGCGAGGCGAGGGAGACGTGCTCGGTGCCGCCCAGGCAGGCGTGCGCTCCTCGCTCAAGCTCCTGCGGGTCGTGAAAGACGCCGGACTCATCAGCCGGGCACGCGAGGTGGCGGAAGGGATTCTCGCCGCAGACCCCGATCTGACCGGTCATCCGGGGTTGCGTGAGGCGATCGGGAGACGCGTGAGCGACGAAGACCGCGCAGCGCTGGCGAAGAACTGACGTCGTCACGACGTGCCCTAGGCTGGAAGCCATGAGCAGCCGGATCGCCGTCGTCCCGGGTTCCTTCGATCCGCCGACCCTGGGTCATCTCGATGTGATCCGGCGTGCGGCCGCGCTGTATGACGAGCTGCATGTGCTGGTCGTTCACAACCCGGGCAAAGAGGCGATGTTGCCGATCGCGCAGCGACTCTCCCTTCTGGAGCGCTCGATCGCTGAGGACGGCATGCAGGGCGAGATCGTGATCGGCTCGTGGAGCATGGGTCTTCTCGTCGACTACGCCCGCGACGTGAATGCCGGAGTCCTGGTGAAGGGCATCAGGTCTCAGATCGACGTCGCCTACGAATCTCCGATGGCCATCGTCAACCGCCACCTCGCCGGCATCGAGACCGTCTTCCTGCTTCCCGACCCCTCTCACGCGATGGTCTCCAGCTCTCTCGTGCGACAGGTAGCCTCTCTCGGCGGCGATGTGACGCCCTTCGTCCCGCCCGCGGTGGCGGCTTTCCTGGACACCGGCGGCCGCGGCGTCTGAGCCTGCTCCCTGAACGTGCGGCCAGCCCGATCCGAAGCGCGGCCCGGTAACATGGCAGGGTGCGCTCCCGAATGAACGGCCCTTTCGTCCTCCCCGTCCGCGACATCGTCCGGCATCCGGGAGAGATGCGCGAACACGAGTTGACCGTGGCTCTCGCTGAGGCGTGGGGCGAGGGGATCGTGTCGTACGAGGCAGGCTCCACTCTCGCCCTCGACGTGCGTCTGGAGTCCGTTCACGAGGGCATCCTGGTGTCCGGAACGGCTGATGCAGAGTATGTCGGTGTGTGCGGAAGGTGCCTGATCGACATCACTCGGCCCGTCGAAGTCGAGTTCCAGGAGCTTTTCGCGTATCCTGGTGAGGAAGAAACTGACTTCGAGGTTCAAGACAACCACGTGGATCTTGAAACTCTCGTCAGGGATGCGGCCGTACTGGCCCTTCCTTTTCAGCCGGTGTGTCAGCCGGATTGCCCGGGTCTTGACCCGAAAACGGGTGAACGACTGGCCGTGAGCATCGGAACGGAGCAGGTTGCTCCCATCGATCCTCGATGGAGTGCGCTCCAGAACATCACAGACCAAGACGGTGCGGAAGAATCTCGCGCCGCCGAGAAAGAAGAGAGCTAGTCATGGCTGGTAACCCCCCGAAGCGCAAGGTTTCCCGTTCGAACACCCGCTCGCGTCGCGCGCAGTGGAAGGCGGCGCCCATCGCGCTCGTCAAGACCATCGAGAACGGTCAGGTCGTCTACAGCCGTCCGCACCAGGCGAAGGTCGTCACCGACTCGCAGGGCACCGAACTCTTCCTCGAGTACAAGGGCCGCAAGGTCGCCGACGTCTGAGTCGCGTACTGTGACGGAGGTCCCCGGGGGGACGAGGCCTCTCCCAGAAAAGCTCCGCGTCGATATCGACGCGGAGCTTCTGGAGTTGGCTCTCACCCACCGCTCGTACGCGTATGAGCACGGGGGCATCCCACACAATGAGCGGCTTGAGTTCCTCGGAGACTCGGTCCTCGGTCAAGCCGTGACGGTGATGCTCTTCACCACGCACCCTGACCTCGATGAGGGTGAGCTGGCGAAGCGACGTGCAAGCGTCGTGTCGACCGTCGCGCTCGCGGAGGTGGCGCGCGGGATCGATCTCGGCAGTCACCTTCTGCTCGGTCGCGGTGAGGAGCAGACGGGCGGTCGCGACAAGGACTCGATCCTTGCCGACACTATGGAAGCCGTCATCGGAGCGACGTATCTCTCGGTGGGGCCAGACGCCGCCACAGAACTCGTGCTTCGTCTGACGAAGCCGTTGTTGGCTGACCCCGAGCGCTACGGCGCTGCGATGGACCCGAAGACCAGCCTGCAGGAGCTCGCCGCCCGTCTGGGCGCGTCGCCTCCTCGGTACTCGGTGGAGGCGAGCGGTCCGGATCATGACCGTCGCTTCCTGGCCACCGTCGCTGTCGGCGATGTGAGCATGACCGGCACCGGCAGCAGCAAGAAGACCGCGGAGATGGCGGCGGCTCTCAGCGCCTGGCGCACTCTCAGCGAGCATGCCTGAGCTCCCCGAGGTCGAGGTCGTTCGCGCCGGACTCGAACCGGCTGCCGTCGGCTCGCTGATCACCTCCGTCAGCGTCTTCGACGAGCGGGCGCTGACACGGCACTCGGCCGGCGCCGCCGACTTCGTCGGCAGGCTCGAGGGGCGAACCTTCTCGGCGGCAGCGCGCCGCGGAAAGTTCCTCTGGCTTCCCCTCGACGATTCGCAATCCGCGCTCATCGCCCATCTGGGAATGAGTGGGCAGATGCTTCTTCGCGCTCCGACCGCAGGCGCGGAGCGACATGAGCGGGTGCGGATCGGCATCGAGCATCCCGTTCACGGTGAGCTCGCGATCGTGTTCGCGGATCAGCGGACCTTCGGCTCTCTCGCGGTGGATGCGCTGGTCGACGACGGCGCATCGAGGATCCCGACCCAGGTCGTGCATATCGCGCGCGATCCGATGGACGATGACTTCGACGATGAGGCGTTTCGCGACGCTCTGGGTCGACGTGCGAGCGCGATCAAGCGTGTGCTCCTCGATCAGGGAGTTGTGAGCGGGATCGGCAACATCTACGCCGATGAGTCGCTCTGGGCGGCGCGCATCCACCCGGAGACTCCGGCGAATCGCCTCTCGACCGCGGCGGTGCATCGTCTTCTGGCGGAGGTGCGGATCGTGCTCGGGAAGGCTCTCGCCGAAGGCGGCACCAGTTTCGACGCACAGTACGTCAATGTCAACGGTCAGGCCGGGTACTTCGCCCATTCACTGAACGCCTATGGGCAGGGCGGGAAACCATGCCCGAGTTGCGGGGGTGAGATCCGTCGGGTCTCCTTCATGAATCGTTCGTCGCACTTCTGTCCCACCTGCCAGCGGCGACGCTGAGAAGCCCGCATCGGGCGATTCATGCGGACGGCGAGTCCGCCGGCTGAGCGGTCATGTGCTGGCCAGTCGCTGGAAGAGTGGCCATTCGCTCTGGCGCATCGTCGAGCGAGATGGCGTCGAACGCCAGCGGAAGGCCCTGCGCGGTCCATGGCGAAGCCCGATCCATGAGCTGCGCGTGCACATGAGGCTCGCTGCTGTTGCCGGAGTTGCCACAGCGTGCGATCTGCTCTCCGGCGCGAACCCTCGCACCGACCTGAACCATCACCGAATCCTGCTGCAAGTGTGCGACTGTGGCGAACTCCCCGGCGGCTCCGCGGATCGTGACGTGGTTGCCCAGGATGAAAGCAGTGCCGCCGAGCTCGCGTACGACGCCCTCGAGCATCATGTAGACGAGGCTGAGCCCGCTCGAACGCGCGCGGTGGTCCCGCTGGCGATCCGTGGCACGCACGACGGTGCCGTCGATCATCGCGACGACGGGTTGTCCGAAGGCGGGATAGTCGCTGGCTTCTCTCATCGCAGGGCCGGAGCCGAAGGAAGGACGTTCTGCGTCGATCGGCTCATGTACGAGGTCGATGGCGTACGCCTGCCCGTACATCCGGACGCCGTGGCTGGGCACCTTGGTCGCGGGGCTGTTCATTCCGAGCCATCGACCGTGGACGGGAGAGGAGACCACCGACGTCTCGCGCTCCGGCACCAGGCGTGGGCCGACGAGCACCAGCAGCATGCATGCGACCAGCACACCCATGGCGATGAACGCGACTACGGCTCTCATCTGCCCGGAACCGTCCCAGAGGGCGAGCCCGCTGGTGAGGGCCACCACGACCAGGACCAGAGCCGCCATACCGTAGACCGGGACGCGGACGCGATAGATGGCGAGGAGCACGGCTCGGACCGGTGTCTGCCGGTGGGCCGATCCGCCGCTGCGCTCGATGCGCTTCATCTAAAGGCTGACAGTGAACACGACGTGGGCTCGCTCTTCGTCTGCAGCGGCGAAGAACTGGCGCAGCGCGGTCAACCAGGTCAGCGCATAGCGTTCCTCATCGGGACCGTACTCAGGATTGCGGAGTTCCTCCGGCATCTGGGCGTACAGACGCGAGAACTGCAGGTCGTCGAGTTCGCGGAGATAGCCGGCGACATCGGCGACCTCGAGGGGGTCGAGATGCGTGATCCACGACTCATCGTCGTCGACCTGCAGAGCCCGAGCACCTCCGATCACACCCCGCGCAGGCCAGGGTCCCTCTTCCGCCGCCGGTGCGAGTGCGCATGCGATCGGGTCCCACGCCTTGTCCGTCTCGCAGGCTCGCGCGTAGACGGCTTCATCCTCCTCGTACGCGGAGAGCACGGACCGGAGCCGGTGGTCGTCGCCGACAGCTTCGAGCACGGGCGCGATCTGTTCGTCATCGAGGCGGAAATGCAGACCGAGTTCCACGAGTTCTCTCCTTTTCGGGGTGTCAGGCGCCAGGCGCCGAGCCCCACGACGATTGCTCGATTGCCTCGACGGAATCAGCATACGATGATCGGCAGCCCGCTGCTTCGTGCGGCATCTAGGACGTCTTCACGCCGACTGGAACGCCCCACGGAGCAACGGACTGGTAGCCCAGGTGCTCGCCCACACCACCCCGATCCCGATCGCGACGACAGCTGCGATCGTGAGCAGCGACAGGGGTGCGGTCACGATCGCTATTCCGACCAACGGGAACACGAGGATTCCGGCGACCAGCGCTGAGCCGACAGCCGTGATCAGCAGTGGTGACATGATGGCGCGCCGGCGGGCGCTGTCCACTGTCTCCCGGGGCATGCCCAAGTGGTGAAGGCTGCGGTGCAGCTCGCGTTGGTCGAGGATGTCGGATGCCTGGTTGACGCCGACGGACGCCGCGACCATCAGGAACGATCCGATGAGCGTGATGATGAGACCCGTGCGGATGTCGTCTGCGAGGGCGAGGTCCGACGCCGCTGCGTCAGAAGCGCTCATCATGTTGAGCATCGCGACCCCGGTGCCGGCGAATACGGCCATGAAGCTCGCCATCGCGATGCCACCGACCTGACGCCATGCAGCTTTGGGGGAGTCGAGCACGATGCGGGCGGCGAGGAGTCGCTCGGGCTTGTCGGCGCGACGAAGTTGACCGGATGCCGACACCTTGAGGGCCCACGGGCCGACGAGATTGAGTACGCCCAGCGCCGCGCCGAACAGTGCAGCGAGTACGACGATGGTCATGACGACCCCGCCGATCGAGGGGAAGACTTTGACCAGAACGAACGAGATGGCGATCGCACCCGCGCCGAACAGAGCACGGATCCAGTGCACCTTCGACACTTCGGTGCGGGTGCGCACGCCGAGTGGCGAGATGACGACGAGGCGGAGGCCGATGACGGCGCTGGTCGCCGCGAGCACGAGCACGGCGACGACGACGATTCCCGTCTGGAGGGGAGGGAGCACGACTGCAGAGAATCCGAGCGGCGCCCCTCGAAACGGGATCAGTCCGATGAGCGGGCTGATTGCAACATGTCCGATGATTCCCGCGACCGCACCGACGGTGGCAACGAGAACCGATTCTGCGACCGTGGCGACGGTGACGCCGGTTGGGGAGACTCCGAGGAGACGGAGGGTGGAGAGTCTTTCGTCGCGTCGGCGGGCGGAGAGCCTCGCCGCCGCGCCGCCGAGAGACATCAGCGGAACGACCAGGAGCACGAGCGCGATCGCGGCGAGGCCCTGGTAGAGGGCCGCGTACTCATCGGTCCAGCCCCAGAACGACTGGGCGCCGCCGATGACGGTGAGAACCAAGGTCGTCACGATCCCGAACGCGACGACGGGTAGGGCGAGAACGCTGTTCTGCCCCGGGGCCGGGCGCAGGAGCAGCGCCAGCACGTTCCGGTTCATGCGGCCACCGCCGAGGAGATGATCCGTCCGTCGCGCACGGCGATCGTTCGGGTGCAGCGCGCGGCGACATCGGGGTCGTGCGTGACGACGATGAGGGTGCGGGCTTGCCCGGTAGTGGACCACAGGAGTGCGTCCATCACCTCGGATGATGTGTGGGTGTCGAGCGCGCCGGTGGGTTCGTCGGCGAAGACGAGCTCTGCACCGGTCGCTTGCGCGCGGGCGATCGCGACACGCTGCGCCTGCCCGCCTGAGAGCTCGCCGATTCGTCGGTCCTCCATTCCGGCGAGGCCGAGCGCGGCGAGCCACGACGCCGCATGCTGCAGCGCATCCTGGCGCCGGATGCCGTTGATCATCGAGGCGAGTGCGACGTTCTCCACCGCGGTGAGTTCGGGAATGAGCAGCCCTTGCTGGAAGACGAAGCCGAATCGCTCTCGGCGCAGACGCGAACGCGCGGATTCGCCTAGTGCGGTGACCTCGATGGGTGCACCTTCGGCGGGGCGGAAGACGACGCTCCCCGAGTCTGGTGCGGTGATACCCGCCAGCACGTGCAGGAGCGTCGTCTTCCCCGAACCGGAAGCACCCATGATCGCGACGGACTCACCGCGTTGGATCGCGAGATCGACGCCGGCGAGAGCGCGCGTCGTCCCGAAGTTCTTGGTGAGGGCATGGGCTTCGATCACGGGGATGTTCATGTTTCCAGCCTCGTCACCCGTGCGTCCGGCGTCGTCGGTCCGGCGGATGACGATGCGGATCCGACGTCATCCCGAAGAATGAGATCGGATCCGCACGTGCATCAGAGCTTCTTCTGCCATGCCCCTGTGTAGGAGACCGGACGGAAGCCGATCGCCTCGTTGATGTTCAGCATCGGCCGGTTCTCCTCCGCATTGAAGGTTGAGACCACGGTTGAATGCGGCATCTTCTCGCGCCAGCGGAGCAGGTTGGCGCACTTCACGATCATGCCGAGGCGGTGGCCACGGTGGCCTTTGCTCACCAGGGTGCCGAACTGGTCCGTGACGCCGGTACGGTCCGCGGCGATGACCAGCTCGTTGTATGCGACGAGCTCGCCCGTTGGCACGTACTGCACGGCGACCACCGACACGGCCTGCCCGGCGCTCAGAATTCTCGACTCACGCCGGACGACGCGATCGGCATCCCAGCTCTCCTCGGGGAAATCCATGTCACCACTGGGAGCATCCGTGGACAGTCGAGCCAGCACAGCCGCGAAACCGTCCCGCAGTTCCGGTGGCGTCGGCATGTCCCACTCGAGGATCCGGTAGTCCGGCCCGGCGAAGGTCTTCGCCTCGGTCAACGACTCGCGCAGCGGCGCGGCATCGCTGTGCAGGTCGTACTCGCTGTTGCGCTCGACCTGCTCGAGGACATACCCGTCGGCCTCGACGAGGTCGGAGAGTGGAGTCGCCGGGATCCGGCCCCATCCGGTACGGGGGACGAGCATGCGCTCGGCCTCGGCCGGTCGGTGCAGGCTCCAGGTCTGCAGGACGTTCCGATCACGGGCGTGTGCCTCGGCTTCCGCCTGCGCGAGCAACGCGTCCTCGATGCCTTGTCCCCAGTGGGCGGCAGGCACGAGCAGGTCGAACTCGATCGCGTGCGCTTCCTTCTCCTGGGCGATGTACATCACGATCATGCCGACGATCTTCTCGCCGATGCGGGCGACGAAACCGCGGTGGATCGCGTCCGTCTCGTCCTGCCATTGGGGCAGCATCTGCGTGGCATCAGAGGCGAGATCGGGGAGCCCGACCAGTTCGTCGCAGATCTGGCGGTTGAGAGCGGCGCATGCGCGGAAGTCCGCGGCGTCGTCGGCGTCAAGGGAGACCGGAACGATCAGCGGCGTGATCGTCGGTTCAACGGTCGTCATGTGGGTTTCCTTCGTAGGGGACTTCGGGTGGAGTTGGTCCGCGTCAGGCGAAGCGGGGTATGTGGAACGAATCGCGGCACCGGCCCGATGAGGCCCCCGCATCCACCGGCCATGAGGCGGGCGGATGCGGGGGAACCACCAGAGCGGAGTCGGGCGTCACGATAGGCCGACCGTCAGCGCATTCCGCGCTGCATGTCGAATGTCAGCAGCGCGTTGGACTCCGCTGCCGAACGATGACGCTGCTCACCGAGCAGAAACAGGTCTGCCGGATCGATGTGCAGGTTGCGGCGTTGGTGTCGTGGGCGCTGCGCCCGCTGGAAGAGCCAGAGGCCGATCCTGAGGGAGAGACGATCCGCGAGCGAAAGACGACGCAGTTCGTCGGGGCGGGGGATCTGGAGGACCTCGCGGTCCTCGATATCGGGCGGGTGGATGTCGCTGCGATGCAACGTGGTATTCACGATGGTTCCTTCGAAAGGGATGGTGATGATGGATGCGGAAGCACCGCACGCGGACCGCGAGAGCAGTCGGAACGATGCGGGAGAGCGGGTCGGCGGGCCCACGCAAGGTGGCCGCCGAACGCGGAGGATGAGCCGTGATCTGCCGTGCAGATCAGCGGACGGGGCGCGGGAGAGCCGACCGGACAGAGCCCACTACGGGCTCGGGATCTCGGGGTGCGGTTCTACGAGAGAGCGCTGATGCGGACGCCGGCGGTTACCGAGAACGCAGGGCGCGGCGCAAAGTGCGCTGGCGCGTCGAGGCCAGTGGCCTGTGCGTTGAGCTGAGTCGTAATCATCGGTAACCTCCTTTCGTGTGGCGATCCGGAGGCCACGGTAGCGAATCCACTCGGTGAACGTCAAGCACCTGCGGTTCCTCTCGGCGTGTCGCCCGGTATTCGAGTTCTCCCGCCGCCCGCGCGGGATGAGGTTCCAGGCCCGGAATTCCGGTAGCGTAGCCGCGTGATTCTCCCCGGACGAGCGGTGCCCGCATGCATCTGAAGAGCCTGACGCTCAAAGGGTTCAAATCGTTCGCGCAGCCGACGAGCTTCGTGTTCGAACCCGGTGTCACCTGCATCGTCGGACCGAACGGCTCCGGCAAGTCGAACGTCGTCGACGCCCTTGCCTGGGTGATGGGGGAGCAGGGTGCGAAGACCCTGCGCGGCGGCAAGATGGAAGACGTCATCTTCGCCGGTACCTCGACGCGCGGCCCGCTCGGTCGCGCCGAGGTGCAGCTCACGATCGACAATGCCGACGGCGCTCTGCCGATCGAGTACGCCGAGGTCACGATCAGCCGCACTCTGTTCCGCAACGGCTCAAGCGAGTATGCGATCAATGGTGAGGGATGCCGGCTCCTCGACGTCCAAGAGCTCCTGAGCGACTCGGGGCTGGGTCGCGAGATGCACGTGATCGTCGGCCAAGGACGCCTCGACACCGTCCTCCAGGCTTCGCCTGAGGACCGTCGCGGCTTCATCGAGGAAGCCGCGGGAATCCTCAAGCATCGACGTCGCAAAGAGAA
The DNA here is from genome assembly GCF_044769635.1 of Microbacterium sp. NPDC090281. Taxonomy (NCBI): domain Bacteria; kingdom Bacillati; phylum Actinomycetota; class Actinomycetes; order Micrococcales; family Microbacteriaceae; genus Microbacterium; species Microbacterium sp. NPDC090281. Next base: position 2,317,451 of record NZ_JBIVYH010000001.1, read on the forward strand.
GACCCTCCGCAAACTCGACGCGATGGAGACGAATCTCACCCGTCTGAGCGATCTTGCGGGAGAGATCCGCCGACAGCTCAAGCCACTCGGCCGTCAGGCCGAGATCGCCCGTGAGGCGCAGACGATCGCTGCGGTCGTCCGCGACGCGAAAGCGCGCATCTTCGCCGATGATGTGGTCGCCCTGCGTGCTGCGCTTGCGGATCACACGCGCACGGAGAATGAACGTCACACCGAACGCTTGGTGCTGTCGGACCAGGCCGAGACGGTGCGTGCGGGCATCGCGCGACTCGAGCAGGATCAGAACTCGGTGGCCGTCGACCAAGCGCGCGGTGTCGCGTTCGGGCTGGAGCAGGTGCAGGAGCGGATGCGGGGGCTGTACACCCTCGCGAACCAGCGCCTCGCACTGCTCGGTTCCGACGACGACGACGCAGCGGTCACCGCCGTAACCGTGACGCAGAGCACGATCGACGAAGCCAAGGACGAGATCGATGTGATCTCCGCAGGGCTCGGCGATGCGCAGGATGCCGCGGTGTCGGCGAGCCGCGACGTGATCCATGCCAGGGCGGAACTTGACACTCTCGACGTCGACATCGCCGAGCAGAGTGCGCTCGTCTCCGAGTACGACATGCGGGTATCCGCGTTGCGTGGCACGGCCGACGCCGCTGCTTCGGCCCTCGCCGCCGTCCGAGGCGCCGTGCTTCGGCAGGAGAATGCACTCGAGGCTGCGAACGTTCGCAGGCGTGAAGCCACAGAAGCCCTTGAGTCGATCGATGACGCCGAGGCTCCGGAAGGCACGGCGCTCGAACACGCTGCAGCGTACGAGAGCGCGCAGCGTGCGTCCACGGCCGCAGAAGCAGAGCGCGACACCCTCCGCGATCGGTTGCACGCGGCAGAGCGCGAAGTCGACTCCCTGACGGCGAAGGCCTCCGCATTGAGCAGTGCTCTGGCGTTGTCCGGCGGTGCAGCCGAGATCGTCAAGGCGGGCGGCAAGGGTGTGCGCGGCCTCGTGGGAGATGCCGTCCAGGTGCGTGCGGGCTTCGAAGCGGCGATCGCCGCGGTCCTCGGCCCACTCGCTGAGGGCGTGCTCATCGATACCGCAGCTGACGCGTTCCTCCTGGCGGCCGAAACGGCTGAGCAGCGTAGGGGAGTCGTCGACTTCGTCATCGCGGATACCCGCCGTCCGAAGCCGGTTCTCCCGGCGATCGCCGGCGTCACGCCCGCCGTGGAGACCGTGACAGCCCCCGATGGCGTGCTCGGCGTGCTGTCGCACGTGCTCATCGCTGACGACCTGGAGTCTGCGCGTGCCGCACGGACGGCACTGGATGTCGCGGCGGATACCGAGACCACGATCGTCACCCTTGGTGGCGACGTGATCACCGCCCAGACTCTGCGCACGGGATCCGGAGGGGAGCGTTCGCGTCTGGAACTCGCGGCCGAGCGGGATGCCGCGGCCGAGCGCCTCGCCGAGATCCAGATCGTGGTCGACTCGCTCCGTGAGGCGCGCGAGGACGCGAGCGAGGCGGTGGAGACGACCAGGCGCCAGACCAAGGAAGCGCTGCGTGCTCTCCGCGAGCATGACGCCGCCCTCGCGACGCATGCCGAGCAGGTCAACCGCATCACGGTGCGCCACGAGTCGGCCGTAGCCGAATGCGAGCGTCTCGAGATCGGACTCGCGCAGGCCCAGTCCGCGGTATCCGACGCCGAGGCGAAGGCGCAGGCGGCCCAAGCTGCTCTTGATGACGCCATCGCATCTCCTCGACCCGTCCTCGACGCCTCAGCTCGTGACGGACTGCTCGAGGCACTCGAAGTCGCCCGCGAGGGCGAAGTGCGGGCGAGGATGGAGATCGAGACCTTGCGAGAGCGCGTCCGCGCTGCGCAGGCCAGAGTCACGAGCCTCGAGCGCCAGCGTGAGCACGAGCGGGATGCCGCAGCGGAGGCAGCACGGCGAGCGGTGATCCGTCGAGGGCAGCGGGAGGCGGCCTCCGCAGTCGCAGACGAACTCCCGCGAATCCTCGATTCGCTCGACCGCTCAGTCACGCAAGCGCGAGTCGCTCTGGGCGAGGCGGAGGCGGCTCGGTCGGCGCAGAATGAAGAACTCGTCGGACTTCGTGCAAGGGAAGCCTCCCTTCGCGAACGTCTCGCCGGCCTCACCGAGAGTGTGCACGGACTCGAGCTGCAGATCCACGAGAAGAAGCTCCACCTGAACAGCTTGCTGGAACGTGTCTCCTCCGAACTCGCCCTGGACGAAGATATTCTCGTTGCGGAATATGGCCCTGAGCAGCTTGTTCCGCGGGATCCGGGTGTGGAGGCTGCTGTCGACGATGTGGTCGACGACACCGCCATCCCGTTCGATCGCCGCATTCAGCAGCGTCGACTCGCGGAGGCGGAGCGTAAGCTCGCGCAGCTCGGACGGGTGAACCCGCTCGCACTCGAGGAGTTCGCCGCGCTCGAGCAGCGGCATGCCTTCCTCACCGAGCAGCTGGCGGATCTCACCCAGACGCGTCAGGACCTTCTGACGATCATCACCGACCTCGACGAGCGGATGCAGGTGATCTTCGCGAGCGCCTTCGAAGACACGAAGGAGGCGTTCGGCCAGGTCTTCCCGTTGCTGTTCCCCGGTGGCACCGGCAGCATCTCGCTCACCGACCCGGACAACATGCTCACGACGGGGATCGAGGTGTCGGTGCGTCCGGTCGGGAAGAAGATCGAGCGCCTGTCGCTGCTCTCCGGAGGTGAGCGGTCTCTGGCGGCCGTGGCCCTGCTCGTCGCGATCTTCAAGGCGAGGCCGAGCCCGTTCTACATTCTCGACGAGGTCGAAGCAGCCCTCGACGACGCCAACCTCGGTCGACTGCTCACCGTCTTCGAACAGTTGCGGGAGAGCTCGCAACTCCTCGTCATCACCCATCAGAAGCGCACCATGGAGATCGCGGATGCGCTCTACGGCGTCTCCATGCGCCAGGACGGCGTGTCGGCGGTCGTGGGGCAGCGGGTCGGTGATCGGGCAGCTGCGGCCGTCTGACGCGGTTGCTGCGGCTCGGTCTTCCGCGCTCTCGAGCCTTCACGGACACCGGACGTCGGATGCGGGGGTCTTCCCCTGGCGCTACCCGTAGGCTGGAGGGATGGCGGAGAAGTCCTGGTCTCTTGGTCGCGCACTGCGCGGCATGTTCGTCAAGCCCACCATCGACGAGACGACCTGGGAGGATCTCGAGACGGCTCTCATCACCGCGGACTTCGGTCCCGACATCAGCGAGCGCGTCGTCGAAGAGCTTCGTGAGAAGGTCGACAGGTATCGGACGACGGACCCCAAGGATCTCCAGCGCATGCTGCGCGAAACGCTCGAGGAGCATTTCGCCAAGTTCGACACGACGCTGAAGCTCACCGAACGTCCGGCGGTCGTGCTCGTGGTCGGTGTCAACGGCGTCGGCAAGACGACCACCATCGGCAAGTTCACGAAGTTTCTCCGCGGCTATCAGCGCAGCGTCGTCGTCGGCGCCGCTGACACTTTCCGCGCCGCTGCGGTCGATCAGCTGGCTACTTGGGCTCAGCGCGGGGGAGCGGCGATCGTGCGTCCGCAGCAGGAGGGACAGGATCCCGCCTCCGTGGCTTTCCAGACCGTGGAGTACGCCATGCGCGAGGGGATCGAGATCGCCATCATCGACACGGCTGGGCGCCTGCATACCAAGGGCGGTCTCATGGACGAGTTGTCGAAGATCAGGCGCGTGATCGAGAAGCAGGCGCCGATCAGCGAAGTTCTCCTCGTCCTCGATGCCACGACCGGCCAGAACGGCGTGATGCAGGCAGAGGCTTTCCTCGAGCATGCCGGTGTCACCGGACTCGTCCTCACCAAGCTCGACGGGTCCGCCAAGGGTGGCTTCGTCCTCGCCGTGCAGGAGCGCACCGGCATCCCCGTCAAGCTGCTTGGACAGGGCGAGGGCATCGACGATCTCACCGGTTTCACCCCCCATGTGTTCGTCCAGTCGTTGGTCGGTTGATGACGGGACTACCGCAGTGAGCACGAGGCTGGTTTCATAGCGTTATGGCGATCGAACACGACTACTTCGGACTCTTGTCCTCGGGTCCCGACGGCTCGATCTTCTGGTCGGAGACCGTCGAGCTCGGCGACCAGAGCGTCACCGTGGATCTGACCGCGCCCGACCAGGATGATGTGTCCTCTGACGCACTCGACATCGCCGCGTCCCTCATCGCCGGTCTCGAGAGCGTCGACGACACCGCCCGCCGGGGAATGCTCGCCGAAGTCGACGACCGCACCAGCGAGGTGACCGAGTACATCCTTCAGCAGCAGGAGACGTACGGGGACGAGCTGCCCGACGTGCTCGTCGATGTCTCGGGCGATGCCGCCGTCGACATCATCCGCTCCTTGCGTCTGATGAGCATGACGATCCTTGCCGACGAGCACGGCGGCTCCGAGCCCTTCGCGGTGCTCGAGTACGCGCTCGACGACAGCTCGACCGATGATGTCCTGCTCGTGAACCTCGGCTCGGACGGCAGCGTGCAGTCCGTCATGAGCGCCGACTGATCCGCCGCCCGGGGCTCGGCCCCGGGCGGCGCGGGTCAGACGGCCTGCGCGAACCCGAGGTCTGCGCTGTCGGCGATGTGCGCAAGGTGATCGGGAATCTGCCGGCCCTTCGAAACCATGGACTGCGCCCATAGGCGTCCTGCTCGGTACGATGACCGCACGAGAGGCCCCGCGAGGACGCCGAGGAAGCCGATGCGCTCCGCCTCCTCCTTGAACTCCACGAACTCCGCAGGCTTCACCCAGCGGGCGACCGGGAGATGGCGAGGCGTCGGCCGCAGGTACTGCGTGATCGTGATGATGTCGCATCCGGCCTCGTGGAGGTCGTTCAGCGCCTGGACGACCTCTTCCGGCTCCTCGCCCATGCCGAGGATGAGGTTCGACTTCGTGATCAGTCCGGCGTTCCGACCCTGGGTGAGGACGTCGAGGGAGCGTTCGTAGCGGAAAGCCGGTCTGATCCGCTTGAAGATACGCGGCACGGTCTCGACGTTGTGGGCGAAGACCTCGGGGCGGGCGTCGAAGATCTGCCCGAGGAACGCCGGATCGGCGTTGTGCTCGTTCGCGAGCAATTCGACACCGGTGTTCGGGTTGAGTTCGTGGATCTTCCGCACCGTCTCGGCGTTGAGCCACGCACCGGTGTCGGGCAGGTCGTCACGGGCCACGCTCGTCACCGTGGCGTAACGGAGATTCATCCGCACGACGCTCTCGGCGACGCGACGAGGCTCGTCGGTGTCGTAGGCGTCGGGCTTCCCGGTGTCGATCTGGCAGAAGTCGCATCGGCGCGTGCACTGCGAGCCGCCGATGAGGAAGGTCGCCTCTCGGTCTTCCCAGCACTCGTAGATGTTGGGGCAGCCGGCTTCCTGGCACACCGTGTGCAGGTCCTCACTCTTTACGAGCGAATGCAACGCCGTGTATTCCGGCCCCATCTTCGCCTTGGTCTTGATCCATTCGGGCTTGCGCTCGATCGGCGTCTCTGCGTTTCGGATCTCGAGGCGAAGGAGCTTGCGTCCCTCGGGTGCGGCGGTCATGCGGTGGCTCCTGACAGTTCGGTTCCGGCGTACTCGGCGAGGAACGCCGCGGTCAGCGTCTCTACGAGGTCGATGGGGGAGACGGCGGATCCGATGACCTCGCTCACGGTCGTCACACCGGCGTCGGTGATCCCGCACGGGATGATGCCGCGGAATCCGGCCAGCGAGTTGTCGCAGTTCAGTGCGAATCCGTGCATGGTCACGCCCTGCTGCACACGGACGCCGATGGCGGCCACCTTGTCCTCCGAGAGCGGTCGGCGCACCCACACGCCGCTTCGCCCCTCGACCTGATAGCCGTCCACGCCGAACGGACGCAGGACCTCGATCAGCAGACGCTCCAGCCGCCGCACGTGCGCGACGACATCGATGGGCTCGACGAGGCGCACGATCGGGTACCCCACGAGCTGTCCCGGCCCGTGCCAGGTGATCTTGCCACCGCGGTCGACGTCGATGACGGGCGTGCCGTCCTGCGGCCGCTCCTGCGGCTCCGTCCGTTTGCCCGCCGTGTACACCGCCTCGTGTTCGAGAAGGATCAGCGTGTCCGGACGCGTGCCGTCGACGACGTCGGCGTGGACGCGTCGCTGCAGCTCCCACCCGTCGATGTACGGCACCGGTGTCGGAGCGAATCCGGGGGTGAGGATCTCAAGCATCACGTAGCCACCTTCGTTGCATAAATGGACCGAGGGCAACAATACTCCCTCGATCGGCCTCGAGCGTCGCCACGCCACGCATCGCGGTAGCGTGAGGACATGACTTCCACTGGCAGGGCGGGCCGCCCGAAGGCGTCCTCGCGGGAGACTCTCGCCGAGGCGGCGTGCGAGCTCTTCCTCGAGCGCGGGTATGACGCAACTTCCGTGGCGGACATCACTCAGCGTGCCGGAGTCAGCCGCTCCAGTTTCTTCAACTACTTCGCCTCGAAGAGCGACGTGCTGTGGTCCGGCGTCGATGAGCGGATCGGCGCTGCCACCCGCTCCCTCGAACAGCTCGGCAGAGCCGCCACGGGAGAGTCGGTGCGCGACATCCTGCTGCTGGTGGTGCGCGACTTCGCGCCGGACCCGCTCGCTCTCGCCCTTCGGAACGCCGCTGCGATGGGGCTGGAAGAGGAGCTCGTCCGCGACACGGGGCTGCGTCTCGCACGGCTGTCCGCGGCCGTGTCCCTGGCCGCGGCGGCATCCGGTGTCGATGTCATCCGTGCGGACATCCTCGGAGCTGCGCACGCGGCGGCGGTCCTGTCCTCCCTGCGAGTCTGGGCGGAGCAGGGTGCCGGTCGAGGATCCCCGGAGACCGTCCTGCTGGAGGCGCTCGGGACGATTCACGACCTGCCCTGGTCCTGACTCCGCGCTGCGCTGAGCAAGAAGCTTCCGCTCGCGTAGAATCAGAGCACCATGGCTACATTTGGCACGCTCTCCGATCGGCTCACCGAGACCTTCCGCAATCTGCGCACGAAGGGAAAGCTCACCGCGGCCGATGTCGACGGCACCGTCCGCGAGATCCGTCGTGCCCTGCTCGACGCCGATGTGGCGCTCGTCGTGGTCAAGGAGTTCACCGCGAAGGTGCGCGAGCGCGCTCTCGGCGACGAGGTCAACAAGGCGCTCAACCCGGCCCAGCAGGTCGTGCAGATCGTCAACGAGGAACTCGTCCATATTCTCGGTGGCGAGCAGCGTCGACTGCAGTTCGCCAAGACGGCGCCGACCGTGATCATGCTCGCCGGCCTTCAGGGCTCCGGCAAGACGACGTTCGCGGGCAAGCTCGCCAAGCAGCTCGAGGGCGAAGGGCACACGCCGCTTCTGGTCGCTGCCGACCTGCAGCGTCCGAACGCCGTCAACCAGCTCCAGGTCGTCGCCGAGCAGGCCGGTGCCACGGTCTTCGCTCCCGAGCCCGGAAACGGCGTCGGCGATCCGGTGAAGGTCTCACGCGACGGCGTCGAGTACGCGCGTCGGCAGCAGCACGACGTCGTCATCATCGACACCGCCGGTCGCCTCGGCGTCGACGCCGAGCTCATGAAGCAGGCAGCCGACATCCGCAAGGCGGTGGACCCCGACGAGGTGCTGTTCGTCATCGACGCGATGATCGGTCAAGACGCCGTCAACACGGCCAAGGCCTTCCAGGAGGGCGTCGATTTCACAGGCGTCGTCCTCTCGAAGCTCGACGGTGATGCCCGAGGTGGCGCGGCGCTGTCGGTGGCCTCCGTCACAGGTCGCCCCATCATCTTCGCGTCGACCGGTGAGCGCCTCGAAGACCTCGAGCCGTTCCACCCCGACCGCATGGCGAGCCGCATTCTCGACCTCGGTGACATCCTCACCCTCATCGAGCAGGCCCAGCAGGCCTTCGACGAGGACGAAGCCATCAAGATGGCCGAGAAGCTCGCGACCGAGGCCTTCACGCTCGAGGACTTCCTCGACCAGCTTCAGCAGATGAAGAAGATGGGCTCGATGAAGAAGATGCTCGGGATGCTCCCGGGCATGGGGCAGATGAAGCAGCAGCTCGACGACTTCGATGAGCGTGAGATCGATCGCACCGAGGCCATCATCCGGTCGATGACGCCGGGGGAGCGTCGGAACCCCAAGGTTCTGAACGGCTCGCGTCGCCTGCGCATCGCACGCGGTTCCGGCATGACCGTCACGGATGTGAACCAGCTGGTACAGCGGTTCGAGCAGGCGGCCAAGATGATGAAGACCGTGGCTCGTGGCGGCACCCCCAACATCCCCGGGATGGGTGCCGTGCCGGGGATGGGCCGCCCCGGAGCGTCCTCGAAGCGCGGGAAGAAGGCCAAGTCTTCCGGTGGTTCTCGATCGGGCAACCCCGCGAAGCGGGCAGCCGAGAACGCCGGTGTCACCTCGACCGCGACCCCGACCGGCTCGGGATTCGGCCTGGGCGGCGGCGCAGCTCAGGCTCCGAGTGAAGCTGACCTCGCCGAGATCCAGAAGCTTTTCGGCAAGAGCTGACCCGGTCTCAGCGCGGCGTCGTGAGCGCTTGCGCGACCGTCGCCTCCGTACGTGCGTCTGAGGGGGACTTCTGACGCGCGACGAGCTGCCCCAGAACGAGCGCGCCGAGCGTGAGGACGAATCCGACAGCCTGGAGCGGGGTGAACCGTTCACCGGCGATCACGAGCCCCAGGACCGTCGCGACGATGGGGGACAGGAGCGCGAGGAGTCCCGGCGCGATGACCGGCAGCTGCTGGATCCCGCGGAACCAGAGCGTGTAGGCGACGATCCCGCCCGCGGTGGCGAGCCACAGATAGCCGAGAGCGGCGCCGCCGTCGATCGTCTGCGGCACACCCTCGGCGATCAGGGTGAGAGGCAGCAGCAGTAAGCCGCCCGCGCTGAGCTGCCAGCCTGCATAGGAGACGGGCCCCACGCCGACCGGCCGGCCCCAGCGCTTGGTCAGTATCATTCCGACTCCGGTCGCCGTGACACCGCCGAGAGCGGCGAGAATGCCCCAGAGATCGAGCTCGGCAGCGGGACCGAGGACGACCAGCGCGACACCGCCCGCGCCAACCACGGCCGCGGTGGCTGTGATCGGCCGGATGCGCTCGTGGAGGACGAGGGCTCCGAGGGCCAGGACGATGAGCGGCTGCGCTCCGGCGACGGCTGCAGCGACGCCGCCCGGGAGCCGCTCGGCAGCGAGGAACAGCAGGGGGAAGAACGCGCCGATGTTGAGTGCACCCAGGACGAACGACTTCCACCACCAGGAGCCGTGCGGGAGTCGCCGACTGATGACGACCGCGAGGAGACCCGCCGGGAGCGAGCGGAGCAGGCCGGCGAACAGCGGATGCCCGGCGGGGAGCAGCTCCGTTGTCACGAGGTAGGTGGTGCCCCAGGCGATGGGGGCGAGAGCTGTCGTCAGCACCAGTGTCAGGCGGTTCATCTTTCCAGCGTGCGTCCCGACTGTCCATGAGTCCAACGCATGTTTGTCACGCAAGCCATGACGCTGCATCATGGATGAATGGAACTCCAGCAGCTCCGATACGTGGTGGAAGTGGCCGACACCCTGAGCTTCACCCGGGCAGCCGAACGGTGCTTCGTCACCCAGTCGGCGTTGAGTCACCAGATCGCATCCCTCGAACGCGAAATCGGGCGCCGTCTTTTCGTGCGGTCGAGCCGTAGCGTCCGCCTGAGCGAGGCCGGCCAGGCCTTCGTCGAGCATGCGCGTATCGCTCTTCGCGCAGCGGAGCGGGCGAAGGAAGACGCCGCCGCCGTCGACGGCGTCGTGGAGGGCACGCTACGTATCGGGGTGATCCCGACGGTGGCTGCCATCGACGTCCCCACGGTGCTCGTCGCCTATCGTGCGGCGCACCCACGCGTGAGAGTGGAACTCCAAGTAGGCAACAGTGACGTCCTGATACGCAGGCTCCGACAGGGTGAGCTCGATATCGCCCTGCTGGGCCTGCGCGATGGGCTGGAACCGGTCGGTGTGGCATCGTACGCGCTCTCTCGCGAGCAGCTCGTCGCCGTCTTTCCCCGGGGACACGAGGTCGCGCTCAGGAACAGCATCGAACTGGAGGACATCGCGGGGATGACCTTCGCGGACTTCCCCGCGGCGACCTCAGGACGTGCCCAGAGCGACGCGGCGTTCGCGGCTGCGGGGCTGACGCGGGATGTCGCTTTCGAGGCCGACTCCGCGACGCTCATCCTCGGGCTGGTGGAGTCGGGGCTGGCGGTGACGCTGCTGGCGCCGGGAACCGTCGAGCGCTCCGGATTCGATGTGGCCACGGCGGAGGTGCGCGGTGGCCCTGTACGTGTCGAGTATCTCGCCTGGGATATCGCAGCGCCACGGAACGTCGCTCGGGCGTTCGTCGCCGTCATGGAAGCCACCGACGTGGTGACGTCATCACCCCGAGGCCTGCGCTAGCCTGAGTCCGTTTGAGCGCGTGCCGAGGAGGTTCTTCGGACGGTGACCCATCGGAGGAGGGTACTGCGTGGGGTTTCTGAATTTCGGTAAGAAGTCGAACAACTCACAGCCCGATCCCGACCTTGAAGACCTCACTGTTCGTGAGGCCGCGCTCCTGCGGACGCTGTTCGCGTCGAAGTGGCCTGCGGCAGAGGGGGCGATCACCCTGCACGGCGACTACGCCGAGGGAGCATCCGGGGCGCAGTACGGGCTCTACAACCTCTCCCGCGCTGTGAAGCTCGAGCCGGAGTCGAACTGGCCCGAGGTTGTCGAACGCCATATCTCGGGGCTGCTCAGCCGGCAGTCCGCACCTCGGGATGAGGATCTCTCCGATGACGAGATCCTCTCGCTGATCAAAGCGCGTCTCATTCCTTCGGCGTACCTTCCGGCGGCCCAACGCGAAACGTTCAGATACCGCCGTGCGATCGTGGACGGCCTCGAGGTGATCCTCATGCTGGATCATCCCGAGATCACGAGTGCCGTTCCTGACTCGATCGTCGACCGGTTCGAGGCCGAACAGCTGTGGGCGGCCGCCCTCGCGGCGGTGTCGACCGAGCCGATCGACGAGATCCACACCCTCGACACTGGCAACGGAGCTTTCCAGGCGATCGTCTCGGACTCGATGTTCACGGCGAGTCGCGTACTCGACTTCCCGGGCCTTCTGGCCGCCGCCGGCGTCGCTTCTGCGCCCCACGGCGTGCTCTTCGCCGTACCCTCTCGTCATCACGTGGCGTTCCACGTCATCACCGGACCGGAGGCGATCCACGTCGTGCAGGACTTGCACGGATTCGCTCAGCAGATGTTCGGACAAGGCGTCGGAGAGATCTCGGCGGATGTCTTCTACTGGAGCGATGCCGGGTACGAGCAGGTTACGTCGAGCGATGAGAGCGGACGGATCGCCGTCGACGGCACCGGCGCGTTCTTCGCCTCGATCAACGGATTCTGACGGTCCGACGCTTCTTTCGGTGGGACGGAGAAGCGGGTCCGGAGCAAGAGCTCCGGACCCGCTTCGTCTTGGTGTCAGATCACTTTACGTCTTCGTCGACCCAGTCCATCGACTTGGTGACGGCCTTGCGCCACAGGCGCAGCTGACGGTCGCGTTCTCCGGCTTCCATCGACGGCTCCCAGCGCTTGTCCTCCTGCCAGTTGGCAGAAAGATCATCGAGGCCGTTCCAGAACCCGACTGCGAGTCCCGCAGCGTAGGCCGCGCCGAGCGCGGTGGTCTCCGCGACCACCGGACGCACGACCGGAACGCCGAGGACGTCAGCCTGGAACTGCATGAGTGCATCGTTGGCGACCATGCCGCCGTCGACCTTGAGCTCGGTCAGGTCCACACCGGCGTCCGCGTTGACCGCATCGAGCACGTCGCGCGTCTGGAAGGCCACGGCTTCGAGAGCTGCGCGCGCGATGTGGTTCTTGTTGGCGTAGCGCGTGAGGCCGACGATCGCCCCACGGGCGTCCGGGCGCCAGTACGGCGCGAACAGGCCGGAGAACGCCGGGACGATGTACACGCCGCCGTTGTCGTCGACCTTGTCCGCCAGCTCCTCGACCTCAGGTGCGGAGGAGATGATGCCGAGCTGGTCACGCAGCCACTGGATCAGAGATCCGGTGACCGCGATCGAACCCTCGAGCGCGTAGTGGGTCGGGCCGTCGCCGAGCTTGTACCCGACGGTGGTCAGCAGCCCGTTCTTCGAATGGACGATCTCTTCGCCCGTGTTGAAGATCAGGAAGCAGCCGGTTCCGTAGGTGTTCTTACTCTCACCGGTCTGGAACGCTGCCTGCCCGAACGTCGCGGCCTGCTGGTCGCCGAGGATGCCGGCGATCGGCGTCTCTCGCAACAGAGAGGAGTCCTCCGCCGCGCCGTACACCTCGGAGGACGAACGGATCTCCGGCATCATCGAGCGCGGCACGCCGAACGCCTCGAGAATGTCGTCGCGCCATTCGAGCGTCTCGAGGTCCATGAACATCGTGCGCGACGCGTTGGTGACGTCGGTCACGTGCACACCGCCGTCGGCGCCGCCCGTCAGGTTCCAGAGCACCCAGCTGTCGGTGGTGCCGAAGATAAGGTCTCCGGCTTCCGCCTTCTCGCGAGCGCCGTCGACGTTCTCCAGGATCCAGGCGATCTTGGTGCCCGAGAAGTAGGTCGCGAGCGGGAGACCGACGACCGGCTTGAACCTCTCGACGCCACCATCAGCAGCGAGGCGATCGACGATGTCCTGGGTGCGGGTGTCCTGCCAGACGATGGCGTTGTAGGCGGGCTTGCCGGTCTTCTTGTCCCAGACGACCGCGGTTTCGCGCTGGTTGGTGATGCCCACTGCGGCGATGTCATGGCGGGTGAGGTCGGCGCGGCTCAGCGCCAGACCGATGACCTCCTGGACGTTGCGCCAGATCTCTGCCGCATCGTGCTCGACCCAGCCGGCCTTCGGCAGGATCTGCTCGTGCTCCTTCTGGCCCGTCGCGATGATGCTGCCCTTCTTGTCGAAGATGATCGCGCGGCTCGAAGTCGTTCCCTGGTCGATGGCGAGAATGTAGTCAGCCATTGTGTTCTCCTTTGAATTCAGGTCGTTCAGGCGAGGTGCAGCAGGACGGGAGCTGCAGCAGCGGCGATCGCACCACCGATGAGCGGCCCGACCACCGGGACCCACGAGTAGGACCAGTCGCTCGAGCCCTTGCCCTTGATCGGCAGGATCGCGTGAGCGATGCGCGGACCGAGGTCACGTGCAGGGTTGATCGCGTAACCGGTCGGTCCACCGAGCGAGGCGCCGATGGCGACCACGAGCAGTGCCACGGGGAGGGCCGTGAGCGGTCCGAGGCCTCCGGGCGTGCCGACCTCGATGTCGCCGTAGTCGGCGAAGGCGAGGATCACGAAGACCAGCACGAAGGTGCCGATGATCTCCGTGACGAGGTTCCAGCCGTACGAGCGGATCGCGGGACCGGTCGAGAAGACGCCGAGCTTGTTGGCGGCCTCCGGCTCCTCGTCGAAGTGCTGTTTGTAGGCGAGCCACACGACGATCGCACCGATGATCGCGCCGACGAGCTCAGCCGCGGTGGCGACCAGGAACATCGGGAAGTCGATCGTGCCCGAGATCAGCAGGCCGATTCCGACGGCCGGGTTGAGGATCGCACCGGAGTACGCCGAGACGAGCACACCGGCGAAGACCGCGAGGCCCCATCCCCAGTTGACCATCAGGAAGCCGCCGCCGAAGCCCTTGTTCTTCGCGAGAGCGACGTTCGCTACGACACCACATCCGAGCAGCACCAGCATCGCCGTGCCGACCAGTTCGGAGAGGAAGTAGAGACCGAGATTCACATCAGCCATGTCTTCTTTGACCTTTCTTGTGTGTCGAGGCCCCTCTGCCCCGACACTTTATGGGAGTTGCACCGCGAGGAGGGCGGCAGTGCGAGATCCTGTCAGCCGCGGGTGCGGGACGGGATGTCGAGTCCGTGTCTTTCGTTCAGCAGTTCGCGGGTCTGTTCGAGCTCGGCGTCGTGACGCGAGCGGTCCCAGCCGAGCATCGGCGCCAGAGCATCAGCGATCTCATCGAGCACCTCGGCATTCGCGCCACCGGTGAATGCGATGCTGGTGCGGCGGAGGACGACGTCCTCGAGCCGGGCCACCATCTCGTTCTGCACCATCCATTCGAGCTCGCGTGTGGAAAGGTCACCGCCGGCGAGCGGTGCATCCGCTCCCTGCTCGACGTACTCCCAGACCTGAGCGGCCCGTGTCCCGTAGCGGGCGAGCAGACGGTCTGCCCGAGCGCCTGCCCCCGGAAGGTTCTCTTCGAACCAGATGCGCTTCGCCTTCTCCGTGCGTGGGAACGCGCGTCCTCCGCCGATGGCGCGTCCGGCCGTCGAGACCGTCCTGGTGCGGTCGATGAGGCCGAGCACGATGTCGGAGAGGGACTCACCGAGCGCGCGGAACGTCGTCCACTTGCCGCCGACGAGGCTGACGAGCGGGACCGCACCCTTCTCGTCGACCTCGATGCGGTAGTCGCGGGAAACGAAGCCGGGAGCGGTGTCCTCGTGGCGCGGGAGCGGGCGGATGCCCGAGAACTTGTACACGATCTGGTCGCGCTTGACCGCGATGGTCGGGAACACGTGGTGGATCAGGTCGAAGAAGTAGTCGACCTCCTCCTCCGTGCACACCGGGATCTCACGAGGGTCGGCGTCGATATCGGTCGTGCCGACAAGGACCCGTCCCTTGAGCGGGTAGATGAGCACGATGCGGCCGTCGGAGTGCTCGAAGAAGATCTCGCGACCCTGGGTCGCCTCGAGCAGCTCGGGGTGATCGAGCACGATGTGCGATCCCTTGGTGCCGCCCATGAAGCGGGTGTCGGTGCCGAGCGCGTCATTCGTCAGATCGGTCCACGGGCCGGAGGCGTTCACGACCACATCGGCCTGCACCGTGAACTCGGTGCCGCTCTCGCGGTCGCGGAGCACGACCTTGTCGTCTTCGCGCGCGATCGCTTCGACGTAGTTGAGGGCGTGCGCACCGGGGTGCGCCGTGAGGCCGTCCTGCAGCACGTCGAGGGCGAGCCGCTCGGGGTCGTGCATCGAGGCGTCGTAGTACGTCGCGGTGTACTTGATCTTCGGGTCGAGCGAAGGCAACTCGGCGAGGGACTTCTTGCGTCCGAGGAAGCGGTGTCGAGGAACCATTCCGCCGTCGCGGGAGAACGTGTCGTAGATCGTCAGGCCGACCTTGATCAGGAAGGCGCCGCGCTCCTGGGGCTTGCCGCTCTTATGCGTCAGGAAGCGCAGAGGAGCGGAAAGGATGCCCGAGAAGGTCGAATAGATCGGGATCGTCGTCTGCAGCGGCTTGACGTAGTGCGGGGCGATCTTGAGAAGGCCGTTGCGTTCTTCCACGGACTCGCGCACGAGTCGGAATTCGCCGTTCTCGAGATAGCGGATGCCGCCGTGGATCATGTGGCTGGACGCCGCCGACGCGCCGGAGGCGAAGTCCCCGCGCTCGACGAGCACGACGTCGACTCCTTGGAGTGCCAGGTCGCGGAACGTCGAGATGCCGTTGATCCCGCCGCCGATGACGAGGACGCTCGTGCGTCCGGATTCACGGACGCCACGAACTTCTTCGCGCTCCGCTGACGAGTGTGTCGAATCGATCATCGTCGACCCTCTCTTCCTACTTGCCAACCAGCATCGACCTGTGTGGCATCCCGCGCAAGCCCACTGCACATATGTGCAAGGATCATGGATGAGGAGGATGTCATGGTCGGTGTAAGCCCGGAATCACGCGACAGCAAGCTGATCGCGGCGCTCACTGCGGCGCAGCTCTACTACATGCAGGACAAGACCATGGAGGTCATCGCGAAGGAGCTTGGCACCTCCCGGTCGTCCGTCTCGCGTCTGCTGAGCTTCGCGCGGGAGAGCGGTCTGGTGGACATCCGGATCAACTCGCCCCTCGAGCGCCTCGGCATGCTCGAACATCGGATCCGCGATCGGCATCGCGTGGCGGCGCACGTCGTACCGATGCCGGAGATCCTCAGCGAGGTGGAGCGTCTCGAGCGCGTGGCGCTCACCGCCGGCCGTCTGCTGTCGCAGTTCGTCGATTCGAACATGGTGATCGGCGTCGCGTGGGGATCGACCATCAGCGCGGTGAGTCGTGGTCTCACACAGAAGGAGACCCACAACACGACCTTCGTGCAGCTCAACGGCGCCGGCAACACGCAGACGACAGGAGTGGAGTACTCCAGCGACATCCTGCAACGCTTCGGCAGCGCCTTCGGCGCGCAGGTGCAGCAGTTCCCCGTTCCCGCATTCTTCGATGACCCGGCGACACGGGAGGCGATGTGGCGCGAGCGGAGTACGCGTCGTGTGCTCGACCTTCAGGCGAAGATGGACGTCGCCGTTTTCAGCCTCGGGTCTCCTGCAGCTGAAGTGCCCAGTCGCGTCTACGTCGGTGGCTATCTCGGACGCGACGACTACCGCAGTCTCCGTGAGGATCACGCGATCGGCGACGTCGCGACGGTCTTCTTCCGCTCAGACGGCTCGTGGCGTGACATCAGGGTCAATGCCAGGGCGACCGGACCTGGCCTGGACCGTCTTCGACGCGTTCCGCGTCGGGTCTGCGTCGTCTCGGGGATCCCCAAGCTGGTGAGCCTTCGCGCCGCATTGGCTGCCGGGCTCATCACTGACGTCGTCCTCGATGAGGGGCTCGCTCGGCGACTCGTCGAGGATTGAACGCATCGCCCTCACCGACGGCTACGGTACCTCGGTTGAAGCCTCCGGCCCGGAGCGGAACTCGCGGATCAGATGCCTGACCACCGCTGTGAGGTCGCCTCCTGCGGCATCCGCCACGGCGAGCTGACGTGCGTAGCTCGCACCACTCTCCAGGATCGTCGCGACGCCGCCGAACTCCCGAACACAACCGAGCTCCAGGGCCACCGGAGCCAGCTCGTCGAGCGTCTCGGCCAGATGCTCTCGTACCGGACGCTGGGTGCCTTCGGCGTCGACGATGATCCGCGCCTCGAGGCCATATCGTGCCGCACGCCATTTGTTCTCGCGGTGGAACCAGGCGGGAAGCTCCGGGAGCGTCTTTCCCTCGTCGAGTTGGCGGGAGAAATGCTCCACGAGCACCTGGACGAGAGAGGCGACCGATGCCAGCTCGGGAAGGGTCGACAGGCCGTCGCACGCCCGGACTTCGATGGTTCCCCAGCGTGGAGCCGGGCGAATGTCCCAGCGCACTTCCGTCGCGTCGGCCATCACGCCCGTGCGCACCATGTCGTCGAGGTAGGACTCGTACTGCGACCAGTCATGCAGAGGCCAGGGGAGTCCGGCGGTAGGGAGCTGCTGGAACACCAGCGCTCGGTTCGACGCGTACCCGGTGCGTTCGCCCGCCCAGTAGGGGCTCGACGCGGCCAGCGACTGCAGATGGGGGAGGAATCCGGCGAGGGCGTTGATGATGGGGAACACCTTGCGGTGGTCCTCCACGCCGATGTGCACATGGATGCCCCAGATCATCATGTTGCGCCCCCACCACTGAGTGCGCTCGATCAGGGTGTGGTAGCGCGACTTGTCGGTCACCTGCTGGTCGAACCACTGTGCGAACGGATGACTTCCCGCCGACAGAAGCTCGATTCCCGCAGGGTCGGTAGCTGAGCGGACGGCCGCGATCGCGTTGGCGATGTCGTCGACGGCGTGTGCCACCGAATCTCCGATGCCGCTCGTGACCTCTATCGTGTTCGTGAGTAGTTCACCTGTGACGGTATGGCGCTCATCGGCGCTCTCGGCCTCGAGTGCAGCGAGCAGTTCGGGGGCGCGTCCGACGAGGTCACCGCTCGCGGGATCGGCGAGCATGATCTCCCATTCGAGGCCGACGGTGGACCGGGGCGATGAGGCGAACTCGAGCTTCACCCGCACAGTCTGGCACGCGTGCGGCGCGACACGGCAACGCCGGTTTCGCCACGTTTCGCGCCTGGGGCGTGCATCTGGCAGAATAGAGGGTCGGACCACCTGCTCGACCCTCTATCCGGCAGGTGTCCACACTCATTTGAGCTTCCGCCGGGTGTGCACCCCACTCTCCAGGCGATCAGTTCGTTTCCTTCCACACAATTCAGGAGAATCGTGGCTGTCAAGATTCGTCTCAAGCGCCTGGGCAAGATCCGTGCGCCGTACTACCGCATCGTCGTCGCCGACTCGAAGACCAAGCGCGATGGTCGCGTGATCGAGGAGATCGGCAAGTACCACCCCACCGAGGAGCCCTCCTTCATCGAGGTCAACTCCGAGCGTGCGCAGTACTGGCTCTCCGTCGGCGCACAGCCGACCGAGCAGGTCGCCGCCATCCTCAAGATCACGGGCGACTGGGGCAAGTTCAAGGGCGACGCTGACGCGAAGTCCACGCTCAAGGTCAAGGAGCCCAAGGTTCCGTTCGAGATCGACGGCTCCAAGAAGTCTGTCGTCAAGCCCAAGGTCGAGAAGAAGGTGGAGGCCCCCGCTGAGGAGGCTCCCGCCGCGGCCGACGCGGAGGCCGCTGAGGCTCCCGCAGCAGACGCAGAGTAATCCGTCGTGCTCGCCGCCGCGCTCGAACACATCGTCAAGGGGATCGTCGATCACCCGGAAGATGTCCGTATCAACGAATCCACTTCGCCGCGAGGCGACCTCCTCGAGGTGCGTGTGCACCCCGATGACCGTGGACGCGTGATCGGGCGCGGCGGCCGCACTGCGAAGGCCCTTCGCACTCTCGTCAGCGCACTCGCTGACGGGCGTCGGGTCCGCGTCGATGTCGCGGACGACTGACGTGGTGCCGAAGGACCGCAACCAGGGCAAGAATCAGCTGCGTGTCGGACGCCTCGTCAAGGCTCACGGCCTCAAGGGCGGGCTCAAGCTCGAGCTGTACACCGACAATCCCGAAGGCCGCTTCACTCCCGGTGCCGGGTTCACGGTGCAGGTGCCAGAGGCATCTCCGTGGCACGGCAAGGACATCACCGTCCGCGAGTACCGGGTGATGAACGGCAACCCCGTCGTCTTCTTCGACGACGTCGAAGACCGCGACGCGGCAGAGAGTCTCGTCAAGGCGATCCTCTGGATCGACCACGATGTCGACGAGGTCGAGAATGACGCCTGGTTCGACCACCAGCTCGTCGGGCTCGACGTCGTCCGCGACGACACGATCGTCGGCCGCGTCGTCCGTGTCGAGCACTTCCCGGCACAGGATCTCCTGATCGTCAAGGCGGGCGAGAATGAGGTCATGGTGCCGTTCGTCTCGGCAATCGTCCCGACCGTCGATGTCGCCGCCGGCCGAGTGATCGTGACGCCGCCGGCAGGTCTGTTCGAGGAGCTGCCGGATGCCGCGGATGCCGAGCCGCAGTCCGGCGCGGACGCCGAAGCGGCCGAGTGAGCGCTGATACGGTTCCCCCGTGCGTATCGACGTCGTCTCCATCTTCCCGTCCTACTTCGACGCTCTGACGCTCTCCCTGCTCGGGAAGGCCCAGGAAGCGGGCATCATCGACCTCCGGGTACGAGACCTGAGGGACTGGACTTCCGATCGTCACCGTACGGTGGACGACACTCCCTACGGGGGCGGTGCCGGGATGGTCATGAAGCCGGAGCCCTGGGGGCTCGCGCTCGATGAGGTCGCCGGTGCTTCCGAGGCCCCGGGTTCCGAGCGTCCGACGATCATCTTCCCGTCGCCTGCCGGCGAGGTCTTCACGCAGAAGACGGCGCGTCAGTTGGCCACGCGCGAGCATCTCGTGTTCGGCTGCGGTCGTTACGAAGGTATCGACGAGCGCGTGTTCGAGTATGCCGCGGCCCTCGGAGAAGTGCGTCTGGTCAGCCTCGGCGACTACGTGCTCAACGGGGGAGAGGTCGCCACGATGGCGATGATCGAAGCCATCGGTCGACTCATCCCCGGCGTCGTCGGCAACCCTGAGAGCCTCGTCGAGGAGTCCCACGAAGACGGCCTGCTGGAGTACCCCTCCTACACGAAACCCGCATCATGGCGCGAGCGTTCCGTGCCGGAGGTGCTGCTGAGCGGAAACCACGCCGCGATCGCCGCCTGGCGTCGTGAACAGCAGCTCGAGCGCACGAAGAATCGTCGTCCCGATCTTCTCCCGGACGACGACTCCGCTCAGTCCTGATCGGGGCTGAGAGCCGAATCCGGTCCGGGTATTCGTCAGAGCATGCGCTCCGACCGCCCATCGATCTCGAAGACGACTCCGTGCGGATGCCTCAATGCGAGGGCGCTCGAGGCGTCGAGCCCTCGCAGCTCGGCGCGAAGCATGCGTCCGATCATCTCGTGGCTCACGAGCAGTGGTGTGCCCTCTGACGCCCATCCGCAGCTGCTGAGAGCCTTGCGAGCCCGCGCCCTGGCCTGCGCATAGCTCTCGCCACCGGGGAAGGCCCAGCCGTAGCGGTTCGCGGCGCGCTCTTCTCTCGCAGTCGGATAGACATCATCGATCTCATCCCAGGTCATGCCTGCCAGCTCTCCGTGATCGAGCTCAGCGAGTTCCGGAACCTCGATGAGGTCGGCACCGATCCTGTCGGCGATGATGATCGAGGTCTGCATCGCTCGGCCGAGTGGGCTGGAGCACACGGTGTGCACGCCGGCATTCACGACCCTCGCCGCGATCGCTTGAGCTTGCTCGATGCCTTCGTCGGTGAGAGGGGAGTCGAGCTGGCCCTGCAAGCGATGCTGTACGTTCCAGGTCGTCTGCCCGTGCCGAGCGAGGAGCAGACGCTCCGGCACGTGACGGTCCTGCGGAATCATGGACTCAGGATGGCATACGCCGCAGGTGGAGTCTTCAAAAGGCTCGGCGCCCGTCACCGACGTCGAGTCGGCCCCGCGCCGTCGGGGCGCGGAACACCCTCAGTCGACACCGAGGAAGGACCGGTCCGTGAGGATGATCGGGCCGTCTTCCGTGATCGCGATGGTGTGCTCCGAGTGCGCGCCGCGGGAGCCGTCAGCGCTGCGTAGAGTCCACCCGTCCGGGTCTGTGACCAGCTCGTCTGTCGTCGCCAGGAACCACGGCTCCAGTGCGAGGACCAGCCCGGCACGCAGGGGGAATCCCCGACCGGCGCGGCCGTCGTTCGGGACATGGGGGTCTCCGTGCATCGTGCGTCCGACACCGTGTCCGCCGAAGTCGGTGTTGATCGAGTAGCCGTCGCCGTGCGCGACTGCCGCGACGGCGGCGGAGATGTCTCCGATGCGGTTCCCGACCGTGGCGGTGTCGATAGCGGCGGTCAAGGCGCGCTCGGTGGTGTCGATGAGTCGGAGATCTTCTTCACGCGCCGTTCCGACGACGAACGACACTGCGGAGTCAGCGACCCATCCGTCTACCGACACGGCGAAGTCGAGCGTGACGAGGTCGCCGTCGCGCAGCGTGTAGTCGTGGGGGAGCCCATGCAGCACCGCGTCGTTGACCGAGGTGCAGATGACCTTGCCGAAGGGGCTCGCGCCGAAGGAAGGGTGGTAGTCGATGTAGCAGGATTCGGCTCCGGCCTTGCGGATCATGTCGTGCGCGCGGCGATCGATCGAGAGGAGGTTCGTCCCGACCTTCGTCTCGTCGCGCAGCGTCGCCAGCGTCTCGGCGACGAATCGTCCTGCCGCGCGCATCTCATCGATCTCAGCAGGGGTGCGCAGTTCGATCATCGGGTGTCCTCTCGTCATGTCCATTCTCCCTGATCCGGCGCGGCAGGATCCCCGACCGCTCTCAGCGAACACCGGGGCGCGCGGGTGAGCGGCGTCGTACGATCTGAGCATGTGGTTGCGACAGGCCTTCTTCCGGTGGCTCCTTCCGGCGGCTTTCCTGCTGCCACTCTGGCTGCTGATCGGGTGGGGCATCTTCCAGGGCGGCTGGTCGATCTTCTGGGTGCTCCTCATCGCGATGCCGTCGGTCTTCGTCGGCCAGCTTCTGCTCACCCTGCTGACTCGATCCCGTCCATCCGTCCGCATCGAAAGGGCCGTCTCGTGGTGGGACGTCGCCGGGTTCACGCTTTGGCACGGGCTCACGATCGCTGTCGGATTCTTCATCGACGGAGCGTTCCCGTGGCTGCTCACCGGGGCGATCATCGCGGGTATCGGCCTCATCTGGTTGCAGCTCTGGCAATTGTGGAACGAGGCGAAGGGCAGCGGATCCCGACTGCGCGAGACCATCACGTGGTCCACGATCCCGACCGTCGATGAACCGGCGCCTCCGACGCGGGCGCACGAGGTCATCGTGGTGCGGGAGACCGACACCCGCGACTGACGTCGGCGTTTTGGACGGGCGCGGCATCCATGGCAGAATGATTGTTTGTGCTGTGACCGGCTCTGCCACAGGGGAGCCCGCGGACGCGTCAGCTCCGTACAGTTCAATCCTTTTCTTGTTCCTTTGAAAACATGCATGCGACCTGTGGCGGGTGCAGAGAGAGACGATCATGCAGATCCTCGACGCCGTCGACGCGGCTTCCCTTCGTTCGGACATCCCGGACTTCTTCCCCGGTGACACCGTCAAGGTGCACGTCAACATCACCGAGGGCAGCCGCTCTCGTATCCAGGTCTTCCAGGGCGTCGTCATCGGCCGCCAGGGCGACGGTGTGCGCGAGACGTTCTGCGTCCGCAAGATCAGCTTCCAGGTGGGCGTCGAGCGTACCTTCCCGGTGCACTCCCCGGTGATCGACCACATCGAGGTCGTCACGCGCGGTGACGTGCGTCGTGCGAAGCTCTACTACCTCCGCCAGCTCCGTGGCAAGAAGGCGAAGATCAAGGAGAAGCGCGACCGCTGAGTCGCAGCATCTCCACAGCACCCCGGGACACGATGTCCCGGGGTGCTGTGTTCTCCCCACGGTGTGCGAACCTAGATACCGTCGCCGCAAGCCGGTGCATGATCGTGAAGGAACCTGATGACTGAATCCTCGTCCGCGCCCACTTCCAGACGTCGCCGCGGGTTCCTGGTCTTCCTCCGCGACGTGCTGGTGATCGTCGTGATCGCCGCTCTGGTCTCGTTCGTGGTGAAGAGCTTCGTCGTGCGCTCTTTCTACATCCCCTCAGCCTCGATGGAACGCACGCTGCTGATCAACGACCGCATCCTCGTCGACGAGCTCACACCGAGGTGGACCGACTACGAACGGGGAGATGTCGTCGTCTTCAAGGACCCGGGTGGCTGGCTCGATGCTCAGCCGCAGACGCCGGCCCAGCCGCCGCTGGTCGAAGCAGTCGACTGGGTCCTGAACTTCGTCGGCATCTCTGCGACCGATTCGCAGGACCACCTCGTCAAGCGAGTCATCGGTCTTCCCGGCGACCATGTGGTGTGCTGCAACGCCCTGGGTCAGATCACCATCAACGGGGCACCCATCGACGAGCTCAGCTACCTCAACCTCCCTCCGGGAGACACCGCCGCATCGAACGAGCCGTTCGACGTCGTCGTCCCCGAGGACTCCGTTTGGTTGCTCGGTGACAATCGCGACCGTTCGCGCGACGCGCGTGCGCACCAGGATCTTCCCAGCGGAGGCTTCGTCCCGATGGAGAACATCGTGGGCAAGGCATTCCTCACGACATGGCCGCTGAATCGGATGGGGCCGATCGACGGTCACCACGAGATCTTCAACGGCGTACCGGCGCCGGAATGACCGTTGTCGCACCGCGTCTCACCCTGGAGCGTCAGCTCCTCGGCGAGTGCGACTTGATCGTCTCGCTCGATGAGGTCGGTCGAGGTGCTCTTGCCGGGCCGGTCGCCGTCGGGGCTGCGGCTATGGATGCGGCAGGCGCTCGTCGTCGGGTGCCCGAGGGCCTCCGCGACTCAAAGCTCGTCACCGAGAAGCGCCGCCCCGACGTCGCAGCCCGCGCGGCTGCCTGGGTGCAGGCCTCTGCGGTCGGCTGGGCGAGCGCTGCAGAGGTCGACGAGCACGGCATCATGCGGGCACTCGGGCTTGCCGCATCGCGCGCGGTTCAGGCCATCGCGGCCCAGGGCGCCGCACTGGAGGGAGCGCTCATCCTGCTCGACGGAAACCACGACTACGTGTCGAAGGTGCACCCCGTGCCGTTGCGAGTTCGACCGGTGATCAAGGCGGACCGTGACTGCGCGTCGGTGTCTGCGGCTTCGGTGATCGCCAAGGTGGCGCGCGACTCATATATGACGGAGCTTCACGAGAGCCACCCGTCTTATCAATGGAACCGGAACAAGGGCTACGCGAGCCCCGAGCACCGAGATGCCATCCGAAGTATCGGACTATCCCCGTTCCATAGGGCGTCCTGGGCGATCGCTGACGTTCCCACGCTCTTCTGAACGAATCGGTCGGTCTGTCGGAAGAGCGCGATGCCGCACCGCACCGCCCACGACTCTAGGATGGAGACATCATGGATGAGGAAGCCTTCGACGACTACGACCGCGAGCTCGAGCTGGCACTGTTCCGGGAGTACCGGGATGTGGTGTCGCAGTTCCAGTACGTCGTGGAGACCGAGCGCCGTTTCTATCTGGCGAACGAGGTCAACGTCGTCCGCCGTGACACCGAGCACGACTTCTACTTCGAGATCTCGATGAGCGATGTCTGGGTGTGGGACATCTACCGTGCCGACCGCTTCGTGAAGGCTGTGCGTGTACTGACGTTCAAAGACGTCAACGTCGAGGAGCTGCAGCGCCGGGAGTTCGAGCTCCCGCAGGAGCTCTCGCTCGACGGAGAGTGATGGCCTCGCCCTCAAGGCGATCGCGGTGACGGCTCTCTCCACATCAAAGCGAAGAGCTGACTTCTCCCCAATGTCCGCACGAGGGTCGCGATATCGGATCCGCCAGCGCGGATCCCGCGTGATGCTGGGCACATGGCAGCGAAGGATGAACTCGGCAGAGCAGGGGAAGAGCGCGCAGCGCAGCACCTGACGGGCAATGGCTACACAGTGCTCACCAGGAACTGGCGTTGTGCGCAAGGTGAGATCGACATCGTCGCCGCGTGCGGCGGTCATCTCGCGGTGGTCGAGGTGAAGACACGACGAACGGCTGCATATGGGCACCCGTTCGAGGCGATCGACCGGCGCAAGCTCCGTCGACTGTGGCAACTCGCGCAGGCCTGGATCGCTGAGCACCCGGACGCCGCTCGTGGTCGCGTCCTTCGGCTGGAGGCGATCGGCATCGTCGGACCTGACCCGTCCGTCGGTGCACTCGAGCATCTGGTGGACATCGCGTGAGCACCGCGCGCACATGGGCGGTCGCACTCACCGGGGTCGACGGGCATCTCGTCGAGGTCGAGGCGGACATGTCGAATCAGACTCCCGAGTTCCGGATCATCGGGCTGCCGGACAAGTCGCTGGGGGAGGCAGTGCAGCGCGTGCACAACGCCTGCAAGAACGCCGGACTTGACCTGCCTCGGCGTCGACTCACCGTGAACCTGTCTCCGGCGAGTCTTCCCAAACACGGGGCCGGGTTCGACCTCGGGGTCGCAGTCGCCTCCCTCGCTGCCGCCGGATTGATCGATCCGCGCTCGATCGCAGCTACCGTCCATGTCGGCGAACTCGGGCTCGACGGTCGAATCCGGCCCGTTCCCGGGGTCCTCCCTGCCGTGTTCGCGGCTGTAGGCGCCGGATTCGAACGGGTGATCGTGCCGAGGGGCAATGAAGCAGAAGCGAAGCTGGTGCCGGGTGTTGAGGTGCGAGCGGCTTCGTCGCTGGCGGAAGTCGCCGTCTGGCACGGCGCCGATGTCGAGGCACCAGACGTCGATGCCGTCGAGGGCCCGGCGTCGACGAACTCCGATCGGGAACTGCTCGATCTCGCCGACGTCGTCGGGCAGGAGGAGGCGGTGGAAGCGCTCATCGTGGCTGCAGCGGGCGGGCACCACATGCTTCTGAGTGGGCCTCCGGGCGCAGGCAAGACGATGCTCGCCCGCAGACTGCCCGGCGTCATGCCGCCGCTCAGTGAGCAGGAGGCTCTCGAGGTCGCGTCCGTGCGTTCCCTCAGCGGTGAGTCTGTTGCTGTGCTGGACACGCTGCCACCGCTCGAGGCGCCGCATCACAGTGCGTCTGTCGCAGCGCTCGTGGGCGGAGGATCACGCGTCGCAAGGCCGGGAGCGATCGCCAGGGCCCATCGAGGTGTGCTGTTCCTCGACGAGGCAGCGGAGTTCTCCCGGGTCGCCCTCGATGCGCTTCGGCAACCACTCGAGTCCGGTGTGATCGAGGTGCACCGCGCGGGGTTCACTGCCACGTTTCCTGCGAGGTTCCAGTTGTTGCTCGCGATGAATCCCTGCCCCTGTGGAAACCATGGGGTCCGTGGCGCGGAGTGCATCTGTCCGCCCATGTCGATCCGGCGTTACTCCTCGCGGCTGTCGGGACCGCTCCGTGACCGCATCGACATCGATCTGCAGGTCAGTCGTGTCGCCGCGTCACGTGCGATGGGTGAAGCGAGAGCAGACACGACGACGGCCCATGCGCGTGACCGCGTCGCGGCTGCTCGGGAGCGGGCGAGTCACCGATTGAGGAGCACTCGGTGGCGACGCAACGCCGATGTGCCGGGTACCTGGTTGCGTCAGGGGTCTCTGCGCCTCCCGCCGACCACCCGCTCGCCGCTGGACCGCGCACTCGAGCGTGGCGCGCTCACACTGCGAGGCTATGACCGCGTGCTCCGCGTCGCGTGGACGATGGCTGACCTGGCTGAGCTCGACCGCCCCGGCATCGACGAGATCGGACGCGCACTGCATCTGCGGCGGGGGCTGCCGCGATGATCGATACCCTGCTCGCCGATGCCGAGGTGGTCGCCGTCATCCGGCGCATCCACCCGGGCGATGACCTCCGCGAGTGTGTTGCGCGTGCCGCTTGGACCGTGATCGCAGAGCCGGGCGACGCGGTCGCCGGCGCGCTGATCGAGTCGCTCGGTGCAGAAGATGCGCTGTCGCTGGCGATGGGTGACTCGGCCTCGTTGCTCTCGCCGGGCGTCGGGAGTGCTTCCGCGACGCGCGCACTCGTCGAGGCCCGAACGCGGTGGCGTCCCCGGCTGCACATCAAGGCTGTAGACGATGCTCTGCGAGGAGCGGCCGATGTCGGTGCGCAGCTCATCATCCCCGGAGACGAGTTCTGGCCCGAGTCTCTCGGAGATCTCGGTCCCAGCGCTCCGACGGCGCTTTGGGTGCGCGGTCGCGCCGGGCTGCTGAGCCGGGTACCCCGGGTGTCGATCGTCGGGGCACGGGCCTCGAGCGGTTACGGCGAGCACGTCGCGTCGGAGTTCGCCGGTGATCTCGCAGCGAGCGGGGCGGTGATCGTGTCGGGCGGTGCCTATGGGATCGACGGCGTCGCACATCGTGCCGCGCTCGGCGTCCATGGTGCGACGATCGCATTCTTGGCCGGGGGAGTCGACCGCCCCTACCCGGCCGGGCACCAGACGCTCTTACGACAGATCGCCGACGAGGGGGCGTTGGTGAGCGAGCCGCCCTGCGGTACGGCACCGACGAAGTGGCGGTTCCTCGCGAGGAACCGGCTGATCGCGGCACTGGGCCAGGCCACCGTCGTCGTCGAGGCCGGGTGGCGCAGCGGTTCGTTGAACACTGCAGCCCACGCGGCAACCCTCGGGCGTCCTCTCGGCGCGGTTCCGGGCGCCGTGACCTCCACAACGTCGGCCGGTTGTCATCGTCTACTGCGCGAGTACGACGCGCAGTGCGTCACTTCCGCCCGCGAGGTGCGGGAGCTGTGGGGGCAGATCGTTGAGCGGCCGGCGGAACATGTCGAACGTGACCCGAATCGCGTTCGACTCCTCGACGCGATGAGTACGAGGTCAGGCCTGTCGGTCGAAGAGGTTGCGCGAAGGTCTGGCCTGTCGCCGAACCGGGTACGTGCCTTGCTCGGGCTTCTGCATCTGGAGGGAGATGTCGCGCGCGATGATCGGGGGTGGCGTCGGGCTCCGCAGCCACGGCGACGATGAAGCTCCGGGAGTCGCGACGGCGAGGCGTCCGGGAAGACCTCGCGAGCGAGGGCAAGCTGAGATCATGGATCTCGCGGCCGCGACCGAGTCGTTCGCCGACCACCTGGAGCGGGTGCGTCGGCTCTCGCCTGCGACCGTGAAGGCGTATCGCTCAGACCTGCGCGACCTCGACGCATCAGCAGGTGGTATCTCACTCGACGCGGTGGACCTTGAAGTACTGCGGGATTGGCTGTGGCGGGCGACGCAGCGCGGTGATGCGAGATCCACGCTGGCCCGCCGCTCCGCCACAGCCCGCGCGTTCTTCAGCTGGGCGCACGAGCAAGCGCTCGTCGAACATGATCCGAGCCTCCGACTCGTCGCGCCGAAGAAGGGACGGACTCTGCCCACCGTCGCCTCAAGAGACGCGATGTCCGGCCTGCTCGACGCCCACCGCGACGCCGCAGGGGAGGGCGACCCGATTGCGCTGCGGGACCACGCGATCCTCGAACTGCTCTACGGCTCAGGGATTCGCGTCTCCGAGCTCTGCGGACTGGACATCGACGACCTCGACCTCGACCTTGCCACCGCTCGTGTGCTCGGCAAGGGGGCGAAGGAGCGCGTCGTGCCGTTCGGCACGCCCGCGCGGGATGCCTTGAGCGCATACCTTCGTCGTGGCAGAACCACTCTCGTGGAGAGATCGCGTAGCTACACCTCGGCCGTCATCCTGGGAAGCCGCGGCGCTCGGATCGGACCGCGTACGGTGTACGAACTCGTCGCCCGGGTCCTGGCTCCGATCGTGGGCGCCGAGACGATAGGACCACATGCGTTGCGCCATACCGCGGCCACCCACCTTCTCGACGGCGGCGCCGATCTGCGAGCCGTGCAGGAGATTCTCGGCCACGCGAGCCTCGGCACGACGCAGATATACACACACGTCTCCACCGAGCGGTTGACCGCCACTTACCGGCTTGCCCATCCGAGGGCCTGATCCGACGCCCAGCAGGCATCCGGTCGATCACTACCCGGAGCAACAGGGGAGAAGGATCGCTCGCGGCACCTCGCCGAAGAGCAGCAGCGGATTGACGTAGTCGCCGTCATGTCGGACACCGATGTGCAGTGCACCCGCCGAGGTGTGGCCCCCGACAGAGACGAGCCCGATCTCCTGGCCCGCTGACACGGAGTCGCCAGGACGGAGCGCAGATCGGACGGGCTCGAAGGTCGTCACGAGACCGTCCGCATGCTCGATGGTCAGGAGCGGACGATCGACCACTGTTCCGCTGAAGGCGACGACCCCGTCGGCCGGAGCGAGCACCACCGCTTCGTGCCGCGCCGCAAGGTCAGCCCCGCGATGGCCAGGGCCGTACTCGTGCGCAGGAGCCCGGTATGGGGCCACAACGCTGTGCTGACCTGTCAGCGGCCAGCGCCAGCGGGGCCAGTCGACTGATTCAGGTGGAGCCGCGACCGCGTGAACAAGGATCGCGGCGAGGGCGACAACGATCGTCGCGAGAGTGCGGACCGTGGGGAGCGAGAAGACGCGCATGCCGGAAGTCTGCCCATCCGCTTTCGGTCGTGAATACAGGGGGCGTGAGGATGCCTGCCCGCCGGGAGAAAGTCAGGATGACGCCACGAGGTGCAGGGCGAGTGCGGGTGCACGATCCTGTATGCTGGGGGAGCACCTCGAAATCGAGGTGACTACGCGTGCCCAAAGCGATTCATCTCGCGGCATCCACTCCCACAGGTCCTTCTCTCTGAGCGGGCGGGTGTGAGCCGGGCACCAGGAAGTCCGATCATCCGATCGGCTTGCAACCTCAACGGCGCAGATTCGCGCCAGAACCAGGAGACGACCATGGCTGTGGTCACCATCCGCCAGCTGCTCGACAGCGGCGTGCACTTCGGACACCAGACCCGTCGGTGGAACCCGAAGGTCAAGCGCTTCATCCTCACCGAGCGCAGCGGCATCCACATCATCGACCTTCAGCAGTCGCTCGGCTACATCGACAAGGCCTACGACTTCGTCAAGGAGACCGTCGCCCACGGTGGCACGATCCTCTTCGTCGGCACGAAGAAGCAGGCGCAGGAGATCCTCGCCGAGCAGGCGACCCGCGTGGGCCAGCCCTTCGTCAACCAGCGCTGGCTCGGTGGACTCCTCACCAACTTCCAGACGATCTCCAAGCGTCTCGCACGCATGAAGGAGCTCGAGGAGCTGGACTACGAGACCCCGGCGAACAGCGGCTTCACGAAGAAGGAGCTGCTTCTCAAGAAGCGCGAGCTCGACAAGCTGCACAAGTCGCTCGGTGGTATCCGCAACCTCACCAAGACGCCTTCGGCCATCTGGGTCGTCGACGCCAAGCGCGAGCACCTCGCGATCGATGAAGCCAAGAAGCTCGGCATCCCCGTGATCGGAATCCTCGACACGAACGCCGACCCGGACGACTTCCAGTACCCGATCCCCGGCAACGACGACGCTATCCGCTCCGTCTCGCTGCTGACTCGCATCATCGCCGACGCCGCGGCCGAGGGCCTGCAGCAGAAGCACAACCCGGAGACGGGTGACGCCGAGCCGCTCGCCGACTGGGAGAAGGAGCTCCTCGAGACTCCGGCCCAGGAGGTCCAGGAGTCCGCTGACGCTGCTGAGATCGTGACGGCTGAAGACGAGGCCGCTGTCGTCGAGACGCCCGCTGCCGACGAGACCGCTGCCGACGAGGCCGGTGCTGAGGCACACGACGAGGCGATCGCCGCCGCTTCCGGTGAGGAGACCGCTGAGGTCGCCGCCGCCGAGGCTGCCGACGCCAAGTAATCCCCTCGTTCACACATACATAACGAAGCAAGGAGCCACCACACATGGCCAACTTCACCATCGCTGACCTCAAGGCGCTGCGTGAGCAGCTCGGTACCGGAATGGTCGACACCAAGAAGGCGCTCGAGGAGGCTGACGGAGACGTCGCGAAGGCCACCGAGATCCTGCGTCTCAAGGGTGCGAAGGGCAACGCGAAGCGCGCTGACCGTTCCACGAGCGAGGGACTGATCGTCGCTCGCGAGCAGGACGGCGCTGTGACGCTCATCGAACTCGCCTGCGAGACCGACTTCGTCGCGAAGAACGAGCGCTTCATCGCGCTGGCAGACAAGGTCGCCGACGCTGCAGCAGCAGTCAAGGCCGACTCGGTCGACGCCGCTCTCGCCGCATCTGCCGGCGACAAGAGCGTCGAGCAGGTCATCTCCGAAGAGGCCGCGATCATCGGCGAGAAGGTCGAGCTGCGCCGCGTGCGCACGATCGCCGGCGACAAGGTCGAGGTCTACCTGCACCGCACGAGCAAGGACCTGCCGCCGCAGATCGGCGTCGTCGTCGCCTACTCGGGTGACGACGCGGAGACTGCGCGCAGCATCGCCCAGCACATCTCGTTCGCGAACCCGTCGTACCTCTCGCGCGCGGATGTCCCTGCAGACGCCGTCGAGAAGGAGCGCGAGATCGTCACCGAGATCTCCCGCAACGAAGGAAAGCCGGAAGCGGCTCTCCCGAAGATCGTCGAGGGTCGCGTGTCCGCGTTCATCAAGCAGGTCGCCCTGCTCGAGCAGGACTACGCAAAGGACAACAAGCTCTCTGTCGCCCAGGTGGCGAAGGACGCCGGTATCACCGTGACGGACTTCGCGCGCTTCAAGGTCGGCGCGTAGCAACGTCGAAGGGGTTCGGATCGCAATGATCCGAACCCCTTCTTCATGCCCAGAAGGCATTATCTTGAATCGGGACGAGAGGACACCCACCATGACTGAACGCACTGGACGCCGCCGCGTCCTTCTCAAACTCTCCGGCGAGGCATTCGGCGCAGGGCAGCTGGGTGTCAGCCCCGATGTGGTCTCGCAGATCGCACGTGACATCGCCGCAGCGGTCGATCGGGTCGAGGTTGCGATCGTCGTCGGTGGCGGCAACTTCTTCCGCGGTGCTGAACTGAGCCAGCGAGGCATGGACCGTGGACGTGCCGACTACATGGGCATGCTCGGGACGGTCATGAACGCCCTCGCCCTGCAGGACTTCCTCGAGCAGGCCGGTGCCGCGACCCGCGTGCAGTCGGCGATCTCGATGACCCAGGTCGCCGAGCCCTACATCCCGCGCCGTGCGGAGCGGCACCTCGAGAAGGGGCGCGTCGTGATCTTCGGAGCCGGCGCCGGTCTGCCTTACTTCTCCACCGACACCGTGGCAGCGCAGCGTGCCCTCGAGATCGGTGCGGACGAGGTTCTCGTCGCCAAGAACGGCGTGGATGCCATCTACACCGCAGACCCCAACAAGCACGCCGATGCGGAGCGCATCGAGCGCGTCACCTATCGCGACGCTCTGCAGCGTGGTCTGAAGGTCGTCGACTCGACCGCCTTCAGCCTCTGCATGGACAACAGCATGGACATGCGCGTGTTCGGCATGGAACCGGCCGGCAACGTGACACGTGCGCTGCTGGGCGAGCCCATCGGAACCCTCGTCACCGCCTGAGCGTGTGACACGGCGGAGACGACTTCGCCCGGTAGAATTTGCTGAACACCCCGACGATAGGAGTCACCGTGATCGCGGACGTCCTCGCTGAAACCACCACTCGTATGAACCGGGCGGTCGAAGCTGCCAAGGAGGATTTCTCCACGGTGCGCACCGGTCGTGCGAACCCCCAGATGTTCCAGAAGGTGCTTGTCGACTACTACGGCACGCCGACTCCGATCGCCCAGCTCGCATCGCTGGCGAACCAGGAGGCTCGTACGCTCATCATCACGCCGTACGACAAGTCTGCGCTGAAGGCGATCGAGCAGGCTCTTCGTGACATGCCCAACCTCGGCGCCAACCCCACGAACGATGGCAACCTCGTTCGCCTGACGATGCCCGAGCTGACCGCTGAGCGTCGCAAGGAGTACGTCAAGCTCGTCAAGACCAAGGCGGAAGACGCGAAGGTGCACCTGCGTGGTATCCGTCGCAAGGCAAAGGACGAGCTGGATGCGCTCAAGAGCGAGCTCGGCGAGGATGACATCGCTCGCGCGGAGAAGGAGCTCGACGCGCTGACTCGTCAGCACGTCGAGCTCATCGATGACGCGCTGAAGCGCAAAGAGGCCGAACTCCTCGAGGTGTAGTCAGGATGTCCGACGAAACGCGAGACGCCGAGGGAGACAAGCCGTTCCCGCGTGCTGACGCACGCGACGATACGTCTTCCGACGGCGTTCCGCTCGTGGATGCGGCGTTCCCCGCTTTCGACGCTGCCGCGGTCCCGCCGCGACCCGATCTTCCGGTGTCTGCGGATGGCGTGGCGCCGATCGGTGCGAGTCCACTCGACACGGCGGATCACAATGCGATCCGTGAACAGTGGCGGGCTGCGAGAGATGAACTCGGCAGTCACGTCTCGCATGCCCGCGACCAGCTGGATCAGGCCAACGAACGCATCAAGCAGCGCACGGGCCGCGACCTCGTCCTGGCGATCCTGATCGGTCTCGCCTTCGGTGCGGCGCTGCTCGGATCGCTGTTGTTCTTCAAGGTGCTGTTCGTTCCGTTCGCCCTCGCCGCCGCGCTACTGGGTGTGTACGAACTCTCCAGGGCCCTTCGGAGCTCCGGCCGCCGCATCGATGTCGTTCCGCAGCTGATCGCGGCCGCGTTCCTGGTGCTCTCGGCGTATTTCGCAGAACCATGGCTCTGCTGGGTCATGCTGTTCGTTGCCGTCGCATTCGTGATCGTCTGGCGTCTCATCGCGCAGATGGTCGTGAAAGACGGACGAACCTACGGCGATGTGCTGGCGGATGCCGTGATCAGCGGTTTCGTGCAGGTCTATGTGCCTTTCCTCGCGGGCATCGCGCTCATCCTGCTCAAGCAGGAAGGCGGAGAGTGGTGGGTGCTCAGTTTCATCGCGATCGCCGTGGCCGCTGATACGGGCGCCTATGCCGCGGGCTTGGCGTTCGGACGTCATCCGATGGCACCGAAGATCAGCCCGAAAAAGACCTGGGAAGGGTTCGGCGGTGCCGTGGCCGCATCGCTCGCAGCCGGTGTTCTGTTGGCGATCTTCCTCCTCGAACTGCCGTGGTGGACCGGCCTGATCTTCGGGGCGTCGATCCTGTTGTCCGCGACACTCGGCGATCTCGGCGAATCCATGCTCAAGCGCGATCTCGGCATCAAGGACATGAGTTCCTGGCTGCCGGGGCATGGTGGGCTGCTCGACCGGCTCGACAGCATCCTGCCATCGACGATCCCGGCGCTCTGTCTGTACTTCCTCCTCTCTCCTTGGGTGGTTCTGTGATGACCGAAAACCAGCTCGACGAACAGACGACTCAGGCTCCGGCGGCGTTCGCGCTGACCTCGGGACGTGTCCGCGGATATCACCGCGCCGCTGTCGACACCTTTCTCGCGTCAGCGCGTCGGGCCTTCGAGGCCGGCGGCGACGAACTCAGCGCCGACGATGTGCGAACCGCTTCGTTTCCTCTCGTGAAGGGCGGCTACGTCGTCGCAGATGTCGATGCCGCGCTCGGTCGAGTCGAAGACGCCTTCGCCGCGCGGGAGCGCGAGCGCGTCGTTCGTGCACAGGGCGCCGGTGTGTGGGTCGAGCAAGCGAGATCCGACGCACAGACCATCCTGGATCACCTGGCGCGACCACGTCGTCATCGCTTCGCCCGCACCGGCGTCCTCACCTTCGGTTACCGCATCGATGAGGTCGATCACGTGTCGACGCGAATCGTCCGATACCTCCGCGATGGCGACGCGCTGACCGTCGAGCAACTGCGCTCAGCGGCGTTCCGGATGCAGCGCGGCGGATACCGTGAAGAGCAGGTCGATGCCCTTCTCGATGCCACCATCGACGTGATTCTCGCCGTTCGCTGAGATTCCTGATGGTCGATTCAGGCACCGTTGCGTAGACTGTCCTTCATCGTGAACCCCCGAAACG
This sequence comes from Microbacterium sp. NPDC090281, assembly GCF_044769635.1. Classification (NCBI taxonomy): domain Bacteria; kingdom Bacillati; phylum Actinomycetota; class Actinomycetes; order Micrococcales; family Microbacteriaceae; genus Microbacterium; species Microbacterium sp. NPDC090281. The sequence continues at coordinate 2,352,099 of NZ_JBIVYH010000001.1, forward strand.
ACATGACTCTCGAACGAAACGAACTTTCGCTGGTGCCCGCAGCGAATGCTGGTTCGGCGCGCACGGGCACTCGCCGCTGGTCACGCCGGCGCGGGGTCGTCGGTGTTTTCAGCGCCATCGCGGTGGTCGGATTCGCGGGAGCGCTGGTGGCTCCGACCGGTGTAGCGCTGGCGACGCCTGCGCAGGCTGAGGCTCCGGACTCGGCGTACTCGCTGGCTCTCGCCGACACGCAGAACCTCACGGTCACCGTCGAGGGTGCAGACATCACGCCGCTGGTCCGCGGAAACTTCGATGTGTATGTGAAGCCGAAGCCCCCGCCCGAGCCGGTACCCACGGCCGCGGCAGCGCCGCGCAGCGGCTCCTCCGGGGGGTCCTCTGGCGGATCCCTTCCGCCGTACACGGGCGGAGGCGCTCCCGCAGAGTGGATGGCAGCGGCTGGTATCGCGCAGAGCGATTGGCAGTACGTCGACTACGTGGTCTCGCGTGAGAGCGGTTGGAACCCGAACGCCACCAACAAGTCTTCCGGTGCCTGCGGTCTCGTGCAGGCTCTGCCGTGCAGCAAGGTGCCTGGCAACGGCTACAACCCCGTCGACAATCTGCGCTGGGCGACGGGATACGCCACAGGTCGTTACGGCAGCTGGGCGGGCGCTTACAACTTCTGGGTCAACAACCACTGGTGGTGAGCAGGCACGATGCCACGCTCCCGCAGACGCCCTCCGGCGCGCCCTGACGACGAAGACTCGCTGGATCGGCTCATAGCCGGGTGGAAGCGTTCTGAGACTCGCCGAGGCAGTGAGTGGACGGTCCAGCCGGTCTCCGCGGCCCAGGCGCAGAAGGAGTACATCTGCCCCGGTTGCAGCAGGGCGATCGAGGCCGGCACAGCTCATCTCGTCGCTTGGCGCGCAGACGGCGTCTTGGGCGATGCCGCCGACCTCGCCGCCCGCCGGCACTGGCACACACACTGTTGGAGACTGGCATGAGTATCGAGATTCGAGGACCGCTGGAGCTCCCGGCGCGGCGTGAGGACATCGAGCTGACGACGGCCGATGGCCTGACGCTCGTGGGCGAACTGTCCGAGCCTGAGACGATTCAGCCGGTCGCGACGCTGGTGACTCTGCACCCGCTTCCCACTGCCGGCGGATTCATGGACTCGCACATCATCCGTAAGGCAGCCGCCCGGCTCCCGGCTCTCGCCGACCTGGCGGTCCTGCGCTTCAACACACGAGGAACCACGTCTCCTCGGGGGACGAGCGAGGGATCCTTCGACGGCGGGGGCGCAGAGCTGTTCGATGTCGCTGCCGCAATGGAGTTCGTCCGGGAGCGCGCGCTCCCGCGTCCCTGGCTCCTGGGGTGGTCGTTCGGTACCGAGCTTGCTCTGAAGTATGGACGAGAGCACGATATCGAGGGCATCATCCTGCTCTCGCCGCCTCTGCATCGTGCGACGCCCGACGAGGTCGCTGCCTGGGCGACCACCGACGTCCCCGTTATCGTCCTGGTGCCGGAGTTGGATGACTACCTGCGTCCGGATGAAGCCCGTGAACGATTCGCCGCCATCCCGCACGCGCAGTTGATCGCGGTCGAGGGCGGGAAGCACCTGTGGGTGGGCGAGACGCAGACCCGTCGTGTGCTCACGGAGATCGTCGCCGCGGTAAACCCGTCTGCGTTGCCGCTTGCCACTCATTGGCCGACTGCGGACTGAGCGGCCTGCGAGACGGGCTCAGAGCTCGTTCATCCGGGGGATGAGCACCTGTCGGTAGATGATGAGGATGCTGGCGGCGACCGGGATCGCGATGAGTGCCCCCAGTAGCCCGAGCAAGCTGCCGCCCGCGAGTGCGGCCACTACGACGACGGCTCCCGGTACCGACACGGCCCGGCTCATGATGCGCGGCGAGATGATGTAGGCCTCGATCTGCATGTAGATCAGATAGTAGATCGCTGCTGCGATCGCCGTCGCGGGGGAGCCGAGACCCGGGATCAGGCACGCCAGCACGATGATCGTGGAGCCGGTCAAGGTGCCGACGAGCGGGATCAGCGAGAAGAAGAACGCGACGACTGCCAGGACTGCGGGGAACGGCGCCTGGATGATCGACAGGTAGATCGCGCTGAGCACGCCGTTGATCACACCCTGCGTCACCTGTCCCATCACGTAGTAGCCGACCGAATCCGTGATCTGCTCCGACAGATCGATGAAGCGGTCACGCTTCGACGCCGGGGCCAGCTGGTAGACCGCGCGCTTGAGCGAGGGAGTGGAAGCCGTGAGATAGATGGTCAGGATGAGCACGATGAACGCGCCGAACAGTCCGCTGAGCACGGCACCGCTCGCCACGAGGAAGCCCTGACCGATCGAGCCGCCGATCTCGGTGAGATTGGTGGTGAGCCAGTTCTCGACGTAGCTGAAGACGTCGTCGACTCTGAGGTTGGGGAACGCATCCGTCATCCACTGCTTGAGGTCGTCGATCGCGGTGCCGCGCTGAACGATCGCCGTGATCTGGGCGATCAGTTGGGAGATCTGGTCGACCAGCACCGGGAGCACGATGAGAACGATGCCCGAGAAGATTCCGAGCACTGCGACGATCGTCACGAGGACCGCCGCCCACCTGGGGAGGCGTCGCCGCTCGAGGAACGACACGAGCGGGTCTAGGCCGAGGCTCAGAAACAGGGCCGTGCCGAGATACAGCAGCACCGTGGAGAGATTCTGCACGCTGTTGATCAGCAGGATTCCCAACCCCACGCCGAGCGTCGCCACCAGGGCGGTGCGGAAGGGATTGTGGATCTTCATGTATCGACTCCTCGAGACGGATGCAGCAAGGCTATCTAGACGCCCCGAAATGGCACTGGCGACGTGCCGAGCGCGAGCGCACTGCATCTGCTCGTGGGCAACACACAGCTGATTTCGCTAGTCTGAAATGTCGAGTGTTGTGTCGCAGGCAGATGCCGGTGATGCGTGAGGAGACTATTCGTGCGTTTCGTATGGGCCGTGGTGGCCTTCGTGCTTGCTGCGGTGCTGATCGGGGCGGGGATCGCCCAACGCACCATTTTCATGGGGCCCGCGTCCCAGCAGACCCAGGTCGAGATCGACGAACCTGCGCCGTTCGTACTCATGGACGGCGACGTCCTTCGGGCGAACCCTGGTGCGCAGACCCTGATCGTACGGGGCCAGGGCGAGATCTTCGGCAGCTACGGTCGCACCGCTGACATGGAGGCCTGGCTCGCCGACTCCGACTACAACCACGTCACGATGGGCAAGAGCGGCGATCTGGACGTCGAGCACGTCACGGCGTCCTCCGACGCCGATGCCACCGATGCTCCGAGCGACGGTGGTGAGGGCGACGCATCCGATTCGGAGTCCGCGGGGCGCGACCCGCGCGGCTCAGACCTCTGGCTCGATTCGTTCGCCGAAGAGAATCGGCTCACCGCCGAGAACATGCAGCTCCCCGAGGGCACCAGCCTGCTGATCGCCTACGACGGCACCGCCGATGCGCCGGACGACATCGTGGTCTCCTGGCCCTTGGACAACTCGACGCCGTGGGCCGGACCTCTGATGGTCGCAGGTGGCATCGTGCTGCTGGTCGGGCTCATCCTGTACGTGCTCGCGATCCGTCACCAGCGCCGTGGACGCGGTCCCCGTCGCAAGGGGCCGGGCCCGCTTCCGGCGACGGAGCCGATCGATGTCGCCGCGCTTCCTCCGGGGGAGCGTGCCGCCATCGAAGAGTCCGGGGCTGCTGCCACAGAGCCTCCCACCGATTCTGCCGCTCCGTCAGAAGGAGACGTCGAGGAGGCGGAGATCGTGGACGAGAGCAAAGACCCCGACTCGAAGCGCTCCATGCGTGCTGTTCCGGCGCGACGCCGTCGGCGCATGCTGGCGCTTCCGGTTCTCGGACTCACCGCGATCCTCGCCGCCGGGTGCTCGTCTGACTCCTGGCCGCAGCTGGGTTCTGCCTCGCCCACGCCGTCTCCGAGCCCGACGGTGATCGCGCCGGAGAATCAGAAGCCGCCGGCTGTGACCGAGGCTCAGGCCAAGCGCATTCTCAAAACGCTCGCCGGAACCGTGAGCGAGGCCGACGCGGCACTCGATCTCGACCTTCTGTCGACACGCTTCGAAGGCCCGGCGCTTGCTGCCAGGACCACGGAATATGCCCTTCGAACGAAGCTCCCGGATACGGTGCCCCCCAAAGCGATCCCGACCGATGAGGTCGAGGTCGTGCTTCCCGAGGCGACTGACCAGTGGCCGCGTACCGTGCTCATGCTGTCGAAGACCGGCGACGACACCGTGCCGCCGGTCGTCCTCACGATGACGCAGGCCGACCCGTGGTCGAACTACAAGGTCTCCAACATCGCCGAGATGTCCGCTGACGCGGTCTTCCCCGAGGTCGCAGCCTCCTGGCTCGGGACGTCTCTCGTCCCATCCGACTCCGCGTTCCTCACGATTCCGCCGGCCGACCTCGCTGCGACGTTCGCCGATGTCGTTGACCAAGGGGAGCAGAGCGCGTCTTACGCGATGTTCGATGATCTGGCTCTGAAGTACGCGAAGACGATCACCGACAGCCGTCAGCTCGTGGTCCAGGGGCTCGCGGACAAGGGCGCCGCTGACACCTCGAAGGCTGCGTTCGATATGGCGCCGACGACTGATGCCCCCATCTCGATGACGACTCTCGACAGTGGTGCGATCGTGGCGGTCACGCTCACCGACACCGAGACCGTGACGCCGACCGGAGAGGATGTGTCCATCCGGTTCGGTGACAACGCTCAGGCCAAGGCACTCACCGATGCGACTGAGTCTGCGAAGGGCGTCGAGACGACTTACGAGTTCCAACTGTTCTTCTCGGTCCCGGCCAAGGGATCGACAGAGCAGATCAGACTCCTGGCAGCTGCCCAGGATCTCTTGTCCGTGAAGGTGATCAAATGAGTGAGATCTCTCCGGCCGCGTTGCGCGGCGCGGTAGACCTGTCGAGCCTCCGAAACCGCCCGGCGACTCCGGACGAGGGCGCGCCGACTCCGAGCGTCGTCGATGTCGTCGTCGACGCGACCGATGAGACGTTCGGGCAGATCCTCGAGCTCTCGCGCACCGTCCCGGTCGTCATCGACCTGTGGGCGGAGTGGTGTGGGCCGTGCAAACAGCTGAGCCCGATCATCGAGAAGGTGACCCGCGAGCTCGGCGGACGTGTGCTGCTCGCGAAGGTCGACGTCGACGCCAATCCGCAACTCGCCCAGAGCTTCCGCGCGCAGTCCATCCCGATGGTCGTGGCGCTTATCGCCGGGCAGCCCGTTCCGATGTTCACCGGTGTCGTCCCGGAACAGCAGGTGCGCGATGTCTTCGCTCAGCTTCTCCAGGTGGCCGCGCAGAACGGCGTCACCGGATCGCTCTCAGTCGCGCAAGAGGGGGAAGCGCCCGAGCCGCCCGCCGAGCCCGCACTTCCCCCGCTGCACGCCGAAGCGTTCGCAGCCATCGAGGTCGGCGATTATGCCGCAGCCATCTCGGCCTACGAGAAAGCCCTGGCAGAGAACCCACGCGATGAGGAAGCTCGTGCAGGCTTGGGCCAAGTGCGTCTTCTAGACCGTGTTCAGGGACTTGATCTGCAGACCGCCAGAGCGGCTGCCGCAGCAGATCCCCTCGACGTCCAGGCGCAGTCCGACGTGGCAGATCTCGACCTTGCCGGCGGACACGTCGACGACGCGTTCGGGCGACTGCTCGACCTGTTCGCGCAGCTGCCCTCCGACCAGCGCACGCCCGTCAGAGAGCGTCTGGTCGAGCTGTTCGGTCTCATCGGTGCGGACGACCCGCGGGTCGTCTCGGCGCGGAACCGTCTGTCGTCTCTGCTGTTCTAGACCTCGCGAGCTGTTCTAGAAATCGCAAGCTGTTCTGGCGCACGCAAGCTGTTCTAGACCTCGCGAGCTGTTCTAGAAATCGCAAGCTGTTCTGGCGCACGCAAGCACTTCTGGAGTGACCTGACGAATCGTCGGATCAGCCGTGGTTGACGGTCGGCACGTGTGGATCGGGCTGATGGCGCAGCCAGAGCGTCGAGAGCGCAGGCAGAGTCACGGTCGCGATCGCGGACCCGCTCTCCGTAGGACGTGCGAACACCATGCCGAGGTTTCCGGACCCTCGTCCGCCATAGTCTGAAGCATCGGTGTTGAGCACCTCTTCCCAGACACCTTCCCGTGGCAGCGCGAGCTGGTGCCCGGTGCGCTCGACGCCGGCGAAGTTGCTGATGACGACCAGACGTCCTCCGTGCGCGTCGCGTCGCTCGAATGCGATCACCGTCGGATCCCAGCTCGGCGCACCGAGGCGACTGAACGACGAGCCATCGTTGTCGCGCTCCCAGAGTGGTGCTTGGGCGCGGTAGGTGCGGTTCATCACCCCTACGAAATCCTGCAGCTGCGCGTGCGATGGCTGATCGAGGAGCCACCAGTCCAGCTCGCGGCCTTCTGACCATTCGGCGAGCTGACCGAATTCCTGGCCCATGAACAGGAGCTTCTTGCCCGGGTGGCCCCACATGTAGGCGAGGTACGCGCGCACATTGGCGAGCTTGTGCCAGTGATCACCGGGCATCTTCGTGAGCAGACTGCCTTTGCCGTGCACGACTTCGTCGTGGCTGATCGGCAGCAGGTAGTTCTCGCCGAAGGCGTAGACGAACGAGAAGGTCATCTCGCCCTCGTGGTGACCTCGGTACATCGGGTCGCGCGAGATGTACTGGAGCGAGTCGTTCATCCAGCCCATGTTCCACTTGAAGCCGAAGCCGAGACCGGCGTGATCGGTGGGTGCGGTGACTCCGGGGAAGCTCGTCGACTCCTCGGCGATCATCATGATTCCCGGGTGGAGTCGGTACGCGGTGGCGTTGACCTCCTGCAGGAAGCGGATCGCTTCGAGGTTCTCGCGACCGCCATGGATGTTCGGCTCCCATTCGCCGGGCTCGCGCGAGTAGTCGAGATAGAGCATCGAGGCGACGGCGTCGACGCGGAGCCCGTCGACGTGGAACTCCTTGAGCCAGTACAGGGCGTTGGCGACCAGGAATCCTCGGACCTCGGGACGCCCATAGTCGAAGATGAGCGTCCCCCAATCCTGGTGCTCCCCGCGGCGAGGATCCGGGTGCTCGTAGAGAGGCTGACCGTCGAAGCGCGCGAGGGCGAAAGCATCCTTGGGGAAGTGGCCGGGGACCCAGTCCATGATCACCCCGATACCGGCCTGATGCAGTCGGTCGATCAGGTACCGCAGGTCGTCGGGGCTGCCGAATCGACTCGTGGGTGCGTAGTAGCCGCTGACCTGGTAGCCCCACGATCCGCCGAACGGATGCTCGGCCAAAGGCATGAACTCGACGTGGGTGAACCCCGCGTCGGTCACATGCTGGATCAGCGGATCCGCGATCTCGCGATAGCCGAGCCCCTCGCGCCAGGAGCCGACGTGGATCTCGTAGATAGACAGCGGCTGGGCGACCGCATGCGTGGCAGCCCGTCTGGTCATCCACGCGCCGTCCGACCAGGAGTGCGCGGAGGTGGCCACGATCGACGCCGTGTCGGGCGGTACTTCTGCGGCGAGGGCCATCGGGTCGGCCTTGAGGATCCATGCGCCCTCGCGTGTGCGGATCTGATACTTGTAACGGGTGCCGATCGGGAGACCGGGGATGAAGAGCTCCCAGACGCCACTGACACCCATCGAGCGCATGGCGTGGGCCTCGCCGCTCCAGTCGTTGTGGTCACCGACCACACGGACAGCTGTGGCGTTCGGCGCCCAGACGGCGAACGAGACGCCGATCTCCCCGTCGAACGTGCGCAGATGCGCCCCCAACGCGTCCCAGAGGCGTTCGTGACGTCCCTCGGCGATCAGATGCAGATCGAGGTCGCCGAGGGTCGGCGGGTGGCGGTAGGGATCGCCGGACACCGTCTCGTCGTTGTCCGCGTATCGCGTCGCGACGCGATACGGGAGTGGGGGACCGCTGTGCTGACCTTCCCAGATGCCGTGCGCCACATGGGTGAGCTCCAGCCTGGTCCCGTCGCCGAAGACAGCTGCGACGGCCGCGGCCAGTGGCCGTCGGACTCGGATCACGGTGACGGTGCGATCTGCGGCGTCTTTGCGTGTGTGCGCGCCGAGCACGGAGTGCGGGTCGTGATGCGTTGCTGAGGAGATCGCCTCCCACTCGGTGGATGCGGCGACGTCTTCTGTGTAGCTCATGATCGCTCCCTCACCTTCAGGATGTGCACCGGCTCGGCGAAGGCGTCGAGCCGCACGTAGTTGTGGTCGCTCCAGGTCCACACCTCACCGGTGAGGAGATCCTCGACTTCAAACGGCTCCCCTAGGGGTACATCCCACACCGTGGTGTCGAGGTGCACCGTCGTCTCGCGAACCGAGTGCGGGTCGACGTTGGCGACCACGATGATCGTGTCCGCCTGTCCCGTGGCTGTGAAGGGCGCGGCCAAGTGCTTGCTGAAGACGAGTACCGCGTCGTCGTCGCTCCAGTGCGCCCGGAAGTTGCGGAGCTGCTGCAGTGCGGGGTGTGCGGCGCGGATCTCGTTGAGCCGGCGCAACAGGGGAGCGAGGGACTCTCCACGGGCTTCTGCGCCTGCCCAATCCCGGAACTTGTACTCGTACTTCTCGTTGTCGATGTTCTCTTCGGAGCCGGGACGAGCGACGTTCTCGAACAGCTCGTATCCGGCGTACACGCCGTAAACGGGACCGGCCGTCGCCGCGATGCAGGCGCGGATGCGATAGGCGGCTATACCCCCGAACTGCAGATACTCGGTGAGGATGTCGTGCGTGTTCACGAAGAGGTTGGGCCGCATGTAGTCGGAGGTCTCGTGAGACACCGAGGTGAGGAACTCCTCGAGCTCGGCCTTGGTGTTTCGCCACGTGAAGTAGCTGTAGCTCTGCTGGAAGCCCACCGCGGCGAGCGCCCGCATGACTGCCGGTCGGGTGAATGCCTCGGCGAGGAAGATCACATCGGGGTCGACCGCGTTCACCTCGGCGATGAGCCACTCCCAGAACTGCAGCGGCTTGGTGTGCGGGTTGTCGACGCGGAAGATCTTCACACCCTGCGCCACCCAGTGCAGCACGACCCGCAGCATCTCGGCGTAGATGCCGGCGGGATCGTTGTCGAAGTTCAGGGGGTAGATGTCCTGGTACTTCTTCGGCGGGTTCTCGGCGTAGGCGATCGTGCCGTCGGGGAGAGTCGTGAACCATTCCGGATGCGCACTCACCCATGGGTGGTCGGGGGAGGCCTGGAGAGCGAGGTCGAGCGCGATCTCGAGTCCTTCCTTCCGTGCGGCGCGCACGAAGGCACGGAAGTCCTGTGCAGTGCCCAACCCGGGGTGGATCGAGTCGTGTCCGCCCTCTGCCGCGCCGATCGCGTAAGGAGATCCCGGGTCGCCGACTTCGGTGGTCAGGGTGTTGTTGCGCCCCTTGCGGTTCGTGGCGCCGATCGGGTGGATCGGTACCAGGTACACCACATCGAATCCCATGGCGGCGACCTCGGGCAGTCGCTTCGTCGCCGTGCGGAAAGTGCCGCTCTTCACCGTGCCGTCTTTCAGGCGTCTGGCGCCTTCGGAGCGGGGGAAGAACTCGTACCAAGCGCCGACACCTGCTGCGACGCGGTCGACGTTCAACGTCTGTGCCGGGGCGACGGAGCGGATGGTGCTCACGGGGCGCTCCCGGAAGATCTGCGCCAGTGCGGGATCCGTCGACACTGCGATGGTCGTCGCCGCATCGCCGTGGCGCAGCGAGGCGGCATCGGCGAGCAGCCGCTTCCGTTGCGCCGCAGGACGATCCTTCTCCGCGGCGGCTCGTGTGAGCAGATCGGCACCGAGCGCCGCCATGACCGGCACATCGACGCCGGCGGCCACCTTGAGTTCTGCGGCGTGTGCCCAGGTCGCGAAGTCGTCGGAGAACGCCTCGAAACGGAAGAGCCACGCGCCCTGCTCGTCGAGCGCGACATCGGTCGACCAGGTGTCGGTGCCGTCATTGCGGGGAGACAGTCGATGCAGACTCTCGTCTCCCGACGGCGACGTGAGTCGCGCGTGTACCCCGATGGCGTCATGCCCCTCGCGGAACGCGACCACGCTGAACGGAACGACCTCGCCTACGAATGCCTTCGGCGGGAACCCGCCGGGAACAGTAGGTGAGGGGTGGAGCAGAGGGATGCGGGTCGTCAGCAGCGAACCGGGCGCATCTGCGTCGCCGAGCGCGCGCGCCGGGATCTGAGCGGGGCTCCGAAGAGCCGAGGACCGAGTACCAGCACGTGCAGTCACACCCCGAATGTACCGCGCTGACGAGGTAGCGGGTAGCGCGCCGCGGGGTGCGTCGGAGGCAGCCCTCATTCGATGCGGAACAACCTCATCGAGGTCCCGGAGACCGGTAGCACGTCACCGGGCGCGAAGACCTCGTGTTCGTCGGAGGGACGCTCCTGGGCGCTCGACCACAGGGACACGAAACGGGTAGCGTCCTCGATCTCGTCGGGAAGACGAACATCGATCGGCGACTCGGTGCCATGCACGATCAGCAGGATGCGGTTGTAAGCCTCGAGGTCGGGGGTGGATGCCGCCACGTACTGCAGAGTGCGCTTGCCAGGGTCCGTCCACTGCGACGGCTCCATGGTCTCGCCGTTCTGGTCGTACCAGTCCATGACGGAGGCGTTGGGGATGTGCTCGCCGAGTCGTGCGTAGCGGCTGGGGCGGAGCGCCGGATTCTCCTGGCGCAGCCGAATCAGACGGGAGACATGCGCACGCAGGTCTTCCTGCCAGGGTTCGAACTCCCACCCGAGCCAGGTCAGTGCGGAGTCCTGCGCGTAGGCGTTGTTGTTGCCGCGCTGGGTGCGACCGACCTCGTCGCCGGCGGTGAGCATCGGGATCCCTGCGGAGAGCAGCAGCGTCCCGAGCAGGTTGCGCATGGCCTTCCGGCGCGCGGCGAGAATGGTGGGGTCGTCGGTCGGCCCCTCGATTCCGTGGTTGAACGCACGGTTCATGTCTGCGCCGTCGCGGTTCTGCTCCCCGTTCGCCTCGTTGTGCTTGACGTCGTAGGAGACCAGGTCGTGCAGGGTGAAGCCGTCGTGCGCGGTGACGAAGTTCACGCTGGCGAGCGGGCCTCGGTCTTCGCTGAACGTGTTCGAGGAACCGGCGAGACGTGTGGCGAACCCGCCGATGCCCACCGGTGCGGACGCCCGGCGTGCGTAGTCGATGTCGCTCAACCAGAAGTTGCGCACGCGGTCGCGGTAGCGGTCGTTCCACTCGTGCCAGCCGGCAGGGAAGTTTCCCGTCTGCCACCCGCCGAGTCCGACATCCCACGGCTCGGCGATGAGCTTGGTGTCGGCGAGGACCGGGTCGTTCGCGATGGCGGTCAGGAGTGGATGCTCCGGCGTGTAGGCGTGCGTGCTGTCACGAGCGATCGCGGTGGCGAGATCGAAGCGGAAACCGTCGATCTGCATCTCCTGTGCCCAGTAGCGCAGCGAGTCGAGGACGAGTCGCGCCCCGGCATCCGTGGCGGTGTTCAGAGTGTTGCCGCATCCGGTGGTGTCGACGTAGACACCGGATTCGTCCTGCCGGTAGTAGCTCGCATTGTCGATGCCCCGCAGGCTCGAACGCGGACCGCCGATCCCTTCCTCCGACGTGTGGTTGTAGACGACGTCGAGGATGACCTCGAGCCCGGCCTCGTGCAGGAGGCGAACCATCCCTTTGAACTCTGCGAGGACCGCTTCCGGTCCTTCCTTGCGTGCTTCCTCGGTCGCGTAGGCGGTGTGCGGGGTGAAGAAGTTCAGCGTGTTGTAGCCCCAGTAGTTGGTGAGACCTCGCTCGAGCAGACGGGGCTCGGGCACGAACGCATGCACGGGGAGGAGCTCGATCGACGTGATCCCGAGCGAGTGGAAGTACTCGATCATCGCGGGGTGGGCGAGCCCGGCGTAGGTACCGTGCAGGGCGGGAGGGACGTCGGGGTGGCGCTTGGTGAGGCCTTTGAGGTGGCCTTCGTAGATGACGGTGCGATCGAGTGGTACTCGGGGCTTCTGGGAGTCGCCCCAGTCGAAGCCGTCGACGATGACCACTGAACGCCATTCCTCGTAGCCGTCGCCCTGCGCGAGACCGCGGGCATAGGGGTCCAACAGCATGGATTCCGGGTTGAAGGTGTTCCCGGGGCCGTGCGGGCCACCGACGCGGACGGCGTAGCGGATGCCGGGCTGCAGCAGTTCTGTGGTGATCTCCCAGATGCCGCCGGGGAGACGCTCAAGCGGCATCTCATCGGTGGCCCAGTCGAGGTCTGTGGCATCGAAGACCACCAGCTCGACCGATGACGCGTTCTGCGACCAGACGCGCAGCGTTCCGACGCCGTCGTGCAGACGGACGCCGAGGTTGTCGAGGGCGGAGCCGCCGGGCACGGCGAGGTCACGGGACGCGGGCATGAGTACACCCTAGGCGCGTTGTGTTGCAGTCTCATGTCAACGCGTACCCGGTTCCATGTTGGAAGAAACCCGCTGCCGCCGATTCGCGAGAGAATCGAAGCATGCGGCACTATCTCGATCACGCGGCGACCACGCCCCTGCGCCCGGAGGCGCGAGAGGCCTGGTTGGAGGCGTCGGAGACGGTCGGCAACGCGTCATCGACCCATGGCGCCGGACAGGACGCACGCAAGCTTCTCGAGGAGTCCCGTGAGCGTGTCGCCGCGGTGCTCGGGGCCGACCCGATCGAGATCGTGTTCACCTCCGGCGGGACAGAGTCCATCAATCTCGCGCTGCAGGGACTGTGGCACGCACGCCCCGATGCGACGTCGGCGATCGTGATGCCGGATGCCGAGCACCACGCCACCCTGGACACCGTGGCCGCGCTCGTGAACGAGGGTGCGGAGCTGCGGCGGGTGCCGGTGAGTTCTCAGGCCCGCATCTCGCCTGAGCTGTTCACAGCGCAGCTCCCCGGCGCCGCGCTGGCGACGGCCCTCGTCGCGAACAATGAGGCTGGCACCATCAACGACGCGCGAGAGCTGGCGGCCGCCGCCGCGACTGCCGGTGTCGCCTTTCATCTCGACGCCGTCGCTGCGCTCGGACACGTGCCGCTGTCATTCCGTTCGTTGCGCGGTGACGCCGAGAGCGGTGTCGGTCTCGTGGCGATGAGTCTGGCCGGACACAAGATCGGCGCACCGGTCGGCGTCGGCGTTCTCGTCACAGCACGCACGGCACGTCTCACCGCGTTGCTGCGCGGCGGCGCACAGCAGCGCGGCCTTCGCGCCGGCACTCAGGACATCGCGGGTGCGGCGGCGTTCGCGACCGCGATCGAGCTCGCCGAGCTGGAGCGCGAACAGGAGGCGACACGTTTGCGTGCGTTGCGTGATCGCCTCGTCACCGGTGTCCGTTCCGCAGTGCCGTCAGCGGTGCTCTTGGGCGATCCGACCGAGCGGCTTCCGGGGAATGCTCATCTGCTGTTCCCTGGAGCAGTGGGGGAGAGCCTGCTGTTCCTTCTCGACATGGCCGGGGTAGCCGCATCTACCGGATCAGCATGTCAGGCGGGCGTCGCCGAGCCCTCGCACGTCGTGATCGCGATGGGGCGGAGCGAGCGCGACGCACGCAGCGTACTCCGCTTCTCGCTCGGCAGGACGTCGACGGATGCCGACGTCGACGCGGTGCTCGCTGCGATCGCGGATGCCTACGCGCGAGCGTCCGGCGCCGGCACAGGCGTGCGCTCGTAGACTGGTCTCATGCGGATCCTTGCGGCGATGAGCGGTGGTGTCGATTCCGCCGTCGCGGCTGCCAGGGCCGTGGAGGCGGGACATGACGTGGTCGGAGTGCATCTGGCGCTCTCCCGAGCCGGAGGAACCCTGCGTACCGGCAGTCGCGGTTGCTGCACGATCGAAGACGCACTCGATGCCCGCCGTGCCTCTGACATGCTGGGCATCCCGTTCTATGTCTGGGACTTCTCGGAGCGCTTCCGCGACGATGTCATCGAAGACTTCATCTCCGAGTACCAGGCGGGGCGCACACCGAACCCCTGCATGCGCTGCAACGAGAAGATCAAGTTCGCGGCTCTGCTGGAGAGGGCAATCGAGCTCGGATTCGACGCCGTGTGCACGGGGCACTACGCCACTCTCGTCGAAGGCGCCGACGGCCTCGAACTGCATCGTGCGTCCGACAACGCCAAAGACCAGTCGTACGTCCTGGGCGTGCTCACCGCCGAGCAGCTCGCACACACGTACTTCCCGCTCGGAACGACGCCGTCGAAGGCCATCGTCCGCGCTGAGGCTGAAGCACGCGGCCTCAGCGTCGCACAGAAGCCGGACAGCCACGACATCTGCTTCATCCCGGACGGTGACACGCGAGGGTGGCTCGCAGAGAAGGTCGGCACGGCCACGGGAGAGATCGTCGACCGCAGCGGTGACGTCGTCGGCTCGCACGAGGGCGCCCACGCTTTCACGGTCGGGCAGCGGCGTGGCCTCAAGCTCGGTGTGCCCGCGTCGGACGGCAAGCCCCGATTCGTGCTCGAGGTTCGCCCGGTATCGAACACTGTCGTCGTCGGACCGAAGGAGGCGCTCGCGATCGCGGAGATCGCGGGTGCGCGGTTCAGCTGGGCGGGAGCTGCACCGAGGGACTCGTCGTTCGAGTGTCACGTGCAGATCCGCGCTCACTCCGAGCCGGTCGCCGCGCACGCCGTTGTCTCGGACGACGGGGTCCGCGTCACCCCAGAGGTGCCGCTCGACGGCGTCGCACCGGGACAGACCGCCGTGCTCTACCTCGGAACGCGAGTGCTCGGCCAACTCACGATCGACACCACGGTGTCTGCGGTTCCCGTCGGCGCGTAGGCACTTCCGGTGTCGGTGCCCGCTCGTAGACTGGCGGGGTGCCGGAGAACATCTCGCTGGAAGACGCCCGAACCGAAGCCGACGAGCTGACCACTCGCATTCTCGAGGCGAAAGAGGCCTACTACGGTCGCGACTCCTCGGTCGTCGACGATTTCACCTATGACGGCTGGATGCACCGGCTCGAAGAAATCGAGCGGCTGCACCCCGAGCTGCAGGGACAGGACTCGCCGACGCAGATGGTCGGAGCCGCCGAGGTGACCGGGCTCGCGACGATCGAGCACGCAGAGCGCATGCTCAGCCTCGACAACGTCTTCTCGCTCGAGGAGCTGCGTGAGTGGGCAGCGAAGACGAAGGCGGCAGCGGGACGAGACGTCGCCTGGCTCACCGAGTTGAAGATCGACGGACTCGCGATCAACCTCCGCTACGAGAACGGCATCCTGACGTCGGCAGCGACCAGGGGCGATGGCCGTGTGGGCGAGATCGTCACCGAGAACGCGCTGCGCCTCCCCGAGATCCCCTATCGGCTGAGCGGGGAGGGGCACCCCGAGATCGTCGAGGTGCGTGGTGAGGTCTTCATTCCGGTGGCAGCGTTCGAGCGGCTCAACGCAGCCCAGGCGGCTTTCCGCGACCGCGCCTACGCCGATGCCCTCTCTCGCTGGGAGTCGCGTGGAGGGGCGAAGAAGCCCTTCGACGAGGAGAAGGCGCAGACCGCTGCCGCCCGACGTTTCCCGTCGTTCGCGAACCCTCGCAACGCGGCGAGTGGGGGACTCCGTCAGCAGATAGACAAGAAGAACGGGCTCGAGCTCGAAGCCGGACTCCTGCGGATCGAGTCGCTCGCCCTCTACGTGCACGGCATCGGAGCGTGGACCAACCCTCCCGTCGCGGCGCAGAGCGAGGTGTACGACTTGCTCTCGGAGTGGGGCCTGCCCACGAGTCCACACACGAAGGTGTGCAGCACGGTCGACGAGGTCGTGGAGTTCGTGGAGTACTTCGGCGAGCACCGCCACGACATCGAG
Source organism: Microbacterium sp. NPDC090281 (assembly GCF_044769635.1). Taxonomy (NCBI): domain Bacteria; kingdom Bacillati; phylum Actinomycetota; class Actinomycetes; order Micrococcales; family Microbacteriaceae; genus Microbacterium; species Microbacterium sp. NPDC090281. The sequence continues at coordinate 2,367,873 of NZ_JBIVYH010000001.1, forward strand.
CACGAGCTCGACGGCATCGTCGTCAAGGTCGACGAGCTCGAGCTCCACGACGAGCTCGGTGCGACGAGCCGTGCTCCGCGCTGGGCGATCGCTTACAAGTACCCGCCGGAAGAGGTTCAGACCAAGCTTCTCGACATCGTCGTGTCGGTCGGCCGCACCGGTCGCGCGACACCGTTCGCGGTCATGGCACCCGCACACGTCGCAGGTTCCGTCGTCCGCCAGGCGACCCTGCACAACAAGGATGTGGTGAAGGCCAAGGGCGTGCTGATCGGAGACACCGTCGTGCTGCGAAAGGCCGGCGACGTGATCCCGGAAGTCCTCGGTCCGGTTGTCGAGAAGCGTGACGGCAGCGAGCGAGAGTTCGTGATGCCGGTCGGGTGCCCGGAATGCGGCACACCACTGCGTGCGATGAAAGAGGGCGACATCGACCTGCGGTGCCCGAATGCCCGATCGTGCCCGGCGCAGGTCCGCGGACGCGTCGAGCATATCGGTTCCAGGGGCGCGCTCGACGTCGAGGCGCTGGGTGAGGTCACGGCGGCGGCCCTGACACAGCCGACTTCGCCTGCTGTACCCCCGTTGGAGACCGAAGCCGGTCTGTTCGCTCTCACACTCGAGCAACTCGTGCCCATCGAGCTGTTCGTCCGTGACGCTGAGACGGGGCTTCCCAAGGAGGATGAGGACGGGATCGTCAAGACACGCGCTCCCTTCCGGCGCAATGCCACCGCTACCGAGAAGAAGTCCGGGCTCGACGGTCCTCAGCCGTCGTCGCAGGCGCTCACCCTGCTGGCCGAACTCGAGAAGGCGAAGACGAAAGACCTCTGGCGCCTGCTCGTATCGCTGAACATCCGGCATGTCGGACCCGTCGCCGCACGGGCACTGGCGCAGTGGTTCGGCTCCCTCGAAGCGATCCGAACGGCGTCCCGCGACGAACTCGCCGCTGTCGAAGGCGTCGGCGGCATCATCGCCGATTCGCTGCTCGCCTGGTTCGAGGTGGACTGGCATCAGGAGATCGTGCGCCAGTGGGATGATGCGGGGGTGCAGTGGTCGACTCCCGGTCACCCGGGACCCGGAGCAGCGGTGGCTGCAGGCGGCGTGCTCGAAGGACTCACGGTCGTCGCGACAGGTTCCCTCGACGGGTACACCCGAGATGGCGCGCAGGAGGCCATCATCAACGCGGGCGGCAAGGCGGCGTCGAGCGTCTCGAAGAAGACCGATTTCGTCGCCGCCGGCCCCGGAGCAGGCTCCAAACTCGCCAAGGCCGAAGAACTCGGCGTGCGCGTGCTCGATGCCGCGCAGTTCCACATTCTCGTGACCGAGGGCCCGGACGCGCTGCCGCCGACGCCGGAAGGCTCGTGAGGCGCTACGGGCCGCTGATCGTCGTCGCGGAGGCATTGGCCGTCGGAGATCCCGGTCGGAACCATCTGCGTCTGACGCGCGAAGCCGTGATCATCCGTGAAGGGATCGAGAACCGCGGCATCGTCGCATGGACCGACGTGGAAGCGATCACGCTCGATGTGCCGACGACGAAGTTCCGTCTCCCCGGTCTCGTCAGCACCGTCCTTCTCGGTGCGCTGACAGCCGCGATGCTGAGCGACCCCGGCGTCGATCCCGACGACGGTTCGGTGACGCTCACCGTCGGTGGGAAACTCCGCACCGTGCCCCTGAGCCGTCACCATGTCGGAGGGTACTGGGCGCCGACACTCGTAGGCGCCCATCGCCTGATCGCCCATCTGATCGCCCACCCCGAACAGCGCGCACTACTCGCGCATCCGGAGCCTCTGATCGACGTGGCAGCGCAACTCGCGCGCGGAACGAGATAGCCCGATCCGCGCGCGAGTCGGCGTCAGCTCTTGTGGCGCGGCTTGCGGAACGGCTTCTCTTCACGGCTGTCGCGCGCGGGACGCTCGTCGCTGTCCCGGCGCTCGTATCGCTCGCCGTCACGCGGGGCGGTGCGTCGGGCACCAGGGCCGCGATCGGGCTTGATCTCGATGAGGCGCCCCGAGATACGGGTGTCGCGGAGCTTGTCGAGCACTGCGGGGTTGAGGTTGGAAGGCAGCTCGACGGTTGAGAAGTCGGGGCGGATGTTGATCGCTCCGAAGTCGTCACGGCCCAGACCGCCCTCGTTCGCGAGAGCACCGACGATCTGACGCGGCTCGACCTTGTGACGCCGACCGACCTCGATACGGTACGCGGTGTAGTCACCACGCCCTCGGCGCTCGGTACGCGGCTCGCGTGCCTCACGTCCCCCCGCGCTGCGCTCACGAGGGGGACGGTTGTCGGCCTCGACCGCCTTGGTCAGGGGATCGTTGGCCGGGTCGAGGAGCAGTGGCTTGTCGCCCTGTGCGACGACGGCGAGGGCCGCTGCCACATCGCCCTCAGGCACGTCATGATGGCGGACGTAGTGCGCGACGATGTCGCGGAACGCCTCGATACGGCCGGTCTCCGACAGTGCGGTGGTGATCGCGTCGTCGAATCGGTTCAGACGCGTCGTGTTGACATCTTCTGTGCTGGGCAGCTGCATCTGGGCAGGCTGCTGTCGCGTCGCCTTCTCGATGTGCTTGAGCAGGTAGCGCTCGCGCGGGGTGATGAAGCTGATCGCGTCTCCTGTGCGCCCCGCACGACCGGTGCGGCCGATGCGGTGCACATAGGACTCGGTGTCGGTCGGGATGTCGAAGTTGATGACGTGGCTGATGCGCTCGACGTCGAGACCGCGGGCGGCGACATCGGTCGCGACGAGGATGTCGAGCTTGCCGTCCTTGAGCTGGTTGACGCTGCGCTCACGCTGAACCTGCGGCACGTCGCCGTTGATGGCGGATGCGGAGTATCCACGAGCACGCAGCTTCTCAGCGAGCGTCTCGGTCTCGTTCTTGGTGCGGACGAAGACGATCATCCCGTCGAAGTTCTCGACCTCGAGGATGCGGGTGAGCGCGTCGACCTTCTGCGCGTACGACACGACGAGATAGCGCTGGGTGATGTTCGTCCCCGTTGCCGTCTTCGACTTGATGCTGATCTCTTCCGGGTCGCGCAGGTACTTCTGCGCGAGGCGGCGGATCTGCGGCGGCATGGTCGCGGAGAACAGGGCGACCTGCTTCTCTTCCGGCGTCTGCGCGAGGATCTGCTCCACGTCTTCCGCGAAGCCCATCTTCAGCATCTCGTCTGCCTCATCCAGCACGAGGTACTGCAGCTGCGAGAGGTCGAGGGTGCCCTTGGCGAGGTGGTCCATGATGCGACCGGGTGTTCCGACGATCACGTGCACGCCGCGGCGCAGCGCGGACAGCTGCACGCCATAGCCCTGACCGCCGTAGACGGGCAGGACGTGAACGCCCTTCATCTTGGAGGCGTAGGACTCGAATGCCTCGCACACCTGGAGCGCAAGCTCCCGGGTGGGTGCGAGCACGAGTGCCTGCGGGGTCTTCTGCGAGACGTCGAGGCGCTCGAGCACAGGGAGCGCGAACGCGGCGGTCTTGCCGGTACCGGTCTGCGCCTGTCCGACCACATCGCGGCCGGACAGAAGTGTGGGGATGGTGGCCGCCTGGATGGGCGACGGGGTCTCGTAGCCGAGGTCCTTGATGGCTTTGAGGACGGGCCCGGTGATGCCGAGCTCCTCGAATCCGGGGGTCGCGGGAGAGTCCTCGGGGGCGTCGGTCAGCACTGCATCTTCAGGGGTCACTTCCCAAGGGTAGCGCGCGGCGACGCTCGGCGCCTGTGAGGGCGGCCTACGCCCCGGTGTTGAGAGCCAGCAGCTTCTCTTTCACCTGGCGTCGGAGCACCTTGCCGATCAACGACGTGGGGAGTTCATCGACGACGAAAATGCGGCGGGGAACCTTGTAGGGAGTCAGGATGCTGCGGGCGAACTCGCGGATGGCTTCGACGTCGACATCGGTTCCGGCATCGACCACGATCGCAGCGACGACCTCTTCGCCGGAGTGTTCACTCGGTAGTCCCACGACGGCGGCATCGACGACCTGCGGATGCTGCCGCAGAGCGTTCTCGACTTCGGTGGGTGCGACGTTGAATCCGCCGGTGATGATGAGTTCCTTGATGCGATCCACGATGCGCACGAAACCGGCGTCGTCGATCGTGACGATATCGCCGGTGCGGTACCAGCCGTCGACGAAGACGGCCTCGGTCTCCTCCGGCTTGCCGTAGTAGCCCGCGAAGACCTGCGGACCACGGACCACGAGTTCGCCGGCGGAACCTGCCGGCACGTCTTGGCCCGGGTTCTCAGGATCGACTACACGGCACTCGGTCCCCGGTAGGGGGAGACCCACGGTGCCGGGCACGCGGTTGTCAGCGACGGGGTTCGCCATCAGGACGGGTGAGCACTCGCTCAGACCGTAGCCTTCGACGAGGTACCCGTTCGTGGCTTTCTCGAAAGGCACGACGAGTTCGTGCGGGAGAGCCATGGCGCCGGAGATCGCGACCTCGATGCCGTCGAGCGACACGCCCTTCGCCTTCGCTGCGGCGAGCAGACGATCGGCGATCGGCGGGACGAGCGGGAGGAAGGTGGCGGGGTGCTTCTTCACGACATCGAGCACGAGGTCGGGATCGAACTTGGGGAACAGCACGAGCCGCGCGCCCATCGACATCGCGAAGGTGAGACAGAGGGTGAGCCCATAGGCGTGGAACATCGGCAGCACCGCATACACGACACAACCCTTGCCCCGCTGGATCGACGGAACCCACGCCTGGGACTGCGCGGCGTTGGCCAGCAGATTGCGGTGGGTGAGGGCCGCGCCCTTGGGGGTTCCCGTCGTGCCGGAGGTGTACTGGATGATCGCGAGATCGTCGGTCCCCGGCTGGGGGTGCGACGCCGGAAGGGGGACGGAGCCGAGCAGGGAATCCCATGCGACAGTCCCGCGCACCTTCTCGGTGAGGGCAGCACGGGATTCGCGTGCCTTCGCGACGGGGAGTCGCAGGGCGAGGCGCGTGACGAACGGCATGGCGCGCGTCACATCGACGGAGACGAGGTTCCTCACGGCCAGATCCGCTGGGAACTCCTGCACTGTGGAGACGACCTTGTTCCAGACGATCGCATGCTTCGCGCCGTGGTCTTCGAACTGCTTGCGCAGCTCGCGCGGCGTGTACAGCGGGTTGTGCTCGACCACGACCGCGCCGAGCCGGAGAACCGCGTAGAAAGCCACGATGTGCTGCGGGCAGTTCGGCAGCACGATCGCGACCGGATCACCGGCGCGGACACCGAGATCCCGCAGGCCCGTAGCCGCTCGGTCGATCGCTGCCTGCAGCTCCGAGTAGGTCGTCTCGCGACCGAAGAACTGAAGGGCGGGGGCATCCGGATAGTCGCGTGCCGAAGCGGCCACGATGTCGACCAGGGATCCCTCGACGGGAGGGAGGTCATCCGGGACTCCGGCTGCATAGCTGGCGATCCACGGGCGAGGGGGCTGGAACGTGCTCACCCGCCCAGCATAGGTGGAGCAGCTCTCGGGGCATGGGAGTTCGGAGCGCGCCAACTAGACTGGGGGAGTGTCTGAAATCACCCCTGAACTCGTGCGCCACCTCGGTGTGCTCGCACGCATCCAGCTGAACGACGACGAGGTGTCGAGGCTCACGGGCCAGCTCGACGCCATCGTCGACAACATCGCGAAGGTGTCGGAGGTCGCCACCGACGACGTCGTAGCGACGAGTCACCCGATTCCGTTGAGCAACGTCTTCCGACCCGACGTGGTCGGCGAGACGCTCACGCACGAGCAGGTGCTTCAGAACGCCCCGGATGCCGCCGATGGCCGCTTCCGCGTCACCGCGATCCTGGGAGAAGAGCAGTGAGCGACATCATCCGGCTGGACGCGGCGGATCTCGCCGCGAAGCTCGCCTCTCGTGAGGTGTCGAGCGTCGAGGCGACGCAGGCGCACCTCGACCGCATCGCCGCCGTGGACGGCGACGTCCACGCGTTCCTCCACGTCAACGAGGGCGCGCTCGAGGCCGCAGCGGCCATCGACGCCCGTCGCGCTGCCGGCGAGGCCCTCGGCCCGCTCGCGGGCGTGCCGCTCGCGATCAAGGACGTGCTCGTCACGACCGACCAGCCGACGACCAGCGGTTCGCGCATCCTCGAGGGATACCGCTCGCCGTACGACGCCACTGTCGTCGCGCGCTCTCGCGCCGCCGGACTGATCCCTCTCGGCAAGACGAACATGGACGAATTCGCCATGGGGTCCTCCACCGAGCACTCGGCGTACGGTCCCACGCACAACCCCTGGGACCTCGACCGCATCCCCGGTGGCTCCGGCGGTGGCTCGGCTGCGGCCGTCGCAGCTTTCGAGGCTCCGCTGGCGCTCGGCTCCGACACCGGCGGCTCGATCCGCCAGCCCGCCCACGTCACAGGCACGGTCGGCGTCAAACCGACGTACGGCGGCGTGAGCCGCTACGGTGCGATCGCCCTCGCCTCCAGCCTCGACCAGGTCGGTCCGGTCTCGCGGACGGTCCTCGACTCCGGGCTGCTGCATGACGCGATCGGCGGACATGATCCGAAGGACTCGACCTCGCTGCGCGATGAGTGGCCCTCGTTCGCCGAAGCAGCTCGAGAAGGTGCGCGCGGAGACGTGCTCAAGGGTCTCAAGGTCGGCGTGATTCGCGAACTGCCCGACAGCGGGTTCCAGCCCGGCGTCGCAGCCTCGTTCCGCAGCGCGCTCGCACTCATGGAGGCGCAGGGCGCCGAGATCGTCGAGATCGGCGCTCCGCACTTCGAATACGGCGTCGCCGCGTACTACCTGATCCTCCCGGCGGAGGCATCGAGCAACCTCGCGAAGTTCGACTCCGTGCGCTTCGGCCTGCGGGTCACGCCTGACGGCAACCCGACGGTCGAGGACGTCATGTCCGCGACCCGCGACGCCGGCTTCGGTGACGAGGTCAAGCGCCGCATCATCCTCGGCACGTACGCACTGTCCGCCGGCTACTACGACGCTTACTACGGGAGCGCGCAGAAGGTCCGCACACTCATCCAGCAGGACTTCGCGAACGCGTTCGCCGAGGTCGATGTCATCGCGACGCCCTCGGCGCCCACCACCGCCTTCAAGCTCGGCGAGAAGATCGACGACCCGCTGCAGATGTACCTCAACGACATCACCACGATCCCGGTGAACCTCGCGGGAGTCCCGGGAATCTCGATCCCGAGCGGTCTCGCGGACGACGATGGGCTTCCCGTGGGCATCCAGTTCATCGCCCCGGCGCGGGAGGATGCACGTCTCTACAAGGTCGGCGCCGCGCTCGAGACGCTGCTCGTCGACTCGTGGGGTGCGCCGCTGCTCACCCACGCACCGCAGCTCGCAGGAGGGAAGCGCTGATGGCCACCGCCAAGCTCATGGACTTCGACAAGGCGCTCGAGCTGTTCGAGCCGGTTCTCGGATTCGAGGTGCACGTCGAGCTCAACACGAACACGAAGATGTTCTCCGATGCGCCGAACCCGGCCAACGAGCTGTATCACGCGGCCGAACCGAACACGCTCATCGCACCCGTCGACCTCGGTCTTCCCGGGTCGCTGCCGGTCGTGAACGAGACCGCGATCCGCTCGTCGATCAGCCTGGGTCTCGCCCTCGGCTGCTCGATCGCGGAGTCGAGCAGGTTCGCCCGCAAGAACTACTTCTACCCGGACCTCGGCAAGAACTATCAGATCTCGCAGTTCGACGAGCCGATCGCGTACGAGGGATCGGTCGAGGTCGAACTCGAAGACGGCACGATCATCACGATCCCGATCGAGCGGGCCCATATGGAGGAAGACGCCGGCAAGCTCACCCACATGGGGGGAGCGACCGGACGCATCCAGGGTGCCGAGTACTCCCTCGTGGACTACAACCGTGCGGGCGTGCCGCTGGTCGAGATCGTGACGAACATCATCTACGGCACCGAGCACCGCGCACCGGAGGTCGCCAAGGCCTATGTGCAGGCGATCCGCGACATCGTCCGCGGTCTCGGCATCTCCGAGGCCCGTCTGGAGCGTGGAAACCTGCGCTGCGACGCGAACGTCTCGCTGCGCCCGCGAGGCACGGAGAAGCTCGGCACCCGCACCGAGACGAAGAACGTGAACTCCATGCGCTCCGTCGAGCGAGCCGTGAAGTACGAGATCCAGCGCCAGGCGCAGATTCTCGCCGACGGGGGCACGATCACACAGGAGACGCGGCACTGGCACGAGGACACCGGAACGACGTCGCCCGGTCGTCCGAAGTCGGATGCAGATGACTACCGCTACTTCCCCGAGCCCGATCTGCTGCCCGTGGAGCCCGCCGCCGAGCTGATCGAAGAACTGCGCGCGGCTCTTCCCGAGCAGCCGGTCGCGCGTCGCCGTCGCTTGATGACGGAGTGGGGCTTCACTGACCTGGAGTTCCAGGACGTCCGCAACGGCGGTCTGCTCGAGGTCGTCGAGGCGACGATCGCCGCCGGTGCAACTGCGGCCACCGCACGAAAGTGGTGGACAGGCGAGATCACCCGCACCGCGAACGTGCAGGAGAAGGACCCCACCGAGCTCATCAGCCCGGAGAACGTCGCGGCTCTTCAGCGGCTCGTCGACGCCGGAACTCTGACCGACAAGCTTGCTCGCCAGGTACTCGAAGGCGTCATCGCCGGCGAGGGCACGCCTGAAGAGGTCGTCGACGCCCGCGGCCTCGCCGTGGTGTCGGACGATGGCGCGCTGATCGCTGCGATCGATGAGGCTCTCGCCGCGCAGCCGGACGTGATGGCCAAGATCAAGGACGGCAAGGTGCAGGCGGCCGGGGCCGTCATCGGTGCGGTCATGAAGGCGATGAAGGGTCAGGCCGACGCCGCTCGTGTCCGTGAGCTCATTCTCGAGCGCGCTGCCCAGTAGCGTGCCACCCCGGGTCTCGTGTCCGAGGCCCGGGGCAGAATGGTGTCATGGGACACGGTGACGGCAGAGGACGAATCGTCTCGTCCGCAGATGCCGATGACACCGGAACGCGCATCCTCCACGTCGATATGGATGCGTTCTACGCCGCCGTCGCGGTACTCGACGATCCGTCACTCCGCGGGCTCCCGCTCATCATCGGCGCACCCGACGGTCGTTCTGTCGTCTCCAGCGCCTCATACGAGGCACGTCGGTACGGTGTGCGAGCGGCGATGCCGGTGTCGCAGGCGTTGCGGCTGTGCCCTTCAGCGCGCATCGTGCTCCCGCGCTTCGACCGTTATCAGGAGGTCTCGCGACAGGTGATGGCGATCTTCGAGTCGTTCACGCCTCTGGTCGAGCCGCTCTCGGTCGATGAGGCATTCCTCGATGTGCAGGGCGTACGGCGTTTGTGGGGGAGTCCGGCTCGCATCGCAGAGCTGATCCGCGAACGGGTCCTCGACGAGGTCGGCATCACGTGCAGCGTCGGTGTCGCCGCGACGAAGCACGTCGCCAAGATGGCCTCCACCATCGCGAAGCCGGACGGGATGCTCGTCGTCGCAGGGGCCGATACGCTCGGCTTCCTCGCACCCCGACCTGTCCGTGCGATGTGGGGAGTCGGACCGAAGGCAGCTGAGGCTCTGGAGGCCCGTGGCATACGCACGATACAGGACGTGCGGGATGCTCCGCGCGAGATGCTCGAACGTGCCGTCGGCCCCGCCCTGGCCGGGCGGATCAGGCAGCTCGCACTCGGGGAAGACGCCCGCGCCGTCGACACCGAGCGTGTGGAGAAGAGCATCGGTCACGAGGAGACCTTCGACCAGGACATCCTCGACCGACCGTTTCTCCGAGCCGAGCTTCTGCGCCTCTCCGACCGCGTCGCTGCCAGACTCCGGCGCGCGAACTGGGAGACCTCCACGGTGGCCATCAAAATTCGCTTCGATGATTTCCGCACGCTTAACAGGTCCCAGACGCTGGGCGAGCCCACGGCCGTCGGGCAGCGCATCGGCGAGGCGGCACAGGCACTTTTCGAGCAGATAGACCGGCGCGATCCTGTGCGGTTGGTCGGCGTGCGGGCCGAGAATCTGCGACCTGCCGGCGGCGGCGGACTGGGCTTGTGGGATGACGACGAGGGCTGGCGCAAGGTCGAGGGCGCGGTCGACGACGCCGTCGCACGGTTCGGCATCGCCACGATCTCCCGCGCGCGGCACATCGGCCGCGGAGAGGGCAGGGGCGCCGCGCAGCATCCCAAGGCCCACGGCGTGGAATGATCGCACACGCTCGGTGTTCCTCGACTACCGTGGGGTTATGCCGAACATTGCACTGGAACTCGGAAAGCAAGCTGCGTCCTTCGGCGTGAAGAGCGCATACGGAGAGCCGCAAGACGTCGATGGTGTGAGCATCACCCCGGTCGCCTTCACCTACTCGGGCTTCGGCGGCGGTAGCGGCGACGGTGCCGAGGGCGGTGGCGGCGGCGGTGTGTCTGTCCCCGTCGGCGTTTACGTGCGTCGTGAGGAGGGCCTGCGCTTCGAGCCGAACATCGTCACGCTGCTGGTTGTCGCAGTACCGTTCGTCTGGGTGGCCGGACGAGCAATCACCCGCATCATCCGTGCACTCAAGAAGTGACGATCCTGTCGCGACTGCTCTGGAGCACGCCGCGACCCTGATCGAGCAAGATGTTCGAGCCGTGTCCGCGGGTAACCCTGTCGTCCTGATCGACGGCGGCAGCGGCGCCGGAAAGTCGTCGCTCGCCGCCCGACTCGTCCGGCGCTGGCCGGTCAGCGGGCATGTACAGCTCATTGCACTCGACTCGCTCTACCCCGGCTGGGATGGACTCGACGACGGCGTGGAGCGTGCTCTCGACTGGATCCTTCGTCCGCACGGTCGCGGCTATCTCGGCACCTGGCGCCGCTGGGACTGGGAACGCCAGACCGAGGCTGAGAGTCACGCTGTCGATCCTGCCCTGGGCGTGATCGTCGAGGGCAGCGGCATCCTCCGGGCGTCGACGGCCGGGCTCGCCGACATTCGGATCTGGGTGGAGTCAGCGGAGCCTGCTCGCAAGGCGCGCGCTCTCGCGCGTGATGGTGACACCTATCGCCCGCACTGGGACAGGTGGGCTGCGCAGGAGCGTCTTCACATCGAACGCGACGATCCTCGGACGCTCGCAACCCGCATCGTCGAGGTGCCCTAGGAGCTCATCCGGCTTCGGCCTCGTCAGCCGCCTGGATGAGAAGCTCCAAGCGATACCCGAGCCAGTCGTACACATCGTGACGACCGTCCTCCCCGGCCTGCTCGTCTGAGGTGATCCCGAGTCGAGTGGCGATCACGAGGCGGATCGCGGTGAGAGTTCTCAGCCAGAAGTCGATCTCATGCGTGGGGACGACGATCTCTCTGGTCGCGAGGGGGTCTGCTTCATCGAGTGCGTCGACTCCGCCGCCGAACTCACCGAATGCCGCGCGCACACGTCGAGCCTCGATGAGTCGCCTGTCGAGAAGATCCTCCCGCGTGCTGTCCGCGAAGTCCGCCGCGGACTCGGGATCATCCGGATACGGAGTGGGCGTCAATCGGTCGATGGCGGGGTCTGTGGTATCCCGCGACGTGTCGATGAGCTCGACGAAGTCGTCCACGAGCTGAGCGAGATGGAGTCCTTCGATCACCGTGATCGGGATGACGATCCGCTCCGAGGTCACAGCGGAGCCTTCCTGACGGTCGCCCACAGGCCGAAGCCGTGCATCGCCTGCGCGTGGACTTCCATGGTCTCGCGCGGACCGGTGGACACGATAGCGTGTCCGTCATGATGCACGGCGAGCATCAACGCGGTGGCGTGATCGACGGAATAGCCGAAGTAGGTACGGAAGATGCGGACCACGTAGCTCATGAGGTTGACGGGATCGTTCCACACGACGACCTGCCAGGGCTCGAGCGGAGCTGCGCTGAGGTCGGTGACCTCATCGACGTCCGGAACGGCGGCCGGGATCGTCATGCCCACCCCATCTCGTGCAGCTGCTCATCGTCGATACCGTAGAAATGCGCGATCTCGTGCACCAGAGTCGTGTGGATCTCGTCGCGGAGCTCGTCTTCGGAATCACACTGCGCCAGATGAGGCTCGCGATAGACGACGATCCGGTCAGGGAGCTCGCCCATCCCGTACTGGGTCCGCTCTGTGAGCGCCAGACCGTCGTACAGGCCGAGTAGATCGAGACTGCCGTCCTCCGGGCGGTCCTCCACGACGAAGACCACGTTCTCCAAGCCCTCGACCATGTCGTCGGGCAGTTGGTCGAGCTCGTCGATCACGAGGTTCTCGAAAGAGGCGGTATCCATGTCCATCTCGTCCAGCCTAGGGGCGAGTCGGGGTCAGTGGAGGAGAACGAGGATGCCGGCGACGACGATGAACAACACCCCGAAGACGGTGTTGAGAATGCGCTGTCCGCGTGCGGTTCGTGTCAGGCGGCGGAAGGGTCGCGCGGCAGCCGCGAAGAATCCCCACATCACGATCACGTCCACGACGATCACGGTGCCGACGAGGGTGAGGTACTGGGGGATTGGCGGCTCATCCAGCCGGATGAACTGCGGAATGAACGCCAGGAAGAACACGATCGCCTTGGGGTTCAGGAGGTTGACCCAGAAGCCTCGACGGATCATCGACCAATGACTCTCGCGAGAATCGACAGGAACGGGAACATCATCATCGACGACAGCGGGCTTCGTGAGGATGAGCCGGATCCCGAGGAACACGAGGTACGCAGCGCCGGCATAGCGGATGCCGTTGAACAGGACCTCCGATCGCGAGACCAGAAGGCCGACCCCCGCGGCGACGATCGCGACATGGACGATCAGCGCGATCTGCTGGCCGATGATGCCCCAGATCGAGCGCCGCCAACCCTGATTCATGGCGTTGGACATCGTGTTGATCGCCCCGGCTCCGGGCGTGAAGCTGATCACGACGGACGCGGTCAGCAACGAGAACCAGACCGCGAGCGACACCCCGTCAGTCTAGAGCTTCAGGGGAGGGACGCTGACCTTGCCGGCACGACGAAGAAGGCCCGAATCTCACGATTCGGGCCTTCTTTCAGAGGGTGAGTAACGGGACTCGAACCCGCGACATCCGGCACCACAAGCCAGCGCTCTACCAGCTGAGCTATACCCACCATGTGCCCACCGGAGCGGGCAACCATACGAGTCTATTACATGTTCGGAGTGAACTCGGACACCGTCCGGGTTGCGATCTCGCGTGCCTCGTCGCTGGAGGGGCCGGGCTCATCGACGAACACCGCTTGCCGGTAGTACCGGAGTTCGCGGATCGACTCCAGGATGTCGGCGAGTGCACGGTGGCCACCATCTTTGGCGGGAGCCTGGAAGAAGACCCGCGGGTACCAGCGTCGCGAGAGCTCTTTGATGCTGGAGACATCGACGTTTCGATAGTGCAACCACTGGTCGACCTGCGACATGTACTTCGCGAGGAACATCCTGTCGGTGCCGATGGTGTTGCCGGCAAGCGGGGCCTTGCGCTCCAGGGGTACGAAGCGCTTGATGTAGGCGAGAGTCTGCGCTTCCGCGTCTTCGACCGTTATGCCGCCGGGAATCTCTTCGATCAGACCGGACGTCTCATGCATCTTGGTGACGAAGTCGTTCATGTTCGCGAGGGCGGCGTCGCTGGGCCGGATCACCACCTGGAAGCCCGGGTCGATGGGGTTGAGCTCGAAATCGGTGATGACCACGGCGATTTCAACGAGCTCATCGACCGCCAGATCGAGTCCCGTCATCTCGCAGTCGATCCATACGAGACGATCATTCTCGGACGCAGATACCATATCGCCATACTATCTACGGCCCCGACATCGGCTGACGGAGTGTGCCTCGTCAACCGACTGCGGGACAGCGGTACGGTAGATGAGTGCGCCCCCGTAGCTCAGGGGATAGAGCAGGAGCCTTCTAATCTCTTGGTCGCAGGTTCGAATCCTGCCGGGGGCACTTCACGCAGTCACGGACTGGCGATCGATGTAAAAGCGCCGGCTGGCACGAATCCAGCCGACAACCGTTCCGGCGCTCAGGAGTAGCGGAGCACGGCGACAGCTTCGTCTGCACGCCAGAATTCGCCGACGATGCGGAACACACCCGTGGCGAGATGCAGTCGTTCGGCGCGATAGCGGAGCCCGAGCGGGTCGGCGACGATGCGCAGGTGACCGAGGACATGGTCTCGCTGATCCTGAACTCGCCAGAGATGATCCGCTGCGCGGACCAGGCGTTCTCGCGAAGACGAGAGACGGGGCGTCGCGAAGGGGACCTCGGGCAGAGAGGTGATCAAGTTGTCGGGCATCGGAACTCCTTTCCTGATTTGAAGATACGACCGCCCTCCGACATTCGGTTTCGGGGATACTCGCCCTGTCATCAGCGCTTTCTCTGCACTTTTGTCGCACCACCGACTCTGTCCACGGACTACGTGTTCTCATCGATCGCGTCGTCCTCGCGTGGTTCACGCTGGTGCGACCCGGAAGAGATCCGGCCGCCGAAAGGACAACGACATGATCGACACATTGACCATCGTGGGGAGAGTCGCGACAGACCCGACTCAGGCGCAGACCGGGGGAGGAGTACCGGTCACGAACTTCCGGCTCGCCAGTACGCACCGACGTTTCGATGCCGTGACACAGGCGTGGACGGATTCGGGGACCAACTGGTTCTCGGTAGCAGCGTTCCGGCAGCTGGGCGAAAACGCGAAGGCGTCACTGCGCACGGGTGACACGGTGATCGTGACCGGAAGACTGAAGATCCGCAACTGGGAGAGCAACGGCAAACACGGGACGAGCGTCGACATCGAGGCCGATGCGATCGGGCACGATCTGCGGTGGGGAACGACGGCCTACCGACCACAATCCCGTCCCGCCGGAGAATCCGGCACGACAGCGACGCCCAGGGAGGAGTCTGTTTCGGGCTCAGGTGTCGACGACTCCGGATCAGAACAGGATGAGCCCTCGTCGCTTCCTATCGATGTGTCATGGGGGGATCCGGCGGGTATCGGGATGACAGGGTCGTAGCTACCACACGCGCTCGCATGGAAGGTGCCCACTGGCGGGGCCGGGCGCCGGCGGCTCACACGGGGCGGAAGGCGGAGCGACGTAGACTCGGCACGTGCTTCGTCGATCGGTCTCCTCACCCGCGCGTGCAGCCGGCGTCCTCGCGGCCACCGCTGCCGCTCTCCTCTTGCTCTCCGGCTGCACGCCAGGTGCCGCGCCGTCGGCTTCCCCGTCGGCCTCCCCAGATCCGGAGGTGACGGCTCCGGCGGCTCCCGTACTGGTGCCGGACGGCACCGCCGATGAGAACCTGCCGATTTTCACTGCAGTGGCCGAGAGCATCTGGGCTACAGACCAACGCGGATCGGGTCGGGCGTACATCGACGCGCTGGTCGGCGCCGGATTCGATCGTGAGTCCATGCAGGTGACGCAGGATCAGTCAACGGTGGGCAACGTTGCCGAGAGCCTGCAGTTCTCGGTGCGCTGGGGTCAGAAGGACTGTCTCGTCGGCCAGGTCGGCCCGTCCACAGGCCAGGTCGTCACCGTGGTGATGCCTCAGCTCGCCGAAGGACGCTGCCTCATCGGCACCACACGTCCGATCGACTGGTAGCCCGCCAGGGGCCGGTAGGCTGGAGTGTCGATCTTCGACGACAACATAAGGAGCGTTTTTCGGTGGCTGAGTACATCTACTCGATGGTTCGTGCGCGCAAGGCAGTGGGCGAGAAGCTCATCCTGGACGACGTCACCATGGCGTTCCTCCCCGGAGCGAAGATCGGCATGGTCGGTCCGAACGGCGCCGGTAAGTCGACGATCCTCAAGATCATGGCGGGGCTGGACACGCCATCGAACGGCGAAGCGAAGCTTGCTCCGGGCTACACCGTCGGCATCCTGATGCAGGAACCCGAGCTCGACGAGTCGAAGACCGTTCTGGAGAACATCCAGGACGGCATCGCGATCAAGCCGAAGGTCGATCGCTTCAACGAGATCTCGCTGCTGATGGCAGAGCCCGATGCCGATTTCGACGCACTGCTCGCCGAGATGGGCACGCTGCAGGAAGAGATAGACGCGGCCGACGGCTGGGACCTCGACTCGCAGCTCGACCAGGCGATGGACGCACTCCGCACCCCGCCGGGCGAAGCCGCGATCGCACCGCTCTCCGGCGGTGAGAAGCGTCGTGTCGCGCTGGCGAAGCTTCTGCTCCAGAAGCCCGACTTGCTGCTCCTCGACGAGCCCACCAACCACCTCGACGCCGAGAGCGTGCTCTGGCTCGAGCAGCACCTGCAGGCGTACAAGGGCGCGGTCATCGCGATCACCCACGACCGGTACTTCCTCGACCACGTCGCTGAATGGATCGCTGAAGTCGACCGCGGCCGTCTCATCGGCTATGAGGGCAACTACTCGACATACCTGGAGAAGAAGGGCGAACGCCTCGAGGTCCAGGGCAAGAAGGACGCCAAGCTCGCCAAGCGCCTCAAGGAGGAGCTGGAGTGGGTGCGCTCGAGCGCCAAGGGCCGTCAGACCAAGTCCAAGGCGCGTCTCGCCCGCTACGAGGAGATGGCTTCGGAGGCGGAGCGCACCAGGAAGCTCGACTTCGATGAGATCCAGATCCCCGCAGGTCCGCGCCTCGGTGGCATCGTCATCGATGCCAAGAAGCTGCAGAAGGGCTTCGACGGCCGCGTGCTGATCGACGGCCTCAGCTTCAACCTGCCGCCGAACGGCATCGTCGGAGTGATCGGACCGAACGGTGTGGGAAAGACCACGCTGTTCAAGACCATCGTCGGTCTCGAGCCGCTCGACGGCGGAGACCTGAAGATCGGTGAGACGGTCAAGATCAGCTATGTCGACCAGTCGCGCTCGAACATCGACCCGAACAAGACGCTGTGGGAGGTCGTATCCGACGGTCTCGACTACATCACAGTCGGCAAGACCGAGATTCCTTCTCGCGCCTACGTCTCGAAGTTCGGCTTCAAGGGTCCGGACCAGCAGAAGAAGGCCGGCGTGCTCTCCGGTGGTGAGCGCAACCGTCTCAACCTCGCGCTGACGCTCAAAGAAGGCGGCAACCTGCTCCTCCTCGATGAGCCCACAAACGACCTCGACGTCGAGACCCTGAGTTCGCTCGAGAACGCCCTGCTCGAGTTCCCCGGCTGCGCGGTGGTCATCACTCACGACCGGTGGTTCCTCGACCGCATCGCGACGCACATCCTCGCCTACGAGGGCACCGACGAGAAGCCCGGCCAGTGGTACTGGTTCGAGGGCAACTTCGAAGCCTACGAGGAGAACAAGATCGAGCGCCTCGGACCGGACGCCGCGAAGCCGCACCGATCGACGCACCGCAAGTTGACGCGCGACTGAGGCCACGATGTCCGCGACGCCGGGGCCGCGCCTGCACATCCCGATCCACCTCCGCTGGGGCGATCTGGATGCGTTCAACCACGTCAACAACACCTCGATGCTCAAGCTGCTCGAGGAGGCCCGTGTACGTGCGTTCTGGCGCGCGGGTCCCGGCGAAGAGGCGCCGTCGACCGCGGTCCTCGACTCCGGGATCGACGAGGGGATCCTCACTCTGATCGCTCGTCAGGAGATCGAGTACCTGGCGCCGGTGCCGTATCAGCGCCGACCGCTCGAGGTGCAGATGTGGTTCGGCAAGCTCGGCGGCTCCAGCGTGCAGGTCTGCTACGAGGTGCACAACGACCCCGCAGCCGAACCTCGACAGATCTATGCGCGATCGACGGCGGTCATCGTGCTCGTCGACGCGAAGACGGGCAGGCCCACTCGTCTCACGCAGGAGATGCGTGACGCCTGGGAGCCGTACGTCGGTCCGTCGATCGAGTACAGCCACCGCTGAGGCTCGGGCATCGTCAGAGAGCCGCGCTCGGGTACGGGGCTGTTGCGAGCAGCTGCCTCAGGACCGGTCTTCAGGAACGCGGATCATGATCTCCTGGGCGACGCTCGCGACGAGTGCGCCCTCGCGCGTGTAGATCCGCCCCGTCGCGAGTCCTCGGCCGCCGCGGGCGCTCGGGGACTCCTGCACGTAGAGGAGCCACTCATCCACGCGTGCCGGACGATGCCACCACATCGCATGGTCGAGGCTCGCCACCTTCAGGCCGGGAAGCGCCCAGTACACCCCGTGCGCGCGAAGGATCGATTCCTGGATGGTCATGTCGCTGAGGTAGGCGAGAGCTGCCCGGTGTAGTCGCTGATCATCGGGGAGAGGCGCGCGTAGGCGCATCCACACGGCTTGGCGCGGCGTACGAGCTTCGTCCTCGGGCAGATACAGCGGCGAGTCGACGTGACGGATGTCTGCAGCGCGGTCGCTCAGCATCCTTGCTGTGCCGGCAGGAAGCCCGTGCACTCGCTGCTCGTCCGGGGCGAGATCCTCCGGAGCGGGGATGCCCTCGGGCATCGGCTCCGCATGCTCGACGCCGGGGCCCTCGTCCTGGAAGGACGCGATCATCGAGAAGATCGGTACACCGTTCTGATAAGCCTGCGCTCGGCGCGTGGAGAAGGATCGCCCATCATGGATGCGGTCGACGGCGATCGTGATTCCCTGGCTCGCGTCACCCGGCCGCAGAAAATAGCCGTGCATCGAATGCACCGCCCGGTCCTCCGGAAGCGTTCGTTCGGACGCGAGAAGAGCCTGGGCGAGAACCTGGCCTCCGTAGATCCGCCCCGTCGGCATCGGGTGTGAAGAGCCGGTGAAGATGTCTTCGGTGGTTCGTGCCTGCGTCGAGTCGAGATCGAGAACCTCGAGAAGTCGTTCGACCGTCTGGATTGCGTGGGCTTGCGCGCTCATGGGGTCCTTTCCGCGACCCAGGGCGCCGCTCCGTTGGTAGTTTAGAACGCGTGCCCCATCACCTCCTTCTCGCCGACCCGGATACCGCGAAGGACGTTCTCACGTTCGTCGGTCGAGCCACCAGGATCACCGATGACGGCGTGCGGCTGCAAGCGGCGAACGGAGTGCTCGCGCTGACGGCCGCGGCTCTCGCCCCGCACGGTCTGTTCGATCAGACACCGACCGTCCTCGCGATGCGGATCGTGCATGCCGATCCCGAACTCGAGTGCGACATCGTCGTCGATCAGTTGACCGCGACGGATGAGCCTCAGCGACTCACTCTCCCGGACACAGGCCTCTCGCCGGCGTGGGCAGGTGTCGCGCCGCCTCGGGCCGCGTGGGCGCCGGTGTCGACCCTGTCCGCATCGGTGATCGCCCAGCGAGCGCAATGGGGTATCTCGGCTGTCGCCCGTGGTGCTGCTCCCGGCTCCGGCGAAGAAGCCGTTCGAGCGTTGCGTGCCGCGATCTGGGGAGAGCCCGACGAAGATCTCGATGGGCTGCCGCGGGGCATCGCCTTCGCCGCCGACGCGATGGGCTTCATCTCCGGAGAGGAGCAGGTTCCGGTGTCGCGATCCGGCAGATGGACGCGACTGGCCTTCCGGCGAGGGCACGTGCTCTCCAGGGGTCCGGTGGCCTCCGGCCTCACGAGTGTCCGCGACACCGGATCTTCCGACTAGGCCGCGGAGCGGAGGCTCCTCCGCAGCGACGCAGGCACCACTCGCAACGCCACGACTCGGCTCACCAGAGCGCTGATCCCCCCGAGCACCATCACCGCTGCGAGTACGTCGAGCAGCGGGAACAGCCAGAGGCCGATCACCCAGTACTGCCAGTTGATCGTCCCTCCGAGCAGCGCGGGGGTGAGCGGCACGAACAGTCCCACGACGACCACGACCGCGAGGGGGAGCAGACGGGGCCAGACTCGCGGTCGCCTCGCAGCGCGCCGCCGTGCCGCCCAGCGCGGTGCTCGAAGCGCAGTCACGGTGAGCAAGACCACCGCGAGCGCGGAGACCCCGAGTAGGACGGCGTTGACGAGGTTCAGCGGATTCTCGTGCGGGATCGCCTTGTGCCCATCGACATCCGCGATGAGGTTCTGCACCAGCTCACCGGGGGAGCCGACTCCGTTCGTGAGCACCACTGCAGCAGTTCCCGTGCCAGGCACGAACGTCATCGACCCCGTGAACGTCGCGAGTGTGCCCCCATGGGAGACGAACCCTGGTGTCTCGCCGTCACCCGGCGCTCGTCGTTCCCAGCCGAGCGCATAGGACGGTGTGGACGGTTGCGCGGCATGGAGCTCGTCGAGGAGAGCGCCGTCCAGCACCTCCACCCCGATCTCGCCCTGGTTGAAGCGGAGCCATTGCACCATGTCCACCAGAGTCGAGACCACGCCGCCGTTGCCGCCGCAGCGCCCCGGCATCTCCGGCATGACGTAGGAGAAGCCCAGGACGACGGAGTACCCCGGAGCGAGGTCATCGACCGTCTGATCGCAGGCATCCAGGCTCAGCGAATCGTGCATTCCGAGAGGTATGAAGAGCCGAATCCGCAGAAAGTCATCGAGCGGTTGACCGGATACGACCTCGACGATGCGTGCAGCGAGCGAGTAGTTCGTGTTGTGGTACTCGAAGCGGCTACCCGGCTCGGCCGTGATGCGCCGGTCCGTCAGCTCTGCGACCACGGCCTTCGTCGTTCGCGGTGCAGGAAGTGCGAACTCGTCATTGGTCTGCAGCGACAGACCTGACGTGTGGGACAGGAGCTGTCGGATCGTGATGTCCTCGTGCCGGGGGTCCGCCATCGTGAACTCGGGCAGGACATCGACCACATGGTCGTCTAGGTCCAGTGCGCCATCTTTCACCAACAGCATGATGGCCGTCGCCGTCATCGACTTGCTCATCGATGCGATCCGGAACCGAGTCTCAGGCGTGATCGGGGCGCCTGTCCCGTCGTGGCCGCTCACGACCGTCTCGCGATCGCCATCAGCGAGCACCGCAGCCGCGACACCCGGTGTCGCGAACGTTTCGATGTATGTCTGTACCCGGGCTTGCGCGGTCGTCGACGCGGATCCCGCGGTTGCCGGTACCGCACCGGCAAGGAAGAATGCAGACAGGAGTCCGAGAACCTTGATGATACGCACGACCCCACAGTAGGGACGAAGGCGGCTCATCTCGATGACGGGACGCACCTGTTCGGGGTAGCCCGAACAGGGCGGAGGGATGACCGGAACCGGGCTGTCCGGAAAGCTGGAAACCCGAGCGTCAGCCCGCTGTCGCCGCTGCTGCTCGACCCGCTACGCGACCGGAGAAGAGGCACCCGCCGAGGAAGGTGCCCTCGAGTGCGCGATAGCCGTGCACGCCACCTCCACCGAACCCACTCGCCTCGCCCGCCGCATAGAGCCCGGGGATCGCCATGCCGTGTGCGTTTAGAGCGCGACCTTCGAGGTCGGTGTTGATTCCGCCCAGCGACTTCCGGGTCAGCACATGCAACTTCACAGCGACGAGCGGGCCCGCGGCCGGATCCTGCAGACGGTGCGGGACGGCAGTGCGGATCAGCTTGTCGCCTCGGTAGCTGCGCATCGAGCGCAGCATCCCGATCTGCGCGTCCTTCGTGAAGTCGTTGTCCATCTCGCGATCGCGGGCGACGACCTCGCGACGGACGTTCTCGATATCGAGGTGTTCGCCGCCAGGATGCCGGTGCATCTGCTCGAGGAGGGACTCGAGGTCGTTCTCGACGATGAAGTCCTGGCCCTCGTCGAGGAACGACTGCACGGGCCCGGTAGGCCCCTTCGCGAGCCGAGACTTCAGCAGGAGGCCGACGTCCTTGCCGGTGAGATCAGGATTCTGCTCGCTGCCGGAGAGGGCGAACTCCTTCTCCACGATCTGTCGTGACGTGACGAACCAGGAGTGGTCGTGGCCGGTGGTGCGCAGGTGTTCGAGCGTTCCGAGGGTGTCGAACCCCGGGAACAGCGGGACGGGGAGTCGCTTTCCGGTGGCATCGAGCCACAGGGAGGAAGGACCGGGCAGGATGCGGATGCCGTGCGACGGCCATACCGGATCCCAGTTGGTGATGCCCTCGACGTAGTGCCACATCCGGTCGCCGTTGATCAGACGGGCGCCCGCAGCCTCACTCACACCGTGCATGGATCCGTCGACGTAGGCGGGTACCCCGGTGAGCATGTGCTCGGGCGGGGTGCCGAGACGCTCGGGCCACGCCGCTCGCACGAGATCGTGATTTCCGCCGATGCCGCCGGAGGAGACGACCGTCGCGTTCGCCGTGATCTCGAAGTCGTCGATGACGTCGCGGGACGATGGAACGCCGCGCCCCGACCCGCTGGTCGCAAGAATGCTGCCTCGCGCACCGATGACCGTGCCATCGGTGACGACCAGGTCAGTGACTCGGTGGCGCGGAAGGATGGTGAGTCGTCCCTCGCGCTCGCCCTGTTCTACAGCCGCCGCGAACGGTGCGACGATGCCGGGACCGGTGCCCCAGGTGATGTGGAAGCGCGGTACGGAGTTGCCGGGGCCTATCGCTCCGTACCCGCCGCGTTCCGCCCAGCCCACGACCGGGAAGAACCCGACACCGCGTTCCCGCAGCCAGGCACGCTTCTCGCCGGCCGCGAACTGCAGGTACGCCTCTGCCCAGCGGCGCGGCCACTCGTCTTCCGGACGATCGAAGCCGGCGTTGCCGAACCAGTCCTGCGTGGCGAGTTCGAGGGAGTCTTTGATCCCGAGTCGCCGCTGTTCCGGGGAGTCGATGAAGAACAGTCCACCGAACGACCACCATGCCTGTCCGCCGAGATTGGTTCGCGGTTCCTGATCCACGAGGACGACGCGCCGTCCGGCATCCAGGGCCTCGGAGGCGGCGACGAGCCCGGCCAACCCCCATCCGATCACCAGGACGTCTGTGGACAGGGGCGTGTTCGTCATGAGCTCTCCGTTGATTCCTGACGCGATCGGGTCTCGAGCGTGGGGCGACCACCGGGATTGGCGCCGATCCCCGACGGCTCGAATGTGTTCACCATGGCATAGGCGGCGCGCTCCAGGTAGTCCCAGAGCGTCGTTTCGTGCAGGGGAGACAACTGCGCCTCGTCGACAGCGGTCCTCATGTGACGAAGCCAACGATCGCGGGCGTCCGCATCGATGTGGAACGGCATGTGCCGCATGCGGAGCCGTGGATGCCCGCGAGTCTCGCCGTAGGTCGTCGGGCCGCCCCAGTACTGCTCCAGGAACATCCGGAGCCGGTCCTCGGCGGGGCCGAGGTCTTCTTCCGGATACATCGGCTTCATCACCGGGTCGAGGGCGACTTCGCGATAGAACACCGAGACGATCTTCGCGAACGTCTCATGTCCGCCGATCTCGTCGTAGAACGTCACTTCTGGGGACTCCCGTCGTCGTTCGGCTTCTTGCGACGCCAGATTCCGCGGTCGGGGATCACCGGCACGCCGGTCACCGCGTTCGGCCTCGTCCTCGGCGGGTTCGCACCGCGGACCCGCCGAGCGCCGTCGAGCCCGGTGGGCACGACGTCGACCATGCGGGGCACGCCGATCTCCTTCTCGAGGAGGGCAGCGCGGAGGCGACGACGCAGTTCCTGGGCGACGTCGTCCTTCGCGTTGGCTCGCGCCTTGATCACGATGCGGACGACGAGAGCGTCTCCGTCGATCGATTCGAGGCCCCACAGCTCCGGCTTCTCGATGATGCGGGTGCGCCACTTCGGGTCCTTCGCAAGACCTTGAGCTGTCTCCAGCATGATGTGCTCGACCTGTTCGAGGTCGGAGTCGCCCGGAACCCCGATGTCGATGATCGAGCGGGCCCACCCCTGCGACATGTTGCCGATGCGGGTGACCTCGCCGTTGCGCACGTACCAGAGCGTGCCGTTGACGTCGCGTACTTGGGTGATGCGCACGCTGACGTACTCGACGACGCCGCTCGCGAGCCCGAGATCGACCACGTCGCCGATCCCGATCTGGTCTTCGGCGACGATGAAGATGCCGTTGAGCACATCCTTGACGATGTTCTGGGCGCCGAAACCGAGGCCGGCACCCACTGCCGCGGTCAAGAGCGTCAGCGAGCCGAGGAGGCTGTTGTCGATCGCGTTGACGATCAGGACGATCGCGATCACGACGAGCATCACGTTGACGATGTTCTGCAGGATCGTTCCGAGCGTGCGAGTGCGCTGCACCAGTCGCATGTCGGCGAGAGGCGAGCGTTCGAGTGCCTGTGTGTCGTCGACCGAGGCCTTGCTCTTCGCGCTGTCCACGATGCGATGCACCACACGTCGGATGACGATACGGAGCACCAGGCCGATGACCACGCACGACGCGATGATGATCGCGACGGTGAGCACCTTCATGCCTGCCTGGCCGAACCAGGCGAACAGGGCCATAACCCAGTCTGGAAGCGGTGTCGGCTCGGGGGGAGTGGAGGTCGTAGAGGGGATCATCATCACCCACGATCCTAGCGATCGGGCCTCTGTGCAGGCTGGGTGGTGGAGCCATACGAAAACGGAGACCATCCGCTCCCGTCACGGCATGTCATGGTGAGACACGCCTGCGGCGGGGGAGATGGTCTCCGTTCTGGCGTGGCCTTCGAATGCGACCACACGGAAGACGCGCCGCGGTCAGTCCTCCGCGTCGCGGGACTGCGCGGCGAGGGCGCGTTCCACGTCTGCGAGGTTCTCGAGGACGAGCCGTCGCAGGGCTGGTGCGGCCTCCTGGTTGGCGGACAGCCACGCACGGGTCGCATCGCGCAGTGCGACGTCGGCCAGCGCCGTCGGGAACAGTCCGACGATCAGGTACTGCGCGATCTGGTAGCTGCGCGACTCCCAGATGGGCAGGAGCATGTCGAAGTATGCGGGGACGAACTCCCCGAGCACCGCGGCTCCTGCCGGGTGCGTGAAGCCGAGCGCCGCAGAGCGGACGATCGTGTTGGGGGCGTCGTCACGCTCGATGAGTGACGCCCACGCAGCCTTCTTGGAGGCTGCGTCGGGAAGGGAAGCGCGTGCCTGCGCGGCGAACTCTCCGCCCTTGGCGGTGTTGTCTGCGGCCAGCGCAGCATCGATGGTCGCGGCGTCCGTCGCGCCGATCGTCGCCAGCCCGACGAGGAGCTGCCAGTTCAGATCGGCGTCGATCTCCAGCCCGGGCAGGGTGTCTTCTCCGGAGCGCAGGCGCCCTACGATGCCGGCGTGCTCCGGGGAAACAAGGGCGTTCGCGAATGCCGTGACGAACTGCAGCTGGCTGTCGCTGCCCGGATCGGCGGATTCAGCAAGGCTCCAGAGTCCATCGGCGATCTTGAGTCGCGCGGCTTCTCGGTCGGCGGGTGCGACGTAGAGAGTCGCAGCGGTCCGCAGCTGGCTGAGCGTGGTGCGCACGGTCGTCGACTCGCTCTCGCGGCCGATGTTGCCCAGCACGAGGTCGAGGTACTCCGACGCGCCGGTCTCGGCATCGCGGGTCTGGTCCCACGCGGCGCCCCACACCAAGGAACGGGCGAGCGGGTCGTGGATGTCGGCGAGGTGGGCGATCGCGGTGGCGAGGGACCTCTCGTCGAGGCGGATCTTCGCGTAGGCGAGGTCGTTGTCGTTGAGCAGCACCAGGTCGGGACGGACGAGCCCCTGGAGCTCCGGCACCTCGGTGCGGTCTCCGTCGACGTCGACCTCGAGGTAGTGCGTGCGGGTGAGCGAGCCGTCGGTCAGCGTGTAGAAGCCGATGCCGAGACGGTGTGGGCGGATCGTCGGGTAGTCCGCCGGCGCGGTCTGCGTGATCGCGAAGCGCGAGATCACGTTGTCATGGCTCTCGGCGATCACGGGTTCCAGGGTGTTGACGCCGGCGGTCTCGAGCCACTTCTTGGACCAGGTGCTGAGGTCGCGGCCACTGGTGGCCTCGAGCTCCGAGAGCAGGTCACTCAGCTCGGTGTTGCCCCAGGAGTGCTTCTGGAAGTACTGGGAGACCCCGGCGAAGAACGCCTCGATCCCGACCCACGCGGCCAGCTGCTTGAGGACGGAGCCGCCCTTGGCGTAGGTGATGCCGTCGAAGTTGACCTGCACGTCTTCCAGGTCGTTGATCTCGGCGACGATCGGGTGCGTCGAGGGGAGCTGGTCCTGGCGATAGGCCCAGGTCTTCTCCATCGCGTTGAAGGTGGTCCACGCCTCGGTCCACTCGGTGGCCTCGGCGGTGGCGATCGTCGACGCCCACTCGGCGAACGACTCGTTGAGCCAGAGGTCGTTCCACCACTTCATCGTGACGAGGTCGCCGAACCACATGTGGGCGAGCTCGTGCAGGATCGTCACGACGCGGCGCTCCTTGACGGCGTCGGTCACCTTGCTGCGGAACACATAGGTCTCGGTGAACGTGACCGCGCCGGCGTTCTCCATCGCACCCGCGTTGAACTCGGGGACGAAGAGCTGGTCGTACTTGGCGAACGGGTAGGGAACACCGAACTTCGACTCGAAGTAGGCGAAGCCCTCGCGGGTCTTGTCGAAGATGTAGTCGGCATCCAGGTGCTGCCACAGGCTCTTGCGGCCGTAGACGCCCAGCGGGACGACGCGGCCCGAGGCGCTCGTCAGCTCCGAAAACGTCGACTCGTACGGTCCGGCGACGAGCGCGGTGATGTACGAGGAGATGCGCGGGGTCGGCTCGAAGCCCCAGGTGGCGGTGACGTCGTCATCATGCACGATGGGCTCGGGCGTGGGGGAGTTGGAGACGACCTTCCAGGCTGCGGGTGCCGTCACCGTGAACTGGAACGTCGCTTTGAGGTCGGGCTGCTCGAACACCGCGAACACGCGACGCGAGTCGGGCACCTCGAACTGCGAGTAGAGGTAGACCTCGCCATCAGCCGGGTCGACGAAACGGTGCAGTCCTTCGCCCGTGTTCGTGTAGAGGCAATCCGCATCGACGACCAGCACGTTCTCGGCCTGCAGTCCGCTGAGCGCGATGCGCGAGTCGGCGAAGACCTCGTTCGGGTCGAGCTGTTCTCCGTTGAGCGAGATCTCGCGTACGTCGCGGGCGATCAGGTCGATGAACGTGAAGCTCTCCGGAGTCGCGGTGAAGCGCACGACGCTGCGGGAGCCGAAGACCTCTGCGCCCTTGGTCAGATCGAGGGCGATCTCATAAGACTGAGTGTCGATGACGTCGCGGCGCTCTTGCGCTTCGATACGAGTGAGGTTCTCTCCAGGCACAGCTGTACTCCCAGGGGTGAGGGGATGTCACCGGGGCTGGGCGCAGTTGGCGCCGACGGCAACCATGACAGCCTACGCCAGTGCGGTAGATGCCCATTCGCATCGGAGCGGGAGCGACGATGGATAGAAACGGCGGTGCACGGACGCCGTGGGTGTGTGGGAGTGGAAGGATGGAGGGGTGACTGCGATCGAGCCGAATGCCGTTCCCTTTGCCTCTCCTGCTGCCGCCGGTGGTGCACCCTTCGTGACCACACCGGTCGCCTACGACGCGATTCTCCTCGCCGGATTCGGCGGACCTGAGGGGCAGGACGATGTGATCCCGTTCCTTCGGAACGTGACGCGCGGGAGAGGAATTCCCGACGAACGGCTCGAAGAAGTGGCCCATCACTATCGCCACTTCGGCGGGGTGAGCCCGATCAACGGACAGAACCGCGTGCTCAAAGAGGCTCTCGAAAGCGCCCTCGCCGAGCGCGGGATCACCCTCCCGGTGTACTGGGGCAACCGCAACTGGGCGCCATACCTCGAAGAGGTGGTGACGGACGCTTCGTCCAACGGGCACACCACCCTCCTGGCATTCGCGACGAGCGCCTACAGCTCCTTCTCCAGCTGCCGCCAGTACCGCGAGGACTTCGCTCGCATCCTGGAGGAGACGGGCCTCGGAGAGACCGTGACGATCGACAAGATCCGTCCGTTCTACGACCACCCCGGGTTCGTGGAGGCGTTCGAGACCGGTGTGCGCGAGGCGGTCGAGGGATTCCTCGCCGATGGCATCGCGGCAACCGATATCCAGATCCTCTTCTCCACCCACAGCATCCCCACCGCGGATGCCGAGCGCTCGGGTGCACGGGACATCGACTGGGGTGAAGGCGGTGCCTATGCGGCCCAGCACCTGGCCGTGGCGGCTTGGGTCATGGATCGAGTCCGTCAGACCGTTCCCGCAGCTGCTGACGTGTCATGGGAACTCGTCTACCAGTCTCGTTCCGGTCCTGCCTCGCAGCCGTGGCTCGATCCCGACGTGTGCGATGTCATCGGTGAACTCCCGGGCCGGGGCCGCAAGGCGGTCGCGGTCGTGCCTGTGGGGTTCATGAGCGATCACATGGAAGTGCTGTGGGATCTCGACACCGAAGCGGCCGAAGCCGCGGAGGAGGCCGGTCTCGCTTTCACGCGCACTCCGACGCCTGGCGTGTCGCCCGCGTTCGTAGCCGGCATCGTGGACCTGATCGAGGAGCGCCTCCAGGGGCGCCCCAACGAGGAGCGCGCTCACGTCACCTCCCTTCCGGGTGGTTTCGACGTGTGCCGTCCCGGGTGCTGCGAGAACATCCGCGCGGGCTTCAAGCCGGCTGCCGCCGGTGTCGCTCCGTGACCACTCGGTGACGGGCGGGCACTTCTAGGATGGGAGCCATGCGCATCCACATCGCCACCGACCACGCGGGACTCGACTTCTCCACGCAGCTGCAGGGACACCTGCGCGCCGCCGGCCACGAGGTCGTCGATCATGGTCCGATCGAGTACGACGCGGTCGATGACTATCCCGCGTTCTGCATCCGCGCGGCCCAGGCCGTCATCGCCGATCAGCGGGCGGGTGTCGAAGCGCTCGGCGTCGTCTTCGGAGGTTCCGGCAATGGTGAGCAGATCGCCGCGAACAAAGTCGAAGGCGTGCGTGCGGCGCTCGTCTGGAACCTCTCGACGGCGGAACTCGCTCGAGAGCACAACGATGCCAACGTGATCTCCATCGGCGCTCGGCAGCATACCTACGACGAGGTGACGTCGTTCATCGACCGCTTCATCGAGACGCCGTTCTCGGGCGACGAGCGCCATGTGCGTCGCATCGGCCAGATCGCGGACTTCGAGCGCGACGGCTCGCTGCTCCCGGACCCGCGGGCCTGAGATGCCCGAGGGTCATTCCGTCCACCGCATCGCTCGGCAGTTCGATCGCAACTTCGTCGGCAAAGCAATGAGCGCCTCCAGCCCACAGGGCCGGTTCGCCGAGGGGGCTTCCGTTCTCGACGGACGCGCGGCGGTGAGCGTGCAGGCCGTCGGCAAGCAGATGTTCTTGGAGACGGAAGGTGATCTCTGGCTCCGCGTGCACCTCGGTCTCTATGGCGCATGGGACTTCGCGGGCGAGATCATCGTCGACCCGACCATCGCCTCGGCCAACGGGCGGATGGGGCAGACGAATCAGCGCGGTACTGTCCTCGATGAGCCGATCCTCGATGACGCGGGCGAGAACTCGCTGTCATCGATCGGTGCGCCGCGTCGCACGCGGGTGCATGTCCGCATGTCGGAGCAGACGAAAGGTCTGGCCGACAAGGGTATGGAGTGGCCGCCGGCCGTCGTCGGACAGGTGCGTCTGCGCCTGATGACCGACATCACCGCTGCGGACCTCCGTGGTCCGACGGCCTGCGTGCTGCAGACGCCCGAGGAGATGCTCGCGACCGTGGCGAAGCTGGGGCCGGATCCGCTGGTCGGAGATCCGGTCGAGAACGAGGAGCGATTCGTTCGAGCGGTCGGGAAGAAATCGACGGTCATCGCACTGCTGCTGATGGACCAGTCGGTCGTGAGCGGCATCGGAAACGTCTATCGCGCCGAGATGCTCTTCCGGCAGCGGCTGAACCCGCACACGCCCGGTCGGGACGTGCCCGAGGACGTCGTGCGCGCGCTCTGGCACGACTGGGTACGACTGCTCGCGGTCGGTGTCGAGACCGGTCAGATGATGACCATGGACGGGCTCACCGGCCAGGACTACCGGGCGGCGATGGCCAACCGGGATGACCGGCACTGGGTGTATCACCGCGCGGGCCTGCCGTGCCGCATCTGCGGGACCGAGATCGCACTCGAGGAGATCGGCGCGCGCAAGCTCTATTGGTGCCCTCGCTGTCAGGCATGACCACGCGCCACGTCGCCACATCAGTCCTAGGCTGATCGCATGCGACAGAATCCCAGTTTCACGTTGGCCGACGTGACAGAGATCCGACGTGTGATCGAGGCGAATCCGTGGGCGACGATCATGAGCGCCGGTGACGACGGGCTCGTCGCCTCCCACTACGCCGTGGTGCTCGATGAGACGCGCGACGACCTCACCATCGTCGGACACGTCGGGCGTCCGGACGACCTCATCCATGGGATGGGGGAGCGGGAGCTGCTCGTGGTGTTCCAGGGGCCACACGGCTACGTCTCACCGGGGTGGTACGGAGACGTCGCGGCAGTGCCCACGTGGAACTACACCGCCGTGCATCTTGCCGGCGTACCCGAGATCCTGACCGATGAAGAGAATCTGACCGTGCTCGACCAGCTTGTGGAGCGCTTCGAGTCGCGGATGCCTGAGCCGCGTCTGATGTGGGAGCGTCCGAACGAGCCCGCCTACGTGCAGCGGCTCGCGTCCGGAACAGTCGGGTTCCGTATGACGCCGACCCGCGTCGTCGCCAAACGGAAGCTCAGCCAGAACAAGTCGCCGGAGACGATCGAGACGGTGATCGCCGCCCTTGCGACCGACGGACCGTACTCGAACCCGGCTCTCGCCGCGGAGATGCGGCGTGCACAGGATGCGCGCCGGGGAGGACAGCAGCAGTGACAGACCGCGGAACGGTGATCGACACCATCAGAGCCGTACGGATCGCCGGACCGGGACGAGAGTTCCTGATCGATGACGAACCGGTGGATGTCTTCATCGCCGATGGACGCATCACGGACATAGCGCCGACCGGCTCGCTGCCGGTTCGGGGCGAAGTCATCGAAGCTGATGGAGCGTGGGCCGTGCCCGGGCTCTGGGACAACCACGTCCACACGGTTCAATGGGCCCTGACATCGGAGCGCGCTCCGCTGGGGCATGCGGCTTCCGCCGCCGCTGCTGCGCAGGCCATGAGCGGTGTCGACGCTCTGCCCGACGGACGACGAGTCGGCACCGGATTCCGTGACGCCCTCTGGCCGGATCGGCCGTCGCTCGATCTCCTGGATGCCACGACCGGCACCGTCCCGACGTATCTCATCAATGCCGACGTCCACAGTGTCTGGCTCAACACCGCCGCTCTCGCTCGTGAAGGTTTCCGAAGCGATGACGGCGTGCTGCGGGAGACGGACGCGTTCGAGATCTCGCGGCGACTGAACGCGGTCGATCCCGCACATGGCGACCGCGCGATGCAGCAGGCTGGAGAGCAAGCCGCCGCGCGGGGCATCACGGGCCTCGTCGACTTCGACATGGCGTGGAGTGCCGAGGCCTGGCCGCGGCGCGTGCAGGCGGGCTTCGCCTCGCACCGTGTCGAATTCGCGATGTACCCGTTCGACCTCGACCGAGCGATCGCAGCAGGGCTTCGGACGGGCGAACTCCGGGAGGCGCCCGACGCACCCGAGGGCGGCCGCGGGCTCGTGCATGTCGGGCCGCTGAAGGTCATCACCGACGGTTCGCTCGGTACGCGAACGGCAGCTTGCTCCCACGCTTATCCGGGGGACCCCGCCAATTTCGGGATGCTGACGGTGCCATCGGATGAACTCGTCGAGCTCCTGACCCGCGCCACCGGGGCGGGGTTGGCGGTGGCCGTGCACGCGATCGGCGACCGGGCGATCACCTCGGCGCTCGACGCGTTCACCACGACCGGTGCTGTCGGATCGATCGAGCATGTGCAGCTCGTGCGGCATGCCGACCTGGCACGGTTCGCCCGTCTCGGGGTCATCGCCAGCGTTCAGCCGCAGCACGCTGTCGACGACCGCGATCTGGTCGACCGTCATTGGTCGGAGCAGACGGCGATCGGCTATCCGCTGGCGTCACTCCGCGATGCTGGAGCAGAGCTGCGTTTCGGATCCGACGCCCCAGTTTCCGAACTCGATCCGTGGCACGCGATCTCGGCAGCGGTCTCACGCACCGACGACGACCGCGCTCCTTGGCATCCGGAGGAGCGGATCACCGTCGACCAGGCACTCGAAGCGAGCGTGCGCTCCGCCTTGCGCCCGGGCGAGCCGGCAGACATCGTGCTCTGCGGCTCCGATCCCCGTAACGCGACGCGGGAGGTGCTCCGATCGATGTCCGTCTTGTCGACGGTGCTGGCAGGACGCGTCACGCACTCGAGGTAGAGCTCGAAGACGACGAAGAAGGGGTGGTCCTCGGCGAACCGAAGACCACCCCTTATCCAGGTGTCAGTCGTTGAAGACTGCGATCAGGCTGCGATGTGCGAGACCAGGAACCAGCGGTCCTTCTCGAGTCCGCGCTGGATCTCGATCGCGACGTCCTGGCTGGTCAGGTCGACCTCGTCGAGGCCTTCGACTGCAGCCTTGACGTCGACCAGGATCGCGTCGATGTCGGAGATGACCGCACGGATCAGTTCGTCGGACTGGGTGAAGCCGGCGGGAACCGTCGTGTTGCCGACCTTGTCGGCGACGGCGCTCACGCGAGCGTCGATCGGCAGGCCGAGCGCGACGATCCGCTCTGCAGCGGTGTCGGCGAAGTCACCGGCGTGGGCGACGATCGTGTCGAGCAGCTCGTGGACACCGACGAAGTTCGCTCCACGGACGTGCCAGTGGGCCTGCTTGCCGTTGATGGTCAGTGCCTGCAGACCGAGGACGACAGGGGAGAGGAACTGGGCCGCCCCTGCAGCCACGGTCGGGTCGATGGCGGTGGTGGAAACGGTCTGTGCCTTGCTCATCTTGTGCTCCTCTGGAACGGATTCTCGTATCTGATGTAGACAACGCTACTCAGCCTCAGACATTCCGCAAGCAAGCTGAGGCTGGGCTCACTTCCGCGTGATTCCGCGGAAGTGAGGGTAGTCTCGCCTCATGAGCATCGCAGCCGGAGCCTCTGTCCTCGCCCTGCCGAACAGCACACCGATGATCGACCCCACTGCATTCGTCGCAGACGGCGCGCGCATCGTGGGGGACGTATCCCTCGCGGCCGGTTCCAGTGTCTGGTACAACGCGGTTCTGCGAGGCGACTCCGCCGAGATCGTGATCGGCCCCGGCTCCAACGTTCAGGACAACGTCTCGATGCACGTCGACTCCGGGCATCCCGTCATCATCGGCGCCAAGGTGTCGATCGGGCACAACGCCGTTGTACACGGGTGCACCGTCGGCGACGGAACGCTGATCGGCATGGGCTCGGTGATCCTCAGCGGGGCGGTGATCGGCGCTGGCTGCCTGATCGCCGGAGGTGCGGTCGTCCTCGGCGGAACGGACGTTCCCGCAGGATCGCTTGTCGCCGGCGTACCCGCCAAAGTACGTCGCATGCTCAGCGAAGAAGAGAGAGCCGGTCTGATCGCGAACGCCGACATCTACCTCGGACACCTCCAGACGCACGCGGCCGCGACTCCGGTCTGAGTTCTCCGGCCGCTAGGCTGGATCGTGTACGGGGCGGTGGCCAAGCTGGTTAAGGCAGTGGGCTCATAACCCAACGATCGCGGGTTCAAGTCCCGCCCGCCCTACTTTTCGTCGCGAGCTGCGCCAGACCCCGCACGGGTGAGCATGAGCGTGCAGCGGTGCGCTGAGACGAACGGGTCGAGGCGCTGCACCTCGAGCGGTCCGCCGCTGTGCTGGAGAACATCCCGTACGAGCTGCGCGTGCACACCGCAGACGAGCTCCTGATCCTCGTCGAGCAGATCGTGGTAGCGGCAAGGGGCAAGGTCGAACTGCAGGGCGTCCTCGTCGACGACGGGGTTCAATCCGGCATCGTCGAGATGTTCGTACAGTGCGTCGACCTGCCGCAGCGCCTCGTCGCCGAGTGTCGGCGGAGCATCGCTCGATACCGCGCGGAGCATTCGCCCCCTCGCGCTCGCCCCTTCGACGCGCCTGCGTGCCACCGCGCTCGATGATGCGTCGCGCACGGGATGGAACACGACCGGAGGGCGCCCTCGCTCGCCCGTGTGCAGAGTCTCGGTGCGGATGAGCCCCTCGTCTTCGAGCACCTTGAGGTGATCCCGCACGGTGTTGAGCGGTATTCCGCTCTCCTCGGCCAAGGCACCGGCACGGCATCCCGGTGTCTGTTGGATGGCGCGAAGCAGTCGGAGCCGACGAGGTTGCGTCAGTCCGCGGAAGTCATGGGCACGGCGGGGCATGTGGCGAGGCTAGACGGGCGGGAGCGGCCGCGTCATCCGTTCGACCGGAAATAACCCGGTGAAACCGTCAGCGGCGTCCGACACCATTGACGAGGGTGGGAGAACCATGACGGTGAAGTGAAAGGAAGTCATGAAACTCTCATCGGAGTCAGAAGCGGTCGTACGCGCGACCGCCGGAGTCGTCGCAGAACATGCCGACGAGATCACGACGCTGTTCTATCGAGGAATGTTCGCGGCGCACCCGGAGCTTCTGCACGTGTTCAACCGCGCGAATCAGGCTATCGGAGAGCAGCCGAAGGCCTTGGCAGCGTCAGTGGTCGCGTTCGCCGTGCAGCTCATCGATCCGGATGCTCCCGACTTCACCCCGGTCATGCGTCGGATCGCGCACAAGCACGTGTCACTCGGCATCCAGGCGCGCCAGTACACGATCGTCGGACACTACCTCCTCGACGCGGTCGGTACCGTTCTCGGCGACGCCGTCACTCCCGAGGTGCGTGCCGCGTGGGATGAGGTCTACTGGCTCTTCGGATGCTCGCTCATCGCCGAAGAGGCGAAGCTCTATGCGCTGGGCGGCACGAATCCCGAACAGCCGTGGCGCAAGCACCGGGTCGTCGAACGGGTCGAGGAGTCGGAGGATGTGATTTCGCTCCTTCTCGCTCCGGTGTCGGGCGAAGTCGCCTCGCATCGCACCGGTCAGTACGTGGCCATCGCCGTCGACCTCTCCGACGGCTCGCGTCAACCTCGCCAGTACACGATCTCGTCCGGTCCGCGCGGCGATTCACTGCGGGTGACGGTGAAGCGGGTGCGCGGTGTCGGTGAGACGCCGGATGGACAGGTTTCGACCTGGTTGCACCAGCATGGCCATCCCGGCACGGAGCTCGATGTGTCCCAGCCCGCGGGCGATGTCGTTCTCGACGAGGCGGAACACCCTCTCATCCTGGTATCGGCGGGCATCGGCATCACACCGATCGCCGCGATCCTCGAGGACCTGTCGCGCCGTTCACCCGGCCGAACCGTTCGACTGTTCCACGCCGATCGCGCCCACGACAGCCATGCGCTCTACGCTTCGCTGCGGCGACAGGTTCTGGCGATGGACGATGCCAAGGCGCAGAACTGG
Source organism: Microbacterium sp. NPDC090281 (assembly GCF_044769635.1). Lineage (NCBI taxonomy): Bacteria > Bacillati > Actinomycetota > Actinomycetes > Micrococcales > Microbacteriaceae > Microbacterium > Microbacterium sp. NPDC090281. Next base: position 2,402,872 of record NZ_JBIVYH010000001.1, read on the forward strand.
TACGAGATGGATGCGGAGGTCGCGCCGACCCTGCATCCCGCACTTCCCGGAAGAATGGACCTCGCCGAGGTCGACCTGCCCGATGATGCGGTGGTCTTCATGTGCGGGCCGCTCGCATTCATGCGGGCCGCACGAACGACACTCATCGCGCGCGGCATCCCTGCGGAACGCATCTCCTACGAGGTGTTCGGGCCGGATCTGTGGGCGCAGCAGCCCACGTCTGACGCGGCCTGATGCCGGCGTGGACGGGGAAGGGGCACATCCGTGCGGCTGTCAAGCCCCTCCCCGGTACGTCCGCGTCACGCCATCCTTCGTGGGTGCGGCACCGCGCCGCAGAACGGGAGGCACCATGAGCATCGGCAGCGGAATCGCACTATTCGTGATCGGGGCGATCCTCGTCTTCGCGGTGAACGTCGACGTGCCGTGGATCGATCTCGACATGGTCGGATACATCCTGATGGGCGCAGGAGTGATCGTCTTCCTGATCGGCATCGTGCTGCTGGCACGTCGGCGTCGGACCGAGACGGTCTCTCGCACCTTCGTCGACCCGGCGACCGGAGAGCCGACGACTCGTCGATCTGTCAGCTCCAGCGGCGACGAAGGTGTGTGACGGTACCGGCTGACGACCTTCGGGTGCCGAGGGTGAGGAACGCCGTCAGTCTGCGGTGCTGCTCTCGAGGTGCTCTTCGACGAGAGTGATCCCTCCGCTGGAACTTGCCGAATGCGCGAGCTCCTCGATCCACTTCCGGCTCAGGTCGGGCGTCTCCGCTTCCTGGAACACGAACCGGAGGGGGATCGACGGGTGCAGCCACAGCGTGGAGCGTCCGGGCGCATCGCCCTCGGGGTGTCTCCAGGAGAGCGTGAAGCTCTCGTTGCGGCGGAGTTTGGTGGCGATGACGACCTTCAGATGTGCGAGTGCGCGGTCATCTATCTGAATGGGCGTCCTCGCGTCGCCGTAGTAGAGGCTGCCCATCAGAGACAGAACGATTCGGCGGTGTACGGGACATGGACCATGGTTCTCCTCGATGGCGTGCTTGAAGGACCGAGAAGGCGGTCCGGGGTACTCGAACTCTAGCCAACAGGGGCTGCGGCAACTGGCTTCCAGCCGCGACCCGCCGCGTGATGCGAACAGAGTCTTCGCCAGATGTCACGGAGAAGGCCGAGCGGGCGGAGCACCGAACGCGTCTCGGTAGGCCGCGGCGAACCGCGAGGAGTTGCTGAAGCCCCATCGCCGAGCGACTTCACCGACGGAGCGGCCTTCGCCGTTGCGGAGGTCGCGGTGTGCGCCGTCGAGACGAGCCCGACGCAGAGCATCGGCAGGTGTGATGTCGAGTGCCCGCCGGAAGGCGTACTGGAGCCCTCTTGTCGAGATGTACGACGCAGCAGCGACGTCATCGATCGTGATCGCGAGGTGCGCATTCTCGTCGATGTAGGCGAGGGCTCGGCGGACGGACGCCGGTGCACCCGCACGCTGTGCGGGGCGGCGAAGGGATTCGGTGAATGTCGTGGGGAAGGCGGAGAGCGTCATCGTCAGGGCATGACGTTCGAGCTCGGCGGCCAGCAGCGGCTCGGCGTCGGACATACCGAGCACCTGGTCGATGTACCCGAACATCCGCTCCCAGCGCTGGGCATCGGTGGCGGAATGCGGCATGAGACCGGTTGCTCGCAGTTCACGTGCGTCGTCGCCCGTGATCTGCCTGGCGCGGTTCTGTGCAGCCTGATGGTCGAAGACGAAGGCACGAACTCGAGCAGACCGATCCCACTTGGCTTCCACCCTGGTGCCATCCGAGATCCAGGGCGAATGCGCGTCGAGAATCTGACGCTCGGACCAGACGCGAGCATCCGGTGCCTCGACACGACACACGAGCAGTTGTTCCTGAGGCTCGGCTCGGGAATGCACCTGGGCAGCGAGCCGGTAGTCGACCAGCGTCGCTGAGTCGAGTTCTTCGGAGCGCCAATCGAAACGGAAGTCGCGAGGATCGGCGTTCTGCAGCGAAGACGACGGGACGAACTGCTGCCACGTCGATTCCACCTGCTCGACGTCGGTCGACGTGAACTGCATGGGCACCTCCTTGTTCTTGTACACCTTCCCCGTCACGACATCGGGGTGGCGGCTCCCGGTGACACAGGCGCGCTCTCGCCCCGACCGGTCGTGGGCTTCAACCCTCGATGGATCGATTCGATCGCACCGGCCAGCTTCCGTCGAGCGATTCCTCGGGGTCGAGACGGCCGAGCTTCACGAAGTACTCCGTGAGGCTCGCGGCCTGCGAGCGGGCCCAGCCGATCTGCTGGGTGTGCAGCTCTGTCGGGGTCGAGGGAAGGCTGAACTGGCGGGCCAGCGCCTGGGCGACGCGCCCAGCGGCGATCGCATCGGCCGACGCCTCGTGCGCACTCTCGAGGGGAACGGCATAGTGTGCCGCTACGACCTCGAGGGTGCGTCGGCCCCGCCGGTAGCGGTCGTACGCCTTGTCGATCACGAGCGGATCGATCACCGGGGAAGGATCGACGAGTGGTTCGATTCCTTTCCTCGCGGCTTCGCAGGCCAGCAGCGAGAAGTCATACGAAGCGTTGTAGGCGACGACCGGCACGCCCTGCTCGAACAGCGATCTCAGAGCCGCCGTGACCTCGGCGACGACCTCGCGCGCCGGGCGACCGTGCGCTCGGGCATGCTCGGTACTGATCCCATGCACCGCGGTCGCGCCTTCGGGGATCGGGATTCCGGGGTCTGCAAGCCAGGAGCGCGCGGCGATCTGCCTGCCGTTCGCGTCGAGAACACCGACATACGCGGTGACCACGCGATCGGAGGTGACATCGACGCCCGTCGTCTCGAGATCGAACACGCCGACGCGGGTGAGCCAGGCGGGAAGCGCGGGACCGGATGGCATGCCCTCACGCTATGGCGGACCGCTGACATTCAGGAGAAGGCGCACGGCGACTCGTAGACTCGGGGGATGACCGTGCCTTCCCCGTATGCGGACCGTCTTCGTCGCCTTCCCGTGCAGCGTCACGAGGTCGAGGTGCGCGGGGCGATCACGGCCTACTGGGTGTACGGACCGGATGACGCCGAGACGACGGTGATCGCGGTGCACGGGTTCCGCGGTGAGCACCATGGCCTCGAGCCGGTGCTCGCCTATCTTCCCGAGGTGCGCGTGATCGCTGCGGACCTTCCCGGATTCGGAGAGTCGGCTCCGTTGCCCGGACGTACGCACGACCTCGACGAGTACGCAGGATGGCTCGAAGAGTTCGCGTCGGCAGTCGCCCCCGGTGCCGTGATCCTCGGCCACTCGTTCGGCTCGATCGTCACGGCTGCGGCCGTCGCCCGCGGGCTGCAGACGCCTCGTCTGATCCTCCTGAATCCCATCGGCGCCCCGGCCCTCGAAGGTCCCAAGGGGCTCATGACGCGTCTTGCGGTGCTCTACTACGATCTCGGCGCCCGTCTTCCCGAAAAGATCGGAACCGCGCTGCTGCGCAACCGCGTCATCGTCCGTGTGATGAGCATCACCATGGCCAAGACGAAGGACCCCGAACTCCGACGGTTCATCCACGATCAGCACGACACGTACTTCTCCCGGTTCTCCGACCGCGACGTCCTGCGCGACGCGTTCATCGCGAGCGTCTCCCACGACGTACGCGAGTTCGCGCCCGAGATCGATGTCCCGACGCTGTTGGTCGCCGCCGAGCACGACGACATCACGCCGATCGAGGCGGAGCGGAAGCTGGCGACGATCTTCCCGGACGCGACGCTGGTCGAGATCGCCCATGTCGGGCATCTCATCCACTACGAGACGCCGGCAGAAGCAGCCGGCGCGGTCCGTCGCTTCCTCAGGATTCCCGTCGCGCGAGGCCGATGAGCCCGGCCACCCGGAACGGGATGACCTCACCCATCGCGAGTGAGGTCTCGGTGCGCTCCACGCCTTCGATGGACAGGATGCGCGCGTCGGTGTCGAACAGGTGTCGTGCGTCACGACAGGCCACACGTGCCAGTAGATCGATGGATCCGCTCAGTCCGTGGGCCTGCACGACCTCGGGAATCCGCGCGAGCTCGTTGATGATGCGGGGCAACTCCGTCTGCCGCACGCCGATGCTCACAAAAGCCTGAAGCGGGAAGCCGAGCACGTCGGGGGAGAACGACCGCTCATAGGAGAGGAAGATCCCGCTCTGCTCCAGGCGGGCCATCCGCGCCTGGATCGTGTTGCGCGAGAGCCCGAGGTTCTCCGCCAGCGCGACGATGGTCGTCCTCGGGTCGTCGGCGAGGGCGGCGAGAAGCTCGAGGTCGATGCGGTCCAGTCCTGGCATAGTGCCAAACCCTAGCAGTACGGAATCACCCCAAATTGAGCAACATGCTCAAGCGCTCTCAGAATGCTTGAGCGAGGTGTTGAGCAGACGTACTCTCAGACCATGCCGGTGATGACGCTGGCATCAGTGCGCGGAGCCTCATGAGGGCCGCCGAGGACGAGGAGGACGACGATGTCACCGCAGATCACCCCCATCGCAGACACCGCCCAGGATCTGGAGCTCTCGGAGCGCATCCTGGCTCCGGATGGAAGCCGTGTCGCGAACCCGCTGCTCGATCCCTTCGTCGCCGACGTCGACCCCGCACAGTTGCGCTCCCTGCTTCGGGACATGGTCATCCTCCGCCGGATCGACGCCGAGGGGGTGGCGCTCCAGCGGCAGGGTCAGCTCGGTCTGTGGGCGCCGTGCCAGGGTCAGGAGGCCACGCAGATCGGCACGGCCCGTGCGATCGCACCCGAGGACTATGTCTTCCCCAGCTATCGCGAGACCGGCGTGATCTACGCTCGGGGCGCGCAGCCCGGCGACTACGTGCGCATGTGGCGCGGTGAAGAGGGCGCGGCATACGACCCGGCAGCGCTCGGAGTCGCCCCCCTCCAGATCATCATCGGCGCCCAGACGCTGCATGCGGTGGGCTACGCCATCGGCATCCAGCACGATGGTGCAGACGAGGTCGCTGTGACGTACTTCGGCGACGGCGCGACGAGTCAGGGCGACGTCAACGAAGCGATGATCTTCGCCGCCTCCTATCAGGCGCCTGTGGTCTTCGTCTGCCAGAACAACCATTGGGCGATCTCCGAGCCCGTCGCCGTGCAGTCGCAATACCCGATCGCGGGGCGGGCGCCCGGGTTCGGGATTCCGAGCGTCCGGGTCGACGGCAACGACGTTCTCGCGTGCATGGCGGCGATGCGATGGGCGCTGGAGCACGCACGCTCCGGCAAGGGCCCCGCCTACATCGAGGCTGTGACCTACCGAATGGGCCCGCACACGACGGCGGACGATCCGACGCGCTACCGCGACGAGGCTGAGCTCGAATCGTGGCGCCGCCGTGACCCGATCGCACGCGTCGAAGCACATCTGCGCGCGGCCGGCGAGCTCACGCAAGACCACCTTGCCGAGACCCAGGCCGCTGCGGACGCCGTCGCGAAGGAGATGCGCGCGGCGTGCCTCGGCATGGTCACCCGGCCGCCGCTGGCTGTCTTCGACGGTGTCTACGCCGAGCCGCACACCGGTCTCGAGCGTCAGCGCGATGAGTACGCCGCCTACCTCGCGTCGTTCGAGAGCGAGGTGTGAGCATGACCGAACTGACTCTCGGCAAGGCACTCGGCGCGGGGCTCCGCCAGGCGATGCGCGACGACGACAAGGTCGTGCTGCTCGGCGAGGACATCGGCAAGCTCGGCGGCGTCTTCCGGATCACCGATGGACTCCTCGATGAGTTCGGTGCGGCTCGGGTGATCGATACACCGCTCGCGGAGTCCGGCATCGTCGGGATGGCCGTCGGGCTCGCGTTCCGGGGGTATCGCCCCGTCGTGGAGATCCAGTTCGACGGCTTCGTGTACCCCGCCTTCGACCAGATCGTGGCCCAGGTCGCGAAGCTGCATTACCGCACCCAGGGTCGGGTGAAGATGCCGATCACGATCCGGATCCCCTGGGCGGGTGGCATCGGTGCCGCCGAACATCACTCGGAATCTCCCGAGGCGTACTTCGTGCACACGGCAGGTCTGCGTGTGATCGCGGTGTCGAACCCGGAAGATGCGTATCGAAGCCTCAGGCAGGCGATCGCCTCCGATGACCCGGTGATCTTCTTCGAGCCGAAGCGCTTGTATCACCACAAAGGCGACGTCGACCTCGCGGCTCCGCTCGCGGATGCGCCGCCGATGGGGCTCGCGCGTGTCGTGCGAGCCGGAACGGACGCGACCCTCATCGCCTACGGCGCCATGGTCGGTACCGCGCTGCAGGCCGCCGATGCCGCCGAAGACGACGGAATCTCCCTCGAGGTCATCGATCTGCGCTCGCTCTCGCCTGTCGACTACGACTCCGTCGCCGCATCGGTGCGCAAGACCGGACGCGTCGTCGTCGCCCATGAGGCGTCTCGCGAAGCAGGCGTGGCGGCCGAGGTCATCGCGAGCATCACCGAGCGTTGCTTCGAGTACCTTGAGTCGGCGCCGCTACGGGTCACGGGCCACGACATCCCCTACCCGCCGGCGAAGCTCGAGAAGTACCATCTGCCCGACCTCGATCGGCTGCTGGATGCGGTTGATCGTGTTCTGGATCGACCGAACAGTCTGACGGGAGCAGGGGCATGATCGCGGAGTTCCGTCTTCCGGACCTCGGGGAGGGGCTCACCGAGGCCGAAGTGGTGGCGTGGCTGGTCGCTCCCGGGGATACGGTGACCCTCAATCAGACGCTCGCCGAGGTCGAAACGGCCAAGGCGGTCGTGGAACTTCCGTCGCCTTACGAGGGAACCGTGTCGATACTGCACGCCGAAGCCGGCGAGACCATCGCCGTCGGTTCTCCGCTGATCGCGTTCGACGTCGTCGGCGAGGAATCGGATGCCCAGGTACCGGAGTCCGATTCCGGGGAGAAGGCGCAACCGAACCTCGTCGGCTACGGTGCCGCGCCGACCGCGGCGGGGAGACCGGCACGCCGCGCACGTCGAATCGGCGGCACTCCGACGAAGGTCGACACCGCGGTCCTCGAGGCCGCGCCGCACGACGCCACACCATCCCTCGCCACCGACGCGGTGCTGGAGCGGCCACGGTCGACTCCACCGGTGCGGGCCCACGCCAAACGCCTCGGCATCGACCTGGTGCTCGTCGCTGCTGAAGTGGGGGATCGAGTGATCACCCGCAGTGACGTCGATGCATATGCCGAGCGGATCGGCGTTCGTGGTTCGGATGCCGCGCAGATGCCGGCCATCCACTCGGTCATGCCTTCCAGCCCCGCCGCTCTCGGCGAGCCGGAACGCGAGACCCGGATCCCGATCCGCGGCGTTCGAAAGCACACCGCGGCGGCGATGGTGCAGAGTGCGTTCACCGCGCCGCATGTCACTGTCTTCCACACCGTCGATGTGACCGCGACGATGGACCTGGTGGAGAGTCTTCGCGGCGACCGTTCGCTCGACGGGCACCGGATCGGTCCCCTCGCGGTGGTGGCGAAAGCCGTATGCCTCTCCCTCGGGCGCGCACCGGGATTGAACTCCCGGTGGGACGAGCCGGCCGCGGAGATCGTCCAGTACAACTACGTCGATCTCGGGATCGCCGCGGCGACCGAGCGCGGACTCATCGTCCCGATGATCCGGGATGCGGAACGCCTGACCCTGATCGAACTTGCGGACGCCGTGAAGTCCCTGGCCGAAGTCGCCCGTTCGGGGAAGACCTCACCGGCGGAACTCGCAGGCGGCACGTTCTCGATCTCCAACATCGGCGTGTTCGGCGTCGATGCCGGCACGCCCATCCTGCCGCCGGGGCAATCGGGGATCCTGGCCGTCGGCGCGGTGCGCCGCCAGCCGTGGGAGTTCCGCGGCGAGATCGCACTGCGTCAGCTGATGACGCTCAGCCTTTCGTTCGATCACCGCCTGGTCGACGGAGCCGAAGGCGCACGGTTCCTCAAGGACGTCGCCGACATCCTCGAGGAGCCAGGGCGGGCGATGCTTCTCAGGTAGTGGCGCGCAGCGCCGCATCCGCCATCGCGATCAGCACGGTCGCGGTGGCGGAGTGGCGTCTGGCTGCGGCGCGCGTGCTGTGCGGCGTCGAGTTGATGAGTCCGAAGCAGGCCTGCACGCGCAGGCGCAACTCGTCCTGATCGGTGCCACCGTCCGGCGTCGCATGCAACGGCGACAGCGCAGCCATCCACAGCTCGATGTAGGCGCGCTGGAGGCGGCGGACCTCGGCGCGGTCGGCTTCGGACAGGAACGCGACATCTCGGTCCTGCACCTGGATGACCTCGGCATTGCCCAGGGCGAATTCGACGTGGAAGCCGATCAGCGCGCGCATCCGCTCGTCCGCGGTCGGTGACTCCTCGGAGACGCGACGGCCTCCGTGGATCAGGTCCTGACTGACCTTGACGAGCACCGCACCCAGCAGAGCCTGTTTCCCGGCGAAGTGACGGTACACGGCAGGCCCTGACACGCCGACGGCGGCGCCGATGTCCTCGAGACTCACCCCGCTGTAGCCGCGCGCGGCGAAGAGACGCGCAGCGGCGTGCAGGATCGCATCCGACCGTTCGGCCTTGGCGCGGTCTCGGGCGGTGACCGGGCTTGTCATCTCAGTTAATCCTCGCTAACCTGAATCAACGGGTTAGTGAACACTAACCGAAAGTGCATGCACCGCGCCAGGGCTCCGCCCTCGCGGACGTGGGTCGAGGAGGACATCACGATGCCGGCAACCCAGGAGTCACTCGCGTACGAGCTGCGAGAACGCCTCGAGACCGCGGCTCGCGGAGGACCGGAAGCGTCTCGAGAGCGCCATGTCGCCCGGGGAAAGCTGCTTCCTCGTGATCGCGTCGCGCGCGTGCTCGACGAGGGCAGTCCGTTCGTCGAGATCGCACCGCTTGCGGCCGACGGTCTGTACGGGGGAGAGGCCCCGGGGGCCGGAGTGATCGCCGGGATCGGTCTCGTCCATGGCCGGCAGGTGATGGTGGTCTGCAACGATGCGACGGTGAAGGGCGGCACGTACTTTCCGCTGACGGTGAAGAAGCACTTGCGCGCGCAGGAGATCGCTCTCGAGAATCGCCTGCCGTGCCTCTACCTCGTCGATTCCGGCGGCGCCTTCCTTCCCAAACAGGACGAGGTCTTCCCCGACCGCGAGCACTTCGGGCGGATCTTCTTCAACCAGGCGCGCATGTCGGCCGAGGGGATCCCGCAGCTGGCCGCGGTGCTCGGATCCTGCACCGCCGGCGGCGCCTACGTCCCTGCCATGAGCGATGAGACCGTCATCGTCCGCGGTCAGGGAACGATCTTCCTCGGTGGGCCGCCCCTCGTGAAGGCGGCGATCGGCGAGATCGTCACCGCCGAAGAACTGGGCGGGGGCGAGCTGCATGCCCGACGCAGCGGTGTGGTCGACCATCTCGCGGAAGATGACGAACACGCACTCGAGATCCTGCGCGACATCGTCGCCACGCTTCCCCCTCCTGCGGCTCCCGCCTGGGAGGTGCTGAGCAGTCGTCCGCCGTCTGAGACCACCAGCCTGTACGACGCCGTCCCCGTCGATGTGAACGCCGCCTATGACGTGCACGAGGTCATCTCGCGCCTCGTCGACGGCGAGACGTTCCTCGAGTTCAAGCCCGAGTACGGCACGACCCTCGTGACCGGATTCGCCCGCCTGCATGGGCATCCTGTCGGCATCATCGCGAACAATGGCGTCCTGTTCAGCGAATCCGCACTCAAGGGAGCGCACTTCATCGAGCTGTGCGATCAGCGCGGCATACCGCTGTTGTTCCTCCAGAACATCACAGGTTTCATGGTCGGGTCAGATGCCGAGGCCGGCGGGATCGCGAAGGACGGCGCGAAGATGGTGACAGCCGTGGCCAGCACGAGAGTACCCAAACTCACCGTCATCATCGGCGGATCCTTCGGAGCCGGCAACTACTCCATGTGCGGGCGTGCCTACTCTCCCCGCTTCCTGTGGACCTGGCCGGCGAGCCGCATCTCCGTGATGGGTGGCGCCCAGGCAGCATCCGTGCTCGCCACCGTCAAGGAGGACCAGCTCTCCGCGCGCGGCGACTCCTGGAGCGGCGAGGACCGCGCGGCTTTCGAGGCACCGATCCGCGAACAGTACGAGCATCAGGGCGAGCCGTATTACGCCACGGCACGACTCTGGGACGACGGCATCGTCGACCCCGCACAGACCCGTGACCTCCTGGGCCTGGCCCTCGATGTCGTCTCCCGCAGCCCGCTGCCCGAACCGCGCTTCGGCGTCTTCCGGATGTGAGTGCCTTGTCCATGACTGCAACATCGCCTTCGAACGGCATCACCTTCCACACGGTTCTCGTCGCCAACCGCGGTGAGATCGCGCGCCGGGTCATTCGAACCCTGCGAGCGCTCGGCATCCGCAGCGTCGCGGTGTACAGCGACGCCGACGCTTCGGCTCCTCACGTCCGCGAGGCCGATGTAGCCGTCCGGATCGGCCCGGCACCTGCCGCGGATTCGTACCTCGACATCGATGCCGTGATCGCCGCCGCCCGCAGCACCGGCGCCCAGGCCATCCACCCCGGCTACGGATTCCTCTCCGAGAGCGTCGGACTCGCCGAGGCCTGCGCCGAGAGCGGCATCGTCTTCATCGGTCCGTCCGTCGACGCGCTGCAGATCATGGGGGACAAGGCGCGCGCTCGCGAGCACGTACTGCGCTACGGCGTTCCCGTCGTCCCCGGATTCGACGCCAAGGGCCTGTCCGACTTCGAGATCGCCGAGGAGGCGGAGAACGTCGGATACCCGCTGCTGGTCAAGCCCAGCGCCGGCGGAGGCGGGAAAGGCATGGAGGTCGTCGCTGACGCGTCGGGGCTGCGGGGTGCGCTCGCCTCGGCCCGCCGTGTGGCGGCCTCGGCCTTCGGCGACGACTCGCTCATCCTCGAGCGCCTGATCCGCCGACCACGACACATCGAGGTGCAGGTCTTCGGAGACACGCATGGCACGGTCCTCGCGCTCGGCGAACGCGAGTGCACCCTGCAGCGACGACACCAGAAGGTCATCGAGGAGGCACCGTCAGCGGGTATCCCCGCGCACACGCGGGATCGGCTGCTCTCCGCAGCGGTACTCGCGGCTGAAAGCGTCGAGTACGTCGGCGCGGGCACCGTCGAGTTCCTCATCGACGCCGATGCGCCGGACGAAGTCTTCTTCATCGAGATGAACACGCGCCTTCAGGTGGAGCATCCGGTCACCGAAGAGGTCACCGGGCTCGATCTCGTCGCCCTTCAGCTCCGCGCGGCCAGTGGTCTTCCTCTGGATGTCACACCACGCATCCGGGGGCATGCGGTCGAGGCGCGCGTGTACGCGGAATCACCGGAGCGCGGCTTCCTTCCCTCCACCGGAAAGATTCTGCTGTTCGAGCCGCCGGTCGGGGTCCGGGTGGATGCGGCGATCGAGACCGGAAGCGAGGTCACCGGGTTCTACGACCCCATGATCGCCAAGGTGGTCGCGTTCGCAGACGACCGTGCCACTGCGCTTGCGCGGCTGGACGAAGCACTCGCCCGCACTGTCGTGCTGGGAGTGGAGACCAACATCGCATTCCTCCGTCTGCTCTGTCAGGACGCGCGCGTCATCGCGGGCGATCTCGACACGGGGCTCATCGAAACGCTGCTTCCCCTCGAAGCGGATAGCCCTTCGCCCGCGCAGCTCGCTGCGGCGAGGGACACGGTCGCGGGATCCGCCGAGCCGCTTCGAACCAGCACACTGTGGCGCGATCGACCGGGCTGGCGTCTGGGGGCCGCAGAGGCGGCATCCACGCTTTTCGTGGCGCTCACGGATGACGACGAAGAGGTCGTGCTCGACGAGGCCTCGACCGCACGCTCTCGACGGGCTGTTCATGCCGCGATCGACGGCGACGGCGCGGTCTGGGTCGCCGAAGATGGTCGCACGGTTCGCCTGCGCCCGCTCGACAGGAAGCAGCGGATGCAGCGTCGGCTGTCTGCACGCGAGGCAGGATCTGCGGCGACGGAACCGGAAGCACGCGCCCCCATGCCGGGCAGTGTCGTAGCAGTGCACGTCGCGGACGGAACGTCGGTTTCCGCCGGCGACGCGCTCGTCTCGATCGAGGCGATGAAGATGGAACACCCGGTACTCGCGCCCCATGACGGCGTGGTGCATCTACTGGTCGCGGTGGGCGACCAGGTGCGGCGTGACCAACCGGTCGCCCGCGTGACGACGGAGGAGAGTTGACCATGGAAGATCTGTCCGAGGAGGAGCGCGAGCTCGCCGCGATGGTGCGCGAGTTCGCCGACACCGTGGTCGCGCCGCAGGCCTATGAAGCTGATCGCACGCACACGCTCTCGATGGATGTCGTGGCGCAGATGGGCGATCTCGGGCTGTTCGGTCTGCCGTTCCCCGAGGAGTACGGCGGGCAGGGCGGCGACTACATGGCGCTCGGCATCGCGATCGAGGCGCTCGGTCGCGTCGATCAGTCGATCGCGATCACGCTCGAAGCGGGTGTCAGCCTCGGCGCGATGCCGATCTTCCGCTTCGGGACCGAGGAGCAGCGCCAGGAGCTGCTGCCGGATCTGCTCGCGGGCCGCGCGCTGGCCGGCTTCGGCCTCACCGAGCCGGAAGCGGGCAGCGACGCCGGTGCCACCAGGACGACGGCGCGGCTCGAGGGCGATGAGTGGGTGATCGACGGCTCCAAGCAGTTCATCACCAACTCGGGAACCCCGATCACACGCTTCGTCACGGTCACGGCGGTGACGGGGAACGAGAACGGTCGCAAGGAGATCTCCACGATCATCGTTCCCAACGGCACGCCCGGCTTCACCGTCGAGGCGCCCTACGACAAGGTGGGCTGGAACGCCTCCGACACGCATCCACTGACGTTCGACGGCGCACGGGTTCCCGCCTCGAACCTGCTGGGCGCACGGGGGAGCGGCTTCCGCAGCTTCCTCAGCATCCTCGACGAAGGCCGCATCGCGATCGCGGCTCTCTCTACGGGAGCCGCGGAGGGCTGCCTGGAGGCGGCGGTCGAGTACGCCAAGAGCCGTACGATCTTCGGTGCCGCGCTGAGCACCCGTCAGAACGCCCAGTTCACTTTGGCGCGCATGCGCGCTCGTGTGCACACCGCTCGGCTCGCCTGGCACCACGCCGCGAGGCTCCGTGACGCGGGGAAGCCGTTCGCCGAAGCCGCGGCCATTGCGAAGCTGGTCGGTGGAGAGGCCGCGATGGACAACGCCAGGGATGCGACGCAGATCTTCGGCGGCAACGGATTCATGAACGAGTTCCCGGTGGGGCGTCATTACCGAGACTCGAAGATCCTCGAGATCGGCGAGGGCACCACCGAGGTGCAACTCCTCGTCATCGCGCGCGGACTCGGACTCGCCGGGTAGCGTGGCGGTATGACCACGCACGACATCCTCCAGAGGGGTCTGTACTACGAGGAGTTCGTGGTCGACGCCCGCTACCTGCACCGCCCGGGCCGCACGGCGACCGAGGCCGACAACGTGCTCTTCACCACGCTCACCATGAACACGCAGGCCCTGCACCTCGATGCGGCGTTCGCCGATGCGCAAGACCCGTTCCGTGCGCGATTGATGAATTCGATGTGGACGCTGTCGACCATGGTGGGTTCGTCGGTCGCTCAGCTGACGCAGGGCACTCTCGTCGCCCAGCTCGGATTCGGTGACGTCGCGTTCCCGCATCCGCTGTTCGCCGGCGACACTCTCTACACCGAGAGCATCGTCGTCGAGAAGCGGCTCTCGTCGTCCCGACCGGGTCAGGGAATCGTCAAGATCGCACACACCGGGCGGAATCAAGACGCGACGGTCGTCGCCACCGCCGTCCGCTCCGTGCTCGTGCACTGCTTTCCGGAAGGATCGACCGTATGACCTTCGACCTCGGGCCCGCGCTCCTGTTCTGCCCTGCTGACCGTCCCGAGCGCTTTCAGAAGGCACTCGAACGGGCCGATGCGATCATCCTCGATCTCGAGGACGCTGTGCTTCCGGATGCGAAGGCGGCCGCTCGCAAGAATGTGATCGCCGCCGATGTCGACCCCGACCGTGTGATCGTGCGCGTCAATGCTCCGGACAGCGACGCTTTCGCGGCTGATCTCGCGGCGCTGGCGCAGACCGATTTCCGCACCGTGATGGTGGCCAAGACCGAGCGTGCGGAGAGTCTGTCGGCATTCGATGCGCGCTACTCACTCATCGCCCTGTGCGAGACCGCCCGCGGCATTCATGCGGCCGACAGCATCGCCGCGCACCCGCAGGTTTCCGCGTTGATGTGGGGCGCCGAAGACCTTGTGGCCTCGCTCGGAGGCACCTCGTCTCGGAACGCGGACGGCAGCTATCGCGACATCGCCCGCTACGCCCGCGCGCGAGTTCTCCTCGAATCAGGAGCGCACGGCAAAGCCGCGATCGACGCGGTGCACATCGACCTCGACGACGCCGATGGCCTGCGAGACGAGGCGATCGACGCAGCCGCGTCGGGTTTCGGGGCGAGCGCGTGCATCCACCCGAACCAGGTCGCAGCGATCCGGGCGGCCTACCGGCCGGACGAGGCGACCGTGAGGTGGGCACATGCTGTGCTCGCAGCTGCTGAGGTGGAACGGGGAGTCTTCCGGTTCGAGGGACGCATGATCGACGAACCGGTGCTCCGTCACGCGCGCGCGGTCGTCTCCCGCGCCGGCTGATCAGAGGACCGGCGACTCCTCGAGCAGGCGCAGGTAGCCCGGCGCTGCGACGAAGCGGTGCGCTGAGCCGTTCTGGAGAACCTCGCCATCGCGGGGGAGCGTGCCTCCGGAGACGTGATCGATCACGGCGCGGATCACTCCACCGTGCGCGACGACGATGACCGACTCCGCGCGGGGAGTCGACCGTCGACGCGCTTCACGCGCGATCGCATGCAACGCCGCGATGGCGCGTTCGCCTACCTCGTGGAGGGATTCCGCACCGGGGACCTCGGCGTGCCAGTTCCCGTAGGCCTTGATGTAGTCGGGCACGAGCATGCCCTCGCCCTCGCCGAACTCCCGCTCACGGATGTCGGGGACGACACCGGCGATCTCCAGGCCGAGACGATCGGCGATGATCTCCGCCGTCTCCTTCGCCCGGAGCAGCGGGCTGGTGTAAACCGCGTGATGCGTGCCGGCGGCGAGCTTCTCCGCTGCCCAGCGGGCGTCTTCACGCCCGGTCTCATTCAGAGGGATGTCGGTGGAGCCCTGGATGCGCTTGGCGAGGTTCCAGTCGGTCTGACCGTGGCGGACGAGAGTGAGGTGGGTCACGAGAGGAGTTCCTGGAGTGCGGGGAGCACATCGCTGGTGCCGGCGGCGATGGTGACATGCGCCCAGGCATCCGCGCGCGTCGGCTCACGGTTGACGATGATCAGGGGGATGCTGCGGCGGCGGGCGCGCTCGACCAGTCGCACACCGGAGTTCACGACCAACGAGGAGCCGGCGACGATCAGCGCGGAGCTGGAGCGCAGCAGCGACTCCGCCGCGCGGAAGCGATCCTGTGGCACATACTCGCCGAAGAAGACCACGTCCGGCTTGAGCATGCCTGCGCAGACGGTACACACGGGGACGATGAAGCCCTCCGTGCTCTCCGGGAGGACGTCCCCGTCAGGCGCCAGTGCGACGTTCTCCGGCACCGTGATCCAGGGATTGAGCTCCTCGATCTGCACGGCGATGTCTCGCCGGTCGAAGACCTGGCCGCATTGGAGACACAGCACCCGGCGCATGGTCCCGTGCACCTCGATGACGTGCGAGCTCCCGGCGCGCAGGTGCAGTCCGTCGACGTTCTGGGTGATGACTCCCGAGACCTTCCCGGCGGCCTCGAGCTGGGCGAGGGCGAGATGCCCCGCGTTGGGTTCGGCCCGGGCGAACGCGCGCCAGCCGAGGTGGCCGCCGACCCAGTACCGCCGCCGTGCGGCTTCATCGCCCAGATACGTCTGGATCGTCATCGGATCGCTGCGGATCCTGGCGCCCTCGCCGCGATACGCGGGAATACCCGAATCAGTGGAGATGCCGGCGCCGGTCAGGAGTGCGATGCGCTTGTCACGCAGCAACTCGGCGGCGTGGGCGATGGTGGCCGACAGCTCGGCGGGGTTCGACACGCTCACAGGACCTCCTCGAGCGAGTCTACGGTGCAGAGCCGACTCCAGGCCTCGCCTGCTCGGCCCTCGGCTTCGGCTCGGGTGCAGGAGAGCGTGCCTGCGATGGCAGAGTGGTGCCTGTGGAACTGTTTCCTGTGACTGATGCCGACGACCGACGCCTCGACGACTACCGAGGACTCACCGACACCGCTCTTCGTGCCGTGTCGGAACCGGCGGGCGGTCTGTACATCGCCGAGTCGACGAAGGTGATCGCTCGCGCGGTGGCAGCCGGACACCGTCCACGCTCGGTTCTGGTGCAGGAACGGCGGGTGGACGATATCCGTGGAATCGTCGGCGAACTCGACGTGCCGGTGTACGTCGTCCCGGATGAGATCGCAGAAGCGGTGACCGGCTTCGCCGTGCACCGCGGGACCATCGCGTCGATGCATCGCCCACCGCTGCCGGCCGTGCGCGAGCTGCTCGAGGGAGCATCGCTCGTCCTGATCCTCGAGAACATCGGCGATCACACGAACGTCGGAGCGGCGTTTCGTGCAGCTGCCGGTCTGGGCGCCGACGCGGTGCTGGTGTCGCCCGGCGGGGCAGACCCGCTCTACCGGCGCAGCGTCCGCGTGAGTATGGGGACGGTGTTCCAGGTGCCGTGGACCCGCATCACCGATTGGGAGTCGGCCGTCGCAGATCTTCACGATGCGCGGTTCGACATCGCTGCTCTCGCTCTGCGCGACGATGCGGTGACGCTCGACGCCTATGCTGCGAACCGGCCCGAACGCGTCGCCCTCGTCATGGGGTCAGAGGGCGACGGCCTCTCCCGCGAAGCGATGTCAGGCGCTGACACCGTCGTCACGATCCCGATGGCAGGTGGGGTCGACTCCCTCAATGTGGCATCCGCGGCCGCGGTCGCGCTCTGGGCCATGAAGAGCTGAGCCGAGCTGTTCAGTCGCGTTCGGGCAGGATGATCGGCGAGGGATCCGGACGCTTCGCGGCCAGGTTGTCGCCCGAGGACTGATGGCGCAGTCGACGCAGCACCCAGGGCACGAGATGCTCCCGAGCCCAGCCGAGGTCTTCTGAGCGGGCCTCGCGCCAGGTGCGCAGCGGGAACGGCTCAGGCTGCATGGCTTCGAGGTCGTTCGGAACGTTCAGCGCCCGCAGCGCCATGCGGGCGACCTCATGGTGCCCGAGCGCGTTGTAATGCAGCCGGTCGTCGTCGAAGAAGCGCATGTCCTGCACGACCTTGAGCGCCCACTGATCGGCGACGATGCAGTCGTGCCGCTCGGCGATGGCGCGCACGTTCTCGTTGTAGATCGCGACTTTGCCTCGAAACGCGCGAAAGACCGGAGTGAATCCCGTGTCGATGCCGGTGAAGAGCAGCACGGCAGCGCCGGTCGACGCCAGTCGCGTCACGGCATCCTCGAGCTGGCTGGCGATCGCATCCGGGTCGGTGCCAGGGCGGATCACATCGTTGCCGCCGGCGCAGATCGACACCAGGTCGGGGCGCAGGGCGACAGCCGGCTCGATCTGGTCGGCGACGATCTGGGCGATCAGCTTCCCGCGGACGGCGAGGTTCGCGTAGGCGAAGTCATCCACTTGCAGGGCGAGCACCTCGGCGACTCTGTCTGCCCAACCGCGATGGCTCCCGGGATGCGCGGGATCGGGATCGCCGATGCCCTCCGTGAACGAATCGCCGATCGCGACGAAGCGGCGCCAGGGGTGCACGATCTCGTTGGGGACGTAAGGGGTCCGTGTCGAATCCTGGTCGGTCATCCGGCTCTCCTTCGCGAACGGTGTGCGAGGCGGGGTGGCCGCGACGCAGTGACCGAGCCTACTCGCAGCGGCCTCGCTGGGGGCGTGGCGCGCGCGGGAATCGCGGTGAGTGATCCAGTGTCGCCGGCAACGATTATCGTGGAGTCGATGCTTTCTCCGTCCTTTCCTCAGCGTGCCCCATGGGGAACCGCGAACAAGCTGCGCGCCTGGCAGCAGGAGGCGCTGGAGCAGTACTTCGAGGCGGATCAGCGCGACTTCCTCGTCGCCGCGACACCGGGTGCAGGAAAGACGACTTTCGCGCTCACACTCGCGGTCGAGCTCATGCGCATGGGAGAGATCAACCGCATCATCGTGGTCGCTCCGACCGAGCATCTGAAGACGCAGTGGGCCGACGCGGCCGCTCGGGTGCACATCCGCCTCGACCCGCGCTTCCGCAACAGCGACTGGGCCCCGGCCCGGCACTATCACGGTGCCGTGGTGACCTACGCGCAGGTTGCGGCGAAGTCCTCCGTACATCGGCATCTCACCGAAGATGCCAAGACGCTCGTGATCCTCGACGAGGTGCATCACGGTGGCGATGCACTGAGTTGGGGCGATGCGATCCGCGATGCCTATGGCCCCGCGAGGCGGCGCCTCCTGCTCTCGGGTACGCCCTTCCGCAGCGACACCGCACCGATCCCGTTCGTCGAGTACCACCCCGACGAGTCCGGTGCGCGCATCTCACGCACCGACTACAACTACGGCTACGGCCGGGCTCTGGCCGACGGCGTGGTGCGGCCCGTGCTGTTCCATATGTACGCGGGCAAGATGCGGTGGCGCACGACGACGGGCGATGAGCTCGAGACGCATCTCGGTCAGGACAACACGAAAGACGTGACGTCGCAGGCCTGGCGGACGGCCCTCGACCCCGAAGGCGACTGGATGCCGGCCGTGCTGTCGGCAGCGGATCGCCGCCTCACCGAGATCCGCCATCATGTTCCCGATGCCGGTGGCCTCGTGCTCGCGACCGATCAGACGGTCGCCCGCGCCTACGCGAAGATCCTGCACAGCATCACGGGTCAACAGCCGACGATCGTGCTCTCCGACGACGCGACGGCTTCGGAGCGCATCGAGAAGTTCAGCGCGAACGACGCCAGATGGATGGTCGCAGTACGCATGGTGTCGGAGGGCGTCGACGTACCCCGTCTCGCCGTCGGCGTGTACGCGACGTCGTCGTCGACCCCGCTCTTCTTCGCGCAGGCCATCGGCCGGTTCGTGCGAGCGCGACGGAGGGGCGAGGCAGCCAGCGTCTTCCTCCCGCAGGTCCCGGTGCTCATGGGGCTCGCGAACGAGATGGACAAGCAGCGCGATCATGCGCTCGACCGACAGTCGAAAGAAGACGACGGCCTTGACGATTCGCTGCTCGAGAGTGCGAATCGCGAGGAAGAGACTTCAGACGCGCTGACCCAGGAGTTCAGCTACCAGGCGCTCTCGTCCGTCGCACACTTCGATCGCGTGGTGTTCGAGGGGCAGGAGTTCGGGCAGCTGGCTGAACCGGGCACTCCGGAGGAAGAGGAGTTCATCGGCTTCCCCGGGCTTCTCGAACCGGAGCACGTGCACGAGCTGCTCATGCAGCGACAGACCCGTCAATCCCGTCTGCGTGAGGTCCGCGAGGCCGCTGCAGGGCCCACCGAGACGACGACGCTGCCCGCCCCGCTCCACCGCACGCTCAAGGAGCAGCGGCAGCTGCTGAACAGCCTCGTGGGCCTTTACGCCCGGCAGAGGGGCGAACCCCACGGAGCCGTGCACGCCGAACTCCGCCGCATCTGCGGCGGGCCGGCCGTGGCGCAGGCGACCGTCACCCAGCTGCAGTCGCGCATCGAAGTCCTGCGCAAACGCGTCCGCGCCTGATACCGCGTCCCGGCCTCCCTGCTCGCCGCCCCGGACGCGTGCTTCGGATCCCCGAAATGCTGTCAATCCGCGTCTAAGCGGGGTGCGCGCGAGCGTGCGCGGCTAGCGTTGAACGGTTGCCCGCGCACCGGGCACCGTCACATCTGGAGGATCCATGACAGCCCCCGCTGCAGCCGACCCGACCCCCGCCGATCGCCGGCGCTGGGCGCGCTATCTGGTCGAGGAGCGCGCCGAAGGTGCCGTGTATCAAAAGCTCGCCGCGCGTCGAGAGGGCGAGGAGCGCGACATTCTGCTGAGCCTTGCCGACGCCGAACGACGCCATGAGCAGCACTGGCTCGATCTCCTCGGCGCTGAGCCCGCGAGACTACCTCGTGCGGGCGTCCACTCCCGCCTGCTCGGCTGGATGGCCGGCCGCTTCGGCTCCATCTTCGTGCTCGCCCTGGCCCAGAGCGCCGAGGCCCGTTCTCCCTACGACTCGGAGCAGTACGCCACACCCGCGATGCGGGCCGACGAGAAGGTGCACTACGAAGTGGTGCGCGGACTCGCCGCCCGTGGCCGCAGACGTCTCTCCGGATCCTTCCGGGCCGCGGTGTTCGGTGCGAACGACGGCCTCGTGAGCAACCTCGCCCTCGTTCTGGGTATCGGTGCGACCGGAGTCAGCTCCGGCTTCGTGCTCTTCAGCGGCATCGCGGGTCTGCTGGCCGGAGCGCTGTCGATGGGCGCCGGCGAGTTCGTCTCGGTGCGGTCTCAGCGCGAGCTGCTGGCGGCGACGGAGGCGAACGAGGATGCGGCTGCTGCCGCCGGTGACCTCGACATCGATGAGAACGAACTGGCCCTCGTCTATCGGGCCCGCGGCATCGATCAGGCGGAGTCCCTGTCGCGGGCGCGGCGCATCGTCGCGGCCGCACAAGCGGGAGTCAGCCGCACGGCAACCGGCCCCGTGAACATCCAGGGCGCAGATGACCATGAGATCGTCGGCAGCGACTGGACTGCGGCGATCTCCAGCTTCCTCCTGTTCGCATCCGGGGCGATCATCCCCGTCCTGCCCTGGATCTTCGGGCTGCAGGGTGCGACCGCGGTCATCGTGGCTCTCGTGCTCGTCGGTATCGCGCTGCTGAGTACCGGAGCGATGGTGGGTGTCCTCTCCGGAGGACCGCCCCTGCGACGAGCTCTCCGTCAGCTGGCGATCGGCTTCGGTGCCGCTGCCATCACCTACGTTCTCGGTCTGGTCTTCGGCGTCGGCGTGGCCTGATTCCTGATCGCTCGCGGGGCCGGCCACAGTGCCTGTCCCGCGAGTGACGAAGACAACGAAGAAGGCCCCGGATCTGTGGATCCGGGGCCTTCTTCTTCTTGTGCGCGGAGGGGGACTTGAACCCCCACGCCCTTACGGGCACTACGACCTCAACGTAGCGCGTCTACCATTCCGCCACCCGCGCAGGTGTTGGATGATCGTTGCCGACCGAAGAATGACATTACCACGTCCTCCGCGGCCTCTCGAACCGAGCCGTACGCCCGGGCGTGGCGCGTGATTTCGATAGCCTGGACCCATGACCGATCCGTCCCTTCCGGAGGTCGTCCGCATCGCGAGCGACCTCATCCGTTTCGACACGTCCAACTTCGGTGGCGGCAACGCGAAGGGCGAGCGCGAGGCCGCCCAGTACGTCGGGGCCTACCTGGAAGAGCTCGGGCTCGAGATCGAGTACTACGAGCCGATCCCGCGTCGCACGAACGTGATGGCGAGAGTGCCGGGGCGAGATCGGAGCAAGCCGGCGCTCGTCGTGCATGGCCACCTCGACGTCGTTCCCGCGATGGCCGAGGACTGGAGCGTCGATCCGTTCGCAGGCCTCGTGCAGGACGGGATGCTGTGGGGTCGAGGTGCCGTGGACATGAAGAACATGAACGCGATGATCCTCACGTCGGTCGCAGAGATCCTGCGCGCGGGGGAGCAGCCGGAGCGCGACCTCGTGCTGGCGTTCTTCGCCGACGAAGAGAACGGCGGTGTCGAGGGTTCGGCCCTCGTCGTGCAGAACCACCCCGAGTGGTTCGAGGGCGCGACGGCCGCGATCAGCGAGGTCGGCGGTTACTCCATCACCGTCGACGACCGACGCGCCTACCTGCTGCAGGTGGGGGAGAAGGCCCTGATCTGGATCCGTCTGGTCGCCAAGGGGCGTGCGGGCCACGGCAGCCGCCTACATGACGACAACGCCGTGACGAAGCTCGCCGAGGCGGTCGCAGCGATCGGACGTACTCGCTGGCCGATCCGGCTGACTTCGACGACGAAGGCTCTGCTCGAGGGACTGAGCGCCCTCAGCGGACGCAGCGTCGACGACCCGGACGCACTCGCATCGGCTGCCGGACCCGCCGAAGCCTTCCTCCGGTCGTCGTTCCGCACGACGACGAACCCGACCGCGCTGACCGCGGGCTACAAGCACAACGTCATCCCTGAGCGCGCGGAGGCACTCATCGACGTGCGCGTGATCCCCGGCACCGAAGACGATGTCCTGGCTGAGCTCCAGGAGATCGTCGGTGACGAGATCGTCATCGAGACGGTCGTCCGCGACATCGGCATGGAGACACCGTTCGAGGGCGAGCTGGTCGAGGCGATGGTCGCCAGCATCGGCCGTCATGACCCGGGTGTACCGGTGATCCCGTACCTGCTCGGCGCCGGCACCGACAACAAGGCGCTGGCCTACCTCGGCATCACCGGCTACGGATTCGCACCGTTGAAGCTTCCGGCCGACCTCGACTTCACGGGCATGTTCCACGGAGTCGATGAGCGAGTACCCGTAGAATCGCTTGTCTTCGGTCAGCGGGTGCTGACCGATCTGCTGCGCACGTACTGAGCGCTGCGCGCTCCGTGTCGCCCTTGAACTGAAAGCCCTCCATGCACCTGCTCGAAGCTCTGATCCTCGGCATCGTCCAGGGACTCACCGAGTTCCTTCCGATCTCCTCCAGCGCACATCTGCGCATCGTCGGCACGTTCCTCCCGTCAGGGGAGGATCCGGGGGCGGCGTTCACCGCGATCACGCAGATCGGCACGGAAGCGGCGGTCGTGGTGTTCTTCTGGCGCGACATCGTGCGCATCGTGACGCAATGGTTCCGTTCGCTCGTCGGCAAGGCCCCGCGAAACGACCCGGACGCCCGGATGGGTTGGCTGATAATCATCGGCAGCATCCCCATCGTGGTGCTGGGGCTGCTGTTCCAGGATCAGATCGAGACCGTGCTCCGATCTATGTGGATCGTCGCTGTCATGCTGATCGTCTTCGGCATACTCCTCGGGGTGGCCGACTACGTGGGGGCGAAGCGTCGCAAGCTCGACGATCTGACCTACCCGAACGGCATCGCCTTCGGGTTCGCGCAGGCACTGGCACTGATCCCCGGTGTCTCCCGTTCTGGCGGCACCATCACGATCGGACTCTTCCTCGGCTACGAGCGTGCCGCGGCGGCGCGCTATGCGTTCCTTCTCGCGATCCCCGCGGTCTTCGGCAGTGGCTTCTACCAGGTGTTCAAGAGCTGGGACGAGCCCTCGTTCTTCTCCTTCGGAGACACTCTCGCAGCGACCGGCATCGCCTTCGTCGTCGCACTCGGCGTGATCGCATTCTTCATGAACTGGATCTCGAAGCGCAGCTTCCTGCCGTTCGTGATCTACCGGATCCTGCTTGGCACCGTACTCCTGGTCCTGCTCGGCACCGGCGTCATCGCAGCCTGAGCCCTGTTCAGCGCTTTCGGTCGCCTGGTCCGTCATCACGGCGGCGGAGGTAGCGCTCGAAGGCCTGGGCGATGGCGTCGCCGGAGGCTTCGGGAGAGTCCCACGTGTCGCGCGTGCGCTCGAGCTGGCGGATGTACTCCGCCATGTCCTCGTCTTCAGACGCGGCGGCGTCGATGGACGCCTCCCATGCAGCAGCTTCCGTGCGAAGCGCCTGACGATCGATGTCGAGCCCGGTGAGTTCCTCGAGCCGGTCGAGGAGCGCGAGCGTCACCTTCGGTGATGGGGTCGCCGAAGCGACATAGTGGGGGACGCTCGCCCAGAGGCTCGCCGTGGGGATGCCCGCGTTCTCGGCGAAGTGCTCGAAGACGCTGAGGATTCCGACCGGGCCCTCGTAGAGCGAGCGCTCGAGATCGTGCGCCTCACGGACCTGCTCGTTCTGGCTGGAGGCGAAGATCGAGATCGGTCGGGTGTGCGGGACATCGGACAGCATCGCCCCCAGGGTGACGAGTCCGGTGATGTCGTCTCGTAAAGCGATATCGATGAACTCCGAGGCGAAGGCTTGCCAGGTACGCGCTGGTTCTGCTCCGGTGAGGAGCCAGAACTCGGGACCGGGTCCGGGGTCGCGAGGTCGCCAGAGTCCCGCCTCGGGCCAGGTGAGCTGGCGACGACCCTCCGCATCCATCCGGGTGGATGGGCGCGTGTACTGGTAGTCGAAGTACAGCTCAGGGTCGACGGAATGCACGAGGTCGTACTCCGACGACGAGCGCAACGCTTCGATCGCGGCGCTGGCTGCTTCACCCGCATCATTCCACCCGTCGAAGGCGGCGATGACGATGCGCGGACCGAGAACATCCATCGAGGGCTCCCTTCGAGATCGCGGTCGTTATCCTTCCAGGCTAGTCCGCGAGGACAGGATGCGGGCGGCACCCCGGCTAGCATGGGTTCAGTGAGCAGAAAGCCCAGCGCGGTCCTTTGGGACATGGATGGAACACTCGTCGACACCGAACCGTATT
Source organism: Microbacterium sp. NPDC090281 (assembly GCF_044769635.1). Taxonomy (NCBI): domain Bacteria; kingdom Bacillati; phylum Actinomycetota; class Actinomycetes; order Micrococcales; family Microbacteriaceae; genus Microbacterium; species Microbacterium sp. NPDC090281. The sequence goes on from NZ_JBIVYH010000001.1 coordinate 2,427,275, forward strand.
GGATGGCGGCTGAGACGGCGCTGGTCGAATCGTTCGGAGGTTCCTGGAGCCACGAGGACGCACTGCAGCTCGTGGGAAGCGGGCTCATCGACAGCGCCGTGATCTTGCAGAACGCGGGCGTCGCGATGGAGGCCGAAGCGATCGTCTCGCACCTGACCGACCTCGTGCAGGAGTCGCTGCGCACTCAGGGAGTCCCTTTCCGACCCGGTGCCCGTGAACTGCTCCGCGATCTGAGGGAGGCGGGCATTCCGACCGGCCTCGTGACGATGTCGCTGCGGCGGATGGCACTGAGCGTGATCGACCTGATCGACTTCGAGGCGTTCGACATCGTCGTCGCCGGCGACGACGTCGACAACCCCAAGCCGCACCCCGAGCCGTATCTGCAGGCGGCTGCTCTTCTCGATGTGGACATCGCCGAGGTGATCGTCATCGAAGACTCGCCGACCGGTGTCCGCGCAGGCCTCGCCTCCGGTGCTCTCACGCTCGCAGTGCCGCACATCGTTCCGCTCGACCACCTCGGTGCGCATGAGCTCTGGGCGACGCTCGCCGGCCGGGGAGCCGATGACCTCACCGACCTCTTCGACAGCAACAGCGCCGTGACAGGAGCCACCCGATGACCGAATCCCGTGTCCAGCGGCCGAGCGGGCCGTTCCGCGTGGGGGACCGTGTGCAGCTGACCGGCCCCAAGGGCCGTCTGCACACCGTCACGCTCCGGGAGGACGGCGAGCTCCACACGCACCAGGGTGTGCTTCGCCACCGTGACCTGATCGGCCTGCCGGATGGGTCGGTGGTGGCCAACAGCTCGGGCCACGACTACCTGGCGCTGCGACCACTGCTGCGGGACTTCGCGATGTCGATGCCCCGTGGCGCGGCGATCGTGTATCCGAAGGACGCCGCTCAGATCGTGATGCAGGCCGACGTCTTCCCCGGCGCCGTCGTCGTCGAGGCCGGAGTCGGATCGGGCGCACTCTCCCTTTCGCTCCTGCGCGCCATCGGCACCGCGGGCACACTGATCTCGTTCGAGCGTCGCGAAGACTTCGCCGATGTCGCGCGCGGCAACGTCGAGACGTTCTTCGGTGAGCACCCTGACACCTGGCGAGTCGTCGTGGGCGATCTGGTCGAATCGCTTCCGAACGAAGCAGTCGCAGGGTCCGTGGACCGCGTCGTGCTCGACATGCTCGCACCGTGGGAGTGCATCGACGCCGTCGCCGAGGCGCTCACGCCGGGCGGGGTCGTCCTCTGTTATGTGGCGACGGCGACACAGCTCTCGCGTGTGGCGGAGTACATCCGCCACACCGGCCTCTTCACCGACCCCGAAGCCTCGGAGACGATGGTCCGCGGCTGGCATGTCGAAGGCCTCGCAGTGCGACCCGACCACCGCATGGTCGCGCACACCGGGTTCCTGCTCACCGCTCGGAGACTCGCGCCCGGAGCTGTCGCACCGACGGTCAAGCGACGCGCGTCGAAGAGCAGCTACGGAGACGAAGACGTGGAAGCGTGGACGCCCGGCGCCGTCGGCGACCGCGAGATCAGCGACAAGAACCTCCGCAAGCGCGCCAGGGAAGCCGAGAAGGCCGCGGAAGGGGCGCGCCTGGCTGCCGCATCGCGCGATTCCGGGCACGCGACGGAATAGACTGGAGCGCGTGCGTAAAACGTCCGCCGTTCTGGCATCCCTCAGCCTCGCCGTCCTCGCCCTGACCGGGTGCACCGCGACCGCATCCGACGGTGCCGTCGCGTGTGATCGCGGCGGCAACGAAAAGATCTTGAACGTCGCAGACGTGAGCGGCGACATCGGCTCACTTCCGGAGGTCTCGGTCTTCGGACCAGTCAAGTCCGACAAGACGTCGTACGCCGACGTCACGGTCGGTGACGGCCTGGCGCTCGAGACGAAGTTCCAGCCAGTGGTCCTCGACATCGCCTTCTATGGCGGCGACAGCGGCGAGAAGCTCTACCAGTCCGAGTTCAACGGCGACCAGAGCCGTGTGCACAGCATCGACTACTGGGCTCAGCGCTCCGCCGGCCTCTCTGATGTGCTGGAGTGCGCGACCGCCGGCAGCAGGGTGCTCGCAGTCCTCACGCCTGAAGACTTCGGGGCCCAGAACGTCGAAGCGTTCGGACTCGACAAGGGCGAGAACATCGTCGCGGTCATCGACGTTCTCGATGTCATGCCCTCGAAGGCTTCGGGTGCGCTGCAGTTCAACGATGCACGTGGGCTTCCGACGGTGGTGCGCGCTCCTGACGGCACCCCTGGGGTCATCATCCCCGACGTGCCGGCACCGACCGAGATCACCACGCAGACTCTGATCAAGGGCGACGGGCCCAAGGTGAAGGCGGGCGACATCGTCGTGTCCAACATCATGGGCGTCGGCTGGGATGAGAAGAAGGTCACCACGAGTTCGTGGGGCGCAGAAGCCAGCATCGGTGCGGCGGCGGAACAGCTCGTCGGCGCCACGGTCGGATCTCAGCTCCTCGTCGTCTTCCCTGCGTCCGAGAGCACTCCTGCCACTGCTGTGGTCGTCGACATCCTGGGCGCAGTGACGGCGCCCACGAAGTGATGGCTGCCCGTATCCCCGCGGAGGAGCGCCTGACGAATCTCGTCGTGGCGCTGATGGCCACGGAGATCGGGTTGACCAAGCAGCAGATCCTCGACAACGTCTCGGGTTATCGGCAGCGCGCCGAAGCCGGCACCCGATCAGACGCGCTCGAGAAGATGTTCGAGCGTGACAAGGAAGAGTTGCGCTCGCTCGGCGTTCCGATCGAGACGATCGGAGATGCCGCTGATCCGAACGACCTCCGCGAGGCCCGCTATCGCATTCCGCAGGCGGAATACGACCTCCCCAGCGATATCGAGTTCTCTCCTGCGGAGCTCGCCGTCCTGCGTCTCGCCGGCAGCGTCTGGAGCGCGGAATCGGTCTCCGGAGATGCCCAGTCGGGCGTCCGGAAGATTCGCGCGCTGGGCATCGACGGTGATGAGCCGATCATCGGCTTCGCTCCGCGGATCACGGCGCGGGATGCCGCGTTCTCTCCGCTTCAGGACGCCATCGAGCGGTGCAGAGTGGTCGCCTTCGAGTATCTGAAGCCTGGTGAAGAAGCACCCCGTCGTCGGCGCATCCGCCCGCTGGCACTCGTCGACTACGAAGCTCGATGGCATGTGTTCGGCGTCGACGTGGACGCAGAAGAAGATCGCACCTTCCTTCTCAGTCGAATCGTCGGCGACGTGCGCGTGAGCTCACAGGCATTCGACCCTGCGCTGCGTGACGGTGCGGGGGAGCGTGCGCTGTCGGGGCTGGAGCGTGTCGCATCCGAGAACTCCGCGCTGCTGGAGATCACCCCCGGCACGGAGGCAGCGCTGCGCCTGGGCAGAAGGGCGACGACCGCGGCACAGGGCATCAACGTTCCCTTCGTCGATCTGCACATCCTCGCCGATGAACTTGCCTCCTACGGGCCAGAAGTACGAGTAGTGGAGCCTGCACCGCTGCGTGAGGCCGTCATCTCTCGGCTCCAAGCAGTCGTCCGCGCCAACGCCGATGCCGAGGAGGCGAGATGAGCGCGAAATCGAAACCGCTGCTCGCTGCTGATCGCGTGCGGCTGTACTTGACCCTCGTGCCGTATCTGCTCGAGCACGGTCAGGTGTCCCTCGAAGAGGCAGCAGCAGAGTTCGGTGTGACCGCGCAGGAGATGCGCGGGATGGTCGAGAAGCTCACCGTCATCGGCCTGCCCGGGGAGTCTGGCTACTGGCAGCAGCCGCAGGAGATGTTCGACATCAACTGGGATCTGCTCGATCTCGAAGACGTCATCGAGATCACGAACGACGTCGCCCTCCGCCGCGTGCCGCGCTTCACCGCAAGAGAAGCAGCGGCGCTTCTCGCCGGCCTGCAGATGGTGGCGGCCGTGCCGGCTGTGTCGGATTCAGGTCTGGTAGCCGGACTGATCTCGAAACTCTCCCGCGGTGCAGCAGACGCCACCGCCGACGTGGTCGTGGCTCCGAGCGCCGTCGACGAGGTTCGCGAGGCCGTGGCACGAGGCCTGCACGAGGGCGTCGCGATCTCATTCACCTACCAGGCTCCGGACGCCGCGCCGACGACTCGCACGGTGGACCCGATGCAGATCCTCATCACGAACGGACAGTGGTATCTGCAGGGGTGGTGCCATCTGCGGCAGGCGATGCGCACCTTCCACCTCGATCGCGTGAGCGCACCGACTCTGACCGACATCAGGATCACCCATGGTGGCGATCAGGTGCCGGAGGCATTCGCAGGGCTGGACGACGAACGCGTGGTCACGGTGCGGGTGCCCGAGCGACTCGCACCGCTTCTGAGCGGATTCGTGCCGACCGGCACAGCAGAGGCGATCGACGGATCGGTGACCGCCCAGCTGCATCTCGCCGACCCTCGCAGCATCAAGCGACTTGCCGCGCGGTTCGGCGGGGCGATGGAGGTTCTCGAGCCCGGCGTCGCGCGTTCCGCGACAAGGGACTGGGCCGCATCAGGACTCGCGCTCTATCACAAGCCCGATGCAAAGGTTTGATCTGTAGACTGGATCGAACGCTCACTGACGACGGGAATTCTGACATGTTCGCTGGAATGCAAGGCTGGCACCTGCTTATCGTGCTCGCCGTGATCCTCCTCCTGTTCGGTGCTGCCAAGTTGCCGGCTCTCGCGAAGAGCATGGGCCAGTCGGCCCGCGTGTTCAAGGGCGAGATGAAGGCGATGAAGGATGACGACGCCTCTCGCGCCGATTCCGTAGTCGTCGAGCCGACCACGGTGAAGGACTCGGGCATCGACCCTGAGACTCCGCCCCGCGCCTGACCGCCCGTGGCAACCATCGAACCGACCGTGACGCCCAAGGCGAATCGGGATCGGCGGATGTCGCTCGGCGCGCATCTCGTCGAACTGCGCAAGCGCCTGATGTACGCGGCGATCGCGCTTGTCGTCGGGATGGTCATCGCGTTCATAGTGGCTGATCCGGTGATCCACTTCATCACGGAGCCGATCAGGGTCATCGCCGAGAAGCGTGGTGACGACTTCAGTGCGCTGAACTTCGGCACGATCACCGCCGCGTTCGACATGCGCATGCGCATCGCGTTCTCGATCGGGCTCTTCCTCTCAGCGCCGGTCTGGCTCTGGCAGGTGTGGGCGTTCATCATGCCCGGGCTCACCCGCAAGGAGATCCGGTACACCATCGGCTTCGTCGTGGCCGCCGTTCCGCTGTTCTTCGCCGGATGCTACCTGGGTGTGATGATCATGCCCCACGTGATCGAACTCATGTGGAGCTTCACCCCGGACGGAGCGACGAACCTTTACAACGCGCAGGAGTACTACGACTTCGTCTTCAAGCTGATGATCGTCATCGGGGTCTCCTTCGTCCTCCCGGTGTTCCTCGTGGCGCTGAATCTCGCGGGAGTCATGTCGGGCAAAGCGATCCTCAAGGGATGGCGCGTCGCGATCATCATCGCGACGGTGTTCGCGGCGCTCGCGACTCCGGCTGCGGATGTCGTCAGCATGCTGATGCTCGCCGGCATCCTGATCGTGCTCTTCTTCGCGGCTGCAGGTTTGTCGATGCTCTTCGACCGGCGTAAGCGCAAGCGCGACGAGGCCTCGGGGCTTCTGCCGGATCCGGCATGAGTTCTCCTTCGGAGAAGTACGCGCGCGCGCAGGAAGCAGTGGAGCATCCGCAGTCGACGGCATTCGCGGCACTGCAGAAGTTCCAGCTCGATCCGTTCCAGGTCGCGGGGTGTCATGCGCTCGAGAGCGGACGCAGCGTGCTCGTCGCCGCGCCGACCGGTGCCGGAAAGACGATCGTCGGCGAGTTCGCGATCCACCTCGCCATGCAGACTTCGAGCGACAAGGCGTTCTACACGACGCCGATGAAGGCGCTGTCGAACCAGAAGTTCCGTGAACTGGTCGAGGTGTACGGCGCCGACCAGGTGGGGTTGCTCACCGGCGACACGAACATCAACGGCAACGCCCGCATCGTGGTGATGACCACCGAAGTGCTGCGAAACATGATCTATGCCGATTCCGCGGCCCTGCGTGACCTGCGGTACGTGATCATGGACGAGGTCCACTACCTCGCAGATCGGTTCCGCGGCGCGGTCTGGGAAGAGGTCATCATCCACCTCCCGGCCCGTGTGCGGCTGGTGTCGTTGAGTGCCACGGTGTCCAACGCGGAGGAGTTCGGCGACTGGCTCGACACGGTTCGCGGCGATACCGAGGTGATCGTCTCGGAGATCAGGCCCGTGCCTCTGGAGCAGCACGTGCTGGTCCGTGACGACCTCCTTCCGTTGTTCGACGATCGTGCCGGAATCGCCACAGCACAGGTGAACCAGGAGTTGATGCGCATCCGCTCATCGACAGGTTCGAACTACGACAACAACCGTCAGGCGCAGTCCTATCGCAGCAACCGACACGCGGGTCGCCAAGCCCAGCGGCCGCCCCGCGGCGGCCGCCGTCCGGTCCGAGCCTCGAATGTCCGCAGCATCGAGCGGATGGATCGCCCCGATGTCATCCGCCTGCTGGAGCGCGCGAACCTGCTCCCCGCGATCTTCTTCATCTTCAGCCGGGTGGGCTGCGACGCGGCCGTGCAGCAGGTACGTCGCTCCGGCATCAGGCTGACCTCGAACGACGAACGGGCCGAGATCCGCGCGATCGTCGAAGAGCGCACGCGCACCCTCCAGGAGGAGGATCTCGGCGTGCTGGGCTACTGGGAGTGGCTCGACAACCTCGAACGGGGTGTGGCATCCCACCACGCCGGACTGCTGCCCGCTTTCAAGGAAGTCGTCGAGGAGCTCTACCAGCGCAAGCTCGTGAAAGTCGTCTTCGCCACGGAAACCCTCGCGCTCGGAATCAACATGCCGGCGCGCACTGTCGTGCTCGAGAAGATGGAGAAGTTCAACGGCGAAGCCCGTGTCGCCATCACGTCGGGGGAGTACACCCAGCTCACCGGACGCGCAGGGCGTCGGGGGATCGACGTCGAGGGCCACGCTGTCGTGCAGTGGACCGAGGGGATGGATCCGCAGTCGGTCGCGGCGCTCGCGTCCCGACGCACCTACCCGCTGAATTCCAGCTTCCGGCCCACCTACAACATGGCCGTCAACCTGATCGACATGTTCGGCAAGTCCAGGGCCCGGCAGATCCTCGAGTCGTCGTTCGCGCAGTTCCAGGCGGATCGCGCAGTCGTCGGACTCGCACGGCAGGTGCGGGAGGCCGAGGAGTCGCTTGCGGGCTACCAGACGGCGATGGCCTGCGAGCACGGCGATTTCCCGGAGTACGCGGCCATCCGACGTGAGCTGAGCGACCTCGAGAAGAAGAACCGGCAGGACTCGAACGCGCCGCGGGCCTCTCGCGACAAGCGCATGAAGCGTATTCAGACCCTCCGGACGCAGATGCAGCGTCACCCCTGTCATCGTTGCCCCGACCGTGAGGCGCATGCCCGATGGGCGGAGCGCTATTGGAAGCTCAAACGACAGACCGATCGGATCCGGCGTCAGATCGAGACGCGCACCGGAACAGTGGCGCGCGTCTTCGATCGCGTCGTCGAGGTGTTGGAGACGCTGGACTACCTGACCGAGGTTGACGGAGAAGCCGCGCTGACCGACGCCGGACGCACCATGCGGCGCATCTACGGCGAACGGGACCTGCTCGTGGCCGAGTCTCTTCGCCAGGGACTGTGGGCAGGCCTCGATGCTCCTTCCCTCGCCGCGATGGCGTGCTGCCTCGTGTACGAGCCCCGGCGTGACGAGGCGAACTCGGGGGAGCGGGGCCTGCCTCGTGGAGCCTTCCGAGCCGCGTACGAGAAGACGACCACCCTTTGGGCCGAGCTCGACGATCTGGAGCAGGATCACCACCTGCCCGGGAGTGAGCCTCTGGCCGCAGGGCTGGCCGGTGCGATGCACAGTTGGGCGCGCGGCGGCATGCTCGATCGAGTCCTCATCGACGCCGACATGGCCGCCGGCGACTTCGTGCGCTGGACGAAGCAGACGATCGACCTGCTCGATCAGCTGTCGATCGTCGCAGAGGATGCCACGCTCGCCCGCACTGCCCGCGCCGCCCTCGACGGCGTGCGCCGCGGCATCGTCGCCTACTCATCCATGTGAGCGTGAAGACTATGCCCGAACCCCGAGTTCCACAGCGCCCTCTCCTGCCGCTGTGGGCCGCGACATCGAGCGCAGCGCTTGCTGCCGTGCTGATGTTCTTCTCGTATCCCGCGGCGGCAGTCTGGATCCTCGCCTTCCCTGCGACCGCACTGCTGCTCGTCGCGCTGATCGGGCGACGCTTCGGAGGAGCGCTGCTGGTCGGACTCGTCTACGGCATCCTGTTCTTCGGGCTTCTCGTGTCGTGGACCTCTCGCTATCTCGGCCCGATTCCCTGGGCGGCGCTCAGCGTCGTGGAGGGCGTACTGACGGCTCTGGCCCTGGTACCGATCGCTCTCGCCTACCGTTGGCTGCCGCGGGCCTTCCCAGGAGCCGCAGGACGACTGCTGGGCCTCCCGAGCGTCGTTGCCGCCCTGTGGGTCGGCCGTGAGCTGTTCGTCGGCTCCTGGCCCTACGGAGGCTTCCCGTGGGCACGGATCGGCATGAGCCAGGCGGAGAGCCCGCTCGCACCGATCTCCTCGTGGGTGGGAGTCAGCGGGCTCGGCTTCCTGATGGTGCTGATCGTCGCGATGCTCATCGAGGTCGTGCGGTTGCGCGCCTGGCGCACTCCGCTTCGCCTTGTCGTGCCGGCAGTACTCGTCGTCGTCCTGCTGTTCACACCGCTGTTCCCGACGTCCTCCACCGGTTCCATGAGGATCGCGGCCGTCCAGGGTAACGGGCCGACGGGATACTTCGATGAGCGCGAGCCGTTCGCGGTCATCCAGGCGCAGACCGACGCGACCGCCCCGCTCTACGGCGAGGACGTCGATCTCCTGGTCTGGCCCGAGGGCTCACTCGATGGCGATCCGTTCCAGATCGATGCCCTCGCTCGGCGCATGACCCTCATCTCGAACCGGATCGACGCTCCGCTGCTGGCCAATGCGGCCACCGGACGGGACGACCGCTACTTCAACACGTCGATGCTGTGGAACGCCGACGGCACCGCGACGCAAGTGCACGACAAACGGCACCCGGTTCCGTTCGGCGAGTACGTGCCCGACCGTGCCTTCTTCAACGCGCTGGCTCCCGATCTGATCGGACTCATCCAGAGGGAGTACACACCAGGCTCGAACCCGCCGATTGTCGATGTCGACGGAGATCTCGTCGGTCTCGCCATCTGCTTCGACGTCATCTACGACGACGTCATCTGGCAGGGGTTGAACGCCGGCGCCGAGGTGCTGGTGTTCCAGACCAACAACGCCGACTTCCGCGGCACGGACGAGAACCTTCAACAGCTGGCATTCGCCCGCATGCGTGCTATCGAGACCGGGCGCAGCGTCGTCAACGTCTCCACAGTGGGAACCAGCCAGGTCATCCGCGCGGACGGATCGACCGTCACCAGCCTGGACGCAGATGAGGCCGGAGCGATGCTCGAAGATGTCGAGCTCCGGTCCGGCCTCACGGCTGGTGTGGTGCTTGGCCCCTGGGTACAGGCGATCCTGCTGTGGGGCGGTCTCGGCGCGCTCCTGGTCGGGTGGTGGCGCGCCAGGAAGCGCTAGGCGCCGATCTTCTCGCGGGTCGGGTCTTCTCCGGCGCCACGGCGGGCGCGGATGAACGCGAGGCGCTCTTCGAGCAGTTCCTCGAGCTCGGCACGGGTACGGCGCTCCAGGAGCATGTCCCAGTGGGTGCGGGCGGCCTTCTCGTCGCTGGCCTCGAGCGTGACGGCCTGGCCGTCGACGTTCAGGCGGGCTTCGGCGCCGCACGCGCGGCACTCCCAGGTCTGGGGCGGCTCTGCATCCGCCGCGAACATCAGGTTCGTGACGTGGCCGCAAGTGTCACAGGTGTAGGTGGTCTCACGGCGCTCCATGAAAACGACGCCCTCTTCGCTCTGTAGGCTCTGGGCGCCGAGTCGGATGCCGCGCAGGCTGCGATCTGCCATTGTGTGGTCCTCTCGTCGCTGTCAGGTATAACGGTCCAGCCTGTGCGCTTCATCCACGCGAGCGTCTTCTCGGCGGAACTCACAGGTTAATCCCAGCGGCGGAGGTTATGGGGCGCGTCGTTGCCTAGCGAGGGGAGAGGGTCTTGAGCGCGACGTCCGCCCGGTCGGAGATGATGCCGTCGACGCCGAGAGCGACGAGTCGACGCATCTCCGCGGGGTCGTTGACGGTCCACACATGCACTTCGACGCTGCGGCGATGAGCCGCACGGAGAAGGGCGGGGGTCAACACCTTCAGAGCACCGTATCGATCCGGTATCTGGAGCGCATCGATCTCGCGCAGCACCCGAGTGGGGGAGAGGCGGAGGGCGGAGAGCGCCCGCAACGCGGCGATCGTCCTGCTTCCACCAGACGTGGCCGGGCGAAGCGATGCTCCGGATCGCAGCACGGAAGCCAACGTCGCACGGCGATTCGCGTCGGAGAAGCTCGTCACGAGCACCCGGTGCGTGTGCTCGACGAGAATCGGCCCGAGTGGTTCCACCGCAGCGCCCGTCTTCACGTCGATGTTGAAGCGGACTTCAGGAAAGGACGCCAGGGCCTCGGCCACTGTGAGGAGACCGCCGTGGTCGGAGAACAGCGCACGCAGTTCTCGGGTGCGGACGTCGCTGACCGCGCGAGCGTCACCGGCGAGGCGGTCGAGAGTCGCATCGTGGAAGAGCACCACATCACCGTCGGCGGTGACCTGGCAGTCGGACTCGATGTACTCCACGCCCGCCGCATGCGCGGCCGCGAACGCGGCAGCGGAGTTCTCCCAGACGCCCGAGTCCTCGCCCGCCGCGGTGATCAGACCACGGTGGGCGAGGACTCGGGGATGCCGCGTCTTCGAGAAGTAGGGGTGCGTCACGCGCCCGGAAGCGTGTTCGTCGGGCCCTGGCCCGGCTTCGGGGTGAACGCGCTGCCGATGCCCTTCAGCGCCTCGGTGAGCTCGCTCGGAATGATCCACAGCTTGTTGGACTGGCCCTCGCTGATCTTCGGCAGCATCTGCAGGTACTGGTACGCAAGGAGCTTGTCGTCAGGCGCTCCCTGGTGGATGGCGCTGAAGACGTTCTGAATGGCCTCGGCTTCACCCTGCGCGCGAAGAACGGCAGCCTGCTTGTCACCCTCGGCACGGAGGATCTCGGCCTGTCGAGCACCCTCGGCCTCGAGGATCGCCGACTGCTTGGTTCCCTCGGCAGTGAGAATGGCCGCTCGACGGTCACGCTCGGCACGCATCTGCTTCTCCATGGAGTCCTGGATGGAGACAGGCGGATCGATCGCCTTGAGCTCCACGCGACCGACACGGATTCCCCATTTGCCGGTCGCCTCGTCGAGCACCACACGCAGCTGGCCGTTGATGTTGTCACGGCTCGTGAGTGCCTCTTCGAGGTTGAGACCACCGACGACGTTGCGAAGCGTGGTGGTGGTGAGCTGCTCGACGGCGCCGAGGTAGTTCGCGATCTCGTACGTCGCGGCACGCGCATCGGTCACCTGGAAGTAGACCACGGTGTCGATCGAGACCACGAGGTTGTCCTCGGTGATCACGGGCTGCGGCGGGAAGGACACGACCTGCTCGCGCATGTCGATCAAGGGGCGCAGCCGATCGATGAACGGGACGAGCACGTTCAGGCCGGGGGTCAAGGTCTTGTGATAGCGCCCGAGACGCTCCACGACACCTGCGGTCGCCTGCGGGATGATGCGGATCGCGCGGGCAACCGTGACCACCACGAAGATGATGATCGCGATCACGAGGATCCACAGGATCGCGGTGGGGATGAACGATGCGTCGTTCACGGAGTTCTCCTAGTCGTTTACGGGACGGACGATGGCGGTGGCGCCGTTGATCGCGCTCACGGCAACCGGGGCACCCTGCGGGATCGGAACGGGGGTGGCGGCGCGTGCGGTCCAGGTGTCGCCGTTGGCGAGCTTGACCTGACCGGAGATCTGAGTGATCTCATGCAGCGCGATGCCGCGCAGATCGACGAGCGCGTCGACGTTGGACTTGGTGGGGTCTTCGCCGCGCCGCAATCGCTTGAGCAGCGGCGGGCGCAGGAACAGAATGAACAGCGCGGCAGCGGCCGCAGCGATGATCACCTGCACCCAGACCGGAACGCCGATCAGATCGGTGACGAGACCGACGACACTGCCGAAGCTCAGCATGAGGAAAGTGAAATCCAGCGAGAGCATCTCGATGACGAGGAAGACGGCGATCAGGACCAGCCAGCCGATCCAAGCCCATTGGTCGATGAACGTGACGAATGTCGCGAAGTTGTCCATGCGGCCTCCTTTGTGGTCAACGTATCACGCGGGGGACCACCGATCCCGGCGCCACAGCGCGTGCTTGGTAGTGTGTGAGGGCCGTGCGATCACGGCTTTTTCACGCATCATGAGGAGTCACCGTGACCGACGTTCTTCCCGCAGGATCCCTTGACGGCAAGGTCGCCCTTGTCACCGGTTCGTCGCGGGGCATCGGTGCCGATACCGTGCGCTACCTCGCCGAGGCCGGTGCCGATGTCGTCATCAACTTCCGCAACAAGGCCCCCCGTGCGGAGAAGCTGGCCACTCAGCTGCGCGAGCTCGGGCGCCGGGCGCTCGTGGTCGGCGCCGACCTGACGGACCCGGCGTCCGTCGCCGAGATGTTCGACGCCATTCGCGCTGAGTACGGTCGGCTCGACGTCCTGGTCCTCAACGCTTCAGGAGGCATGGAGTCGGGGATGGCCGAGGACTACGCGCTGACCCTGAACCGCGACGCACAGCTCAACGTCCTGAACGCGGCGACGCCGCTGCTCGGCGAAGGCGCGCGCGTCGTGTTCGTGACCAGCCACCAGGCGCACTTCATCCGCACCACGCCGACCATGCCGGAGTATGAGCCGGTCGCGCTCTCGAAGCGTGCCGGCGAGGATGCGCTTCGTGAGCTCATCCCCGGCCTCGCGGAAAAGGGAGTCGGATTCACCGTCGTCTCCGGCGACATGATCGAGGGCACCATCACCGCGACGCTGCTGGAACGAGCGAACCCCGGCGCGATCGCAGAGCGCCGCGAGTCGGCCGGCAAGCTGTACAACGTGTCGGAGTTCGCGGCTGAGGTCGCCAAGGCCACGGTCGACCCCGTACCTGCGGACAACACGCGCCTGGTCGGCGATGTGAGCGCGTTCGTCGCCGAGTAGGCGTAGACACACAGATCGGCCCCGTCCTGCATCACGCTGGACGGGGCCGATCTGTGTGTTGACGGGATGTGTCAGCTCGCGGCGCCATCCTGAACCGCGGCGACGAACTCCTTCGCGTCCTTGCCGAGCGTGATGGCACGCACGATCTGGACGATTCCGAGCACGACGAGCGCGATTCCGAGCAGCAGCCAGAAAGCGAAACCGGCGATGAGCGGCGAGAACAGCACGATGATTCCCGCGATGATGCTCAGGATCGCGTACAGGAGCGTCCAGACGCGAGAACCGTCGCTACCCAGGAGGGTCAGCGCCACGACGCCGTCCACGATCCAGCTGACGCCGATGAAGATCACGACGACGAACGCGAGCGTGGCTGCAGCAGCGTTCAGGTTGAAGAACGCGATGACACCGGCTGCGATGTACAGCAGCCCGAGGACGATGTGGCCGACACGTGCCCATCCGCCCTTCGCGCTCGAGAAGATACCGAGTCCGACGTAGACCAGACCAGCGATGATCAGGTACGAGGCGAAGATCGCCGTGACGATGACAGCGGACTTCACCGGCCAGACGAGGAGGACGATACCTGCGATCAGCGCGAGGACACCGGCGACGGCCAGCGTGACGCGGATCGACTTGAACAAGGACTTGGCCTCGGTGAGTGGTTCAGTCATGGTGGGGACCCCTTTCTGAGAAGATCCTGTGAGGATGCATCCTCAGGGTAGCGCTCTCGCGACCCGCTGCGGGGGAGAAGCGGCCACCCGCGTTTCTCTCCGTCATGCCGCGACTTCCTGGGACATGGCACTATCGAGAGGTGACAGCCGCCGACGAAGTTCGCCTCCGCGAGCTGACCGTGATGCGAAGAGTCAGGGACCGCATCGACCGGGAGTACGCGAAGCCACTCGATGTGGAGGCGCTCGCACGCGGAGTGCACATGTCGGCTGGCCATCTCAGCCGACAGTTCAAGGAAGCATATGGAGAGTCTCCGTATTCCTATCTGATGACGCGACGGATCGAACGGGCGATGGCGCTCCTGCGCCGAGGCGACCTGACGGTGACCGAAGTGTGCTTCGAGGTCGGGTGCTCATCGCTCGGCACATTCAGCACGAGATTCTCGGAACTGGTCGGTGTCGCACCCAGCGTGTACCGTGAACGCGCCGCGAACGTCGAAGGGATTCCCTCGTTCCAAGCGAAGCAGGTAACCAGACCGATCAGGAATCAAGAAGCGCCGCGTACCGGTGCGCACCTAACGTGAAGACCATGAAGATCAGCATCCACTACGCATTCCTTCCGCACACCGACGCCGAGGCGGCTCTCGCGTTCTACCGCGACGCGCTCGGTTTCGAAGTGCGCAACGATGTCGGCTACGACGGTCTCCGCTGGCTCACCGTCGGGCCGGAAGGCCAGCCGGAGACGTCGATCGTGCTGCACCCGCCGGCAACCGACCCCGGCATCACCGACACCGAGCGTCAGACGATCCTCGAGCTGATCGCCAAGGGCAGCTATGCAGCTCTGACGCTGGCGAGCGATGATGTCGACGGCCTGTTCGAGCGCCTCGTCGAAGGCGGCGCCGATGTCGTCCAAGAGCCGATGGACCAGCCGTACGGCGTTCGAGACTGCGCATTCCGCGACCCCGCAGGCAATCTGCTCCGTATCAACCAGGCCGCCTGACCATCAACCGACCCTACGAAGGACGCCGATGACCGCTGACGAGCACCCCGCCGACACCCATGACCTGATTCGGGTGCAAGGCGCACGGGAGAACAACCTGAAAGATGTCAGCGTCGACATTCCGAAACGTCGCCTGACCGTGTTCACCGGCGTGTCCGGTTCGGGGAAGAGCTCGCTCGTCTTCGACACGATCGCCGCGGAGTCTCGGCGGATGATCGACGAGACCTACAGCGCTTTCGTGCAGGGCTTCATGCCGTCGGTGCCTCGGCCAGACGTCGACATCCTCGAGGGGCTTACGACCGCGATCATCGTCGATCAGGAGCGCCTCGGCGCCAACCCGCGGTCGACTGTCGGAACCGTCACCGATGCGAACGCGATGCTCCGCATCCTGTTCAGCAAGCTCGGGCAGCCGTTCATCGGCGGACCTACGGCGTTCTCGTTCAACATCCCGACGCAGAAGGCCAGCGGGGTGATGACCGGCCCCGGCGGCGAGAAGAAGATCGTGAAGGATGCGATCTATCTCGGTGGCATGTGCCCGCGATGCGAGGGCAGGGGAGCGGTGTCCGACCTCGATCTCGCCCAGATCATCGATGAGTCCAAGTCGCTCGACGAGGGCGCCATCATGGTGCCCGGATACACCGCCGACGGGTGGATGGTGAAGGGCTTCTCGCAGTCGGGCTTCTATCCGGCTGACAAGCCGATCGCTGAGTTCACTGACAAACAACGCCATCTCTTCCTCTACGGCGAGGTCACGAAGGTGAAGATCTCCGGGATCAACATGACCTACGAGGGTCTGATCCCGAAGATCACCAAGTCGATGCTGTCGAAAGACCTCGATGCGCTGCAGCCGCACATCCGGGCGTTCGTCGAGCGGGTCGCCACTTTCGCGGTCTGCCCGGAGTGCGACGGCACCCGGCTCACGGAAGGCGCGCGCTCCTCCAAGATCGAGGGCGTCAGCATCGCGGATGCATGTCGGATGCAGGTGACAGACCTCGCCGAATGGGTGCGCGGGCTGGACCTCCCAGAAGCAGGACCGTTGCTGCAGGCGCTCAGCGCCAACCTCGATGCGTTCGTGACCCTCGGCCTCGGCTACCTCAGCCTCGAGCGCCCCTCCGGAACCCTTTCCGGGGGAGAGGCGCAGCGCATCAAGATGCTGCGCCACCTCGGGTCGTCGCTCACCGACATCACTTATGTGTTCGACGAGCCGACCATCGGGTTGCACCCGCACGACATCCAGCGGATGAACGGGCTGCTGCTCCAGCTTCGCGACAAGGGCAACACCGTGCTGGTCGTCGAGCACAAGCCCGAGACCATCGTCATCGGCGACCACGTCGTCGACCTGGGGCCGGGTGCGGGGAGTGCCGGCGGGGAGATCTGCTTCGAGGGCACGGTCGAGGGACTGAAGGCCAGCGGCACGAAGACCGGAGATCACCTCGACGATCGGGCGCAGCTGAAGGATGCGGTGCGCGCGGGCACTGGAGCGATCGAGGTCCGCGGCGCGACGGCCAACAACCTGCAGGACGTCGATGTCGACATTCCGACGGGCGTGCTCACCGTCGTGACGGGAGTGGCGGGTTCGGGTAAGAGCTCGCTCATCCACGGATCCGTTTCCAAGCGCGAGGGCGTCGTCGCTATCGACCAGGCCGCGATCAAGGGCTCTCGGCGGAGCAACCCCGCGACGTACACGGGACTTCTGGAGCCGATCCGCAAAGCCTTCGCGAAGGCGAACGGCGTCAAGCCTGCTCTGTTCAGCGCGAACTCCGAGGGAGCCTGCCCCTCCTGCAAGGGCGCTGGCGTGATCATCACTGAGCTCGGGTTCATGGACACGATCGAGACGCCCTGCGAAGACTGCGGCGGCAAGCGCTTTCAGACGAGCGTGCTCGAATACAAGCTGGCCGGCAAGGACATCACCCAGGTTCTCGATCTTCCCGTATCGGAGGCGAGAGTCTTCTTCAGCGACGGAGAAGCCAAGCTGCCTGCGGCCACGGCGATCCTCGGACGCATGGAAGACGTGGGCCTCGGATATCTGTCACTCGGACAGCCGCTTTCCACGCTGTCGGGAGGCGAGCGCCAGAGGATCAAGCTCGCGATCCAGATGGGGGAGAAGGGCGATGTCTACGTTCTCGACGAGCCCACGACGGGCCTTCACCTGGCCGATGTAGACAAGATCCTCGGGTTGCTGGATCGACTCGTCGACGCCGGCAAGACGGTGATCGTGATCGAGCATCATCAGGCGGTCATGGCACACGCGGACTGGATCATCGACATCGGGCCCGGAGCTGGCCACGACGGTGGAAAGGTCGTGTTCGAGGGAACGCCGACCGATTTGGTATCCCAAAAATCGACACTCACGGGGGAGCACCTCGCCGAGTACGTCGGCGCTTGATGGTTTCGGAGGGATGCCGCGCTGCTGCGTCCCTCCGAAACCGCTGCGGGATGCTTCAGTCTCGGCGGGCGATGATCGTGTACGTGCAGGGCACCAGGTCACGTTCGCTCGCCGGCCAGGCGTAGCCGCCGGGAACCTCGAGCATGCGGTCGCTGAACTGCCACGGCAGGGTTCGACCTTCATCGAAGTGAACGAGTCTGAGGCCGGCCCGGAGCAGCGCGCCGAGGATCTCGGACAGCGGGTGCGGCCACTCGTACGTGCGGGTATGAGCGGTGCGCCCGTCTCCTGCATAGGTGGAGTCGTCATCCCATTGCTGGGCGTGCCCGGTCGCGAAATAGGGGTAACGGGTGATCAGTCCTGGGGCGTCCTCATCCAGCGCATAGAGCGCCGGATGGCCGTCACGGATGAAGAACGTGCCGCCGGGACGGAGCAATGCCACGATCTGCGCAGCCCACCGGTCCAAGTCGTCGAGCCAGGTGATCGTCCCGATGCTCGTGTAGACGACATCGAAGTCGCCTTCCACTGCGGCTCGTGCGTCGAGGACGTCGGTCTCCACCCAGGTCGCCTCGACGCCCAGACGCGTCGCAAGGTCGCTGGCGGCACGAAGCGCGGACGGCGAGAAGTCGACGCCGGTGACCTTCGCGCCGGCGCGCGCCAGGGAGATCGTGTCGGTGCCGATGTGACATTGGAGGTGACACAGGTCGAGCCCGGACAGACTTCCTGATGGAAGGAACGCAGACATCGTCTCAAGATCGTCACGCACGACGTCGCTGAGATGGCTTGGCTCGTCAAAGACGTCGAGCCCGTAGGCGTTCTCATGCAACGGGACTCGATCTTCCCAGTTCTCCTGGTTCGCGTCCCGTGCGGATTCCCAGTCGATGTCGACATTGTTTCCGTTCACGATGTGAGCCTATCGAGCGCCGCTCTCGCATCGTGTGGGATATCCGATAATGCACATTATGTCAGTTCATGTGAACGAGGTCACTCCCCGCCGTCGAAGATCTGCCGGGCACGGCTCACGATGTCGTCGAGTCGAGATTGCAGGTACGGGCCGGGACACTCGGTGCCCGACCAGGTCTCCCGATGCGTGATGACATGCTCCCGGTCGATCGTGAACGACACCGGCACGCCGTCCAGACTCTTGCCATCAAAAGTCGCGAGCCACGCGATCATCTGCGCGAGTTCTTCCAGCTGAGCGTCCGTCACGGTGTACTCAGGCGCACCCGTGGCGTTCAGAGTCTCCACTGCCACGGATCGCCAGTTCCAGTCGGCTCCGGTTGCGGACGGTTTCGCGCCTGGGCGAATCAACTCGATGACTGATCCATCATTGCGCAGATAGAAGGTCGGCGCGGACGACCGCTTGTTGCAGCGCGAGAGGAAATCCAACTGGTCCGCCGTCGTACCGGTGTGGTGGATAACGAACCGATCGATGACCGGCGTGACCGCGTGACCGTCGCTACCCGCGGTGTCACGATGAGCCCGGACGGTGGGGTTCGCACAGTCCGTGAACCCGAGAGGCGCTTCGAGGCCTCTCACCGCACGCTCGTAGACGGGGGCATATTCCGACAGCTCTCTCGGGTTGTCCGGATCCAGGGTCGTCGTCTCGTTGTCGGGCGCCGCCGAGGTCGTCGCTAACCACACTCCCGCTGCGGTAACGACAACACCCGTGCCGGCAGCGAGGAGGAAGCGCCGACGGGTGTGTGCCAAAGGTCCTGCGACGGGGTCGGGCGGCAGAGAGTGCGACATTCGCCTATTCAACACGCGCCCGACAGGAACGGGGAGACGGACACAGCCCCCGCCGCCAGGATCACCCTCTCCCCCCGTGCGAGGATCGATGCGTGCACCCGACCACCCATGAGCCGCCCGGCTATGCGTGTCCGTTCTGCAGGTTCCAACAGGGTCTGTTCGACGAACACAGCACGCCGTCCGACGTGGTCGCCGTCACAGACCGCGCATTCGCCCGGATTGCTCCGAAATGGTGGCCGGGAAACCCCGGAGCTGCGCTCGTCATCCCGCGGACACATGTGGAGAACATCTATGAACTGTCACCGGAGGATGGCTTCGCCGTGTGGGATCTGACGCAGAAGGTGGCGATCGGCATCCGGTCGTCGTACGGATGCGAGGGGACCTCGATCCGGCAGCACAATGAGCCCGCAGGAGGCCAGGACGTCTGGCACCTGCACGTGCATGTGTTCCCCCGCTATCCGGGTGATCTTCTGTACCAACGGCACGGCGACGCGGACTGGGTGGATTCCGACCATCGCGCGACATTCGCATCGAGACTCAGGGCCGCCCTGGGGATGCCGTTCGCGCTCGATTGATCGCCCGTCTGGACCGGCCGGGCAGGCGCTGCAAGGATGATTCGATGGCTCTCACCGGCAGCGACTCCACACGTCTCGTCATCCTCCGCGGCGATGCGGCGTCGGGAAAGACGACGACGGCGACGGCACTGCGGTCCGAACTCGGCGAGCGGGTCGCCCTCATTTCGCAGGATCACTTTCGCCGCGAATTGTTGCACGGCGCCGATCGACTGCAACGTTCTCGAGATGCGAGCATCCTGATCACCGGCACCGCCCGGCAGGCGCTGGATCTCGGATACGACGTCATCCTCGACGGAATCTTCAATCTGCGCGACTACTCGGACGCTTTCGAACGGCTACACCGCGAACACCGCGGAACGACGCTGATCTACCAGTTCGATGTCGGACTCGACGAGACGATTCGGCGACACGCCGGCAGGCCGCTCGCACACGAGTTCGGGGAAGACGAGATCCGCCGATGGCACGACGGGTGGCAACCACTCCCCTGGTTCGATGAGCGGCGCGTCGGCCCGGAGACGACCACCGATCAGCTCTTGAAGAGCATCCTCGAAGATCTCGGCCACTGCAGGGCCCAGCGACGGCACCTCGGTATGTAGGATCACCGGATGGCGGACGACATAGACATCTCTCCAGTGGTGGCCCTCTCGGAGAGCGATGCTCCGCAGATCGAGGCCTTGCTCCCCCAGCTGTCGTCGACCGCCACATTCGACCTCGACCGACTGAGGACCCTGATCGCCGCGCCGGACAGCCATCTGTTCCTGGCCCGTGAGCAAGATCGGATCGTCGGGATGGCGACGCTGGTGACCTTGCCGCTCGTCACCGGCTGGCGCGGCATCGTCGAGGATGTCGTCGTCGATCGTCGGGCACGCGGCCGCGGGATCGCCCGCCTCCTGCTCACAGCGATCATCGACGAGTCGACGCGACGGCGGCTCCGCACGCTCGACCTCACCTCTCGCCCTGAGCGCGAGTCCGCGATTCGCTTGTACGAGTCACTGGGGTTCGAGCGTCGAGAAACCAAGGCTCTGCGGTGGGTACCGGCTCCAGCGTGATGCTGCACACTCTGTCGGTGTCTGCGCTACCGCGGTCTCAGATGGCTGTGCACGAGCATGTCTCTGCGCTCATCACCGATCTTCTGCCACGAACGGAGCAGGCCTTCGCGCTCGTACCCTGCCTGTTCAGCTGTCCGAAGTGAGGCAACGTTCGTTGGATCGATGTGTACCTGCAGACGATGCACATCCGGCAGGTGCCATGCCCACTCCGTGAGGGTGCGCAACGCGCCGAGCGCGTATCCCCGACGGCGCCGTGCAGGCCGGATCCAATAGCCGATGGTGGCGCGTCCCTGATCCCGTTCTCGAAGCCAGAGACCGATCTGCCCCACGCATTCTTCGTCCGCTTCGATCGCGAACGAGTATCCGACACCGGTGGCTGCTCGTTCGTGCTGCCGCGCCAGCCATTCCTCCGCGAGTCCGGGATCAGCAACGGTGGGAACGGTGGTGACGTCCGTGATCGAAGGATCCGACGATGCGTCTCGTACGGCGTCGACATCACGAGCCTCGAACGGGCGGAGGACGACTCCGAGTCCGGAGATTCGTGGGACTGTGATTGCCGGGCGCGCCACCATCACCCCAGTATCGCGCTCAGAGATCGCGACTGTAGGTGATCATGGGCTCGCCTCCGAGCGGGTGAGGACCCGGACCGGAGATCGGCTCGAACCCCTCCCCCTCGTAGAACCGGATGGCCGGGTTCCCTTGCCTCACAGCGAGCTCGATCGTGGAGAACCCGGCGTCCTTCGAGGCTTGCACCGCGTCCTGCAGAAGAGCACGGCCGGTGCCCAGTCCGGAAGACGCTGGCAGCACGGCGATCCGCTCCAGCACCGCTACCGTCGCATCGCCCGACTTCGGTGCGGTCAGGGCGAAACCGACTAAGGGGGCCCCGTGAGCGCGAACCGGATGAGAGGACCGTCGAACAGCGTCCGCATGCGTTCTGCGACCGTCTCCGCGTCGACATCGCCGTCGCGGTGACGAAGCGCCTGCACCCAGACATCTAGGCACTTCGCTATGTCCTCGGGAACGCTCCCCGCCACGATGTCGGTCATACCCGCAATCGTCGCACGCGCACGAGACCGCCGATGCCGGGTTCGAGTGCTACTGCGTGGACCAGACTCCGAGCTCGTTGCCCGTCGGGTCGGCGAAGTGCAGGCGGCGCCCGCCGGGGAACTCATACGGCTCTTGGAGGATCGTGCCGCCGGCCTTCTCGATGGCTGCCTTCGTAGCGTCGAGATCGTCGGAATAGAGAAGCACCAGGGGGCCGCCGACAGGACGTGCCTCGTCGGCGAGCATCAGGCCGCCGGCTTCGTTGCCGTCGCCGCGCGGGGACACGATTCCCGCATACCCGGGCCCGTAGTCATTGAAACTCCAGCCGAACGCGTCAGCGAAGAAACGCTTCGATGACGCGAGATCGGTGACGACGAGCTCGACGTAGTCGAGTGAGTGGTGCAGAGGTGAACTGGTCATGGCGCCACCGTAGCCACCACCACCGACATCGCACCGCGGTCGCCGGCGGCGTGCCGCCGGAGGAGTAGCGTTGAGGCGTGCCGCAGGTCTCCCACTCCCCCGTCTCGACACCGGGATGGCGAGCGTGGGTGATCTGGTCTGTCGGAGTCGCGGCCTACGTGCTGGCGATCACGAACCGCACATCTCTCGGGGCGGTCGGCGTCGAAGCGGCGGACCGGTTCCAGGCGGACGCGTCGACGCTCGCCCTGTTCGCCGTGGTTCAGCTCGCCGTATACGGCGGAATGCAGATCCCCGTCGGCGTGCTTCTCGATCGCTTCGGCTCCCGACCGATCATGACGATCGGCATGTTCCTCATGGCCGCAGGGCAGCTGACCATGGCCCTCTCCCCCAGCATCGGCATCGCGATCTTCGCGCGTGTGCTGCTCGGCGCCGGCGATGCCGCGATCTTCCCCGCCGTGCTGCGTCTCGTCGCGACCTGGTTTCCGGCCCAGCGCGGACCCCTCATGGTGCAGTTCACCGGGATCATCGGTCAGGCCGGCCAGCTGATCGCCCTGGTCCCCCTCGCCGCGCTCCTCCACGCCACGAGTTGGACCATCACGTTCGGCAGCATCGCCGGACTCGGGGTGCTGTTCACGGTCCTCGTCGCCCTGGTCATTCGCAACCACCCCGCCGAACGCGGCGCCGACGTCACGGTGAATACCGATACCGGTGTCGTCCGCGTCGTCACGTCCGCGATAGATACCGGAGTCGGCATACGTGCGGCCTGGGCACATCCGGGCACGCGTCTGGCGTTCTGGTCGCACTTCACGACACCATTCGCAGGCACCGCCTTCGTGCTGTTGTGGGGGATGCCGTTCCTCACAGCGGCTGAGGGGCTCGATACCGCCCATGCCGCCGGAATCATCTCGGTATATGTCATTGCGGGCATGCTTCTCGGACCGATCATCGGCGACCTCTCCCGTCGACTTCCGAATCATCGCTCGCTCGCTCTGGTACTCCCGGCCGTCGGCGTGCAGATGGCGGCGTGGATCGTCGTCATCTCATTGCCGGACACGGCGCCGATCTGGCTCCTCTACGTGCTGGCGATCGCCCTCGCGACCGGCGGTCCTGCCTCGATGATCGCGTTCGACCACGCCAGGACGCACAACCCGACCCACCGTCTGAGCACGGCCACGGGTGTGACGAACGCCGGCGGTTTCATCGCCGCGCTCATCGCGATCTTCCTCATCGGTCTCGCGCTCGACCTGCAGGGCGCCGGCACCCCCGAGACGTATTCGCTCGAGGCCTTCCGGATCGCCTTCCTGATGCCGATCCCGCTGTGGATCATCGGCACGGTGTTCATCCTGATCGAGCGAAAGCGGACCCGGATCCGGATGGGTCTCGATCCAGAACGCCGACGCTGAGCACTCTGGATCGGGCTTCTCGCGGGGTGGGTCGCATCCGTCGGCTTCTCGTCGACGAGGGAGCTCAACGCCCGCGCGGAGTCCATCCCGACGGCAGCGGACCGTCCTGCACACCACGTTCCTGGTCCGCGCGCGCAGACCAGCCCTGTGCGTAGCCGACGGTGTCGAACGCACCACGTGCCAGCCGAAGCCCGACGTCATCGTGATGCATGCGCGGGGCTCCACCGCGGCGGACCGACGCACGCACGCTCCAGGCATCATCGGCGAATCCACCCCCGCGGAACACTCGATAGTCGTCATAGCGAGCCGGATCGAGGAGATCCCAGCACCATTCCCAGACGTTGCCGAGTGTGTCGAAGAGACCGTTGAGGTTCGGCAGCTTGCCACCGATGTCCTGCGGCGACGACACCCCGTCCGCACTGGTCCACGCCGCGTCTGCGAGCGGAGCGTAGTGCGGGCCTGTCGAACCCGCTCGGCACGCGTACTCCCACTCCGCTTCGGTCGGGAGCCGATATCCATCCGCCGTCGTATCCCAGGTCACGTCTTCGCCGTCGAAGAAATAGACCTGGTCCAATCCTTCCCACTCGGAGGCGGCGTTGCAGAAGTGCACGGCGCGCAGCCAGCTGAGGTCCGTTGCGGGGCGCCGAGGACGCTGCACGGGGATGCCGAGAACCTCTGCGAGCTGCTCTTCGGTCACCGGGTACACGCCGATCTCGAACGGCTCGAGCACGACGTCGCGCTGCTCATCGCGACGTGCATCGTTCAGCGTCAACGCACCGGCGGAGATGCGTGCCAGTTCGAAGTCGCTCACGATGCGCCGCGCAAGCGGGGCCACACGTGATTCACGACGGCACCCGCTCCACCCACGTCGGATACTTCGCCGCGCGCCCATCCCCCGACGATGTTCGCGTCACTCGCCGACGCACCCACGGACCGACGAACTCCCGGTAATACGCGAGACCCGAAGGCCCCGAACGCAGCCTGTCAGTCGGTGCCCACCACTCCTCCGGAGGCTCAAGTCCCAGCGCGTGCAGCACCCGGGCCGCCACCCGGTGATGACCGGCCGCACTCATGTGCAGACGGTCATCGGCCCAATAGGCATCCCGGGAAAGCTCACGATCGGGCCAATTCAGCGCCCGGATCACGTCGGGGCGCTCTTCGATGCGTCTCAGCACTGCATCGGAGAGCAGATCTCCTCGGCGCTGGACGAGCGAGCCCATCGGAAGCTGCCCGCTCGGATTCGCTCCGGAGAGGAGGATCATCGTCACGCCCTCCTCGTCGCACCGACGCAACACTCGGCTGAATGCATCGGCGATGTGCTCGACATCGGTGCGAGGACGCAGCATGTCATTGCCACCCCCGTTGAATGAGAGGTGCGTGGGGCGTAGGGCGAGTGCGGGTTCGAGCTGCTGCTCTACGATCGGCCAGGCGAGCTTGCCCCTGATCGCGAGGTTCGCATACTGGATCGAATGTCCAGCAGCATCGGCCCATCCTTGGGCCGCGAGGTCAGCCCAGCCGCGCTCCCGCCCATCCGGGAGGACGTCACCGACTCCCTCTGTGAACGAGTCGCCGATCGCCACGAACCGCACATCTGCCATCGTCCCAGCCTATTGCGGGTCGGCGACACCTGGCGTCAACGGTCGTCGAGCGCTTGGCCACCTCGATCGAGCAGCCCCCATGCCGCCGCGGCCGCGACGAGGAAGCACACGCCGAACACGGCGAACAGCAGCGGCGCCCCACCGGCGATCAGCAGCACCGGCACGGACAGTGGCGCCACGATCGACGCGATCCGGCCCACGCCGGCTGCCCAGCCCGCGCCTGTCCCCCGCAACGACGTCGGATAGATCTCAGGAGTGACGGCATACAGAGCACCCCAGGCGCCGAGGTTGAAGAACGACAGCGCCATGCCTGCGGCGATGATCGCGCCTTCGGTCGTCGCGGTACCGAACACGACCGCGGAGACGGCCGACCCGAGAAGGAACACGGACAGAGTCAGCCGTCGTCCCCAGACCTCGATCAGCCACGCGGCGACCGCGTAGCCCGGAAGCTGCGCCAAAGTGATGATCAGCGTGAAGCCGAACGAGCGCACCAGATCGAAACCGGCATCCACGAGAATGCTGGGGATCCAGATGAAGGCTCCGTAATAGGCGAAGTTCACGCCCAACCACACCACCCACAGGCACAGTGTGCGCACGCGGAATTCGGGGTTCCAGAGCGTTGCCAGCCGCGCTCGGGCGGTGACCGCGATCGCTCGTGACGCGGGCTCCTTGCGAATAGCCGGAGCCGTCCCCACACCAGCGTCAGCCTCGAACGCCGAGACGATGCGGTCGGCTTCGGCTATGCGTCCGCGCGACGCGAGCCACCGTGGCGACTCCGGCATACGCCAGCGAACGAACAGTGCGTACGCCGCGGGGATCGCACCGAGTGCGAATGCCCAGCGCCAACCGTCGTCGGATGCCGGGATCACCAGGAATCCGATGACCGCGGCGGCGGTCCACCCGAGAGCCCAGAAAGCTTCGAGCACGACGATCAGACGGCCGCGGATCCGAGCGGGAGCGAACTCGCTCACATAGGTCGACGCGACCGGGAGTTCGGCGCCGAGGCCGAGGCCCACGAGGAACCGCAGCAACAGGAGCGCCGCGAGCCCACCGACAAGCGCACTGGCGCCGGTCGCGATGCCGTACACGAGTAGTGTGAGCGCGAACACCTGCCGTCGCCCGAAGCGGTCGGCCAAGAGGCCGCCGAGAGTCGCGCCGATCGCCATGCCGATGAAGCCGACCGACGCGATCCAACCGGCCTCGCCCTTGGACAGCCCCCACTGTTGTGTGAGCGCCGCCAGGATGAAGGAGATCAGCCCCACATCCATCGCGTCCAGCGCCCAGCCGAGCCCCGATCCGGTGAGCAGGCGGAGGTGTCGGCGCGTGAACGGCAGGACGTCCAGGCGCTCAGCCAGCGATGAGCGGCTCGGCAGGGCGGTGTTGGCCATGCTCCTCATCGTAGAGCCGAGCGTCGGGCGTCCCGCGCGCGATGTCGTCAGTCCTGGGCGTCGAGGATCCGCTTGACCCGCGGGATCACCTCGGTGCCGTAGAGCTCGATGCTCCGCAGCATCGATTCGTGCGACAGGGTGCCGGTGGCGTACTTCAGGTCGAAGCGGCCGAGCCCCAGGGTCGTGATCGTGTCGGCGATCTTCGCCGCTACTCGGTCCGGCGAACCCGAGTAGATCGCTCCTTCGGGCCCGACGTCGTTCTGGAAACGTGCGCGGCTGTAGGCCGGCCATCCCCGCTCACGGCCGATGGTGTTGTTCATCGCCTCGAATCCGGAGTAAGCGGCATCCCATGCTTCAGCGTCCGTCTCGGCGATGTGTCCTGGCGAATGCACGGAGATCGGGTGCGAAGTCGTGCCGAAAGAGGCGACGGAACGGTGATACAGATCGACGAAGGGCTTGAATCGATGGGCCGGACCGCCGATGATCGCCAGCATGAGACCGAGGCCGTGGCGTGCGACGCGCACCACCGACTCAGGGCTGCCGCCGACGCCGACCCAGGTGCGCAGACCCTTCTCGGTCTTCGGGAAGACGTTCGCGTCCTCCAAAGAGGCACGCATCGTTCCCGACCAGGTGACGGGCTCTTCCTTGAGAAGCTCGACGAACAGTTCGAGCTTCTGCTCGAAGAGCGCGTCGTAGTCACGCAGGTCGTACCCGAACAGAGGGAACGATTCGATGAAGGAACCGCGACCGAGAACGACTTCGGCTCGTCCGTTCGACACGGCGTCCAGCGTCGAGAAGCGTTCGAAAACCCGCACGGGGTCATCCGATGAGAGCACCGTCACCGCGGTGCCGAGTCGGATGCGCTCGGTGCGAGCCGCGATCGCGGCGAGGACCATCTCCGGCGACGAGACGGCGAACTCCTTGCGGTGATGCTCCCCCACCCCGAAGAAGTCGACACCGACCGTGTCGGCGAGTTCCGCCTGAGCCACGACGTTGCGGATCGTCTGAGCTCCGCTGAGGAGCTCTCCATCCGTGTCTCTCGTGATGTCGCCGAAGGTGTCCAGCCCGAATTCGATGCTCATGTCATCCCTTTCCATTCAGGTGAATGAACACGAGTCGACCACGCCGCATTCCCGTCAGCGTGGAAGCAGTGCGGTGCGCAGCGTGTCGAGGCCGACGCCGCCCATGTCCAATGCGCGCTTGTGGAAGTCCTTGAAGGAGAAAGCGTCGCCCTGTTCGTCGCGGACCGCATCGCGGACCTGCTCCCAGATGCGTTGTCCGACCTTGTAGGACGGCGCCTGTCCGGGCCAGCCCAGGTAGCGGTTGACCTCGAACTGCACGAACTGGTCGGACATGTTGACGTTGCGGCGCATGAAGTCGAGCGCGTAATCCGCGTCCCACACCCCGGTGCCATCGAGACGGGGCTTGCCGAGGTGCACACCGATGTCGAGCACCACGCGGGCCGCGCGCATCCGCTGTCCGTCGAGCATGCCGAGTCGATCAGCCGGGTCGTCGAGGTATCCGACCTGCTCCATCAGGCGCTCGGCGTACAGTGCCCACCCCTCGGCATGCCCCGAGGTGCCGGCCAGCAGCCGGCGCCAGGAGTTGAGTTCGGCGCGGTTGTACACGGCCTGTGCGATCTGGAGGTGGTGTCCGGGCACGCCCTCGTGGAAGACCGTGGTGAGCTCACGCCAGGTGTCGAACTCCGTGACGCCCTCGGGAACCGACCACCACATGCGCCCGGGACGGGAGAAGTCATCCGTCGGACCTGTGTAGTAGATGCCACCCTCCTGGGTGGGCGCGATCATGCACTCGAGAGTACGGATCGCCTCGGGGATGTCGAAGTGCGAAGCGCCGAGTTCGGCGATCGCACGGTCACTCGTCTCCTGCATCCACTTCTGCAGTGCCTCGGTGCCGACCAGCTTGCGGGCGGGGTCGGACTCCAGGTGCGCCACGGCCTCCTCGACGGAAGCATTAGGGAGGATCTCGTTCGCGATCGCGGTCTGCTCCGCCACCATCCGCGCGAGCTCTTCACGGCCCCACTCGTATGTCTCATCGAGGTCGATCGTCGCGCCGAGGAAGCGGCGGGAATTCAACGCATACAACTCACGTCCTACGGCGTCGACCTCGCCAGCCGCGGGCGCGAGCTCTTCCGCGAGGAAGCGGCGCAGCTCGTCGTAGGCGACACGTGCGGCGGCAGAGTTGTCGGCGAGGGTGCGCGCGAGAGATGCAGGCAACTGCCCCTCGTCGGGATCGGCATCCGCGACGAAGGCGGCGAAGAAGCCATCGTCTGCGGTGTAGCGGTCGATCTGCGTCGCCACTTCGACGACCTGGCGGCGCGCCGGCATGACGCCTTCGGCGATCCCGGTCCGAAGAGTCTCGACGTACCCGCGGAGGGCGTTGGGGACAGCAGCGAGCCTGGTCGCGATCACGTCCCAGTCGTCGACGGTCGCGGTGGGCATCAGATCGAATGCCGCGCGCACATCCTGCGCCGCCGACGCGATGACGTTGAGGTCGCGCAGATGCCACTTCGCGTCGTGCAGCTCGAGGTCGAGACGAAGCTCCGCACTGAGGTCGGTCTTGGTCACCTCATCGATCGCATCGACAGGCTCGAGCGCTGCGAGCTTGTCGAGCGTCGTGCGGGTCGCCGCGGCGATCTCTTCGTGCCCGGCGGGGCTCAAGTCGCCGAAGCGATCGTTCACCTCATCGCGGCCGATGTACGTCCCGAGCGTGGGCGCCAGTACCGCGATCGTGTCGACCCATTCATCGGCGACGGCGTCGATGGCGGAAGAGGTTCGGGGAGCTGAAGTCATAGCTGCCAGCCTAATCCCCGACCCCCTTCCACTGCCGGACCTCAGTGCGCGGCTTCGTTCCAGTCTCGACCGCGTCCTACTTGCACATCGAGCGGCACCGAGAGGTCGGCAGCGTCACCCATTCGTGCGCGCACGATGCGCTCAGTCGCCTCCCATTCCCCCGGTGCGACTTCCACGACGAGTTCGTCATGAATCTGCAGCAGTGCGCGAGAAGCAAGCCCTTCGGTTCGGAGATCGTCGTGGATGTGCAGCAGTGCGATCTTCATGATGTCAGCGGCACTGCCCTGGATAGGGGCGTTGAGGGCCGCACGCTCAGCGTTCTCGCGCAACACGCGGTTGGGGCTCGCGAGATCGGGGAACGGACGGCGGCGGCCGAAGATCGTCTCGGTGTAGCCGACCTCCTTCGCCTTCATGACCGAAGCACGCAGGTAGTCGCGGACGGCACCGAAGCGCGCGAAGTACTCGATCATGAGTTGCTTCGCCTCGGACTGCTCGATGCGCAGCTGCTTGGAGAGGCCGAACGCCGACAGCCCGTAGACGAGGCCGTACGACATCGCCTTGACCTTGGTGCGCATGGCAGCCGTGACATCGCTCGGCTCGACTCCGAACACCCGGGCGCCGACGAAGCGGTGCAGGTCTTCCCCACTGTTGAACGCCTCGATCAGCCCCTCGTCGCCCGAGAGGTGCGCCATGATGCGCATCTCGATCTGCGAGTAGTCCGCTGTCAGCAGCGCCTCGTAACCCTCGCCGACCTCGAACGCGCTGCGGATACGGCGGGACTCCTCGGTGCGAACCGGGATGTTCTGCAGGTTGGGGTCGGTGCTGGAGAGGCGCCCGGTCTGGCTTCCGGTCTGCACGTAGGTCGTGTGCACGCGGTGGTCTTCACCGATCGCCGTGTCGAGCGATTCGATGATCTGACGGAGCTTCGTGGCCTCGCGGTGCTGCAACAGCAGGCTCAGGAACGGGTGCGGGTTGCTCTCCTGCAGGTCGGCCAGCACCGCGGCATCCGTCGAATAGCCGGTCTTGGTCTTGCGGGTTTTCGGAAGCTCGAGGTCTTCGAACAGCACCTCCTGCAGCTGCTTCGGCGACCCCAGGTTGAACTCGCGCCCGACGACCGTGTAGGCCTCTTGAGCGAGCCCCTCGGCGCGCGTGGCGAGTTCGCCGGAGAACGTCGAGAGCACCTCATGCGAGACCGCGACACCGGCGACCTCCATGTCGGCGAGCGTGAGCAACGTCGGCAGCTCGATATCGACCAGTACCTTGGCGACCGACTCGGGGATGTCTTCGCGGAGGGCGTCGGCGACGCGCAGCGCGAACCAGGCCTCCTGCGAAGGCGTGGCCCCCTCTGTCTCGGGCACGAGCTGGGTCGGATCGGCCTCCGGAAGCTTCTCGCCGAGGTAGCGCTCGACCAGGTCCGCGAGCGTCTTGTCGGGGAAGCTGGGGCGCAACAACCATCCGGCGAGGCTCGTGTCATAGGCGAGGCCTCGGAGACGGATGCCCTGGCGGATGAGCGCCTTCACCTGCGGCTTCGCGTCATGGAACACCTTCGGTGCGTCTGACTCGATCCATCCGCGCAGCGCCTCTGCAGCGGCCCCCGACCAGTCGGTCTCACGCAGCTCGTTCACGGTGGCAGCGCCGATCCGAACCGGGACTCCCCCCTGCGTGGTGAGGCGAAGCGAGACGTCGCCCTCCTGGGCGACCACCCAGGCCGCGAGATCGGCGGGCGAGACCTCAGCGGGGACGGGCAAGACGACGATCGAGGCGGGGTCGTCTGCCACCTCTCCTGCTCCGACGGCCTCGAACACGCGAGGCAGCAGCGTGCGGAACTCGAGGCGCGCGAAGATATCGCGGACGGCCTGGGCATCGATCGGCGCCACGGCGAGGTCGGCCGGTCCGACAGGAAGCTCGACGTCGGTCAGCAGGCGATTGAGCTTGCGATTGCGCCGGACATCTTCGATGTGGTCTCGCAGGTTGCCGCCGACGACGCCCTTGATCTCGTCGGCGCGGGCGATCAGGTCGTCGAGCGAACCGAACTGGGTGAGCCATTTCACGGCGGTCTTCTCGCCGACCTTCGGCACGCCGGGAAGGTTGTCGCTGGTCTCGCCGACGAGAGCCGCGATGTCGGGGTACTGCTCCGGGCGGACGCCGTAGCGCTCCTGCACGGTCACCGGGTCGTAGCGCTTGAGCTGCGAAACGCCCTGCACCGACGGGTACAGCAGCGTGACGTCGTCGTTGACGAGCTGGATGGTGTCGCGGTCGCCCGAGACGACGAGCACGTCGAACCCCTGCTCGGCACCCTGCGAAGCGAGCGTCGCGAGGATGTCGTCGGCCTCGATCCCTTCTTTCGTCAGGACGGGGATCGACATGGCTGCGAGGCAGTCTTGCAGGAGGGGGATCTGTCCCTTGAACTCCTGCGGCGACTCCGACCGCGTGGCCTTGTACTCCGGGTACTCATCTGTTCGGAACGAGTGCCGCGAGGTGTCGAAGGCGATCGCCAGGTGCGTCGGCTGCTCGGCCTTGAGGAGATTCACCAGCATCGACAGGAAGCCGTAGATGCCGTTCGTGTGCTGGTTGTCCTTGGTCGTGAAGTTCTCGACCGGGAGGGCGAAGAAGGCACGATAGGCGAGCGAATGGCCGTCGATGACCATGAGGGTAGGCTTTGCGGAGTCCGTCACCCTGTCAGCCTAACGAGGACGACAGACACCCGCTGAGGAGGATGCATGAGCGACGTCGCGATGAGCGAGGGACTCGACTGGGCCACGGCCCGCGGAATGGGCGCCCTGGCCGAGAAGATGGGCATGCAGTTCCTCGAATTCAGCGTCGAACGCTGCGTCGCGACCATGCCCGTCGAGGGCAACACGCAGCCTGTCGGTCTCATGCACGGTGGCGCCTATGTGGTGCTCGGCGAATCACTCGGTTCGATGGCCGCGAATCTGCACGCCGGAGCGGGCCGCCTCGCCGTGGGTGTCGACATCAACGCCACCCACACGCGTTCGGCGACCTCGGGCGTCGTCACCGGAGTGTGCACGCCGGTACACCTGGGTCGGAGCATCACCGTTCACGAGATCGTGGTCACCGACGATCAGGGGCGGCGCTGCTCCACGATCCGCATCACCAACATGATCAAGGACCTTCCCGCCGCGCGCTGAGCGGTTCCTCCAGCAGACGTTGGAACAGTAGGTGATCCTGCCACTCCCCCGCGATCCGGAGATACTTCGGCGCGAGTCCGATGCGTTCGAAGCCGTTCCCTGCGAGCACGCGCTGAGAGCCGAGATTGTGCAGCAACGTCGCGGCCTGCAGCCTGTGCAGACGCAACTCTTTACGCGCGTAGTCTGCGACGTGCGCGACCGCACGACCCGCAAGTCCTCGACGTAGTCGTGTGGCATCGACCCAGTAGCCCAGGTCGGCGCTCCAGAAGGCACCGCGGACGATGTTGTTGAGGTTCATCCGCCCGCGGATCTCGCCGTCGTCGGATTCGATCACGAAGCGGATGCTGCGCCCGGCGGCCGCATCATCCACACACTGCTGCGCACTCTGCTCCTGTGAGGCGACGGTGAAGAACGCCTCGGTGCGAGTGGGCTCCCACGGCGCCAGGTGCTCACGGTTCGAGAGGTACGACCTGGAGAGTGCGGCCCCGTCACCGATGCGGACCGGCCGCAGGATGTGCTCGGTGTCGAGCCGGAGGATCCCGGCCGTCACCACTACTTCTTCGGAGCGAGCTGCTCGATGATCGCCTTCGCGACATCCTGCATGGTCAGACGACGGTCCATGGACGCCTTCTGGATCCAGCGGAACGCCTCCGGCTCGCTCAGGCCCATCTTCTCGTTGAGCAGGCCCTTGGCCCGGTCGACGAGCTTGCGGGTCTCGAAGCGCTCGACCATGTCGGCGACCTCGGCCTCGAGCGTGATGATCTGCTCGTGGCGCGCCAGCGCGATCTCGATCGCCGGCAGAAGGTCGTTCGGGGTGAACGGCTTCACGACGTACGCCAGTGCACCGGCCTCGCTCGCACGCTCGACGAGCTCCTTCTGGCTGAACGCCGTGAGGAGGACCACCGGTGCGATGTTGCCCTTGTGCAGCTTCTCGGCGGCGCTGATGCCATCGAGCTGAGGCATCTTGACGTCCATGATGACCAGGTCGGGGCGCAGCTCGGTCGCCAGAGCGACCGCAGTCTCGCCATCACCGGCCTCACCGACGACATCGAAGCCGTTGTCGCGGAGGATCTCGACGATGTCGAGACGGATCAGCGACTCATCTTCGGCGACGACGACGCGTCGGGGTGCGGATGACGTGGGCTGCTCAGCCTGCTCTTCTTGCTCTGTCACACATCCATCCTAGTGGAGTGCCCCTGTCAGCAGGCCGTAGGTGGTCGGCGCGGAGGATCGCGCCTCTCTCCTACGCTAAAGTCGTAGACGCGACACACGAGCCGGCGTGGCGGAATGGCAGACGCGGAGCACTCAAAATGCTTTGTCCGAAAGGGCGTGTGGGTTCGAGTCCCACCGCCGGCACCCTCGATGAGCGTCCCCTCGACGGACCCCGATTCTCCGATCAGCGATCCGCGTCCCCGGAACCTTCCGCGATGCACTAGAAAGTCGTTATGCACAACGGCGATGCCACGCCGGCGGCACACGCCAGGCGACCGAGACGCCGGCGAAGCGCCCTCATCATCATCGGCGCCATTCTCATCCTGGCGCTCGTGCTCATCGCAGCCGAGGTCACGCGCAGGACCCTCGCCGAGCAGCAGGACGCGCGGACCGATCCGGCCTTCTATGCGCTCCCCACTCCCCTGCCCAGCGGCGATCCAGGAGAGATCATCCGCATCGAGGCGATCGAGAGCGCACCGATCGACACCACCGCGTGGCGGGTGATCTACCACTCACGCGACCTTGCAGGGGCGGACGTCCCGGTATCGGGCATCGTGATCGTCCCGGATGGGCACGCTCCCGACGGCGGACGCACCGTGGTGTCCTGGGGCCACCCGACCACCGGTGCGGTGACACAGTGCGCGCCGTCGCTCGGGCTGGATCCGTTCCAGTACATCGAGGGGATGCATGAGCTGCTCGCCGCGGGGTACGCAGTCGCGGCCACCGACTATCCGGGGCTCGGCGTCGACGGCGCCTCGTCGTATCTGCTCGGCATCCCGGAATCCAACAGTGTGCTCGACATCGTCCGGGCGGCACAGCGGATCGACGATGCGGACGTGAGCGACCGGGTCGTGCTGTGGGGGCATTCGCAGGGCGGACAGGCGGTGCTCTTCGCCGCTGAGCGTGCAGCGGAGTACGCACCCGAGCTCTCCGTCGAGGGCGTCGCGGTGGCGGCACCGGCGGCGAATCTGAATGCGCTGATGACCGACGACATCGTGAACCTCTCGGGCGTCACGATCGCCTCCTTCGCAGTCCCGGCGTATGACGCCGCCTACGCGGAGCAGTACGGCTCCTCGGCGATCACCGAGATCCTCACACCTGCAGGGCTGTCGGCGACGCCCGACATGGCCGCACTGTGTCTGCTCACGCAGAACAAGGAGATCCACGCGATCGCCGACCCGCTCGTCGGCGGATATGTGCGAAGCGATCCCGCGACGACGCAGCCGTGGCAGACGATGCTCCAGGAGAACAGCGCGGGGAACAGTCCCATCAGGGTTCCCGTCTTCGTCGGGCAGGGAGAAGCAGACCAACTCGTGTTGCCGAGCGCGACCGAGGGCTACGTGAATCTGCTCTGCACGCAGAACGCGGATGTGACGTTCCACCGCTATCCGGGTATCACCCACGGCCTCGCCGCATATGCCGCTCTGCCGGACCTGCTCCTGTGGCTACCGTCACTGGACGGAGACCGTCCGTCGGCCGACGACTGCGGCTGAACGGCTACTCCGCCAGAACCGCGAGCTCTGCCAGGACTCGGGGATGCGCGAGGATCCGGAAGTGCCCACCCGTGTCGAGACACACGTTCTTCGCACCGGCGAGTTCGCTCCCCTCAGGAATGTGCGGATCGAACTCCGCATAGACCGAGACGATCCGCTCGTTGACGGCCAGCTGCTGCCCGAGACCGACGATGGATGGATCTTCGGGTGAGAACTCCCGCAGCGTGCGGGACAGCATCAGTCGGGCGTACCGCGAGCCGACGAACGGCGTCGCGATCGCCAGCATGGAACGCACCCGCGCAGCGGCCGGCCCCGTCATCACGAGCTTCCCTGCCAGGCCGCCCTTGCTGTGCGCGACGAGGATCACGTCGGTGAGTCCGTGCTCCTCCAGGAACACCGCCACAGCCGCAGCCATGTCGACCACCGGACGCTGATTCCGATGCAGCGTGTCGACGATGTGGACCGGATGCCCGCGTTCGTGCAGCGCCGCGACGAGCGGCTGCATGAACTTCCAGGTCTCGTATACACCGGGGAGCACGACGATGTGGGCGGCTGGTCCGGAAGCGAAGGATGCGGGATCGGTGCGGTCGAACATCGCTCGGATCTGCCAGTACCCCGCGTACGCGTAGTCGGCAATCCACCACCCCGCGTTCCTCAGCACACCGATGACGTGTTCCTCGGACGACGGCACAACTCCATGAGTGAAAACTACCCGAAGCGCACGGCAGAGGGGGCGAGACCGAAGTCCCGCCCCCTCTGGATGCTGTGCGTCAGACGCCGGCCTTGTAGATCGGAGCTGCACCGCGGATCGCATCGCCGACCTTGTGTACACGGAGGTCGTTCGTGGATCCGACGATTCCGGGAGGGGAACCGGAGATCACGACGACCTTGTCCCCTTCCTCGGCGAGTCCGTTGCCGAGCAGATACTCGTCGACCTGGTGATACATCAGGTCGGTGTGCTGCACCATGTCGACCAGAGTCGAGCGGATACCCCAGGTGAGGGCCATGCGGCGGCGGATGCCGGGCTCCGGAGTGAAGGCGATCATCGGGATGCGCGAGCGCAGACGGGAGAGGCGACGAGCGGAGTCACCCGACTGCGTGAACACGCAGAGGAACTTCGCGTCGACGAACTCGGCGACCTCGAGAGCGGCGAGGGTGATCGCGCCACCCTGCGTACGCGGCTTGCTCGTGAGCGGTGCGATGCGCTCCAGGCCGTGCTCCTCGGTCGACTCGATGATGCGGGCCATCGTCTCGACGACCACGACCGGGTAGTCGCCGACGCTGGTCTCACCGGACAGCATGACCGCGTCTGCACCGTCGAGCACCGCGTTCGCGACGTCCGAGGTCTCGGCGCGGGTCGGCACCGGGCTGTTGATCATCGACTCGAGCATCTGCGTGGCGACGATCACTGGCTTCGCCATGCGGCGGGCGATCTCGACGGCGCGCTTCTGCACGATCGGCACGGCCTCGAGCGGGAGCTCGACACCGAGGTCGCCACGGGCGACCATGATCGAATCGAAGGCGTCGACGATCTCTTCGAGTGCGTCGACCGCCTGCGGCTTCTCGACCTTGGCGATGACGGGGACGCGCACGCCCTCCTCCGCCATGATCTCGTGCACACGGGTGACGTCGGATGCGTTGCGCACGAACGACAGCGCGATCAGGTCGGCGCCGATGCGCAGACCCCAGCGCAGGTCGTCCTCGTCCTTCTCGCTCAGGGCGGGAACGTTGACGGCGACACCCGGGAGGTTGATGCCCTTGTTGTTGGAAACCGCTCCGGCGACGATGACCTTGGTGGTGACGGTCACGCCGTCTGTCTCCACGACCTCGACGCGGACCTTGCCGTCGTCGATCAGGAGGAAGTCGCCAGGCTTGACGTCTTGCGGCAGACCCTTGAAGGTCGTTCCGCAGATGTCCTTGTTGCCGATGATGTCTTCGGTGGTGATCTTGAAGATGTCACCCTTGGCGAGCTCGTAAGGACCGTTCTCGAACTTTCCGAGGCGGATCTTGGGGCCCTGCAGGTCGACGAGGATGGCGACCGGGCGACCGGCATCCTCAGCAGCACGACGCACATTGGCGTAGTTGTTCTCGTGCACGGAGTAGTCACCGTGGCTGAGGTTCAGTCGAGCGACGTCCACCCCCGCATCGATCAGTGCGCGCACCGTCTCATAGGTGGAGGTGGCGGGGCCCAGGGTGGCGACGATTTTCGCGCGTCTCAAAGATTTCTCCAGGGTAGAAGTGGGGGAAGGTAAATCAGGCGACGGTGCCGGCCTCAGCCTACGCGGGCTGGAGACCGATCGCGACATCGCTTGGGCGCACAGGCTCGGGAAGCACAGTCGTGCCCATCAGGAACCGGTCGACGTTCGCGGCGGCCGCGCGCCCCTCGGCGATGGCCCACACGATGAGCGACTGCCCACGGCCGGCGTCACCGGCGACGAACACGCCGGGAACCGTCGACTCGTAGGTGGAGTCCCGCCGGAAGGCACCACGGTCGGAGACCTGCGGAAGGGTGTCCTCGGTGTAACCGTCCTGATCGGGACCGGTGAAGCCCATGGCGATCAGGATGAGGTCGGCGGGGATCTCACGCTCCGTGCCGCTCTTGGGCACGCGGCGTCCGTCGACGTACTCGGTTTCGGCCACGCGAAGCGCTCGCACCTCGCCGACCTCGTTGCCGAGGAACTCGACGGTGGATGCGAGGAAGACCCGCTCGCCACCCTCCTCGTGCGCGGAAGACACCTCGAAGAGAGTGGGCATCATCGGCCACGGCTGGTGGTCGGGACGCGCGTCGCCCGGCTGCGTGCCGATCGCGAGGTTGGTGACGCTGAGCGCGCCCTGACGGTGCGCGGTACCGATGCAGTCGGCGCCGGTATCACCGCCACCGATCACGATGACGTGCTTGCCCTCGGCGCTGATCTGGTCGGATACCTTGTCACCCGCAACGGCGTGGTTGGACTCGACCAGGTACTCCATGGCGAAGTGCACGCCGTCGAGGTCGCGTCCGGGGATCGCGAGGTCGCGCGGAACCGTGGATCCGGTCGCGATGACGACGGCGTCGTAGCGCGCACGCAGATCGGGCCAGGAGATGTCCTTGCCGATCTCGACGCCCGCGCGGAAGCGGGTGCCCTCCTCCTGCATCTGGCGAAGGCGCGACTCGAGCTGCGTCTTCTCCATCTTGAAGTCGGGGATGCCGTAGCGGAGCAGCCCGCCGATGCGGTCGTCGCGCTCGAAGACCGCGACCGTGTGACCTGCACGGGTGAGCTGCTGGGCGGCGGCGAGACCCGCGGGTCCCGATCCGACGACCGCGACCGTCTTGCCGGTCAGGCGCTCCGGCGGCTCCGCCTCGACCCAGCCCTTGGCGAAGGCCTCGTCGATGATCGAGACCTCGATCTGCTTGATCGTGACGGCTGGCTGGTTGATGCCGAGCACGCACGAGCTCTCGCACGGCGCGGGGCAGAGTCGCCCCGTGAACTCCGGGAAGTTGTTCGTGGCGTGCAGCCGCTCGATCGCCTCGCGGCCCTCGCCGCGCCAGGTGAGGTCGTTCCACTCCGGGATCAGGTTGCCCAGCGGGCAGCCCTGATGGCAGAACGGCACACCACAGTCCATGCAGCGTCCGGCCTGACGGCGCAGAACCTGCTTGTCACCGGGCTCGTAGACCTCTTTCCAGTCCATGATGCGCACCGGCACCGGACGTCGTGCGGGAAGTTCCCGCTCGGTCACCTTCAGAAAGCCTTTGGGATCAGCCACCGGTCACCTCCAGGATGCGGTTCCACACGATGTCGCCGTCGGGGTCGATCCCCTCGGCCAATGCTTCCTCGCGCATGCTCCGCACGGCGGCGAAGTCTCGAGGCAGCACCTTCACGAACTCTGCGGCGGTCTCGTCGAAGTTCTCGAGCAGCCTCGCCGCCAGCGGTGAGGCCGTGCGCTCGACGTGCGACACGAGAATGCTGCGCAGCACCTCGAGGTCCGCGCGATCGAGCGGTTCGAGCAGCAGTTCTCCGCTGCCGAGGGACTGCGCGTTCACCTTGCTCGTGTCGAGTGCATGAACGTACGCGACTCCCCCGGACATGCCGGCGCCGAAGTTGCGCCCGGTGGAACCGAGGATCACGGCCAGACCGCCGGTCATGTACTCCAGTGCGTGGTCGCCCACGCCCTCGACGACCGCGGTCGCGCCGGAGTTACGGACGAGGAACCGCTCGCCGACGACTCCGGAGATGAACATCGTGCCCGAGGTCGCGCCGTAGCCGATCACGTTGCCGGCGATCACGTTCTCATGCGGGGCGATCTTGGAACCTCGCGGCGGACGGATCGTGATGTCACCGCCCGACAGTCCCTTGCCGACGTAGTCGTTCGCGTCGCCCTCCAGGCGGAGCACGATCCCCGGCGGCAGGAAGGCACCGAGCGACTGACCGGCCGTACCGTGCAGCGTGACGTCGATCGTCCCCTGCGGCAGGCCTGCAGCACCGTGTCGAGATGTCACCTGGTGCCCCAGCATCGTTCCGACCGCACGCTCGGTATTGGCGATGGGCAGTTCCACGACGACGGGTTCGCCGTTCAGCAGCGCGCCCTTCGCGATGTCGATCAGCTGCACGTCGAAGTGCTTCTCCAGTTCGTGGTCCTGCGCCCGACCACTGCGACGCGGCTCCCCGGCCGGGAAGACCGGACCTTCGAGCACAGGGGTGAGATCGAGTCCTTCGGCCTTCCAGTGATCGACGGCCGCGTTCACCTCGATGAGGTCGGCGCGACCGACGATCTCGTCGAGAGATCGGTACCCGAGTTCGGAGAGGAGCTCGCGCACCTCCTCGGCGATGAACTCCATGAAGTTCACGACGAACTCCGGCTTGCCCGTGAATCGCTCACGAAGCACCGGATTCTGGGTCGCGACACCCACCGGGCAGGTGTCGAGGTGGCACACGCGCATCATGATGCAGCCGCTCACCACGAGTGGAGCCGTGGCGAAGCCGAACTCCTCCGCGCCCAGCAGAGCGCCGATGATAACGTCACGGCCGGTCTTGAGCTGCCCGTCCACCTGCACGACCACGCGGTCGCGCATGCCGTTGAGCATGAGCGTCTGCTGCGTCTCGGCAAGGCCGAGCTCCCACGGGGTACCCGCGTGCTTGAGCGAGTTCAACGGGCTCGCGCCCGTTCCGCCGTCGTGGCCGGAGACCAGGATGACGTCGCTCAGAGCCTTGGCGACACCGGCCGAAACCGCGCCGATGCCCGACTGGCTCACCAACTTGGTGTGGATGCGCGCCTCGGGGTTCGCCCGCTTCAGGTCGAAGATGAGCTGCTTGAGGTCTTCGATCGAGTAGATGTCGTGGTGCGGGGGCGGGGAGATGAGCCCGACGCCGGCTGTCGCATGACGGGTGCGGGCCACCCACGGATACACCTTGGTCGGAGGCAGCTGACCGCCCTCGCCGGGCTTGGCGCCCTGAGCGAGCTTGATCTGGATGTCCTCCGCCTCGGTGAGGTAGAGACTCGTCACCCCGAAACGGCCGGAGGCGACCTGCTTGATGGCGCTCCGGCGCTCGGGGTCGACGAGACGATCGGGGTCTTCGCCGCCTTCACCGGTGTTCGATTTGGCGCCGATGCTGTTCATCGCCACCGCGAGCGTCTCATGCGCCTCGCGCGAGATGGAGCCGTAGCTCATCGCCCCGGTGGAGAACCTCTTGACGATCGCGGACACCGGTTCGACCTCGTCCAGCGGAACGGGCTTGCGGGTTCCGGTACGCAGCGTGAAAAGTCCACGCAGCGTCTTGAGCTCTGCAGCCTGTTCGTCGACGAGCTTCGTGTACTCACGGAAGATGTCGTAGCGCCGCGTGCGGGTGGAGTGCTGCAGCTTGAACACCGTCTCCGGGTTGAACAGGTGCGGAGATCCGTCGCGACGCCACTGGTACTCACCCCCGGTCCACAGGCGTTCGTGCGCCCTGGCCGCGGCATCCTCGGGGTAGGCGTAGTCGTGGCGCGCCTGGTTCTCGGCGAAGATCTCCTCGATGCCGATGCCGCCGAGCTTGGACTCGGTGCGCGTGAAGTATGCGTCGATGAACTCCTGGCTGAGACCGACCGCCTCGAACACCTGGGCACCCGCGTACGACGACACCGTGGAGATGCCCATCTTCGACATGATCTTGAGCACGCCCTTGCCGAGCGCGTAGATCAGGTTCTTGACGGCCTTCTCCGGCGTGATGCCGGTGATGTAGCCGGTGCGCACGAGGTGCTCGACCGACTCCATCGCGAGGTACGGGTTGACGGCGGAGGCGCCGTAGCCGATCAGCGTTGCGACGTGGTGGACCTCGCGCACATCGCCCGCTTCGACGATGAGACCGACCTTCATCCGGTTCTCACGCCGGATGAGGTGGTGGTGGATGGCCGAGACCATGAGCAGAGACGGGATCGGCGTCAGGTCCTTGTTCGAGTCGCGGTCGGACAGGATGATGAACTCGGTGCCGTTCGCGATGGCCTCATCGACCTCAGCGCACATCTCGGCGAGACGGTCCTGCAGCGTCTCGGCGCCCGCATCGAAGTGATAAAGACCGCGAATGGTCGCGCTCGATCGGCCAGGCATCGCCTTGTCGATGTGGCGGATCTTCGCGAGCTCGTCGTTGTCGATCACCGGGAAGTCGAGCGAGACGGTGCGGGTGTGCTCGGGACCCCACGAGAGCAGGTTGCTCTCCGGTCCGAGGCCCAGCTTGAGGCTCGTGACGACCTCTTCACGGATCGAGTCCAGCGGCGGGTTCGTGACCTGCGCGAACTGCTGCGTGAAGTAGTCGAACAACAGGCGCGGGCGCTTGCTGAGCACGGCGATCGGCGTGTCGGATCCCATCGCACCGAGCGGTTCGACACCCGTCTGGCCCATCGGGGTGAGGAGGATCCGGACCTCTTCCTCGGTGTAGCCGAAGGTGCGCTGACGGCGGGTGATCGACGCCGGTGGATGCACGATGTGCTCGCGCTCCGGCAACTCGGCGAGCCGCACGGCACCGGCATCCAGCCACTCCTGCCACGGATGCATCGTGGCCAGGTCGTGCTTGAGCTCGCTGTCTTCGACGATGCGACGCTCAGAGGTGTCGACCAGGAACATCTTGCCGGGCTGCAGACGACCGCGACGCTTGATGCGCTCCGGCTCGAACTGCAGCACGCCGGTCTCGGACCCGATCACGACGAGGCCGTCGGTCGTCTCGGTCCAGCGACCAGGGCGCAGCCCGTTGCGGTCGAGCGTTGCGCCCACGAGCGTGCCGTCGGTGAAGATGAGGGCTGCCGGGCCGTCCCACGGCTCCATCTGGTTGGAGTGGTACTCGTAGAACGAGCGCAGCTCCGGAGTGATGTCGGCCTGCTTCTCGTACGCCTCCGGAACCATCATCATGATGGCGTGGGGAAGGCTGCGACCGGTCAGGGTCAGCAGTTCGAGAACTTCGTCGAACGAGGCGGAGTCGCTGGCGCCGTCGGTGCAGATCGGGAGCAGCGGTGCGACGTCGCCGAGCAGCTCGGACTCGAGCTGTGACTGCCGCGCGCGCATCCAGTTGCGGTTTCCGCCGACCGTGTTGATCTCGCCGTTGTGCGCGAGCATGCGCAGCGGCTGCGCGAGCGGCCACGACGGGAAGGTGTTGGTCGAGTAGCGGGAGTGCACCACCGCGAGTTCGGAGGCGAAACGCTCATCCTGCAGGTCGGGGTAGAACGGCTCGAGCTGCAGCGTCGTGACCATGCCCTTGTACCCGAGCGTGCGGGCGGAGAGCGAGACGAAATAGGCTCCGAGCTCGTGGCCGGCGCGCTTGCGCAGACGGTAGGCGATGCGGTC
This sequence comes from Microbacterium sp. NPDC090281, assembly GCF_044769635.1. Classification (NCBI taxonomy): domain Bacteria; kingdom Bacillati; phylum Actinomycetota; class Actinomycetes; order Micrococcales; family Microbacteriaceae; genus Microbacterium; species Microbacterium sp. NPDC090281. Next base: position 2,470,212 of record NZ_JBIVYH010000001.1, read on the forward strand.
GAGCGCGATGCCGGTGAGCGGAGCATCAGTGTGGGTGGCCCCGCCGGCGCTCACGAAGAGCTGCTCGAAGGCGGGACGGGCCTCATCGGCGAGCTTGCCGAGGTTCTCGTTGGCGGTGGGGACGTCTCGCCAGCCGAGGACGCGGAGGCCCTCGGAGCGGGCGATCTTCTCGATCCCCGCCTTCTGCTGCCGACGCTCGCTCGAATCGCGGGGCAGGAAGGCGAGTCCTGCAGCGTACTCCCCCACCGGCGGCAGTTCGAAGCCGACCACGGCTCGGAGGAATGCATCGGGCATCTGCGTCAGGATGCCGGCGCCGTCTCCGGTGCCCGCATCCGAGCCGATGGCTCCGCGGTGCTCCAGGTTGCGCAGGGCCTCGAGGGCCAACGCGATGATGTCGTGCCCGGCTTCGCCGCGCAGTGTCGCGACCATGGCGAGGCCGCAGGCGTCTTTCTCAAACGCCGGGTTGTACATGCCCTGCTTCGGGGGGTATGCGCCGGAGGCGCCGTAAGGGGGCTGGAAGTACACCAGTTACCGTCCTCAGATCTTCGAGTGAAACCCGGGGACGACGTCGGCCCGCTCGTTCAGTGCAATGGTTCTCCCGCTACGAGGCGGCGTTATCGAGAGCCGTCCTCGCTCGTGGGAGCAGTGCTTGTGGCGGTGGCTCCTGCGGTGACTTCTTCGGTCGGAGGCTCGCTCACGTCTACGAAGTCAGATGGATTGTTCTGCGATTGTACATCAGCGTCTGCATCGGTCCGTTCGCGGCCCGGCTGGTACGGGGAGGGCTCGAGACCGGGGTGACGTCGCGTCTGCACGATGAGGATCGCGAGGCCGACGAGGACACCGATGATCGCCGCGAGGACGTTGCTGCGCAGACCCAGGATGATCTCGCTCGGGTCGATGCGGATCGACTCCCAGAGGATGCGGCCCGCGCTGTACCAGATGAGGTAGATCGAGAACAGACGACCCCACTGGAAGAACAGCTTGCGACCGAGCCAGAGCAGGACCAACACGCCAAGTCCGTTCCAGATCACCTCGTAGAGGAAGGTCGGGTGGAACAGCGTGCCCTCGGGCAGGCCAGGGGGGAAGGCGGAGTTGTCGGAGGGGATCTCCAGACCCCAGGGCAGATCTGTGGGGAGTCCGAAGAGCTCGTTGTTGAACCAGTTGCCGAAACGACCCATCGCCTGGGCCAGCAGCAGACCCGGAGCGAGTGCGTCGGCGAAGGTCCAGAATCGGATCCCCGTCCAACGACAGCCGAGATAGGCGCCGATCGCTCCACCGATGAGCGCACCGAAGATGGCGATGCCACCCTCCCAGATCGCCCACACGGAGCCGGGTTGGAAGGGATTCCAGGTGTTGATCCCCTCGCCGAAGTAGTCGTTCGGGTGCGTGAGCACGTGGAAGATACGCGCACCGATGATGGCCAGCGGCACGGCCAGGATCGAGATGTCGATCACGACCCACGGCTCCGCACCCCGCTTGGTGAGGCGGTGGTTCGTCAGGAACGTCGCGGCGATGATGCCGGCGATGATGCACAGCGCGTAGAAGTGGATCCGGATGGGCCCGAGGTCGAAGTAGGAGACCGTGGGGCTCGGAATGCTGGCGAGCACGTTGGTGAAGGTGCTGTGGAGCGCGAGTGACATGAGTGCGATTCTAGTTCTCGGTATCGGGGCGTGCCGACGACGTGCCGGATGCCAGGTTTCGGGTGACTTCTGCGAGAGCGGGGACGCCGCCGTCGCGGAGGGCGCGGACGAGGGCTGTGCCGACGATCGCGCCGTCGGCGTACTCCGACACTCCCGCGATCTGCTCGGCGGTCGAGATGCCGATGCCGACGCAGGCGCGGTGAGCACCGTGCGCGCGCAGACGTCCGACGAGGGTGCGTGCTGCGCGGTCGAGCTCGGCGCGCTCCCCCGTGATACCCATCGTCGAGACGGTGTAGACGAAACCGGTCGATGACTTGACGACCAGGTCGAGACGCTCGTCGGAGGATGTCGGAGCCGCGAGGAAGACCCGGTCCAGGCCCGTCCGCTCGCTGGCGGCGATCCACTCCCCAGCCGAATCGGGCGTGATGTCGGGGGTGATCAGGCCGGCACCGCCCGCGGCGAGCAGATCGTCCGCATAGCGATCGATGCCGTACTGCATCACGGGGTTCCAATAGGTCATCACGAGGACCGGCACGTCGGTCGCGGCCGTGATCGCACGGATCGCCGTGAAGAGGTCGGCCATCCGGAAGCCTGCGGCCAGAGCCTTGGTGGTCGCCTCCTGGATGATCGCGCCGTCCATCACGGGGTCGCTGTACGGCGGGCCCAGCTCGATGATGTCGACGCCGTTCTCGGCGAGGGCGATGGCCGCCTGAATGCTCGTCTCGAGGTCGGGGAAGCCCACCGGCAGGTAGCCGATGAACGCGCTGCGGCCGGCATCCTGGGCGCGCTGGATCGCCTGCTCGACACGGCTCACTGCGCTGCTCCCTCGTCGTAGAGCTCGAAGTAGCGAGCGGCGGTGTCCATATCCTTGTCGCCACGGCCGGAGAGGCACACCGCGATCAGTCCGTCGGGCCCGAGGTCGCGGCCGATGCGCATCGCGCCCGCGAGGGCATGCGCCGACTCGATCGCCGGGATGATGCCTTCGGTACGGCTCAACAGACGCAGCGCCTGCATCGCCTCGTCGTCGGTGGCGGGGATGTACTCGGCCCGACCGATGTCGGCGAGCCAGGAGTGCTCAGGACCGACCCCCGGGTAGTCGAGTCCGGCGGAGATCGAGTGCGACTCGATCGTCTGACCGTCTTCGTTCTGGAGCACATACGTCTTCGCGCCGTGCAGCACACCGGGGCGCCCGCGCTCGATCGAAGCCGCGTGCTTGTCGGTGTCGACGCCGTCGCCCGCCGCTTCCACGCCGTAGAGCTTCACGCCCTCGTCGTCGAGGAACGCGTCGAACATGCCGATGGCGTTGGAGCCGCCGCCCACGCAGGCGACGACCGCGTCGGGAAGCCGGCCGACCTCGTCGAGCAGCTGCGCGCGTGCCTCTTCGCCGATGATCTTCTGGAAGTCGCGGACCATCGCCGGGAACGGGTGCGGCCCGGCAGCGGTGCCGAAGATGTAGTTGGTGGTCTCCACCGACGCCACCCAGTCGCGGTAGGCGTCATTGATCGCGTCCTTGAGCGTGCGCGAACCGGACTTCACCGGAACGACTTCCGCGCCCAGCAGACGCATGCGCGCGACGTTGAGGGCCTGGCGCTCGGTGTCGACCTCGCCCATGTAGATCGTGCACTCGAGTCCGAACAGCGCCGCCACCGTCGCAGTAGCCACGCCATGCTGGCCGGCACCGGTCTCGGCGATCACGCGGGTCTTGCCGAGACGCTTGGTGAGCAGCGCCTGACCGAGCACGTTGTTGATCTTGTGGGATCCGGTGTGGTTCAGGTCTTCGCGCTTGAGGAAGACGCGCGCGCCCCCGGCATGCTCGGCGAACCGCGGCACCTCGGTGATCGCGGAGGGGCGTCCGGCGTAGGAGCTGAGCAGGTGCGCGAGCTCGGCGCGGAACTCAGGATCCACGATCGCCGCCTCGTAGGCGACTGTCAGCTCGTCGATCGCGGCGATGAGCGACTCGGGCATGTAGCGCCCGCCGAACTCACCGAAGAAGGGGCCGTGCTGGTCGCGCAGGCTCATCATGCCTCCAGGAAACTCTTGAGGGTGGCGACGGGGTCGCCGGTAACGAGCGCCTCGCCGATCAGGACGACGTCAGCACCCGCGGAGCGGTAGTGCACCACGTCAGCAGGAGTGAGCACCGCAGATTCCGCGATCTTCACCGCGGAGTCTGGAATGCGCTCCACCAGGCGCCCGAACAGGTCACGGTCGAGCTCCAGGGTCTTCAGATCCCGCGCATTGACGCCGATGAGAGGGGCGCCGAGATCGATCGCGACTTCGAGCTCATCGGCCGAGTGGGTTTCGACCAGGGGCGTCATACCCAGTTCGCCGATGAAGGCGAAGAGGTCACGAAGCACCTCGACGTCGAGTCCTGCGACGATCAGCAGCACCAGATCGGCGCCCGCCGCACGGGCTTCGAGCACCTGATAGCGAGTGGCGATGAAATCTTTGCGCAGCACCGGGAGCGAGACCCTTGCGGTGACCGCTTCGAGGTCGGCGAGACTGCCGCCGAAACGGCGCTCCTCTGTCAGCACGCTGATCGCCGAGGCTCCACCCGTCTCATAGAGCGAGGCCTGGAGAGCGGGATCGGGGATCTCCGCAAGCGCTCCGCGCGAGGGGCTCGCCCTCTTGACCTCCGCGATGATCTTCACGCGGTCGGCGGGCGCAAGGAACGACAGGGCGTCCTTGGCAGCCGGACGTGCGAGCGCTTCCCGCTCGAGGACGGCGAGCGGACGCGACAGAGCGCGACGCTCAGCGTCTGCGACAGCGCCGGCCGTCAGGTCGGCGAGCACCATTAGTGCGCCTTCGGAGCGTACTTCGGACCCTTCACGCCGTAGCCGGCCTTCGAGAGCGCCCACCCGACGATCGCGCCGATCGGGACGAGCGCGACCGAGATCACGACGAGGGTCGGCTGCTCGAAGCAGAATGCGACGGTGCCGGCGGTGACGCCGACCAGCATGATGACGACGGCGGTCCAGGCTGCAGGCGAGTGTCCGTGGCCGGGATCGGCGATCGGGTTGGTCATGTTCTCCTCCGGGGGACGACGTGCAGTTCGTGACAAGTCTATCGGGGTCAACGCGTCGGATCGGTTCCGCGGGACAGCTCGTCCCAGGAATCGACCGCGTCGACGGGACCGTCGTGGGCGACATCGACGTGATCGGTGCGATACCGTCGCCCGCCGGCCTTCCAGCCGCGCCAGGTCGTCAAGACGACGATCGAGGCGACGAGCAAGATCGCCCAGCCGACCAGAGCGATGTACGGCCAGGCAGACGGGACGATGCTCACCACGACCTCGTGGACCGCATCGCCGCCGGCAAGACCCGTGACATCGGTCACGGTGGCTGCCACAGCGCCGAAGGGTTCGCTGAGGAGCAGCTGGAGCGTCGACCAGCCGAGGAACAGTGCCGTCGCTGCCGCGAGCACTCCGAACACCAGGCGCACCACCTTGCCGGCGATCGACAGTGCGGCGCCGAGAGCGAGGACAGCCAGGCTGAGTGGAGCCAGCAGCACGAGTGCGGATGCCCCGGGGACCAGGATCGCCTCGCCCGCATCCGCACGCTCCACCGTCAACCAGGTCTGGGTCGATGAGATGATGCCGATCGCGCCGGCCAGAAGGAAGCCGGAGACGGAGAGCGAGCGACCGCGTTGCGCGAAGGTCATGACTGATCCGTTCCCGCGAACGCCTCGAGATCGTTCGTGTCGAAGCAGGTGCGCGTACCGGTGTGGCAGGCAGGGCCCGTCTGTGCCACGAGAAGGAGGATCGCATCCCCGTCGCAGTCCAGACGCGCCTCGTGCACGACCTGGATGTGCCCGGACGTGTCACCCTTGCGCCAGTACTCCTGGCGGGAGCGCGACCAGTAGGTGGCCCGCCCCGAAGTCAGTGTGCGTCGGAGCGCCTCGGCATCCACCCACGCGAGCATGAGCACCTCGCGCGTGTCCCATTGCTGCACGATCACGGGGGCCAGACCATCGGCGTTGAAGGCGACCTGGGCGATGCGCTCTTCGACAGAAGTCGTCTGCCCGTCTGCGTCGGTCATCGTACGAGCACTCCCTCCGCGCGAAGCGCGTCTTTTACATCGCCCACGGTGAGCGCGCCGGTGTGGAAGACGCTGGCCGCAAGAACCGCGTCCGCCCCTGCCTTGATGGCGGGAGCGAAGTCGGATGCTCGACCCGCGCCGCCCGAGGCGATGACGGGCACGGAGGCCGCCTCACGCATCAGCCGTACGAGCTCCAGGTCGAATCCGTCACGCGTGCCATCCGCGTCGATCGAGTTCACGAGCAGCTCGCCGGCACCTCGCTCGGTGGCTTCGCGCGCCCAGTCGAGTGCGTCGAGCGTGGTCTGCGTGCGGCCGCCGTGCGTGGTCACCACGAAACCGGAATGCGTCGTCGAAGCGCGCTTCACGTCGAGCGACAGCACGAGCACCTGGGCGCCGAACCGGTCGGCGATCTCCCCGATGAGCTCAGGACGCGCGATCGCGGCGGAGTTCACCCCGACCTTGTCGGCCCCCACCGCCAGGAGTCGGGCGACGTCATCGACGCTGCGCACTCCCCCGCCGACGGTCAGTGGCACGAACACCTGCTCGGCCGTGCGCTGCACCACGTCATAAGTCGTCGCTCGTGCATCCACTGTCGCGGTCACATCGAGGAAGGTGATCTCATCCGCCCCCTGCGCGGCATAGTGCCTGGCGAGCTCGACCGGGTCGCCCATGTCTCGCAGGTTCTCGAAGTTCACGCCCTTGACCACACGGCCATCGGCCACGTCAAGACAAGGGATGACACGACTGGCGAGCGTCATCAGAGCCTCGCGTTGTGGATGGCGGTGACCAGGATCGCCCTCGCGCCCAGCCCGTAGAGGGCGTCCATCACCGGGTTGACGCGCGTGCGCGCCACCATCACCCGCACTGCGACCCACTCGGGATCCCGCAGCGGCGAGACGGTCGGCGACTCGACGCCACCGGCGATCTTCACCGCGTCATCGAGAAGCGCGACCGGAAGGTCGTAGTCGATCATCACGAAGCGCCGCGCGACCATGACACCACGGAGGCGACGCAGGAGCGTGTCGGCACCTTCGGCGTCGACCGGCCCGGCGATGAGCACGGCTTCGGATTGCAGGATGACCGGTCCGAAGACCTCCAGCCCCGCCTGACGCAGGGTTGTTCCGGTCTCGACCACATCCGCGACCGCGTCGGCGACACCGAGTCGGACCGCGGACTCCACGGCCCCATCGAGCGGCACGAGGTCGACCGCGATGTCGCGCTCGTCGAGGAACGCATCCACCAGGCCCGGATACGAGGTCGCGATGCGCAGACCATCGAGCTCGGACACATCGGTATAACGGCCCGTCGGTGCAGCGAACCGGAACGTGGAGCCGGCGAAGCCGAGAGCTTCGATCTCACGCGCACCCGGCATCCTGGCGTCGATGAGCAGGTCACGACCCGTGATCCCCACATCGATCGCGCCGGAACCCACGTAGGTCGCGATGTCCTTGGGGCGGAGGAAGAAGAACTCGACGTCGTTCTCGGCGTCGATGACATGGAGGGTCTTGGGGTCACGTCGACCGGCATAGCCGGCTTCGGCGAGCATGTCGGCGGCGGTCTCGGAGAGCGAGCCCTTGTTGGGAACAGCGATGCGCAGCATGGATGGCTTTCAGTTCGAGGGGATCGGAACGGAGCGCATCACAGATGTCGGTAGACGTCCTGCAGACTGAGGCCCTTCGCGAGCATCATCACCTGGACGTGATAAAGCAACTGCGAGATCTCTTCGGCTGCGGCTTCGTCGGACTCGTACTCCGACGCCATCCACACCTCGGCGGCCTCTTCGACGATCTTCTTTCCGATCGTGTGCACGCCGCCGTCGAGCTCGGCGACGGTCCCGGATCCCTCAGGGCGGGTCTCGGCCTTGACGCTGAGCTCGGCGAACAGCTCGTCGAAAGTCTTCACGGTTCCAGGCTAGCGGCTCGGGCGAGGTCTCTCAGCCGGGTGACGGCTGCCTCGACATCATCGGCGCCGTACACGGCGGATCCCGCAACGAACGTGTCGGCCCCGGCAGCGGCTGCGATCTCGATCGTACGGTCGGAGATGCCACCGTCGACCTGGAGCCAGACCTGCGATCCGCGCCGTCGGGCCTCGTCGGCGAGGGCGCGAAGCTTCGGCATCGTCTCGGGCATGAATCCCTGACCTCCGAAGCCCGGTTCCACGGTCATCACGAGGATCTGGTCGAACTCGTCGAGCACGTCGTAGAGCGAGTCGACGGGGGTGGCCGGCTTCACGGCGACACCGGCGCGCGTGCCGATGTCGCGCAGGCGACGGGCGAGCGCGACAGGATCCGCAGCGGCCTCGAGGTGGAACGTGACGCTCGCCGCGCCGATCTCCGCATATTCGGGAGCCCATCGCTCCGGGTCGGTGATCATCAGATGGACATCGAGCGGGATCGGACTGGTCGCCTGGATCCGCTCGACCATCTGGGTGCCGAAAGTGAGATTCGGCACGAAATGGTTGTCCATCACGTCGACGTGTGCGAAGTCCGCGGTGGCGATCCGGGCGAGATCGGCCTGCATGTTCACGAAGTCGGCGGCCAGAATGCTCGGGTTGATGCGCGGGGCGCGAGGCAGTTCCACGGTCTTACCTTTCCTTCCCTGAGGTGTTCACCGTTGCGGAGCGCTGGAGCAGCGCGAGGAACATCGCGTCGGTACCGTGGCGGTGCGGCCAGAGCTGGGCACTACCCGAGCCCGCGCGCCCCTCCTCCGCGAGGTCGATCGGGGACGATGCGACGTCGGCGATCACCGCCCGAGCGTCGAGCTCGACGACATCGGTGCGCTCGCGCAGCACCTCTCTCACGACACCGGTCGTCTCGGCGAGATGCGGGGAGCAGGTGACGTAGGCGACGATCCCGCCGGGTGCGAGGGCGTCCAGCGCCGCGGAGAGCAGCTCCGCCTGCAGTGGAACCAACTCCGCGACGTCGGCCGGCGTCTTGCGCCAGCGCGCCTCCGGACGACGACGCAGCGCGCCGAGACCCGTGCACGGGGCATCCACGAGGATGCGGTCGAACTCTCCGATGCGTGCGGCGCCGAGTTCGCGGCCGTCCTGCTCGTGCACGACCACTTCGCCGGGGACCGCCCTGAGGGCTTTGCGCACCAGGCGCGCACGCACGGGGACGACCTCGTTCGCCTCGAGCGTGACGTCGTGTTCGCGGGCGATCGCAGCGAGCAGTGCGGTCTTGCCGCCGGGACCGGCGCAGAGGTCGAGCCACCGCTCCCCCGCGGTGATGGGCATGGCGCCGGCCAGCGCGAGGGCCACCAGCTGGGAGCCCTCGTCCTGCACGCGGATCGTGCCACCGGACGCCTCGACCGACCGGCGCGGGTCGCCCCCAGGGGAGACGAACGCGGTCGGCGCGTAGGGAAGATGGGGCTCACCCGGCTCTGCCAGCCCCGGCAGCGCGACGAGAGTCACCTCTGGCGAGGCGTTGTCGGCCTCGAGCAGCGCTTCCAGTTCATCGCCACGCCCCTCGGCGGCCAGTGCCCGACGCAGGGCCCTGATCACCCAGACCGGATGCGCGGACCGCAGCGCCAGTCTCTCGTCATCCGACCGCGCCTGCTCTTCGATCCGCTCCTGCCACTGCTCGGCCGAATCCCGTGTGATGCGGCGAAGAACCGCGTTCGCGAAGCTCGAGGCCCCGCGGCCGGATGCCAGTGCGACGAGGTTCACCGACTCGTTCACCGCCGCGTGCGACGCGACGCGCGTGGCGAACAGCTGGTGAACCGCGAGCCGCAGCGCATCGAGCACGGCTGAATCGATGCTGTCGGCCGGGCGATCGGCCGCAGCTGCGATGATCGCGTCATAGGTGCCGAGTCGACGCAGTGTGCCGTAGGTGAGCTCGGTCGCGAGTGCGGCATCCTGCGGATTGAGTCGCGCTTCGGCGATGGCGGAGGGAAGCACCAGGTTCGCGTAGGCGTCCGTCTCCGACACGGCTCGCAACACGTCGTAGGCCACACGTCTCGCCGGCTGTACCGTCCGTGTCGGCCCACGCTGCTCGGAGCGCCGCCCCTCGCCATCCCCGTGTCGCGGTGTGCGTCGACCCTGCGCCTGCGACGACCGCTTGTTCCGTCCCTCGTCGCTCATGATCCGGCCTGCAGCTCTTCGCCGCCGCGCTGTCCGCGCCACCAGTCGACCGCGTTCATCGCTCCCTTGCCTGCCGGCTGGAGCCGTGAGACGGCCAATGCTCCGGTGGCCGTGCCGATCTGGAGTGCGGTCTTGGTTCCGCGGAAGCGCCCGGGTGCCAGTGGTTCGGCATCCGGGGCGGGCACGGCCTCGAGCACCTTGAGCGGCTGCCCTCCGACGGTCGTGTGCGCGCCGGGCTCGGGAGTGACCCCGCGGAAACGCGCGAACACGGCGTCGAGCGACTGGTTCCAGTCGAGCAGTCCGTCGGCGAGAGTGAGCTTCGCGGCGAAGGTCGGCGTTCCCCTCTGGGCCTCCGCTTTCGCCGTGCCGTCCGCGATCGCGGACACGACGTCGGCCGTGAGCTCTGCTCCATCCACCGCGAGGGCCTCGAGCACCTCGCCGGCTGTCGCCGTCGCGACGACGTCGACCTCCCGCGTGGCGAAGACGTCGCCGGCATCGAGCTCAGCGACGAGCTGGAAGACGCTGGCACCGAGCACCTCGTCTCCGGCGATCAGCGCACGCTGGACGGGCGCGGCTCCACGCCAGGCCGGCAGCAGCGAGAAGTGCAGGTTGATCCAGCCAGCCGTCGGCGCAGAGAGCAGAGGCTCGCGCACCAGCCCGCCGTAAGCCACGATCACACCGAGCTCCACCTGCAGGGCCGAGATGTCCGCGGTCGCGGCATCGTCGAGTCGGGCGGTCTTGATAACGGGGAGACCCAGTTCCACGGCGGCCTGGGCCACGGGAGACGGGGTCAGCACGCGACGACGCCCGAGTGGCGCGTCAGGTCGAGTGACGACCGCGGCGATGTCGTGGGACGCCGTGAGACGACGGAGCGTGGGCACGGCGGCGGATGGTGTGCCGGCGAAGACGAGGCGCATGAAGGTTCTCCGGAAGGGTCAGAGCTCTGGTTCGAGGATATCGAGGCGGACGGAGAGCGTGCTCTTGGTCGCACGCCCCTTTCTGCGGCGGCCGCTCACGGCCTCGGCGACTACGGCCGCGCGCAGCGCTGTGGCCACGCGGGGCCCCGCGCCGTAGTCGAACCTGACGAGCGCCCGCACGCGGGGTGGGACGTCATCTGATTCGACGGGGACCGGGCCGAGCACCGCGCCCGGAGGCAGGGCGAGTTCGGCGAGGGCGGCGAGAGCGTTGCCGACCGCGAGAACCGAGCCCTGGACCAGCGCGACCCGGGTCGTCGGGGGCATGTGCAGAGGGGCTCTGCTCTCGAGCTCGGATCGGGCATGGGCGGCATGATTCCACGTCGCCAGCGCCTTGGCCACTGCACCGTTCACTCCGACGAGATGGATGGGGGCACCGGGCGCCGCCAGCGCAGCGGCGTTCGACCACCAGCGCAGACAGGACTCGGCGACACGCAGATCGGGCGCCTGGAGCATTCGCGGGCCGTCGAGGAGGACGACTGCGCGGTAACCGCCTTCGGCGATCGGTTCTGCGCCGCGGGTCGCGACCACCAGCGCAGGTTTGGCCGGGACACGCTCCACCGGGTGCGCGCCGTCCGCGACGATCACGCGCACACCAGGGAACGCCCTACCGAGTTCGTCAGCGGTGCGCTCGCTCCCTGACGAGGCGAGGCGCAGCTTCGTGGAAGAGCAGGATGAGCACGCCCAGGCACTCGCCGCGCGACCGCACCACCCGCACACGGGGACGGCACCACGATGCTTCGCGCCGAGAGGACCGCCGCAGTGGGCGCATCGGGCCGGAGCCCGGCACTCCGCGCACACCAGTGACGGAGAGAACCCCGGCCGCGAGACCTGCACGAGCACCGGCCCCTCTGCGGCCGCGTTGCGGGCGGCGAGGAATGCGGACGACGGCATCCGCTGCGCCGTGGGCTGCTCCATCTCCTGTGGTGTGCTGAGCACGACGCGCGGGAGCACGCGGCGCGCTGCCCTGACGTCGTGCAGCCAGCCGAGGACGACGAGACGTTCCACATCGGTCGTGCGGGTGTGTCCGGCGAACAGGAGCGCTGAGCCCTCGAGCTCCTGCCGAAGCAGGGCCGCATCTCGCGCGTTGACATAGGGGGCCAGCTGCTCCCCCAGAAGCGGGTCGCCATCGTCCCAGAGCGCCACCAGGCCAGCCACGACCGGAGAATAGACGGCCGAGCGGTTTCCCACCACGATGCACGGGGCATCTTCGAGAGTGCGCAGGAAGCCGCGATAGCGGTCGGGGTTGGTCTGCCGGGAGTCGTGACGCACCACCGCCTCGGCAGGAACGAGCGTCTCGAGCGCGCCCAGGAGTCGGTCGAGGTCTCGGCTGTCGGGGACGACAATGATCGACGACTTGCCGGCGGCGAGCATCCGCGCCGCGGAGGATGCCAGCAGCCTCGCCCATCCCTGCACTCCGTCGACCAGCTGGGGAATCGCCTCCACTGCCGCACGACCGCCCGAGTCGAGGACGGCATCGAGGCCTTCGTAAAGGCTGACGGTGTCTTCCGCCAGCACGAGTGCCTCAGCATCGGGTGTCTCGGCCGGTGTGTCGCGGGTCCAGGCCTTCTCCACGCGCACTTGACGTTTCGGGATCACCAGTCGCAGCACGTCGGAGGCGGAACCGGCGGCCCGATCCGCGACACGTCGCGCGAGGGTGTGCAGTCGTTCCGGGAGCACCGGCACCGTGGATACCACGCTCTCGACCTCCGAGAGCGCCCGGTCCGCGTCGTCCTCGGTGTCGATCTCGACGACGTAGCCGTCGACCATCCGCCCTGCGGTACGCAGCGGCACCTGCACGCGGACGCCCAGGGGCACGTCGCCCAACTCGGCCGGAAGGGCGTAGTCGAACAGTCGGTCGAGCTGCGGCAGGGGTGAATCGAGGAGCACGCGCGCGATGCGCCGGCTCTCCGGAGGCATCAGGACCGCGGTCCCATCAGAGCCCGGCAGCGCGGCGCAGCTCTTCGGCGCGGTCGGTGCGCTCCCAGGTGAAGTCGGGGAGCTCGCGGCCGAAGTGCCCGTAGGCGGCCGTCTGTGCGTAGATCGGGCGCAGCAGGTCGAGCTGCTCGATGATGGCCTGAGGACGCAGGTCGAACACCTCGTTGATCGCACGGGTGATGGCTTCGTCAGACACCTTGCCGGTGCCGAACGATTCGACGTACAGCCCGACGGGCCGAGCGACGCCGATCGCGTAAGCGACCTGAACCTCGAGGCGATCTGCGAGGCCCGCTGCCACCGCGTTCTTCGCCACCCACCGGGTCGCGTAGGCACCGGAACGATCGACCTTGGAGGGGTCTTTGCCGCTGAAGGCACCGCCGCCATGGCGTGCTGCTCCCCCATAGGTGTCGATGATGATCTTGCGTCCGGTGAGACCGGCATCACCCTTGGGGCCACCGGTCACGAAGGGACCAGCGGGATTGATGTAGAAGGTGACGTCATCGAGGTCGAGGCCTGTCGTCTCGAGCACCGGGTCGATCACGTGCTCGCGGACCTGCGCCTGGAGCTCTTCCTGAGAGATGTCCGGGTGGTGCTGAGTGGAGACCACGACCGCGTCGACCGTCTTCGGCGTGAAGCCGTCGTAGCCGAGCGTGACCTGGGTCTTGCCGTCGGGGCGCAGGAACGGCAGTGCACCACTGCGACGCACCTCGGTGAGACGCTCAGCGAGACGGTGTGCAGTCCACGCGGCCATCGGCATGAGCTGCGGGGTCTCGTTCGTCGCGAAACCGAACATGATGCCCTGGTCGCCGGCGCCGAGAGCGTCGAGCGGGTCGACGGATGATCCGTCGCGGTGCTCCTGCGCGCTGTCGACACCGTGGGCGATGTCGGTCGACTGCTCCCCCACCGAGACGCTGACGCCGCAGGAAGAACCATCGAAGCCGGTGTCGCTGGAGGTGTAGCCGATCCCGTTCACGACCTGGCGGACGATCGTGGGGATGTCGACATAGGCGTCGGTGCGGATCTCACCCGCCACATGCACGAGGCCCGTCGTGACGAGCGTCTCGACGGCGACGCGAGAACCCTTGTCCTTCGCGATGAGACCGTCGAGGATGCTGTCCGAGATCTGGTCGCAGATCTTGTCCGGGTGCCCTTCGGTGACGGACTCGGACGTGAACAGACGCAAGGCGCTCATCGATACTCCAGAACGGGACGGACGGAAGGAGGGTGTTGCACCCATTCTGGACCGCGCCTCCGACAGACGGGAGGCGCGGTCTCGAATATCACTCTGCGTGACGCAGGCGGAGCTTGTCCTCGTTGATCTCGTGCAGCGCGATGGTGAGCGGCTTGTCCTCGACCGAGGAGTCCACGAGCGGGCCGACGTTGTCGAAGAGGTTTCCCTCGTGCAGGTCGGAGTAGTAGTCGTTGATCTGGCGCGCGCGCTTGGCGGCGTAGATCACGAGCTCGTACTTCGAGTCGACGCGGTCGAGCAGGTTGTCGATGGGGGGATCGATGATTCCGTTGTTGTGTCCGGCCATGATGAGACCTCCTGATCAGGCGACGAGATCGTCGCGAAGACGGTGCGAAAGGCGCGCGAAGACGCTCAGCGCGCAGAGCTTGTAGACAATTCTACGACCTCGCGAGCCGCAGTGGCGACGTCCTCGTTCACGACGAGGTGATCGAACTCGTTCTGAGCGGCGAGTTCGACCTTCGCGGTGCGCAGTCGTCTGGCCCTCTCCTCGGCATCTTCTGTGCCTCGTCCGACCAGTCGATGCACGAGTTCGTCCCAGCTCGGGGGCAGCAGGAAAATCAGCGTCGCCGACGGCTCGGCGCGCCGAACCTGACGTGCGCCCTGCAGATCGATCTCGAGCAGGACCGTCTTGCCCTCGGCCAGCGCGGCGTCGATCGGTGCGCGCGGCGTGCCGTAGCGGGATCGGTTGTGAACCACGGCGTACTCGAGCAGTTCGTCGTCGGCGATCAGCCGGTCGAACTCGGCGTCGTCCACGAAGTAGTAGTGCACGCCGTCGATCTCACCCGGCCGCGGAGGCCGGGTCGTAGCCGAGACTGACAGGTGGATCTCCGGGTTGTTCTCGCGGATGTGCGCGGCGACCGTCCCCTTCCCCACTGCGGTGGGGCCTGCGAGAACCAGCAGACGGCTCCGCGCCTCGCGGGGGGTCGGCACGGGGAAGCGGGAGTCGAGCCACGTCTCCAGCACCCGGCGTTGGCGGGCGCCGAGACCACCGAGACGCTTGACCGGCGAGATGTGCAGCTCTTCGAGCACGCGGTCGCGCTTGCCGGCGCCGATCGCCGGGAGGGCCAGCAGGAAGTCGGTGATGCGCATCGAACCCTCGACCGAGTCGGCATCCGCCGACGCGCGATGGATGACCGTCTGCGGTGTCACCACGCGCATCGTGAGGTCTCGTTTGACCGAGGCTCTGGCGCGGCGGCGCTCGACAGCGCGGCGGGCGGCCGCGGCTCTGTCGACCTCGGGAACCGTGCGCTGAGCGTCAGACACCGGCCACCTCGAGATACTCGGAGGCCCGTGCGGAGATCGCCTCGGGCAGATCAGCAGGGCCGGCGGAGAGGATGCTGCGGCTCTCGCTCGCGATCACCGCAGCAGACATCTCACCGAACCGGGGGCGGAGATCGGCGGGCGTCGCCCCCTGAGCGCCGAAGCCAGGGGCGAGGATGGGTGCCGCCGGAGCGAAGGGTTCGATACCCGCCTGCATCCAGTCGACGGTCGCGCCGATGACGAAGCCGAAGCTCCCCCACTCCCCTGCCGCAGAGAGCTCGGCGTTGCGCGCGGAGACCTCGGCGATGACCGATGCCGACACCGTCGCGTCAGTGGAACCGGTGGAGCGCTGCAGCCCTTCGGCCTCGGGGTTGCTGGTCGCGGCGAGCACGAACACGCCCTTCCCGTACTTCTCCGCGAGGGTGAAGGTCCCATCGAGAGCACCCACTCCGAGGAAGGGGCTCACAGTGAGAGCATCCGCCTCCAGAGGCGAACCGGGAGTGAGCCAGGCACGGGCGTAGTCGTCCATCGTCGAGCCGATGTCGCCGCGCTTGGCATCAGCGATGACGATCAGGCCGGCCGCGCGAGACGCGGCGAGGACGTCTTCCAGGGCCGCGATGCCCGCAGACCCGAAACGCTCGAAGAACGAGACCTGGGGCTTCACGAAACCGACCCGTCCCGCGGCCGCCTCGACCGTGCGCAATCCGAACTCGCGGACGCCCTGCGCATCGTCGGTCAGCCCCCACGCCGCGAGCAGCGCGGCGTGGGGGTCGATTCCGACGCAGAGCGGTCCCCGCGTGTGCAGCGCGGCTCGGACCCGCTCGCCGAAGCGTTCGCTCACAGTGCCGCCTTCCGGTCCAACGCGTACTCCTGGAGGCTCTTGACCTGGAAGCCCTCATGGGCGGCGTCCATCCCGCTCACGGCGGCGCCGAGCACCGCCATCGTGGTGAACAGCGCCTTGTCAGCGGCCACTGCCGCTGCGCGGATCTCATACCCGTCGGCACGGGCAGCCCCGCCTGACGGAGTGTTCACGACGATGTCGATCGCGCCCTCGTTGATGAGGTCGACGATGTTCTTCGCTCCCGACTCCTGCGTCTCGCTGTACTTCTCGACGACGGTGACGGCGATGCCGTTGCGGGAGAGGATCTCGGCGGTTCCCTCCGTCGCGACGATCGTGAACCCGAGCTGCTGCAGTCGGTGCGCCGGGAGGATCACGGCGCGCTTGTCCGAATCGGCGACCGAGATGAACACGGTCCCCGACGTGGGCATGCCGCCGTAGGCTGCGGCCTGGCTCTTCGCGAAGGCGGTCGGGAAGTCGCGGTCGATGCCCATGACCTCGCCGGTGGAGCGCATCTCCGGGCCGAGCACGGAATCGACGGTCTTGCCGTCGGCGGTGCGGAACCGCTTGAACGGCAGCACGGCCTCCTTGACCGAGACCGGGGCGTCGAGCGGAACACGCGAGCCGTCCTGCTCCGGCAGCATGCCCTCGGCGCGCAGCTCAGCGATCGTGGAACCCGTCATGATGCGACTTGCGGCCTTGGCCATCGGGATCCCGAGCGCCTTCGACACGAAGGGCACGGTGCGGCTGGCGCGAGGGTTCGCCTCGATGACGTAGAGCACGCCGGCGCTGATGGCGAACTGCACGTTCAGCAGTCCACGCACTCCCACACCCTTCGCGATCGCGAGGGTCGCCTCGCGCACGCGGTCGACGTCGGTGCGTCCGAGCGAGACCGGCGGCAGCGTGCAGCTGGAGTCTCCCGAGTGGATACCCGCCTCTTCGAGGTGCTCCATGACGCCGCCGATGTACAGGTCTGTACCGTCGTAGAGCGCGTCGACATCGAGCTCGATCGCGTCGTCGAGGAAGCGGTCCACCAGGAGCGGCTTGCCCTCTTCGATGATGACCTCGCCGGCGGTGCGCACGAAGTAGTCACGCAGCGAGGCGGTGTCGTACACGATCTCCATGCCGCGGCCCCCGAGCACGAAGCTCGGGCGCACCAGCACCGGGTAGCCGATCTCCTCGGCGATGCGCACGGCGCCGTCCGCGTCGATCGCGGTGCCGTTGCGCGGTGCGACCAGACCTGCCTCGTCGAGCAGCCGGGAGAAGAGCTCGCGCTCCTCGGCCAAGTCGATCGCCTCGGGGCTGGTGCCGAGAACGGTGTAACCGGCGGCCTCGATGCCCTTCGCGAGTCCGAGCGGCGTCTGGCCGCCCAGCTGGCACACGACTCCGAGGATGGTTCCGCTCGCTGCTTCCGCGTCGAGCACCTCCAGCACGTCTTCGAGCGTCAGCGGCTCGAAGTACAGGCGGTCGGAGGTGTCGTAGTCGGTCGACACGGTCTCCGGGTTGCAGTTGACCATGACGGTCTCGAACCCGGCGTCCGACAGCGCGAACGAGGCATGCACGCACGAGTAGTCGAACTCGACACCCTGCCCGATGCGGTTCGGGCCTGAGCCGATGATGACGACCTTGGTGCGATCGGAAGGGGCGACCTCGGTCTCGAAGTCGTAGCTCGAGTAGTGGTACGGCGTCAGAGCCGGGAACTCTCCGGCGCAGGTGTCGACCGTCTTGAAGACCGGGCGGACGCCGAGACCGTGGCGGACGCCGCGCACCTCTGCCTCGGTCGTGCCACGGAGCTCGGCGAGCTGAGCGTCCGAGAAGCCATGCTCCTTGGCGTAGCGGAGCGTGGCGGCATCCAGCTCGGGGGCCGCGCGGACGATCTCGGCGACCTCGTTGATCAGGACGATCTGGTCGAGGAACCAGGGGTCGATCGCTGTCGCCTCGAAGGCCTGCTCGATGGTCGCGCCCTTGCGTAGCGCCTGCTGCAGCGTGACGATGCGGCCGTCGGTGGGGATCTTCGAGATCTCGAGAAGCTCTTCCATCGAGCGATCTTCCGTACCCCAGTGGAAGCTCGACCCGCGCTTCTCCAGCGAGCGGAGCGCCTTCTGCAACGCGGTCGCGTAGTTGCGGCCGATCGCCATGGCCTCGCCCACGGACTTCATGGTCGTGGTCAGCGTCGCGTCGGCGGCCGGGAACTTCTCGAACGCGAAGCGCGGAACCTTGACGACCACGTAGTCGAGCGTCGGCTCGAAGCTCGCCGGCGTCACACCCGTGATGTCGTTCGGGATCTCGTCCAGACGGTAGCCGAGCGCCAGCTTGGCCGCGAGCTTCGCGATCGGGAAGCCGGTGGCCTTGGATGCCAGGGCGCTGGACCGCGAGACGCGCGGGTTCATCTCGATGACGATGATGCGCCCGTTCGAGGGGTCGACCGCGAACTGGATGTTGCAGCCTCCGGTGTCGACCCCGACGGCGCGGATGATGTCGATGCCGATGTCGCGCATCTTCTGGTACTCGCGGTCGGTGAGAGTCAGTGCGGGCGCGACCGTGATCGAGTCGCCCGTATGCACCCCGACCGGGTCGACGTTCTCGATCGAGCAGACGACGACCGTGTTGTCGGCCGTGTCGCGCATGAGCTCGAGCTCGTACTCCTTCCAGCCGAGGATCGACTCCTCCAGGAGCACCTCGGTGGTGGGCGAGTCGCGCAGGCCCGCGCCGGCGATACGACGCAGGTCTTTCTCGTCATAGGCGAAGCCGGAGCCCAGGCCGCCCATCGTGAAGCTGGGGCGGACGACCACCGGGTAGCCGAGCTCGCCGGCCGCAGCGAGTACCTCGTCCATCGTGTGCGCGATGCGGGAGTCGGCCACGTCGGCACCGGCGTCGAGCACCAGCTGCTTGAAGATCTGGCGGTCCTCGCCCTTGTTGATCGCCTCGAAGCTGGCGCCGATGAGCTCCACGTCGTACTTCTCGAGGATGCCGTGATTGTGCAGCTCGATCGCCGCATTCAGCGCGGTCTGGCCACCGAGTGTCGGCAGGATCGCGTCGGGACGCTCTTTGGCGATGATCGTCTCGATGACCTGCCATGTGATCGGCTCGATGTACGTGGCATCGGCGAAGTCGGGGTCGGTCATGATGGTGGCCGGGTTGGAGTTGACCAGGATGACCCGGACGCCCTCCTCGCGCAGCACACGGCACGCCTGGGTGCCTGAGTAGTCGAACTCGCAGGCCTGACCGATGACGATCGGGCCGGAGCCGATGACGAGGACGGATTTGATGTCGTCGCGCTTGGGCATTACTTGGAGTCCTTCTGGCTTGCGATGACCAGGTCGCGGAACCTGTCGAAGAGGTAGTTGGCGTCGTGCGGGCCCGCTGCCGCCTCGGGGTGGTACTGCACCGAGAAGGCGGGGATGTCGAGTGCGCGGAGCCCCTCGACCACGTTGTCGTTGAGGCCGACGTGGCTGACCTCGACCTTGCCGTAGCCGTTCGGGCTGTCGAAGGTGCCCTCGATCGGAGCCTCGACTGCGAAGCCGTGGTTGTGGGCGGTGATCTCCACCTTGCCGGTTTGCTTGTCCAGCACCGGCTGGTTGATGCCGCGGTGACCGAACGGCAGCTTGTAGGTGCCGAGACCCAGCGCACGACCGAGCAGCTGGTTGCCGAAGCAGATCCCGAAGAACGGAAGGCCGTCATCGAGGACCGAGCGCAGCAGCTCGACGTGGTCGCCGGAGGCCGCAGGATCGCCGGGCCCGTTCGAGTAGAAGACGGCGACAGGGTCGACCGCCCGGATCTCGTCGATCGTGACGCTCTGCGGGAGCACGTGCACCTCGAAGCCGCGCGCGGCGAGATTGTCGATCGTCGCCTGCTTGACGCCGAGGTCGAGCACGGCGAGGTTGCCGATCCGCTCCCCCATGGCGGTCGTCACGGTCGCGACGTCGACCGAGACCTCGGCCGACAGGTTGCGTCCTGCCATCTCGGGCGCTTCGCGGACGATGCGCACCTGCTCCTCGGGGTCGAGCGCCGCGTCGGCACCGGAGAAGATGCCGCCGCGCATGGAGCCGGCAGAGCGGATGTGGCGGGTGATCGACCGCGTGTCGATACCGCTGATCCCCACGATGCCGTCCTCCACGAGCACGTCGTCGAGGGAGGCGTTCGCGCGCCAGTTCGACACGACGCGCGAGGGGTCGCGCACGATGTAGCCCGCGACCCAGATGCGGCGCGACTCGGCGTCTTCGTCATTCATGCCGGTATTGCCGATGTGCGGCGCGGTCTGCAGCACGATCTGTCCCGCATAGGACGGGTCTGTGATCGTCTCCTGGTATCCGGACATGCCGGTGGCGAAGACGACCTCACCGAGAGTGCGCCCGCGAGCGCCGTACGCGCGTCCGGTGTGGCGGGTGCCGTCTTCCAGGACGAGGACGGCGGGATCGGGAAGCTGGGCAGCGGGGGTCTGCCCGGAGTTTGTCGAGAGTGTCATGACGTTGCTCCTGTGTAGGGGGCGGCGGGGACGAGCCGCTGCAGGTCGGAGATGAGGTTCTTGGGGTCGCCGGTGGCGAGGCGCAGGTAGCTGTCGACGATCGTGTCGTCGTCGATGCTCCAGGCGATGCGCACGAGACCGCCGGGCTCCACGACACGGTCGATCGTGACCGTGGCGCGGTCGATGGCGACGAGCCGATCCTTCGCCAGGAAGACCGTCGGTGCGCCGTCGAGGCAGAGGGCGATGCCGCGATCCGTGAGCGCGAGCTCGCCGCGTGCCCGGTACGCGAGGGGCGACACCGCGAGACGCTCGAGCGGCTGCTCGTGCCGTGTCGTCGACACGTACAGCACCTCGTCGCGGCGGGCGACCTCTGCGTGCTCAGGGACACCCAGCGGGGCCGTGAACGCGGAATCGCGGCGGATTCGTCGTCGCCAGGCGAGGAGCATGACCAGCAGCACGAGGAGTGCGAACGCGATCGTGATCGCGACGGCCAGATCCCGAGCGCTCATGCGCGAAGCTCCTCGACGACGCTGCCGCCGTCGACCGTGAGGATGCCGCCGTGGATCGTGTACTCCACCCGTCCGGGGAGAGCGCGGCCGAGGTACGGCGAGTTGACGCTCCGACCGTGGAGGTCGGCCTCGGTGAAGACGCCGTCGACCGAGGCGTCGTACAGAGTGATCTGGGCGGGCTGTCCGACCTCGAGCGGCGTGCCGTGTCCGGCGAGCCGCCCGATCTGCGCCGGGGCCGCGCTCATCACCCGCGCGATGTCGGCCCACTCGAGCAGGCCGGTCTGCACCATCGACTGGTGCACGACGCGAAGCGCGCTCTCGAGACCGACCATGCCGTTCGCGGCGGCCTGCCACTCGCACGCCTTGTGCTCGCTCGGGTGCGGTGCGTGGTCGGTGGCGACGATGTCGATCGTGCCGTCGGCGAGGCCCTCGCGCACGGCGAGCACATCCTCTTCCCGACGCAGCGGCGGGTTGACCTTGTAGCGCGCGTCATATCCGCGCACCAGCTCGTCGGTCAGCAGCAGGTGATGCGGGGTGACCTCGGCAGTGACGTTGATGCCGCGTTTCTTGGCCCAGCGGATGATGTCCACGGAACCGGCGGTCGAGAGGTGGCAGACGTGCAGTCGCGAACCGACGTGCTCGGCGAGCAATACGTCGCGGGCGATGATCGATTCCTCGGCGACTGCGGGCCAGCCTGCGAGGCCCAGCTCGGCCGACACCGTGCCCTCGTTCATCTGCGCGCCCTCAGTGAGACGGGGGTCCTGCGCATGCTGGGCGATGACACCGTCGAACGACTTCACGTACTCCAGTGCACGGCGCATGATGAGCGGGTCGAACACGCAGAAGCCGTCGTCGCTGAAGACGCGGACCTGTGCGCGGGACGTCGCCATCGCGCCCAGCTCAGCGAGGCGCTCGCCCTTCTGGCCCACAGTGACGGCGCCGATGGGCTGCACCGTGGCGTACCCCGCCGCTTCTCCGAGTGCGAGCTCCTGCTCTACGACACCCGCGGTGTCGGCGACCGGCGAGGTGTTGGGCATCGCGAAGACGGCGGTGAAACCACCGGCGGCCGCAGCCCTCGTACCGGTGAGGATCGTCTCCGATGCCTCGTAGCCCGGCTCCCGCAGATGCGTGTGCAGGTCGACCAGGCCCGGCAGGGCGACGAGCCCCGCCGCGTCGATGACGCGGGCGCCGGAGCGCGTGAGCCCGGTGCCGATCTCGGCGATCCGGCCGTCTTCGATGATGATGTCGGCGCTCTCGGCACCGAGCAGCTGTGCACCGGTGATGACGAGGGTCTCGTTCACAGGTCTCCCCCTCGTTCGTCGTCTCGTTCTCCTGCCAGCAGCAGGTACAGCACCGCCATGCGGACGGATACCCCGTTCGTGACCTGTTCCAGCACCGTCGAGCGGGGGGAATCGGCTGCTTCCGAGGAGATCTCCAGTCCCCGGTTCATGGGTCCGGGGTGCATCACAATGCTACCTGCCGGCAGGCCTGCCACACGCCGCGCGTCCAGACCCCAGCGACGGGAATACTCCCGCTCAGTCGGGAAATATGCGGCGTTCATCCGTTCCAGCTGGATGCGCAGCATCATCACCGCGTCCGGGTCTTCGGCCAGCGCCTGATCGAGGTCGTAGACGACGCGGACCGGCCAGAGGGACACGTTCTGCGGAACCAGGGTCGGCGGCGCGACGAGCGTGACCTCCGCGCCGAGCGTGGTGAGCAGCCAGACGTTGGAGCGGGCGACCCGCGAGTGCAGCACATCGCCGACGATGACGACCCGCAGACCGCTGAGGTCGCGACCGCGGCTCTCGGCGCCGAAGCGGCGCTTGCGGATGGTGAATGCGTCGAGCAGTGCCTGCGTCGGGTGCTCGTGGGTGCCGTCGCCGGCATTGACCACACCGGCCGAGATCCAGCCGCTGGTGGCGAGGGTCTGCGGGGCGCCGGAGCCGGGGTGGCGGACGACGACAGCGTCTGCGCCGATGGCCTCCAGCGTCTGCGCGGTGTCCTTCAGGCTCTCGCCCTTCGAGACACTCGAGCCCTTCGCCGCGAAGTTGATGACGTCGGCGGAGAGCCGCTTGGCTGCGGCTTCGAATGAGATGCGCGTCCGGGTCGAGTCCTCGAAGAAGAGGTTCACGACCGTCTTGCCGCGCAGCGTCGGGAGCTTCTTGACCTCACGCGACTGCGTGTCGGACATGTCCTCGGCGACGTCGAGGATGCGAAGGGCGGTCGCCCTGTCGAGGGTACGGGTGTCGAGGAGGTGTCTCATTCGCCGATCGTCACCTCCTCGGCGCCATCGTTCTCGAGGAGACGAACGTTGACGCGCTCGGTGCGGGCCGAGGGGATGTTCTTGCCGATGTAGTCGGGGCGGATCGGAAGCTCGCGGTGCCCGCGGTCGACCAGGATCGCCAGTCGCACGACGGCGGGGCGTCCGATCGACTGGATCGCGTCCAACGCGGCGCGGATGCTGCGACCGGAGAAGAGCACATCGTCCACGAGCACCACGGTCTTGCCGTCGATGCCGCCGACCGGGATCTCGGTGGGCTGCGGGGAACGGGTCGGGTGCTTGGCGAGGTCGTCGCGGAAGAGCGTGACATCGAGCGCACCGACCGGGACGGATTGCTGCGCGATCTCGCTGATGAGCGTGCCCAGGCGATGAGCGAGAGTGACGCCGCGGGTCGGAATGCCCAGCAGGACGAGGTTCTCGGATCCTCGATTGGATTCGAGGATCTCGTGCGCGATACGGGTCAGCGCTCGTGAGATGTCGGCTTCGTGCAGCACAGTGCGCATGCTCATCGGCCGCTCCCTTCTCCGCCTCACAGGACGGTGTTAAAGGTTGCTTGTGAGGTCAGTCTATCGGAGCGCGGAGCCCCGGTGGATCAGCTCGCCTCCTGCAGCACGGGGTCGGTGACCTCGTCGATCTTCGAGGAGCGGATCGGGTGTCCGGCGGTCGACAAGCACCGACCGGTCTTCAGGTCCCACTTCCAGTCGTGCATGCTGCACGTGAGGATTCCATCGCCGTCGACCGTGCCGGTGCGGGTGAGGTCGGCGCGCAGGTGCGGGCAACGGCGCTGCACGACCCAGTCGCCGATCTCGGCGTCTTCGGTCTGGTCGGTCTGCTCCTGGTACCAGTTCTCGACGTACTCGATCCGGTCGACCGAGAGGCACTTGAGGAACGTGGTGAGGAACTCGTTGAACTTGCCGCTGCGCCCCACCGAGAACTGCATCGAGAGGAAGATCGAGTTGGACCAGTCGATCTCATGATCGACGATGTTCGTCGAGACCAGGTCGGCAGGGATCGTGTACCAGTAGATGCAGTCTTCACCGTCGTACTCGCGGACTTTGGCACGCGGGAAGTCGACGACCATGTCGAGCTCGCCGATGCGGAAGCGCACGCATCCGCCGACGCCGAGCCGGATCGTGCGGGACTTCTTCAGCAGCGGCTCCCACCAGGTCTTGATCGCCTCGAGCATCTCCGCGGGCGGGATGATCTCGGCGCGAGACGCCTCCTCGTCGCGGATCTCCTGCTGGCGGCTCGCCCGCTGCTCCTCGAGGTAGTCCCACTTCTCATCGAAGATGTGCGAGATCTCGGCCTCGGTGTAGAGGGTCTGCTCGCTCGTCACCGCTCCCCCGTCGACCGTGACGACGGTGCCGGGGATGAAGAGCTGCCCGTCGTACTTCGGCGCGAGCTCCTTCATATGGGCGAGGAACTGCTTCTGATCCGTGAAGATCGACTCGCCGTTCTTGCCGAGGCCGTTGAAGTCGAAGAGGTCGTCGCGCAGGAACATGGGGGGCCCTGCCATCGGGAAGACGTGCGGAGCGTCGACCTTCTCGATGTAGTACATCGCGCGCTTGTTCTGCGCCTCGCGCTTGAGCCGCGCGAAGTTCTGCTTGGCGTCCAACGGCAGGTCGTAGACCATGGGCCACCAGATCGCACCGGACACCTGAGTGAAGTAGGCATCGGGCTTGCCGAAGTCGAGCAGCTTCTCGAGGTCGAGCGGGTGCGAGTCGTTCTGGTTGAGCATCGAGCCGGTGCCGTCGTCGACGCTCAGCGAGGAGTCGCCGATCGGGCCGTCGCTCGGTGCGCGAAGAGGTGTGATCATCATCTTGAGCTCACCACGCTGGATCACCTGGCCAGCCGGCGCATAGGTGATGTTCGTGTACCCGAGTGCCCTCAGGTCTTTCTCGAGGTCGTCGGTCGGGTACTCCGGCAGCAGCACCTCGATGTCCTTGCGGATGTAGCGCTCGAGGAGCTTCGGGTCGAAGTGGTCGCGGTGGCGGTGCGAGATCCAGAGGAAGTCGGCGTCGCGCCCGAAGCGCTCCCAGTCCAGGCCCCGGTTGTCGGGGAACGGGAACCAGGATCCATAGAAAGAGGGTCCGAGGACCGGGTCGCAGATGATGTTCCCGCCGACCGTCTCGATGAACATCCCGGCGTGGCCGAGTCCCGTGATCCGCATTGCATTCCTCCCGAAAGTGAACCGTTCGATTGTACCGAGGGCTCCCTGTGCGCCCGGTCGACCCGGCCGTGAGTATTCCGGTCAGCCCTCGAACAGGCCTCGGATGTCGTCGGCGGAGAGCGACTGCGCGAACAGCGCCTCGTCGTCGAGCACGGCGGTGAACAATCGCGCCTTGCGGCGTTGCAGTTCGAGCACCTTCTCCTCGATCGTGCCGGTCGAGATCATCCGGTACACGAACACCTGACTCTCTTGGCCGATGCGGTGGGTGCGATCCACCGCTTGCGCCTCCGCTGCCGGGTTCCACCACGGGTCGAGGAGGAAGACGTAGTCGGCCTCGGTCAGGGTGAGGCCGAAACCGCCGGCCTTCAGGCTGATCAGGAAGACGGGCTGCTCCCCCGAGGTGAAGCTCTCGACGACTTTCTGCCGATGTCGAGTCGATCCGTCCAGATGCGCGTACGGAATGCCGGCAGCATCGAGGCGGGCCGCCGCCAGGTCGAGGAACGACGTGAACTGACTGAACACGAGCGCCCGGTGGCCCTCGGCCTGCAGCTCGATCACGCGCTCGAGCAGCACGTCGAGCTTGCGCGAGCCGATCTTCGCGTCTTCGGGGTCGATCAGCCCCGGAGCGAGGCTGAGCATGCGCATCAGAGTGAGTGAGCGGAAGACGATGAAGCGGTTGCGATCGAGGTCTTCGAGCAGGCCGAGCACCTTCTGCCGCTCGCGCTGCAGGACCACCTCGTACAGCGCCCGGTGGGACGCACTGAGCTCGACTTCGAGGATCTGCTCCTGCTTCGCCGGCAGGTCGGGCGCCACGAGCTCTTTGGTGCGTCGCAGCAGCAGAGGACGGATACGTCGACGCAACTGTTCGAGGCGTCGCTGCCGGTAAGCGCCGCCCTCTTCGTTCTCGGGGACCTTCCCCTGCTCGATCGGCTGGATGTAGTTCTCCCGAAACTTCCGCGCGGAGGCGAAGAGACCGGGAGCGGTGAGCTTCAGCAGCGCCCACAGCTCGCTGAGGCTGTTCTCCATCGGTGTGCCGGTGACGGCGAACGTCACATCCGCGCGGAACGATGCGACCGCTCGATGCAATTTGGTCGATGGGTTCTTCACGAACTGCGCCTCGTCGAGGATGAGTCCTGCCCACTCGACTCCGGCGTACTCGGCTTCGTCGAGCCGTGCGACCGCGTAGGTCGTGATCACGACATCGACGCCGTGGAGCGCATCGGCCAGAGCCGGTCCCTGGGTGGTGCCACGCAGCAGCACCGTGAGCGACGGCGCGAAGCGATCGGCCTCGCCTCGCCAGGTGGCCAGCACCGAGGTGGGCACGACCACGAGGAACGGGCGTCGCTCGCCAGACTCCCGTGCGTGGACCATGAGGGCGAGGAGCTGGAGCGTCTTGCCGAGGCCCATATCGTCGGCGAGGATGCCACCCAGCCGATGACTCCAGAGGAACGCGAGCCAGTCCAGCCCTTCCTTCTGGTACGGGCGGAGCTCGGCGGTGATTCCGCGCGGGACGGGGACGGACGGCACCCAGGCGGCCCGGCGGAGTCCGTCGGCGATCGCGCGCCAGGTGACAGCCGGGAGCGCCTCGTCCGCGAGATCTTCGAACTCCTCCCAGAGGTCGGTCTGGTAGCGGCTGATCCGCGGACCGGTCTCCCATTCCTCGAGTTCGCCCGACTCCTCGATGAGTTCGCGGAGCCGATCGAGTGCGTGATGACTCAGCGAGAAGTACCCGCCGTCCGAGAGGAGAAGCTTCTTCTTGCCCTTGCTGAGCGCCGTGAACAGCGGGCCGAACGGGATGGTGCGTCCGTCGATCGTCACCAGGACACCGAGGTCGAACCAGTCAGGGTCGGTGCTCTCGACCGTGGTCACCGTGATCTCCGGTTCTCCGGTCAGCTCGTGATAGCTCTTGCGTCGGCCGGAGACCTCGACGATGACGCCATCGGCCTCGAGGACGGGCACGATGCGCGTGACGAACTCTGCCGCCGCGACATCGTGAAATGCTCCCGTCGACCCGAGCTCTTCACCCAGCTGTTCCGTCCAGACAGCCTGGACGACAGCACGAATGGTGTCCTCCGCCTCGGGATCCCGCACCGCGTGGGAGCTGAGCGGAAACGGCACGCGCCCGAACCCGCGATAGTCCCATTCGAACGTGTACTTGACCGTGTCACCGCGGTGGAAGGACAGCTGCAGCACCAGGCGGGGCGCAGGCAGTTCCGGGAGCTCGAGCCTGCCGACAGCGCGCACATCGATCCGGCGCGCCAGCAGCGGATAGGCATCACGGAAGAACACCGTCTCGTCTGCTACCGGCACCGCGAGCCCCTCGCGCGCGGCGAGCAGCGCGTGCACGGGTTCGGCGACCGGCACCTCGGCGAGCGTCACGCGGAGTCGGGTTCCCTGCTGGAAGACCTCGTACACGCCGCTGTGACCGATCGTGTGTACGGCGAACGGCGCGGCTGCACGTCCCTCGATCGTGATGTCGGGAAGCAGCACGAGCCCGCCGTCGAGGTCGCGTTCCACCGTCGCACCGATCGTGGCACGGTCCGCAAGCACGATCGATGTGCCCTTCTGCGTCGCGACGAGCGGGATCCCGACGTCGGCCGCGGCGCGCAGGTGACCCCAAAGCAGCCCGGACTCGATCAGATCGGCGACCAGCCAGTCACCGGCAGTACCGGAGAGGAGTGTGTCGCGGGCGATGCTGAGCAGATCTGCGAACCATCTGGATCGGTCGCGCCCGTACTGCGTCGGCGAACGTCGCACCGCGTCCCAGGACGCCTGGCCCAGCACCCAGGCGCCGGTCGCCGTGCTCTTCTCGAGCGGACGGATGCCCAGCAGGATCTCGCCCGTGCGCTTCGCGACGTCGCGCGGGGTCGCCGTGCGCTGCGGCCGTGAGGCCCAGGGGTTGGCCCCGCGCCCGTCCCGCATCCGCAGTTCGATACCGAGAGCGAGCTGCGTCTGGGCATCATCACGCGAAGCACCCAGAAGCGAGCGCCAGCCTGCTGACGGTGCGCCCTCCGAACGGGAAGGGTCAAGCGGAAGGGGCATACTGCCATCCTCTCCGACACCGCCGACAGTGCCTCGCGGCGGACGGATCAGGCGGCGCGGGCCACCCGAGCGAGTACGCCGTGCACGAAGGCACCGGAGTCGTCGGTCGAGAACTCCTTCGCGAGCTCCACGGCCTCATCGATCGCGACAGCGGTAGGAACCTCGTCGTTGAAGAGGATCTCCCACACGGCGATACGAAGCAGTGCACGGTCCACGGCCGGCATCCGCTCCAGCTTCCAGTCCCTGCTGTGGGTGGTGATCTGCTCATCGATCTCGTCGCGTGAATCGATGATTCCGTCGACGATCTCGCGGGCGTAGAGCCATGAGGCTTCCCGTGCGGGCTCGCTCGCTGCACGCTTCGCCTCGGCAGCCAGTGTCACCGCGAGGTCGTCGCCGCGCACATCGGCGGAGAACAGGATGTCGAGAGCGCGCTTGCGCGCCTTCGTCCGGGCGCTCACGCCTTACTTCTCGCGGCCGAGGTAGTCACCCGTGCGGGTGTCGACCTTGACCTTGGTGCCGGCCTCGACGAACAGCGGCACCTGCATCTCGTAGCCGGTCTCGAGCGTTGCGGGCTTGGTGCCGGCCGACGAACGGTCACCCTGCAGGCCCGGCTCGGTGTAGGTGACCTCGAGGACCACGGAGGCGGGGAGGTCGATGTACAGCGGGTTGCCGTTGTTCAGCGCGATGGTCACCGCCTGGTTCTCGAGGAGGAAGTTCTTCGCGTCACCGACCGTGGCAGCACCGACCGTGATCTGGTCGAAGTCGGTCTGGTCCATGAAGACGTAGCCGTCGCCGTCGGTGTACAGGTACGTGTAGTCACGACGATCGACGTTCTCGATCTCGATCTTCGCGCCCGCGTTGTACGTGCGGTCGACGACCTTGCCCGACACGACGTTCTTCAGCTTGGTGCGGACGAACGCGCCACCCTTGCCGGGCTTGACGTGCTGGAACTCGATGACGCTCCAGAGCTGCCCGTCGATGCTGAGGACGACGCCGTTCTTGATGTCTGCGGTAGATGCCATGCGCTGCGAGTTCCGTTCGTGAGTCTGCGGGGTCGGACGGGGCCGACAGTCGATTCTAAGGGATGAGTGCTGCGAGCTGCCGCACCGCGTCTGCGTAGCCGTCGACGCCGTGCCCGACCACACGCACGGCTGCGACGTCATCGAGGTACGAGTGGTGCCGGAACTCCTCGCGCTTGTAGACGTCGGAGATGTGAACCTCGGCGAACGGGAGCGACACCCCGGTGAGCGCGTCGCGCAGGACGACGGACGTGTGGGTGAGACCTCCGGGGTTGATCACGATGGCTGCGCAGTCCTCGCGCGCGGCGTGGATCGCGTCGATCAGCACTCCCTCATGGTTGCTCTGCACCGCACGCACCTCGAACCCGAACTCGGCCGCGGCCTCGGCGGTGATCCGCTCCACGTCGGCGAGGGTCGCCGTGCCGTACACCTCCGGCTCACGCGTGCCGAGGAGGTTCAGGTTCGGGCCGTTCACGAGGAGGATGAGCCCACTCACGAGCCGACCTCCTGGTACGCGGCGAACATGAGCGACTCGTCGGGGGCCTGCAGCACGGTGGGCTTGGCGATGTCGTCGAGCAGGATGAAGCGCAGCATCCCACCACGGCTCTTCTTGTCGCGCTGCATCGTGGCGAGCAGCTGCTTCCAGGCGCCGACGCGGTACGAGGTGGGAAGACCCAATGATTCGAGGATGGTGCGGTGACGCTCGGCGGCGGCATCCGGCAGGCGTCCCGCGAGACGTGAGAGCTCGGCGGCATACAGCATCCCGACAGAGATGGCCGCGCCGTGGCGCCAGCGGTACCGTTCGGCATGCTCGATCGCGTGGCCGAGCGTGTGGCCGTAGTTGAGGATCTCGCGGAGCCCCGCCTCACGGAAGTCGTCGGAGACGACCTTCGCCTTCATGTCGATGGCGAGCTCGATGGCACGCCGGAACTCGTCCGTCGTCGGGTCGACCGCGCGTGCGGGATCGGCTTCGACGATGTCGAGGATCTCCGGCGCCCAGATGAACCCGGCCTTGACGACCTCGGCGAAACCGGCTGTCGCCTCGTTCGGGCTCAGACTGGCGAGCTCGTCGAGATCTCCGACGACGGTGCTCGGAGCCCAGAAGGCGCCGACGAGGTTCTTGCCCTCAGCCGTGTTGACCCCGGTCTTGCCGCCGACCGCCGCGTCGACGAGTCCGAGCACGGTGGTCGGCACCTGGATGAGCTGCACACCGCGCAGCCAGGTGGCAGCGACGAACCCGGCGAGATCGGTGACGGAGCCGCCGCCGTAGCCGACGACGGCATCGCTGCGCGTGAAGTCGGCCTGTCCCATCACCTGCCAGCAGAAGGCCGCGACCTCGATGCGCTTGCCCTGCTCGGCGTCGGGGATCTCGGCGAGCAGCACCTCACGCGGACCTTCGGTGGTGTCCGCGAGAAGGCGATCGCGCAGCTCGGCCGCGCGGGCGGCGAGGGTCGGGGGGTGCACGACCAGGATCTTGCGCACACCCGGCGCGAGGGCGGCGGAAACCTGGTCGAGGATCCCCCGTCCGATCGAGATGTCATAGGCGTCGTTCCCTGTGACGCTGATGGTCGTCGTGCTCATCGCTGCTCTCTCCTCCATGTCACGATCTCGTCCGCGATCTTCTGCATCGGACGCCGTGAGGTGTCGAAGGTCGCCGAGGAGACCTCGGCGTACCAGCCCCGACGTTCCTCGAAGATCTTCTTCCAACGTTCCACGGGATCCTCCCCCGCCAGCAACGGTCGGCTGCTGCCACGCAGACGGTCCGCGACTGCTTCCGGGCTGACCGTCAGGAAGACCACGGGCTGATGGCGCAGCAGGTCGCGCGTCGCGGCCTCGGTGACCGCTCCGCCCCCGAGCGAGATCACCCCGCCCTCGGCGAGAGCGTCGGCCACCGCCGCGCGCTCGAGCTCGCGGAAATGAGCCTCCCCGTGCTCGGCGAAGATGCCGGGGATCGGTCCGTGTGCGGCGACGATGCGCCGGTCCGTATCGATGAAGGCGACACCGAGCCGACGCGCAACGCGCCTGCCGACGCTGGTCTTGCCGGCGGCCATCGGGCCGACCAGCACCAACGTCAGCGGGTCAGACGCGCTCGTCATGCGCGATGAGCGCCGCCTCGGACGCCGGTGTCGTGCGCAGCTCGGCGGGGATGCCCGCCAGGTAGCCGTCGAGGTTGCGACGCGTCTCGCGGATGCTGTCGCCGCCGAACTTCTCCAGCACGGCGTTCGCGAGCTCGACGGCGACCATGGCTTCGGCGACCACTCCGGCGGCCGGCACGGCGCACACGTCCGAGCGCTGGTGATGCGCCGTTGCGTCCTCGCCCGTTGCGATGTCGATGGTCCGCAGGGAGTGCGGCACAGTGGCGATCGGCTTCATGCCGGCACGAACGCGGAGCACGGTGCCCGTGGACATGCCGCCCTCGGTACCACCGGCACGATCAGAACCACGAGTGATGCCGTCGCTGGTGGCGAAGAGCTCATCGTGCGCTGCCGAGCCTCGGCGTCGTGTGGTCTCGAATCCGTCGCCGACCTCGACGCCCTTGATCGCCTGGATGCTCATCAGCGCCTGAGCAAGACGCGCGTCCAGGCGGCGGTCCCAGTGCACGTGCGAGCCGAGTCCTGGCGGAAGGCCGTAGGCGAGCACCTCGACGATGCCACCGAGCGTGTCGCCATCCTTCTTCGCATCGTCGACCTCGGCGACCATGAGCGCTGATGTCGCGGGGTCGAAGCAACGCAGCGGATCGGCATCGAGCACCTCGACGTCATCCGGTGTGGGCAGCGCAGAACCGGCCGGCACCTGCACCGGGCCGATCGACAGCGTGTGGCTGACGAGGCGGATGCCGAGTTCGCCCAGGAACGAGCGCGCGATCGCACCGAGTGCGACGCGGGCGGCCGTCTCCCTGGCGCTCGCGCGCTCGAGGATGGGTCGCGCCTCATCGAAGTCGTACTTCTGCATGCCGACGAGGTCTGCGTGGCCGGGACGCGGGCGCGTCAGCGGAGCGCTGCGTCCGCGCGACTTGTCGGTGAGCTCGACCGGCTCGGGGTTCATGACCTCGATCCACTTCGGCCACTCGGTGTTGCCGATGCGGAGGGCGATCGGGCTGCCGAGGCTCTTGCCGTGGCGGACGCCGCCGGAGATCGTCAACTCGTCCTGCTCGAACTTCATCCGCGAGCCGCGGCCGTAGCCCAGTTTGCGGCGGGCGAGATCGGCCTGGATGGCAACGGAGGAGACCGGGACACCGGAGGGCAGACCCTCCATGACGGCGATGAGTTCTGGGCCGTGGGATTCGCCGGCCGTGAGCACGCGGAGCATTGCTCCAGTCTCCCATGTGTTCGGACCGTTGCTGCGCCGCGTTTCGTCCGCGGCGTCTTGTCAGAGCGCAGCGCGCATGGCGCGGATGACGGCATCCTCGTCGGGGAGTTCGATCACCGGGTCACCGTGGTGGAAGATCCGGATCTGACGGACCGCCTGGTGCAGCAGCATTCCGAGTCCGGAGACGACCGCTCCTTCGCCCCAGGACACAGCGAGAGCCGACGGCCACGGAGCGTAGGCGGCATCGAAGAGCGTCCCGCCACTCGCCCCGAACGCGGCGGCGGTCTCGACGGGGAGCGTTGTCCCGCTGGGCAAGGTAGCGATCGTCAGATCGACATCGAGGGGCGGCGCATCGAGAGGCGAAACCTCCACGACCGTTCCGATCCGCTCCCCGAGGTCGACGAGTGCTGCTGCGCGCTGCGGCCGTCGAGCGCGGACCTCGACTCGACCTGCTCCGAGCTCGGAAGCGGCCACGAGTGCCGACGCAGCCGTGGCCCCGGCTCCGAGAATGCGCACGTGCCCGGCGTGGTCGACGCCCGCCTCGGCCAGCGCGTCCACGATCCCGCCGACATCCGTGTTGTATCCGGCGGGGGCGTCGCCCAGGAGCAGCGTGTTGACCGCGCCGGTGAGCTCGGCGTGTCGGTCTCTTGTCGCAGCGACGCGGAACGCCGCCTCCTTGAGCGGCATCGTCAGCGAGAGACCGCGCCAGGTGCTGTCGAGCTGGCTGAAGGTCGACTCGAAGGCCTCCGCTGCGACCTGACGGCGCCCGTACTCCCAGTCCAGCCCCAGGACCCGATACGCACTGGCATGCAGGTCAGGCGACTTGGAGTGCGCGATCGGGTCCCCCCAGACCGCCAATCGGGTTCGAGCCACCGTCTCAGCAACCGCCCTCAGGGTTCGCCCGGCACCACTCGCGCCACTTCTCGATGCCCTGCTCGTGCTCTGCCATGGTCTGGGAGAACTGCGTCTCCCCCGTCGCCAGGTTGATCGTCACGAAGTAGAGCCACGGGCCGTCCTCCGGATTCATGGCCGCTTTGATGGCCGCGTCGCTCGGGCTCGCGATCGGCGTCGCCGGGAGCCCCTTGCGCACGTAGGTGTTCCACTCGTTGTCGTCCTCCAGCGCTTCCTTGGAGCTCGACACGACGCCCTCATGGAGGGAGCCGTAGCCGTACTGCGCCGTCGAGTCCATCTGCAGGAGCATGTCGATGTCGAGACGGTTCTGGATGACCCTCGACACCTTCGCGAAGTCGTCCAGTCGCCCCTCACGCTGAATGATCGACGCGATCGTCAGGATGCGCTCCGCATCAGCGGCAGGGACACCGGCGCCATCGAGTGACTCACGGGTGCGATCGACCATGCGCTGGATGACCTGGGGCGCGGTGACTCCGGGATCGAACTCGTACACGGCAGGGAACAACCAGCCCTCGAGGCTCGGCGCGTCGACACCGTACGCCGATGGGTCCTTGACTGCAGCCTCGAAGTCGGCCAGCGGAAGCCCCAGCGTCTCGGCCATCGCCGGCAGCGACGACACGATCGTGCCCCCCTCCGACACGGAGACCGCGTTCGCCATCTTGTTGGCGTCGTTCTTGAGAGCATCCAGAGCAGCCTCAGCCGTCATCTTCTCCTGCAGGCGGTAGACGCCGGGGTAGAAGGTGACGGCGAGGTTCTCATCGACGATGTAGTCGTAGAAGACGTCCTTCGTCTTCGTCACACCCGCCTCATAGAGGGCGGCCGACACCGGCGCGCCGGTATCGCCCTGCTTGATCGTGACGAGTGCCTCACCGCTCGCGAGCCCCGGCTCCCAGTCCTTGGATTCGCCCCAGCCCATGACGTCACTGATCTTGTCGCCGTACGTGTTCGCGACCCAGACACCGGTCGCCGCGATTCCGCCGAGGACAGCGAGGACGATGATCAGTGCGATCAGGCATCCCTTGCGGCGCTTCTTCTTCTTCGGTCGCGCATCAACATGGTCGTCATGGGGTGCGAAGAGATCGTCGAGGCCGCCTCCGAGCGGTGGCTCTGGCGTGGCTGCGCCGGACGGCGCCACCAGCGGCACCGCTCGCGTTGGCGTCTCAGCCGCATCGGCCGACGCTCGGACCGGGGTCGACGAAGGCACAGCGGCCGTGGCTGGTGAAGCCGCATCGTCGGCCGAGGCGCGAACCGGAACGGGCGATGGCTCGAACGGAGCGCTCGCCGTTCCTCGCGCCGGTGTGGCGGCGCCATCTTCAGAGGCCGCTTCACGTGCTGCGCGACGCGATCCGGGCAGGGGCGCGCTGTCGTCGACGGTCGGAATCTGCCGCGTGGGATCGGGGAGGTTCTCGAACAGGTCCCCCAAGCGGGAGTCGTGGTCGTGTCGGGGGGTAGCGCTGTCTCGTTCAGACATCGTCAGGCGTGCTCCTCGTCAGGCGAGATGGTGGCACCGGCCGGGTTTCCGGTGCTCTTCTCCATGTCGATCGCCTGCTGCAGAAGCACCACGGCGGCGACCTGATCCACAATGCTACGAGACTTCTTCTGAGATCTCCCGGAACTGCGCAAAGCTGCGTGCGCCGTCACGGTGCTGAGCCGCTCATCCACGAGCCGCACGGGGAGGCCGCTTCGCTTGTGAAGCGCCGCGGCGAACTCGCGCGCATCCGTGGTCGACGCGGTGTCGGCGCCCTGCATGTTCACCGGCAGACCCACCACGAACTCCAGCAGGTCGTACTCCCCCGCGAGCTGCACGATGCGATCGATCGATGCGTCGTCCCTCGAAACCGTCTCGACCGGGACCGCGAGCATGCCGTCGGGGTCGCAGCGCGCGACACCGACCCTCGCCCGGCCGACGTCGATCCCGAGCCGCACACCGCGGCGGAACCCACTCACGCGACGTGCAGCTCCTGGCTGATGGCCTCAAGCGCCGACGGAAGGGCCGCGACATCAGCGCCACCACCCTGGGCGACGTCGTCGCGACCGCCGCCACCACCACCGAGGATTCCGGCGGCGCGCTTCGCGAGCGCACCCGCCTTCGCCCCGGCAGAGCGGGCCGCATCGTTGGTCGCCACGACCACGACAGGGCGCCCGTTGACGACTGCGCCGAGAGCCACGACCGCCGCGTCCGACCCGAGTCGATCGCGGACACCGTTGACGAGATCGCGGACGTCGTCCGCAGAAGCCACGTCGCCGAGGTTCTGCGCCGCCACGCGGAATGCACCGACGCGTGTCGCAGACTCGACGATCGCGGGGACGAGCCCTGCGCGCTCCTTCGCCTCGAACTGAGCGATGCGCTTCTCGGCAGCCTTCAGGTTCGCGGTGAGATCGGCGATCCGCTCCGGCAGCTGTTCACGCGGAGTCTTCAGCGAGCTGGTGAGCTGGGAGATGATGGCCCGTTCTGCGGCGAGCTCGCGGAACGCATCGGCGCCGACGAGCGCCTCGATGCGACGGTTGGAGGCTCCGACGGAGGACTCTCCCACCAGGCTGACGAGTCCGATCTCCGCGCTCGTGCTCACGTGCGTGCCGGCACACAGCTCACGCGACCACGGGCCGCCGATGTCGACCATGCGCACGACATCGCCGTACTTCTCGCCGAACAGCGCCATGGCGCCTGCTTCCTTCGCCTCATCGAGCGACACGATGCGCGTGGTCACCTCGAGGGCATCCTGCACGGCACGGTTCGTGATCTCCTCGATCTCGCTGCGGGTGTCGGCGGAGAGAGCCTGCGACCAGGAGAAGTCGAACCGCATGTAGCCGGCGCGGTTCAACGACCCGGCCTGAGTGGCGGTCGGGCCCAGGGTGTCGCGGAGCGCGGCGTGCACGAGGTGGGTGGCCGAGTGCGCCTGGCGCGCGGCGCGACGGTTCGCGGCATCCACGACCGTGGTCGCGATGTCATCGACGGCCACACTCCCGCGAGTCACCTCGACCGTGTGACTGATCAGTCCGGGCACCGGCTTCTGCACATCGAGCACCTCGAGCACGTAGCCCGGGCCGACGATGGTTCCCTTGTCGGCGACCTGGCCACCCGACTCGGCGTACAGGGTGGTCTCGGCGAGGACGACCTCGGCGATCTGCCCCTCGGAGGCGCTCCGCACCGGCGCACCGTCGACGAGGAGTCCGAGCACACGGGATTCGACCTCGAGCGCGGTGTAGCCGTCGAAGCCGGTCTCGCCCAGAGCACGCAGATCGCGGTAGATCGACACGTCGGCGAGCTGCCGCTTGCGGTTGCGGGCGTCATCCTTCGCGCGCTGGCGCTGCTCCTGCATGAGCGTGTCGAACGCTGCGCGATCGACTTCGAGGCCCGCCTCCTCGGCGACCTCGAGCGTGAGATCGATCGGGAATCCGTAGGTGTCGTGCAGCAGGAAGGCCTCAGGGCCGCTGAGCGTCTTCCCCCCGCTCTTCCTGGTCTCGTCGAGCGCCAGATCGAGGATCGTGGAGCCGGCGACGAGCGTGCGACGGAACGTCTCCTCCTCGGCGAAAGCGGAGGCGGAGAGCACCGACCAGTCCTTCTCCAACACCGGATAGGCCGACTTCATGGCATCGCGCGAGGCGGCGAAGAGCTCGGGGAACACGGGCTCATCCACACCGAGCAGACGCATGGCGCGGACCGTGCGACGCATGAGACGACGCAGGATGTAGCCGCGTCCCTCGTTGGAGGGCCGGACGCCGTCGGAGAGCAGCATGAGGGAAGAGCGCACGTGGTCTGCGATCACGCGGAAACGGACGTCGTCTTCGTGCTCTGCACCGTAGCGCCGACCGGAGAGCTCGATGGCACGGTCGAGCACCGGGCGCACCTGGTCGGACTCGTACATGTTCTCGACGCCCTGCTTGATGAACGCGACGCGCTCGAGTCCCATGCCGGTGTCGATGTTCTTCATCGGCAGTTCGCCGATGATGTCGAACTCCGTCTTGCTACGGATGTTCTCGAGGAGGTCCTGCATGAACACGAGGTTCCAGATCTCCAGGAACCTCGAGTCGTCGACGGCTGGACCGCCATCCTTGCCGTAGGACGGGCCACGGTCGAAGAAGATCTCCGAGTCGGGGCCGCCGGGACCGGGCTGACCGGTGTTCCAGTAGTTGTCCGCTCGTCCGAGTCGCTGGATCCGCTCCGGCTTGAGCCCGATGATGTCGCGCCAGATGGCCTCGGCCTCGTCATCGGTCTCGTAGACGGTGACCCAGAGGTCCTTCTCATCGAAGCCGAGACCGCCGTCGGACTCGGAGCTCGTCAGCAGCTCCCAGGCGTATCGGATCGCGCCTTCCTTGAAGTAGTCGCCGAACGACCAGTTACCGAGCATCTGGAAGAACGTTCCGTGACGGGCTGTGCGACCGACCTCTTCGATGTCATTGGTGCGGATGCACTTCTGCACATCGGCGATGCGCGGGTGGGGCGCGGGCACGACACCCGTGAGATACGGGATCATCGGCACCATTCCGGCGACCGTGAACAACAGAGACGGGTCGTCGCTGACCAGGGAGGCGGAGGGGACGATGAGGTGGTCGTTCTTCTCGAAGAAGTCGAGGTAACGCTGCGCGATTTCCGCAGTTTTCATAAGGTTCCGGGTGTCCTTGCGTGAAGATGCCGCGCCGAAGCGCTGCTGCGGTGGTTCAGTTGTCGCCCGGCTCCGTGAGCCGTGCCTCCTGCTCGCGGTAGGCGTCGCCGAGGATCGCGGTGAAACCGTTGATCCGGGCATCGACCTCGGCGAGGATGTCGTGACCGCGCGGGTCCTTGTTCATGAAGTGAGCCGCGACGAAGCCGCCGATCACACCGATCAGGAACCACAGCACATTCTTCATGTCGTCATCCTTGCCTCTACCCGCGTAGGCGCGGTGCCTCCATCGTATGCGGAAACGACAAGAGGCGTCGGGAATCCCGACGCCTCTTGCCCTGATGCTCTCAGCGAGCAGTGTGAGCGATGCTCAGCGAGCTGCGTAGTACTCGACGACGAGCTGCACTTCACAGGTCACGGGGACCTCGGCGCGCTTCGGGCGACGAACCAGACGCGACTGGAGCTTGTCGAGCTCGACCTCGAGGTAGCCCGGAACGGGGGGCAGAACCTCGGCGTGACCGCCGGCTGCTGCCACCTGGAAGGGCTCGGTGCCCTCGCTCTTGGCCTTGACGTGGATGAGCTGACCCGGCTTCACGCGGAACGACGGGCGGTCGACGAGCTGGCCGTCGACGAGGATGTGGCGGTGCACGACGAGCTGGCGAGCCTGAGCCGTGGTGCGGGCGAAGCCCGAACGCACGACGAGAGCGTCGAGACGCATCTCGAGGAGCTCGACCAGGTTCTCACCGGTCAGACCGTCGTGACGACGTGCCTCGTTGAAGGTGTTGCGCATCTGCTTCTCGCGGATGCCGTACTGCTCGCGAAGACGCTGCTTCTCACGAAGACGGACGGCGTAGTCGCTGTCTGCCTTGCGCTTGGTACGGCCGTGCTCACCCGGAGCGTAGGGACGCTTCTCGAGGTAGCGGGCGGCCTTCGGGGTGAGCGGGATGCCAAGGGCACGGCTCAGACGCACCTTGCGGCGGTCCTGGGACTTCGTGGTCACGAAGTTTGTCCTTCCGATGACGTGGTCGCGTCTTTCACGACTCACGGACGTATCGTCCGCGTTCTGCCTTGGAGCGCACGCCGGGGCGCCAGCAAGGTGTGGTGTGAACGAGGAGATGCCCGAAAACTCGGTTTCGAGCCGCTCAAGTCTAACAGATCGCGGTTCTCCACCCGATCGGAAGGGTCAGCGGTCGCCGAGGATGCGGCGGATGCGCTCGAGCCGCGCGCCGATGTCGCGCTCCGCCCCGAGGTTCTTCGGCTCGTAGTAGTGCCGCCCGTCGAGCTCATCGGGCAGATACTGCTGCGGCACGACTCCGAACTCGCTGTCGTGCGAGTACACGTATCCGCGGCCGTGACCGAGGCGCTTCGCCCCGGGATAGTGCGCGTCTCGCAGATGCAGCGGTACACGCCCGAAACCGCCGGAGCGGATGTCTGCGATCGCGGCATCGATGCCGACATATGCCGCATTCGACTTCGCTGTGGTCGCGAGGTAGACGGTCGCCTCGGCGAGTGGGATGCGGCCTTCCGGCATCCCGATGAACGCCACCGCGTCCGCGGCGGCCACTGCGATGCTCAGCGCCTGAGGGTCGGCGAGACCCACGTCTTCCGAAGCCGAGATCACCAGCCGCCTGGCGATGAAGCGCGGGTCCTCCCCCGCCTCGATCATGCGCGCGAGATAGTGCAGCGCGGCGTCAGGGTCAGACCCTCTGATCGACTTGATGAACGCGCTGATGACGTCGTAGTGCTCATCGCCCTGCCGGTCGTAGCGCAGCAGCGCCTTGTCGACGGCCTGCGCGACGTCGTCGGCGGACACCTGCGGCACGCCCTCCGCACCGGGCTGGTCTCCTGAACCGTCTTCGGGGTCTGCAGCCGCGGCGTGGGACATCGCGACCGCCGCCCCCGCTTCGAGTCCCGTGAGTGCGCGTCGTGCATCGCCTGATGCCAACCGCACCAGGGCGGAGCGGGCCTCGTCGCTGAGCGCGACAGCCCCGTTGAGGCCACGGGCATCGTCGACCGCACGGTCGACGAGCAGTCCGATGTCGTCGTCGGTGAGGGGCTGGAGCGTCAGCAGCAGCGAGCGCGAGAGCAGCGGCGAGATGACGGAGAACGAGGGATTCTCGGTGGTCGCGGCGATCAGGATGACCCAGCCGTTCTCGACGCCGGGGAGCAATGCATCCTGCTGAGCCTTCGTGAAGCGATGGATCTCGTCGAGGAAGAGGATCGTCGTCTGCCCGTACAGATCGCGCTGCGTGATGGCCTCCTGCATGACCTCGCGCACGTCCTTCACACCGGCCGTGATCGCGGAGAGCTCGACGAAGCGGCGCCCGGACGAACGGGCGATCGCCTGCGCGAGCGTCGTCTTCCCGGTGCCCGGAGGCCCCCACAGGATGATCGATACGGCTCCGGGTGAAGTCGCCTCCGGATCGGCGAGGGCGACGATCGGCGATCCGGCGCGCAGCAGGTGCCGCTGCCCGGCGACCTCTGCGAGGGACACCGGGCGCATGCGCACGGCGAGAGGCGTCTGCCCGGAGAGGAGCGGCGCGGAAGGGGTCACCCGCCAAGGCTACTCGGGGCGGGCGACATCCCTGTCACCGGAAGAGGTCGGCGAACTCGAGCTGTCGGGACTGCCCGGTGGTGCCGATCGAGATCTGTGCACCCGGCGCGGATGAGACCATGCGCGCCTGCCAGCCGATGTTCGAGACGTGCCCTCGTCCGGACACCCTGTTGTCCGGGCTCCAGACCCGGAGCGCCTCCATGCGGAGTCCGCGACCGGTCGTACCCACCGTGGCCTCGGTCCCTGAACCCTGCGTGCACACCGGTGTCATCCACCCGATGTTCTGGACGTGCGCCTGGAGGCAGATGACCTTTCCCGCCTGCTGTCGCACGGCCAGCGCTTCGAGGCCCAGGCCCTGACCGGTGGTGCCGCCGCCTGTGATCCATCCCCGTTGGGCGACGTGGCTCCGCACCGAAGCATCCTGGGGCAGCACGGTCGGCGCCGGCGTCGAGACCGGATACTTCGCGAACACCTGCGTGGCGTACCCGTTGACGTAGCCGATGCCGATCGTCGTGTAGTCACCGAGGATGTTCGCCCGGTGCCCCGGCGAGTTCATCCACCCGCCGACGACATCCGCGGGCGAGTACCCGGACGCGACGTTCTCCGCGGCTCTGCTCCATCCGCCCGGGATCTGGTTCGAGTACTGCGGGTTGTGATACATCCGGCCTTCACGCGATTGGGTCGCCGACCAGTTCTGCGCGACCGTGGTCACGGCGCCGTCCAACACGAGCGGAGCAAGCCCGTTCGCGGCTCGTGCGGCGTTCGTGTCCGCCAGGATGCGTGCGATGTCGTTGTTCGGTGGCGCGATCTCGGCCGCCTGCGCCGTCGGGACGACGCCCAGCGCGACGATGGCGCCGATGGCGAGGGCGGCGACGACGTTCCTGGTCCACTGCATGGGAATGCTCCTGTTTCGGACGGAGGCGGTCAATTGCCACCAAAGTAACCGGTCGGCACCGGTATGGCGACCCTGCCTGGTGGACCAAGCCCTGCAGAAGGCCATCGCTTCAGCGCGAAGTCGTGACGACGGTAGGCTCTGACGCGACGTCGAATGGCGACGCAGTGAGGGGAACCAGGGCAGATGGTGGCACGCGGGTCCAAGAACGCACAGCAGCGAGCGCAGGCGGAACGTGCTCGCATCCATGCGGCCCGCACCAGCTGGCACGACGGGCAGATCCGTCGCCGCGTGCGCGACAACACGATCGGCGTCATCATCGGCGTCGTCATCGTCGCCGCTGCCATCGTCAGCCAGGTCGTGCACGCCCAGGTGGCGGCCCCCGAGCCGACGCCGACCCCGACGATCGCGCCGAGCGAGACACCGGCCCCCTCTGAGACCCCCGTCCCGAGCGAGACGCCCGCCGGATAGCAGCCTCGGCGCGGATCAGCCACGCACCGGCAGCACGTACGACGAGGGCTCGCCGAGGAGCCGCGCCCCGACCAGCGGTCGCAGCGCGCCGTATGCGGATGCATCGCCTACCAGGATCCCGCCGAGCAGTGTGTGGGCATCCTCCGCCAGGACGAGCTTCTTGTAGACCCCGGCGATCGGATCCGCGTACAGCACGTCGACCGCATCCGGCGTGCTGGCGAGTGCGTCGCCGAAGCTGACCACTTCGACGCCGGCCAGGGTGACCGCAGCCGATTCGTCATATCCGGAGAACGAGACATCGCCGCCGAGCATCCTGGCGACCGCCACATCGGCCATCTCGTGCGCGGCCGTGACGAGCCCGACGCTGCGCCCGTCGTAGCTGGCGACCTCACCGATCGCCAGCACACTCGGGTCGGAGGTGCGGCACCCGTCGTCGATCACGATGCCACCGAGCGGATGCACGTCGATCCCGGCGTTGCGGGCGAGTTCGTCGCGCGCCTGCATCCCGACTGTGAAGATCACCACGTCGACGCGTTGGAACGACCCGTCTTGGTACTCGATCGCGGTCACCGCTCCGGATTCGTCCGGATCGATCCTGGTCGCTCGCGTGCCGGTGCGCACGGTGATGCCGCGCGCCTGCAGATGCCGCTTCACGATGCTGCCAGCGGTTCCGTCGAGCTGCGCGGCCATGAGTCGATCCGCGTACTGGATGACGGTCGCATCGACCTCCATGGCCTGCAGCGCTCCCGCCGCCTCGAGACCGAGCACCCCGCCACCGATCACGACCCCGCGCAGATCGCGACCGAGCTCGGCCCCGCGCACCTGGACGAACTCGCGGAGCTCTTCGACGTCGTCGAGCGTGCGATATGCGAAG
Organism: Microbacterium sp. NPDC090281; assembly: GCF_044769635.1. Taxonomy (NCBI): domain Bacteria; kingdom Bacillati; phylum Actinomycetota; class Actinomycetes; order Micrococcales; family Microbacteriaceae; genus Microbacterium; species Microbacterium sp. NPDC090281. The sequence goes on from NZ_JBIVYH010000001.1 coordinate 2,513,324, forward strand.
CATCCCGGCAGCGAGGAGCCCTCGATCGCGACCCGGGCCGCATAGGCGCCGGTGGCCAGCACCAAGGTGTCGTAGCGATGGATCCGTCTGGATCGGGTCAGCACGGTCCGCGCCCGGCGGTCGATCCGGAGTACCCGGTCGTCGACGATCAGCTCGAGCCGCTCGTCGTCGAAGAGCGAGGCACCGAAGGACAGATCTTCCTCCGCCGCCCCGCGGAACAGTTCGCTGAGCCGGGAGCGGTCGTAGGGCTGTCGCCCCTCGTCGCCGATCATCGTCACCCGCACCGGTTCGGACGCACGTTCCAGGAGCTGCTCGGCGAACCGCCGCGCCGCCATCCCCGCACCGACGACCAGGATCTCGGTGACGATGGGACTGTTCATCGATGGTGCTCCTGTCGGCGGCGTTCGTGCCGTACCCACGACGCTAGGCCGCGCGTGTTTCCCGGATGTGACGAGACGTGTGTCACGCAGCGAACGATCACATCACAGATAGGTAACGAGCGCCCGTCAGCCCATCTCGAACCGCCGGATCGACGACGTGAGACCGTCGTCACCCGACGCATCCGGCACCGCAGCCGTGCGCGTACTAGGCTGAAGCCCGTCCCTTCCCCCTCCCGCGGGATGACCGCGCAAGGAGAGCACTCTTGTCTGCCACCGAACCAACGAAGCCGACTCCACCGGTACCGGGTCCGCCCGTACCGGGTCCGCCGCGTCTTCCGGCACCCCCGCGCGTTCCCGCGACGGCCGCCGTCCCCTCCGTACCGACCGCAGCTCCGTCGAGCGACGGCACCGAATGGGGCCGCGTCAGCGAAGACGGCACCGTCGAGGTCAAGGAAGGCGACGCCTGGCGCGTGGTCGGTCAGTACCCGGACGGAACCCCCGAAGAGGCGCTGGCCTACTTCGTGCGCAAGTACGACGACATCGCTTTCAAGGTGCACGCGCTCGAGCAGCGCCACCAGGCCGGCGGAGCCGCAGCCAGCGACCTCGTCAAGCAGGCCGGTCACGTGCTGGCCGAAGCCACGGATGCCGCCGCCGTCGGTGATCTGGCAGGACTGCGCGACCGGCTCACGGCTCTCACGTCGTCGCTGTCCGAGGCGACGGAGCAGGAAGCTCAGCAGGCCAAGGAACTCGTCGATCAGGCGATCGCCGAGCGCACCGCCCTTGTCGAACGAGCTGAGGCGATCGCTGCACGCGACCTGAGCAAGGTGCAGTGGAAGCAGGTCACTGCCGAACTCGGTGAGCTGTTCGACACCTGGCAGGCCCAGCAGCAGAGCGGTCCGCGCCTGTCGAAGGGCGTCTCGCAGCAGCTCTGGAAGCGATTCCGCGATGCACGTGCCGTCGTCGACAAGCAGCGCCGCGCGTTCTACTCCGAGCTCGACGACGTGCACAAGGCCGCTCGCGACGCGAAGACCCGCCTGGTCGAGCGTGCCGAGGCCCTCGCGCCGCGCGGCACAGACGGAATCCCCGCCTACCGGAACCTCCTCGACGAGTGGAAGGCATCCGGACGGGCCGGCCGTAAGGCCGACGACGCTCTCTGGGCACGCTTCAAGGCTGCCGGTGACGCGCTCTACGCGGCGCGTGCGGAGCAGTCCGCCGCCGAGGAAGCCGAGTCAGCGCCGAAGATCGAGGCCCGCGAGGCACTCCTCGAAGAGGCGAAAGCCGTCGCGGACGAGTCGAACATCAAGCGCGCTCGCGCCCTTCTCACGCGCATCCAGCGTCAGTGGGACGAGCTCGGCCGTGTCTTCCCCCGGGAGAAGGAGCGTGCGCTCGACGACAAGCTCCGTGCGATCGAGCAGGGTCTCAAGGGCCGCGAAGACGTGGACTGGAAGAAGAACAACCCCGAGACCAAGGCGCGCGCGAACGACATGAGCTCGCAGCTGCTCGAGGCCATCGAGAAGCTCGAGGCCGAGGTCGCCGCTGCAGAGAAGTCGGGCGACAAGAAGGCCGCAAAGGCCGCGACCGACGCCCTCGAGGCTCGCCGCGCCTGGCTGAACGCCCTCGGCAGCTGATCGGTTCTCCACAGGTCATCCGCGACCGCTGAAGACGCGGGGTGCACTGCGCCAGACTGGCGTGATGCACCCCGCGTTTCTGTATGTCCCTGGCGAGCGGTTGAGTCAACCGGAGCTGAGTGCGGCGCGCATCGACGGGCATGTGGTCGAGGTGGGCGACGCGTATGTCCCCGCCGACCTGGTGGAAGGTCCCGATGTCAGGGCCAGCACTATCGCATCGCTCATACAGCCGGGTACCGCCGCATCAGGCCCGACCGCCGCCTGGATCCACGGTGCCGGCGATGCCCCGCCTGCTGTACATCACGTGAAGCGCTGCGTCGAACGACGGATCCGCCCGGTCACCAGCTCGCGACTGGTCTTCCATGACACGGTGCTGCCGGCTGACGACCTCGAGATGATCGGCGGAGTCCCGGTGTCGATCCCGGTGCGGACGATGCTCGACCTCGCCACGACGTTGCATCGCGACCCTCGAGTGCTGACGTGGATGCACCGCCTCGCCATCGTCTTCCCCGATGCGCCTGAAGCTGCCGGCGCCGTGCTGCGCGGCATGCGACGCGTCCCGGGAAGTCGCGCCGGATTGGCCGTGCTGGAGAGGCTCGAGTTCAGGAGGAGGTGACGCGGTACACGTCGTAGACGGCATCGATGCGTCGCACGGCGTTGAGGACACGGTCCAGATGCACGGCGTCTCCCATCTCGAACACGAACCTGCTGAGCGCCAGTCGCTCATCGGTCGTCGTGACCGTCGCCGAGAGGATGTTCACGTGGTGCTCGCTCAGCACTCGCGTGACGTCGGAGAGCAGTCCTGAGCGGTCGAGTGCCTCGACCTGGATCTGCACGCGGAACACGCTCTTCGTCGTCGGCGCCCAGGACACTTCGACGAACCGGTCCTGCTCGGCGCTCAAGGCCTTGACGTTCACGCAGTCCGAGCGGTGAACCGAGACGCCGCTACCGCGCGTCACGAATCCGACGATCTGGTCTCCGGGGACGGGAGTGCAGCACTTCGCGAGCTTCACCAGGATGTCGTTTGCGCCGCGCACGAGCACCCCGGAGTCACCGGAGCGGGGTTCGCGCGTCGAGACGGTACCGGGAAGATCGATGGCACCCGTCGTCGGATCGTTCGCGGCGACCAGAGCGGTGACCTTCTCCAACACCGACTGCGTGGAGACGTGCCCCTCGCCGACGGCGGCATAGAGCGCGGAGACGTCTTCGAAGTGCATCCCCCTCGCCACCTCGGTGAACGAGTCATGACTCATCAGACGCTGCAGTGGCAGGTTCTGTCGACGCATCGCGCGGGCGATGGCCTCCTTGCCCTGCTCGATCGCCTCTTCGCGCCGCTCCTTCGTGAACCATCCACGGATCTTGTTGCGGGCTCGTGTGCTGGCCACGAAACCGAGCCAGTCCTGACTCGGTCCGGCATCGGGATTCTTCGAGGTGAAGACCTCGACCACGTCGCCGCTCTTGAGCTCGGACTCCAGGGGCACGAGCCGACCGTTGACCTTGGCGCCCATCGTGCGATGGCCGATCTCGGTGTGCACGGCGTAGGCGAAGTCCACCGGAGTGGCGCCGGAGGGGAGTCCGATCACGCGCCCCTTCGGCGTGAAGACGTAGACCTCTTTCGCGCCGATCTCGAAGCGGAGCGACTCGAGGAACTCACCCGGGTCGGCAGTCTCTGCCTGCCAGTCGGAGATGTGCGCGAGCCAGGCCATGTCGGTGTCGGAGGCGCGCACCTCGGTCTTGCTGCCGCCGTTCATCCGCTCTTTGTACATCCAGTGCGCGGCGACGCCGTACTCGGCCTGCTGGTGCATCTCGTGCGTGCGGATCTGGATCTCGACCGTGCGACCGGCCGGACCGATCACGGTCGTGTGCAGCGACTGATAGAGGTTGAACTTCGGGGTGGCGATGTAGTCCTTGAACCGGCCGGGCAATGGAGTCCAACGCGCATGGATCGCGCCGAGGACCGCATAGCAGTCACGCACCGAGGCCACGATGACCCGAATGCCGATCAGGTCGTAGATGTCGTCGAACTCGCGGCCCCGGACCACCATCTTCTGGTACACCGAGTACAGCTGTTTCGGGCGACCCACGACCTTGCCGCGGATTCGGAGATCACGCAGATCTTCGTCGATCTCCTCGACGACCTGGTTCAGGTACTTCTCACGCTGCGGGGTGCGCTGCGCGATGAGGCTGTGGATCTCGTTGTAGATCTTCGGGTGCAGCACCGCGAACGAGAGGTCTTCGAGCTCCGACTTGATCGCCTGGATACCGAGGCGGTTCGCCAGCGGCGCGTAGATCTCCAGGGTCTCCTTGGCCTTCTTGGCCGCCTTCTCGGGCGGCACGAAGCCCCAGGTACGCGCGTTGTGGAGACGGTCGGCGAGTTTGATCAACAGCACCCGGATGTCTTTCGACATCGCGACGATCATCTTGCGGACGGTCTCGGCCTGGGCGCTCTCGCCGTATTTGACCTTGTCGAGCTTGGTGACGCCGTCGACCAGCATCGCGACCTCGTCACCGAACTCGGCGGTGAGGTCGGTCAGGGCATAGCCGGTGTCCTCGACCGTGTCGTGCAGCAGTGCCGCTGCGATCGCGCGTGGTCCGAGGCCGAGCTCGGCCAGGATCTGGGCGACCGCGAGCGGGTGTGTGATGTACGGCTCGCCGCTCTGTCGCTTCTGACCCTCGTGCTTCTCCTTGGCGACCGCATAGGCCCTCTCGATGACCGAGAAATCGCCCTTGGGGTGATTCGCACGCACGGTGCGGATCAGGTTGTCGAGGTCGTTGATCCGGGACGCGCGGGAGAAGATGCGAGGAACCAGCCGTCGCAGACTGGAACCCTGCGATGACGTCTGCGGTTCCGCCATCAACTCACCTCCCGATCAGTTCATCCTACGCGTGCTGGACGGGAGGAGCTCCCGCCGCGGAGACCGGTCAGGCCTCGACGGACGCCTTGCTGCGGGCCTCGCGGATGCGGGCGTCACGCGCCTTGAGCTGCGGCTCGTTCTCGCGGAACAGCGAGTAGAGCGGAGCAGCCACGAAGAGCGTCGAGTACGTCGCGACGAGGATGCCGACGAAGATCGACAGCGAGATGTCGGTGAGCGACTCGGCACCGAGCCAGAAGGCACCGATGAAGAGCACGGCACCCACCGGCAGCGCCGCGACGACCGATGTGTTGATCGACCGGACGAGCGTCTGGTTCACCGCGAGGTTCACCGATTCCCCGAACAACCGGGCAGATTTCTCCCCGTCCTCGGTCGTATTCTCTCGAACCTTGTCGAACACCACCGTGGTGTCGTACAGCGAGTACGCGAGGATCGTCAGGAAGCCGATCACGGCCGCGGGAGAGATCTCGAAGCCGGCCAGCGCGTAGACGCCGACCGTGATCACGAGCACGTCGAGGAGACCGATGATCGCAGCCGCCGACATCTTCCAGGTGCGGAAGTAGATCGCCAGGATCAGGAAGGTGAGCGCCAGGAAGATCGCGAGACCCCACAAGGACTGCTTCGTGACGTTCTCGCCCCAGGCCGGGCCGATGAACGACGAGGTGACAGCCGACGGCTCGACGTCGTAGGCCTTGGCCAGCGCGTCGGCGACCTGCTGCGTCTCTTCGGCGCTCATCTGGTCGGTCTGGACACGGACGTCCTTGCCGCTGACGACGACCACCTTGGTGGCTGCCCCGGGCACGACAGACTGCACGGCCGTGGTCGCGGTGTCCTGCTCGACGCTGTCCGGCGCCTGCACCGTGAACTGCGAACCACCGGTGAACTCGATCGAGAACTGGATCGGGCGGATGAGCGGCACGAGTGCCGAACCGACGACGAGCACGATCGCGATGATGAACCACAGACGACGCTTGCCGACGAACGGGAAGGACGTCTTGCCCGAGTAGAGGTTGTTGCCGAACTCATTCATGGAAGGCATCAGGCGTCTCCCTCACTTCCGGCGTTGGTGGGTTTCTCGCCCGTGGTGAGGGCCTCGGCGCGCTTGCGTTCCGCAATGGTCTGTCTGCGATCCGCCTCACCGCGGGAGCGGGCGTTCTTCGCGCCACGGCCGGCGGTCGCAGTGGTCACTTCGCGGTACTGCGAACGGCTGCGGTACACGGCTCCCAGTGCTTCGGGATCGAGCCCGGACAGCTTGTGGCCGCCACCGAAGAATCGTGTCCGCGCGAGCAGCTGCATCACGGGGTGGGTGAAGATCACGAAGATGAACACGTCGATGAGGGTGGTGAGTCCGAGCGTGAACGCGAAGCCCTTCACCGTGGCGTCGGCCAGGATGTAGAGGACCAGCGCTGCCAGGATGTTGATCGACTTCGAGATGTAGATCGTGCGCTTCGCGCGCCCCCAGCCGTCCTCGACCGCGGCGGTGATGGACTTCCCGTCGCGGAGTTCGTCTCGTATTCGTTCGAAGTAGACGATGAAGGAGTCGGCCGTGAAGCCGATGGAGACGATCAGACCGGCGACACCGGCGAGCGAGAGGCGGAAGCCGATGCGCCAGGCCAGGATGCAGATGATGATGTAGGTCAGGATCGCCATCACCGCGATCGATGCGATGATCACCGACCCGAGCGCGCGGTAGACGATGAGCGAGTAGATCGCCACCAGTGCGAGACCGATGAGGCCTGCGATCAGGCCGATCTGCAGCTGCTGCGTACCCAGGGTCGCGGAGATCGTGTCGGAGCTCTGAACCGTGAAGCTGAGGGGCAGTGCACCGAACTTGAGCTGATCGGCGAGAGTCGTCGCGCTCTCCTGCGTGAAGCTGCCCGAGATGCTCGGCTTGCCGTCGAGGATCTGACCGTTCATCCGCGGCGCGCTGATCACGTTGCCGTCGAGGACGAAGGCGAACTGATCGCGAGGCGACAGGTTGTCGAGGCGGTTCTGGTTCAGACGCGTGCTGACCTTGCCGAACGCGTCGGCGCCGTCCGCGTTCATCGTGAGCTGGACGAGCCATGCTCCCGACTTCGGGTCGCGGCCGGCCGAGGCATCCGTGATGGCTGTGCCGTCGAGCTCAGCCGGTCCGAGGATGTACTTCGCGGAGCCGTCGGCCGAGCACGCGATGAGCGGCTGGTCCTTCGGCGCCTTCGCGGCGTCGTTGTCGGGGTTCGCGCAGTCGTATGCCTGGAACTCTGCAGCCAGCTTGTCCGTGACCCAGGAGAGGTCGCTCGCGTCGGTCGGCTCAGCCGTCGGCGTCGAGTTCAGGCCCGGGTCCGGGCTGGGGTACGGCGTGGAGTTTCCGTCTTCGCCGACGAACTCGTTGGTCGCCGCCGTCGTGTAGAGCACGGGACGGAACTCGAGCTGAGCGCTGGACTGGATCCGCTCCCGCGTCTGTGCGTCGGCCTCACCCGGAATCTGGACGACGATGTTCTGTCCGCCCTCGGTCGTGATGTCGGCCTCGGCGACACCGGACGCGTCGACACGCTGGCGGATGATCGCGGCGGCCTGGTCGAGCTGCTCGGAGGAGGGAGCAGCCCCATCCTCCGTCTCGGCGCTCAGGACTATCTGCGTACCGCCCTGGAGGTCGAGCGCGAGCTCAGGCGACCACGAGCTGGCCGCTTCCCCGTTGCTGTCCTTGAAGACGTAAACACCCATGGCGTTGATGCCGAAGAGCACGCCCGTCACGAGGAGCAGGCCGAGAAGGACCCGCCAGGCATGACGGACAGGAGAGGATGAAGCCACGTGTGTTCAGCTTTCTGGGAGGACGGAGATCCGAGAGGCCGCGCCGGCCGCGGACTTACTTGTCGTCGGCGTCGCGCTCGAGACGGGCGCGCGTCTCCTCGGGGGTCTCGACCTCGGGAGCGATCGACGCATCAGCAGCCGGCTCCTCGATCTCGTCGACGGGCGACTCGACGATGGCGTCCTTGGGCTCGACGACGCGCAGGATGGCCTGGCTGTGGACGTCGATGATGGTGCCGGGAGCGATCTCGACGAGGGCCGGGGTGTCGAGGTCCTCGGGGTCGTACGAGACGATCGTCCCGTAGATGCCACCCTGCAGGAGCACCTTGGCGCCGGGGACCGTCTTGGTCGCCTTCTCCTCCTGCTCTGCCTTCATCGCCTTCGTCCGCTTGCGCGTGTTGAAGATCATGAAGACCAGGAGGACGGCAAGAAGACCGAAGAGGAGAAATTCCATGGGCATGGGGGAAGCGCCTTTCTCAGGTGCACGCTCCAGCCTTTGGGCGCGCGAAGGTAACCGGGAAGTCTTCAGTGATTATAGGTCATTCAACTTAAGCATCCCGTCCGGATGCGCCACGCCCAGATGCGCGTACGCCTCCGGCATCGCCACGCGACCACGCGGAGTGCGCCCGAGGAACCCGATGCGAACGAGATACGGCTCGACGACACTCTCCACGGTCTCAGCCTCCTCGCCGACGGCGACGGCGAGCGTGCTGAGGCCGACCGGTCCGCCGCGGAAACGGCGGACGAGCGCTTCGAGAACCGCGCGATCCAGCCGGTCGAGGCCGATCGGATCGACGTCGTAGAGCTCCAGCGCCGCCCGGACTTCGTGGATGGTCGCCACGCCGTTGGTGTGCACGAGCGCATAGTCGCGCACCCGACGAAGCAGACGATTCGCGATACGGGGTGTACCGCGAGAGCGACGCGCGATCTCGGAGAGAGAGTCCCTTGGGAGGTCGACGCCGAGGACGGCGGCCGAACGTGCGATCACCTGCTCCAGTTCGGGCTCATCGTAGAACTCCAGGTGACCGGTGAACCCGAAGCGATCGCGCAGCGGGTTCGGCAATAGACCTGAACGCGTCGTCGCGCCGACCAGAGTGAACGGCGACAGCTCGAGCGGGATGCTCGTGGCGCCGGCGCCCTTGCCCACCATGATGTCGATGCGGTAGTCCTCCATCGCGAGGTAGAGCATCTCCTCCGCCGAACGTGCCATGCGGTGGATCTCATCGATGAACAGGACTTCGCCCGGCACCAGGCTGGACAGGAGGGCGGCGAGATCTCCGGCGTGCTGAATCGCCGGGCCGCTGGAGAGTCGGAGCGGACGCTCACTCTCATGCGCCACGATCATCGCGAGCGTGGTCTTGCCGAGACCAGGAGGCCCCGCCAACAGGATGTGGTCGGCGGGCCGGCTCTGGATGCGCGCGGCTTCGAGGAGCAGCTGCAACTGCCCGCGGACCTTCTGCTGTCCGACGAATTCACCCAGGCTCGTGGGCCGCAGGGCGCCTTCGATCGCGAGTTCGGTCTCGTCGGAGGGCTCGGCAGCGTCGAGGGGGTCAGACACGGGCCTGGCCTCCCTGCGCCGGCCCGAGGAGGGCGAGGGTGCGGCGCAGGAGCGAGGCGACCGATGCGCGCTCGCCCTCCGTCGCTTCGGCCGCGGTCTGCGACGCCGCCTCGACGGCGACCTTCTCCGACCAGCCGAGGCCGACCAGCGCCGCTGCGACCTGCGACACGACGTCGGTGCCGCCTGCGGCGATCGGCTTCGACGGTGCGGCGAAAGCCTGCACCTTGCCGGTGAGCTGGAGCACGATGAGCTTCGCGGTCTTGGGGCCGATGCCGGACACGCGCCGGAAGGGAGCGTCGTCTTCTGCCGTGACCGCTTCGGCGATCTGATCACCGGTGAGGTGCGAGAGCACCCCCAGCGCCGACTTCGGACCGACGCCCGTGACGCTGATCAACAGACCGAAGATCTCCAGTTCGCCGCGGTCGGCGAATCCGAACAGCGACAACGAGTCTTCGCGGACGATGAGGCTCGTGTGCAGGAGGAGCTTCTCCCCCACCGTCGCCGTGTGCGCGACGTCAGCGGGGACGGCGACGGCGAACCCGACTCCGCCCACGTCGATGACGACCTGATCGGATGTCGCATGCAGGACGACACCGTGCAGAGAGGAGATCATATTCTCAGCCTACGGCGTCGCTCGTATCTATGTTCGAGCGACACGCTTCTCCGCGGCGGCCCAGGCGCGCTGCGCCGGAGTCAGTGCCCCCTGGCCGGAAGCGGAGGGCCCTCCTCTGCGCCACGCATGGCAGAGGGCGATGGCCAGGGCGTCAGCGGCGTCCGCGGGCTGTGGAAGCTCGTCGAGGCGCAGGATGCGCGCGATCATGGTCTGTACCTGACGCTTGTCGGCTGCGCCGTATCCCGTGACAGCCGCCTTGACCTCGCTCGGAGTGTGGGTCGCAGCGGGCAGGCCGGACTCGGAGGCGATCAGCAGCGCGACGCCGCTGGCCTGCGCCGTTCCCATGACCGAGTGCGTGTTCTGCTGAGCGAACACGCGCTCCACAGCCACCGCATCCGGACGATGCTCAGCGATCACGGCGCGGATGCCGGCGGCGACGATCGCGAGACGATCGCCGATCTCGGCATCCGGCGACGACCTGATCACCCCGACGTGTACGAGCGTGCCGCGGCGCGAGCCGTCGACGTCGACGACGCCGACGCCGCAGCGGGTGAGCCCGGGGTCGATGCCGAGCACGCGCAAGGTGGAGGTCACTCCCCCAGGCTAGGCGGCGGAACCGACACCGGCCTTCCGGCGCGCCTAGGCCTCGTCGTTCTCAAGCTCCGCCTGCACCTCGGCGGTCAGATCGAAGTTCGTGAACACGTTCTGCACATCTTCGCTGTCTTCCAGAGCGTCGATCAGACGGAAGATCTTGCGGGCGGTGTCTGCGTCGATCTCGACCTTGAGGTTCGGCACGAACTCAACGTCGGCCGATTCGTAGTCGATCCCAGCTTCCTGCAGCGCACTGCGCACCGCAACCAGGTCTGTCGCCTCGGTGATGACCTCGAAGCCCTCGGCGTGCGGCTCGATCTCCTCTGCGCCCGCCTCGAGCGCCGCCATCATGACGTCGTCCTCAGTCGTGCCATCGGAGCCGACGACGATGACACCCTTGCGGCTGAAGTTGTAGGCGACGCTGCCCGGGTCGGCGAGCGTCCCACCGTTGCGGCTGAGCGCCGTACGAACCTCAGCGGCCGCGCGGTTCTTGTTGTCGGTCAGACACTCGATCATGAGCGCGACGCCGTTGGGTCCGTAGCCTTCGTACATGATCGAGGTGTACTCGACGACCTCGCCGCCGATGCCGGCACCGCGCTTCACTGCGCGGTCGATGTTGTCCTTGGGGACCGAGGTCTTCTTGGCCTTCTGAACGGCATCGAAGAGTGTCGGGTTGCCGACGAGGTCTGGTCCGCCGAGCTTCGCCGCAACCTCGATGTTCTTGATCAGCTTGGCCCAGGACTTCGCGCGCCGCGAGTCGATGATGGCCTTCTTGTGCTTCGTGGTCGCCCACTTGGAATGCCCGGACATAAGTCTCCGCTCGTCGTATCCGCGTGAGCTCGCACTCAGCGCGTCGTCCAGTCTAACGAACGGCGCAAGTGCAGCAGGATGGATGCATGCGCCGATCGCGACACATCACTCCTGCCCTTCGCTCGTCGGACGTGCGAGACGACGAGCAGACACCGGCCGATACCCTGCGATATCTGATCCACCTGCCGGACGACTACGACGCCGATCCGGGCAGGCTCTGGCCCGTAGTACTGTTCCTGCACGGTGCCGGCGAACGAGGTTCCGACCTCGATCTCGCCGCCGTGCACGGGCCGCCGAGGCTGGCGGATGCCGGCCGGGAGTTTCCCTTCATCCTCGTCACACCTCAGTGCTCCGAGTCGAGTCAATGGGTCGCCGAGCTCTCGACGTTGTCCGTGCTGCTCGACGAGGTCATCACGGCGCATCGCATCGATCCGGCCCGCGTATCGGTGACCGGACTCAGCATGGGCGGATTCGGGACCTGGAGCCTCGCGGTGCGCTACCCCGATCGGTTCTCCGCGATCGCTCCGATCTGCGGCGGACTGTGGATGCAGAGCGCTGCGCCGATCCGCAACCTGCCGGTCTGGGCTTTCCACGGCGACGCCGACGATGTCGTGCCGATCTCCGCAACGGAGCAGATCGTGACCGAGCTCCGGTCTCTCGACGCCGACGTGCGGTTCACCCGATATGCGGGCGTCGGTCACGACTCCTGGACCGAGACGTACGATAACCCCGCGTTCTACGATTGGCTGCTCTCCCACCGGCGAAACGGTGAGGACGCCGAGGGCGCAGCGCGATGAACGCAGGAGCGGACCGTCTCCGTCCCGCCTGGACGACCCTTCCCTCTTCCCTCCGCGCACAGATCGTCGGAGCGATCGGAGGTGAGTTCGTGAAGGACGAACCTGCTCACGGCGGATTCAGCGCGTCCTACGCGGGCGTCGTGACGACGACGGCCGGCCGCGCATTCGTAAAGGCTTGCGCCGCCGACTGGCACACGGACTCGTTGCACTTCCTCAGGGAGGAGATGCGCACGCTCGGGCACCTGCCGTCCATCATCGCCCCACGACTCCTGGCCGCCATCGACGACGCGGCAGGCACCGCACTCGTGATCGAGGCGATCGACGGGCACCACCCGGGCCAGCCGTGGACGGCCGCGGATCTGCACGCCGTGGCGCAGGCCCTCCGAACGCTGTCGACCACCCCTGCGCCGTCGGAGATGCCTCGAGCAGAAGACCGCATGATCCCGGGCTTCACTCGTTGGACCGAGATCGCGGCGGATCCACACCTTCTCGAAGCACTCCCCCACGGCCTGTCAGCGCATAAGCCGCAGCTCCTGCGCATCGAAGAGAACTTCCGCGACGCGCTGCACGGCGACGTGATCGTGCACGACGACGTGCGAGCCGACAACATCCTCATCAGCGAGGGGCGAGCGCACCTGTTGGACTGGCCGCATGCGCGAAAGGGCGCCGCCTGGATAGACCTGCCCTGTCTGCTGCCGAGCATCGAGGCATCCGGTGGACCGTCATGCGAAGAAGCGTGGGCCGTCTTCGAAGAGCACGGTGCGCCATCTCAGGGCGAACTGCTGCCGGTCATCTCCGCCTTCGCGTCATTCCTCTGGTATCAGCAGGCTCAGCCCGAGATCCCGCAGCTCCCCGGCCTCCGCGCCTTCCAGCGCGCACAGGCGGTTCCGGCGCTGCGCTGGCTCGCCACACTGCTCTGACTACGCGCCCTGCGGTGCCGCCATTCGATGATGCGCTTCCACCCGCGCGAGGAAGCGCTCGTGGAAGCGCTTCTCCCCCGTGATCTCGGGGTGGAAGCTCAGCCCGAGCAGATTCCCCTGCTCCACCGCGACCACGCGACCGTCGGGCAAGGTCGCCAACACCTCGGCGTGAGGCCCCACCGATTCGACCACCGGGCCGCGGATGAAGGCGGCCGAGACGCGCTCACCCCCGAAGGCGGGAACGTCGAGCTCAGCCTCGAACGACTCGACCTGCCGGCCGAAGGCGTTGCGGCGCACGACGACGTCGAGTCCACCGAACGATTCCTGTCCGTCGATCGCGTCCACGATGTCATCGGCCAACATGATCAACCCCGCGCAGGTACCCAGCACAGGAAGGCCTGCGGCGATCGCCGCACGGATGGGCGTCTGCATGCCGAAGATGCGGGACAGCTTGTCGATGACGCTCGATTCTCCCCCCGGGATCACGAGGCCGTCGACCGACGCGAGCTCGTCGGGGCGACGCACAAGAACCACGTCGGCTCCGAGTCCGGCGAGCAGGGCGACATGCTCACGCACGTCGCCCTGCAGCGCGAGGACGCCGACCCGGGTGTTACCAGCCACGCTCGGCGAGGCGGTGCGGTGCGGGGAGATCGGAGACGTTGATGCCGACCATCGCCTCGCCGAGACCGCGCGAGGCCTCGGCGACGACCTTCGCATCGTCGTAGAACGTGGTCGCCTTGACGATCGCCTTCGCGCGCTCGACCGGGTTGCCCGACTTGAAGATGCCGGAACCCACGAAGACGCCGTCTGCGCCGAGCTGCATCATCATCGCGGCATCCGCGGGCGTCGCGACGCCACCGGCGACGAACAGCACGACAGGAAGCTTGCCGGTCTGCGCGATCTCGGCGACCAGCTCGTACGGCGCCTGCAGCTCTTTGGCCGCGACGAACAGCTCGTCCTTGGGCAGCGCGGTGAGGGCGGCGATCTCGCCGCGGATCTTGCGGATGTGCTTCATCGCCTCGGAGACGTCACCGGTGCCGGCCTCGCCCTTGGAGCGGATCATCGCCGCACCCTCGTTGATACGACGGAGCGCCTCGCCGAGGTTGGTGGCGCCGCACACGAACGGCACCTTGAAGTCGAACTTGTCGATGTGGTTCACGTAGTCGGCTGGCGAGAGCACCTCAGACTCGTCGATGTAGTCGACCCCGAGCTCCTGAAGGATCTGCGCCTCGACGAAGTGTCCGATTCGTGCCTTCGCCATCACCGGGATCGAGACCGTGTCGATGATGCTGTCGATCATGTCGGGGTCGCTCATGCGCGAGACGCCGCCCTGAGCGCGGATGTCTGCCGGGACCCGCTCGAGCGCCATGACGGCGACGGCGCCGGCGTCTTCGGCGATCTTCGCCTGCTCTGCCGTGACGACGTCCATGATGACGCCGCCCTTGAGCATCTCGGCGAGGCCGCGCTTGACGCGCGACGATCCGGTGGTGGTCTGCTCGGTCATGGGGAACTCCTGTCGGATGCACCAAAGTCGGGTTTGATCTATGTCAAACATAGCACTGTCCGATTCGACCTAGAATCACTGAGGAGGACCATGAGCGACCAGATCACAGGCACCACCGCATCGGACATCGCCGACAGCGTGCGCTCGTTGCGCGACCGCGGAATCCTCCAGGCCGGGAGCGTTCTGCCGCCGGTGCGAGAGCTCGCAGCGACTCTCGGGGTGAACCGGAACACAGCTGTCGCCGCCTACCGCCAACTCGCACAGGCCGGCCTCGTGATCTCACGCGGCCGCGCCGGAACGGTCGTCGCCGGTCTCGAGTCGGTGGCACAGGAGGGCTACGCGCCCGACACCGTGCTGCGCGACATCGGCACGGGCAACCCCGATCCCCGACTCATCCCCGACCCGGCTCCGGCGCTGATGACCATCGCCTCGCGCCCCGTGCTCTACGGCGAGCCGGTGATCGATCGAGGCCTCGACGAATGGGCGCGGCAGTGGATCTCCGCCGATCTCGGAGACGTCGACTTCCGCATCACCATCACCAGCGGGGCTGTCGATGCGGTCGAACGGCTGCTCGCTCAGGCTCTGATGCGCGATGACGCGGTGGCCCTCGAAGACCCGTGCTTCCTGGCGAGCATCCACACCGTGCGCCTCGGCGGATACCGCGCGGTTCCGGTGCCGGTCGACGACGAGGGCATGACGGTAGACGGCCTCCGTGCTGCGCTGGATGCCGGCGTCAGGGCGATCATCTGCACTCCTCGCGCGCAGAACCCCACCGGCGCGAGCCTCACCGAGTCACGAGCAGCAGCGCTCCGCGCCGTGCTCGCCGACCACCCCTACGTGCTGATCATCGAGGACGACCACTTCTCGATGCTGTCGCAGCGCCGCTACGAGTCGCTCATCGGGCCCGCTCACCGCCGCTTCGCGCTCGTGCGGTCGGTGTCGAAGTTCCTCGGGCCCGATATGTGCGTCGCGATCGCAGCGACTGATGCCGAGACCGCAGAACGCCTCGCGATGCGACTGAGCCCCGGCACCACGTGGGTGAGCCACCTGCTGCAGCGTCTCGCACTCACGCAGCTGACCGACGAGACCGTGATGGCCGAGGTCGCAGCTGCTTCGTCGCACTATGCGGAGCGGAACGCCTCGTTCGCCGCGCGGCTGCGGGCGAACGGCATCGATGCGACCGTGTCCGACGGCATGAGCCTGTGGGTCGAGTTCCCCCAATCGGCACGCACCGTCGCCGATCGCCTGATGCGGCGCGGATGGCTCGCCCGCACCGGCGACGACTTCGCACTCGACGAGAAGGCAGAGCCGTCGCACCACCTGCGCCTGACCGTGCACGATCTCTCCGACGATGAGGCCGAATCCCTCGTCGCAGACCTCGTCGCCGCCGGGCGATGACCATCCGTCGCGGGCACCGGCCCGCCCTGAACGAAAGAGCCGGAGAATGAAGATCCTCTCCATCCAGTCAGCCGTCGCCTACGGGCACGTCGGCAACTCCGCCGCGGTGTTCCCGCTGCAGCGCATCGGCGTCGAGGTGCTCCCGGTCTACACCGTGAACTTCTCCAACCACACCGGCTACGGCGCCTGGCGTGGGCCGCTGATCGCCCCCGACGACGTGCGCGAGGTCATCACCGGCATCGAGGAGCGCGGCGTCTTCAGCCAGATCGATGCGATCCTCAGCGGCTACCAGGGCGGAGAGGGCATCGGTGACGTGATCATCGACGCCGTCGCACGCGTGAAGGCCGCGAACTCGAACGCCGTGTACGCGTGCGACCCGGTCATGGGCAACGCGAAGTCCGGATGCTTCGTCGCCCCCGCCATCCCGGTGCTGCTGCGAGAGCGCGTCGTGCCGGTGGCCGACATCATCACGCCGAACCAGTTCGAGCTCGGCTTCCTCACCGACACCGAGCCTGACACGCTGGAGTCGACTCTGGCCTCGGTCGATCTCGCGCACGCGATGGGTCCGCGCACGGTGCTCGTCACGAGCGTCGAGCGTCCCGACCGCGAAGAGGGCACCATCGAGATGCTCGCCGCCGACGACCAGGGTGCCTGGGTCGTGCAGACGCCGCACCTGCCGATGAAGGCGAACGGCTCGGGCGATGTGACCGCCGCACTGTTCACCGCGCACTATGTCGACACCGGCAGTGCGAAGATCGCTCTCGAGCGCACGGCCTCCAGCGTGTACGACCTGCTCAAGGCGACGCTGGATTCCGGTGAGCGGGAACTGCAGCTCGTCGAAGCCCAGGAGTTCTACGCGAACCCGCAGATGCAGTTCACGGCCCGTCAGGTGCGCTGAGCCGACTACCGGGTGGGCCGACCTGGCTCACCCGGTCGGGATCGGGAGCTCTCGATACGCGGCGATCCAGTCGGGATAGTCGTCAGGGCAGAGGTATTGCATCCCGGAGATCGCGAGTCCACCGAGCATGAACGGCAGACCGGGATCGCTCTCCTCGAACGCATCCGACCACGTGCGAAGGATGTTCGAGGAATCGATGTGCGCGCTCACCAGATCAGCATCGACACGATGTTCGTTCTCGATCGCCACCAGGCAGGCGTCGATCGTGAGTTCGAGGCTCATCCACGCGACATCGTCGTCAGGGATGCCCGCCCAGACGCCGCTCTCGATCACCTCGTCCACCAGTTGCTGCTGCTGTGACGTCTTCGGCGTGAGTCGTCCCTCGCCTTCTGCATAGCCCTGGGCGAGGTAGAACGCACGCCCCTCGTCCTCCGCGCTGGTCGGGGTCGGGGTGGGCTCGGGGGTCGGCTGCGGTGTGCAGGCGACGAGCGAGACGGTGAGTGAGGCGACGAGGCCGAGAAAGACGACGGACGCACCGCGTCGCAGGGAGAAGGTCATCGTTCAGCGCCGAGGTCAGGCGAGCGGCTGCGGCCAGGCGTCAGCCACCGCGTCGCGCACCTCGCCGAGGAGCTGCGGGAGCGCCTTGGTCTTCGCGATGATCGGGAAGAAGTTCGCGTCCGACGTCCACCGCGGCACCACGTGCTGATGCAGGTGAGCGTCGACACCGGCCCCTGCCACGGCACCCTGATTCATGCCCAGGTTGAAGCCGTCGCAGCGTGACACCTCACGCAGAACCCGCATCGCGGTCTGCGTCAGCGCGCCGATCTCGGCGACCTCCTCGGGAGTCGCCTGGTCATACGTGCCGATGTGTCGGTATGGGCACACGAGGAGATGTCCGGAGTTGTACGGGAAGAGGTTCAGCAGCACATAGGCCGTCTCGCCACGAGCCACCACGAGCCGCTCGGCATCGGGGAACTTCGGCGCCTCGCAGAACGGGCACTCCTCACGCAGCGGTTCAGGCCCGGCCTGGATGTACGCCATCCGGTGCGGGGTCCACAGCCGCTGGAACTCGTCCGGAACCCCGGCGAGGAGTCCGGCATCCTCCAGCGGCTGCGGCCCCTCGGTCACGCCAGGTCCCCCGCTGTCTGCACAAGGGCGTGGGAGTCGATGGCGGCACGGATACGGGCCACGGCGTCTGCGATCGGCACACCGTTCTCCTGTGCGCCGTCGCGGTAGCGGAACGAGACGGTGCCCGCGTCGCGGTCTTTCTCCCCCGCGATCAGCAGCAGCGGCACCTTGCCGGTCGTGTGAGTGCGGATCTTCTTCTGCATGCGGTCGTCAGACGTGTCGAGCTCGGCACGCACGCCCTGGGAGCGCAGTGTGTCGACGACGTCGCCCAGGTAGTCGGCGAAGTCGTCGGCGACCGGGATACCCACGACCTGCACCGGAGACAGCCACACCGGGAAGTCACCCGCGTAGTGCTCGAGCAGGATCGCGAAGAACCGCTCGATCGAGCCGAATAGCGCGCGGTGGATCATGATCGGGCGCTTCTTCTGCCCGTCCTTGTCCATGAATTCGAGGTCGAAGCGCTCCGGCAGGTTCGGGTCGACCTGCACGGTCGAGAGCTGCCAGGTGCGGCCGATCGCATCGCGCGTCTTGAGGTCGATCTTCGGACCGTAGAACGCGGCCTCACCGGGGACCTCGGTCAGCTTGAGGCCGGAGGCGACGGCGACGCGGCGCAGCGCATCGGTGGACGACTCCCAGAACTCGTCGGAGCCGATCCACTTCGACTTCTCGTCGTCCTTCATCGACAGCTCGAGCTCGAAGTCGGTCAGACCGAAGTCGCGAAGCATCGAGAGGATGAACTCGAGGACCTTGCTGACCTCGGCCTCGAGCTGGTCGGGCGTGACGAAGAGGTGCGAATCGTCTTGAGTGAAGCCCCGCACACGCGTGAGGCCGTGCAGCGCGCCGGAGAGCTCGTTGCGATAGACCGTGCCGTTCTCGGCGAAGCGCAGCGGCAGATCACGGTAGCTGCGCGCGCGCTCCTTGTAGATCAGGATGTGCATCGGGCAGTTCATCGGCTTCAGGTAGTAGTCCTGGCCCTGCTTGGTGATGTTGCCCTCGTCGTCGCGCTCCTCGTCCATCACGATCGGCGGGAACATGCCGTCCTTGTACGTGACGAGGTGGTTCGAGGTGAGGAAGAGGTCTTCCTTGGAGATGTGCGGCGTGTACACGTAGGTGTAGCCGCCCTCGATGTGGCGCTTGCGAGCATGCTGCTCCATCTCGCCACGGATCACGCCGCCACGAGGGTGCCAGACAGAGAGGCCGGAGCCGATCTCCTCGGGGAACGAGAACAGATCGAGTTCCTTGCCGAGGCGCCGGTGGTCGCGCTTGGCTGCCTCTTCGAGACGGTGCTGGTACGCGCGCAGCTCATCCTTCGTCGGCCAGGCCGTGCCGTAGATGCGCTGCAGCTGCGGATTCTTCTCGCTGCCACGCCAGTACGCGGCCGCGATGCGGGTGAGGTCCCAGCCGTTACCGATCATGCGGGTGTTCGGCAGGTGCGGTCCGCGGCAGAGGTCCTTCCAGACGACCTCGCCGTCACGCGTCGTGTTGTCGTAGATCGTCAGCTCGCCCTCGCCGACCTCGACCGAGGCACCTTCAGCGACCTCCTTGCCCGGGCCCTTGAGTCCGATGAGCTCGAGCTTGAACGGCTCGTTCGCGAGCTCGGCGCGAGCCTCGTCGTCGGTCACCACACGGCGGACGAACCTCTGGCCCTCGCGGACGATACGCTGCATCTCCTTCGAGATGGCCTTGATGTCCTCGGGCGTGAACGGAGTCTCGACACCGAAGTCGTAGTAGAAGCCGTCGGTGATCGGCGGGCCGATGCCGAGGTTCGCCTGCGGGTTGATCCGCTGCACGGCCTGCGCGAGCACGTGGGCCGCGGAGTGGCGGAGGATGTTCAGCCCGTCCGCGCTGTCGATCGTGACCGCTTCGACCTCGTCGGTGTCGGTCACGGTCGTGGCGAGATCCTTGAGCTCGCCGTTGACGCGCATCGCGACGACGTTTCGGTCAGTGAACAGGGCGAAGCCGTCATGCGGCCGGGCGTTTTCAGGCACAGAAACTCTCCATCTGGGTCGATACCCAGGTTACTCGCATGATCACGCCGTCCTGACCGCCGCGCACGCACGATCGGCGGCACGCGCGAGGGCGTCCGCTCAGCCGCCGGCGACCACGATGCCCGATTCGTAGGCGAGGATCACGAGCTGCGCCCGATCCCGCGCATCCGCCTTCGACATGATCCGGTTCACGTGTGTCTTGGCCGTGTGCGGTGAGATCGTGAGAGAAGACGCGATCTCCTGATTCGTCTTTCCGCCGGCGACCAGCAGCAGTACCTCGTGCTCACGCGCCGTCAGCCGTGAGAGCACCTCGCGATGCGCGCCGGACACCGGCACGGCGGCCCCTCGTACCGACCGCTCGATGAGCGTGCGCGTCGCGGTCGAAGACAGCAGCGACTCCCCCGCGTCGATCGTGCGCACGGCTCGGACGATGTCCTCCGGTTCGGCCCCCTTGCCGATGAAACCGCTCGCTCCAGCCCTGAGCGCGGCGACCACGTACTCGTCCTCCTCGAACGTCGTGAGGATGAGCACCCGCGGTTTTCCGGCCGGACGCGCTGCGCAGATGAGCTCGGTCGCGGCGATTCCGTCGAGGTCAGGCATCCGGATGTCCATCAGCACGACGTCGGGGACGAGCTCTGCGGCAGATGCGACCGCCGCACGCCCCGAGGCCGCCTCACCGATCACACGCAGCCCGCCGTCGGTGAGGATGTCGCGCACCGCCTGACGGACCAGCGGCTGGTCGTCGACCACGAGCACGGAGATCATGCGCGCGCGCTCCGTTCATTCGTGGGAATGCGGACCGCCAACACGAACTCTCCTTCTGTCCGGTCGGTAGAGACCTCGCCGCGCACCGCGGCCACCCGCTCACGGAGTCCGCGCAGCCCGTGACCGCTCGGCGAGGAGGCTACGGCGTCCAGCGAATGCACCGGATTCGTGATGGTCAGCGCGAGCGCATCGTCGACCACCCGGACCATGACGGTGACCGCACGTTCTGCTCCGTGCTTGTGCGCGTTCGTCAGGCCCTCCTGCACTACCAGGTACGCGACATAGTCGCTCGCAGGAGACAGGGCGACGGGATCGACGGCATGATCCATGCCCACGCGGAGCCCCGCATCCGCAAACCGTTCGACGAGCGTGTCCAGATCGGCGAGCCCGTGCTGCGGATGCAGGTCGCGCGCGTCACCCGCGTCATCAGATCTGAGGAGCGACATCAACCCACCGATGTCGGCGAGCACGGTTCGCGAGGCGCTGCGGATGGTCGCAAGGGCCTCGCGCGCTCGCTCCGGGCGGGTCTCCAACGCGGAGGAGGCCACCCCCGCGTTGAGACTGATCACCGAGATCTGGTGTGCGACGACATCGTGCAGGTCCCGTGCGATCCGCACCCGCTCGTCCGTCACCCGGCGGCGGGCCTCGTCGTCGCGGGTTCGCTCCGCCCGCTCCGCGCGATCCGTCATCGCCTCCATGAACTCCCGTCGAGACCGCGCAGCATCTCCCATCGCCCCGGCCAGCAGGATGAACAGGACGAACTGCAGGGCCGTCGCGTCGACCAGATCTCCCCCCATCGCCAAGCCGTTGGAGAGGAACACGATCACCGCTGCCGCGACGACTCCGATCAGCCCGATGCGGCGTCCGCGCAGATCGACGAGCGAGTAGCAGCTGACGGCTGCCGCGATCAGCGAGCTGGGCGACACGACACCCGCAATCGCCAGGACGACCGCGCACGCGAGGCTCACCCCGAGCGCGACGAAGGGCAGACGGCGCCGGAGCAGCACCGCCGCAGCGGGCACGAGCGCCGGCACCAGCAGCCATCCGTGCGCACGGAAATCCTCGTCGGGGAACGGCAGGACGGCGAAGGTCACGATGACGGCGAAGACGATGACGTCGCGCAGGGGCCCCGCGATTCCACGAGTTCGGGCTACCGGCATGCTTCCAGTATTCCGCGGTTGCCTCGACGGCGAGTCCCCCACCGGGACCACATTCGCGTACCGCGAACGCAGTACACGGGTGTCTGCGCCAGAGGGACGCGAAACGGAGCACGACGCGAAACGCTGGAGTCCAGAGGCGCACCGCGTGCCTCCGGAGAGGTTTCCATGAAGAAGTTCGCGAAGAGGGCACTGATCACCGTGACGGCCATCGGCGCCGTGGTGGCGGTGGGGCTGGCTGCCACGACGATCGTCAACGCCGTGGCAACCAACGCAGAAGCGGATCGGATCGTCCCCTACGGAGAGACTGTGACGGTCGACGGGCGTGAGATGAACGTCCAGATCGCGGGCGAAGGGGCGGAGACCATCGTGCTGCTTCCCGGATTCGGCACGGCATCACCGGTTCTCGACTTCGGGCCGCTGGTCGACGATCTCGCGCAGGATCATCGCGTGATCGTGGTCGAACCGTTCGGCTACGGCCTGAGCGAGAGCACCGATCGGCCACGGACCACAGAGAACATCGTGACCGAGGTGCATGAGGCGCTCCAGGCTCTCGATGTGCACTCCTACGTTCTGATGGGGCACTCCATCGCGGGTATCTACGGCATCGAGTTCGCGCACCGTTATCCGGATGAGGTCACCGCCTTCGTCGGGATCGACACCAGTGTGCCCGGCCAGCCGAACATGGACACGGTGTTCCCGACCGATCTGATGGCCGTCGCCAAGAACCTCGGCCTCGTCCGACTGCTGACGGCCTTCGGTGGTGACGACGACAGTCTGTCGGCGTACTCGGTAGACGCGCGCGAGCAGATGGCCCTGCTCAGCAACCGGAACTCCCTCACGCCGACCTACCTGGATGAGATGTCACACATCCGCATCAACTTCGCCGACGCACTCGGCTCAGTCTTCCCGGAGGATCTGCCGCTCCTCCTCTTCGTGGAGGCCGACAACGCGAAGAACCCCGACTGGCTCGCCCTTCATGAGACCCAGGCGGCAGCTGTCGCAGATGGAACGGTCGTGTCTGTCGACGGAGAGCACTACCTCCACCACACGCACTCCCCCGAGATCGCGGATGACTTCCGCGCGTGGGAGCAGGCTCGCCAGGTCACGGGCGACTGACCATCGCCCGCGATGCCCCGGGGCGCGACCGCGTTCCGGGGCGCGGCATGTAGCGTGAGCGGATGAGCAGAGCCGTCGCACGCTGGATCCTCGCCATCACCCTCGGTGCCGTCGGCGTCACCCACTTCGTGAGCACCCGCGGCTTTCGCGTCGTGGTCCCCGACTGGGCGACCCGGCTCACCAAGCTCGACAAGAACGCGATCGTGATCGCCTCCGGTGCTGCCGAGATCGCGCTCGCCGCGGGACTGGTGGCACTGCCGAAGGAGCGTCGACGGATCGGCTGGGCGACGGCGGCGTTCTTCGTGGCGGTGCTTCCCGGGAACATCCATCAGTGGCGCACCCGCCGCTCCACTCCCGGGCTCGACACCGATGCCAGGCGGCTCGGACGACTCTTCCTACAGCCACTGCTCGTCGCCTGGGCGCTGTGGTCCACCGACGAGGGTCCCACGCAGCGCAGCGGCGCCCGTCGCCGCTGAGCTCTCGACACTCTCGGCCTGGCGGGGCGCCGGTCAGCGGCGGTTCACCTCACCAGAGCCAGTGACGTCCTCGGTCACGCGCGGGTCACCGGCGTAGATGATCTCGCCGCTGCCGTCGACATCAGCGTCGAGTGCTCCGGATACGGCGATGGATGCCTCGCCGTCGCCGCGCACGGCCACTCGGGCGTCGACGGTCGACAGGTCTGAGGCGGAGTACTCGCCAGGGCCGCGGAGCTCGACGTCCTGATCGGCGACGGTGCCGTCGATTCGCACACCACCCGATCCGTCGATCCGCGCTGTCAACTGCTGCGCCTTCATATCCGAGACGTCGATCGAGCCGGAGCCGGCGACGGTCAACGACACCGTCTGCGCGTCGACCCCGACCGCCTCGACGCCACCGGAACCCCGCACGACGATCGACGGGGCGGGCGTCCCGGTGAAATCGACCGCTGCGTCGCCGGACCCCAGAACCGTGATCGAGGAGAGGGCGGAGATCACCAGCTCGTAGCGGATCTCCCCCACATACTCGATCGACTCGTCGCGGACCCCCAGCCGGAGGACTCCTGATTCGAGGTCGGCGGTCAGATGATCGATGACTTTCTCGCCCGCGGCGATGCTCAGTGACGGGGTCGTGCCCAGCGTGATGTTCAGCGACCCTCCCGTCGCGAGCTCGACGACGCCGACGTCTTCGATGGGCATCTGTTCGGTCGTCCTCGGCCCCGGCTCGAGAGCGGCGCATCCGCCCAGGCTCCCGCCGACAAGGATCAGTCCGGCGACGAGAGCAACACCACGTGTCCACATGTGAACGAGCGTAGGTTTCGACGCGAGCGATCGACAGCTACGCGGGTATCGACCGGCCCCTACCGCAGTGTGATCTCCTGCGCGCCTCGCAGAAAGACGCCATTCGATACGCAGACCTCGGCAACCGCGGGCGGTCGGCGAGAATGGGTCGATGTCCTCGCCTTCACTCGTCTGGTTCCGTGACGATCTCCGCATCGCGGACAACCCGGCGCTCCTCGCCGCCATCGATCGCGGAGAGCCCGTCGTCGCAGTGTTCGTGCTCGACGAGGAATCCCCCGGGGTCCGGCCGCTCGGAGCCGCAGCACGCTGGTGGCTGCATCATTCCCTCTCGTCACTCGGCGAGCGACTCAGGGAGCGAGGCACGCAACTGATCCTGCGTCGTGGTCCCGCTGACGCCGTCGTGCGAGGAGTCGTGGCGGAGACGGGAGCAGGTGCCGTGTTTTGGAACCGCCGCTACGGCGGCCCCGAGCGTTCGGTGGACACCGGGATCAAGACGGCCCTCCGCGCCGAAGGAGTGACGGTCACCTCCTTCGCAGCATCTCTGCTGCACGAGCCGTGGACCGTGACGACCGGAACCGGCACCCACTACTCGGTTTTCACACCGTTCTGGCGCGCCTGCCTCGCCCTTCCCGCCCCGCGGACGCCGCTGCCCGAGCCGAGCGCGATTCCCGGCCTGTCAGAACCACCCGCATCTGAGACACTGGACGACTGGCGCCTCCTGCCGACGACGCCCGACTGGGCAGACGGACTGAGGGAGATGTGGGAACCCGGTGAGCCCGCGGCGCGTCGCAGGTTGAAGGAGTTCCTCGAGAACGACCTCCCCTCCTACGACCGTGCACGGGATGAACCCGCCGCCGGAGCCACCTCGCTGTTGTCGCCGCGGCTCCGCTGGGGCGAGATCAGCCCTTTCACGGTCTGGCACGAGTCGGTCGGGGTCGACGGTGCGGGAGGATTCCTCTCCGAGCTCGGGTGGCGCGAGTTCGCCTGGCACACCCTCTACCGAGCGCCTGAGCTGGCGACGAAGAACCTCCGTCCGGAGTTCGATGCCTTCCCCTGGCCACCTCTCGACCCCACGCACCTGGAGGCGTGGCAGCACGGCGAGACCGGAGTGCCGCTCGTGGATGCGGGGATGCGAGAGCTCTGGCGTACGGGCTACATGCACAACCGCGTGCGGATGGTCGTGGCGTCCTTCCTCGTGAAGAACCTGCTCATCGACTGGCGACTCGGCGAAGAGTGGTTCTGGGACACGCTGGTCGACGCCGACGAAGCGAACAACCCCTTCAACTGGCAGTGGGTCGCGGGCTCCGGTGCCGACGCCGCACCGTACTTCCGCGTGTTCAACCCGGAGCTCCAGGCGAAGAAGTTCGATCCGCAGAGCATCTACATCTCGCAGTGGGCGTCCGAAGCGCCGACGCAGCCGATCATCGATCTCGGCGAGACGAGGAAGGCCGCGCTCGCCGCATACGACGTCGTCAAGGGCGCGGCCGGCGCTCGGCACGCTTGACCGAACACCGTCTGGTCGAGCTGATGCGCACACCGACTCGACGGGCCCGGCGCAACGTTCATGCCAGACTGGACGCGTGACCGAGTCCAGGAAGCCAGCCGTCGTCCGCGGCTTCGCTGCCTCGTCGCTGGCGATCTTCGTCGCACTCGCAGGCCACGTCTCGGGTGGAGGGCAGATGCCCGGCCCGCTCGGCATCCTCGTGCCGTGGGTCTTCTCGTTCATGATCTGCGTGCTGCTCGCAGGACGCTCACTGTCTCTGGTCAGACTCGGCATCTCCGTCGCGGTGAGCCAGTTCCTGTTCCACACGCTCTTCGTGCTCGGCACCATCACACCGTCCGCTGTCTCGACACCGCACGTGCACGGAGCGCCGCTCGTGCTGCCTCCGACGACGGGCATCCCTGAAGCCGTCACCGCTGACGCGTCCATGTGGCTCGGACACGCGCTCGCCGCCCTGCTGACGGTTGCCGCCCTGCACCGGGGCGAACGCCTGATCCTCCTGGTGCGCGACCTCGCAGTCCAGCTGGTGCAGTGGTTGCGTCGTCGCGTCGATCATGCGCTGATCCTCCCCGTACTTCGCGTCGCTGCCCGTCTCCGCGATCGCTTCGATATCGCACGCGTCGTCGACCTCGTTCTCCTCGCGACCCTTCGTGGTCGAGCACCGCCTCTCTCCGCTGCGATCTGATCCGCACCCTGGGCCGATTCACGGCTCCGTGGTGCGTCCTGCCGCGCACATCCGATGTGCGCGGGTTCTGAACGCATGCATGCACGTCGCTCGCGCGACGTCTGATGAGAGGCCATTCCCATGTCCCCTGTCCGCAGGATCGCGGCCGGGCTGACGTTGGCGGCGATCGCGACACTCGCGATCGCAGCACCCGCGTCGGCCCATGACCAGCTGATCTCCAGCACACCCGCCACAGACGAACAGCTGGCGACTCCACCGGAGAGCATCACGATGACGTTCTCGGGTGAGCTCCTGGTACTCGATGAATCGTTGACCGGCGCCGTCGTCCTGGTCGTCGACGAGTCGGGAAAGGACTGGGTCGCCGGAGACGTCACGGTGGAAGGACGCACAGTCACCGCCGCGCTCGCACCAGGGATGCCGACCGCCGGCTACCAGGTGCGCTGGCAGGTCGTGTCAGAGGACGGCCATCCGATCGCCGGTGTCGTCCCCTTCACGGTGGGCGACGCCGCACCGATGGAGATGGCGACGACCGGTGGCACGCCGGAAACCCCCTCAGCATCCACAGAACAGCCCGATCAGACCGCAGAGTCGGGTGGCGCCCTCAGGGTGCTGCTCATCGGCGCAGGCGGGGCGGCCGTAGCCGTCCTCGTCCTCGTGCTCGTTCGTTTCCTTCGCCGTCCTCGGACGGCAGCCGCACCGCCGGAAGCCGGCGGCTCCGCGGCAGATGACCTGTGAAAGGCACCATTGTGAACACCACCAGAACTCTCCCCCGCCTCGCGGCCGTGATCGCGGTCTCCGTGCTCGCGCTGACCGGATGCACACCGGAGAGCACGCCAGCCGAATCGAAGACGCGCCCGGCAGGCGATGTCGTCACGATCGAGGACGCCTGGGTGAAGTCAGCCGAAGAAGGTATGTCCGCCGGATTCGGAACGCTCGTCAACAGCAGCGGAGACGACGTGACCGTCGTCTCCGTCACCTCGGATGCGTCGACCATGCTCGAGCTGCACGAGACGGTCGAGAACGAGTCAGGCGAGATGGTGATGCGCGAGAAGGACGGCGGGTTCGTCATCCCTGCTGACGGAGAGCTCGCACTCGAGCCTGGCGCGAACCACATCATGATGATGGAGCTGACCGGCCCGCTCACGGCCGGTAGCGACGTCAGCTTCACGCTCGCCTTCTCGGACGACTCCACCTACGAGTTCTCAGCTCCTGTCAAGGACTACTCGGGCGCGAACGAGAACTACGAAAGCGGCGATGAGAAAGACGGCTCGGGGCAGTGATGTCGGCGCCCGCTGAGGGCGCCCGCTCCCGACGTGCCGGGTCGACTCGGCGACAGTTCCTCCTCGGAGGAGCTGTCGCCGGCGTCGGCGCGGTCGCGGCCGTGGGAGTGGATCTCGCCCTGAACTCCCAGGAGAGCGGCGCGAAGCCGGTCTCCCCTCCGATGAACGGTGAACGCAGCGTCCCCTTCTTCGGCGTGCACCAGGCGGGTGTCGACACCGCGGCGCAGGCCAACGGCGTCTTCCTCAGCCTGGATCTTCGCGATGAGGTCGATCGCGACGGCCTCGTCCGCCTGATGCGCCTGCTGACCGACGATGCGGCGCGACTCACCCAGGGCCTCCCGGCCCTCGCCGACTCCGAGCCGGAACTCGCACTGTCACCGGCACGACTGACGATCACCTTCGGATTCGGCCCCGGCTTCATCACTCGGGCCACCGCGACCGGGCCGGCTTGGCTCGCTCCCCTTCCCGCTTTCGGAGTGGATCAGCTGCGCCCTGAATTCTCCGACGGGGACCTTCTGATGCAGATCGCAGCCGACGATCCGCTGACCGTCGCTCATGCGGCCCGGATGCTGCTGAAGGATGCCAGGGGTTTCGCGAGCGTCCGCTGGTCCCAGCAGGGCTTCCGGCGTGCTTATGGGACCGAACGCCCTGGAACCACGATGCGCAATCTGTTCGGGCAGGTCGACGGCACGACCAACCCGGAACCGGGCACGGCCGACTTCGATCGGGTCGTCTGGAGCGACGAAGGATGGCTCGCCGGCGGGACCGGGATCGTGGTCCGCCGCATCCGCATGGACCTCGACAAGTGGGACCGGCTCGACCGGGGCGGGCGCGACGCATCCGTGGGCAGGACCCTGGCCAACGGTGCCCCGCTGACCGGCACGGACGAGTTCGACGAGCCCGACTTCGAGGCCAAGACGTCAATCGGCTTCCCAGTCATCCCCCAGTTCGCGCACATCCGGCGTGCCCGTGGCGACGGCGAGGAACGCATCTTCCGGCGTGCGTACAACTACGACGAGAGACCGGTCGGCGCCGAAGTCTCGGAGTCGGGGTTGATCTTCGTCTCCTTCCAAGCCGATATCGAGCGGCAGTTCATCCCGATGCAGCGACGGCTCGACGAGCTCGACCTTCTCAACGAGTGGACGGTCCCGATCGGTTCCGCAGTGTTCGCTGTCCCACCCGGGTGCACGGAAGGCGGCTTCATCGGAGACACGCTCCTGGTCTGAGCGGAGGCTGCGTGCCCGGGATCGCCCGGGCACGCAGCCATCGCCGGCGCGCCTCCGGACACGAAATAACCCCCGGAGAACCGGGGGTTTGTCTGTGCGCGATACTGGGATCGAACCAGTGACCTCTTCCGTGTCAGGGAAGCGCGCTACCGCTGCGCCAATCGCGCCCGTTTGGGGCTTATTAAGTTTTCCAGTGAGGTGGCGACGGGATTCGAACCCGTGTAAACGGCTTTGCAGGCCGGTGCCTAGCCGCTCGGCCACGCCACCGTGTGGATTGACCCCACGTGCTGCAGATCTTCCGAAGAAGACCTACTTCACTCGAGCGGATGACGAGACTCGAACTCGCGACCCCAACCTTGGCAAGGTTGTGCGCTACCAACTGCGCTACATCCGCATTTCGTTCCCGGTTGTCCCGGGCACTCATGAAACATTAGCCGAAGATCTGCGACCTGCCAAACCGGCAGCGAATCTCGCGCGTGTCTCCCTGGGTGGTCCACACGGCCTCTGAGCGTCGGGTAGTATCGGTTGACGTACCCCGCAGGTATGGGCGATTGGCGCAGTTGGTAGCGCGCTTCCTTCACACGGAAGAGGTCATCGGTTCGAGTCCGGTATCGCCCACCACAGAACCTCCGATCCATTCGGGGGTTCTTCTGTTTTCGGGCCGGGGCGAAGAACGCCCGAGAGGGAGCTTGCGCCCTCCGGGCGGTCGAGGATCACTCGAGCGGAACGCGCAGGACTCGGTCGTCGCCGTCCACGGGATCGCCGCGACCGTCGGTGTTGTTGGTGAGCACCCACAGGGCGCCATCCGGGGCGACTGCCACGTCGCGAAGCCTGCCGAACGCACCGACGAAGTACTCGGCGGACGTTGCGAGGTCATCCAGAGGCACCTCTCGCAGCCTCTCGCCACGGAGATTCGCGACGAAGAGAGACTCCGAAGCGATCGCGATGCCGCTGGGACTTGCGACATCAGGAGCCCACTGCTGCACCGGGTCGAGGAAGCCGTCCCGGTCGGCGATGCCTTCCACCTCCGGCCAGCCGTAGTTCCCACCGGGTTCGATCACGTTCAGCTCGTCCCAGGTGTCCTGCCCGAACTCGCTCGCATACAGGGTGCCGTCTTCGTCCCACGCAAGACCCTGCGGGTTGCGGTGGCCGACGCTGAAGACCGGCGAGCCGTCGAAGGGGTTGTCCTCTGGCACATCGCCATCCGGCGTGAGGCGGAGGATCTTGCCCGACAGCGACGTCAGGTCCTGAGCGCTCTCGCGGTCTCCCGCATCGCCGACGGTTACATACAACATGCCGTCGGGACCGAACGCGATACGGCCTCCGTTGTGATTCGTCGCAGCGGCCATCCCCGAGAGGATCGTCTCGGGCTCTCCGAGCTCGAGTGCGCCGGGAGACCCGGACAGGTCGAAACGCTGCACCCTGTTCTCGTCTTCCGCCGTCGAGTACGCGTACAACCGACCGTCTTGGACCGCGATGCCCAGCAGCCCGCCCTCACCGCGCGGTTCCACGCCGTCGATCACTGCGATCTCTCGGACCTCACCGTCGTCCGTCACCTCCACGATGCGGGCGGCGTCGCGCTCGCTGATCAGCGCCGTCCCCTCATAGAAGGCAATGGACCAGGGAACAGCCAGATCCTCGACGAGGATGCTCTCCTCTCCCGGCGGAACAGCGCCGGCGCCCGAGGGCAACATCGGGGAGGGCGACGCCTGTGACGTCGGAGCGCATGCCACCAACACGATCGAGGCCGCCGACAGGACGGACCAAGTACCGAAGCCCCCCGAGGTCGTCATCAGCGCCGCTCCCTTCGTCCTGCCTTCGACACTAGGCGCGCGAGCCGGTCCGGAGAAGAGACGAAGGTGTCCGAGGTCGCGCGTAGCCTGCAGTCGTGTCGAAACGCACCCTCCCGGGCCCCTGCTCCCTCTGCGGGGGTGTTCAGGGCATCCACACCGATGGGGTGTGGATCTGCGCAGCGTGCGATTGGCGCTACGGTGACGCACCCGACCCCGACCTTCCGCTCCCCCGCGTCGATGTGGTCTACTACATCCGCTTCGACAAGCGCGTGAAGATCGGCACCAGCAGACGGCCCAGGCAGCGACTGGTCGCGATCCGGCACGACGAGCTCCTCGCCTTCGAACGCGGCGGTCGAGCGGTCGAGCAACAGCGTCACCGGGAGTTCGCCGGAATCCGCGAAGGCGGCGAGTGGTTCACGTACACGAACGAGTTGCACACGCACGTGAGCGCCCTCCGCGAGGAGGGCGACCCCTGGCTGCTCTACGCGCGCTGGCTCAGCCGCGCTTTGCGCGGCCTCGATGGCGCTTCATCCGACGCATGAACGTGACGATGCCGGGTGACTGCTTCGGGAAGTCCAGTCGCCCGGCATCGCGTCTGCGAAGAGGTCACGCCGTGGCGGCACGACCCCGAGTGGTCGCCGGCTGCGGCTGCGAGAACAGCACGACGAGGATCACGGCGACACCGACGACGACGTGCGGGAGCCAGACGTTGAGCGCTTCGCCCGAGAAGCCGAAGATCCACGGTGAAAGAGCGAGGAACAAGCTGGCGACGATGTCGAACACCAGGTGGACAGGCATCGGGATGAAGCCGAAGGGGCCCCATTCGTACTTGGTGAACAGGCTGTAGACGATGAGCCCGACGCCGAGCACGATCGGGATGATGACAGCTGCTCCGCCCACGTTCGCGAAACCGAACAGCCAGGGCGCGGCGATCAACGCGATACCGACGATGTAGTCGAGGGCTCCGTGGACCTTGGTGGGGATGAAACGCATGATTCCTCCTTGTGTGGCGCCGCTGTTCGCGACTCACCACTGGTTCGAAGCCCGTGTCAGATCGGATTGCACCTCTCCGGTCTCGGGTCGATATCGCCAGGTTCGCGGGGGGGGTATGCGCTGTGGATTGGCCGCCACATACTCGCGGCCCGGTCCCAGGCAGCGCTGCTACGGTGAGCATGCCGGTATCTTGCCGGCATCAGGGAAGACTTCTTGTCGACCAACGGGCCTCACCGGTCATTTCGTTCTCCGTCGCCTCCTCTGTGTGAGCCCGAGGAGCGTCATGCCCACCCCGTCAGTTCCCTCTTTCAGCGACCCTGCGCACGCGTGGGCTGCCCCTATCGCCCTGCCGGTCGGTACGTCGGCGATCGTCTACTGCGAAGGCCAGTTCGGCGAGCAGGACGGCAAGACCGCGAACGGACTCGTCCGCCACTCCGAGAAGTACGACATCCTCAGCGTCATCGACAGCACCCATGCCGGCGCCGACGCGGGGATGGTGCTCGACGGGGAGGCGAACGGCATCCCGATCCTGAATGGTCTCGCCACCGCTATCGCCCATGCGGGGCACGTACCGGACTACCTGATCTGCGGAGTGGCACCGGCCGACGGGCTGCTCTCATCCGGTCAGCGCACCGTGCTGCTCGACGGGATCGCTCGGGGCATGCACATCATCAACGGTCTGCATGAGTTCCTCACGGACGACGCCGAATTCGTCGCCGCTGCCCTCCTCTCCGAGGTCACCATCACCGACATCCGTCGTCCTCGCGACAAGAAGGACCTCCACCTGTTCTCGGGCCGCATCTTCGATGTGACCTGCCCGCGCATCACGATCCTCGGAACCGATGGAGCAATCGGCAAGCGCACCACCGCTACGATCCTCGTACGTGCGCTCAACGAGCAGGGCATCCACGCGGTCATGGTCGGCACCGGACAGACGACGATCATCCAGGGTGGCCGCTACGGCGTCGCACTCGATGCCCTCGTGCCGCAGTTCTGCTCCGGCGAGGTCGAGAACCAGGTCGTCGCCGCGTTCGAGGGCGAGAACCCCGACGTGATCATCGTCGAGGGTCAGGGGGCGCTCAGCCACCCCGCCTACATCACCTCCGCCCACATCCTTCGCGGCAGCCAGCCCGCCGGTGTCATCGTGCAGCATGCTCCGGGCCGGAAGGTCCTCGGCGACTTCCCCATGGTGGCGATGCCCACGGTGACCAGCGAGATCGCCCTGATCGAGGCGTTCGCCGACACCCGGGTGATCGGTGTCACGGTCAACCACGAGAACCTCTCGAAGGCGCAGCTGGCCGCGGCGATCGATGAGATCGAACTCGACACGGGGCTTCCTGCGACCGATCCGCTCACCCGACCGCTGTCCGAACTCGTGGAGATGGTGCTGCAGGCGTTCCCCGCCCTCAGCCCGCGACGGACCACCCGTAGCGCCGCGTGAGAGCGGCTCCGACGCGGTCGTAGCGCCCCCGATCGAGGACGGCGGCCTCCCGCCGCAGTCCTCGCTCGTGCACGCTGTACAGCTGCTCGACATCGATCCAGGATTCCCGTCCCTGGGAATCCCAGGCACCGGCGCCGATGGAGAGGTAGTCACGCTCGCCGTCGTGCGGTTTGCTCGTCATCCGCACCGCATAGACCCGCTCCGCGGACTCCCGGCCGATCACGAGCACCGGACGGTCTTTGCCACGCCCGTCGTTCTCCTCGTACGGCACCCAGGTCCAGACGATCTCGCCGGCATCCGGGGCGCCGTCACGCTGTGGCGCGTACGCGACCTGAAGCCCTTTGATCCGGTCTGGATCGATGCGGACGGTCTCGGTTCCGCGCACACGTCCGGGATCCGTTCCAGGAGATGCCGGGGCCGAGGGCTGTGCTGATGGCCGCAGACGCGCGTCCGGGCGCCTCGGATCTGATGTCCGAGACGCCCGGCCGGATCCCACCGCCTTGAGCAGGATCTCCACGAGTGTCGTCAGGATGCCGTTGGTCTTGCTCACACGGTCACCCTAACCGCAGATCAGGCGTCTGCGAGCGCGTAGCCCTCCTCGCCGTGCACGACCGAGTCGACACCGGCGATCTCGTCCTCGTTCGTGATGCGGAAGCCGATCGTCTTCTCGATCGCGAAACCGATGATGAAGGCTACGACGAAGGAGTAGATCAGAACACCGAATGCGGCGATCACCTGCACCGCGAGCTGGCGAGCGTCGCCACCGACGAACAGTCCGGTGCCGGTGGCGAAGAGGCCGAGGTACAGCGTGCCGATGAGGCCACCGACGAGGTGGATACCGACCACGTCGAGCGAGTCGTCGAACCCGAGGCGGAACTTCACCTCGACGGCGAGGGCACAGACGACACCGGCGAGGGCGCCGAGCAGCAGCGACCAACCGGGCGTGAGGTTGGCGCACGCCGGGGTGATGGCGACGAGACCGGCAACGGCACCGGAAGCGGCACCGACCGAGGTGGGCTTGCCGTCCTTGATCTTCTCGATCAGGATCCAGCCGAGGATGGCCGCAGCCGTCGCACCCAGCGTGTTCAGACCGATGAGGCCGACACCGCCCATGTCCTCGGACAGCCACTCCGCACCGGCGTTGAAGCCGAACCACCCGAACCACAGCAATGCGGCGCCGAGCAGGGTCAGCGGCACGTTGTGCGGCTTGAGGATGCCCTTCTGGAATCCGATGCGCTTGCCGAGGACCAGAGCGAGGGCGAGTGCGGCAGCACCCGCGTTGATGTGTACCGCGGTACCACCGGCGTAGTCGATGACGCCGATACCGCTGTCCTCACCGAAGAGCGTGGTGCCGAGATTCATGATCCAGCCACCACCCCAGACCCAGGCGGCGACCGGGAAGTAGCCGACGGTGGCGAAGATGCCCGCGAAGATCAGCCAGCTGCCGAACTTGGCGCGGTCGGCGATCGCCCCGGAGATCAGCGCGACGGTGATGATCGCGAAGGTGGCGCCGTAGGCGACACCCAGGAGCGCCACGTTCGACCCTTCACCCTCGGCGAGGCTCGAGAGGCCGAAGTCGGCGAACGGGTTGCCTGCGAAGGCGGTCGGGCTGTCGACGGCGCTCATCGAGAAGCCGAAGAGAATCCACAGCACGGCGACGAGTCCGATGGAGCCGAAGCTCATCATCATCATGCTGACGACGCTCTTCGCCTTGACGAGACCGCCATAGAAGAAGGCGACGCCGGGCGTCATGAGCAGAACCAACGCTGTCGCGGTGATCGCCCACGAGATGTTGCCGGGAGCATCCATAGGAAAACCTCACATCCGAAGTAATTGAGAGCTTCAGTGTGACGACCTGCGGTTTCGTCAATGCGTGAGGTTTGTTTCCCCGCGGTTACAGCGCGGCTCCGCCTGTGAACATCGCGTTACGCGAGTCTGCGGGCTTACGCAGAATGTGTCAGCGCATTGAGCCGAGAGATGGCGCGCAGGTACTTCTTGCGGTAACCGCCGGCGAGCATCTCGTCGGAGAAGACCGAGTCGAGGCCGAGTCCGGTGGCGATGATCGGAATCTGCGCGTCGTACACCCGGTCGATGAACGCGACGAAACGCAGCGCCTCGGACTGATCCGTGAGCTGGCGCACGTCGCGCAGGCCGACGCCACCGACGCCGTCGATGAGCCGAATGTAGCGGGAGGGGTGCACCTGGGCGAGATGACGGATCAGCTCGTCGAACAGGTCGTCAGAAACTGCGCCCTCTGCTCTGACGGTCGAGATGGCGGCCTTATAGGCAGCGTCGTCGAGCACGACGGCGTGTCCGTCGAGGGCGCGCTGGCGGAAGTCGACGCCGTCGATGCGCAGGGTCTGGAAGCTGTCGGACATGGCATGGATCTCACGGAGGAAGTCCTGCGCGGCGAAGCGCCCCTCGCCGAGGGCGTTCGGCGGGGTGTTCGATGTCGCGGCGAGCCGGGTGCCGGTCGGGACGAGCTCGCCCAGGAGCCTGGTCATCACCATCGTGTCGCCCGGATCATCGAGCTCGAACTCATCGATGCACAGCAGGTCGGCACCCTTGAGTAGGTCGACGGTGTTCTTGTACCCGAGTGCGCCGACGAGCGCGGTGTACTCGATGAACGAGCCGAAGTACTTCCGACGTGCGGGCATCGCATGGTAGATCGAGGCGAGCAGGTGGGTCTTGCCGACGCCGAACCCACCGTCCAGGTAGACGCCCGGCTTGAGCTCAGGTTCCTTCTTGGCACGGCTGAACAGGCCGCCGCGCTTCACGGGGGCACCGCGCCCGGCGAAACGCATCAGCGTCTCCTTCGCCTCCTCTTGTGAGGGATAGGCGGGATCAGCGCGGTAGCTGTCGAACGTCGCCGTGTCGAACTGGGGCGGCGGCACCATGCTCGCCAGCATCTCTGGTCCGGTGACGGTCGGCTGACGCTCGGTGAGGTGCACGGTTCGGCTGGTCGTGTCGGTCATCACGGTCCTGAATCGGGTGCTCGCCTGTGTCGAAGTCTTACGAATCGGGCGCAGGGTGCTCGGCGGGGATCTATCGTCGAAGGGACGGATCAACACTACGCCGTCCGCACCCGCGCCCTCATCCGCTCAACGCTTCGGAGATCCCATGGCCATCGAGTTCGATTCCTCCTCCCCCAAGTTCGCCGAGTACGCCGAACCCGGCCGTCTCGTGACCACCGAGTGGCTCGCCGAACGGCTGGGCGCCCCAGGCCTCGTGGTGGTCGAATCCGACGAGGACGTACTGCTCTACGAGACGGGCCACATCCCGGGTGCGGTGAAGGTCGACTGGCACACCGAGCTCAACGATCCCGTCGTGCGCGACTACGTCGATGGCGAGGGCTTCGCCGAGCTGCTCAGCCGCAAGGGCATCTCACGCGACGACACGGTCGTCATCTACGGCGACAAGAACAACTGGTGGGCCGCCTACGCCCTGTGGGTGTTCTCCCTCTTCGGCCACGAAGACGTCCGACTGCTCGACGGCGGTCGCGACCGCTGGATCGCCGAGGGCCGTGAGCTGACCCGGGAGCCGGCGAACCGCCCGGCGACCGAGTATCCGATCGTCGAGCGAGACGACTCGGTGATCCGCGCATATAAGGAAGACGTCCTGGCGCACATCGGCAGCCCGCTCATCGACGTGCGCTCCCCTGAGGAATACAGCGGTGAGCGCACCACGGCGCCCGCATACCCCGAGGAAGGGACTCTGCGCGCCGGTCACATCCCCACCGCGCAGAGTGTGCCGTGGGCGAAGGCCGTCGCCGAAGACGGAGGCTTCCGCAGTCGTGCCGAACTCGATGCGATCTACCGAGAAGGCGCCGGTCTGAACGACGGAGACGACGTCGTGGCGTACTGCCGCATCGGGGAACGCTCGAGCCACACCTGGTTCGTACTCAAGCACCTCCTCGGCTTCGAGAACGTGCGCAACTACGACGGGTCCTGGACCGAGTGGGGCAGCGCGGTACGCGTGCCGATCGTCACCGGTTCGGAGCCCGGCGCGCTCTGAACATGTGACAATGACAGGGATGAGCACTAGCGACGTTCCTGACTCCCTCGCCGAGATCCGCGACGGGTTCCTCGAGACCCCCGAAACCGATCGCCTCCTCCTGCTGCTCGAGTTCTCCGACGAGCTTCCGGATGTGTCCGATGAGGTCGCGACCCACCCGGAGATGTACGAGCGCGTCGCGGAGTGCCAGTCCCCCGTGTACATCCACGTCGAGGTGCACGACGACATCGTGACCATGCACGCGACCGCACCGCCGGAGGCTCCGACGACCCGCGGGTTCGCGAGCATCCTGGTGCAGGGCCTCACCGGACTCACCGCTGACGAGGTCCTCGCCATCCCGAACGACTACCCGCAGAGCATCGGACTCACCAAGGCGGTGTCCCCCCTGCGCATCGGCGGCATGACCGGGATGCTGATGCGCGCGAAGAATCAGGTCAGGCAGAAGCGCTGAAGCCCTGTGCATCCAGCCAGTCCGTGATCGCGGTCGTCCACCCGGTCTGGTCGTAGTTCCACAGCTTTGTGTGGCGCGCCACCGTGAACCTCGGCATCGTGACGAGGTCAGGACGCGCCTCCTGCAGCGCGTGCGAGGAGTCGGCCGGCACGAAGCCGTCGTCGTCACTGTGCAGGATCAGGATCGGCGCGGTCAGCTCATCGGCACGCGCGACCATGTCGAGGCGGTCGAACGGGATCGGCTCGTCGGCACCACTGAGGCGCGCGGTGAGCGGCATCTGGAGAGCTCCCATCGCGAGCTCGGGCAGCGGAGCCCGCACCCCGGCCAGTCTCGCCTGGAAGCGCAGCACGGTGCGCCAGTCGACGACCGGGGACTCGAGGATGATCCCGGCGATTCGATCTCGGTGACCGGAGGTCACTGCGGCTTGCAGCGAGACCGCTCCACCCATCGACCATCCCATCAGGATGACCCGCTCCGCACCATGCCGGAGCGCGTAGGCGATCGCCGAATCGACGTCGCGCCACTCCGACGCCCCCAACGCATATGCCCCTGCCCTGGTGCGCGGAGCTTCACCGTCGTTCCGATAGGAGACGACCAGGTTGGGCAGACCAGCGGCATGCAACACCGGTACTGCCCGCAGACATTCCGCACGGGTCGCACCCCGTCCGTGCACCTGGATCACCCAGGTCGACGAAGCTGCGGGGAAGTACCACGCAGGACAAGGGCCGGCGGGAGAGCCGATCAACAGGTTCTCCCAGCGCAGGTGGAGCTCGCTCGGCGATGAGTAGTAGTACCCGCTGAATGCGGCAGCGCGATCGACACGAGCACCGGGCTCGATCTGGGTCAGGAGCTTGCGACGCACACTCGTCCCGTCAGCACTGAGAACGGCGCCGAGCTTGACGTATCCGTAGGTACCGGTGGTGAAGAGGCCGTATCTCCCCGGCAGCTCGGTGTCGAGGGTGCGCTGCAGTTCGATCGTCTGCGCGCCGGTGTCGACGGCGATGATCTCGGTGTCGGTGGCGCGTCGCATGGGCGTCACGACGCGTCGGGCGACCGCGAACACGAGCAAGGCGAACCCCGCTCCGAGTGCGAGCAAGGCAGGGACAAGGAGCGTAACGGCGTGCCTGAGACTCTTCATCGCTTCCTGACTCTAGCCTGTTGCCGTGACCGCACCCCCCGAAGCCGGGACGCCTTTCGAGAGCGCCGTGGCTGAACTGCGCGAAACCGAGTTCCGAGATGACATCACGGTGCGCGAGATCGCGACCCCACAGGGCCTCGCCCCCTTCGCCATCGCGCTCGCCGCCGATGTGCGCCCGGAGGGCGAAGGCGAGTCCGTGTACGGCACCGGCAGGTTCGTGCTGCTGCATGATCCCGACGAGCCCGGCGCCTGGGGTGGGTCGTGGCGCATCGTCATCTTCGCGCAGGCACCGCTGGAGACCGAGATCGGGACCGATCCGCTTCTGGCCGATGTGACGTGGTCCTGGCTGGTCGACGCTCTCGACTCGCGCGACGCGGTCTATCACTCGGAGTCCGGTACCTCGACGAAGACGCTGTCGAAGGGATTCGGCGGTCTCGCCGTCGAAGGAGACGGCGCCCAGATAGAATTGCGGGCGTCCTGGACTCCGGAAGGCCCGTTCCGACCTCACGTCGAAGCATGGGCCGAGCTGGTCGGAATGCTGGCGGGGCTTCCGCCCGGCTCCGAGGGCATCGCCGTGATCGGCGCGCGAAAGGCTGTACGTGACTGAATACTCCGTGATCTCGGATGCTGAGGAGTTCCGCGCAGCCTGCGCCGTGCTCGCCGCAGGCACCGGGCCCGTCGCCGTGGACGTGGAGCGCGCGTCCGGCTTCCGCTACTCTCAGCGCGCCTATCTCGTGCAGGTGTTCCGGCGAGAAGCCGGGGTCTTCCTGTTCGATCCACCCGCGATCGGGGACTTCGCGCCGCTCCAAGAGGCCATCGGCGATGTCGAGTGGGTGCTGCATGCAGCGAGTCAGGATCTCCCTTCGCTGCGGGAGCTCCACCTCGAGCCTCCGGTCATCTTCGATACCGAGCTCGCTTCGCGCCTCCTCGGGCATGAGCGTGTCGGTCTCGGTGCCGTCGTCGAGGACACTCTGGGCATCACCCTCAAGAAGGAGCACTCGGCCGCCGACTGGTCGACGCGTCCGCTCCCCGACTCCTGGCTCGAGTACGCCGCCCTCGACGTGCTGCACCTGATCGATGTGCGGGACATCCTCGTCGCCGAGCTGGAGGAACAGGGAAAGACCGCCTACGCCGCCGAGGAATTCGCCGCAACGCTCACTCGCGCGCCCAAACCTCCCCGCGAGGACCCATGGCGTCGACTCAGCGGACTGCACCAGGTGCGCGGAGCTCGAAACCTCGCCGTCGCCCGCTCGCTGTGGCAGGCCCGCGAATCCTACGCTCAGGAACAGGACGTCTCCCCCGGTCGCCTCGTCCCTGACCGCTCCCTGGTGGCCGCGCTGATGGCGAACCCGCAGTCGAAGCAGGCGCTCGCCGGCATCAAGGAGTTCCAGGGCCGCGCGAGCCGCACACAGCTCGATCGCTGGTGGCAGGCATTCCTCGACGGCCGCGCCACCGAAGAACTTCCCCGCGAACGTGTGCCGAGCGACACTCTCCCTCCACCCCGTGCCTGGGCCGACCGGAACCCCGAGGCGGATGCTCGTCTGAAGGCCGCACGCCCCGTCGTGGAAGCGGTGGCCGAGGAGTTGGGGATGCCCACCGAGAACCTGCTCACGCCGGAGTACCTCCGTCGCGTCGCGTGGGATCTCCCTGGCGAGACTGCGGAGGAGATCGCTGCGGCGCTCGCCGCGCTGGGTGCTCGCCCCTGGCAGATTGAACAGACCGCACAGAAGATCGCGGCCGCCTTTGTAGATGCGGCGCAAGAGCCCGACACCACCTCCGCACCGGCTTCGTAGGTTCGATCCAACCGATTCCTCCCGGTTTCGCGGGCTTCATAGACTGAGGTCACGCACTAACTTGGAGGCAGAGTGGCCGAGATCTCGGACGTCTTCTTCGTCGATGGAGTACGCACGCCTTTCGGGCGTGCCGGCGAAAAGGGCATGTACTGGAACACCCGCGCTGATGACCTCGCCGTGAAGGCGACCATCGGCCTGATGGAGCGGAACGCGGCCGTCCCGGCCGACCGCATCGACGACGTCGCGATCGCCGCGACGAGCCAGACCGGCGATCAGGGACTGACCCTCGGCCGTTCGGTGGCGATCCTCGCCGGACTCCCGCAGAGCGTGCCTGGTCTCGCCGTCGAGCGCATGTGCGCCGGCGCCATGACCAGCGTCACGACCATGGGCGCATCGATCGGCGTCGGCATGTACGACTTCGCCCTCGCCGGCGGCGTCGAGCACATGGGACACCACCCGATCGGCGCCAACGCCGATCCGAACCCGCGTTTCGTGGCCGAGAAGATGGTCGACCCCGGCGCGCTCAACATGGGCGTCACCGCCGAGCGCATCTTCGACCGCTTCCCGCACCTCACCAAGGAGCGGTCCGACCGCTACGGCATGCTCAGCCAGCACAAGGTGCAGGCGGCATACGATGCCGGCAAGCTCCAGCCCGACCTCGTGCCGGTGGCGACCAAGACCGCCGATGGTGCGTGGGGTCTCGCCACGGAGGACGAGGGCCGACGCCCGCAGACCACCATGGAAGACCTCGCCGCGCTGAAGACGCCGTTCCGTCCGCACGGGCGTGTCACGGCCGGCACCTCGTCTCCCCTCACCGACGGTGCGACCATGTCGCTGCTCGCGGGCGGTGGTGCTGTGAAGGAGTTCGGCCTCGCCCCGAAGATGCGCATGGTGTCGTTCGCCTTCGCCGGAGTGCAGCCCGAGATCATGGGCATCGGCCCGATCCCGTCGACCGAGAAGGCGCTCAAGAAGGCCGGCCTCACCATCGCCGACATCGGCCTGTTCGAGCTGAATGAGGCGTTCGCCATCCAGGTGATCTCTCTGCTCGACCACTTCGGCATCGCCGACGACGACCCCCGCGTCAACCAGTGGGGCGGCGCGATCGCGATCGGGCACCCGCTCGCCGCCTCCGGTGTGCGTCTGATGATCCAGCTCGCGGCCCAGTTCGCTGAGCGTCCCGACGTCCGCTACGGCCTCACCGCCATGTGTGTCGGACTCGGCCAGGGTGGCTCGGTCATCTGGGAGAACCCGCACTACGACGGCAAGAAGAAGAAGTGAGCGCGGACGTGACGAACTACGAAACCATCGACTTCTCCCCGATCCAGGCGCTCACCGAGGGCGAGGTCATCACGCACTCCCCCGTGCGCGACATCCGTCTCGCCTCCGGCAAGGTCCTCGCCCTCATCACCCTCGACAACGGTCGTGACCACACGCGCCCCAACACCCTGGGTCCGGCGACGCTCACGCAGCTGGGTGAGACCCTCGACGGACTCAAGGCGCGGGCCGCGGCCGGCGAGATCCAGGCAGTCGGCATCACCGGCAAGCAGTACATCCTCGCCGCCGGCGCCGACCTGTCCGACATCAGCAAGGTCGGATCCCGTGACAACGCGCGGCTGATCGCGCAGCTCGGCCACAAGGTCCTCGGCAAGTTCGGCGACCTCGGCGTACCGTCGTTCGCGTTCGTGAACGGACTCGCCCTCGGCGGCGGCCTGGAGATCGCGCTGAACTCCAGCTACCGCACGGTCGACTCCTCTGCCGCCGCGATCGCGCTGCCCGAGGTCTTCCTCGGCATCATCCCCGGCTGGGGCGGCGCGTACCTGCTGCCGAACCTGATCGGCATCGAGAATGCGCTCGAGGTCGTCATCTCGAACCCGCTCAAGCAGAACCGGATGCTGAAGCCGCAGCAGGCGTTCGACCTCGGCATCTTCGATGCGATCTTCCCCGCAGCGAACTACCTCGAGAACTCGTTGGCGTGGGCCGATGCGGTCCTCGGCGGCAAGAAGGTCGAGCGCAAGAACGAGCCGGGCAAGATCGAGCGCCTCACCAAGTGGCCGATCGCCATCAAGATGGCCCGCGGGATGCTGGAGTCGAAGATCGGCACCATGCCGAAGTCGCCGTATGCGGCACTCGACCTCCTCGACAAGGCGAAGAGCGGCACGAAGGCAGAGGGCTTCGCCCGCGAGGACGAGGCTCTGGCCGATCTCGTCACGGGCGACCAGTTCGCCGCCTCGATGTACGCGTTCGACCTGGTGCAGAAGCGCGCGAAGCGACCTGTCGGCGCACCTGACAAGCAGCTCGCGAAGAAGGTCACCAAGGTGGGCATCATCGGCGCAGGCCTCATGGCGAGCCAGTTCGCGCTGCTCTTCGTGCGCAAGCTCCAGGTGCCCGTTCTGATCACCGACCTGGATCAGGCGCGCGTCGACAAGGGCGTCGCGTACATCCACGAGGAGATCGGCAAGCTCGAAGCCAAGGGCCGCCTGGACTCCGACAGCGCGAACAAGCTGCGCGCGCTCGTGACCGGCACCACCGACAAGAGCCTCTACGCGGACTGCGACTTCGTGATCGAGGCCGTGTTCGAAGAGGTCGGCGTCAAGCAGCAGGTGTTCGGCGAGATCGAGAAGATCATCGCAGAGGACGCGATCCTCGCGACGAACACCTCGTCGCTCTCGGTCGAGGAGATCGGGTCGAAGCTCGCGCACCCGGAGCGCCTGGTCGGGTTCCACTTCTTCAACCCGGTCGCCGTGATGCCGCTCATCGAGATCGTGAAGACGCCGCACACGGCAGACGCGGCGCTTGCGACCGCCTTCGTCGTCGCGAAGAACCTCGGCAAGAACGCGGTCCTCACCGCGGATGCGCCCGGGTTCGTCGTGAACCGACTGCTCGCGAAGGTCATGGGCGAGGCCGCTCGTGCCGTCTACGAGGGCACGCCGATCGCTGATGTCGAGAAGGCCTTCGGCCCGCTCGGGTTGCCGATGGGACCCTTCCAGCTGATCGACCTGGTGGGCTGGAAGGTCGCAGCCCACGTGCAGGACACGATGGTGCACGCCTTCCCCGAACGGTTCTACGCGAACGAGAACTTCCACGCTCTCGCCGAGCTCGACGCGGTCGTGGAGAAGGACAAGGGCGGGCGTGTCGTCGGCTGGAGCAAGCAGGCCGAGAAGGTTCTCAAGCCGGCTGTCGGCAAGACTCCGGCAACGGCTACGACCATCCTCCAGCGGGTACAGGACGGTCTCGCCACCGAGATCAAGCTCATGCTCGACGAGGGAGTCGTCCCCGAGGTCGAAGACATCGATCTGTGCCTGATCCTGGGTGCGGGCTGGCCGTTCATCGACGGTGGCGCGTCGCCGTATCTCGACCGTGAAGGGGCTTCGGAGCGAGCGTTCGGCGGCTCGTTCCACACCCCGCAGATCCGCGGCATCGAGAGCCGCTGATCGCAGTCGAAGGGGCCGCATCGAGAGATGCGGCCCCTTCGTCGTCTACTGCGACGGCCGGGAATCCGCTTCGTCGGCCCTCGGCCAATAGGACAGCGCCCGTTCCGCCAGCGCGGTGATCGTGAGAGACGGGTTCACACCGGGATTCGCGGGAACGGACGCACCGTCGACGACGTGCAGGCCGGGATGACCCCAGACACGGTGATAGGCGTCGATGACACCCTCGTCCGGCGAGGCGGAGATCACCGCACCGCCGAGGAAATGCGCCGTGAGCGGGATGCCGAACACCTCCGGCCATGATCCGCGCGCCTGCGCCGACACGCCGCCCTCCTGTTGGACCCGCGCCGCGATGGCTTCGGCAGCAGTGTGGGCCTGGGGAAGGTAACTCGGATTCGGCTCTCCGTGCCCCTGGGCACTCGTCATCACGAGCCTGCCGAACCGCCTCCGCAACGAGAGCGTGAGCGAGTTGTCCGCAGTCTGCATGACCAGGGCGATGATGCCTCGCTCGCTCCACCGGCGCAGGTTCCCGAGTCGGAACTGTCGCACCGGCGAACCGACCACCTGCGTCAGGAGGCTGCCCAATCGGGCGCCGAGGCGCCGATCGCCGGGCACGAGCACGGTCGCGAGTGCTCCCATCAGGTTCGAGCCTGGTCCGTAGCGGACGTTCTCGACGTGGGTGCGATCGTCGACGTGGAAGGAAGTGGTGATCGCCACTCCCCGAGCGAGCTGCAGGGATTCAGGGACCTTCGTGGCGACCGCACCGTCGAGAGCCTCCGAGTTGGTGCGGGTGAGGCGGCCGACCGCATCCGAGATCCGCGGCAGCGCGCCGGACTCCTTCATCCGGTGCAGCAGTTGCTGTGTGCCCCAGGTGCCGGCTGCCAGCACGACCTGCGCGGCTGTCACGGTTCGAGGCGCGTGCCGGAACCAGGCGCCGCTGCGCTGCGTC
Source organism: Microbacterium sp. NPDC090281 (assembly GCF_044769635.1). Taxonomy (NCBI): domain Bacteria; kingdom Bacillati; phylum Actinomycetota; class Actinomycetes; order Micrococcales; family Microbacteriaceae; genus Microbacterium; species Microbacterium sp. NPDC090281. Next base: position 2,558,207 of record NZ_JBIVYH010000001.1, read on the forward strand.
GTCACCGCGAAACCACCGCCGGCGAGCTCACGCACCTCGCTGACGGTGCGCAGCGCTTCGATTTCGACGCCGCGGCGCTCTGCAAGCGCCAGGTAGTTCTTCATCAGGGTGTTTTTCGCACCGACACGACATCCGACCATGCAATTGCCGCAGAGCGTGCATCCGGTGCGGTCGGGGCCCTCGCCGCCGAAGAACGGGTCAGGCGTGCGCTCCCCCGGCTTTCCGAACCACACCCCTACCGGCGCGTGACGGAAGGTGGCGCCGACTCCGAGGTCGTCGGCCGCGCCGGCCATGATCCGCTCGACGGGTCCGGTGTGCGGATAGTGCTCCACCACGCCGAGCATCCGTTTCGCCGTCGCGTAGTGCGGGGAGAGCTCGGACTCCCAGTCGGCGATGCCCCGCCACTGCGGGTCCTGGAAGAACGCGGCACCCGGCTGATAGAGCGTGTTGGCATAGTTGAGCGAGCCCCCGCCGACCCCAGCACCCGCGAGGATCATCACGTCCGGCAGTCGATGAATGCGCTGCACGCCGTAGCAACCGATCGCGGGAGCCCACAGGTAACGGCGCAGGTTCCAGCTGGTCTTCGCGAAATCGTCGTCCTCGAAACGACGCCCCGCCTCGTACACGCGCACCCGATAGCCCTTCTCGGCCAGTCGAAGGGCGGCGACCGAGCCTCCGAAACCCGAGCCGACGATCACGACGTCCTCGTCGAACTCAGCCATTGCTCTCCTCCGGCACGAGCATCGTGAAGGCTGCGGGAAGCACCGACACCGTGCATTCGTCTTCGCCGATCCGCTCGCCGTCCGCATAGACGACGAGGCCGGGCGCTGCGACCGTCACTGTCCGCGCACGGCGATGCACGACTTCCCGCCGGTTCAGGTGCGTCCCCCGCAACAGCAACGGAAAGAGACGCAGCAGACGCAGTCGTCCGAGTGGAGCGACGTGCACGAAGTCGAGCAGCCCGTCGTCGGGAACGGCCCCCGCACAGATCGGCATCCCGCCGCCGTAGCTCGATGTGCTTCCGACCGCGATCAGCGTGCCGGGAGAACTCGTTGGCGGCTCGTCGTCGACGGCGAGGGTGAAGGCCATGGCACGCAGGCGTACGAGCTCGATCAACAGGGCGAGGTAGTAGCGCGGTGCGCCGTGGGGCCAGCGAAGCCGATTGGTTCGATCACTGACTTTCGCATCGAACCCGAGTGCTGCGATCGTGAGGAACTTGCGCGTTCCCCCCGCGGTGCGGATCTCTCCCACATCGATCGCCCGCGGAACACCGGTGAGCGCGAGCTCCGCGGCGGCTGCGGCATCGCTGCGAGGCAGACCGAGGGCGCGGGCGAGGTCGTTGCCCGTGCCGGCAGCGACCAGAACCACCGGGACGGACGCGGCGCACACCGTGTCGAGCACGCCGGACAGCGTTCCGTCGCCACCCACCACGACCAGCGCCCGAGGTTCGTCAGCGAGGGCCACGACGGCGAGTCGAGCGGTGTCCGCCGCGGAAGCCCCCGCGTATGTACGTACGTCCGCACCGCGCTCTCTGAGGTGCAGAACAGCGGTCTCCGCCGCTCGCCCACCCCGGCCTTTGCCGGAGAACGGGTTCGCGAGCACGGCGATGTGCTCAGCCACGTCAGCGCGTCCGCTCGATCGGTATCACGGCGCCGGGGTTCAGGATGCCGGTGGGGTCGAGTTCCCGCTTGATCGCGGCGAGAATGCGGATGCCGGTCTCCCCGATCTCCGATTTCAGCCACGGAGCATGATCCCGACCGACCGCATGGTGGTGGCTGATGGTGCCGCCGGCCGCGATGATCGCATCGTTGACCCTCGCCTTGACGGGTTCCCACGCGCTGAGAGGACCGGAGCGGATTCCGGCGAGCACGGTGAAGTAGAGCGATGCACCTGTGGGATAGATGTGGGACACATGGCACATGACGTAGGACTTGGCACCCGCGTCGGCGAAACCGTCCTTGAGCGCGCTCTCGACGGCGGCCCGCAGCGTCTGCAGGTTCGACCAGGTCGTCGCCGTCTCCAGCGTCTCGCAGAAGACACCGGCGTCGAGCAGCGAGTCCCGGAGGTAGGGCCCGTCGAAACGGCCCTCCAACCATTCCTCGGCCGCGCCCTCGCCCGCTGAGATTCCACCTGCCGCCGTGAGATGTGCACTGGCACGGGCTCGACGCTCCGCTATCGCGTCGCCCTCGTACACCGTCACGACACTCGCGCCCTTTGCGAGGGCTTTACCGATCTTGCCGACCTGGGCGAGGCTCACGGCCGTCTCCGCCTCGTCGGAGAGGCGGATCACGGTCGGGCCTGCCCCCTGCTGTGCCACCCGACGCAGCCCCTCGACGCCGCCGGCGAAGTCAGGGAACGACCACGACTCGAAGACCCTGTCTCGCGGGATCGGGTGCACGCGCACGCGCACCTCCGTGATCACCCCGAAGATCCCCTCCGAACCCAGGAACACTCTGATCAGATCAGGGCCGGCCGCGGATCCGGGCGAACGCCCGAGCTCGATGTCGCCGGTGGGCGTCGCCACCCGGATTCCCGTCACCATCGCGTCGAACCGACCGTTGCCCGCCGAGTTCTGCCCTGAGGAGCGTGCGGCGGCGAATCCACCGATCGTGGCGTAACGGAAACTCTGCGGGAAGTGACCGAGCTCGAGTCCGTACGCGCCGAGCAGCGCCTCCGCCTCCGGTCCCGTCGTGCCGGCAGCGAGCACCGCTTCACCGCTGATCTCATCGAGACGGGTCAGGCCACTCAAGCGTCGCAGGTCGAGGCTCACGACCCCGTGATGTCTGCCCCTCTCGGGATCCAGCGCCCCGACGACGCTCGTGCCGCCGCCGAACGGGATGACGGCGACGCCGCGAGCGGCCGCGACCGCCAGGCACGCACGGACCTCGTCGTGACCGGCAGGACGGATGATGGCATCCGGCACTTCCTGCTCGACCTGCCGTCGACGCAGCAGATCGGGAGTCGACCGCCCACCGGCGTGACGGATCCGAGCCTCGGCGGAGTCATCGACATTCTGCGGGCCGACCGCAGTGCGGAACGCCTCGAGGTCGCCATCGGTCAACGCAGACGGCGCCAGCCGCACCTCGGCGAGCTCGACAGCCGGCTCCGGTCGACGGATGCGCCCGAGCAGCAGCGGCAGCAGCGCGCGAACCGCGAGCGGAAGATCCTTCGCCTTGGCCGGATCGCCCCAGCCGTTCCATCTCATCGACGGGTCGGCATCGACCCTGCCATTGTCTTGGCCCATGCGTTACAGTGTGACACATCATGGAAGAACGTCAACCTCTCTGGGATGCGACGCAGACGCGGATCCTCGATGCCGCGGATGCACTGATCGAGCGACGCGGCGTGCACGGGGTGACTATTGCGGAACTCGCGCGCCGCGCAGACCTCAGCCGTCCGACGATCTATCGCAACTGGAGCGATGCCGACGACGTCGTCCGGGCCGCTCTCCTGCGGCGAGTCGGCGGCATCCTCGGCACGTTCCCCGCCCACGCGCGCACCAGAACAGCCCTCGTCGATGACGTGCTGCGCTTCACGACGCTCTTCCGGAACGACCCGCTATACGCGCGCCTTCTCGCAGACGAACCAGAAGCGTTCACCCGTTACACGCTGCAGCGCGTCGGGTCGAGTCAGCGGATGATCCTGTCGTGGCTCGCCACGGCCATCGTCTCAGCGCAGGAGGACGGCTCGGTCAGACCCGGCGCGCCGCAGGAGATCTCTGTGATGCTGCTGCTCATCGCCCAGTCCGCGGTGCTCTCCCACGGCACAGTGGCCGACCTCATCTCCGAGGCCGCGTGGGAGCGTGAGCTGCGTGCGGCGCTCGACGGACTGCTCCGCCCATGATCAGGGAATCTTCCGCGCTCAACATCGCGCGACGGCGAGTCGATCTCACGCTCTCCGCAGACGAGCGAGTCGACGTGCTCGTCGTCGGCGGCGGGATCACCGGTGTAGGGGTCGCTCTCGACGCGGCGTCGCGCGGCCTCAGCGTGACCTTGGTCGAAGCCGAGGACCTCGCCTTCGGCACCAGCCGGTTCAGCTCGAAGCTCGTGCACGGAGGACTGCGCTACCTCGCAACCGGTGACATCGCGACCGCGAAGGAGAGCGCGATCGAACGCCACCTCCTCATGACGAGGATCGCTCCGCACCTCATCCGCCCGCTCGGACAGCTGCTGCCTTTCAGCCCGGCTGTCACGCTGCGTCAGCGTGCGGCTGGCGCGGTAGGCATGGGCATGGGTGATCTCCTGCGGGTGAAGGCGCGCACGCCCCGCGCGGTGCTGCCCTCTCCCACCCTCATCTCCGCACGCACGGCGATCCGACTAGCACCGGCGCTCGCCCCACACGGTCTGCGCGGCGGCGTGCTCTCGTACGACGGCCAGCTGGTCGACGACGCCCGGCTCGTGGCCACGGCGGCCCGCACCGCGGCATCACTCGGTGCGCGGATCCTCACGAGAGTCCGCGCGATACAGCTGCGAGGCGACGGTGCGACTGCCGAAGACACGCTCACAGGCGAGCGATTCGAGATCCGCGCCCGCGCTGTGATCAACGCCACCGGCGTGTGGGCAGGCTCCCTCGACGACACGATCAGCGTGCGCCCGAGCCGAGGCACCCACATCGTGCTCGATGCGGAGGATCTCGGTGCTCCGACGGTGGCGCTGACGATCCCCCATGAGGGGTCGATCAGCCGTTACGTCTTCGCCTTGCCGCAGGCCTACGGCCGGGTGATCGTCGGCCTCACGGACGAGGACGCCCCCGGCGCAGTCCCGCGCGTGGCTCAGCCGACAGAACCCGAGATCGAGTTCCTGCTGAGAAGCCTCAACCGTGTCATCGCGGAACCGATCGGTCGTGACCGCGTGCGCGGCGCCTTCGCGGGTTTGCGGCCGCTGGTGCGCAGCGGAGCAGATGCCACGGCCGACGTGTCGCGCCGGCACCTCGTGACCGCTTCCGAATCGGGCTTCATCACGGTGCTCGGTGGAAAGCTGACGACCTACCGGCGGATGGCGGAAGATGCCGTCGACCTCGCATCGCGGACCCTCGGGCTGCAGGCGGCGCCGAGCCGCACGGCATCGCTCCGACTCGTCGAGCGCGTGATTCCCCCATCCGACGATCTGCTCGACGAACCGACAGGGCTGACCCGCGCGGAGGTGGAGTTCTCGTTGCGCGTGGAAGGCGCCATGACCCCGGATGACGTTCTCGACCGACGCACGCGTGTCGGACTCGTGGACGCCGATCGCGAGCGGTGCCGCGAAGCCGTCGAAGAGGTGGTCGCGCGCACACTGGCCGACCTCGCCTGACCCCTTCCCCGGCGGATCCGGGCCGGCGCGTATCCACTGCACAGCGTCGCGGGGAACGTGTGGCGAACAGCGCATGAACTCCCCCTCCCGGCGCCTCCACGCCGCGTCCTGACGCGCGACGACCCTGCACAGTGGTGTCATGGACATGCTCTTCACGATGCTGGGCGGCAAGGGAATGTCGGGGCTGCTGAAGACCGGCACGGCGCTCCTCACGACTCTCCTGATCCTCCCCGCTCTGCTCAAGCTGTTCGTCGTCACGGTCGACGAGGGCTGGGCGGCGATCCGCACGCGGAACGGCAAGCCGATCATCCGGAATCGTCCGCAGCGCCGACCGACCAACCGCGGCGGGGCGGTCGGCGAGGTGGTCGTGCTCGATCCGGGGTCGCATGGAGCGTTCCCGCTGTTCTACTGGTATCGGCTCATCGACGTGCGCTGCCGCGCGACAGATCTCCCCGCACGCGAGATGAGCGGCGCGAGCGGGCATCAGCATCGGGTTCACGCGTCGTTCGAATGGCGCCCGATACCGACGGGCGGTGACCTGCGCGTCTTCGAGCTGGATGTCGTCAACGTCAAGGAACGCGCCTCCAACATCGTCGGTGCGGCGCTGAGAGACGTCATCCGCGGGCTCGACGGCTCGGAACTGCCACACAACGACGAGATCAACACCCGCGTGATCGCCGCAAGCGCGGAAGAGGTCCGCCGCGCCTGCGGTGTGGAACTCGTGCGTGTGATGGTCACCGGCGACGCACTCACCGACGGGTACCTGATGGCGACCGCGCTCCGCGACGCAGATCGAGGAGCGCAGGCGGTCGCAGCGCTGCACGCCCTGAATTGAGGACGCTACAGGCGCCGCGACCTCCCGGGGTCAGCGCCGCTCGTGCAGCGGCAGGTCGATGGTTCCGGTCTCGCCGGCGTGACGCGCCTTGGGAATGCGCGTTCCGAGCACCTGCGACACGATGTCCTGCGCGATCTTCGGCGCCGTGAGACCAGCATCGGCCAGAATCTGGTCGCGGGAGGCGTGGTCGATGAACTCGTCAGGTAGACCCAGCTCGTCGACGGCGGTATCGATGCCTGCCTCGCGGAGGACCTGGCGTACTCGGGTGCCGATGCCGCCCACGCGAATGCCGTCTTCGAGTGTGATCACGAGGCGATGATGGGCCGCCAGCTCGACGATCGAGGGCTGCACCGGGATCGCCCAGCGAGGATCGATGACGGTCGCGCCGATCCCCTGTGCCCGCAGGCGCTCGGCGACATCGAGTGCGAGCTCGGCGAACGGGCCGATGGCGACGATCAGCACGTCTTCCGACTCGCCGCGGGCGAGCACGTCGACCCCATCCTTCAGCCGCTCGATCGCTGGAAGATCGGCGGCGACTTCCCCCTTCGGGAAGCGGATGACGGTCGGAGCATCGTCTACCTCGACAGCCTCAGCGAGGGCCTCCGCCAGTCGCGCGCCGTCACGAGGTGCGGCTATGCGGATATGCGGGACGATCTGCAGCATCGCAAGGTCCCACATCCCGTGGTGGCTGGGACCGTCTGGACCGGTGACTCCCGCGCGATCGAGCACGAAGGTGACGCCGGCGCGGTGCAGCGCGACGTCCATCAGCACCTGATCGAAAGCACGCCCCATGAACGTGGCGTAGAGCGCGACCACGGGGTGCAGACCGCCATACGCGAGCCCGGCGGCGGAAGCCACCGCGTGCTGCTCGGCGATGCCCACGTCGTAGACCCGATCGGGGAAGCGCTCGGCGAAGGGCGCGAGGCCGGTCGGTCGCAACATGGCAGCCGTCATCGCGATGACGTCGCTGCGCCGCTCCCCCACGGAGACCAGCGCCTCCGAGAACACATCCGTCCAGCCGCGCCCGCCGGACGACAACGTCTCACCGGTCGTGGGATCGATCTTTCCCACGGCGTGGAACTGATCGGCCTCATCGTCGCGGGCCGGCTGATAGCCGCGGCCCTTCTCGGTGATCGTGTGGACGATCACCGGGGCGCCGTAGGACTTGGCGAGTTCCAGCGTCTCGAGGAGGGCGGGGAGGTCGTGTCCGTCGATGGGCCCGAGGTACTTGATGTCGAGGTTGGAGTACAGCGCCTCGTTGTTGGTGAATCGTGAGAGGAAACCGTGCGTGCCCCCGCGGACGCCACGGAACACGGCACGTCCGACGGGACCGAAGGCCCGGAACAGGCGGTCGGACTTGCGGTGGAGGTCTTTGTAGGCGGCCGCGGTACGCACGCGGTTGAGATACCGCGACATGCCACCGATCGTCGGCGCATACGAGCGGCCGTTGTCGTTGACCACGATCACCAGGTTGCGATCGTTGTCGTCGGAGATGTTGTTCAGGGCCTCCCACGTCATGCCGCCGGTCAGCGCACCGTCGCCGACGACCGCGACCACATGCCGATCGGCCCGGCCGGTAGCCGTCAGCGCCCGGGAGATGCCGTCCGCCCAGCTGAGAGAGCTGGAGGCATGCGAGGACTCCACGACGTCGTGGGGGCTCTCTCCGCGCTGCGGGTAGCCCGCGAGGCCTCCCCGCACCCGCAACGCCGAGAAGTCCTGACGTCCGGTGAGGAGCTTGTGCACATAGGACTGATGCCCGGTGTCGAAGATGAAGGGATCGTCCGGGGATGAGAACACCCGGTGCAGGGCGATCGTCAGCTCGACGACGCCCAGATTGGGGCCGAGGTGGCCACCCGTCCGCGAGACGTTCTCGACCAGGAATGCCCGGATCTCCGCAGCGAGTTCGGCCAGCTGGTCAGTCGAAAGCGCGTCCAGATCACGGGGTCCTGAGATGCTCGGAAGAATGGGCATCTGCACCTCCTCACAGGCTCCGTCAGAAGCGCCCGACGACGGTGCGGGCGCGTCTCGATCCTACCCCGCCAGGCTCCGAGAGCACGGTGAAACAGCACCCCCTTGACACGACGAAGGGGCTCCGATCCGAAGATCGGAGCCCCTTCGTATGTGGGATCAGACCAGCGAACGCAGCACGTACTGCAGGATGCCGCCGTTGCGGTAGTAGTCAGCCTCACCCGGGGTGTCGATGCGGACGACCGCGTCGAACTCCACCGGCTGCTTGCCCTCTGCCGAGTTCTCGCTCGGCGTGGCCGTGACCTTGACGGTCTTCGGGGTCACACCGTTGTTGAGCTCTTCCAGGCCCGAGATCGAGACGATCTCGGTGCCGTCGAGACCCAGCGACTCCCAGCTCTCGCCCGCAGGGAACTGCAGCGGGACGACGCCCATGCCGATGAGGTTGGAGCGGTGGATGCGCTCGAAGCTCTCGGTGATGACCGCCTTGACGCCCAGCAGGCTCGTGCCCTTTGCAGCCCAGTCGCGCGACGAACCGGAGCCGTACTCCTTGCCACCGAAGATGACGAGGGGTGTGCCCTGCGCCTGGTAGTTCATGCTCGCGTCGTAGATGTACGACTGCGGGCCTCCGGGCTGCGTGAAGTCGCGGGTGTAGCCACCCTCGACGACCTGGCCGTCGTTCACGGCCGAGACCATGACGTTCTTCAGACGGATGTTCGCGAACGTGCCGCGGATCATGATCTCGTGGTTGCCACGACGCGATCCGAAGGAGTTGAAGTCCTTGCGGTCGACGCCGTGCTCGGTGAGGTACTGCGCCGCGGGCGTGCCCGTCTTGATGTTTCCGGCCGGCGAGATGTGGTCGGTCGTGACCGAGTCGCCGAGCGTGGCCATCACACGAGCACCCTCGATGTCGCGCACCGGAGTGAGCTCCATCGTCATGCCGTCGAAGTACGGGGCCTTGCGCACGTAGGTCGAGTTCTCGTCCCACTGGAAGATCGCGTCATCCGGCGTCGGCAGGCTCTTCCAACGCTCGTCTCCGTCGAAGACGGTGGCGTACTGCTTGATGAACTGCTCGCGCGAGATCGACGAGTCGACGAGCTCCTGGACCTCGGCCGGGGTCGGCCAGATGTCCTTCAGGAACACGTCTTCGCCATCGGTGCCCTTGCCGAGCGCGTCGTTCTCGAAGTCGAAGTGCATCGACCCTGCGAGTGCGTACGCGATGACCAGCGGCGGGCTGGCGAGGTAGTTCATCTTCACGTCGGGGCTGATGCGACCCTCGAAGTTGCGGTTACCCGAGAGCACAGCTGTCACGGCGAGGTCGTGCGAATTGATCGCCTCGGAGACCTCTTCGATCAGCGGGCCCGAGTTGCCGATGCAGATCGTGCAGCCGTAGCCGACGGTGTAGAACCCGAGGCCCTCGAGATCCTTGTCGAGTCCGGACTTCTCGTAGTAGTCGGTGACGACCTTGGAACCCGGGCCGAGCGTGGTCTTGACCCACGGCTTCTGCTTCAGGCCCTTCTCGAGCGCCTTGCGTGCGACGAGACCGGCGGCGATCATCACCGACGGGTTCGACGTGTTGGTGCACGATGTGATGGCGGCGAGAGTGACGGCACCGTTGTCGAGGATGTACTTCTCCCCCGACGGCGTCGTGACCGGCACGGGCGTGGAGGCGTTCGCCGGGGCGCCGCTGTTGATGTGCACAGGACGCGTCGTCGTCTCCTCATCGCCGGGCGACTGACCGGGGTCGGAGGCCGGGAACGAGTGCTTCGACTCGAGGTCGACGATCGAGTCCGAGGTCGATGCCGTCGCGTAGCTCAGGATGTCGTGCTCGAACTGCGTCTTCGCCTCGGAGAGGAGGATGCGGTCCTGCGGGCGCTTCGGACCGGCGATCGACGGAACGACCGTGCCGAGGTCGAGCTCGAGGTACTCGCTGAAGGTCGGCTCATGAGCGGCATCGTGCCAGAGCTTCTGCTCCTTGGCGTAGGACTCCACCAGGGCGACGGCCTCTTCGCTGCGACCGGTGAGACGCAGGTAGTCGAGCGTCACGTCGTCGATCGGGAAGATCGCGGCGGTGGAGCCGAACTCGGGGCTCATGTTTCCGATCGTCGCGCGGTTCGCGAGCGGCACCGATGCGACGCCCTTGCCGTAGAACTCGACGAACTTTCCGACCACGCCGTGCTTGCGCAGCAGATCAGTGATGGTCAGCACCACGTCGGTCGCGGTAACGCCGGCTGGGATCTCACCGGAGAGCTTGAAGCCGACGACGCGCGGGATGAGCATCGACACGGGCTGACCGAGCATCGCGGCCTCGGCCTCGATGCCGCCGACGCCCCAGCCCAGCACGCCCAGGCCGTTGACCATGGTCGTGTGCGAGTCGGTGCCGACGCAGGTGTCGGGGTATGCCCGGAGCACTCCATTGACGTCGCGGTCGTAGATGACCTTCGCCAGGTGCTCGATGTTCACCTGATGGACGATGCCGGTTCCCGGCGGGACGACCTTGAAGTCGCTGAAGGCGGTCTGGCCCCAGCGGAGGAACTGGTAACGCTCGCCGTTGCGCTCGTATTCGATCTCGACGTTGCGCTCGAGGGCGTTCTCCGAGCCGAACAGGTCGGCGATGACGGAGTGGTCGATGACCATCTCGGCCGGCGAGAGCGGGTTGATCTTGTTGGCGTCTCCACCGAGGGCCGTGACGGCCTCGCGCATGGTGGCGAGGTCGACGATGCAGGGAACACCGGTGAAGTCCTGCATGACCACACGGGCCGGCGTGAACTGGATCTCGGTGTTCGGCTCCGCCGCGGCGTCCCACGAACCCAGAGCCTCGATCTGCGCCTTCGTCACATTCGCGCCGTCCTCGGTGCGAAGCAGGTTCTCCAGGAGGACCTTGAGACTGAAGGGGAGCTTCTCGAAACCGGGCACCGTGTCGATGCGGAAGATCTCGTAGTCGGTACTGCCGACTGTCAGGGTGCTCTTGGCACCGAAGCTGTTCACCGTGGACACGAATCCGTCTCCTTCTATTCGGATGGGAGCGACAGGCGCCTCCATCTTGCTCGCCAGAGAGCCCCTGCGGCTAGCAAGGCGGACCTAACCAGTCTGCTCCGCGAAGCTCACGGGCGAAAGCCTGCGATTTATCTTGATGTCAAGATAAATCTATCACGCCTCAGCGGCATCTTCGCGCGCAGGCGCGCGCGGATGGAGCGCGCGAACGACGAGCCAGGTCACGGCGATCAGCGGGGCGAACAGCGGCAGACCCATGATGAGCTTGAGCGTGCCGAGCGCCGTGACGTCGCCTGCGAGATAGAGCGGCAGCTGCACGGCCAGGCGAGTGAAGAACAGCGCGGCCCAGGCGATTCCGAGCCAGAAGTACGCACGACGCTTGCGGCGATCGTTGCGCCACGTCGTGCCCTCCCCCATCAGGAATCCCACCGCGAGTCCGATCAGCGACCACCCGATCAGAGCCGATACCAAGATGACCGATCCGTAGACCGCGTTCGTGATGAGACCAGGGACGAAGTTGTCCGCACCGCGGCCGGTCCACAGCGCCAGTGCGGCTGCGGCGACGGCGGCGATGAGCCCGCCGAGGGCTGCCGATGGCGGCGACTTCTGCACGAGGCGCACGATCGTGAAGACGGCGGCGAGACCGACCGAGATGCCGAGTGAGAGGACAAGCGGTTCAGGGCGGATCGTGAAGATGATGACGAAAGCGAGGCTGGGCAGCACCGACTCGAGGATGCCCCGCCACCCGCCCATGGCGGTCCACACCACCTTGTGGGTGGCCGAGCTCTCCGACGGGTCGAGCCCGGCACGACGCGCAACGCCGCCGAGGGCCTCGCCGAGGATCTCGGAGGTGCTCTTCTCGCGTTCGGCGTCGGGTTCCGGGGTGCTCACGCGGAACCAGGGGTCGCCGGCATCTTCAGCGGGATCAGGTCGCGAGGAGGCATCGGCGTGCCGCCGCGGACGACGACGATCGAGCGGAAGAGGTCTTCGACCTTCTCGGCCGCTTCCGGATCGGAGGCGCCGGCTCCGCCGATCACGCCGCGGAGGAACCAACGCGGGCCGTCTATGCCGATGAAGCGTGCCAGCCGCAGACCGGATCCTTCTGCAGCTGTCGCGGGAACCTCGGCGAGGAGCTCCTTGCCCAGAGGGCCTTCCCTCTCTTCGACGCGGCCGCCCTGCGCCTTCACCTGGTCGCGAAGCTGCACGCGCGTCTCGTCCCACAGTCCGCCGGTACGGGGGGCCGCGAACGGCTGCACCTGGAGCGAGGAATCCGCGTAGTCGAGACCGACCGCGACGATGCGCTTCGACTGCTCCTCGACCTCGAGGCGCAGATTCAGTCCTTCGCGCGGAAGGATCTTGATGCCGCCGAGATCGATGTACGGGCGGACCGGGTTCGCCTCGGAGTCATCGAAAGGACCGTCGGTAGCACGGTTCAGCGGTGCCGACTTCGAAGGAGTCTCGTTGTTGTCAGTCATTGGCCTGTCCTGCTTCGTTCTGAGGGGTCGCTGCCTGGTACCCGGTGGAACCGAATCCACCGGCACCACGGACGCTGTCCGGCAGCTCGTCGACCGGGATGAACGTGGCGCGCGTGACCGGCATGATGATCAGCTGCGCGATACGATCGCCGACCGCCACATCGTACGCGCTCTTGATATCGGTGTTGATCAGGCTCACCTTGATCTCTCCGCGATAGCCGGCGTCGACCGTACCCGGCGAGTTCACGATCGAGATCCCGTGCTTCGCCGCCAGCCCGCTGCGCGGAACCACGAATGCGGCGTATCCATCCGGCAGTGCGATGCTGACCCCTGTGGGCACAAGTGCGCGCTCCCCCGGCTCGAGGTGCACGGCTTCTGCCGCGATCAGATCGGCACCGGCATCACCCGGATGCGCATACCCGGGCACCACTGCGGCGATAATGGGGACATCAACGGAATCGGTCACCCAATGAGGCTAATGCAGAACCCCACCACTGACACACGTCCCCGCTACCGCGAACGACTCGCTCCGAGCCTCTGGCTGCTCGTGACCGTCGCCGTGGCCGGCCCCATGGTGTCGCTCGTCTTCGTGCCGATCGGCTCGACCGTCGCGCTCGTCCTCGGCGCGGCAGTCTCCGCGCTCCTGGTGGCGGGCTTCATAGCGGCCACGCCCGTCGTCTCGGTCGTCGGCACCGTGCTGCGCGCGGGCCGCGCGCATATCGACACGAAGCATCTCGGCGAGCCTGTGGCGCTGACCGGTGCAGAAGCCCGCGAGGCTCGTGGTCCCGGTCTCCCGGCGCGCGGATGGCATCTGATCCGTGGCGGCATCGATGGCATCGTGGTGATCCCGAACCTCGATCAGGACGACCCGGTCGATGCGTGGACGATCTCCACCCGAACACCGGACCGCCTCGCCGCAGCGATCCACGCCTCCCAGAACTGAGAAGCGCCCGTACACGACAGCGCGCCCCTGACCGGAGTGGTCGGGGGCGCGTGATACGTCGCTCGGAGGACTGCTTACGCAGCGCACTCCTTGCAGATGGGCCCGGATGCGCCCTCGTGGTCGAGCTGTGAGCGGTGCTTCACGAGGAAGCAGCTCATGCACGTGAATTCGTCCTGCTGCGCTGGCAGCACGACGACGTCGAGCTCGAGGTCGGAAAGGTCGGCACCCGGAAGGTCGAAGCTCGACGGGTTGTCGGAGTCTTCGTCCCCGCTAGAGCCGGAGGATTTGTCCGGCACACGCTCCTTGAGGGCTTCGATCGACTCGGAGTCGTCTTCGCTCTTTCGGGGGGCGTCGTAATCGGTTGCCATGCGGTAAATCTCCACTTTCATGGTGCGAGTGGGTGGTGCGCCGTCGGGTATCGGCGGCCATAGTTTGCACGACCGGACGCGATAACGCAAATGCTGTCCGTTCGACAGAGCAAACTCACGGCACGCCCAGGGTATTCCCGGCCCCGACGCCCCATGCGTGACACCATGATCGGACACCCATCAGAGGGGCATTCGCATGGAAAACGTCACCATCGTCGGCACAGAAGCAGGAGTCCTCGTACTCGCGACCGAGTCGGGCGAGCGGTTCGCGCTGCCCATCGACGACATGCTGCAGCGCGAGATCCGTCGCGCGACCCGCCAGAGCGAGCCGACCGCGCAGAAACTCGCCGCGAGCCCGCGCGATATCCAGGCGCAGATCCGTGCCGGTCTCACCGCGCCCGAGGTTGCCGAGCTGCTCGGCATCAGCGTCGATGACGTCGCCCGTTTCGAGGGGCCTGTCCTCGCCGAGCGCGAGCACGTGATCGGGCAGGCGCTCGCGGTTCCCGTCCTCATCGGCAGCGAAGTCGAGCCTGACGCGCAGCCGACCTTCGGCGTCGCCGTCCGCGCGAAGCTCGCCGAGATCGACGCCACGTCGGAGCGCTGGGCGAGCTGGAAGGAGGACTCCGGCTGGACCATCAAGCTCGAGTTCGCTGCCAACGACGTCGAGCACGATGCCCGCTGGAGTTTCGATCCTCGCCGCAGCGCTCTGTCGCCGCTCAACGCCGACGCCACGCAACTGTCTCGGCAGGGTTCCCTGCCTGAAGGCCTCATCCCCCGCCTGCGCGCAGTGGATGCCGACCGGATCACCTCTCCGTACAAGGACGAGAGTCGCTTCGACTCCGGTGCTTTCGGCCCGCGCCTGCTGCCTGCGCCGGACGCGGAGATCGAAGATCCATCCCTCCCCGAGCGCTCCGACGCTGCCGCGCAGGATGCAGCGATCAAGCGCGCACCCGCCGCACAGACGACGAGCCCGGAGACGGCCGATCTTCTCGAGGCGCTCCGTCGTCGTCGTGGCCAGCGAGAGACCGCGCCACTGCTCGATGACACCGAAGACTCTGAGCGCTCCGACCCGAGCCCGATCTCGCTCTTCGAGGCTTTCGACCAGCCTGCCGACGAGCCGGAACCGCCGACGCCCGCTCCTCAGGCGACCAACGCTTCAGATTCGGGTGACACCAATGGTCGCCGGCGCCGCCGCAACGCGATGCCCTCGTGGGATGAGATCGTCTTCGGTGCCCGCACCGACGAGTGACTCGCGGGTGACCGTGTCAGCTCGGCGATTCAGCGAGCGAACGCGCCGAGCCGGATCAGCGGAACCTGTCGCTCCTCAGGTGTGAGAGCACCGTGCTGGCCGACCATGCCGCGCCCGCGCTGATCTGCCGCCGTCCCGTCGTAGACAGCCCAGGTGCCACGGGCGATCACGAGAACGTCGCCGATCCGCGATGATGCCGCGGCGGTGACCGTCGGACCGAAAAGCCCGCCGCGCACGGCTTCGTCGCGGGTGACGACGTCGGCAACACCCTCCAGGTCTCTCCGCAACCTTGCCGTGACGGCGGCCGTATCCGCATCGGGTTCGAGGTAGGCGTGCAGCATCCGGGGCTCTCCACCGACATGGCGGATGCCTTCGAGATGCTCCTCCTCCAAGACGACCTGCCGATTCGGCGCCACATCGACCATGCCGTGATCCGACGTGACGAGCACGCCGACCCCGGGCGGCACCCGCATCGACAACGCGGCGTCGACATCCTCAAGTGCCGCGACCCACTCGCGAGAGGCGATGCCGTGCTTATGGCCGGCCTTGTCGACTTCGGGGAGATAGCAGTAGACGAGCGAACCAGGATGAGCGTGGGCGAGCTCGTAGGCGGCTTCGATGCGTGAACCCGCCGTCGTGGCCGCGACGAACTCCGCTCCGCGGAGCGTTGCCTTGGTGAACCCGCTGTGCGCGTATCCGGCGAAGCCGACCGCGAAACTCGCATGACCGCTGTGGCCAGCCCGCTCGAAGATGGTCGGTGCCGACTGCCACGTGAGCGGATCGATCCCGTCGGTCTCCCAGCCGCTGAGCTGGTTGACGAGGAGGTCCCGGCTCGCATCGAGCACCCGATAGCCGACGAGACCATGCTCGCCCGGCCACACTCCGGTGACGATGCTCGTGAGCGCCGCCGCCGTGGTCGAAGGGAACACCGACTGGGCGACATCCTTCTTCGTCATCCCGACGGTGAGGGCACGTGCGTGCCCTGTGTGCCCGCGGAGGCTGATCGCACCGAGACCGTCGATCACGACGAGGACGACGGACTCCGCGCGAGGGAGCACCGGGGATTCGCCGCGGAGCACGGCGAACAGGTCGTCCGCCACCCCGACGACGCTCCGGGCGCTCGGCGACGCGGACGGTAACATGAGGGACATCCGAGCCAGTCTGACACAGGCTCCCGTACGCCCTCAGGAAGTCCATGCCGAAAACCCCGCCGCCCGAGCCTGTCGAGGAGCGCATCCAGGACATCGATCTCTCCACAGAGATGCAGGGCTCGTTCCTCGAGTACGCGTATTCGGTGATCTACTCGCGCGCTCTGCCCGACGCCCGCGACGGCCTGAAGCCCGTACAGCGTCGCATCCTTTACCAGATGGCAGAGATGGGCCTGCGCCCCGATCGCGGTCACGTCAAGAGCGCGCGCGTCGTCGGCGAGGTGATGGGTAAGCTCCACCCCCACGGCGACTCCGCGATCTACGACGCCCTCGTCCGCCTGGCGCAGGAATGGGCTCTTCGCGTGCCCCTCGTCGACGGACACGGAAACTTCGGATCCCTCGACGACGGTCCAGCCGCTGCCAGGTACACCGAGGCTCGACTCGCGGCCGCGGCACTCGCGCTCACCGAGAACCTCGACGAGGACGTCGTCGACTTCATCCCGAACTACGACGGTCAGTTCCAGCAGCCGGCCGTGTTGCCCGCCGCATTTCCGAACCTTCTCGTCAACGGCGCGAGCGGGATCGCGGTCGGCATGGCGACCAACATGGCGCCGCACAACCTCATCGAGGTCGTGGCCGCGGCCATTCACCTCCTCGAGAACCCGGATGCCACGACCGAGGACCTGATGGAGTTCGTGCCGGGACCGGACTTCCCCTCCGGCGGCATCCTGATGGGCCTCGACGGCGTCAAAGACGCCTACACCAACGGGCGCGGTGCCCTCAAGGTCCGCGGGAAGACGTCGATCGAGCCCCTCGGCCCTCGACGCACCGGCATCATCGTGTCGGAGCTGCCGTACATGGTCGGCCCCGAACGCCTGCTCGAGAAGATCCGCGATGCCGTGCAGTCGAAGAAGCTGCAGGGCATCAGCGACGTCACCGACCTCACCGACCGCAACCACGGTCTACGCGTCGCGATCGGCATCAAGACCGGGTTCGACCCGAACGCGGTCCTCGATCAGCTCTATCGACTGACTCCGCTGGAAGACTCCTTCAGCATCAACAACGTGGCCCTGGTCGAAGGGCAGCCGCGCACGCTCGGGCTCAAGGAGATGCTGAGCGTCTACGTCGGCCACCGTCTCGAGGTCATCACGCGTCGCAGCCGATACCGGCTGAGGCGCCGCGAAGAGCGCCTGCACCTCGTCGAGGGCCTGCTCATCGCGATCCTCGACATCGACGAGGTCATCCAGGTCATCCGCTCCTCGGACGACTCCGAGCAGGCCCGTTCGCGCCTGCGTTCCGTCTTCGACCTGAGCGAGCTGCAGGCGGAGTACATCCTGGAACTGCGACTGCGCCGCCTGACCAAGTTCTCCCGTATCGAGCTCGAGACCGAGCGCGATGCCTTGCTGGCGGAGATCGCGGCCCTCCGAGAGCTCCTGGGCAGCCCCGTGCTGCTCCGCGCCGAGGTCGCCAAGGAACTGGATGCCGCTGCAGACGCTTATGGCACCCCTCGGCGCACGCTGCTGATGAACGCTGCGCCGCCCAAGCCGCGCGCCACGAAGGGCGCGGTCGATCTGCAGATCGCGGACGCACCTACGGTGCTCTTGCTCTCGACCACAGGACGCACGGTCCGCGTCGATCTCGGCGAGGGCCAGGAGCTCACTGTCCCCGCGCGCCGCAGCAAGCACGACGCGATCCTGACCACGGTGGAGACCACCGTCCGCGCCGAGCTCGGCGCGCTCACCAGCCTCGGACGCGTCGTGCGCTTCTCCCCCGTCGACCTTCCCTCCGTGCCGGCCACGTCGGTGCAGCTCGCAGCGGGGACACCCCTGCGTGACTACCTCGGCATCACGACCAAGGGTGAGCGGATCGTCGGGTTCGTGCGCTTCGACAGCGAGACGCCGATCGCGCTCGGCACCGCGCAGGGCACGGTGAAGCGCATCGTCCCCTCGACTCTCCCCGTGCGTCCTGACCTCGAGGTCATCGGCATGAAGCCCGGCGACACCGTCGTCGGCGCGGCTGAGGCGCCGGACGACGCCGAACTCGTATTCGTCACGACCGACGCCCAGCTGCTGCACTTCGCGGCATCGTCAGTGCGTCCGCAAGGCGCACCTGCAGGAGGCATGGCGGGCGTCAAGCTCGGATCCGGTGCATCGGTGCTCTTCTTCGGCGTGGTCGATCCGACGGCGGAGGCCGTCGTTGCGACCGTATCCGGCGGCGAGAGCATCCTGCCCGGCACTGATCCGGGACGTGCGAAGGTGTCGTCTTTCGCCGAATACCCCGCCAAGGGCCGGGCCACGGGCGGCGTGCGCGCGCATTCGTTCCTGAAGGGCGAGGACCGGCTCACCGTCGCATGGGTGGGTCCGAATCCGCCGCAGGCCGTCGACCCGACCGGAGCCGTGCGCAAGCTGCCAGAGGCAGGAGCACGACGTGACGCATCCGGTCAGCCCATCGACGGTGTGATCGGCAGCATCGGGCGAACTCTCGTCTGAGCGAACCGGAGGCCGCGGATCACCGTCGGCCTCCGGTTCGGCTCAGGCGTCGATCGACTCGCGCGACAGCCGGTCGGAAGAGTCGATGATGAACTCGCGACGAGGAGCGACCTCGTTGCCCATGAGCAGCTCGAACACGCGGCCCGCGGCCTCTGCATCTTCCATGCGCACCCGACGCAGCAGACGCCCGGAACGATCCATGGTCGTGTTCGCCAGCTGCTCGGCATCCATCTCGCCGAGACCCTTGTAGCGCTGGATCGGCTCGTGCCAGCGCTTGCCGGCCTTGCGAAGCTTCGCCAGCAGCGTGTGCATCTCCTGCTCGCTGTAGGTGTAGATCGTCTCGTTCGGCTTCGAACCCGGGTTCATCACGATGACCCGGTGCAGCGGCGGGACGGCCGCGAACACGCGGCCGTGCTCGATCAGGGGACGCATGTACCGGAAGAACAGGGTGAGCAGCAGCGTGCGGATGTGCGCGCCGTCGACGTCGGCGTCGCTCATGAGGATGATCTTGCCGTAGCGGGCAGCGTCGATGTCGAATGTCCGTCCGGAGCCGGCGCCGATCACCTGGATGATCGACGCGCACTCGGTGTTCGACAGCATGTCGCTGACGGAGGCCTTCTGCACGTTGAGGATCTTCCCGCGGATCGGCAGCAGCGCCTGGAACTCGCTGTTGCGCGCGTTCTTGGCGGTGCCGAGTGCCGAGTCACCCTCGACGATGAAGAGCTCGCTGCGCTCGACCTCGTTCGTACGGCAGTCGACGAGCTTCGTCGGAAGCGTCGAGGACTCCAGTGCGTTCTTGCGGCGCTGTGTCTCCTTGTGGGCGCGCGCGGAGACACGGGCCTTCATCTCGGAGACGATCTTGTCCAGCAGCTGCGATGCCTGATTCTTGTCGTCGCGTTTGGTCGAACTGAACCGCTGGGCCAGGTCCTTCCGGATCACCTGTGCGACGATCTGCCGAACGGCAGGCGTACCGAGAACCTCTTTGGTCTGCCCCTCGAACTGCGGTTCGGGCACGTTGACCGTGAGCACGGCGGTGAGTCCGGCGAGGACGTCGTCTTTCTCGAGCTTGTCGTTGCCGACCTTCAGTCGGCGGGCATTCTGCTCGACCTGTGAGCGGAGCACCTTGAGGAGCTCCTGCTCGAAGCCCTGCTGATGGGTGCCGCCCTTGGGCGTCGCGATGATGTTGACGAACGAGCGGACCTTGGTGTCGTACCCGGTGCCCCAGCGCAGCGCGATGTCCACGGCACACACACGCTCCACCTCGGTGGCGATCATGTGTCCGTCGGCCTGAAGGACCGGAACCGTCTCCTTGAACGTCCCCTCGCCCTGGATGCGCCAGTTGTCGGTGACCGGAGGGTCGACGGCGAGATAGTCGACGAACTCCGAGATGCCGCCCTCATAGAGATAGGAGGTCACCGACCCTTCAGCCTGCAGAACCTCTGAATCGGAGTCCACGGCGACATCGGCGTCCGGCGCGACCGGGCGGTTGGTGCGCTCGTCTGCGACGACGATCTCGAGCCCCGGAACGAGGAATGCCGTCTGCCTGGCGCGCGTCTCGAGATCGGCGAGCTGGAAGGCCGCATCCTTCGTGAAGATCTGCTTGTCCGCCCAGTAGCGCACTCGGGTGCCGGTGACACCACGAGGCGCCTTGCCGATGACCCGCAGTTCGCTGTTCTCCTGGAACGGTGTGAAAGGTGCATCCGGGCGCTTCTCGCCGGAGTCTTCGAAGATGCCGGGCTCGCCGCGGTGGAACGACATCGCGTAGGTCTTGCCGTTGCGGTCGACCTCCACGTCGAGGCGCTCGGAGAGCGCGTTCACGACCGAGGCGCCGACACCGTGCAGTCCACCGGATGCCGCGTAGGAGCCGCCACCGAACTTCCCGCCGGCGTGCAGCTTCGTGTAGACCACCTCGACGCCGGTGAGACCGGTGCGCGGCTCGACGTCGACGGGGATACCGCGACCGAGGTCGTGCACCTCGACGCTGCCGTCCGCATGCAGGATGATGTCGATCTTCGTGCCGTTCCCGGCGACCGCCTCGTCGACGGAGTTGTCGATGATCTCCCAGAGGCAGTGCATGAGTCCGGGCGACCCGTTCGACCCGATGTACATTCCCGGGCGCTTGCGGACGGCCTCAAGGCCTTCAAGCACCTGAAGATGATGGGCGGAGTACTCGGCATTCACAATCTCCGAGTCTAATCTCGCGAGCTCCTCCGGCTCCGCAGACACTCCCCGCGAGAGGCCACTTGGCCGCGGGCCCGTACGCGCTGAGCGAAACACGCCGCAAACCGGGCATGCGTACAGGTGGAGCGTGGTTGTATTGACCAAATCCCCCAGCGAAGCCGACACCCGAGGAGGCACCGAGATGAACGCAACGACCGAACGTGACACCTCCACCGTCGAGTTCCGCCTGACCGCCATGGATCGTTGTGATTCATGCGGCGCTCAGGCGTACATCGCCGCTGAGGTCAACGGATCCGAGCTTCTGTTCTGCGCCCACCATGGTCGCAAGTACGAAGAGAAGCTTCGCAGCATCGCCACCAGCTGGCACGACGAGACCGCCCGTCTCGTCGAGACGGTCTGATCCGTCGACTGACCGAGGTCAGTCGGCGACGACCCTACGCACGCGTGATGTGAGCCTGGTGAGGATCTCCTCGCCAACGGTGTCGATCCGCTCTGCGAGGGTCGTCGCCGATTCCTCGCCGTGAGCTCCATCACCGAAGACGACGACTTCGTCGCCGATACGGGCGCCCGGCCAACTGCGGACGACCGAGGTCGTGTGACCGATAGACGTGAGTTCTCGCTTGCCGCCCGGCGTACCGACGCCGGCGCCGGACAAAGACGACGGGAGTCCGTCGAAACTCCCGATACCGATCGTCGCCTCGTTGTCGGCGATGTCTGTGACGGTGGCGATGAGGCTCGCCGCCGGGCGGATGCCCTCGAGCTCAGGCCCGTCGGCTGAACGGACGCCGTAGCAGAACGCGCCGATACGAGACATGGTGCCGCGAAGCTCTGGTCGCCACCACGACGCAGCGGATGCAGTCAGATGCAGCGCAGCAGGCGTCGTACCGGACTCCCCCACGACGCGGACAGCATCGAGGAAGACCGTCTGAGCGACATCGTCGTCCGCATCGCTCGCCTCGGCGATGTGGCTCCACACGCCCTCGATGTCGAGATGACCTGCCCGCTCGGCCTGCCGCGCTTCGATCACGGCTGACACCCAGTCCTCGGGAAGGATGCCGTTGCGGTGCAGCCCCGTATCGATCTTCAAGTGCACTCTGGCGCTCGTGCCGAGAGCTTCTGCGCGCGCGATGATCCGTCTCAGGTACTCGATCGTGCCGACGCCGAGATCGATCCTCTGCAGCAGAGCGTCATCGATCTCCCCATCGGTCGACGTGACCCAGGCGAAGATCCTGACATCGCCTCCGGCTACTCTCCGAACCGCTATCGCGCTGCGGATGTCGTAGCTGCCGAACCACTCGACACCCGAGTCGACCGCGGTCTCGACCGCCCAGGAGAGTCCGTGTCCGTATGCGTCGTCCTTGAGGACGAGCATCAGGGCGGACGGGGCGATACGTGCGCGCACGGCCTCGACGTTCGCGCGGAGGGCGCCGGAGCTCAGGCGGAGCTCGGGGCGCGTCATGCTTCCCACCCCCGTACGGCGTGTGCTCCGGCGACGGCGACGAGCTCCGCGGAGTCCATCCCGGTCACCGCGGCCCAGCGCGTGATACCTGCCGCCAAGGGACCTTCGCCGCCGAAGTACGTGACCGCCGCCCCGACCTCTGCATCCTCACCCTGGAGGTCCACCACGCAGACGTCCATGGCAACCCGCCCGACGATGGGCCTGGCGATGCCGCCGACTTCCACATCGGCGCGATTGCCGAGTGCCCGCACGATCCCCTGCGCATATCCCCCGGTCACGAGGGCCACCGTGGTCGCCTCCGCGGCACGATAGGTGTATCCGTAGGAGACCGCATCGCCCGGCCGCAGGCGCTTCGTCGAGAGGACACTGCCGGTCAGGCGCATCACCGGTCGCGTGATGAGCGTGCCGGCGTCATCAGGGAGGCCGTAGAGGAGCATCGGATCGATATCGGGCACACCGGTGGTGACACCGTGGATTCCTTCAAGCTTTAGCGCTTCGACCTCTCCTTGCGCGTCGACGAGCACCCGGTCAGCACCGGCAGCGGCAACCACCTGAGCGACGGCGAGAACACCGTGACCCCACGCGTCGCGGCGGAGATCGGCGATTCGACCACCCCCGAGCACGGCCGCCGTGGCTCCCGCAGCCAGGGCGGAGCGCGAGATCATCGCGCGCGGCAGGGAGCTGGAAGTCGTCTCACACACGTGTTCCACCCTAGCTTCCGCCTCCCAGGTCAGCCGCCGTGGCCCCCGTAGACTGGTGGAGACCCCGACCCTGGAGCCTCATGTCTCGTCTTTCCCTCGCGCCCCGCATCCGCTATCTGCTGGGACGTGCCCGCCGTATCGATGTCGGATCGGTGGTGGAACGTGCCAAAGAGGCATCTGAGCAGCACCACAAGGCTGTCCCGGCCATCGTCGTCGACATGCTCTGGTCCGCCGCGCGTCACAACGTCGGATTCCAGGACTACATCGACTACGACTTCGCCATCCTGACCAGGTCCGAGCGTGAGACCTACATGACGCATCCGGTCTCGAACCAGCTCTCGCAGCGGTACGACCACCCGGACTACCGCTGGATCTTCCAGGACAAGGTCGAGTTCGACAAGCAGTTCTCCGAGTACCTGCATCGCGAGTGGATGGTCGTCGAAGCGGGCAACGCGGATGCTGTGCGCGAGCTCACGCAGCGCCTGGGCACGATCGTCACGAAGGAGCCGGTGGGACAGGCCGGCACCGGCGTGCACCGCTACCACGCCGCCGACATCACCGACTGGGACGAGTTCCACCGCGGGCTCCTGACTCGAGGCGAACTGCTCATCGAAGAGGTGATCCGCCAGCACGATGCGCTTGCGGCCGTGTGCCCCGGCACCGTGAACACCACTCGCATCACCGCATTCTTCGACGGCGAGAAAGCCCACATCCTCGCCATGGCGCAGAAGTTCGGCCGCGGCGCAGTGAGCGATCAGATGACGTTCGGCGGCTTCTACACGATGCTCGACGAGAACGGACACGCCGTGGGCGCCGGCTACGACTCGCACGGACACGTACATGAGACGCATCCCGATTCCGGCTTCCGCATCGCCGACTTCCAGCTGCCGTACATGGACGAGGTGCGCGCATTCATCGACAAGGTCGCTCGCGTCGTGCCGCAGGTGCAGTACGTCGGCTGGGACATCGTCGTCTCTCCGGACGGACCGGTACTGGTCGAAGGCAACTGGGGCGCCGGCGTGTATGAGAACAAGCCCAGCGTCACCGGTATCCGCACCGGCCACAAGCCGCGCTACCGCGAGGCCATCGGCTTCTGAGACAACGAGAAGGCCCCGGATGCGCAGCATCCGGGGCCTTCTTCATGAGTTCTCGCGGGTCAGATCTCGCGCACGATGCCGAGCGGCGTGGACTCCAGGCCCTGACCGAGCGGGTTGTCGCCGAGGATCTTGATCAGGCGACGTTCGCCGTCCTTGTCGAGCGTCGATCCGAGGATGTTGCCGCCGAGGTCGTTGATGTCGACCACGGCGACCTCAGCCTGACCGCCGATAAGGGCCTTCACGCGTGCGGCGACACCGTCGGGATCCTTCGGTCCGAGCACGACCGCCTCGTTGTAAGGCGGGATGGTGTGCTTGGTGGGACCGTCGATCGCTCGCGCCTTGTCGCCCGCGATGCGGTAGAAGTCACCGCGACGACCGAACGCCTTGGTGACCGCTGCGACCGCTGAAGCGAACAGGATGCGTGGCGTACCGCATTCACGCAGCGCCATCTCCATCGTCTCCGGCATGCCGAGCCCGATGCCGTAGGGCGTGCGGGTGACGTACTTCGAAAGGAACAGCGCGAGCTTGCGGGGCTTGATCTCATCGAGACGGTACGAGCGTCCCTGCGTGATCGCGACGATCTTCTCGGTCACGAACAGCAGGTCGCCCGGCTGCACGTGATCCTTCGCGTACTCGGTGATGATCGCATCGAGATCGTCTTCGGGCATGACGACTCGGGTACGCAGCGGAATACGCGCATAGCTCTTGCCGTCGACGCTCGCCTCGAGCGCCTTGCCGTCGTTCGCGGTGCCGTTCTCCTGGCTCATTCGAGGTAGTCCCGCAGGGACTGCGAGCGGCTCGGGTGACGCAGCTTCGCCATGGTCTTCGACTCGATCTGGCGAATGCGCTCACGCGTCACGCCGAACGTGTCACCGATCTGGTCGAGGGTCTTGGGCTGGCCGTCGCCGAGTCCGAAGCGCATCCGGATCACGCCGGCCTCACGCTCGGAGAGCGAGTCGAGCAGCTGCTCGAGCTGACGCTGCAGCATGGTGAAGCCGACTGCGTCGGCGGGAACCACGGCCTCGGTGTCCTCGATGAGGTCACCGAACTCGCTGTCTCCGTCTTCGCCGAGCGGCGTGTGCAGCGAGATGGGCTCGCGGCCGTACTTCTGCACCTCGACGACCTTCTCCGGCGTCATGTCGAGCTCACGGCTGAGCTCTTCCGGAGTGGGTTCGCGACCGAGGTCCTGCAGCATCTGCCGCTGCACGCGGGCGAGCTTGTTGATGACCTCGACCATGTGCACCGGGATACGGATCGTGCGGGCCTGGTCGGCCATGGCGCGGGTGATGGCCTGACGGATCCACCAGGTGGCGTACGTCGAGAACTTGAAGCCCTTGGTGTAGTCGAACTTCTCGACCGCGCGGATGAGACCGAGGTTGCCCTCCTGGATCAGGTCCAGGAACTGCATTCCACGGCCGGTGTAGCGCTTCGCGAGCGAGACGACCAGTCGCAGGTTCGCACCGAGCAGGTGGCTCTTGGCGCGCTGACCGTCACGGGCGACCCACTGCAGGTCGAGGCCGAGCTGGCCTGTCTTCTCCGCTGCACTCATCGCGGACAGCTTCTCCTCGGCGAAGAGACCTGCCTCGATGCGCATCGCGAGCTCGACCTCTTCGGCCGCGTTCAGCAGCGCGACCTTTCCGATCTGCTTCAGGTAGTCCTTGACCGGGTCCGCCGTCGCGCCGGTGATCTGCGTCGAGTAGACCGGGACATCTTCGTCATCGTTCGAGGAGATGACGATCGCGCCGGTCGGCAGCGGCTCGGTGAACTTCGGCTTGGAGTCTTCGTCGTCGTCGTCACTGTCGTCGGTAGCGCCAGCAACAGGAGCCTCGTCTTCTTCGACGACGTCCTCGGACTTCTTCTTCTTGACGGGGGCACGCTTCGCGGCGGCGCGCTTGGCCGCGCTCAGGGGCGCAGGCTTCTCGGTAGCTTCGACCTCGGCCGAAGCGTCGGCGGTCGTCTCTTCGGCAGCCTTCTTCGTCCGGGTGTTCTTCGTCGTGGCAGGAGTCACGTTTCGCCTTTCACGGAGCTGCTGTGTAGCCCCGGGACATTTCGGACACTAGTAAGACCCTTGTCAAGTCCAGCGCTCGAAAACACTGATTGACAACGGGTCAGAGTCCTAGTATCGCACACGTGTGGCGATGCGGACGCATTCCGTCGAAGTTCTCCTGAATCGGTCTCAGCCGCGGCCCGGCTTGTCCTCATCGCCAGAGGGCCGTGACGCCAGATAGCGCTCCAGCTCAGCGGCCAGTTCGTCGGCGCTGGGAAGGTCGCGCTCGCTGAAGCCACCCTCGTCGTAGGAGTCATCGTCAGGATTGCGCCCCGCCATGTAGGCGTCATAACGGCGCTCGAGGTTGTGCACCATCTGCTGCAGCTCGTCGTTTCCCGCCACCTGCTCGTCGACGCGCTTCAGATAGTCTTCCCGACGCTCCTGGACGGCATCGAGCATCAGCACCAGGCCCGTCGACGCCATCAGACGTTCGGCTGCGGCGATGACGGCATCAGGATTCTCGGTCTCGGCAAGGTAGTGCGGGACCAGCAGGACGAAGCCGACCGCACGGTCGCCTCGCTCGACGAAGCGGAACTCGAGCAGATGGCCGGCGGTCGCCGGCACCTGGGTGCGCGGCCGCCAGACCGAGTGCGCGACCGTGAGTTCGCGGCGGTTTCCGCTGACGGTGGTACCGATCGGGCGGGTGTGGGGAACAGGCATCGCGATCGAGTGCACCCAGTGCAGGCCGGAGACCTCGAACTCGCTGGCCAATGCGAGGACGGTGCTCGCGAAGAGGTCCCAGGCGAAGTCCGGCTCGTAGCCGGCGAGAAGGAGGAACGGGCGCCCGAGCGCATCCGTCGCGAGCGACAGCTCGAGCCTCGGCGGCTTGAACTCGGTGAGATGGTCCTGATCGAACGAGATCACCGGGCGGCGTGCGCGGTAGTCGAGCAGCGCGTCGTTCTCGAACACGACGACAGGCTCCGGCGACGCCGTCTCACGAAGGTGGTCGATGAGGCCGGACACCGCGCTGCCCGCATCCGTGAAGCCGGTGAGCAGCAGCACCAGCGGCAGGCCATGCGGCACTGCGGGCGCGTTCGCGACGCGTTCGTGGATCTCACCGGAGAAGGGCATGTGTCCATGCTACGAGCAGGTCCGGATACCGGGGCCCGGTGCTTCATGCTGAGAGCGAACACGCACACGGAGGGCGCGCGACCTCGCTGCGGCGGAGATCCTAGGATGGAGACATGACGCTTCCCGTGCTCTCGCACACCACTGATCTGTTCCCCGGAAGCGCTGCAGATGCCGCAGTGCTCGTCGTCGCCGCTCTTCCCGGTTCGGCGGAATCGCTGACGGCCTATCCCGGCCTCGCCGATGCGCTGGCCGGTGTCGGCTTCACCGGTTCGCCGGGATCGTTCACCCGCGTGTATGCGCCGGAGGTGACGTCGCTGCCTTTCGCGGTCGTCGGCGCCGGTGACAAGCCGGATGCGGCGGCGGTGCGCAACGCGACCGGAGCGGCGCTGCGAACGCTCACCGGCTTCGAGCACGTCGCGGTCGCCCTCGCCGAGGGTCTCGAGTCCTTCGCCGCGGCAGCGGCCGAGGGCGCTGTGCTCGGTGGACACAAGTTCGACGGATACCGGACCGAGAAGGGCAAGACGCGCGCCACCGCGATCACCTTGCACGCCGCACTCGACGACGAGGACGCCGAGTACGCGCAGACCATCGGTGACGCGGTCGCGCTCATCAAGGACCTCGTGAATGTCCCCGCCGAGTGGCAGAGCCCCGCACAGCTCGCCCAGAGTGCGGCCGACAGCGTCGCCGACCTCGACGTCGCGGTCGAGATCCTCGATGAGACCGCCCTCGCAGAAAAGGGCTTCGGTGGCATCCTCGGCGTCGGGCAGGGCTCTGACCGCCCGCCGCGGCTGGTGCGTCTGGACTACTCCCCCGCCGATGCCACGCGACACATCGCGCTGGTCGGCAAGGGCATCACTTTCGACACCGGCGGTCTGTCGCTGAAGCCCGCCGCATCGATGGTCGGCATGAAGTTCGACATGGCAGGAGCTGCGACCTCGCTCGCCGCGATCCGCGCGATCGCCACGCTCGGCCTCCCGGTCCACGTGACGGCATGGCTCTGCATCACCGACAACATGCCCTCCGGTCGGGCACTGCGCCCCGGCGACGTCATCCGCATCCTCGACGGCACGACGGTCGAGGTCAACAACACCGATGCCGAGGGTCGGCTGGTCCTGGCCGACGGCCTGGTCGCCGCGAGCCGCGAACACCCCGACGTCATCATCGACGTGGCAACCCTCACTGGCGCCATCGTCGCCGCACTCGGCCACCGGCACACCGGCGTCTTCGGCGACGTCGAGACGGTCTCCTCGTTCATCTCCGCGACCGCGCAGGTCGATGAGCCCGCCTGGCACATGCCGCTGCCGGAGTACATGGAGGAGTCGCTCGAGTCCCCCATCGCCGATCTGCAGAACGCGAACATGGGCGATCGGATGGGCGGCGCCTCGTACGCCGGCCTGTTCCTGCGCCGCTTCGTCGGGCGCACGTCGGATGCCGAGGACGCCCCGCGCATCCCGTGGGTGCACCTCGACATCGCGGGATCCGGCGAGCACGCCGGAGCCCCCTACGGCTTCACTGAGAAGGGCCCCACCGGGGCGATGGTCCGATCGATCGTCGCCTTCGCCGCAGCATCCCACACGGAGGCATGACATATGACAACCCACACCTTCGACATCGTCGTCCTGGGCGGCGGCAGCGGCGGCTATGCCGCAGCGTTGCGCGCGAGTGAGCTCGGCAAGTCGGTCGCGCTGATCGAGAAGGACAAGGTCGGCGGCACCTGCCTGCACCGCGGGTGCATCCCGACCAAGGCGCTGCTGCACGCGGCGGAGGTCGCGGAACACGTGCGTGACGCCGCGTCCGTCGGTGTGAGCGCCACGCTGGAAGGCATCGACCCCGCGGGCGTCCGCGCCTACCGCGAAGGCATCGTCGCCAAGAAGTTCAAGGGTCTCGAGGGGCTCGTCAAAGCCCGTGGCATCACGACCGTCGCAGGTCTCGGACGACTGAACCCGGACCACAGCATCACCGTCGGCGACGACGTGTACGTCGGTGCCGACGTCGTACTCGCGACCGGTTCCTACAGCCGGTCGCTTCCCGGCCTCGACATCGGCGGTCGGATTCTCACGAGCGAGCAGGCACTCGCCCTCGACGTGGTTCCCGAGCGTGTCCTCATCCTCGGTGGCGGTGTGATCGGCGTGGAGTTCGCCAGCGTCTGGCGCTCATTCGGCTCCGAGGTCACGATCATCGAGGCGCTGCCACACCTCGTGCCCAACGAAGACATCGCCCTCAGCAAGGGCCTGGAGCGAGCCTTCCGCCGTCGCGGCATCCAGTACTCCCTCGGTATCCGCTTCCAGAGCGCGGTTCAGGACGACTCGTCCGTCACCGTCACACTCGAAGACGGCAAGGAATTCACGGCCGACTATCTCCTCGTCGCTGTCGGGCGGGGACCGGTCACAGCCGACCTCGGCTTCGAAGAGGCCGGTGTGACCCTCGACCGGGGCTTCGTGACCGTCGACGAAGATCTGCGCACCGGAGTTCCCGGCGTCTGGGCTGTCGGCGACATCGTCCCCGGCCTCCAGCTCGCCCACCGCGGATTCCAGCAGGGCATCGCCGTCGCCGAGCGGATCGCCGGGTTGTCTCCGGCCAACATCCCGGACGTGCAGATCCCCAAGGTCACGTACTCGAGCCCCGAGGTCGCCTCTGTCGGCGTGACCGAGGAAGCTGCGACCGCCGAGCACGGCGCCGACGCGATCGTCGCCTACGAGTACAACCTCGCCGGAAACGGCAAGAGCGAGATCATCGGGACGGGCGGACTCGTCAAGGTCGTCCGCCTCAAAGACGGCCCCGTCATCGGTGTGCATCTGCTCGGCGATCGTGTCGGCGAGCTCATCACCGAAGGGCAGCTCGCGGTCGCGTGGGAGGCTCACCCCGAGGACATCGCCCCCCTGATCCATGCCCACCCGACACAGAGCGAGGCCCTCGGCGAGGCCTTCCTCGCCCTGGCCGGCAAGCCCCTGCACGCCCTCTGAGCACCAACCGGTGCCCGAGTCACTAAGCTAGACAAGCGTCATACAACTTCCTGAAGGAGACTCAGTCATGAGCACATCCGTCGTCCTCCCCGCTCTCGGCGAGAGCGTCACAGAGGGTACGGTCACCCGCTGGCTCAAGCAGGTGGGAGACACCGTGCAGGCGGACGAGGGCCTGCTCGAGATCTCGACCGACAAGGTCGACACCGAGATCCCCTCCCCCGTTTCCGGTGTGATCGAGGAGATCCTCGTATCCGAAGACGAGACCGTCGAGGTCGGCGCCCTCCTAGCGCGCATCGGCGATGGCAGCGCTCCGGCCCCGGCAACGGATGCTCCGGCTGCCGCTGCACCCGCAGCAGAAGAGGCACCCGCCGAGCCAGCTCCGGCGGCCCCCGCCCCGGCAGCAGAAGCACCGGCTCCCGCCGCCGAGGCTGCGCCCGCAGGCGATGCGACCGACATCGTTCTTCCCGAGCTGGGTGAGAGCGTCACTGAGGGCACCGTGACCCGCTGGTTGAAGCAGGTCGGCGACAGCATCGCAGTCGACGAAGCGATTCTGGAGATCTCCACCGACAAGGTCGACACCGAGATCCCGTCGCCGGTTGCTGGTGTGCTGCAGGAGATCGTCGCCGGCGAGGATGAGACAGTCTCCGTCGGTGCTGTGCTCGCGCGCGTCGGCTCCGGTGCTGCTCCCGCAGCTGCACCGGCTGCTGAGGCCCCCGCAGCTCCCGCCCCGGCACCCGCCGCCGCCCCGGCTCCGGCCGCTGCACCTGCCGCTGCCCCGGCACCCGCTGCCGCCGCGCCCGCACCTGCTGCTGCGCCTGCGCCTGCGGCTGCATCGGCTCCGGCCGCATCGAAGCTCACGCTGCCGACCGACAGCGACAACCTGTATGTGACGCCGCTGGTGCGACGTCTGGCTGCGCAGCAGGGCGTCGACCTGGCTTCTGTCACCGGAACCGGAGTTGGAGGTCGCATCCGCAAGGAAGACGTTCTCAAGGCAGCAGAGACCGCGTCGGCAGCACCCGCTGCTACCGCTGCCGCACCTGCTCCGCTCGAGGTCTCGCCTCTTCGCGGGACCACGCAGCCGATGTCGCGTCTGCGCAAGGTTCTCGCCAAGCGTGCCGTCGAGTCGATGCAGCAGACTGCTCAGCTCACCACGGTCGTCGAGGTCGATGTCACGGCTGTCGCTGACTACCGCGACAGCGTGAAGGCATCGTTCCTGGAGAAGACGGGCGACAAGCTGTCGTTCCTGCCGTTCTTCGCGCTCGCCACCGCTGAGGCCCTGCAGGCGTTCCCCATCGTCAACGCCACCGTCGACGGTGAGAACATCGTCTACCCGGCCAGCGAGAACGTCTCGATCGCTGTCGACACGGAGCGCGGCCTGCTCACTCCGGTTCTGCGTGACGCTGCTTCCAAGAGCATCGCTCAGATTGCACACGAGATCGCCGATCTCGCCGCACGCACCCGCGACAACAAGCTGAAGCCCGACGAGCTCGCCGGTGGTACTTTCACGCTGACCAACACGGGTTCACGTGGCGCGCTGTTCGACACTCCGGTCGTCTTCCTTCCGCAGTCCGCGATTCTCGGCACCGGCACGGTCGTCAAGCGTCCGGGCCTTGTGAAGGTCGGGGGTGCAGATGCGATCGCCATCCGTTCGTACGTGTACCTCGCCCTCTCCTACGACCACCGGATCATCGACGGCGCCGACGCGGCCCGGTTCCTCGGTGCCATCAAGTCTCGACTCGAGGCGGCTCAGTTCGCCGCTCAGCTCGGCGCCTGATCGCAAGAAGTCATCCTGGCTGGTCCGCGACGTCATAGACGTCGCGGACCAGCCATTTCTCTTCGGTCCGGATGAGTACGACGATCATCTGCGCGGAAGCTCGTCTGCTCTCCTCCACCGCATCGCCACTGCCGGCATCCGTGCCGAGTCGGATCACCGCCACATCACCGTAGGCATCGACCAGTTCCGCTGACGATGGTGCCGGCTCCACCCCGCGAAGAGCTTCCACCACACCCTCTGAATCCCCCGCCACCGCGTCAGCGCACGAGCTGTCCCCCTGAGCTCGACAATCCGCGATCGTCTTCAGAAGCGCGGGCGCGGCCGCCGCCGGGTCTTCGTCTGCCGCCGACGGGAGCCCACTACCGTCGTCTTCATCGGGGGCCTCGCTAGCCGCCGGTGTTCCCGGAGCTTGCGTCTCATCGGGAGTCGGCGCCGGCCCCTCGGATGAGGCTCCCCCAGCCTCATCCAAAGCCTTGCCTGGCGCGTCGCCATTCGGCCAGAGCAACCCGCCGGCGAGCACCAGTGCTGCGGCGGCTCCCGCGACGAGCAACGAACGTCGTCGGAGGTGTCCCCGCGGCTCGTTGCCCACTGTCGCCTTAGCCATCGGCGTGCTTCGCGCGGAACGGATGCGCCGCACGGACTCGAGCCGCAGTTGAATCACACCGACCAAAGTGCGTGCGGCGCTGCGAACGCCCCCGACCCTGTCGACGATCCTCCGTGCCTCCCCCCTGCGGGATCGATCCGCTCGCAGGCGAAGCTCGCGCGGGGGCACGACGAGTTCACGCGAAGTCATCGTCCGCGCAACGTCCCTCGCGCGCTCAGGGGCGGGGGCTCCGCGCTGCAGCGGCTGCGGGGCGGCGACGCTCAGCAACTCCTGCTCCCAGACCTCGGTGAGCTTGCGCGGAAGACGCGGCTGCGCGAGGGTCTTGCCCAGCCCCTCCTCGATCACTCCCAGCGCACGTCGCAGCACTTTGTCGGTGCTGAGCTCGCTCAACTGCTGGATGATCTCCACGACCCCCGTCCTGGCATCGGCCCCGTGCCCGAGGACGAACACGG
This sequence comes from Microbacterium sp. NPDC090281, assembly GCF_044769635.1. Classification (NCBI taxonomy): domain Bacteria; kingdom Bacillati; phylum Actinomycetota; class Actinomycetes; order Micrococcales; family Microbacteriaceae; genus Microbacterium; species Microbacterium sp. NPDC090281. The sequence continues at coordinate 2,591,313 of NZ_JBIVYH010000001.1, forward strand.
GGCGGCCACCATCGGTGAGCCACCACACTCCGGTGCGCACACCTTCTGCGCCCTCCCCCAGCTCATCGAGACCACGCAGAAGACTGACCACGACCGTGCTGCACTCCCCGGACGCCAAGCCCCCTCCTGCCGCTGTCCGACGACCGAGGAACCCCAGCACCCGGTCCGTGCACCACGGAAGCAGCGCATCGTGTCCTCCCTGGCGCCGACTGACGTCGAGCGGTGCAGCGACGTGCTCCGCGCCCGAAAACCGCCACCCCACCCATTCGCTGAGGGCGGCCGCATCGACCCTCACCACCACCCCTTCCCCCTGGGTTACCAGCGTCCCCGCGAACGGACCCTCGGTCGCGTCGATAGCCCTGATCACCCGATGCGCACCCGGTATGAGTGACGTCCCCCGGCTCTCCGCGATCTCGATGTCTGCCATTCCTCCATCACAGCGCAGCGGGAACGCGCTGCCGCTGATTCTGGCGCCATAGGGATGGATTGTCGCCGACACCCCAGATGTGCAGAACAAGTGCGGTCCCTGTCGCTCCGCTTCGCGCGAACGCCGACATCACCGAGCCCGCAGACTCGGTAGGCTGGTGCCCATGGCAAAGCGTGCTCCTGAACCCGAAAAGCGTCCTGGGTTCTTCTCCCAGATCAAGTCCCTCTTCCGGTTCACTCGTGAGGCGTACGCCTGGCTCCCTTGGGCACAGGCCGCGATCCTCGTCGGTGGCGTGCTTCTCGGCCTCGTCGCCGGGTACCTGATTCCCCCCTTCCAGGTGTGGACGCTCGTCCTCTGGGGCATCACCGGCCTGATGCTGGGTGTCCTCGGCGCTCTGTTCCTCATGACGCGGTTGTCGACGTCCGCCATGTACTCGAAGATCGACGGCATGCCCGGCGCAACCGGGCACGTGCTCAGCACCAGCCTCGGCCGCAGCTGGCAGGCATCCGAGACGCCCGTCGGCATCAACCCGAAGACGCAGGAGGCCGTGTACCGCACCATCGGCCGCGGCGGCATCGTCGTCGTGGGCGAAGGTGCCCGCGGGCGGCTGACCCGTCTTGTCAACGAAGAGCGCAGCAAGGCTCAGCGCGTCGCACATGGCGTCCCGGTCACCGTCCTCTATGTCGGACACGGTGACGACGAGGTCGCGATCGCCGATCTCTCGAAGACGATCAAGAAGCTTCCGAAGGCGATCGACAAGGCCACGATGGCCGCTGTCATCCGCCGCGTGGACTCGGTGTCGCAGTCGCTGTCGTCATTGCCGATCCCGAAGGGCATCGACCCGACGAAGGTGCGCTCTCAGCGTCCTCGTTGAGCTCCCGTCTCCGCTGAAACGAAGAACGCGGCCGTCCTCTTTCGAGAGCGGCCGCGTTCTCTTTCACTCTGAGAGGGGCTGGCGCGGCAGCCGGCGGACCTTCGCGCGACGCCGACGACGTTCGGGGACCATCGAGCGCATCTCGTCGAGCTTGCCGAAGCAGAACAACCGATCGTCGGCCTCGAGGACGACGTGCTTGCGGGGGTTCGGGATCACGCTGACGCCGCGGTGCAGCGTGAGCACCGTGATGTCACGCTCCCAGAGCCCCGCCTCACCCAACGTCTTACCGACCAGGTCGACGGCTCCGTGCACCATCAGCTCTGCGACGCCGTAACCCGTCGAGACCGTCAGACGCTGCCTGACATCGATCTCCGGGAACGCCACCTGACCTGCGATGTAGTCGATGATGGCGCCGGCGACGTCGAGCTTCGTCGCAGTCTCGATGCCCTGCAGTCCCGGCGAGGAGTTCACTTCCATCACCAGAGGCCCCTCGTCACCCTCGAGCATGTCGACGCCGGCCACCCGCAGTCCCATGATCTGGGCGGAGCGCACGGCTGCACGCTCGTACACAGGGTCAAGCTCTACAGCCTCGACCGATCCACCCCGGTGCACGTTCGATCGGAACTCGTCTCCGGCCGCGGAACGTCGCATGGCGGCGACGACGCGGTCACCGACGACCAGGGCGCGGATGTCACGTCCACGGCTCTCAGAGATGAACTTCTGGATGAGCACGTTCTGCTTGGTGGAGTGCAACGTCTCGATGATCGCCTCGGCCACCTTCACCTGCGGCGCGAGGATGACGCCGATCCCCTGAGTACCTTCCAGCAGCTTGATGACGACAGGCGCTCCGCCGACGCGCTCGATCGCGGGACGGACGTCGGCGCGGTTGCGCACGAACGCGGTCGGCGGCATCGCGATGTTGTGACGGGAGAGGATCTGGTTCGCGCGCAGCTTGTCGCGAGCGCTGGAGATTCCATTCGCGGTGTTGGGCGTGTAGACGTCCATCTGCTCGAACTGACGCACCACCGCCGTACCGAAGTACGTGATCGAGTTGCCGATGCGCGGGAGGATCGCGTCGTAGTCGCTGAGCTGACGCCCCCGATAGTGGAGGTCGGGTTCATCTGCGGTCAGATCGATCGCGAAGCGCAGGGTGTTGAGCACCTTGACGTTGTGACCGCGCTGAAGCGCGGCCGCACGCAGTCGCTGAGTGGAGTACGCCTGCGGCGCGCGGGAGAGCACTGCGATCTTCACGGGGGATTTCCTGCCAGGATGTATCAGGTGAGTAGGACTACCCCCCATTCAAACACCCTTACGGGGTGGCGAGAATGGGTGAGCCTGCCCGATCTCGGAGTCGACTGGATAAAGGCGAAGATCGACACCGGTGCGCGCACCTCATCGCTGCACGCGTTCGACATCGTGGAGTTCGTGCAGGACGATCAGCCCTGGGTCCGATTCAAGGTCAAGCCCTGGCAGGACAGCCAGGAGGATGCCGTGGTCGTCGAGTGCCCGATCCACGATCGGCGCGCGGTACGTAGTTCCTCAGGACATGCCCAGGAGCGACTCGTGGTGGAGCTGCTGATCCGTCTCGTCGACCGCGAGGTGCTCGCAGAGGTCACCCTGAACAACCGCGACGAGATGGGCTTCCGGATGCTCATCGGCCGCGAGGCACTGCGTCGTGGCTACGTCGTCGACCCTGCGCGCTCCTTCCTCGGCGGACGAGCTCCACGCGAAGCCCGTCGGCGCAACCGCGGCCGGGACTGAGCACGAGCCTCAGGTGCGGATCAGCACCGTGCCGACCACCTTGTCGTGGAGGCCTCGCTGATCGGTGTCCCAGATGACCGCGGGCACGACGACGACGAGAAGCAGCGTGCGGACGATAGGACGCCACAGCCCGATCCAGCTGCCGTCGAGACGCACCAGACGCATTCCGAGGATGCGGTGTCCCGGGCTGCCACCAGCGGTCGGAATGAAGAGGATCTGCAGCACGGCGAACACCAGCATCGGTGCGAACTGGGTGAGCCCGGCCTCTGTGGGAAGGGCGAACTGGTCGTATCCGAGGAAACCGGTGGCGATGATCGTCGCCGCGACGTAGTCGATCACGAGGGCGCCGATGCGACGACCGGGACGAGCGATGCTCCTGGATCCGGATTCGGGGAGTCCGAGTCTCTCACCGGGGTACATGTTCACAGCATCCGTCACTCCCCCAGCCTACCGAGCGCGAGATGACGCTCCGTCGCCCGGCTCCTGTAACACACCCGAAACAAAGCGGATACCGTAGAGAAATCCCCCGTCCGTACTCTGCAGAGTGGCCGTGAAGCCATCGATCCGCATTACAGGAGTCGTACATGTTCAAAGATTCGTCCGAGGTACTGACCTACATCAAGGAGAACGACGTCAAGTTCCTTGACATCCGTTTCACCGATCTCCCGGGTGTACAGCAGCACTTCAACATTCCTGCATCGACGGTCGACGAGGCTTTCTTCACCGACGGTCAGCTGTTCGACGGCTCCTCGATCCGCGGCTTCGCGAGCATCCACGAGTCCGACATGCAGCTCATCCCCGACGTCACCACGGCATACGTCGACCCGTTCCGCGAGGCGAGCACGCTCGTCATGCTGTTCGACATCTACAACCCGCGCACGGGCGAGATCTACTCGAAGGACCCGCGCCAGGTCGCCAAGAAGGCCGAGAAGTACCTGACTTCCACGGGCATCGCCGACACCGCGTTCTTCGCTCCCGAGGCCGAGTTCTACATCTTCGACGACGTCCGCTACTCGGTCACCGCGAACTCCAGCTTCTACAGCGTCGACTCGGAAGAGGGCGCGTGGAACACCGGCCGCGAAGAAGAGGGCGGCAACCTCGGCAACAAGACCCCGTACAAGGGCGGATACTTCCCGGTCAGCCCTGTCGACAAGACCGCTGACCTGCGCGACGACATCACCCTCAACCTGATCGACGCGGGCTTCATCCTCGAGCGCTCGCACCACGAGGTGGGCACGGGCGGCCAGCAGGAGATCAACTACCGCTTCGACACGATGGTCCACGCGGCGGACGACATCCTCAAGTTCAAGTACATCGTCAAGAACACCGCCGAGGAGTGGGGCAAGGTCGCGACCTTCATGCCCAAGCCCCTGTACGGCGACAACGGTTCCGGCATGCACACGCACCAGTCGCTGTGGGCCGACGGCAAGCCGCTGTTCTACGACGAGGCCGGCTACGGCCAGCTCAGCGACATCGCACGCTGGTACATCGGCGGGATCCTGGCGCACGCGCCGGCACTGCTCGCTTTCACGAACCCGACGCTGAACAGCTACCACCGTCTGGTGAAGGGCTTCGAGGCTCCGGTCAACCTGGTCTACTCGGCCGGAAACCGCTCCGCCGCGATCCGCATCCCGATCACGGGCTCCAACCCCAAGGCCAAGCGCATCGAGTTCCGCGCGCCCGACGCCTCCGGCAACCCGTACCTCGCCTTCGCCGCACAGCTGATGGCAGGACTCGACGGCATCAAGAACCGGATCGAACCGCACGAGCCGGTCGACAAGGACCTCTACGAGCTTCCCCCCGAGGAGGCCAAGGACATCCCTCAGGTTCCGAACTCGCTGCTCGACTCGCTCGACGCACTGGCAGCCGACCACCAGTTCCTCCTCGAGGGCGGCGTGTTCACCAAGGAGCTCATCGAGACCTGGATCTCCTACAAGTACGAGAACGAGATCCTGCCGATGGCCCAGCGCCCGCACCCGTTCGAGTACGAGCTGTACTTCGGGGTCTGATCACAAGACCTCGGCGCATCGCGAAGAGCCCGCCTCAGCTTCTGCTGGGGCGGGCTCTTCCGCGTCCGGGCATCGGCGGGCGTAGGTCAGTTCGTGTACCTCACGTCGACGGAGTGAATCTCACCCGTGAAGGCGAAAGGAGCGCGGTCGAAGTAGTCGAGCGAGACGGAGCCGCCGAGACAGATTCCGATGTCGAGGCAGTCGTTCGCGGTGAACAGCAGCGGGACGCTGACCGGCACCGTGCCGGTCGCAACCTGGCGACCATCGATCGAGATGTCGATGCGCAGTGGTCCCGTCGGGCGCGGCTCGATGTAGGCCGTCTCGACGACGATCTCCGCCCGCCCTGAAGGCACGCGCTCCTCGGAACGGATCTTGGTGCGGTGGATGATGAAGGTGTTGTATTCGAAGCAGAGGTAGCCGTCGTCCAGGTAGCAGGTCAGTCCGCCGCCGGCGCCGCCCAGAGCGTAGAGCACACCATCGGCGTACTCAGGGATGTCCGCATCGATCGTCACCACGTTGGCACGATTCCCCAGAGCCGGCGCGATGAACTCGGGCATGCGTCGAAGACTGCCGGTGAAGTTCCAGCTCCGGTACGGCGTCGATATCCGGAGCTCGGGGTGATAGATCGGCACCCACAGACCGCCGCCGACCGGATAGACGCTGTTCTTCGCCGCCTCGATGGCGAAGAGCTCCTTGAGCTGTGCCAGCTTCTCCGGGTGATCGTCGGCGAGGTCGTGCGCCTGCGTCCAATCCGCCGCCAGGTGGTACAGCTCCCAGGTGTCATGGTCGGGCGTCCAGTCGGCGATCCCCTCGGGTAGACCCGGCACCCAAGGTGCCCGTGGACCGAAGGCTGATGCCATCCACCCGTCGTGATAGATGGCCCGGCTGCCGAGAATCTCGAAGTACTGCGTGAGATGCGTCTCCTTAGCCTCCGGATCGATCAGCGCTGCGGCGAAGCTGGTTCCGTCGATCGGATCCTGGTGCACGCCGCGGACCTGTCGTGGATGGCTGATGCCCAGCAGGTCGTAGATGGTGGGGACGATGTCGGTGCAGTGCACGAACTGGGAACGCGGAGTGGCATCGGGAGTGATGCGTGCCGGCCACCGCACGGCCATCGGATTGCGTGTGCCCCCGAGATGGGAGGCCAGCAGCTTCATGCCCTTGTAGGGCGTGCTTCCGGCCCATGCCCAGCCAGCGTGATACATGTTGTCGGCCTTCGCGGTGCCGAGTGCATCCAGGCCGCCCATCTCGTCCATGGCCTGGATATGCATCCGCACCGTGGAGGGGATGCCGTTCTGGGCGAGGAGTTCGCTGATGGTGCCGTTCTGCCCCTCACCCGAGGAGCCGTTGTCACCCCAGATGTACAGGATCAGCGTGTTGTCGCCGTATCCGAGCGCCTCGATCTCATCGATGACGCGCCCCGCCTGCACGTCGGCGTGCTCACCGAAGCCGGCCGCGACCTCCATCAGCCGAGCCTGGAACTCCCGCTCGTCCTCCGGGATGTCGTCCCACGCGGGCATCCGCGGATCGCGTGCGGTCAGCTCTGCGGATTCGGGGATCCAGTTCTTCTCCTTCGCACGCTCGAAGACGCGCTCGCGATACTCGTCCCAGCCGCCGTCGAATCGTCCGGCGTACTTGTCCGCCCACTCCTTCATGATGTGGTGCGGGCCATGCAGCGCCCCCGACGCCCAGTACAGGAAGAACGGCTTGTCCGGTGCCAGTGCCTTGTGATCGCGGAGCCAGCCGATGGCGTCATCCGCGAGGTCCTCGCTGAGGTGGTATCCCTCTTCGGCCGTTTTGGGGGGCAGGACGCTCGTGGTGTTGCGAACCAGGTTGGGCTCGTACTGCGAGGCCTCGCCGGCGAGGAACCCGTAGAAGTACTCGAACCCGATCTGGGACGGCCAGTTGTGGAACGGACCGATCGCTCCGGTCTCGATCGCGGGGGTGTTGTGCCACTTGCCGAAAGCCGCCGTCGAGTACCCGTAGTCCTTCAGCACCTCGGCACCGAGCGCGCTGGAAGGTGGGATCTCCCCCGCATAGCCGTCCCAGTCATTGGCCAGTTCCGCGATCTGCCCGTTCCCGATCCGGTGGTGGTTCCGGCCGGAGAGCAGCGAAGCACGGGTGGGAGAGCACATCGCCGTCGTGTGGAATCGGTTGAAGCCGATCCCCTCGTCGATGACGCGGGAGAGGGTATCGGTCCTCACCTCACCACCGAAGGTGTCGGGAAGGCCTGGGCCGGCGTCGTCGATCAGGACGATGAGGATGTTGGGTGCATCGTCGGGTAGTCGCGATGGTGCGACACGCTGGCCGTAGACGGACTCCTGCATGGTCCGACCTGCGGTGCTCGCGGACGGTGTCGGTGGGAAGGGAAGGACATCTTGCGGATTCACGATGGAGCCCTTTCGGTGCTGGCGAGGGCTCTAGCCCTGGTGGATGACGAACCTGCGCCGGAGAGCATCCAGATCCGACGCGTTGAGGCCGAGCCCGACGGTGGCGTAGCCCTCGATGCTGCCGAATCGTGACCGCGCCTCGTCCATCGCCGCATCGAGGTACTCGCCGCGCACACCGAGTACCGGGAGGAGAAGCTGAGTGTCGACACCCTTCTCGGCCGCGGCAGCCAGGAGCGGCTGCAGCGCGGGGAGCAGGTCGGCATTCGTCTCGAGATAGTCGGCGCGCACATCTTCCTCGCTGACGCCGAGCAGCAGGAGGAGCGATGCCGCAGCCCATCCGGTGCGGTCCTTCCCCGTCGTGCAGTGGAACAGCGCGGCGCCTGAGCGTGCCGGATCGATGAGATCGAAGTAGAACGACCGGTACGCGCGAAGCGCAGACGGCAGACTCACGATGTTGCGATACGAGTCCCGCATGAGGGCGGCGCCACGGCCATCTCCGAGTGAAGCGGCGAGTGCTGCCGGGTCGCCGGCGAGCTGACCGACACCCGCCGCGACATCGGTGGTGCTGTCAGCCAGGACGTCCAATGCCACGAGCTTCACACCCTCGGGCAGCTGATCAGGCGACGCGCCGCGTTCTCCGGCGGTCCGCAGGTCGTAGACCGTCGTGATGCCGAGCCGGCGGAACGGCTCCAGGTCGTCCCCCTGGAGCCGGGCGAGGGTCGCCGAGCGGTACACGGCGCCTGATCGGACGACGCCGCCTACCGTGCGCAGGCCACCGAGGTCACGCAGGTTGGGCGCACTGTGGAGCGGGATCCGGCGATCGAGTGGGGCTTTCATCGGGTCATCTCCTATTCCAGCGGTCGTTCCGTCACTGCGGTCGACACCGTACGTCACCTAGATCGCCTCGGGCCGCGGGGCGACCCAGGTGCCGTCGAGAACCGAAAGGCGCGGTCGATAGAGCCGCAACGTATAGTTCCATCCCGGCATGATCGGCAGCGCGTTCGGTCTGCCTTCAGGGTGCGCACCGAGATGGATCGTGACTCCCCCGTCGTCGTCGGTGACGGCTGTCAGGCTGTTTATGCTGTTCGTACCGAGATCGTTCGGCTCGAAATAGCCGGCGGCGTTGTACAGCGATACCGACCAGAAGGCATCGACGGGGACATCCTTCAACCGAAGCCGGTAGTCGGCGACGGGCAGGCCGTCGTCGACGCTGACATACGTGGCCTCGTATTCGGGAAGCCCACCCCAGCCGCCCGCGGCACCGAGCAGGTGCATGACGGGGTCGACCTCGTCCTTCGTTCCGAATGCGCGATCGTACGTCGAGATGCCGCGTCCCAGAACGAGGAGCGCGTCCCGCGTCTCGATCTGGGAGGGTTCGTCATACGCCGGGAGCGGGAACTCGCCCGCTCCCCCGCCCGCGAGGAGGACGTCGTCCTGCAGACGGTTCACCTCGTGGACGTCGGCTGGGTCGTTCGGGTCGACGAGGATGCGCACCAGGACCGCAGCGAAGTCGGTGCCGACCATCTCGCGCGTGAGCACGTGCTCGCCGGCGTCGCGCAGCAGCAGCGGCCCGTAGTGATCCTCATTCACGATGAACGCGGAGATGTACCGCCCGTCGGCATCAGGCAAGGTGAGCGTGACGTCGTCGCGCACATCGATGATGGCGCTGCTGTAGAGCGTGTCTCGGTTCTGCCGGATGATGGGCTGGTCGTCGAGCGACTTCAGACCCCGGGTGTGATTCCAGGTTCCGAGGCCGATGCCGGCCGCGAGCCGGGAGAACATGAGATCGGACTCGGCCCGTGCGAAGTTGCGGACATTCACTTTCGTTGCAGACATCGTGTTCCCTGCTGTCGTGGTCGGATGAGGGTCAGGCGAGTGCCTTCGCCTTCAGGCGCTCGAACTCCTCCGCGCTGATCGAGCCTGCGTCTCGGAGCGCTGCAGCGGCCTCGATCTCTTCAGTCGGGGTCTTTCCCGCGACCTGACGGATGTACGACTCGGTAGCATCCTCCGCGTCTCGCGCCGCCTTGCTGCTCCGTTCGGCCATGCCCTGACCACGGGCGATCAGATAGACCAGCACTGTGAGGAACGGGAGGAAGATCAGGAGGACGACCCAGACCGCCTTCCACCATCCGCTGAGTCCGCGGTCGCGGAACAGGTCTCCGATGATCGCGAACAGAGCGAACAGGTAGCCGATGAAGACGGTCGCCCAGAGCATCCAGCCGAGCGTTTCCCAGAAGAGCATGTCAGTCAGAATCCGTTTCTCTCGTGGAGCACAGTGCGTTCCGCGAGGATGAAGTTCAGTGTCGGGTGCTCGCGCTCGGAGAGTGACTCCGCAGGAGCGAGCTTCCTTGAAAGTCTGGCGACTCCGTCACGGCCGGAACGCAGATCTCATCCTCGCCGGATGAGATCTCCAGTAATCCGGGACCCTCGATGGTCGCGGCGCCGATATCGTTGTCCCGTGATCGACGCCGTCCGAGAGGACCTCTCCGCCGCCGATCCGGAGCTCGCGCCTACCGCCCTGCGCCGGAACTGGCTGCGCCTCATCCTCGAATCCCGCACTCGGGAGCTCGAACAGCTCTGCCTCGCCCATCCCGACCCACACGACGCGCATGTGCTTCTCATCCGCGCCTGCTGCCGTGACCTCCTCGGCGACTCGCACGGCGCCGCCTTCCTCCGGGGCCAGGGACTGCGCATCGCCGACGAGGACTTCGTCGTGTGCTTCACCGAGCTCCTTCTCGCGGCCGATACTCCGACGAAGGCGGCCGCCGCCGACCGCGCGCGCGATGCTCTGACCCGGTGCGGGTCCGAGGACGACTACCCGTCCGCGCTTTTCCTGCTCGGTTGGACCGAGGTCCGCCTCCGACGCGATCTCGCCGACGCGATCGGTCTGCTCCGTTCTGCAGCAGACGAGGCGCGCCTGCACGGACGGGCCGAGACCTTCCGACTCGCACAGTCCAACCTCGCCTTCGCGTTGACCCACGCCGGCCTCTTCACCGAGGCGGAGCAGACCCTCGATGCCCTGCCCGTGTCGCCCTCGCTCTCCGATTGGGATCTCTTCGAGGGCGGGCTCCCCCAGGCCAATCGCGGAACGATCGCCTACTGGCGTGGGGACTTCGACGAATCGATCGCCATGCTCGACTCGGTCGTCATCGAAAGCGGCCCTGGGAACAACTTCGAAGCCCTCGCCCGTCTCTATCTGGTGATGGGCCTCGTGGCGCTGAAGCGCGAGGACCGCTACTACATGGCGTCCGGCCTGCTCCAAGGAGTGAGCAAGGCCGATAAGCACGGCATCCCCTGGGACACGCTGCGTCGGGTGATCTCCGCCTTGCTCGCTCATGCCGAAGGGCACGACGGCCGTGCTCGGACCATCGCTGCTCCTGCGCTCACCCGTCCGGGCGCCGCCGTCGCCCATGCGGTGCTCGCCGAGCTCTATCGTGTTCTCGGTGAGCCCGCACTTGCCGCCCAGGCGCTCCGGCTGGCGACGGCCGGGCCCCTGCCCCGCTATGCGCGGGTCAGCACGCTGATCACAACCGCTGCCCTCCGTGCCGTTTCCGGTCACGGCACCGCTGCCCACGAGCACCTCGACCGAGCGCTCGAAGCCGCCGCTCCCGAGCGGATCCTCGCCCCTTTCCTCTCCGATGACCCACTCATCGGCGACCTCCTCAGCGCCCACGCGCATCGAGGCTCCCGCCACGACGATTTCCTCGGCTTGGTCCTCGAACGACGCGGGGAGCTGGCACGGCGTCTGACGGGTGTCCTCACTCCTCGAGAGAGCGAAGTGTTCGCTTATCTGCGCACGACGATGACCGCTGAGGAGATCTCCACACGCCTCGGGGTCGCCTACCCCACCGTCAAGACGCACATCCGTTCCATCTACCGCAAGCTCGGAGTCACCTCGCGACGTGCCGCCGTGCACACCGCCGACGTACGGTGACAGCCCAGGCATCGCCACGCCGCGCCACCGGCTTGACCGCGCGTCATCAGGGTGATCAACTGATGAGTCTGACCATCGACCGGGGGAATCATGCGCCGTAGAAGAGTGACCACGAACACCGAGCTTCGAACGGCGGCCGAGGCCGCCCCGTCACAGCCTTCCAATGCGGTCGCGGCATACGCCAGGACCAACCCGTTCATGTTCGGGCTGCTCGGCGCGCTCGGGGTGCTGGTGGCGCTGGGGATCGGCAGCGTCGTCGGTCAGCTCGCGACGGTGCTCGTCTACATCGGCGTCGCGGTGTTCCTCGCGCTCGGCCTCGACCCCATCGTCAGGTTCATCGAGAAGAAGCTCCCGCGCCCCGCCGCCGTGGCCATCGTCGTGGCCGGTGTGATCCTCGCCTTCGCCGGCATCATCCTCGCCATCGTCCCGATCCTCGTCGAACAGATCACCAATCTGGTCAAGGACGGACCGAAGATGATCGAGGACTTCATGGCCAGCGCCTGGTTCAAAGACATCAGCGGCCAGTTCGGCTCCACGATCGACGATGCTGTGCAGGGTGTGCTCGGCTTCGTGAAGGACCCGGGCAACTTCGTCGACATCGGCGGTGGCGTGTTCGCGGTCGGTGCCGGTATCGCCGGCGGCTTCACCGGGATCACGATCGTGCTGATCCTGACGCTCTACTTCATGGCGTCGCTGCGGAGCATGAAGCACGTCGCAGCCCGCTTCGTCCCCGCATACCAGCGCGACACCTTCAGCGGCCTGCTGGAAGACGTCTCGGGTGCTGTCGGCCGGTACGTGATCGGCCAGGTGAGCCTCGCCCTCGTCAACGGGATCCTGAGCCTCATCTTCCTCAGCATCATCGGTGCCCCCGTGCCGGCGCTACTCGCGCTCATCGCATTCATCGGCTCGATGATCCCTCTGGTCGGAACGCTGACCGCGTCGATCATCAACTCGCTGATCTGCCTCTTCGTCTCGCCCCTGACCGCCCTGATCGCGATCATCTACTACCTCATCTACATGCAGATCGAGGCATACGTGCTCTCACCGCGGATCATGAGCAAGGCTGTCGCCGTGCCTGGCGCACTCGTCGTGATCGCCGCGGTCGCGGGTGCCGCGCTGGGCGGAATCCTCGGCGCGCTCGTCGCGATCCCGGTCGCCGCGAGCATCATCATCATCGTGCAGAAGGTGACGTTCCCCGCGCAGGACCGGAAGATCGTTCCCCCTGCTGCCACCGTGTGAGCCGTCCCGGCGACCTGTTCACGAAGTCGACGGTGCTCAGCGAACGAGCAGGGCGCCTGGGTCCACCCGTACGTCGAACGCGGAGACCTCGCCCATCTCCTCGCCGTCGATCTCGAAGACAAGAGGCGTCTTCAGCTCCACCGAGATGTTCTCGACGGGCAGGTGACGCGCTGACTCGGTGCTGACGGCTTCGTCGGTGGCGCCGAAGAGACGACGGATGCCGTTGTCCCAGACGAAGGAGCGCAGGGTATCCAGCCACTGCAGCGCACCGTCGGCACTGATCATGAGCACGTCGAGCTTGCCGTCATCGAGGACGGCGTCCGGGAGCAGGCGGATGCCACCCTGGACCATTCCGCAGTTGCCGATGAGCATTGTGTGGCCACGGACTGCGACCGCCTTCTCACCATCGATGGCGAGAGTGATGTCGGTCATCTCCGTGCCGGCGAGGGCGCGACCCATCGCCTCCACATACGCGAGCCACCCCGCCTTCGACTTGAGGTCGTCATCGGTCTCCACCAGCATCTGCGCATCGACACCGAAACCGACCATCACGGCGAAGGCATGCTCGGTGCCCTCGTACGAGACCCAGCCCAGGTCAATGCGACGGGGTTCTGCGTCACGCACCCGCTCGAGCGCCGCCGACACGTTGTTCAGCGGCACCTCGAGGTTCCGCGCGAGGAGGTTTCCCGTCCCCTGCGGCACGATTCCCAGCGCAGTATCTGAACCGGCCAGCGACTCGGCGACCGCACGGACGGTGCCGTCTCCGCCGACCGCGATCACGATGTCGCGACCGTCTTCACGTGCCTCGCGCGCCATGCCGCGCCCCGGGTCGTCCGGCGTCGTCTCCCACCAGCGAATGTCGTACTGGTCGTCGAACACACGACCCACCCCGTCCTGCAGGACCTTATCGTCGACCTTCGATGGATTCCAGACGATGCCGATGCGTGCGTGGGTCATATCGCCAGCTTGGGTCACACCAGCCGTTACCGCAAACTCGGCCTGGCGGCTAGCCGTAGAAGAGCTGCTCGAACGTCTTCCGTGCCCGTCGGGTCACACCGAGATAGTCCTCTTCGAGCTCGCTCGCCGAACGATCGGGATAGCCGAGCAGCCGTCCGATCGCATCGAGTTGCCGTCGATCTGCGGGAAGGACGTCGCTGGTCTGCCCGGTCAGCAGTGTGATCGCCGAGCGGAGCCGGCTCGAAAGGCGCCAGGCCTCTCGAAGACGCACGGCGTCGTCTTCTGCCACGAGCTCCGCCGCGACGGCGGCATCCAGAGCTCCGAGGGTGGAGGTGGTGCGCAATCCCGGCACGGCGTGAGCGTGCTGCAGCTGCAGCAGCTGCACGAGCCACTCGACATCGCTGAGCGAGCCGGGACCGAGCTTCAGATGTCGTCGAGGGTCGGCTCCCTGCGGCAGACGCTCCCCTTCGACCCTGGCCTTGATGCGCTTGATCTCACGCGTGCCCTGCAGATCGACGGATTCCGGGTAACGGATCGTGTCGGCAAGCGCCGTGAAGCGCTCGATCAACTTGGTGCTCCCGGCCACGCCGCGGGCGCGGAGCAGAGCCTGAGCCTCCCACGACAGCGACCAGCGCCGGTAGTACTCGGTGTAAGCCTCGATCGATCGCACGACCGGTCCGTTGCGTCCCTCCGGGCGGAGGTCGGCATCGAGGTCGAGCGGAAGGCGATGATCCGTCAGGTGCTCGCGAAGACCCGCCACGATCTGGGTTGCGAGCTTCTGGGCGCGCTGGGAGTCGACGCCGTTCGCGTCGTACACGTAGAGGATGTCGGCGTCCGAGCCGAATCCGAGCTCCGCGCCGCCGAACCGTCCCATTGCGATGACCGCGAAGTCGAGCGCCTCGTCCTCCGGCGGGACCACATCGCGGATCACTGCGCGAAGGGCGGCCTGGATCGTCGCCTCGGTGATCTCGGTGAGAGCTGCGGCGACCTCTTCGATCGTGAGAACGTCCAGGACGGCTCCCATGGCCGTGCGCAGCAGCTCCCGTCGCCGCAGGGCCCTGACCGCACGAAGGGCGTCGCCGATCGTCTCGTGCCGCGTCTGGATCGCACGGGCCTCCTCGTCCAGTGCGGCCGCGCCTCGGGGACGCAGACGTCCCGTGCTGTCCAGCCACGCCACCGACTCGGGGATCCACTCCAGCAGCTCGCCGATGTAGCGCGAAGACGACAGCAGGCGCGTGAGGCTCTCGGCTGCGCCTGAGGAGTCCCGCAGCATCCGGAGGAACCAGGGGGTGTCACCGAGGCGCTCGCTGATGCGGCGGAAGGCGAGGAGTGCATAGTCGGGGTCGCTGCCGTCGGCGAACCAGCGCACCATGATGGGCATCAGATGCCGCTGGATCGTCGCCTTACGGCTGAGCCCGCTCGTGAGGGCACCGATGTGACGCAGGGCTCCAGCCGGATCGCGGAAGCCGATCGCAGCCAACCTGTCGTGCGCCTGCGCGGCCGAGAGCGTGCGCTCCTCTTCCGGAAGACCAGCGACGGCGCTGAGCAGCGGGCGGTAGAACAGGCGCGTGTGGATCTCACGCACCTCGCGTCGTACGCTCTCCCACCGCGCCCACACACCCTCGCCGCTCTCGGCGAGCCCCGTGCCTCTCGCCAGGATCCGGAGACCGGCGGGTGTGCGAGGCATGAGGTGCGTACGACTGAGCTCGCGTAGCTGAAGACGATGCTCCATGAGGCGGAGAAGTCGGTAGTCGTCGGCGAACGCGGCCGCATCGACCCGTCCGATGTAGCCGCCTTCGACGAGCGCATCGAGGCTCTCGAGCGTGCCACGGGTACGCAGGGATTCATCGGTGAGACCGTGCACGAGCTGCAGCAGCTGCACGGTGAACTCGATGTCGCGCAAGCCGCCGGCGCCGAGTTTCAACTGATACGGCGCATCCTCCGGGTCGATGTGCTCCATCACGCGCTCGCGCATGCGCTGCACGCTCTCGACGAAGTCCTGCCTTGCGGCACTCGACCAGATCTTCGGCTGCACGGCTGCGATGTACTCGGCTCCGAGCTCGGCGTCCCCCGCGAGCGGACGCGCCTTGAGCAGCGCCTGGAACTCCCAGCTCTTCGCCCAGCGGTCGTAGTAGGCCAGATGCGATGCGAGAGAACGCACCAGCGCCCCCTGCTTTCCCTCGGGGCGGAGCGCGGCATCCACCTCCCACAGGGCCGGCTCCACCTCGATCGCGTCGAGGTTGCGCATTGTCTCGCGGGCGAGGCGCGTCGCGATGTCGATCGCACGAGCCTCGCTCACCCGATCTTCATCACTGCTTCCCCCGACGAAGATCACGTCGACATCGCTGACGTAGTTCAGCTCGCGCGCGCCGGCCTTTCCCATGCCGATGATCGCGAGGCGGGTGGCCGCGACCTCCTCGCGGCCCATCGACTCCTGCAGCCGTGTTCTGGCCACCGCGAGCGACGCTTCGAGGGCGGCACCCGCGATGTCGGCCAGAGTCGCCGACACCTCTGCGACGACAGTCTCAGGAGCTGGATGCGAGAGGTCATATGCGGCGATGGCCGCGAGATTGCGACGATAGGCGACCCGGATCGCGACGACCGCGTCGTCGTCACCTGACTCGGCGAAACCGTCGTGCGCACCGACCGAAGCCAACAGACGTTCCTGCAGCTGCTCTGCCGACGGCAGACCCGTGATCGGCTCCTCGAGGACGGAGAGCTGCTCCGGATGACGAAGGAAGAACTCGGCGAGTCCTTCCGAGGCGCCGAAAACCCGCCAGACCCGCCGACGCGTCTGCTCGTCACCGAGCAGCGACCGCAACGGTGTCGCGTCTCTGCGCGCCACGTGCAGGAGCCCACGCACCGCAGCGTCTGGATCTGCGGCGTCCGCAGCCTCGAGCAGCACCGAGCGTGGCTGATCGAGGATCGTCGCCAGCTCCGAGAGGGATGCGGCGGCCTCGCTCAGCTCGGCGAACCCGAGCCTGGCCAGCGCCGAGAGCGAGACCGAATCGTCCGGACGGGCCATGCACGCCCCTCAGAGAAGCTCGAGGTTGTTCTTCAGCTCAAGCGGAGTGACCTGACCGCGGTAGGCCTCCCACTCCTTGCGCTTGTTGAGCAGCACGTAGTTGAACACCTGCTCCCCGAGCGTCTCGGCGACGAGTTCGGACGCCTCCATGTACTCGAGCGCGTGGTCGAGGCTCGCCGGCAGTGCCGAATAGCCCAATGCCCGTCGCTCGGCATCGCTGAGCGCCCAGACGTTGTCCTCTGCCTCGGGCGGAAGCTCGTAGCCCTCTTCGATGCCCTTGAGCCCTGCGGCGAGCATGAGCGCGTACGCCAGGTACGGGTTCGCGGCCGAATCCAGCGCACGGTACTCCACGCGCGACGACTGCCCCTTGTTGGGCTTGTACATCGGCACACGCACGAGCGCGGAACGGTTGTTGTGGCCCCAGGTGATGAAGCTCGGAGCCTCGTCGCCGCCCCACAGTCGCTTGTACGAGTTCACGAACTGGTTCGTGACCGCGGAGATCTCGTTCGCGTGCTTGAGGAGCCCTGCGATGAAGTGCCGCCCTGTCTTCGAGAGCTGGTACTTCGCGCCCTCCTCGTAGAACGCGTTCTGATCGCCCTCGAACAGCGACATGTGCGTGTGCATGCCGCTGCCGGGCTGGCCGCTGAGCGGCTTCGGCATGAACGTCGCGTAGACGCCCTGCTCGATCGCCACCTCCTTGATCACCGTGCGGAAGGTCATGACGTTGTCGGCCGTCGTGAGCGCGTCGGCGTAACGGAGGTCGATCTCGTTCTGACCAGGGCCGCCCTCGTGATGGCTGAACTCGACGGAGATGCCGAGGTCTTCGAGCATCCGCACCGAACGGCGACGGAAGTCGTGCGCCGTGCCGCCGGGAACGTTGTCGAAGTACCCGGCCGAGTCGACCGGCACCGGGCCGTCGGGTCCGAACGAGGAGGACTTCAGCAGATAGAACTCGATCTCCGGGTGCGTGTAGAACGTGAATCCGGCGTCGGCAGCCTTGGCCAGCGTGCGCTTGAGCACATGCCGCGGATCGGCGACGGCCGGCTGTCCGTCAGGTGTCGTCAGGTCGCAGAACATACGCGCGGTCGGATCGATCTCCCCACGCCAGGGAAGAGTCTGGAACGTCGTCGGATCAGGCTGGGCGAGCAGGTCGGACTCGTAGGTGCGAGTCAGCCCCTCGATCGCAGAGCCGTCGAACCCGATGCCCTCCGCGAACGCCCCCTCGACCTCGGCCGGGGCGATCGCCACCGACTTGAGAGTGCCGATCACATCGGTGAACCACAGCCGAACGAACTTGACGCCGCGCTCCTCGATGGTCCGGAGGACGAAGTCCCTCTGCTTGTCCATGACTACTCTGCGCCCTGGCCCTTTGCGTCGCCCTTGACATCCCAGCCCTGCTCGACGGCTTCTTCCTCAGCCCAGGCGCGCGAACGCGCCTTGACGACCTCAGGAGCACGGCGGGCCTCAGCCTCCGTGTCGAACGGACCGATGCGGTCGATGGATGGCGAGATCATGCCGAACTCGATCTCACCGGTCTCGGAGTTGTACCAGTACTTGTGGTCGCCGTCAGTCATGTCTGCCCCTTCTTCACGTGATGTCATCGATCCTACTGGCGCGCACCGCGGTCGCTAAGCTATCCCCCATGGCAAAAGCGATCGGCGTCGACATCGGCGGCACGGGAATCAAAGCAGGAATCGTCGACCTCGACCACGGCATCATGGCGTCCGACCGGGTGCGGGTCCCCACCCCTGAGGGCGCATCGCCGCAGGACGTCCTCGTGGCGGTGCAGACCGTCCTGAAGACACTCGACGTGGACGACTCGACGCTGCCGCTCGGCGTCGCCTTCCCGGCGATCGTCAAGCGCGGGAAGACGCTCTCCGCTGCGAACGTGTCGAAGGAATGGGTCGACTTCGATGCCGAGCGGTTCTTCCGCGACGGACTCGGTCGCAACATCGTGTTCGTGAATGACGCGGACGCGGCCGGCGTCGCCGAAGCGCGCCACGGTGCAGCCAGGGACGTCCGCGGCTTCACGCTGCTGACCACGCTCGGCACCGGGATCGGATCGGCGTTCCTCAATGACGGCGTGCTCCTTCCGAACACCGAGCTCGGCCACCTGAACTTCCGTGAGTACGAGTCGGTCGAGACGTATGCAGCGACCTCTGCGCGTGAGCGCGAGGGGCTCAGCTGGGCCGAGTGGGCGGAGCGCCTGCAGGCGTTCTACTCGCACATCGAGTTCCTGTTCAGCCCCGACCTGTTCGTGGTCGGCGGCGGCGTGTCGAAGAACGCCGGAGACTTCCTCCCGCTGCTCGACCTCAAGACGCCGATCGTCCCGGCGATCCACCGCAACAACTCGGGCATCATCGGCGCGGCCTCTCTCGCCGGCGACTGATCCGCGCACATCCTGACGCAGAAGGCCCCGATGACCATGCAGTCATCGGGGCCTTCGTCGGTCTGAGGCGGCGTCAGGCACTCGACGTCAGGCCGTGCAGCATCTTCTGGATCTGCTGCTGCACCTGAGCGTCCTCGACATCGAACATGGCGTAACTGATCCCGGCCGATTGCAGCGGTCGGTTCGGGTACTTCTGATAGCTCGGGAGAACGCTCAGCAGGCGGGCGGCCATCTGCGGTGCCTGCCATGTCTTCTCCGCGAAGCTGGTCATGAAGATGTCGTAGCGCTCTTGCGGATCCTGCCAGAGGTCGAAGAGCTCGGGGACGATCGCCGTGTACGACGACGGTCCTCGCCACTGGTCTCGGACGTTCCAGATCGCCTTCCACTTTCCGACCCGTACAGCTCCGGGAATCATCTCTGTCTCGGTCATGTAGAGCCAGTGGTCCCTGGCCGAGCCTGCCTCCCCCTTCAGCAGCGCCGACTGGTCGAAACTGTCGAAGATCGTGGGCTCGCCCTCCCTGTCTTCGGTGGGGAGCTCCACGCCCGCCAGACCCGCGAACGTCGCCATGAGATCGAGCGATCCCACGATCTCGGAGTTGCGGCGGCCGGCTTCGATCGTCCCGGGCCACCACGCGATGGCGGGGACGCGACTGCCACCCTCGTAGTCCGTGCCCTTGGTGCCGCGGTACGGCGTGTACCCGCAGTCGGGGTAGACGTCTTGCCAGGCCCCGTTGTCCGTCGTCCACACGACCAGCGTGTCCTCGGCGATCCCGAGTTCACGTACCTTGTCGATGACAGCTCCCACTCGATGATCGAGTTCGACGAGCGAGTCGAGGAACTTCGACTTCCCCATCGAAGCCCCCTCGAAGTCGGGGTGCGGGAGATTCGGCTGATGCAGCTTCGCCGTGTTCAGGTACAGGAAGAACGGCTCATCGTCGTCTGCGTGCGCCTCGAGGTAGCCGAGCGCGTGGTCGGTGGACTTCTCGTCGATGAACGGGATGTTCGCCGAATCCAGCTTCTCCACCTCGGTGGGCGCCTCGCCTGCTTTTCCGTCGAGCGCCCCGATGATGTTGCCCCACATCTTCATGGTCGCCTCGTCGTCGAACGGGAAGTCCGGGTTGAAGCCCTTGTCCGTGTACGTGTAGGCGTTCAGGTGGTAGAGGGTCGTGTTGTACATCTCATCGAACCCGTGCGCGGTGGGCATGGCGTAGTCCGCTTCACCCAGATGCCATTTCCCGATGTGGCACGTGTTGTAGTCGGCCTTCTTCAGCACGCTCGCCAGCGTCCACTCCGGGGCAGGGAGACCTCCGCCGTCCCCGGGGAACGCGACCGTGGTCATGCCACTGCGGATCGGCAGGCGCCCCGTCAGCGCGGCAGCGCGCCCCGGGGTGCAGCTGGGTTGCCCGTAGAACGACATGAACTGCAGGCCTTCGGCAGCGAGTCGGTCGAGGTTCGGAGTCGGGGCACCACGGTTCTCCCCGCCTCCGTAGCATCCGAGATCACCCCAGCCGACGTCGTCAGACATGAACAGGATGATGTTGGGCTTCTTCGTCATGAGATCTCCTCCGTCGATTCGTGCACGATGGAGCAGAAGCTAGCAAGATGCTCTTCGCACCGGAATGCCGAGCTCACCCTTTGGGGAGGAGACGACCGATCCTGCGCGAAAGGTCCGATGCGCTCAGCGCTGCGGCGGCAGGATGAACACGGTCTCATACGAATGCACCTCGCCGTTCACGTCCCCCACGCTCGTGATCGTGTACGGGCTGAGGTTCAGCGTGTCACCGGCGTAGAGCGGGGTCAGGTACGTCTGGTTCGTAGGGTCGACAGAGTGCAGGCTCCCGCGACGAACGGCATTCAGCGCTTCGTAGGAGTACGGGCCGAGACAGAGCCGTTCGAGGATCGCATCCTTGTAGTCACCCGACGCGACCACGTACGACGCGAGTGAGCCGTCATCCGCGGACGCGACGGTCCCATTCGCTCCTACGCGCGGTCCCAGGTCGACCATGCCGTCGTACAGGCCGACGTTCAGCGGCTCGCCGTTGGAGATCGTCCCATCTCCGCCTGGCCGCCGGCACTGGGGTGTCGCCGCGGGGGCCGGGTCGGCGCCCGACGTCGGCTCGGTGCTCGGCGCCAGGGTGGGCTGCGCCTCAGCAGGTGGCTCGATGACTCCCGGGGTCGGCGCGCCACAGCCGGTGAGCACTGCGGCGGACAAGCCGAAGAGAAGCGCCGTGGTCGCGGCGGGGGTGCGGTACGACATGAACGAACGCTACCGGGCACCCGGCCCGCGAACCAGCAGCGGACGCCGAGCATGTCGCTGCGAGGTCCCCAGGCGCCAGCTCGACGTACAGAATCAAAATGAACTTGATCAGATCGTGAATGCGAATGGGCCGACCTGTACGCCGGGTTCTGTTCCGGGGTTCTTCGCCCCTTCGACGGCCATCTCTCTCGGCGACACGTTGCCGTGGCACTCTAGCGGTCTACCCGAGGACTCGGCGAGCCGCGTCAACATCCTCTGTCTGACCTTGCTCCGGACGAGGTTTACCTGGCGGGCCATGTCACCATGGCCCCCGGTGGTCTCTTACACCACCCTTTCACCCTTACCCCTTGCGGGGCGGTCTACTCTCTGTGGCACTTTCTCGCGGATTGCTCCGGGTGGGCGTTACCCACCGTCCTGCCCTGAGGAGCCCGGACGTTCCTCGGTGCGGTTGCCCGCAACGCGACCGTCCAGTCGACCCATTCGCGTCTCCAGTCTACGTTCTCCGGAACCCGCGGCCTGCGGCTACTTCTCCGCCGACTCCGCGATGCGCAGATCGAGGGGCACGTCGATCGGGAAGGAGCCGAACAGTCGCGTCGTCGCGGTGGCCGCAGCTTCTCGCACGGCCTCAGCGGCCGCCTCGGCGTGTTCGAGCGGAACGTGCAGGATCACCTCGTCGTGCAGGAAGAACGCCAGGTGCGGGGAGCGCGCGAACGGACCGGATGCCGCTGCCTCGGCGAACACCTCCGGAATCTGCTGCAACCGGTGACGGATCTCGGCGAGCCAGATCAACGACCACTCCGCAGCCGTGCCCTGCACCACGAAGTTCCGTGTGAACCGCCCCCAGTCGCGCGCTCTGCGCCGGGCGAGGGCCACCACCGCGGGGTCGGCGTCCGCATCGGTCGCCTCTGACTGCAGCCGCATCCACTCCGCCGACGGCCGAGGCGAGGACCGACCGAGCCAGGTGGAGACGATGCCCCCGTCCTCCCCCGTGCGCGCTGCGGCGTCGACGAGAGCCATGGCTCGGGGATACACCTTCCGCAGCCGCGGAACCAACCTGCCGCTGTCGCCGGTCGTCGCGCCGTACATCGCGCCGAGGACCGCGTACTTCGCCTCTTCGCGGGTCGCGACCGCACCGGAGGCGACGACGCCGGCGTAGAGGTCAGTCCCCCGCGCAGCCCGAGCCATCGCCTCATCCGCTGCCATCGCGGCGAGCATCCGCGGCTCGAGCTGCGCGACATCCGCCACGACAAGGGTCCATCCCGGGTCAGCACGCACGGCAGGGCGCAGACTGCGCGGGAGTTGCAGGGCACCCCCGCCGGCCGAAGCCCAGCGCCCGGTGACGACGCCGCCGGGGATGTACACCGGGCGGAATCGGCCTTCGTGAACCCATTCCGCGAGCCACGCCCATCCGTTGGCGCTGAGCAGGCGGGAGAGCTTCTTGTACGCGAGCAGCGGCTCGACGACGGGATGGTCATGCTCCGCAAGCTCCCACCGGCTCGTGGACTCCACCTGCACCCCGACACGATGCAGTGCCCTGAGCAGCTTCTGTTGGCTGTCGAGGTGGAGCGATGCGTCGCCGAGGAGCTCACGCACGCGATCGCCGAGCTCGACCATGCGACTCGGGACTCCACCGGCGACCGGCCGGGTGCCCAGGGTGTCGGTCAGGATCGCATCGTGCACGCCCTCGTCCCAGGGCAATCCCGCGGCCCGCATCTCCTCCGCGATGAGTCCGCCCGCCGACTCCGCTGCGCAGAGCAGCGTGAGGCGTCCGTCCGGTGCCGCAGCGATCACCTCGCGTTGCGCCCGGTACTGATCGAGCATCGTCGCGATCGCGTCGTCGCCGCTCACGTCGTCGAACACGTCGAAGAGCGACGGCGCCGCCACGGTCTGCTCCCGCCGCACCCAATCCTGAGATGCGGGCAACGGGGTCGGCACCGCGGAGGTGTCGCGCAGGATCGCATGGCAGAGGACCAGATCATGACTGCGGCTGATCCGCACTCCGTCGCCGAGAAGGAGAGCATAGGTCTCCGCGGCAGAGCGCATGATCCATCGCGGGGCATCGGCCGCCTCGACAGCGCCGACCCACCCCGCGAGCTCATCGGCACGCAGAGACGTGCGATTCTGCTCCTGGTCGTTCCCGTCGAGCTCGATCGCCACATACTGCTGCGACCCGATGGAGCTCAGCGCGATGCGTCGTTCGACGCCCGACGCCGGTGCAGTCATCACCGGCGTCGGCAGGTGCCGCTCATGCGAGCCCGGACTCCTCGGTGCGCACGAGGATGCAGCCGCACTCGGGGCAGGAGACCACGAGGTCGTCCGCAGCGCGACGGATGTCGTTGAGGTCGGTGCTGGGAAGCAGGATGCGGCAGCCCTCGCAGGTGCCGCGGGTGAGCAGCGCCGCACCGGCACTGTTCGTGGCACGACGGTCGTACTCGGCCAGCAGCTGAGGCGACACGCTCTCGGCGACGGCAGCACGATCGCGGGCGAGCTGTGCACCGAGATCGGTTGCGGCGGCGACGTCGGCCTTCGCCTGCGCGGTGAGTGCGGAGCCTTCGGCTGTCGTCGTGTCGAGGAGCGCCTGCTGAGCGGCGAGGGCGGCTTCTGCCTCTTCGAGCCGGCCCATGACATCGAGCTCGGCGTCTTCCAGGTCACTCTGACGGCGGGCGAGACTCGCGAGTTCATGCTCGAGGGCCTGAGCGTCTTTCGAGCTCGTCGACGCGGCGAGGCGCTCGGCATCGCGATTCCGGCGCGCCTCGACGACGGCGACATCGGACTCCAGACGCTTCAGTTCGGTGCGCACGTCGTCGCGCGTGCCGGCGAGAGTGGTCAGCTCGCGGAGCTGCCCCTGGCGGATGGCGACGAGCTCGGTGATCCGCCCCGCCTGGCTCGGCTTCGTTCGGGCACGCTCGGCCTGCGCGATGCGCCGGTCGAGGTCGGCGATGTCGAGCAGGGTGCGCTGGTTCTCGGGGCTGGCATTCACGCTTCCAAATCTAGTCGCTGTCGCGACATCCGCCCATCAGCGCACGTCGCCGTCGACGTAGTACCAGTGCCGGTCTTCCCGCGCGAAGCGGCTGCGCTCATGCAGGGAGCCACGATCCGTCCCCTGACGCCAGAACGCCTCGAACTCCACGACACCCTCGCGGTCGAAGGGCCCTCCGGCCACGCGATCGAGCACGAGCAGCCGCCGCCACTCGAAGTCCGGGTCGAAGTCGAGAGTCTCCGGCCGCGTCGTCGGGTGCCAGGTGCGCAGGAGGTGCACCGCGTCCTGGAGGGCGAAGGCGGTGTAGCGCGAGCGCATCAGACGCTCCGCCGTCGGAGCAAGTGCACCATCGAGCAGCGGTCGGCAGCATCCTCCGAACACGTCCCCGGACGAACACGGACAGCGGTCCTGGTCCGCGATCGCGACGTCATCCGGCGCCTTCTCCGCCTCCGTTGTCATTCCCTCAGCGTACGCTCGACGAAAAGGCCAAGAAGGAGCACCGTGACCACTCAGCCCGTCGTCCCCTCGTTCACCTCCCACAACGGGTTCGCCCTCCCGGCCATCGGCCTCGGCACCTACGGTCTCAACGGCGATGCCGGAGCAGAAGCCGTCGCCGGCGGTATCGGCGCGGGCTATCGCCTGGTCGACACGGCGTTCAACTACGAGAACGAGGGCTCCGTCGGCCGTGGAGTCGCCGCCGCCGATGTCGCGCGCCCCGAGATCATCGTCACCACGAAGCTCCCCGGGCGCCATCATCCCTCGGCGAAGGCACGCACGAGCATCGAGGAGAGCCGCTCCCGCCTCGGTCTCGACGTGACGGATCTGCACCTCATCCACTGGCCGAACCCCATCCAGGACGAGTACGTCCAGGCATGGGCCGCGCTCGTCGACGCCCAGGCACGCGGCGTCGTCAGGCAGATCGGCGTCTCGAACTTCCTCCCGGAGCACCTGGAGCGCATCGAGCAGGAAACAGGGGTCCGGCCCGTCGTCAACCAGATCGAGGTGCACCCCTTCTTCCCTCAGGAGGAGCAGCTCGCCTATCACCGTGAGCGCGGCATCCTGACCGAGGCGTGGAGCCCGTTGGGACGCGCGAAGGAGCTCTTCGACGAAGCGGTGATCCACGACATCGCCGCCGCCCGGGGTATCACGACAGCACAGACGGTCCTGGCCTGGCACGTCGCCCGAGGCACGGTCTCGATCCCCAAGGCTTCATCTCTCGAGCACCAGGTGGCGAACCTCGCAGCCGCGGAGATCGCGCTCGACGATGCAGAGGTCGCGGAGATCACCGCACTCGGACGCCCGGATGGACGCCTGTTCGACGCCGATCCGCGAACCCACGAGGAGTCCTGACGCCGACCCGCGTCAGACGTTCTGCGTTCCGAGCACCCGTAGGAACTCGAGTTTGCTCGCCGATTCGCTTCCCGGTGCGGCGGTGAGCACGATCAGCGCATGCGACTCGTCCTCGGTGAAGAGTGCCTGACAGTCGACTTCGATCTCGCCCAGTTCGGGGTGCACCATCACCTTGTGCTGCTCGAATCGGCGACTCACCTCGTGCGCATCCCACAGCTCGACGAACTCCGGACTTCGGGCGGTCAACGCGGTGACGATCTCCCCCGCCCTGGAGCGGGCGCCCATGACTCCGTGCGCGGCGCGCAGCGAACCCACGAGCGCGCGGGCCTGTCGCGCGTGGTCGGCCTCCCGATATCGACGCCGTTCGACGTCGGGGTAGGCGAACCAGCGGTAGATCCCGCTGCGATCGAGCCCGGTGAGCGCGCTCGAGTCGCCGACGAGCGCGCGAGAGGCGTCGTTCTGCACGAGGACCTCGTCCAGCACGGAGACCACGAAAGCAGGGGTGTCGTGCAACCGGTCGAGTACACGGAGGATGCCAGGGCGCACGTACTCGGTCACGTGGGCCCGGTCGGGGGCGCTGTGGCCGCAGAGGCGGAAGAGGTAGTCGCGCTCGTCTTCGGTCAGACGCAATGCCCGCGCGAGAGAGGCGAGGATCTGCACGCTCGGCTGGGGACCCCGCCGCTGCTCCAGGCGGGTGTAGTAGTCGGTGGACATGGTTGCCAGCTGCGCCACCTCTTCTCGGCGGAGCCCTGCGGTGCGACGCCGCGGCCCGGCCGAGAGCCCGACGTCGGAGGGCCTCAGCGCCTCGCGCCGACGGAGGAGGAATTCGGCCAATGCATCACGATCCACTCCTGAAGTATCCCCCGCCCCAGGTGCACGTTCCAGGGACCACCGATCCCTGGATGACCGGTCTCTGGAGCGCCTGTGGTGAGGGGCCGAGGCTAGGAGCATGAACATCAGCGGAAACACCATCTTCATCCCGGGTGCGACGAGCGGCATCGGACTCGCCATGGCCTTGCGTCTGCAGGACCGTGGCAACACCGTCATCGTGGGCGGGCGTCGCGAGGACCGCCTCACGGCGATCGCGACTGAGCATCCCGGCATCCACACGGTGCGGATCGACACGACCGACGCGGACAGCATCCACGAGGCCTCCCGAACCGTCATATCCGAGCACCCTGAGCTGAACGTGCTCATCACGATGGCCGGCGTCATGCGCGCTGAGGACTGGAGCACGCCAGCGGGCTTCCTGTCCACCGCAGAGGAGACCGTGACCACGAACATCCTCGGGCCGATCCGGCTGATCGCCGCCTTCATCGAGCACCTGCGTGCACAACCGGATGCGACGATCATGACGGTCTCTTCGGGGCTTGCGTTCGCCCCGCTGCGGGTGACGCCGACCTACAACGCCAGCAAGGCAGCGATCCACATGCTCAGCGAGTCCCTGCGGTTGCAGTTCGAAGGGAGCAGCGTGTCGGTGCTCGAGTTGGAGCCGCCGGCCGTTCGCACACCTCTCATGCCCGGACACGAAGACAACGAGTCGGCCATGCCGCTCGACGAGTTCATCGATGAGGTCATGGCGCTGATCGAGACACAGCCCGACGCGACCGAGATCCAGGTAGAGCGTGTGAAGTTCCTCCGCTACGCCGAGGTCCGAGGTGACTACGACCAGGTCGTCGCCACGCTGAACGGCACGGACCCGCACGGGCGCTGATCCGGGGCGGGGTGTCGGATCCGCACCGGCACCCCGCTCAGGGACGCAGTGATGCCGCCGCGGCTGTGAGCGCGTCAGCCGACTGTCGCAGCAGCGCCAGCTCGTCGTCTGAGAACGAGGTGTTCCGGATCGGCACGGCGCCCGTGGCGCTCACGATCGACGGCACCGATAAGGCGACGCCGTCGACCCCGTGGAAGTCGCGCAATACGGTGCTCACCGGCATCACAGCATGCTCGTCGCTCAGGATCGCCTCCACGATGCGCGCACTCGAGAGTCCGATCGCGTAGTTGGTCGCGCCCTTGCCCTGGATGACCTTGTATGCGGCGTCGCGCACGTCGACCGCGATCTCCTGCAGCTCGTCGAGACTGAAGCGGGGGTGGCCGGGAGTCTCCCACTCGAGGATCGGCACGGTGCCGATCGTCGCGCGAGACCAGAGCGGGAACTCGGTGTCGCCGTGCTCACCGATGATGTGCGCATGGACGCTGGCGGTCGAGACTCCTGCGCGCTGGCCGAGCTTCCACCGCAACCGCGAGGTGTCGAGCACCGTCCCGGAGGCGAAGATCCGCTCGGGTGGAAGACCCGTCTCCTCCTGCGCGATGACCGTGAGCACGTCGCACGGGTTCGTCACGATCACGTAGATCGCGTTCGGGGCGACCTCGAGCAGGTCCGGCATCATGCTGCGGATGATGCCCGCGTTCACCTCGGCGAGCTCGATCCGCGTCTGGCCGGGCTTCTGCTTCGCGCCCGCGGTGATCACCACGACGTGCGAACCCGCCGCCACCGAGATGTCGCTGCCGCCGATGATGTCGCTGGAGCCCGTGAACTGTGTGCCGTGGGCGAGGTCGAGAACCTCCGCCTCGACCTTCTCGGTGGCGATGTCGTAGAGGGCCACGTGGCGAGCCGATCCTCGGATGAGAGCGGCGTACGCGACGCTCGATCCTACGCTTCCCGCGCCGACGACCGTGAGCTTCGAGTTCTCGATGATCTCCATGCGCTCAGTCTTGCAGTGGAGGGTCCCGATTCGGGAGGGGCCTCACCGGAACAAAGTCAGAGCGCTGACGCGATGGCCTCGGTCACGGTGGCGTGGGTGAACCGGAATCCCGAGTTCTCCAGCACCTGCGGGTGCACATCCGCGTCCGGCAGCAACAGCGAGTCCGCCGCGTCGCCGAGAGCGAATCGCAACGCCCACGTCGGAGCTGGCAGCCAGAACGGGCGATGCATATGCGCGGCGAGGGCACGGCCGATCTCATTCGCGGAGGCCGACGTGGGGCCGGTGAGGTTCACGGGCCCGGCGATCTTCCTGTCGAGCACATGGCGAATCGCTCGCACCTCATCGTCGAGGGAGATCCACGGCCAGATCTGGGTTCCTCGACCGAGTGGCCCGGAGACACCGAATCGGGTCAGCTGGATGAGCGGCTTGAGGACGCCGCGCCGGTGGATGACCGGGGCGGTGCGGAGCAGCGTGACCCTGGTGTGGTCTTCTGCCTGTCGGGCCTCGGCCTCCCATCGCACCGTCAGATCGGCCAGGAAGGTCTGCCCTGCAGCGGAATCCTCGGTGAGTACCTCGCCGGGCGCGGAGCCGTAGTACCCGACGGCGGATGCCGAGACGAGGGCCGGAGCGTCGGAGCGCAGAGCCCGCAGGGCCGTCGTGAGCGTACGCGTCGCCTGCAGACGCGAATCGACGAGCTCACGGCGATAGCCGCGTGTCCAGGGCAGACGCCCGACGCTGGCGCCTCCGAGCGCGACGACCGCGTCGGCTCCGGTCAGCACCTCGGGGTCGAGCACGCTCTCCCCCGGCGCCCACTGCACTTCGTCGTCCGACCGTGGGGCACGCCGCACGAGCGTGGTGACCTCGACATCGTCGGCACGGAGGGATGAAGCGAGGGCGGAGCCGATGAGGCCCGATGCCCCGCTTATGACGATGCGTCCCGCCATGTCTGAGAGCCCCGTTTCCGATCGTCGAGTCGAGTCGTGCGCTCCAGCGTACGCGCCGCGACGTCGTCATGACGGTCGGGTTCAGTCTGCGCGCCGGTAGTGCGTCGCGATCACCCCGTTGCGCAGCGGCGTCGCCGAGACGAGGTCGAGCCGACGAGCGCCCGGCAGCCCTCCCTGATACAGCGTCGGGCCGTGGCCTGCGATCCGGGGGTGGACGAGGAACCGGTACTCGTCGATCAGGCCCAGCCGATCGAGTTCGGTGGCGAGCATGCCGCTTCCGAGGAGGACGCCGTCCGGCGTCTCGTCCATGAGTCTCTGCACGCTCGCACGGAGGTCACCGATGAGCCGATGGCTGTTCGTCCATGAGAAGACGTCGCGCGTGGATGACACGACGTACTTCGGCTTGGCATCGAGCGCGACCGCCCACTCCTGCAGTGCCGGCGGCGCCTCCACATCACCGCGCGCGACCGCTGGCCAGTAGACCTCCATCATCTCGTAGGTCGTGCGGCCCCAGAGCATCGCACCTGACTCCCGCAGGAGGCGGGTGAAGAAGGCGTGGGTCTCGTCGTCGGCGATCCCTTCCTGGTGATCCACGCAGCCGTCGATGGTGACGTTGATGCTGAAAGTCAGAAGTCCCATGCGGGGAGCCTAGGTGTGCAGCGCGACGCTCGCCAGGGTGTGCGTGTCGCGTCGCACAGGAGACGACAATGCATGTGGACGGCCCGGCCTCATCCGCCCGCGGACACGTCGAGGACCGCCGCGAGGGCGCGGAACGCAGCATCGGCCGGATGAGCGTCGGGGATGTTCGACTCATTCATGTACACGACGATGCTCGCGCCGGAGTCCGGGTCGTGGAACGTCGCAGCCGTGAAGCCGATCCCCTCGCCGTTGTGCCCCCACCACCCGCCGGTCTCACCGATGCCCACGGCATACTCGTCGTACGGCGGGCGGGGAATCGGATGGCCGATCAGCCGCAGCTTCTGTGTGTCGGGGGTGAGCAGAGCACCGGTGCCCAGCGTCTCGGCCCACACGCGCCCGTCGTCGAGAGTCGAGAACATCGCTCCGGCCGCACCCAGGATCGAGGGAGTCTCGGTCTGCGCTTCCCGCACGCCCTCCGCGGCGATGTAGCCGACGGCGTGCGGAACTCTCCAGTCCGCCGGGTCGGTGACGTACGCGGTTCCGGTCTGTCCGAGCGGAGTGAGGATGCGCTCGTCCAGCACCTCTGCATACTCCTTGCCGGTGACCTTCTCGATCACGGCACCGAGCAGGTTCGTGTTCGCGTTCGTGTAGAGGTACTCGGTACCGGGTGCGAACTGTGCCGGCTCTCCGACGATGAAGCTGTTCAGCTCGCCGATCGAGTAGATCTTGGTGGGGTCGGCGGAGAAGTCGTCGAGGAACTCCTGGTTGATGTAGTCGGCGTTGCCGCTGGACATGTTCGCGAGCTCGAGCAGCGTGATCGTGTCACCGTCGGTGACCCCGTCGACGTACTGATCGATGGTGTCGTCCAGGCTGATCTCGCCTTCATCGACCAGTTGCAGCAGAAGCGTGACCGTGTACGACTTGGTGATGCTCCGGATGGGCCACGTCATATCGAGGGTCACCGGGACGTCGCCGTCGAGGTCTGCGACGCCGGCCGCGGTCGTCCATGAGCCCTGGCCCAGAATCCAGACTCCGGCAGCGGCGCCCGGCACGTCATACTCGCTCATCACCTGGTCGAGCGCACTGCGCAGTTGATCCTGGAGCTCAGCGGAAAGCTCGCCTTCGGGAGCTGCCGGGCGGGTGACCGCACCCTCCGACTCCTTCGTCGAGGTGGCATCGTCCGCAGTTCCGGCGCAACCGCTGGCCAATAGGACGGCGAAAGCGAGCACGATCGCTCCCCCGTTTCGGGACACTCGCACACCGGCGTCTCGCGACATGGCTGCCTTCCTTGGCGAAGAGACGGATCGAGGAGGCGACGAGCGCCCTCGAGCACCACATTCCCGCGGATGGCCCGTGGGCGCAAGAGGACTCAGCCCCTCGTCGGCCATGAGGATGTGTGGCCGAGCCGGAGGGCACGGGGCGAGTCGGTCATACTCCGCCACCACCGTAAGGCTTCTGTGGTGGGCCCTGCCGGGATCGAACCGACGACATCCACGGTGTAAACGTGCTCGGGTCACGCGGATACTTGATTTCAGGCGTTTCTGACGTTGCACCCATCCCCGGAATCTGAACATTCTTCATGCTGGGGGGGGTACGCCAGGGGTACGCGACACCTCGACCGTGTTGAGATGCGCACTAGCTCAACGCGAAGTTATACATGCGCCCGCGGAGAGGCGTGTCAGACGAAGCTGCCACCACGGCGCAAGTGCCGCGCCCACCGCATCGGGTGGCCTGCTCTGAGTGAAAAGTCGGAACCTTGAGCATGCCGAACCGTTTGCCCGCCGAGATGAATCCCCTTATCTATCGAGCCTCGAGCGTAGTGTTTCGTCGCAAAAAAATGTGGCCCGCGTAACGACGGGGAGGTGGCCGCGGGTGGGTAGGCATCCCACGGGGCACCTCAGCACGCTGAGCTCTGCAGCTGATAGACGCTCCTCCCTCCGCCCGCCGATACGATGACACTCGATGCCCAAGATAAAGACGTTTCAGGCCGCTCTCGACCACGCCGACAACCACGCTGATGAGGTGTCAGTGCTGCTTGGCAACGGCTTCAGCATTGACTACGACCCAACCATCTTCAAGTACGAATCACTGGCAGAGGAAGCGAACCTCTCGGATCTATCTGTGTCGAAGGAGGCGCTTTTCGGAGCTCTCGGATCATCAAACTTCGAAGTGGTGATCGATCGACTTAAGAGCAGCGCCGCGATCGAAGAACTATACGGAGGCAGCGCAGCACGCGCAGAAGCCATGAAGTCCGACGCTCGCGTGGTTCGCAACGGACTCGCGGACGTCCTCGCCACACGTCACCCTGCGAGGGCGCACAACCTCGAACCGGACCAGATCGTTCATGCCCGGCGATTTCTCGCCAACTTCAGCAACATCTACACGCTGAACTACGACCTGTTGCTCTACTGGGTGGTCATGGCGACAGAACATGGTTCACGGGTGCCCAAGAAGGATGGCTTCGGCTGGGTGTCGTCGAGCGACCATTCGCTGATATGGAGTTCGACGCCGACTCAACGACAGCGGATCTTCTATCTGCACGGCGCTCTCCACCTCTTCGTCGAAGATCGCCGCCTGCACAAGATGTCCTACAACGAGAGCGGGCCGATAGTCGGGTCTATACGTCGCCGCCTTCGAAACGGAGACTATCCGCTCGTGGTCACGGAGGGTTCGAGTGAGGACAAACGAGAACGGATTGGGCGAAGCGCCTACCTGCGAACGGGCCTCAATCGATTCGGCGAGCAGCGCGGCGCTCTCTTTGTTCACGGCATGTCCATGCACGAGAACGACAGTCACATCCTCGAGCGACTCGAAGCCGAAGACAGCAACATCACGCGCCTCTACGTCGGCGTGCACGGTACCGCCGAATCGCGCGCATCGAAAAAGCTAATCGAGCGGTCGGAGGATCTCGCGCAGCAGAGAGAGAAGAACGGCGGTCGGCGTCTCAGAATCAAGTTCTACGACACTTCGAGCGCAAGCGTCTGGCGGGACTCGGACGTCAGCGATTAGCGCGCCCGTGCATTCAGAAGCTCTGAGGCGCCCGATGCAACGTGGCAGGACTGAGCCCACAGGGGCCGCTCGGACCGCGGCCGCGGTGTCGCATGCACGGCGTACGGTGCCTTAGAGTCAAGCGAAAAGGATCAGAACCGGAGCTGCGCCGATGAGCGTTCGAGTGCCGATCAAGGGGGACACCCTCACGGCTGCTCGCGAGATGCTGCACATGTCTCGCGAGGAACTTGGGCGCGCCGCGAACGTGGCGGCGAGTCGCATCGAGGAGTTCGAAGCGGGGGCGACGGAACCTACCTACAAGCAGATGCAGAAGCTCGCTCGCAAGCTGGATCGCTCCCTCGCCTACTTCCTCGCCCCTGCTCCCTCTGAATCCGATGTGCCCGAGACGGCAGACTTCCGTGGCCGCGGTGGTGACGAGATCCCTCCGCAACTCGCTCGTGAGCTGAAGCGCGCTGCGGCGCATCGGAGCACGTTTCTGGATATCGCCGACGAGGTCCCTGCACTGAAGGTGCCGCAAGCCATCACGCGCCCGGCGATCCATGAGAGGGCTCGGGAGTTCCGAACGATGCTCGGACTGATGCCCGATTTTCGGCCTACGGAGAACCAGCCGAACGCCGTGTTCAACTTCTGGCGCGGTCAGCTCGAAGCAGCTGGGTACCTGATCTTCCAGACCACGGGCATCGCCTTGCAGGCGTTCCGCGGGCTGTCCATCCACGCCGACCGGCTCCCCATCATCGTGCTCAACGGTGCCGACGCTCCCAACGGGAAGACGTTCACGCTGTTCCACGAAGTAGCACACGTCGCCAACCGCACCAGTGGCCTGTGCGTGCTGAACGATCATGTCGCGGAAGAAGCTCTCTGCAATTCCTTCGCTGCCGAGTTCCTTATGCCCACGGAAGCCATGCGTGAGCTATTGACGGTCAGGGCGGAGATCACCCCTGACGCCCTCGCGCGCTACTTCAGGGTGAGCCCTCTCGCTGCTGCGGTGAGGCTGCGAACCGCGGGTCTGATGAGCCAAGAAAGCCTGGACGAGTACCGCGAGCGGTCCAACGCCGAGTGGGACGAGGTCCGGCGTATTCAGGCATCTGGCGATGGCTTCGTTCCGCCTTGGAAGCTGCGGTACCGGGACCTCGGTCCCCGGTATCTCGGAGCTGTTCTGCGAGCTGTCGAACAGGATCGACTCAGCGCGCTGGACGCTACGTACCTGCTCAACGCTCGGATGCCGATGATCCAGCAGATGCAGGATGAGTACTTCCGGACCGGTGGGCGATGAGCTTCACCCTGGACACGAACATCCTCATCCGCATGGCCGCTCAGTACCCACGCGACATCTTCCCCAGCGTCTGGGAGCGCCTGGAGGAGCTGATCGATGCAAGGGCGGCGTGTATCTGCGACGAGGTGCACGAAGAGGTCCACAGAGGCACCGACGAGCTGTACGAGTGGGCAAAAGCTCAGGACGGTTTCGTCTGCGATGTGGGGGGCGAAGAGATCGCGCTCGCCGCGGAGATCTCTGAGGACTACCCCGAGTGGGTGCGCGAGTCGCAGAACGCGGCAGACCCGTTCCTTATCGCTCACGCCGAGGTGACCGGTCTAACCATTGTCAGCGACGAGCGCGAGGCCGGGGCGAACGTAACCCCGAGGAACCAGAAGGTTCCGAATGTGGCTCGCGCTCGTGGCGTGCGCTGCTTGAACTTTTTCGGAATGGCTACCGAACTGGGCTGGCGATTCTGACACTGATGAGGTGTACGGTCGGCTTCGTGCCTATCGATCTATCCCAGGAGCCGTACGCCTCCGCCTGGTGGCTGCGCCCGCTGGGCGACGAACCCGAGCATGAATCCAGGTACGACGAAGCGGTCTACTACAGCGGGATGAAAGCCGCCGACTTCGAAGCATTGGCTGTGATCTCCGCCTACGCGGGGTCGCTGGAGGTCTACCTGTGGCGGCTGCTGCGGCAAATCTCTGGAGGAGACACCGCCGCGACCTATCACCTGACTCGGGACTTGCCGGTTAGTCGCGTGACAGCGATGCTTCGTGCGATCTGTCGGGATTCGGACTGGGTAGAGTTCGCCACGAAGTGGCGCATGAGCGAATTCCTGGACGCCGCTGACGAGGCGGTCAGGGAGCGAAACAAGGTCCTCCATGGGGCGGTTGGGGTCAGTGGAGGCGCGCTTGATCCGAGTGAACTCACCCTGACGACACGGCGGAGCAGGGAACACGTGCGTGGGTCCGTGCGCGCCGAGGTTATCAAGAGGTCCGATCTGCCTTCGCTCGCCGAATCGCTCTACGTACTGCAAGAGGTTGCAATCGGTCTGTGGACCGAAGCACGGACCGTCGAATGGAAACCCGCGATCCCGATTTAAGTCGTCAAGGCTCGCGCACTTCGCGCCGGAGGGTTCTAAAGCGACGAGATCACACGGTAGAGAGTCGCGGGGCTAATCTCGACCATGCGGGCGATGTCGGCGCGGCTGTGGTCTCCGGAGGCGATGAGTTCCTTGATCGTCGCCAGTTTCTTCGGATCCGCCTTGGTGGGGCGACCCCCCACACGGCCCTGTGCCTTGGCCGCGTCGAGACCGGCGCGTGTGCGCTCCACGATGGTGTCGCGTTCGAGCTGCGCGAACGCGGCCATGATGGTCAGCATCGCCTGGCCCATGGGGCCGCTCGTGTCGATCTTCTCGGTGATCGAGTAGAAGGATGCGCCCGCGTCGGTGATCCTCTTGACTGCTTCGAGGACGTTCATCGTGTTGCGGCCCATGCGGTCGAGTTTCCAAACGACGACTTCGTCGCCCTCTTCGAGACGGTCGATCAGCTCGTCCCACTGCGGCCTGGATACCAGCGTGCCGGACACGCCTTCGTCGGCGTACACGCGCTTGATGCCGTCCACCTTGGCGATGGCGTCGCGCTGGAGATCAGCGTGCTGATCCTTGGTCGAGGTGCGGATGTACGCGAACCTGGTCATTGGTCGATTGTCGCATAACTCAACTCTCAATACGATCACCGAGACACGCCAGTCGGAAGTGTCTCAAAATTGGACTCTCACACGCTCTCACCGAACCATCGTTTGTGAGACCAGCCACTTGAATGGCACAGCGAGCCCTTCGTTCGACCTGTCCAGGTCGAACGTGCGTTCCGCCGTGGTAGCTCGACTTGAGGCGGATTTACCACAGCCCGCCACCTGTGATGCTGATAGAGGATTCAATCGGGCAGCATCCCGGGCAGTCGCGAGAGCCACCTGCGAAGGACTGCTTGCGATCAAGTCACGCCTGGCGTATCTCATGCGGGCGCTGATCGCGTCTCGGCGATAATGGCTGCGGCGGCCAGGGACGATGCGTAACTCGTCGACGCGTCTAGTTCATGAGCGAATGCCTCCAAAGCAGCGGGGAGCCAGTTCTTCCCCTTTGCGACTCCGAGGGAGGGCGCGAACCGTTCAAGTTCACCGACGGGAACGAGGACCACGCCTTGCTCGGCGAGTTCTGCGAACAGCCGGTCGGCGGCAGGGCGGTCACCGTGGAACGCCGAGAGTCCATGCAACTTGGCGGACGCCCACGGGTCATCCACAGAGAGCGCCGCCTTCACGGCTCTCTGGGCATCGGCGTCATATACGTTCGTTCGATCGTCGTCGAGCACGGTGGCGACTGCAGCAAGTACTTGCTGACGCGTCAGGGGCTTGCGCACAGTTCGAAATTCCGCGGTCGCCGCCGTGAAAGCTTTGTCAATTGTTTCGGTCCACGTTCCGCCGAGGGAAGCAACGATCCTCCGAAGAGCTGCTTTATCTCGTAACCCGTCGATGTCGATGGCAGCAACAACGGGAACGTGTGCGGACCTCAGCACGGACGCGATCTCTGGAATCCCGCCCATACCGTGAGCGGAGACGAATAGGACGTCGCTGGGGAGCAGATCTCCGGGGAGGTCCCCCGCTGATTCGAGGGCAGCGTGGTAGAAGACGCAGTCACGTTCTTGTTCGGCGATGATCACGGCGCGGTGGAAAAGTCCGTCAAGGACGTTGCTATGCCGGAGCAAGGCGCTGGACCAGATGTCCCGCAGCCGCTGTGGGTCGACGGCAAATGCAGCGGTCGTGTCGCCATGTCGTTCTAGCCGAATGACAGTTGGCGAAGCGTCTCGATGGGCGAGGACTCCGGCGACAAAGTTGCGGTCGTGAGTGGCGATGACCGTTTGAATTTTGTGCCGGTCCGCGATTTGAGCGACGATCTGGCCGAGCTTGTAGGCCTGCGGAGGGTGCAGGTACGCCTCGGGCTCGTCCACGAGAGTGATGGGACGACGCCCTGCCAGGAGCGGAATAAGAAGGCCGAGGGTGCTACTGATCCCGTCTCCTTGCTTTTCCAACGGCGTCAAGGCAGCCAAGGCCTGCCGGTATTCAGGGGAGATGTTGTCAACCTTTGGTGCCTCGACGTTCACATGCCCGAATCGGAGGATGAGGCTTCCGCTGAGCGGGTCGAGGGTGAGTCCAACGCCGAAGATATCCCTGGTGTACTCATCGAGTTCGGCCATCAGCGCGGGATCGTCTTCGAAGTAGTGCAAGTCTGTGGCTGGCGGGTCGGAGAGGTCTGGACGGCGAGGTGCTGCGGCGACAGCGTTGAAGCGTGTACGCGCGTTCGGCGCGAGCGTGAACACCTGTCCGAGCGTGTCGAAACGCCCTTGGGCCCGTGACGTGTTCCACACGACATTCACGACCGCAGGGCTGATACCGATCCCGTTTCGGACGATGGAGTTTTCGCTCACATGGCCCTCGGACGCGAGCCACGCGAAAACGTCCGCCCTAGTGCCGGTCGTGGCCACATCCAATGTGGTGAGGAGCCGAGGTGAGGGATTGCCGGGACTGCCTCCCCAGCTCGAGGTGATCCGCGCGTGGATCTGCTTGAGCAGAGTCGATTTTCCGGCGTTGTTCCCCCCGACGATGAGAGTCACTCCTGTTGCACCGAGCGCGATGGGCTCACCATCCTGAACTGCGATTCGAGCTACGTGGGCGCTGAACGAGTCCGGGTCCCCCCCATGATCATCTTGCGGCAGATCGAGGCTCAACTCGTAGTCCATGGATGTCATATTTCCTCCCGAAGCGAGCATAGGTGAAGCTCTGATTTCCGGAAGCGCAGTGTCGATCGAAACGCACTACGTCGCGGTCCTATCGGTCTTGAACCGAATCAAGCCTATAACCGTAGACGCCGAGACACACGGGCTAGGTCGAACCAGCGGCACTGATCAAGGATCATCCAACGGATACCCTCGCGAAGCGCGCCAACGCGGACCGCTGGCTCGGGGGCCGCCGGGGGGTCGCGCACCGTTTCACGGCACCGATCACCTTCGGTCGATCCCACGGCTTTCTAGGTGGGCCCTGCCGGGATCGAACCGACGACATCCACGGTGTAAACGTGGCGCTCTACCAGCTGAGCTAAAGGCCCTGGTGCCCAACAGTCTATCCGGTGCCCGATGCGCGACGCTGTCGTGGAACAGGGCTAGGCTGAACCAGGCGCGCGTTGTGCACAGCCGACAAGGCTGCCCGTGTCGCTTCCCGTTTCCTTGGCATGACCTGCCAGCTTGACGAAAGGCTCCACCCGTGACCGTTCACGATCAGGATCCATACTCCCAGGGCCCCCAGGACAGTGATCCGGAAGAGACCGGCGAGTGGCAGCAGTCGCTCGATGAGCTGGTGGATGCGAAGGGCCACGGCCGTGGTCGCGAGATCATGCTCAGCCTGCTGAAGCGCTCCAAGGAGCTGCACCTCGGTGTGCCCATGGTCCCCACCACGGACTACATCAACACCATCGCGAGCGAGAACGAGCCGGAGTTCCCCGGTGACGAAGAGGTCGAGCGCCGCTACCGCGCCTGGATCCGTTGGAACGCAGCGATCACGGTGCACCGCGCACAGCGCCCCGGCATCGGCGTCGGCGGCCACATCTCGACCTACGCGTCGTCTGCCGCGCTCTACGAAGTCGGCTTCAACCACTTCTTCAAGGGTGCCGACAACCCCGGCGGCGGAGACCAGATCTTCGTCCAGGGTCACGCCTCCCCCGGTACCTACGCACGCTCCTTCCTCGAGGGACGCCTGAGCGAGGACCAGCTCGACGGCTTCCGTCAGGAGAAGTCGCACGGCCCGAACGGCATCCCCTCCTACCCGCACCCGCGTCTCATGCCGGAGTACTGGCAGTTCCCGACGGTGTCGATGGGCCTCGGTCCGATCAACGCGATCTACCAGGCGATGTCGAACAAGTACCTCGAGAACCGTGGCATCAAGGACACCTCCGCATCGCATGTCTGGGCCTTCCTGGGCGACGGCGAGATGGACGAGGTCGAGAGCCGCGGCCAGCTGCAGGTCGCAGCGAACGAGGGCCTCGACAACCTCACGTTCGTCGTGAACTGCAACCTGCAGCGCCTCGACGGTCCGGTTCGCGGCAACGGCAAGATCGTGCAGGAGCTCGAATCGTTCTTCCGCGGTGCCGGCTGGAACGTCATCAAGGTCGTCTGGGGTCGCGAGTGGGATGACCTGCTCGCCCGCGACACCGAGGGCGCGCTGCTCAACCTGATGAACGTCACCCCCGACGGTGACTACCAGACCTACAAGGCCGAGTCCGGTGCCTACGTTCGCGAGCACTTCTTCGGTCGCGACGAGCGCACCGCCGCTCTCGTCAAGGACATGTCCGACGACGACATCTGGAACCTCAAGCGGGGTGGCCACGACTACCGCAAGGTCTACGCCGCGTTCAAGGCCGCGACCGAGCACAAGGGCAAGCCCACCGTCATCCTGGCGAAGACCGTCAAGGGCTACGGTCTCGGTCCTCAGTTCGAGGGCCGCAACGCGACCCACCAGATGAAGAAGATGACGCTGGACAACCTCAAGACGTTCCGCGACGCCATGCACATCCCGATCACGGATGCGCAGCTCGAGGAGAACCCGTACCTGCCCCCGTACTACAACCCGGGACCCCAGGACGAGACGATCCAGTACATGCTCGAGCGCCGTCAGGCCCTCGGCGGCCACCTGCCCGAGCGCCGTTCGACGCACGTCGGACTCTCGCTGCCGGATGACACGGCATACGCCCTGCCCAAGAAGGGCTCGG
This sequence comes from Microbacterium sp. NPDC090281, assembly GCF_044769635.1. Lineage (NCBI taxonomy): Bacteria > Bacillati > Actinomycetota > Actinomycetes > Micrococcales > Microbacteriaceae > Microbacterium > Microbacterium sp. NPDC090281. Next base: position 2,631,272 of record NZ_JBIVYH010000001.1, read on the forward strand.
GCACGCAGGAGATCGCCACCACGATGGCGTTCGTCCGACTGCTGAAGGACCTGCTCCGCTCGAAGGACTTCGGTCACCGCATCGTGCCGATCATCCCCGACGAGGCGCGCACCTTCGGCATGGACGCGTACTTCCCGACGGCGAAGATCTACAACCCGAACGGCCAGCACTACACCTCGGTCGACCGCGAACTCCTCCTCGCCTACAAGGAGAGCCCGCAGGGTCAGATCATGCACGTCGGCATCAACGAGGCCGGCGCCCTCGCGGCGTTCACCGCCACCGGCACCTCGTACGCCACGCACGGCGAACCGCTCATCCCGATCTACCTCTTCTACTCGATGTTCGGGTTCCAGCGCACGGGTGACGCCCAGTGGGCGGCCGGTGACCAGATGGCGCGCGGCTTCATCATGGGCGCCACCGCCGGTCGCACGACGTTGACCGGTGAGGGTCTGCAGCACGCCGACGGACACTCACACCTGCTCGCCGCGACCAACCCCGCGACGGTCTCGTACGACCCCGCCTACGGCTACGAGATCGCACACATCGTGCGGTCCGGCCTGGAGCGCATGTACGGCGGCAACCACGAGGACCCGAACGTGATGTACTACATCACGCTCTACAACGAGCCCATCGTGATGCCCGCCGAGCCGGAGAACGTGGACGTTGACGGCATCGTGCGCGGCATCCACCGCATCTCGGTCGGCGAGGGCGAGGGTCCCCGCGCCCAGCTCTTCGCATCGGGTGTCGGACTCCCCTGGGCCCTCGAGGCGCAGGAGCTGCTGAAGAACGACTGGGGCGTGATCGCCGACGTGTGGTCGGTCACCTCGTGGACCGAGCTGCGCCGCGACGGCCTCGCCGCCGACGAGCACAACTTCCTGCACCCGGAGGAGGAGCCCCACACGGCCTACCTCACCCAGAAGCTGCAGGGCGCAGAGGGCCCGGTCGTCGCCGTCAGCGACTTCATGCACGCCGTGCAGGACCAGATCCGTCCGTGGGTTCCGAACCGCTTCGCCACACTCGGTGCTGACGGCTTCGGCTTCTCCGACACACGTGCCGCTGCACGTCGCTTCTTCAAGATCGACGGACCGTCGATCGTCGTCCGCACCCTGCAGTCGCTCGCCGAAGACGGCGTCGTCGACCGCTCGCTCGCGGCGCAGGCCATCCAGAAGTATCGACTGCACGACGTGAACGCCGGGACCAGCGGCAACGCGGGCGGCGAAAGCTGAGCCCTCGGTGACAGGTTCTTCTCCTTCCGGCATGGACAAGGCCGCGACGCTCACCTGGCTGCGCCGGATCTCCGGTGACATCGCCTCGGTGACCATCAAGCGCCTGGAGGACACCCTCCCGTGGTACGCCGACATGCCACCAGCCCGCCGCTCTGCGGTCGGGCTGGTGGCTCAGGCCGGCATCACGTCGTTCATCCAGTGGTACGAAGACCCCACCTCCACGCCATGGATCGCGGCCGACATCTTCGCCGCGGCTCCGCGTGAACTGCTGCGCAGCGTCAGCCTCCAGCAGACCCTGCAACTCATCCGCGTCACCGTCGAGGTCACCGAGGAGCGCGTCGCGGGTCGAGGAAACGATCTCCGCGAGGCGATCCTGCTCTACTCGCGCGATGTCGCATTCGCAGCGGCCGATGTGTATGCCAGGGCCGCCGAGGCCCGTGGCCTCTGGGACGCGCGCCTGGAAGCACTCGTCGTCGATTCCATCCTCACCGGCGAAGCCGACGAGGAGCTTCCGAGCCGGATCGCCGCGCTCGGTTGGCACGGTCACGGTGAGGTCGCCGTTCTCGTCGGAACCACGCCAGCGCAGTTCGACGTCGACCTGGTCCGCCGCACTGCCAGGAAGCTCGCCGTCGATGTCCTCATCGGCGTCCAGGGCTCCCGCCTCGTGCTCGTGCTCGGACGTGCACGCGTCGAAGGCCAGGAGGGCGAAGGAGAAGAACTCGGCTTCCAGGAGATCGCCACCCGCCTCGAACCGTCGTTCGGCCCGGGATATGTCGTGCTCGGCCCAGCCGTGGCCGCCCTCGTCGACGCGAGCCAGAGCGCACGCGCCGCGCTCGCGGGTTTCGCGGTCGCCCGCGCCTGGCGCGGAGCCCCTCGTCCCGTGGAAGCCGACGACCTGCTCCCGGAGCGGGCACTCGCCGGAGACCCGCTCGCCAAGCACACGCTGATCGAACGCATCTTCCGCCCGCTGCAGGCACATTCCACCGATCTGGTCACCACGCTCTGGAGCTACCTCGACAACGGGCGCTCACTCGAGGCGACCGCCCGCGAGCTGTTCGTGCACCCGAACACCGTGCGCTACCGGCTCAAGCGCGTGAGCGAGGTCATCGGCTGGGACGCCACCGGGCCCCGCGAGGCGCTCATCCTGCAGACCGCCCTGGTCCTCGGTTCCATCGGAGCCGGGGAGCAATCGCGTCGACGCCCGCCACTCCGACGCCCGCAGCGCTGAGCACATTCAGCCTGCCTCTGTGCGCCACACACAAGGGTTTCTCGCAATCTTGTGATGGATCATCCACCACTTAGCGGGAATCGTTGGCAGACTGGGTTGGTGATTGTCGTCGTATGCCCAGGTCAGGGCTCGCAGACCCCCGGATTCCTCGCCCCTTGGCTCGAGCTCGACGGTGTGGCCGAGCGCCTCGCCGCGTACTCCGACGCTGCGGAGGTCGATCTTCGCCAACACGGCACGGTCTCGGACGCCGACACGATCCGCGACACGCGCATCGCGCAGCCGCTGATCGTCGCCGCTTCCCTGATCGCCGGTGATGCTCTCGTGGAGCGGGCCGGGCGTCGTGCGGACGGGATCGCCGGGCACTCCGTCGGCGAGATCGCCGCTCTCGTGGGCAGCGGCGCGATCGATGCCGACACCGGTATGCGTCTGGTCGGCATCCGCGGCCGTGCGATGGCCGATGCGGCAGCGCAGGAGCAGACCGGCATGAGCGCCGTCCTCGGCGGCGATGAGGAAACCCTTCTCGCCCGTCTCGCCGAGCTCGACCTCTTCCCCGCCAACTACAACGGTGGCGGACAGATCGTCGTCGCCGGCGCCCTCCCCGCCCTCGCCGCTCTCGCCGAAGAGCCCGTCAAGGGCACCCGCGTCATCCCACTCCAGGTGGCCGGTGCATTCCATACCCGGTACATGGCCGCAGCTGTCGCCGCGCTCCGAGACGCCGTCGCGGATGTCACCCCTGCGGACCCCGACATCACGCTGTGGACCAACCGCGACGGCTCTGCCGTCACGGACGGCGGGCAGGCGCTCAACTATCTCGTCGACCAGGTCTCCTCCCCCGTGCGCTGGGACCTCTGCATGCAGTCCTTCGCCGACGCGGGTGTCACCGGAGTGATCGAACTCGCCCCGGCCGGCGCACTGGTCGGACTCGCCAAGCGCGGCCTGCGCGGCGTGCCCACGGTCGCCGTGAAGACCCCAGAAGACCTCGACGCAGCCGTCGCGCTGCTGAACGGAGTAGCCGCATGAGCGTCACCCTCGCCCAGCTCACCGGTCCCGCGTACACGCGCATCTACTCGTACGGCGCCGCCCGTGGCGAGAATGCGGTGCCCAACGAAGACCTGATCGGCCCGATCGACTCCAGTGATGAGTGGATCCGTCAGCGCACCGGCATCATCACCCGTGCCCGTGCCGACAAGGGCACCGACGCGATCGACCTCGCGACGACGGCGGCCGCGGAGGCCATCGAGAAGTCCGGCGTCCCGGCAGACCAGGTCGACCTGGTGATCGTCGCGACCATCAGCAACCCCAAGCAGACACCGTCGGTCTCGGCCATCGTCGCCGACCGCGTCGGCGCGAACCCCGCAGCGGCCTACGACATCAACGCCGCATGCGCCGGATACGCCTACGCGATCGCCCAGGCAGACGCGCTGATCAAAGCCGGCGCCGCTCGATACGCCCTCGTGATCGGCACGGAGAAGCTGTCCGATGTCGTCGACCCGACCGACCGCAGCATCTCGTTCCTCCTCGGCGACGGTGCTGGCGCCGCGCTGATCGGCCCGAGCGACACTCCCGGTATCGCTCCGGCCGTGTGGGGCTCCGACGGCTCGAAGGCCGATGCAGTGGGCATGAACGGCACGCTCACCGACTTCCGCGACGGCGTCGTGCCGTGGCCGACTCTGCGCCAGGAAGGCCAGACGGTCTTCCGCTGGGCGGTATGGGAGATGGCCAAGGTCGCACGCGAGGCACTCGACAAGGCCGGCGTCGAGCCGACGGACATCGCCGCGTTCATCCCGCACCAGGCCAACATGCGCATCATCGACGAGTTCGCCAAGCAGCTGAAGCTGCCGGAGACCACCGTGATCGCCCGCGACATCGAGACCACCGGCAACACCTCTGCTGCCTCGATCCCGCTCGCCAGCCACCGTCTGATGGCTGAGCACCCCGAGCTCTCCGGCGGACTCGCGCTGCAGATCGGGTTCGGTGCGGGACTCGTGTTCGCCGCACAGGTCGTCGTCCTTCCCTGAGAATGCGCTGACTTTCCCTAGACTGTTCCACGGTTCCGAAAACAACCCGCAAGAAAGAGGAAGACCACATGGCTTTCACCAACGATGAGGTCCTCGCTGGCCTCGCAGAACTCATCACCGACGAGACCGGCATCAACGCCTCCGAGGTCGCCCTGGAGAAGTCGTTCACCGACGACCTCGACATCGACTCGATCTCGATGATGACGATCGTCGTCAACGCCGAGGAGAAGTTCGGCGTCACCATTCCCGACGACGAGGTCAAGAACCTGAAGACCGTCGGCGACGCCGTCAGCTTCATCGTCGCGGGCCAGGAGTAATCCCGGCAGGATGCCACCCCCGCACCTCGCGGGGAGTGGCATCCTCCGACCTGCCCTCTCACCCGTTCGACTTCGTTTCGACAAGGAACCACACCCCATGACCAAGCGCATCGTCGTCACCGGCATCGGCGCCACGTCCGCCATCGGCGGCACGGCCCCCGAGAACTGGACGAACCTGCTGGCCGGCATGTCCGGTACCCGCTCCCTCGAACACGACTGGGTCAAGCAGTACGAGCTTCCCGTCACCTTCGCCGCTGAGGCGATCGTCCGTCCCGAAGAGGTTCTTCCACGCCACGAGGCGAAGCGACTCGATCCCTCGTCGCAGTTCGCGCTGATCGCCGCGCGCGAGGCGTGGGCTGACGCAGGATCCCCCGAGGTCGCCCCTGAGCGCCTGGGAATCGACTTCGCGACCGGCATCGGCGGTCTCTGGACCCTCCTCGACGCCTGGGACACTCTCCGCGAGAAGGGCCCCCGCCGGGTCATGCCGCTCACGGTCCCGATGCTCATGCCGAATGCCGCCGCTGGAAACCTGTCGCTGCAGTTCCACGCGCGCGCCTACGCGCAGACAGTCGTCAGCGCGTGCGCCTCGAGCACCGAGTCGATCATCCACGCCTTCCACCACCTTCAGGAGGGTCTCGCCGACGTCGTGATCGCCGGAGGAACCGAGTCGGCGATCCACCCGATCACGATGGCTTCCTTCGCCTCCGCGCAGGCGCTGTCGCGACGCAACGACGACCCGGCCCACGCCTCCCGCCCCGGCGCGATCGACCGTGACGGATTCGTCATGGGCGAGGGAGCTGCCGTGTTGATCCTCGAGACCGAGGAGCATGCCAAGGCCCGCGGCGCCAAGATCTACGGGTACGTCCTCGGCGGCGGCGTCACGGCCGACGCGTACCACATCACCGGCAACGACCCCGAGGGCAACGGCGCCGCCCGCGCGGTCACTCTGGCGCTCGACGAGGCCGGTGTCACCGCTGATCAGATCACGCACATCAACGCGCACGCGACGTCGACTCCGGTCGGCGACCCCAACGAGTACGTCGCGCTCAAGAAGGTCTTCGGCGACCGGATCGATGAGATCCCGGTGTCCGCGACGAAGGCATCGACGGGGCACCTGCTCGGCGGAACCGGCGCTCTCGAGGCGATCTTCTCGCTCCTCGCGCTCCGCGATCGTGTCGCTCCACCGACGATCAACATGACCGAGCCTGACCCGGCTGTGCCGTTCAATCTCTCCGGCGAGGCCGCGCCTCTCGGGGACGGTCCGCAGATCGCGATCAGCAACTCCTTCGGTTTCGGCGGGCACAACGCCGTCCTGGTGGTCGCCAGCGCAGACTGACGTCTGCACCGATCGACGAAGAGAGGCCCTCGGGATTCCGAGGGCCTCTCTTCGTATCCGCAAGGGGATCAGCGGGAGCGTCAGGCGGTGCGCAGCGACCCGAGCTGCCGTGAGCGCGCTTCTCGGGCCCGCGTGATTCGCGGCAGGAACCATCCGATGAGCGGGCCTACACCGAACGCGAAGAGCACTGTACCCACACCCACCGGGCCGCCCAGCAGGAAGCCGATGAGCAGCACGCTTCCCTCGATCAGGGTGCGGACGAGCCACACGGCCCATCCGGTGCGGCGAACCAACCCGGTCATGAGGCCGTCGCGGGGGCCGGGACCGAAGTCGGCCGCGATGTAGAGCCCGGTCGCGAAGGCCAGCAGCAGGAGCCCGAAGATGAACATCGGGGCTCCGATCCAGACTGAAGCGGGATTCGGGATCAGGAGGAGTGCGAGATCGGCGCTCGGCCCGACCAGGAGCGCGTTCAGCACCGTGCCAAGACCCACACGCTGACGCAGCGGAATCCACAGCAGCAGCACGACGACCGAGATGATCACGGTCATGACGCCGTATCCAAGGCCCGACTGCGCGGCGAGACCGAGTGCCAGCACGTCCCACGGAGCTACGCCGATGCCGCCACGCACCATGAAACCGAGCGCAACGCCGTAGAGGAAGAGACCAAGAACCAGCTGTCCCAGCCGCTCGACGAGGTCGCGCCGACTGGTGGCGGTGACGGGGAGGAACATGGCACGCAGGAGCATTCTTCCACTCTGGCCGCCGGAACCCTCTCCAGGGCGAGTCCACTGCGCGTAAAGTGGCCCGCCCAGAACAGGCCACTTTGCGCCATGCTGGAAGTATGGGATCACGACTCGTCGAACAGCTCGGAGCGCACAACGTCGCCGGCGCAGCGGCGACTGCCCTGGCGGAGCAGATCCGGGCGCTGATCCTCGACGGCAGGCTCACGGTCGGCGAGCGACTGCCCAGCGAACGATCCCTCGCCCTCGAACTGCGCCGATCCCGTTCGACCATCACCCGCGCCTACGGACTGCTGGAATCCGACGGGTACGTCTCCCGCCTGCACGGCGGAAGCACGCGCGTGACCCTTCCGAACGGACACACCGCCCCGGGAGGGGATGCCGGCGACGACGCGATCGATCTATCCATCGCTTCGATGGACTCGACGCCCGGACTGTACGACGCGACGGTGCGCTCCCTCCCCCGTCTCGCCGCGCTGCGAGGCACGAGCGGCTATTCACTCCAGGGCCTCCCCGAGCTCAGGGAAGCCGTCGCCCGGCGCTTCAGCGAGCGCGGCGCGCCCACCTCCGCCGACGAGATCATCATCACCTCGGGGGCACTGAACGCGGTGAATCTGATCCTCACCGCGATCGGACGACGCGGCGAGCGGGCCCTGGTCGAGCAGCCGACCTTCCCGCATGCCCTCGAAGCCCTGCACCGCCACGGATACCGGTTGGTGCCCACGCCCGTCGATGTCGAGGGGTGGGACATCCGGCATCTCAATGAGACGCTGCTCGGCGCGCGCCCGCATGTGGCCTATCTGATCCCCGATTTCCACAACCCCACCGGCGCGACCCTGCCCGACGAGGAGCGGTCGCGCGTCGTGACGACCGCGCGCAACGTGGGCACGCACCTCATCGTCGACGAGACGACAGCAGAACTCGACATCGACCGCGGATGGTCGCCGTCGCCGATGGCCGCGAGCGGACCGAACGTCATCACCGTCGGCTCGATGTCGAAGATCGCGTGGGGCGGGATGCGTATCGGCTGGATCCGCGCTGAGCGTTCGATCATCGCCCGGCTGCTCGCCGTCCGGCCCTCGTTCGAACTCGGAACCGCCCTGCTCGAGCAGTGCATCGCCATCGAACTGCTCGCCGACATGCCCGCCCTCACCGCCCATGTCGGCCGGCGCCTCCATGCAGGGCGAACCGCAGTCGAGGAGGGCATCAGGCAGATCCCGGGCTTCCGGATGCCGCAGACACCGGGAGGGCTCTCCGCCTGGGTGGACATCGGCGCACCGCTTTCGACGTCACTCTCGCTCGCCGCACGCGAGCAGGGTCTCATCCTGCCGCCCGGTCCCCGCTTCACGACGGGCGGCGTACTCGAACGCCGACTGCGCATCCCCATCACTCTCCCGCCCGACCGCACGGCAGAGGCGATGCAGCGGCTCTCCCTCGCCTGGGCGGACGTACGCGGAGGCAGCGCATCCCCCTCCGAGGAGCTCCAGCACGCCGCGGTGATCTGACCCGACGACGAGGACCCCGCCTCGTTCCCGGGGCGGGGTCCTCGTCGTGCGGAGCGGGGATACGTCTTCTCAGCGTCCGGGATCACTCACCGGCATCCGATACTCACGCCTCCCCCGCTCCCGGTCTGTGATGTCGGGCTAGCCGACCTTGTGGAGCCAGACGACTCTGGCGTCGTCGCTGGCGTGGCGGAACGGTTCGAGCTCTTCGTCCCAGGCGGAGCCGAGCGCGATGTCGAGTTCGCGCTGCAGTTCGACCGCGCTTCCTGCCGCGATCTCCATGGCGTAGCGAATCCGATCCTCGCCGATGACGATGTTGCCGGCAGCGTCAGTCTGGGCATAGTGGATGCCGAGATCGGGTGTGTGCAGCCAGCGACCGCCGTCACTTCGAGGTGTCGGGTCCTCGGTCACCTCGAAGCGGAGGTGCTCCCATCCGCGGATGGACGTCGCGAGGGCAGCGCCGGTACCGACGGGGCCGTCCCAGTAGAACTCCGCGCGTCGCGCACCGTTGAGTACGGGCTGCTCGGTCCAGTCGAAGTTCACTGCACGCCCGATAGCGCGACCCACCGCCCATTCGAGGTGCGGGCAGAGCGCGCGAGGCGCAGAGTGGATGAACACCACTCCGCGTGCGTAAGCCGTCGCCATGATCTCTCCGTTTCATCAGGTGCGTCTTCCCCAACGACCTGAACCACGAAGTGGCGAGAATATGCGGTTGTGCGCCCATTCTCGCCGAGTTCCCCGGAAATCACAAGCATGTCATTCATGACGAAGGCCCCGGTCACGGAGACCGGGGCCTTCGGACCGGAAACCGGTCGTGAGTCTGACGAGGGTCAGGCCTCGCTCATGGCCTGCTTGACCTGCTGGCCCTTCGCGGCATAGTAGGCGGCGCGAGCGGCGTCCTTCCGCGCCTGCTCTGCATAGCCGAGCTCGAGCGTCTCCTGGTCGACCTCGTAGTTGGGCACGTCATCGGTGCCGTTGTACTTCTCGATGTAGGCGTCGAGCTCCGGACCCGAGGTCCACGACGTGATGAGGCAGTAACGCGGCTCGGTGCCGTTGTGCGTCGCGGCGTGCCACAGGCGCTGGGTGTCGACGATGAGCTGGGCGCCGGCCGGAAGAGCGATGCGGTACTCGATGCTCGGGTCGGTGCGGTTCTCGCGCAGGACGAAGTAGCTGTCCTTGTCGTCCGTCAGGTTGAAGAAGCCGCGGACGACCCAACCGGTCCCGTCCGGGTTCAGACGGTTGTTGTCGTCCTGGTGGAGGTTGTAGAGGCATTCACCGTAGGGGGTGGGCTGCAGCTCGATGACGCGGCAGCGCCCGACATTGGCACCCGGCTCCTGTGCACGACGCGTCAGGTTCGGGGCCTTCTCGGTCTGCGAGTCGATCCAGACGCCGTCCTTGTCGGTGCGCGGCGGCTTGTGGTTCCAGAACCCGTTGCACTCGATGTCACCGAAGGCACTGGCGAGAGGCGCGAAGCGGGTGTCACCCGACGACTTCCAGTCGTTGTACTCGATGTCGAGCCATTCCTTGGGGTCGAGCTCCTGGTTGTAGCTGTCGAGGACGACGAATCCCTTTTCCTCGAGGGCAGCGGACTTGATGTAACCCATGATCGAGTCATGTTCCTTTCATCGGGGGCCAGCACGTTTTAACAGGCCCTGATAAGGCAAGCCTAACAGCGACTCCCGCGAGCCCTTCGGAGGTCGGCCGTGCATAACCGAATAGACTGATCGGGGCGCCCCGGCGAGGCCTCGGCACCCGTCGAATCGGGAGGACCAGACACCAGCATGAGCACCGCGACCAACGTCGAGGCGACAGCAGTCAACACGATCGAGTGGCTCGCGGCGGGCACGAAGACCATCGTCGTCCCGGTATACCAACGGCAGTATCGCTGGGACATCGGGGGCTGCGAACGGCTTCTCTCCGACATCCGTTCCGTGGCGCGCGAAGACGACGCCCACCGTCACTTCATCGGTTCGATCCTCTCCGCGGAAGACGGCGCATCCGCCGATTCCGATCTGATCCTCATCGATGGCCAGCAGCGCATCACCACTCTCATGCTCCTCGTCGCCGCGCTGCATCACGCGGTCCGCGACACCGATCCGATTCTGGCCACAGCCCTCGAACGTGTGCTGGTGCGCTCCGACGCTCCGGGCAGTACGAAGCTGCGCCCCCATGCTGCCTGGGCCGACCTGTACGAATCCGTGGTGCTCGATCGCCGCGACGACGCAGACCGTGAATCGCGCTTCGACGACAACTACGCCTTCTTCCGCAGCCAGATCCACGTCGACGAGGTACCGGCCATCTGGCGCGGGCTGCAGAAGCTCGAACACGTGTCGATCACCCTCGGCGCCCAGGCGAATGCGCAGCAGATCTTCGAGAGTCTGAACTCGACGGGTGAGCCGCTGCGCGACCACGAACTCATCCACAACTACATCCTGATGGGTCTGAGCCACGCCGAGCAGGTCGATGTCGAGGCCCGTTTCTGGGTGCCGATCGAACATCACACCGGCGAGGCCATCGGCGCGTTCTGGCGGCACTACCTCGTGCTCGTCACCGGCCGTGAGGTCGCGGCCAACGGCGAACACGGCGTCTACAGCGCGTTCCGGCAGTCATTCCCCCGTGTCGACGTCGCCCACCTACAGGCCGATGCCACGCAGTGGCGGCACTACGCCGAGATCTACGGGGTCCTCCTCGACCCGTCCCGCGAGCAGGATCCCGAGATCGCTCGGCAGCTCCGCCACATCAACACGTTCGGACGCTCCTCCTATCCGCTCGTGATGAGCGCCTACAGCGATCACACCCGCGGCATCATCGACCGTTCCGAGCTCATCGAGACCCTGGAGTGGCTGCAGGCCCTGTTCCTCCGCCGCGCTCTGGTGAATCTGCCGGCGGAGAGACTCGTCGCGAGGCTCTGCCGTGCACGTCGCGACGGTCGCGATGCGCTCGCACGCGCGTTCGCGCGCATCACCCCCTCCGACGAACGCGTGAGCGCGGTCCTGAAGTACAGCGAACTCCCCCACCCCGCCTACGTCCTGGGACGGCTGGAGGGCGTCGACGACCTCGACTCCTTCGACATCGAGCACATCGTCCCGACCGCGCCGGGCGACTCTTGGTCGGGCGACGGAGAGCGAACCTGGATCGATTACTCCGAGGATGAGCAGAACAGCCATCGTGCCCTTGCCCCGACCCTCGGCAACCTGACTCTGCTCGAGCAGGGTCTCACCGAACGGGTGTTCGGCGCCCCGTTCCCCGTGAAGCGCACGGAGGCGTACCCACGCAGCTCGGTGCCGGCGACGCGCGACCTCACCGACGTCGACTCCTGGAACACGGCGGCCATCACACGGCGCACGATCGCCCTCACGGCCGAGCTGATCCGCATCTGGGCGCGGCCCGCCTTGCCGGAGATCGACGACGACGGCCTGACGCCGATCCTGGATGCGGTGCGACGCCGCGGATGGCCGACCGGGTGGGAGCGAGAGTTCGACTACGTCGAGTACCGCGGTGAGCGCTGGGAGGTTCCCGACGTCAAGTACCTGTTCAACCGGGTATTCCGCCGTGCGTGGACCGACAACAGGACCGCTGCTCTGGCCTACTGCGCCGCCCACGGCGGCCCGATCTACCAGGACATGGCCTGGAAGGGCCAGTGGGACGAGCTCGGCGAGGGCCACTTCCTCTACATGGGCTGGGATTCCAATTACATGATGACCGCTGTGCAGGGTGTGCTCGAGGAGTCGGGCATCGCCTCGGAGGTCTTCGTCAAGTACTCCTACATCGGAAATGTGATGTGAACATGAGCACCGTCGTCCGCAAACTGCAGGATCTCACCGTCGAAGAGCACACGCTCACCGTCCCCCTGGTGTGGGGAGACCCCTCCGACCACCGCACGATCGACATCTTCGCGCGCGTGGTCGCCCGCGAGGGCGGTGAAGCGCTCCCCTATCTGGTGTTCCTGCAGGGCGGACCGGGGCACGAGGCTCCGCGTCCGTTCCACTCGTCGAGTTCCCCTGCCTGGCTCGACGAAGCGCTCGCCCACTACCGTCTGGTGCTTCTCGATCAGCGCGGTACCGGACGCTCGACACCGGTCGGTGACCAGGACCTCGATCGCGGCGCCGCAGCCGTGGCCGAGCACCTCACCCACCTGCGCGCCGATGCGATCGTGCGTGACTGCGAGGCCGTGCGCGAGCACCTGGGCGCCACGACCTGGAGCGTGCTGGGGCAGTCGTTCGGCGGCTTCACGACCCTGGCGTACCTCTCCACCGACGCCGACTCCCTCGAAGACGTCTTCATCACAGGCGGTCTCAGTGCGGTCGGACGCCACCCCGATGATGTGTACGCGCTCTGCTACGACAAGATGCGCGATTCCTCGGAGCGCTACTACCGACGCTTCCCCGAGCACCGCGACGTCATGCGACGGCTCGTCGAGCTGGCGGATGCCGGAGACATCGTCCTTCCAGACGGAGAGGTCGTCTCGCGGTCGCGGCTGCGATCGATGGGCTCGGCCCTCGGCACGAACGACGGCTGGCAGGCCGTGTGGTCCCTCCTCGAGCGCGATCCGTCCTCCAACGCCTTCCGATACGACCTGATGCACGCCATGCCCTACGACGGCCGCAACCCGCTGTACTTCGCGTTCCACGAGTCGAGCTACGCCGACGGCCACGCCACCCGGTGGTCGGCCGAACGCACAGAGCCCGCAGACTTCCGCGACGACCCGACACTGTTCACGGGCGAGCACATCCGCCGTGAGTGGACCGAGACGGTGCCCGCGTTCCAGCCGTGGCGCGATGTCACGCTCGAACTCGCCGAGTTCGAGTGGCCTCAGATCTACGATGCCGCAGCTATCGCCGCGTCCGGGGCGACTGGTGCGGCCGCGGTCTACGTCAATGACGTCTACGTGCCCTACGAGTTCTCTCTCGAGACCGCGAAGCTGATCCCGGGCGTGCAGCTCTGGCAGACGAGCGAGCACGAGCACAACGGCCTGCGCTCGGGACCGGTGCTATCGCATCTGATCGACCTCGCGCACGGTCGTCGCATCCGCTGACATCTCCGCCTCGAGGAGGATGCCCTCGTCCCACCCGCCGCCTACGCTGGACCCATGGAACAGGGTGTGGGCGTGATCATCACGGTCGGAGTACTGCTGCTCCTGGTCTCCGTCGTGATCGTCATGATCGCCTTCGGATTCTCGAAGGTACCCATCGAGAAGAAGTACGAGACCAGCGGCGGCGGGCTCGGCGGCGCGTTCGATGCCGTCTGGTCGCCGACTGCGCACGAAGCGGGGATGGAGCGCGACCGCCAGACGCAGCGGACCGCCCCGGCGCCGTCGCCGGGCGATCCCCCGGACGCGATCGACGACGGCCGGATCCGACTCGACATCTGAGGGCTCGGAACACGGCCGGATGTGAAGCGCACGTCTGAGAATGAAAGAAGGCCCCACGCTCCGAGGAGCATGGGGCCTTCTTCATGGCAGTCGTTACTTGGACGAGCCGCCGAAGCCCTTGAAGCGCTGGTTGAACTTCTCGACGCGGCCGGCCGAGTCCATGATGCGCTGCTTACCCGTGTAGAACGGGTGCGAAGCCGACGAGATCTCGACGTCGATGACGGGGTACTCGACGCCGTCCAACTCGATGGTCTTGTCGCCGGTCACGGTCGAGCGGGTGAGGAACGTCTCGCCCGAGCCGAGGTCGCGGAACACGACAGCCTTGTACTCGGGGTGAATGTCAGTCTTCATGGGATTCCTTAGTTGCTGCCCTGGATTGTGCCAGGGACGAGGGAAGTCTGCGGTGCAGAGAGCACCAAGGGTCAATTCTATCAGACGCAGATCATGATGCTGCGCGGGCGGCGTAGCGGCCGTCTTCGCTGCTGAGCACGATCGGCATGCCGAACGTGTCGGTGAGCGCCTCGGCTGTGAGCGTCTCGGCGATCGGGCCCGCCGCGACGACGGCACCGTCACGGATCAGCATGACGTGGGTGAACCCCACGGGGATCTCTTCGACGTGGTGCGTGACCATCAGCATGGCGGGGGTGGTCGGCGAGGATGCGTATCCGCTGAGCAGCGCGAGGAGCTCTTCGCGAGAGCCGAGATCGAGCGAGGCCGTCGGCTCGTCGAGCAGCAGGAGTTCCGGGTCGGTCATCACCGCTCGCGCGATCTGCACGCGCTTCTGCTCGCCGTCGCTGAGTGTGCCGAAAGTGCGCTCAGCCAGGTGGTCGAGGCGCCAGTCGCCGAGCACCCGAAGTGCACGGCGCTCGTCGATGTCTTCGTAGTTCTCGTTCCAGCGGCCCAGCACGGAATAAGCGGCGGTGAGCACGGTGTTGAGGACCGTCTCATCACGAGGCACACGCTTGGCCATCGCCGACGAGGCGAAGCCGATGCGCGGACGCACCTCGAACACGTCGGTGCGACCGAGGGTCTCCCCCAGTACCGTCACCGTTCCCGCCGTCGGGTGCATGAGCGTGTCGGCCAGCTGCAGAAGCGTGGTCTTGCCCGCACCGTTCGGGCCGAGGATCACCCATCGCTGGTCGTCATCGACCTCCCACGTCACGTGATCGATGATGTTGCGCCCCTCACGGCGCACGACGACGTCGGTGAATTCCAGAGCGCTCGGCATGCATCAAGCCTATCGGCTCAGGCGGTGAGCTCCGCGTAGAGCGCGCGCGTCGTCTCCGCGATCGCCGCCCAGCTGAAGTCATCGCGCGCCCGCTCGCGTCCGGCCTCGCCGTAAGCGCGTGCCCGCTCCGGATCCATCGCCACTTCAGTGAGCACGGCCGCGAGGTCGGCCACGTAGCGCTCCGGATCCACGGGCGTGCCGGTGCCGTCCTGCAGCTGCTCGATCGGCACGAGTCGACCGGTGACACCGTCGGCGACTACCTCGGGGATTCCACCCGTGGCCGTTCCCACCACGGCTGCGCCACACGCCATCGCCTCGAGGTTCACGATTCCGAGCGGTTCGTAGATGGACGGGCAGACGAACGTCGTCGCCGCCGTGAGGATCGCCGACAGCTCGTCGCGCGGCAGCATCCGCTCCACCCAGATGACGCCGTCGCGCGTCTGTTGGAGCAGCCGGACACCCTCCTGGACCTCCGCCATGATCTCCGGCGTGTCCGGAGCGCCGGCGCACAGCACGAGCTGCACCTCCGGCGGCAGGAGTCGGGCGGCCTGCAGCAGATACGGCAGGCCCTTCTGCCTCGTGATGCGCCCGACGAACACGACAGAGGGTCGTGCGGGATCCAGCCCGATCGATTCCAGGAATGCCGCATCCTTCACCGGACGCCACCGCTCGACAGCGATCCCGTTGTGGATCACGCGCACCTTCGCAGGGTCGACCTGGGGGTAGCTGCGCAGGATGTCGGCACGCATCCCGGCACTCACGGCGATCACCGCTGCGGCATTCTCGTAGGCGAGCCGCTCGATACCGCTGGAGATGGCGTATCCACCGCCGAGCTGCTCCGCCTTCCACGGTCGGAGGGGCTCGAGGCTGTGCGCCGTCAGTACATGCGGGATGCCATGCAGCTGCGAAGCGAGGTGCCCGGCGAAGTTCGCGTACCAGGTGTGGCTGTGCACGAGGTCGGCACCCGCGATCGCGGACACGATCTCGAGATCAGTGCCCAGCGTCTGCAGCGCGGCATTCGCGCCGGCGAGTTCCACGGGTGCGCGGTACGCGAACGTATCCGTCTCCTCACGCGGAGCCCCGAACGCGCGGACCCGCACTTGGATGTGCTCCCTGAGGGCTGCGACGAGCTCGGCGACGTGCACGCCGGCACCGCCGTACACCTCCGGCGGATACTCCTTCGTGATCATTTCAACTCGCATGTCTGAACGCTAGTACAGCGAGGAGGAAGGCATCTATGGTGGAGCCATGTCCGCTCCAAAGAAGGTCTTCGGGATCATCCTCGCCGGCGGCGAGGGCAAGCGCCTCATGCCTCTCACGGCCGACAGAGCGAAACCCGCAGTGCCGTTCGGCGGACAGTACAGACTCATCGATTTCGCGATCTCCAACCTCATCAACTCCGGCCTCCGGCAGATCGTGGTGCTGACGCAGTACAAGTCCCACAGCCTCGACCGGCACATCTCGCAGACCTGGCGGATGTCGGCCCTCCTCGACTCCTACGTGACCTCGGTCCCCGCGCAGCAGCGACTCGGCAAGCGATGGTTCTCCGGATCAGCCGACGCGATCCTGCAGAGCATGAACCTGATCAACGACGAGAAGCCCGACATCGTCGTGGTCATCGGCGCCGATCACGTGTACCGGATGGACTTCCGGCAGATGCTCGAGGCGCACATCGAGTCGGGCGCGAAGGCGACCGTAGCCGGCATCCGTCAGCCGCTCGCGCTCGCGTCGCAGTTCGGCGTCATCGACGCCGACGCGGAATCGGGGCGGATCAAGCAGTTCCTGGAGAAGCCGACCGATATCGCAGGTCTCGAAGACTCCCCGCACGAAGTGCTCGCGTCGATGGGCAACTACATCTTCGACGCGGACGCGCTGATCGCCGCAGTCGAGGCCGACGGAGAATCGCCGGTGTCCGGGCACGACATGGGCGGCGACATCGTTCCCTACTTCGTCGAGCGCGGCGAGGCCGGCTACTACGACATGAAGCAGAACGAGGTGCCTGGGTCGTCTCCTCGCGACCGCTCCTACTGGCGCGACGTCGGGACGATCGACTCGTTCTACGACGCGCACCGCGACCTGATCTCGACGCTGCCGATCTTCAACCTCTACAACATGGAGTGGCCTATCCACTCGCAGGCGGTCAACTCCCCTCCGGCGAAGTTCGTCCGCGACTCGGTCGGTCGGATCGGCAACGCGATCGATTCGATCGTCTCGCTCGGGTCCGTGCTGTCCGGCACCCACTTGGAACGCAGCGTGGTGGGTCCGTGGACTCTCGCCGGTGGCGGCTCGACCATCACGGACTCCGTGGTGTTCGACCACGTGCATGTCGGTCAGGGAGCGCGCATCCATCGGGCGATCCTCGACAAGAACGTGGTGCTGGCCGATGGAGCGACCGTCGGCGTGGACCGCGAACGCGACCTGGCCCGTGGTTTCACCGTCACTGAATCCGGCATCACCGTCGTAGGCAAGGGCGTCTTCATCGAACGCTGAAGACGTCACGCAGCGCATCGACCGCTCGGGCGCTCGCTAGGCTCGACGGGTGACCACCGCGCGATTCCTCGTCGTCCTCGATGCCGATTCCACCCTCATCCGCAACGAGGTGATCGAGCTGCTCGCCGACGAGGCCGGTCGCCGCGCCGAGGTGCAGGCGGCCACCGAAGCTGCGATGCGTGGTGAGGTCGACTTCGCGGCGAGTCTGCGCTCCCGAGTCGCCGCCCTCGAAGGCGTGCCCGTCTCTGCGTTCGATCGAGTGCGTGCGCGGATCGAGCCGACACCCGGCGTGCGCGAACTCACGGCGGCCGTCCACGACCGCGGTGGTGTGGTTGGCGTCGTCTCCGGCGGCTTCCACGAGATCCTCGACGACGTCGCACCCGCTCTCGGTGTCGATCGCTGGCGAGCGAACCGTCTCTCGACTGCTGACGGGTTCCTCTCCGGACGAGTCGACGGCGACATCGTGGATGGAGCCGCGAAGGCGTCTTCGCTCCAGCGATGGGCAGAGGAACTCCGTGTCGCACCCCACGCGACCATCGCGATCGGCGACGGCGCGAACGACCTGCAGATGATGGCGGTCGCGGGCCTCGGGCTCGCTTTCAATGCGAAGCCCGCGGTGCGCGAGGCGGCCAGTCTCGTGATCGGTCCGCAAGACCTGTCTGAGGTCATCGCGCTGCTGCCGTAGGCGTATCCCCATGGAGAACGTCCGTGCCGGCCGCTAGCGTCTGCTCATGGACATCATCCTCATACCGGGACTCTGGCTCGATGCCTCCAGCTGGGACGACGTGACGCCGGCGCTCGAACAGGCTGGCCATCGCGTGCACGCCCTCACGCTCCCCGGCCTCGACGAACCGGCGTCGACCTCTTCCGAGATCGGCATCGCGCAATGGATCGCGGCCGCCGTGACAACCGTCGACGCGGTGCCGGGCGACGTCGTGGTGGTCGGTCACAGCGGCGGGGGGAACGTCGCCTGGGGCGTCGCCGACGCACGCCCCGATCACGTGAGCCGGGTCGTCTTCGTCGATACCGTTCCGCCGCCGCCCGGGAGCGGGATCAGCGAGTTCGAGATCGTCGACGGGGTCGTGCCCTTCCCCGGCTGGGGCTTCTTCCCCGACGAAGACGTGAGCGATCTCGACGATGCCACGCGGGCACGCACGGAGCCGCATACTCGCAGCGTTCCTGCGCGAGTGCCGACCGACGGCATCGCACTCGACAACCCGGCCCGATATCGGGTACCCGTAACCCTGCTGATGGGCGACCTCGACCAGCCCGCGTTCGAAGCGATGATCGATCAGTGGGGGTCCTACGCCGACGAGTACCGGGCAATCGACGATGCTGAGGTCATCAGAATCGGCTCCGGCCACTGGCCGCAGTTCTCCGTCCCGGAAAGACTGGGCGAGCTCCTCAACTCCGCGATCGCTCGCTGAAAGTCGAGAGCCGGGGTCAGTGCCCCATCCCGAGGCCGCCGTCGACCGGGATGACCGCACCCGAGATGTAGCCGGCGTCGTCGCCTGCGAGCCAGGTGACCACACCTGCGACCTCATCGGGCGTGGCGAATCGTGCCGCGGGGATGCTCGCCTTGTACTGCTTCTGTGTCTCCTCGGGGAGCTCCGCCGTCATGTCGGTCTCGATGAATCCTGGAGCCACGACGTTGGCCGTGATCCCACGGGCTCCGAGCTCACGGGTGATCGAACGGGCGAATCCCACGAGAGCGCTCTTGGATGCCGAGTAGTTCGCCTGGCCCGCGGAGCCGTAGAGACCCACGACGCTCGAGATCAGGATGATGCGCCCGAAGCGCGCGCGCAGCATGCCCTTCGATGCGCGCTTGACGACGCGGAACGTACCGCCCAGGTTCGTGGCGACCACGCTGTCGAAGTCGTCTTCACTCATGCGCATGAGGAGCGTGTCCTTCGTGATCCCGGCGTTCGCGACGACGATCTCGACCGGTCCGAGCTGCTGTTCCACCTCGGTGAACGCGGCATCGAGCGCCACGGCATCCGTCACATCCGCGCGAACCGTCAGCGTGCCTTCGGGGCCCTCACCGCTGCGAGCAGTGACCGCCACTCGGTAGCCATCGCGTACGAATCGCTCCGCGATCGCGCGGCCGATGCCGCGGTTTCCGCCGGTGACGAGGACGACGCGGTCAGCACTCATTGGGGGTACTCCTGATCTGGGCCGGTGGCCTGGGGTTTCCGAGCCGTCATCGATCCTACCGACGATGCCCGGGCCGGCTGGCTTCCTGCGTTTGACAGACTCGAACGCTGCTGAAAGCCTGAGCGAGACGAAAGGCTGCATCGTGAGCGAAAACCAGGTTCCTCCCTCAGGTGACGCGTCGCCGCTCACGCCGCCACCGCCGCCACCTCCTGCAACGCAGGCTGCCGCACCCGCGCTTGCGGCCTACCCAGTGCCGCCCGGCCCGCAGCCTACTCAGAGCTATCCCGGCGCACCGCCCACCTACGCTCAGCCAGGTCAGCCGGCCTATGGGCTCCCGCCTGCCGCTGCACCGCAGCCCGGCTATGCCCCGCCGCCGGCGCACCCGGGTTACGGCACGCCACCAGCACAGTACGGCACGCCACCAGCACAGTCCGGCTACGCGCCATACGCCGCACCGGGCTACCCTTCGACGACGCCGCGCCCCACGAGCGGACTCGCCATCACCGCCTTGGTGTGCGGTATCGCCGGAATCGTCCTGTTCTGGGCGATCATCCCCGTGCTGGCATCGATAACCGCCGTCATCACCGGTCACATGGCGCTCGGCCAGACCAAGCGCGACCCGGCGCTCGGCGGCCGGGGCATGGCGATCGCCGGCCTGATCCTCGGCTATCTGGTGGTCGCGGTCGGCGCCTTCGTGCTCGTCAGCACCATCATCAGCTTCCTGTTCGTCGGCGCGTTCAGTCTTCCGTACCTCTTCTCGAGCTGACCGCCACCGAACGGGCACGCCGGGAGGTCCGCACCGGCGTAGGCTTGAGGCATCGTGAAGAACGCGCGTGAAGTCCCGGCCGTCACCTCACTGCCGCGGTCTCCGCGGGATGAGGCAGACCATCGTGTGCGCCGCTATGTCCTGACGATGTCGATCCGCGTCGTGTGCTTCGCTCTCATGGTGCTGGTGCAGCCTTACGGGTGGTACACCTGGGTCTTCGGGATCTCGGCTGCCGTGCTGCCGTACATCGCCGTCGTCTTCGCGAACGCGGGGAGTGACAGCACCGACACCACCGCGGAGTCCCCGGTGCAGGAACTCGATGCCCCGAGGCCGGCTCCGATCGAAGGCGACACGACCGCACCTCCGGTGTTCACGATTCACGAAGGCCCGAAAGACGCATGACAGATCATGAATGCTCGCGTGCCGGCTGCCGGAGCGCGGCTACCAAGCAGGTGGTGTGGCGCAATCCCCGCATCCATGCCGCCGATCGCGAGAAGATCTGGCTGGCCTGCGATGAACACGTCGACTTCCTCCACGACTACCTCGCGGCTCGTGACTTCCCCGTGAGCGTGCGCGACGGTGTTCCCGCATGAGCCGACGATGGACCCGATGGGCTGTCTATGTGCTCATCGCGATCGGCTTCGCGGTCGCGTGCGTCTTCCTCTCGAACTGGCAGTTCGAGAGGAACGAGACCCGCGCGGCGCAGATCGAGCTCGTGGAGCAGAACTACGACGCCACCCCCGTGCCGCTCGCGGACCTCATCGGCGATGACGGCGTCCTCGATCCGGGCGACGAGTGGCACCCGGTGCTTCTGCAGGGCGAGTACCTGGCCGACCAGCAGCTCCTGGTGAGGAACCGTCCTCATGGCGGAACGAGCGCGTTCGAGGTACTGGTTCCGTTCCGCGATGTCGATGGACGTGTGTTCATCGTCGATCGCGGCTGGGTTCCGCCCGGTGATGGCGATGCCCCGGACGCGGTTCCGGCGCCGCCGAAGGGCGAGGTCGAGGTGACCGTGCGGTTGCGTCCCGGTGAGCAGGTTCCGGCTTCAGGTCGTGGCGCACCGGAGGGACAGGTGCCGACCATCAACCTGCCCACGATTGCGAAGCTGATCGAGGGCGATGTGATCACCGGCGCCTACGGGCGCATCATCAGCGAAGTTCCGGCGGGGTCAGGCACGCTGGGCGGCTTCGACTCCCCCACCGATGACCCGGGTCCGCACCTCTCCTACGCGATCCAGTGGATCCTGTTCGCCCTGATGGGTTTCATCTTCATCGGATACATCATCCGCACCGAGATCGTGAAGCACCGCGAAGAGGTCGAGGGCATTCCTGCCCCGGTGAAGAAGTCCCGACGCAAAGACCACGACGCCGATGTCGAGGATGAGCTGCTCGACGTGCGCTGAACGCCTCCGCGGATCACCGTCCCGCTTCGGCCCCGATCACGACTCCGCGCGACTCCAGCCGTCGTCCGCGCGCTCGAAGACGATCCGTGCGTGGTTCCGGTCAGACGCGCCCTGCCAGAACTCGACCCGCGCGGCGACGATCCGCCAGAGCACCCAATCCCCCGGAGCGATCCCTGCACGTGCGTCTGCGGACCGGGCCGCGAGGTCGGCAGCGCTCTCCTCGGCAGACGCCTCCTCGACACGGCCGCGGATTCGAACTGCGCGCATGACGGGCTGCCACCAGAAGTTCAGCGCTGCCGCGGGGTTCGCTGCGAGCTGGGCGGCTTTGCGCGAAGAACGTGCTCCGGCGAATGCCCATCCACGCTCATCGACGTCTTTGAGGATCAACATGCGGGCATCCGGCATGCCGTCGACGTCGAACGTCGCCAGAGTCGCCGCCTGCGGCTCGGGGACGCCTGCGGCTACCGCCGCTCGGATCCACTCGAGGAAGAGCGGAACCGGGCCATCCGGAACCCCTGCGGAGCCGAATGGTGGTGCCGTCCCCGTGAGCGAAGGTTGGGCACGCAGCCACCCGCTGATCTCTGACGGGAGGGGAGCCTGCTCGGTCGTCATGTTCTCGACTATGCCACGGAACCATCGGCTGTTCGGCCGATGAGTGAGGCGTGGTCCACCGGGTCGCGATGATCGGCGATCGGTGCCAGCAGCTCCATCAACTCGCCGAGTGCCGCGATCCGGCGGGTGTCACCGGACCAGACCTGATGGCCGCCATCGAAGTGGAGGAACTGCGCGCCGAGGTCATCCGCGATCTCACGATCGTGATTGGTGTCGCCGACGATGAGCACCTCTCCGGCTTCGAGCCCGGACCTCGACAGCCATCGCGCGATCACGTCGTGCTTAGACGCGCGATAGGGGTCATCGATCGAGAGCACTTCCTCGAACGCATCATCAAGGTCGTACGGCGCCATCTGTCGCGCGAGAGCATCGGGAAGCGTCGCAGAGGCGAGTACCTGGCGAAGACCACGCTCCCCGAGCGCCGCGAGCGTGGCGCGGGCATCGACGTGCAGGCGCGCCTCTCCGACCCGCGAGTCGAGCAGTTCGAGGTATGCGGTCGCAGCCGGGACGAACCGGTCGTCGGCGACCCCCACCGAACGATAGAAATCCCGGATCGGGAAGTGGAAAACGGACCGGTACGCATGCCCATCGGGCAGAGGGGAGAGCGCGTGCTCCTCTAGCACGACGTTCATCACCTGGCGGCAGATATCCGCGTCGTCGAGCAGCGTGCCGTTCCAATCCCAGCACACGGCCCGGATGTGGTCCAGATCCATCCGCCCACGCTATCCCCGGCCGCCGACACTGGTCGACGAGAGGTCAGGCGAGCTCGATGAGGTCCTGGTACTCCTGGCTCCAGATGTCCTCGACGCCGTCCGGGAGGATCAGCACGCGCTCGGGGTTGAGTGACTGCACGGCACCGGGGTCGTGCGAGACGAGGACGACAGCGCCCTCGTAGTGCGCGAGTGCGCCGAGGATCTCCTCGCGCGACGCAGGGTCGAGGTTGTTGGTGGGCTCATCGAGGAGCAGCAGGTTCGCCGACGAGACGACGAGCGTCGCGAGTGACAGTCGCGTCTTCTCCCCACCGGACAGAACGCCCGCAGGCTTGAGGACATCGTCTCCCGTGAAGAGGAACGACCCCAGGACCTTGCGCGCCTCGGTCTCGGTGATGTGCGGCGCGGCAGAGACCATGTTCTCGAGGACCGAGCGGTTGACGTCGAGGTTCTCGTGCTCCTGGGCGTAGTAGCCCACCTTGAGCCCGTGCCCTGGCTCGAGCTGTCCGGTGTCGGGCTTGTCGACGCCGGCGAGCATCCGCAGCAGAGTGGTCTTTCCCGCACCGTTGAGGCCGAGGATGACGACCTTCGAACCGCGATCGATCGCGAGGTCGACGTCGGTGAAGATCTCCAGCGAACCGTAGGACTTCGACAGGCCCGTCGCCATGAGCGGGGTCTTGCCGCACGCGGCCGGCTTCGGGAACCGCAGCTTCGCCACGCGATCTTCCTGGCGCACGTCATCGAGGCCGGCGAGCATCTTCTCGGCGCGGGCGACCATCTGGTGGGCGGCAGCGGCCTTCGAGGCCTTTGCGCCGAAGCGCGCCGCCTGCAGCTGCAGCGTCGTCGCCTTCTTCTCGACGTTGGCTCGCTCCTTCTTGCGACGCTCCTCGTCGGCGACGCGCTGGCGCAGGTAGTTCTTCCAGTTCATGTTGTACGTGTCGATCACCTGGCGGTTCGCGTCCAGGTAGAACACCCGGTTGACCGTCTCGCCGACGAGCTCGACATCGTGGCTGATCACGATCAGCCCGCCTTTGTACCCCTTGAGGAACTCGCGCAGCCACACGACGCTGTCCGCATCGAGGTGGTTGGTGGGCTCATCGAGGATCATCGTCTGTGCGTCCGAGAAGAGGATGCGGGCGAGCTCGATACGGCGACGCTGGCCACCCGAGAGAGTGGAGAGCGGCTGGTCGAGGATCCGGTCGGGAAGAGAGAGGTTGTGCGCGATCGATGCCGCCTGAGCCTCAGCCGCGTAACCGCCCTGAGCCTCGAACTTCTCGGTCAGAGCTGCGTAGCGCTTCATCGCCTTCTCGGCGACGGCCGGGTCTTCCGATCCCATCGCGAGCGACGCCTCGGTCATCCCGAGGTTCAACTGTCCGAGCCCGCGCGCGTCCAGGATGCGGGTGCGGGCGAGGTCTTCCGGGTTCCCGGAGCGAGGGTCCTGCGGCAGGTAGCCGAGCTCACCCGAACGGGTCACGTTACCCCCGGAGGGCAGCTCGTCGCCCGCGAGCACCTTCGTGAGTGTGGTCTTCCCGGCCCCGTTGCGGCCGACGAGTCCGATCTTGTCTCCGTCGGCGACGCGGAACGAGACGTTCTCCATCAGCAGGCGCGCACCAACGCGGATCTCGAGGTCGTGCACGGCGAGCACAGCGGACGTCCGTTCTTTCAGGGAGGTTGTTCGGCCGATCGGCCAGCCTCCCAGTATAAGCCGCGTGGCCGGGAGTCGCTTCCAGCAAGATCAGTCCGGAGAGTGACGCGTCCGATACCCCAGAGGGATGCCCCCACCCGCACCCCTTGCATAGCGTGCGGGAGTGGACATCCTCAACGAGCTCATCATGCAGGCGATCGCCTCGCCCTGGCTGTATCTGGTCCTGTTCACCGTCACCATCATCGACGGCTTCTTCCCGCCGGTTCCCAGCGAGACGGTCCTCGTCGCAGCTGCGGCCGTCGCCGCGTCCACCGGTGAGGGGAACCTGGTCCTGCTCGGAGTCGTCGCCGCGATCGGGGCGGCGATCGGAGACAACATCGCCTACCTGATCGGCAGAGGGCTCGGCACGACCCGGTTCGCGTGGATGCGACGGCCGAGAGTGGCTGCGGCGTTCGCTCACGCCCAACGCGCGCTCGATCGGCGCAGCGCCACGCTCATCCTCGGCGCCAGATACATCCCGGTCGGGCGCGTCGCCGTCAACATGTCCGCAGGCGCGCTCGATTTCCCTTGGCGCCGGTTCCTCCCGTTGAGCCTGATCGCCGGGCTCAGCTGGAGCGTGTTCAGTCTCGCTATCGGGCTGCTCGCCGGCGCCTGGATCAAGGACCAGCCCCTGCTCAGCGCCGGGCTCGGAATCGTCATCGCACTGGTGATCGGCATCGTGATCGATCGGATCGCCGCGGTCCGTCGCCGCCGTGAGCCCGCTCCGCAGCTGGCAGGATGAGGGTCATGGCCCGCCGCCGAGAGCGCACACCGCGCCGCCAACGGATCAGCCGCCGCACCGCAGCCCTCGGGGCGCTGTATGCGGCGGTCGTCGCGCTGTACGCTCTCATCGTCTCGCTGCAGACCGTGCTGTACGGCACGCCGCTGCCGCTGTCGTTCATTCTCGGAGCCGCACTGTGCGTCTCGCCGGTGCTCGCGATCTCCCGCCCATACTGGGCCATCGTGCTCTTCACCGCCGGGGCGCTCACGATGCCGCTGACCGTCGCGCCGGAACTCGCCATCCGATCGCCGTGGCCCTGGGCCGTCCCCGCCCTTCTCGTCTTCGTCCTCTTCGTCGGCGTCGTCACGTTCGTCCACGGTGCACGGCTGGGCGCCTACACCCTGATCCTCGGCGTGATCGCCTCACTTCTCGCCCCCGTGCTCCGGCCCGACATGGTCGCGCTGCCGGAGTCGTCCGCCAGCGCGACAGCCGACCTCATCGTGACGACGGCCGTCGCCTCCGCCATGTTCCTCATCGCGGCACTGGTCGCCGGCCGGGTCAGGGTCGCAGCCGAGCTGACCCGCGAGAAGGAGCACAGCGCGCTCGAGGAGGCCAGACGCGCGCTCGTGGAGGAGCGCACGAGGATCGCCAGAGAGCTTCACGACGTCGTCGCGCACAGCATGTCGGTAATCCAGGTGCAGGCCTCGACCGCGAAGTATCGGATCCCGGACCTCGACGACGCCGCGACCGCCGAGTTCGACGACATCGCGGCAACGGCCCGAAGCTCGCTCACCGAGATGCGACGCATGCTCGGCGTGCTCCGCACGGAGGACCAGAACGCCGAGCTCGCGCCGCAGCAGGGTATCGACGACATCCCGACCCTCGTGGACAGCATCCGCCGCGCCGGGGTCGAGGTCGGGCTCGCGCTCGAAGGCGGAGAAGCCGCGGTCACCGCCACCCCTGCCGTGCAGATCGCCGCTTTCCGTATCGTCCAGGAGGCGTTGAGCAACGCCGTTCGACACGCGCCGGGTGCACGGATCGCCGTGCGGTTGCATGCCGAAGCCCGCAGCATCCGCATCCTGGTGCATAACGCCGCCCCACCGCGCAGTCCCGAAGGCCACGGTGGCGGTTACGGACTCCGCGGCATGCGTGAACGGGCCGAGATCCTCGGCGGGAGCCTATCCGCAGGACCCGCAGCGGGTGGCGGATGGGATGTCACCGCCGTGCTCCCCCTCGACGGCGACTCGACTGCCACGACTGCTGTCCCTTCGCTCGACAAGGAGAATCCATGACGATCAGCGTGCTCATCGCCGATGACCAGGCCATGGTCCGTGCCGGGTTCGCCGCCCTCCTCGATGCCCACGACGGCATCCGAGTGGTCGGGCAAGCCGCGAACGGCACCGAAGCCGTCACCTTGGCGGCGCGTCTCGATCCCGATGTGATCCTCATGGACGTGCGGATGCCCGAGCTCGACGGTATCGAGGCGACTCGACGCATCCTCGGCCCCTCCTACCCTGCCGCGCATGTGCCACGGATCCTGATGCTCACGACTTTCGACATCGACGACTACGTGTACGACGCACTCGAGGCGGGTGCCAGCGGATTCCTGCTGAAGGATGCGCTGCCCGAAGAGCTCGTGCACGCGGTGCGCGTCGTCGCCGGCGGAGATGCTCTGCTCGCGCCGAGTGTGACGCGACGCATGATCGAGCAGTTCGCCGGACGGCGGCCACGTTCACCCCGATCGGCGACTTCACTCGCCGAGCTCACCGATCGCGAACGCGAGGTGCTGGTGCTCATCGGCAAGGGGCGCTCCAATACCGAGATCGCCGCCGACCTCTTCATCGCGGAGCAGACGGTCAAGACGCACGTCGGCAAGGTGCTCGCGAAGCTGAACCTGCGTGACCGCGTGCACGCCGTGATCCTCGCCTACGACACCGGACTCGTGGAGCCATCCTCCTGACTCACCCCGTCGTAGGGGGTCGTAACGGCACCCGAGGGTGATGCCCCCACCGACACCGCGTCCATAGTCTCCTGGGACACCGCTCCCGAGGAGGAATCATGGCCATCGTCCAGGCACCGCGCGCCGTCATCACCACTGCTCCCCCGCGCGCATCCCGCGACACCGGGATCGACTTCGTCCGCGCGCTCTGTGTGCTCGGCGTCGTGCTCCTGCACTCGATCATGGTCGGCGTCACCGTCGCCGATTCGGCGCCCGTATTCGACAACGCCAGCGACGGAACCGGATGGATCGCCCCACTCAGCTGGCTCCTCCAGGTGATGCCGCTGTTCTTCGTGATCGGTGGGTTCTCGGGGCTACTCGCCTATCGACGGATGCGGCAGCGCGGCGGTACGTCCGTCGGATTCATCGCAGGGCGTGTGCACCGGCTGCTGCGCCCCGCCATCTACACGATCGCCGTCATCGGCCTCGCACTCGCGCTGCTCACCGTCTTCGGGGTGCCTGCCGACCTCATCGCCACGGCGGGATTCCGGTACGGACAACCGCTGTGGTTCCTGGGTGTCTTCCTGCTGTGCCAGGCGCTGCTCCCCCTCTTCGCCGCCGCCCACGAGCGCGCTCCGTTTCGCGCGATCGGCGTTCTCGCCATCGCCTCGATCGCCGTCGATGTCCTGCGCGCCGCATCCGGCATCGAAGCGCTCGGCTTCCTGAACCTCGCCTTCGTGTGGATGACGCTGCAGCAGCTCGGCTTCTTCCTCGCCGACGGACGCATCGATGCGCTGAGCGTCCGCGTCCGTGTGATCGCCGGCATCGGCGCCCTGGTCCTCCTCGTCACGACCTTCCTGACCGGGATGTACTCCCCCGACCTCATCGCGAACATCAACCCGCCCACCGCGGCCCTCCTGCTCGTCGGCATCGCGCACACCAGCCTGATCTCACTTAATCGCGACCGTCTCGAACGGTTCAGTCGTCGCCCTCAGGTAGCAGCGTTCACCGGCTTCGTGACCGTGCGCGCCATGACGATCTATCTCTGGCACATGCCAGTCCTGCTCCTGATGGCGGGGGCCACCGCGATCTACGCCCTCGCGACCGGCGCGATGCTGCCTGCACTCGACAGCGCAGAGTGGTGGGCAGGTCGGCCGCTCTGGCTCGCGACCGCGCTCGCGCTCACGGCCCTCGTCGCCGTCTTGTTCACCCGGTTCGAGTCGCAGCCCGCGCCACCAGCGACGGCGTCGGCGCTCCGACTCGCCATCGGGACCCTGATCGGCCTGATCGGCATCGTGCTGCTCCTGGCTGCCGGCACCTCGGTCGCCACCGCACTCATCGCGATCGCGTTGATCGCGGGTGCGCTGCGACTCGCATCCCGGACGGCACCTCGACCGCTTCCGGGCGCGGGAGTGCTCGCCGCCGTCTGAGACTCAGCCGACGCCACGCGCCGCCAGCGCATCGCCGACCTCATCCGCGTGCCGCAGGGCGAGCACCAGCAACGGCACCACGGTGCGAACGCCCAGCCGTACGTCTCGAGCCTGCTCCGCTTCCCGCACGCGTTCGGCGAACCCCGCGATCACCGGAATGGTCGTGAGGGTCAACGACAACGTCAGTGCGATCGCTTCCGGGTCCTTCCCGAACCGACGAATGGGCTGCAGAAGCCGGTGCAGCACCTCGAGGAGATCGGACATCCGGGTCGTGAGCGTCAGCAGTCCGGCCAGCAGGAGCACCGCCACGACTCGCCCTGTACTGATCCACGCGGCCACCGGCGACACGAAGATCACGAGGGCTCCGGCAAGGATGAGGGCGATCCAGCGCAGACGCCAGATCTCCGCGAACAGCACCCGGAAGGGCAGTCCAGCGACTGCGTACAGCGCCAGGACCACGAGGAGCGATACGGCGATACTCACCGAGTCGTGCGGGTAGACGGAGAGGACGAACGCTCCGACCGCCAGGGCGGCGAGCTTGGCCCAGGCGGGAGCGCGGTGCAGGATTCCGGTTCCCGGTCGGTACAGCGTGATCATGCACACGCCTGTCGATACGTCTCGATGACTGCCGTGGGGGCCCCACAGGCGGCGATCCGCCCCTCGTCGAACAACACTGCCGTCTCGCACCGTGCGGCCAGTTCGAGGTCGTGCGTCACCACCACGACCTGGGCGGTCTGCGCGAGCAGCAGATCTCCGATCCGGCGGGAGTTGCGCAGATCGAGGAGCGTCGTCGGCTCGTCGGCGACGATCAGTCGTGGTGCGGCGATCAGCACGGAAGCCAGCGCGAGCATCTGCTTCTGGCCCCCGGACAGGCTCGACGCGGGGATGTCGGCATGGTCGCCGAGCCCATGCAGATCGAGGGTCTCCCGAACGCGAGCCGCCACTTCCGCCTTCGGCCGCCCTCGCAACGACAACGCGAGGTCTTCGGCGGGCGTCGGCATGAGGATCTGCGCATCCGGGTTGGTGAACACGAAGCCCACACGCTTGCGGACGGCTGCGCGTTCACGCACGGTGTCGAGTCCGTGCACAGACACCGTGCCACTGCTGGGAGCGACGAGGCCGTTCAGGAGTCGCGCGAACGTCGACTTCCCCGAGCCGTTCGCGCCGATGACGGCGATGGTCTGCGCCGTGATCGCGACCGAGACGTCATGAAGCACCGAACGGCCGTCGAACTGCACAGACACCGCGTCCAAGACGATCGGGGTGAGAGTGACCTCTGCGGAACTCGTCACCGCGACTACCTCTCGTGCATTTCGACCTGAACAGTGTTCACCTGAACGTCGTTCACTATAATCGGAGGATGAGCCCAGACCCCAATCCGGCACGACACGATCGCGACAGCGTCGCCAGGAGCGCACTCGCCCTGCTCGACGAAGTCGGGCTCGCAGACCTCTCGATGCGGCGCATCGCCGCAGGATTGGACGTACAGCCGAGCGCGTTGTACTGGCACTTCGCGAGCAAGCAGGAGCTGCTCGCCGAGCTCGCCGATCGGATCACGGCATCGATCCCCCGCGGGGGCGCCGACGTGCTGGCGACCGCACGCGGTATTCGCGACGCGCTCTTCGCCTACCGCGACGGCGCTGAGCTGGTCCTCAGCACCTATGCCCTCCAGCTCGGCTCCTCACAGGCCCAGAGCGCACTGACCGAGGCGCTGCACGCGCAAGGTGCTTCCGCCCCTGAAGACCGAGGCGCAGCGATCCTGCATTTCGTGCTCGGACACGCCACGCTTGTTCAGCAGCGCATGCACGCTGACAGCTATGGGGCCCTCCCCGACGCGGGAGAGGTCGACGTCACCGCCGGACTCGATCGCGTGTTCGATCTCGGGATCACGGCCCTCGCCGGAGAACTCAGTGCGCCGGCGACTCCGCCGCATGCCCGAGTCTGAGGCCGGGAACCACAGCAAGCACGACGAGCGCGATGCAGAACGCGAACACCGCGCCGAACGCTCCCGCCTCACCGCCGAGGGAGGCGACACCGAGCCCGGCCAATGCGATCGCGACGGCCGACCCGGTGGCGTCGGAGATCGACAGCGCAGATGAGTTGAAACCCTGGTTGGTGACGTTCGAGTAGGCCAGCGTCAGCACGGTCAGGCGCGGGTAGAGCAGCCCCATCCCGCCTCCGGCGAACGCCCAACCCAGCACGACGACGGCAGCCGAGACATCGAACGCTGCGGCGGCGAGCACGCACAGCATCGCGATCAGGAGCGAGCCGAGACTGATCACCGTGATCCGGTGATTCCCCAGCCGCTCGCCGTATCGCCCCTGCAGAGCCGATGCCCCCGCCCAGGCCAGGGCGGCGAGCATCAGGGCGATCCCGGCCCAGGTCGCGCTGAAATCGAACTTCCTCATCAGCAGATACGGGATGTAGGCCTCCGTGGCGAAGAACGCCCCCGCCACGATGCCTCGCATCAGCACGACGCTCGGCAGCCCCGGCCCCGCCCGAAGCGTGCGCCGGGGCAACAACGGCAGGACGGCGAATCCGATCGCCAGTACGGCCCCGAGCGCCACCGGCCAGCCGATACCGGGGTCCATATCCGCCGAGAAGCCGATAACGACGGCGAGCACGGCGACTACGACGGCGAGCACCAGTCGCACGATGAGCGCTCGCCGGTCCTGCGGCTCCCCTCTCCCCAGATCGACACCGCGGAGCCGGACGGCGATCATCAGGAACGCCGCAGCCGTGAGCACGGCGACGCCCAGGAACGCCCAACGCCAATCGAGGTACTCCGCCACCGCTCCGGCGAGGAACGGACCGACCATCGAGGGTACGACCCAAGCGGCTGCGAAAGCCGCGAAGATCCGGCCGTGCAGATGCGGCGGGTACAGCCTCGCCACGACCACATACAGTGCGACGGTCTGCCCACCTGTTCCGAGCCCCTGCACCAGACGACCGATGAGGAACTGGTGCATCGTCACCGCGAAACCCGAGATCAGCAGACCGATGATGAAGAGCGTGACCGCTACGTACAGTGCGCCACGAGGTCCGCGAGCATCCGACCACGCTCCGGTCGCCACCATTCCGATCACGCTGGTCGCGAGAGTGCCGGCGAACGCAACGGCGAAAAGGGCCTCGCCGTTGAGCGCCTCACTGACGATGGGCATCACCGTCGTGACCGCCAGCGCTTCGATCGCCGCGAGGAAGATGAGGGCGACCGCACCGAGAGTCACCCAGATGCGCTGGCGATCCCAGATGGTGGCGGCGTCGACCGGGGCGGTCATCGGCCCACGAGCGTCGCGATGCGCTCGATGGCCTCAGTGAGGATCTCCGGACTCGTTCCGAAGTTCAGTCGCACATGACCCGCGCCCTCGGCACCGAAGGCCGGCCCGAAGTGCAGGGCGACTCTTGCGTCCTTCAGGATGCGTCGAGCCGGATTCTCGCCCCACTCCAGCGCCGAGAGATCGATCCACGCGAGGTACCCGGCGTCGGGAATGCGATAGCGCGCACCAGGAAGCCGTGCGGCGAGGAGATCTTCCAGGAGCACGCGGTTCTGGTCGAGGGTACGCAGCAGCCCGTCGAGCCAGGGGTCGCTCTCCTCTGAGAACGCGGCGACCGCGGCGAGCAGACCGAACTGTCCGGTACGCCACTCGACCTCGACGGGGAGTCCACGCAGGACGGCACTCGTCTCCTCGTCGGCAGCGACCATGAGGGCGCACTTCAGCCCTGCGAGGTTGAACGCCTTGCTGGCGCTGACCACCGCATAGCCCACCCGCTGTGCCGCGTCGCTCACTGCGAGGAACGGGGTGAAACCGGTGCCCGGCTGCGCGAGCGGCGCGTGGATCTCGTCGGAGACGACCGCGACACCGAACTCGTCAGCCAGCTCCGCGAGTGCAGAGAGGCTTTCCCTGTCGTGCACCGTGCCCGTCGGGTTGTGCGGGTTGCAGAGCAGAATCGCGGTCGCGCCGTCATCGAAGGCCGCACGGATACCGTCGAGGTCGAGCTGCCATCCGGTCCCGGTGTCGCGAAGAGGCACTCGTTCGACCTCGGCGCCGGCTTCGGCCACCAGGTCATAGAAGGGCGGATAGACGGGCGGCGTCACGACGACCCGTTCGCCCGGCTGCGTGACACGACGGAGGATCTCGACGATCCCCATACTCACGTCTGCGGTGCTGCGCATGCGCGCGGGGTCGGGCTCCCACCCGTAGCGGCGGACAGCGAACGCTGCGAACGACTCCGCAAGAGGTGTTCGCGAAGCGACATACCCGGTGTCGCCGATCTCGACGGCGCGTTGCAGCGCCGTGGAGATGGCCGGCGCCAACGGAAAATCGGTCTCGGCGACGAACAGCGGCAGAACGTCGGCAGGGTACTCCCGCCACTTCTCGCTGCTGCGCTCACGGAGCTCCGCCAGAGGCAGAGCTTTCACCTGAAGCATTCGTTCTCCCGAGGTTCCGACACGCGACATCGCTATGTCATCTGATTCGACGCGCGCGTCGAAACCGCTTAGCGGCGGGTCTCCGTGCGGGTCAGATCGCGAAGCCGAGGGCGCGCATCATGTCGCGCCCATCGTCCGAGATCTTCTCCGGACCCCACGGCGGCATCCAGACCCAGTTGATGCGGAATCGATCGACGACGCTGTCCAGAGCCTGAGCGGTCTGGTCCTCGAGAACATCGGTGAGCGGGCAGCCGGCACTGGTCAACGTCATGTGGATGACGAGAGCATCGTTCTCGTCATCCCACGCGAGGTCGTAGATGAGGCCGAGGTCGACGACATTGATCCCGAGCTCGGGGTCCATGACGTCTTTGAGAGCCTCAGTGACCGCGTCGTACTTCTCGTCAGTCAGGGTCGCTGTCATGCGATCAGCCTACGCCTCGATAGGAGCTGCAGGGTCGAGGAAACGGTCGTATCCCTCGTTCTCCAGCCGGTCTGCGAGCTCCGGGCCGCCTTCTTCGACGATCTTGCCCGCGACGACCACGTGAACGAAGTCGGGGCGGATGTAGCGGAGGATGCGCGTGTAGTGCGTGATCAGCAGCACACCGAGTCCCGTGGACTCCTTCGCGCGGTTGACACCCTCGGAGACGATCTTCAGCGCATCGACGTCGAGACCGGAGTCGGTCTCGTCGAGGATGGCGAACTTCGGCTTCAGCACCTCGAGCTGGAGGATCTCGTGGCGCTTCTTCTCGCCGCCGGAGAATCCCTCGTTGACGTTGCGCTGCGCGAACTTCGGGTCCATGCGCAGGTTCGACATGGCCGACTTGACGTCCTTGGTCCAGCCGCGGATCGCCGGCGCTTCGCCGTCGAGTGCCGTCTTGGCCGTACGGAGGAAGTTCGTCACGGTGACACCCGGGATCTCGACCGGGTACTGCATCGCGAGGAAGAGGCCCGCGCGAGCACGCTCGTCGACGCTCATCGCCAGGACGTCCTGCCCGTCGAACGTGATGGAACCGGAGACCACCGTGTACTTGGGGTGACCTGCGATCGTGTAGGCCAGCGTCGACTTGCCCGACCCGTTCGGGCCCATGATGGCGTGGGTCTCACCGGTGTTCATGGTGAGGTTGATTCCGTTGAGGATCGGGGTGGTCCCCGCCTCGGTCTCGACCGTCACATGCAGGTCGCGGATCTCGAGAACAGACATTCTTCAGACTTCCTTAATCACAGTCGGATCAATGAGCACGTCATCGCCGTCGATCTGGACGACGTAGACGGGGACGGGCTCATATGCGGGGAGATTCTGGGGCTTGCCGGTGAGCAGCGAGAAGGCGGAGCCGTGTGCCCAGCACTCCACCGTGTCGCCTTCCACGAAGCCCTCGGACAGCGAGATTTCGCCGTGGGTGCAGGTGTCGCCGATGGCGTGGATGACGCCTTCACCGTCTTTGATCACCGTGATGGGCACGCCGCTCGGCTCGACACGCAACGGCATGTCCTGCTCGAGATCGGCGACTCCGCAGACGCGCTCGGCGGTCATGCACTCACCTCGGCGAGCTCCGTCTCGATCGCCGACAGCAGCTCGGTCTCGAGGGCGGGGATGCCGAGGCGCTGCACGATGTCGGTGAGGAATCCGAGCACGACGAGTCGTCGAGCCTCTTCCTCGGTGATGCCGCGCGCCTGCAGGTAGAACAACTGCTCGTCGTCGAAGCGACCGGTAGCACTCGCGTGCCCTGCACCGAGGATGTCACCGGTCTCGATCTCGAGATTCGGGATCGAGTCGGCGCGTGCGCCTTCAGTGAGCACCAGGTTGCGGTTCGCCTCGTAGGAGTCGGTGCCGGTCGCATCGGCGCCGATGAGCACGTCGCCGATCCAGACGCTGTGCGCGCCCTGTCCCTGCAGCGCACCCTTGTAGAGGACGTCGCCCTTGGTGTGCGGTCCCTTGTGGTGCAGGTAGACCTGACTCTCGAGGTGCTGCCCTGCGTCTGCATAGGACAGCCCGTACAGATAACCCTCGGAACCTGCTCCCGCGAGTTCGACGTTCGGGTTCACGCGAACGACGCCGCCGCCGAAGCTGACCACGAAGTGCTTGAGAGTCGCGTCCGCGCCGACCCGTGCCTGGTGAGCGGCCGCATGCACCGCGTCATCCGCCCACTGCTGCAGGCTGATGACCGTGAGCTTGGCACCGTCGCGCACGATGATCTCGACGTTCTGCGCGTACTGCGCGGAACCCGTGTGCTGGAGCACGACGGTCGCGGAGCTGTGCTCGAGAGCTTCGATCACGATGTGCGCGTCGGCACGGCGATCCGCACCGAGACCCGCGATGGAGATGAAGACCGGCTCGGCGACTTCTTCTTCACGCGGGATGCGCACATGGAGCGCCTCGGCGCTTCCCTGCCATGCAACGGCCGCCGTCACGTCTTCGGCGAGGAAGATCTCGCCACGGGGGGCCGCACCGACGGCGAGCGGCTCGGCGATGTACTGCTCCCCCGCGCTGTACGTGTAGCTGACGCCGTCATTCGGCGACGCCACCTCGAACAGCGAGGTGAGCTGAGCGACCGGTGTGTGCTTCCAGTTGACCTCGCGCCCCGTGGGGACACCGAAGTCGGCGGGCTCGAAGGAGTGCGGTCGCTCCGAGCGGGTCTGGACGGGGACGAACCCCGCGGCGGCGACCTGCGCCGCCGGGTCGATGTGTGCGCCCGCGGGCGCGTTGCTGTGCTGCGCCTCGGCAGGCGCTGTCGTAGCGGCGGTCACTAGCCGACCGATCCTTCCATGCCCATCTCGATGAGCTTGTTCAGTTCCATCGCGTATTCCATCGGGAGCTCACGCGCGATCGGCTCGATGAAGCCGCGCACGATCATCGCCATCGCCTCGTCCTCGGGCATGCCACGGGACTGCAGGTAGAACAGCTGCTCCTCGCTCACCTTCGAGACCGTGGCCTCGTGTCCGAGCTGCACGTCGTCGACACGGATGTCGATCGCCGGGTAGGTGTCGGAGCGGGACTTGGTGTCGACCAGCAGTGCGTCGCAGCGCACGGTGTTGGCGGAGTGGTGCGCCGCGGCGTCCACTCGCACCTCACCGCGGTAGCCGGCGCGTCCGCCACCGCGAGCGATCGACTTCGAGACGATCGACGACTGCGTGTAGGGCGCCATGTGGATCATCTTGGCGCCGGCGTCCTGGTGCTGACCGGGGCCGGCGAAGGCGACGGAGAGCGTCTCGCCCTTGGCGTGCTCGCCCATCAGGTAGATGGACGGGTACTTCATCGTCACCTTGGAGCCGATGTTGCCGTCGACCCACTCCATGGTCGCGCCCTCGTATGCCACGGCCCGCTTGGTGACCAGGTTGTAGACGTTGTTCGACCAGTTCTGGATCGTCGTGTACCGAACGCGGGCGTTCTTCTTCACGATGATCTCGACGACTGCCGAGTGCAGGGAGTCCGACTTGTAGATCGGCGCGGTGCAGCCCTCGATGTAGTGGACATAGCTGTCCTCGTCGGCGATGATCAGCGTCCGCTCGAACTGACCCATGTTCTCGGTGTTGATGCGGAAGTACGCCTGCAGCGGGATCTCGACGTGCACGCCCTTGGGGACGTAGACGAACGAACCACCCGACCAGACGGCCGTGTTCAGCGCCGCGAACTTGTTGTCGCCGGCGGGGATGACCGAGCCGAAGTACTCCTCGAAGAACTCGGGGTGCTCGCGGAGCGCCGTGTCGGTGTCCATGAAGATGACACCCTGCTGCTCCAGATCTTCACGGATCTGGTGGTACACGACCTCGGACTCGTACTGAGCCGCGACGCCGGCCACGAGCCGCTGACGCTCTGCCTCGGGGATGCCGAGGCGCTCGTAGGTCTCGCGGATCTCAGCGGGAAGGTCTTCCCACGTCTGCGCCTGCTTCTCGGTGGAGCGGACGAAATATTTGATGTTGTCGAAGTCGATCTCGCTGAGGTCTGCGCCCCAGGTCGGCATCGGCTTGCGCCCGAAGAGCTGGTATCCCTTGAGACGGGTCTTCAGCATCCATTCGGGTTCGTTCTTGAGCGCCGAGATTCCGCGGACGACCTCTTCAGAGATACCGCGTTTCGCGAGGGCACCAGCGGCATCTTCATCGTGCCAGCCGAACTCGTACACCCCCAGACCATCAAGCTCCGGGCGGTCGATCAGTACATCCGACATCCAACACTCTCCTCACAGGTCCCAAACGGTGTCATCCGCCCCGACACACCTGATCCCCGTCGAGCCTGCGGGAGCGGGTGCCGTTGGTGGGCCCTCATCACCGGCGCTTCCATCGCGCCTAAACTGTTGACGATGCTTCAGCGCTGTCAGCGCTCATCGCAACAATCCGATTCTACAGGTTCCGCCTGACAGACGGGCCATGCCCGCCACGTCGCGCGCGGTCCGGAGGACTTATGCCCGAGACGATGATCCCCGCCTCCTCTACGACGCGAACGGTTGCCCCTCGTTCCGCGGTGTGGGCGCGTGCGTTGACGATCTTCGCGTGGTTGTCGTTCATCAGCGAGACCATCATCATCGGCACCGGTGGCGCTGTGCGCCTCACGGGATCCGGACTCGGATGCTCGGACTGGCCGCTGTGCACACCGGACTCCCTGGTGCCGATCCTCGAGGTGCAGGGCATCCACGGGATCATCGAGTTCGGCAACCGTCTGATGACGGGCGTGGTCGGCATCATCGCGCTGGCTGTCGTGCTCCTGGTCCT
This sequence comes from Microbacterium sp. NPDC090281, assembly GCF_044769635.1. Lineage (NCBI taxonomy): Bacteria > Bacillati > Actinomycetota > Actinomycetes > Micrococcales > Microbacteriaceae > Microbacterium > Microbacterium sp. NPDC090281. The sequence continues at coordinate 2,669,279 of NZ_JBIVYH010000001.1, forward strand.
GCACCTGTTCAGCGGCAAGCGCGGACTGGTCAACGCGCTCTGGTTCGCCGCTGGCGGCATCGTCGCAGCCGGCGTCGCGTATGCGATCGCCGCGCCTTTCCACGTCCCCGCCTTCCCCATCGCCTCCGGCGTGCTCCTGATCGCAGTCATCGCGGCGGCCGTGCACTCCGTTCGAACCGCGCCGAACCGGCGCGACCTGGTGCTGCTCGCCTGGCTCACGCTCATCGGCGTGGTCGCGCAGGCGCTCGTCGGTGGCATCACGGTGCTGACCGGCCTGAACCCCTTCATCGTGGGGTTCCACTACACATCGTCGTTGCTGCTCGTCTGCATCACCGCTGCTTTCCTCGTGCGACTGAAAGCAACGCCCGGACCGCGTGAACGCGCCGTTCCGGCATGGTTCGCTGCCGTCACCCACGTGACCGGACTCGCGCTCGCAGTGACGATCGTGTTCGGCGTGCTGACCACCGGATCAGGACCGCACTCCGGCGACGCCGACGTGCTGCGCCACGGCTTCGACGCGACGGTGCTCGCGCACGTGCATTCCTGGCCGGGCTACATCCTCGCCGCGCTCGTGCTCTTCCTGACGATCTCGGCCTGGGTTCTCCGCCTGGAGCCGCGGCGCTGGCTGCTCGTCCTGGTGCTCGCGATCCTGGTGCAGGTCGGTGTCGGCATCTGGCAGGCCCGAGAGGGGCTCCCCCCGTTGCTCGTCGGCATCCACATGGTTCTGGCTTCGCTCTCGGCGGCCACGTACACAGTCGTGGTGCTGCGTCTGAAGCGCCCGGTCGGCACAGACGACTGAGGTCACACAGTCGATCCATAGCTCGCGCATCGCGGACTCATCAGAGCGTCCGAGAAGGTGGGCGACATGAACAAGTCACTCTCACGAAGCATCGGATTCTGGCTCCTCCTCGTCGTCTCCCTCGCCGCCACGGCAGTCGGCGGCTGGCTCGTCTCCGGTCAGATCGGCTCGATGTCGGCGAAGATCCTCGATCAGACAGCCACCGGAGTCGACGTGTACGTCGGCCCGTCGATCATCGTCGTGGGTACCGGCGTGCTCACTGCCGGAATCATCGGAGTTCTGTTGTCGCTGGCGCTCGTCGCTGCACGCGCCCTCGTTCCCACACCTGCCCCGGCTGTCGTCGAGGCGATCGACTGGACGGTCGAGGCCGACGAGAACCAGGTGCCGGTCGGGACCGCACAGGCGTCGGACGTTGCTGCCGACGCCGCCACGAGCACCGCTGACACGAGCACCGCTGACACGAACGCCGCCGAAACGAACGCCGTTGCCGACGCAAACGGCGTCGCCGCCGAGACGGACGAGACGGCACCCACGATCACACGCAACTGAACAAATCGTGAGCTGGAGCGGCGTCGAGAAATCGGCGCCGCTCCGTCGTTTTCAGAACGGAAGCAGCGGGTCGACCGCGACCGCGACGAAGATCAACGTCAGGTAGGTGATCGAGGCGTGGAACACGCGCATCGGCCGCGGCTCGGTTCCGTGCACCGCCCGGTTGTACAGGCGATGCGACTCGTAGATGAACCAACCGCCGAACACCGCGGCGGAGACCGTGTACACGAGCCCCATGTTCGCGATCGGCACCAGCAGGAGCGAGCAGGCCACGGTCGCCCAGGCGTAGAGGATCACCTGGAGGCCGACCTGCGAAGCGTTGCGAGTGACGCCCAGCATCGGAACGTCGACGTCCTCGTAATCGTCCCGGTACTTCATCGACAGCGGCCAGTAGTGCGGCGGCGTCCAGAGGAAGACGAGGAGGAAGAGGATGAAGGCCGGCCAGTCGAGCGACCCGGTGACGGCGGACCAGCCGATGAGCACCGGGAAGCAACCCGCGATGCCGCCCCAGATGATGTTCTGCTCGGTGCGGCGCTTGAGGATCATCGTGTAGATCACGACGTAGAAGAAGATCGCCGCCGCCGACAGCGCGGCTGTGAGCCAGTTGGTCGTGGCCAGCAGCCAGACCGTCGAGACGATGGCGAGCGTCCAGGAGAAGATCAACGCGCCGCGGGGGCTGACCTCGCCGGTGACCAGCGGCCGATTCTCGGTGCGGTGCATGTGCGCGTCGATGTCGCGATCGAGGTACATGTTGAACGACGCGGCGGAACCGGCACTCAAGGAACCGCCGATGACGGTCGCGAGCACCAGCCAGAGGTTAGGCAGCCCACCCTGCGCCAGGAACATCACGGGAACCGTGGAGACGAGCAGCAGCTCGAGCACGCGCGGCTTGGTGAGTGTGACGTAAGCCTTCACCGTGCGACCGATGGACGACTTCCTCACGGTCTGATCAGACATCGTCGAGATCTCGATCGCCTCCTCCGCACGTGTGACCGGACAACCTCTCCAGTGTATGACACGGGATGACGTCTTCCGGCTCGCGGGCCCGCGTAGCGCAACTCCCGTCACCGCTATGCTGAAACCACTCGCGCGCCCGGCGATGTGCACACTCTCCGTGATGATGCGGATGCGCCAGGGAATACGGGCGCCCTCGAAACTGTCGGAAAGGGCATGAACGTGTCGGAATTGCAGTGGGATGAGATCGATCGGCGCGCGGTGGACACCGCTCGAATCCTGGCGGCTGACGCCGTGGAGAAGGTCGGTAACGGTCACCCCGGCACGGCGATGAGCCTCGCTCCTGCCGCGTACCTCCTCTACCAGCGAGTGCTCCGGCACGACCCCACCGACACCGACTGGCTCGGACGGGACCGATTCATCCTGTCGGTCGGGCACTCCTCCCTCACCCAGTACGTCGAGCTCTACCTCGGCGGCTTCGGTCTCGAGCTCGACGATCTCAAGGCGCTGCGCACCTGGGGCTCGCTCACGCCGGGCCACCCGGAGTACGGCCACACCAAGGGCGTCGAGATCACGACCGGCCCCCTCGGCCAGGGGCTCGCGTCGGCGGTGGGCTTCGCTTATGCCGCACGGTACGAGCGTGGCCTCTTCGACCCCGAGGCCGCAGCGGGCACGAGCCCGTTCGACCACTTCGTGTACGTGATCGCCGGCGACGGCGACCTCCAGGAAGGCGTGACCAGCGAGGCTTCGTCGCTTGCCGGCCACCAGCAGCTCGGAAACCTGATCGCGATCTACGACTCGAACCAGATCTCGATCGAGGACGACACGAACGTCGCCTTCACCGAAGACGTCGCGAAGCGCTACGAGTCGTACGGCTGGCAGGTGCAGGTCGTCGACTGGAAGAAGACCGGCGAGTACGTCGAAGACGTCGCCGAGCTGAACGCCGCGATCGAGGCAGCTCAGGGCGAGACCTCGAAGCCGTCGCTCATCATCCTCAAGACCATCATCGGCTGGCCGTCGCCTGGCAAGCAGAACTCCGGCAAGATCCACGGCTCAGCCCTCGGCGCCGACGAGCTGGCCGCGACGAAGAAGGTCCTCGGCTTCGACCCGGAGCAGAGCTTCGTGGTCGCCGACGACGTCATCGCGCACACCCGCGGCCTCGCCGCACGCGCCGCCGAGGTTCGTGCCACCTGGCAGAAGTCGTTCGACGCCTGGGCTGCAGCGAACCCCGAGAAGAAGGCTCTGCTCGACCGCCTCGAGGCGCAGGAGCTCCCCTCCGACATCACGAGCACACTTCCGGTGTTCGAGTCCGGCAAGGAGGTGTCGACCCGTGCCGCATCCGGCCAGGTCATCAACGCCCTCGCTGCCGAGCTGCCGGAGCTGTGGGGCGGTTCTGCAGACCTCGCCGAATCGAACCTCACCACCATCAAGGGTGCGCCGTCGTTCATCCCCGCCGAGTGGTCGACCCACGAGTGGTCGGGCAATCCCTACGGCCGGGTGCTGCATTTCGGCATCCGCGAGCACGCCATGGGCGCGATCATCAACGGCATCGTGCTGCATGGACCCACCCGCGCTTTCGGCGGAACCTTCCTCATCTTCAGCGACTACATGCGTCCGTCGGTGCGTCTCGCCGCGCTCATGAACGTGCCGAGCATCTTCGTCTGGACGCACGACTCGGTCGCCCTCGGCGAGGACGGCCCGACCCACCAGCCGATCGAGCAGCTCGCGACGCTTCGCGCGATCCCGAACTTCTCGGTCGTGCGCCCTGCCGACGCGAACGAGACAGCCGCGACCTGGCTCGAGATCCTCCGCCGCCACGAAGGCCCGACGGGTATCGCTCTGACCCGCCAGAACATCCCGGTGTTCGAGCGTGGCGAAGGTGCAGCCTCTGGTGACGTGTTCGCTTCGGCGGACAACGCGGCCAAGGGTGCATACGTGCTCGCCGAGGCACCGAGCGGCTCACCGGACGTCATCATCATCGCCACCGGATCCGAAGTGCAGCTCGCCGTCAACGCCCGCGAGACGCTGGCCGCTGAGGGTGTGAACGTCCGGGTCGTCTCCGCGCCTTCGCTGGAGTGGTTCGACGAGCAGGACGCGGCGTACCGCGAGAGCGTGCTGCCGGCATCCGTCACCGCCCGCGTATCGGTCGAGGCCGGTTCCGTACTCACCTGGCGTGGCATCGTGGGCGACCGCGGCCGCTCGGTCGGCATCGACCACTTCGGCGCCTCCGCCGACTACAAGACCCTCTTCGAGAAGTTCGGCATCACCACCGAGGCCGTCATCGCGGCCGCCCGCGAGACCATCGCGGCCAACAGCACCAAGGAGAACGCATGAGCACCCCCACCGAACAGCTCGCCGCCGCCGGCGTCAGCATCTGGCTCGACGACCTCTCCCGCACACGGATCTCATCCGGCAACCTCGCCGACCTGATCTCGTCGCGCAACGTCGTGGGTGTCACGACCAACCCGACGATCTTCGCGAACGCGATCACCGACAAGAACGACACATCGTACGACGCTCAGGTGACCGAGCTCGCTGCCTCCGGTGCGACCGCCGAGGAAGCGGTCTTCGCCGCCACCACGCAGGACGTCGCCGCAGCACTCGACGTGTTCCGTCCCGTCTGGGAAGCCTCGAACCACGTCGACGGTCGTGTCTCGATCGAGGTCTCCCCCGATCTGGCGCATGACACCGCCGGCACCGTGGCTCAGGCCAAGGAGCTGTGGGCCAAGGTCGACCGCCCGAACCTCCTCGTGAAGATTCCCGCGACGAAGGCCGGCCTTCCGGCCATCGCCGAGGCGATCGGGGCCGGCATCAGTGTCAACGTCACGCTGATCTTCAGCCTGGAGCGCTACGCCGAGGTCATCGAGGCGTACCTCACCGGTCTCGAGACGGCGAAGGCCGCGGGTATCGACCTGTCGACCATCCACTCCGTCGCCTCGTTCTTCGTTTCTCGCGTCGACACCGAGACCGACAAGCGCCTCACCGCGATCGGCACGGATGTCGCCGAGGCGCTCAAGAGCAAAGCCGGCCTGGCCAACGCACGCCTCGCCTACGAGCTGTTCGAGCAGACGTTCGCCGGAGACCGCGCCACGGCGCTGATCGGCTCCGGAGCGAACCCCCAGCGCCCGCTGTGGGCTTCGACCGGTGTCAAGGACCCCGCGCTCCCCGACACCCTGTATGTCACCGAGCTCGTGGCCCAGGGCGTCGTCAACACGATGCCCGAGAAGACCCTCGAGGCGACCTTCGACCATGGCGTCGTCACCGGCGACACCATCACGGGCGGCTACGAAGAGGCCCGAGCCGTCTTCGCCGGCATCGCCGAGGTCGGCATCGACTTCGCCGACGTCACCCAGGTTCTGGAGGATGAGGGCGTCGCGAAGTTCATCGATTCGTGGCACGACCTGCTGAGCCAGGTCGCCGAAGGTCTGGAGTCGCAGCGATGACCTTCTCGATCCACACCTCCGGAGCGGCCCGCGCCGCGATCGACGAGACGGTGCCCAGCCTCGTCCACGACCTGATCGCCTCGCGTATCACCGGTGGGGACGCGACCCTCTGGGGTCCCGCAGCCGAGGCTGAGGCCACCGTCCGGCTCGGATGGGTCGAAGCCGTGTCGGTTTCCCGTCCGCTGGTCGCCGAGATCGTCGCGCTGCGTGCCGATCTGAACGCCAAGGGCGTCACACGCGTCGTGCTCGCGGGAATGGGCGGCTCCTCGCTCGCTCCCGAGGTGATCGCACAGACCGCCGGGGTGCCGTTGACGATCCTCGACTCGACCGCTCCCGGCCAGGTGCTCGCAGCGCTCGACGAGGGCCTCACCGACACCGTCCTGGTCGTGTCGTCGAAGTCGGGATCCACCGTCGAGACCGACTCCCAGCGCCGCACGTTCGAGGCCGCGTTCCGTGACCTCGGAATCGACCCGGTCGAGCGCATCGTGGTCGTCACCGACCCGGGCTCCCCGCTCGACGTCTCGGCTCGTGAGGCGGGATACCGCGTCTTCAACGCCGACCCCAACGTCGGAGGGCGCTACTCGGCCCTCACCGCCTTCGGTCTGGTGCCTTCAGGCCTCGCCGGCGTCGACATCGATGAACTGCTGAACGAGGCAGAGGCCTCGTCGCTCGAGGTCGCCATCGACTCGGCTGAGAACCCGGCCCTTCGTCTGGGTGCGGCCATCGCCGCGACGAACCCGCGGCGCGACAAGCTGGGCCTGATCACCGACGGGACGCACATCAAGGGTCTCCCCGACTGGATCGAGCAGCTCATCGCCGAATCCACGGGCAAGGACGGCACCGGAATCCTCCCGGTCGTGCTGCTCCCGGTCTCCCCCGAGCTCGACCCGGTGCCGGCCGACCTGCAGATCGTCCGTCTGGTCGACGACGCGAACGAGTTCCACCTGCACGAGCGTCATGAGGGCGAGATCCTCGTCAGCGGAACTCTCGGCGCCCAGCTCATCGTGTGGGAGTACGCCACGGCGATCGCCGGTCATCTGCTCCGCATCAACCCGTTCGATCAGCCCGACGTCGAGTCAGCGAAGATCGCTGCCCGCGGACTCCTCGACGCCCGCCCGGAGCCGACCGCTCCGGCCTTCGTCGAGAACGGCGTCGAGGTGCGTGTGTCGGATCCGGCACTGGCTGCCTCGGGCAGCGTCGAGGGCGTGCTCGATGCACTCTGGGCGCAGCTCCCAGCAGACGGCTATGTGTCGATCCAGGCATATGTCAACCGCCTCGAGGTGCCGCAGCTCCAGGGCCTGCGCGAACTCGTCGCGGCGGACTCCGGCCGACCGACCACGTTCGGATGGGGACCACGGTTCCTGCACTCGACCGGCCAGTACCACAAGGGCGGCCCCGCGCAGGGCGTGTTCCTGCAGATCCTGGAGCGCACCGAGGTCGACCTCGAGATCCCGGACCGCCCCTTCACCTTCGGGCAGCTCATCCAGGCTCAGGCCGCGGGTGACGCCGCTGTGCTCGCCGAGCACGGCCGCCCCGTCGTCACGCTGACGATCACCGAGTCCTCGGACGACGTGCTCGCCCTCTTCGAAGCCGCACAGAAGTAACAGCAGGAGAATCCCCCACTGATGTCTGTTCCCATCTCGCGCGGGCACAACCCGCTGCGTGACCCCGATGACCGCCGTCTCAACCGGATCGCGGGGCCCAGCGCCCTCGTGATCTTCGGCGTCACCGGAGACCTGTCACGCAAGAAGCTGATGCCCGCGGTCTACGACCTCGCAAACCGTGGCCTGCTCCCACCGGGGTTCGCCCTGGTCGGGTTCGCCCGCCGGGACTGGGAAGACCAGGACTTCGCACAGGTGGTCTACGACGCTGTCAAGGAACACGCTCGTACGCCGTTCCGCGAGGAGACGTGGACCCAGCTGCTGCAGGGCATCCGCTTCGTCTCCGGCGAGTTCGACAATCCCGACTCGTTCCGCAAGCTCCGCGAGACCATCGAGAAGCTCGACATCGAACGCGGCACCATGGGCAACCACGCGTTCTACCTGTCGATCCCGCCGAAGGACTTCCCGCTGGTCGCCAAGCAGCTGAAGGACTCCGGCCTCGTCGGCGAGAACAGCGACGATGACGAGCGCTGGCGTCGCGTCGTGATCGAGAAGCCGTTCGGGCACGACCTCGAATCCGCGCGGGCGCTCAACGCCGCGCTCGAGGTCGCCTTCCCCGCCGACTCGATCTTCCGCATCGATCACTACCTCGGCAAGGAGACGGTCCAGAACATCCTGGCTCTGCGCTTCGCCAACGAGCTGTACGAACCGATCTGGAACCGCAACTACGTCGACCACGTGCAGATCACCATGGCCGAGGACATCGGTGTGGGTGGGCGCGCGGGCTACTACGACGGCATCGGCGCGGCGCGCGACGTGATCCAGAACCACCTGCTGCAACTGCTCGCACTCACCGCGATGGAAGAGCCGATCAGCCTCTCGGCGGAGCACCTGCGCGCAGAGAAGGAGAAGGTCCTCGCGGCGGTGCACGTGCCGGACGACCTCTCACTCGCCACCGCGCGCGGTCAGTACGCGGGTGGATGGCAGGGCGGCGAAAAGGTCACCGGCTTCCTTGACGAGGAGGGGATGAACCCCGAGTCGACCACCGAGACGTACGCTGCGATCAAGCTCGAGATCGACACGCGCCGCTGGGCGGACGTGCCGTTCTACCTGCGCACAGGCAAGCGTCTCGGACGCCGCGTGACGGAGATCGCCGTGGTCTTCAAGCGCGCTCCCCAGCACCTCTTCGGTCGCGGGAACGCCTCGGAGCTCGGCCAGAATGCACTCGTCATCCGCGTCCAGCCGGACGAGGGCGTCACGATCCGCTTCGGCTCGAAGGTTCCCGGCAGCGGCAGCAACGTCCGTGACGTCACGATGGACTTCGGATACGGTCACGCCTTCACCGAGGCGAGCCCTGAGGCCTACGAGCGTCTGATCCTCGACGTGCTCCTCGGCGACCCGCCGCTGTTCCCGCGTCACGAGGAGGTCGAGCTCTCCTGGAAGATCCTCGACCCGGTGGAGAAGTACTGGGCGGCCGTCGGTGGTCCAGTGGAGCAGTACGCACCCGGTTCGTGGGGTCCGGCATCCGCCGATGACCTCTTGGCCCGCGACGGACGAGTCTGGAGACGCCCGTGATCATCGACCTTCCCGACACGACGGTCAGTCAGGTCGCCAAGCAGCTCGTCAAGGTGCGTGAAGAGGGTGGTGCGGTCGCACTCGGCCGCGTCCTCACGCTCGTGATCTCGGCACGCAACGGCGTCGCCGAAGCTGCGATCGACGCTGCCAATGATGCCTCGCGCGAGCACCCGATGCGCGTCATCGTGATCACGACAGGCGACGGCGAGTCCCGCCTCGACGCGCAGATCCGCGTCGGTGGCGACGCCGGCGCCAGCGAGGTCGTCGTCCTCCGCGCCTTCGGGGATGCCGCCAGCAACGAGGAGAGTCTGATCACCGGACTCCTCCTGCCGGATGCTCCGGTCGTCGCCTGGTGGCCCGAAGCCGCTCCCGTGGCCCCTGCCCAGTCGCCGCTGGGCAAGATCGCCCAGCGACGCATCACGGATGCGGCCACGGCGACCGATGTACGTGATCGTCTCGCCCTTCTCGGCGAGACCCACGCCCCCGGCGACACCGACCTGGCGTGGACGCGTCTGACGCACTGGCGGGAGCAGCTCGCCGCCGTCCTCGACCAGCCGCCGTACGAGCCGATCACCGGTGTCGAGGTGCGCGGTGCTGCGGCGTCACCGTCCACCGCGCTGCTGGCGGCCTGGCTGCAGATGGCGCTGGAGGTGCCGGTGCGCTGGAGGTACGAAGACCCCGAGCATTGGGAAGAGGGCATCAAGTCGGTGCGCCTGACTCGTGAGTCCGGTGACATCCTGCTGGAGCGTCCGACGCCCGGCGTCGCCGTGCTCACCCAGCCCGGCCAGCCGAACCACGACCTGCACCTGCCACGGCGCACTCTTCGCGAGTGCCTCGCTGAGGAGCTGCGCCGACTCGACCCCGACGTCCTGTACGGTCGAGTGATCACCGAGGGCTGGGAGAAGCTGGGTCCGCCCGAGACTGGAGAGTGACGTCGATGACGACATCGTCCGCAGAGAAGCGGGTCGTGGTGGAAGCCACACCTGCCGCCCTCGCCACCCGCGTGGCTGACCGTTTCCTGACGCGCGTGCGCGCACGTACTCGCAACGGTCGGATCGCGCACATCGCCCTCACCGGTGGTTCCATGGGCGGCGCGGTGCTGCGTGCGGCGGCCGAGCATCCTCGGGCGTCCGAGATCGACTGGGCCCTCGTGCACTTCTGGTGGGGTGACGAGCGATTCGTGCCGCGCGACGACGTGGACCGCAACTCGCTGCAGTCTCGGCAGGCGCTGCTGGACCACATCCCGGTGCCCGCGGAGAACGTGCACGAGGTCGCCGGCCCCGACAGCGGATTGACCCTCGACGAATCAGCATCGGCGTACGCTGCCGAGCTCGCCCGTTTCGGAAATGAGGAGCACCCCTGGCCGTCGTTCGCCGTGTGCTTCCTCGGCGTCGGCCCTGATGGGCACATCGCTTCCCTCTTCCCGGATCGTGAAGAGGTCACGGTGACGGATGCCGCGGTCCTCGCGGTCCGCGACTCGCCGAAGCCGCCGCCCGAGCGTGTCACGCTGACGCGCCCGGTGCTCAACTCCTCGAAGCGGGTCTGGCTCGTGATGACGGGTGCCGACAAGGCTTCGGCCCTTGGCCTCGCTCTCGCCGGAGCGAGTTACACAAGTGTGCCCGCTGCCGGTGCGAAGGGCCGCAAGCGCACGGTGTTCTTCGTCGATGAGGCAGCAGCCTCCGAGGTGTCGGCCGACCTGATAGATCAGGCGTACTGAGCTCGCGCAAGTCCGACCGTCGCCATCGCGCCGGTCCAGACGAGCGCCTCTGTCAGGAAGTCGGCTTGTCGGTTCCGTCGCCGGAGCCGTCGGCCTCGGCGCCCGCAGACGACGATGCGTCGCTTCCGCGAACGATCCCCAGGTCCTGACTGTCGCTGAGAACCTGCGGGTGGTACCTGGCGAGACCGACGACTCCCCACACCGCGATGGCTCCGGCGATCGCGAAGATCACCATGACCCACGGCGGAGCGGCCGCGGCCTCACCGAGGATGACCATGCCGATCACGACGGCGACGAGCGGGTCGACGACGGTGAGCCCGGCGATCACGAGGTCTGGAGGCCCCGAGCTGTACGCGGTCTGGACGAAGTAACCGCCTACCGCGGCAGCGGCGAGGAGGGCGACGACGCAGATCGCCGTGATCCACTCGAACTGCCCCGCCTCGATGCGCTTGATGACGACCTTCGCGAGGGTGGCGACGAACCCGTAGAGCACGCCGGCGCCGATCACATAGAACAACGCGCGCATGCGGTGCCGCAGAATCAGCCAGCATCCGCCGAGGATGATGATGACGACCAGCAGGAGCGCGAGGATCACGAACAGTTCGCGGTCGGTCACTTCCTGTTCGGTGGCGTAGATCGCGGCGAAGAACACGAAGAGGAAGATGCCGCCGACGCAGCAGGCTATCGCCGTGAGCGACTGCTTTGTGGGTGCGTGACCGGACACCCGCGCATTCAGGAGCGTCGTGATCACGAGCGCGATCGCTCCGAGCGGCTGTACGACGATCAGGGGTGCCTTCACGAGCGCGGCGAGCTGACAGACCACGGCGAGCCCGAGCATGAGGGTTCCGATGAGCCAGGACGGACGGGTCAGCAGTCGCTTGATCTGGTCGAGCGTGAGACCGGAAGCACCGTCGGAACCGCTGAGACGCTCGACCTTCTCGACACCGCGATGCTGGTACTGCGCTCCGAGCGACATGAAGACCGCACCCGCGAGAGCGAGCGGAATGCCCAGCAGCAAGCCGGGGTTCTGGAACGCGCCGACGAGCTGATCGCCGACATCGTCCACCGCACTCATCCATACCCCAGCAGTCACAGTACGACCCTACCTGCAGAGCCGCGCCGACTAGGGTTGTGACGTGGCTGTACTTCCGATTCGCATCATTGGCGACCCCGTTCTGCACTCCCCCGCATCTCCCGTCGACGAGATCACGGACGATGTCCGCACCCTCGTCGCCGACATGTTCGAGACGATGGACACCGCGCCCGGCGTCGGACTCGCCGCTCCTCAGGTCGGCGTGCCTCTGCGGATCTACACCTACTCGTACACCGATGACGACGATCAGCCTTGGCGCGGCGTGCTCATCAACCCGGTGCTCTGGATGGTGCCGCTCGAGCCGGGCGAACCGGACCCGGAACTGGAGTCGGAGGGCTGCCTCTCCTTCCCCGGCGAACGTTTCGCACTGCGCCGTTCGGACCGTGTCCACGTGACAGCGACCGATCTGGATGGACTGCCGGTCTCGATCGATGTCGACGGGTGGCGCGCGCGCATCATGCAGCATGAGTTCGACCACCTCGACGGCATCCTCTATGTCGATCGCCTCTCCGACGGCGACTGGAAGACCGTGCAGAAGATCACGCGCAAGCGCGGGTGGGGACGCCCTGGCGCAAGCTGGATGCCCGGCGTGGACGACTTCGAGGGCTGAGTCGCTCCCAGCAGCTCCATAGCATCCTTCGAGTTGCGTCACAGACTCGCCGACGGATAACGTATTCGCGGCGGGGGGTTTTCGCATGCCTCCGCATCACGCTTCGGAGGGGAAACAAATCATGATGAAGATGCGCACTCGACGTGCTCTGATGCTCGCAGGTTCCGCAGTGGCGCTCTCGGTCGCGCTGAGCGGCTGCAGCGTGATCAACGGCATTCTCGGCAGCGGTTCCGGCGATGCCAACCGCGACGAGGAGAGTGGCCAGGTCACCGAAAGCGCGAACGTCGGTGTCTTCTCGGTGAAGCTCGGCGACTGCATGCTCGACACCGGTTCCGGCACGCTCACCGACGCCAACGTCCTCCCGTGCAGCGACCCGCACGACCAGGAGATCTACTACGAGATCACGATGCCGGATGGCGACTTCTCCGACGCCGACATCGACACCGCAACCCAGGAGTGCGTCGGCGACGCGTTCACCACGTTCGTCGGCGTCGGCTTCCAGGACTCGCTGCTCGAAGTCACGACGCTCGTTCCCACCAAGGACTCATGGGAGCAGAACAACGACCGCGTGATCCAGTGCATCATCATGGATCCGGCCGGACAGACCACCGGTTCGCTTGCCGGTGCCGCACGCTGACCGATAGCCGAACCGAGAAGGGCCTCGCCGACATCGGTGGGGCCCTTCTTCGTGCATCCGGGTCAGCGGTCTGACGCGCGCAACGCGAGCCACGCACGCGGATTCGGCCGCACATGGGAGAAGGCGTCACATCCCGAGAAACATTGGGATGTGACGCCTTCTATTGGCTCCCCGGCTTGGACTCGAACCAAGAACCTGCCGGTTAACAGCCGGCTGCTCTGCCAATTGAGCTACCGAGGAATGTGCACCGCTGAGCGGGCAACTCGACAAGCTTAGCAAACTCCCAGAGCTGTTCACGACACCGGGGCGCCCTTCGCGGATGCCGGGCGTGTCGGGGTCAGCGGCGTGAATCCGACTCCGCGTTGGGCACCCACAGCAGGTCCTTGCCCACTCCGCGGGCGACGACGTGTCCGCTTCGGAGCATGAGCGTCTCGGCGTTCAGCTCGCGGATGAAGTCGGCGTCGTTGGTGACGAGGAGCGCCGCCATCGACTGCTCCTTGCGACGACGGGTGATCGCGTCGAAGACCACGGGCCGAACCTCCAGGTCGAGGTTCGCCAGTATCTCGTCGGCGATGAGTACCTTCGGCTCCAGAATGAACGAGCGAGCGATCGCCACCCGCTGGCGCATGCCGGCGCTGAGTTCGTAGGGGAACTTCGCGGCCGTGCCGAGCGGGAGATGGAGCTCATCGAGCAGCGTCGCCACCCGGATCGACAGCGCTTTCGTGTTCACCCGCCGCTCGCGCATCAGGATCGGCTCGGCGATGACCTCGTTCACGGTCAGGCGCGGCGGGAGATCGGCCCCTGCACCCTGCGGCACGAACCCGGTGCGGTAGGTGAGGATCCGGTGTTTCCGTCCCGGTCGGCGCACATCGATGCCGCAGACCTGGGCTCTTCCCCCGACGACCTTCACCGAGGGATCCGTGGAACCGGCGAGGGCGGCGACCAGCGTCGACTTCCCGGAACCCGTTGGTCCGGCCACGCAGATCAGCCCGCCAGGTGCGAGCGAGAAGGTGACGCCGTCGACCGCGCGCTTGGGTACCCCATGGCCGATGCGGTCGATCACCAGATCAGAGCAATCGATCGCGTTCGTGGATTCGGGCCGACGGGACATGTATCCATCCTGCCCTCTGCACGATCCCGGTCGGGGTTACGACTCGGCGAAGCGTTGGCGTTCCGCGTCGATATCGCGCAGACGCATGCGCAGGGCACGACCGCCGTCGGAGTCTGCCGGCACGCGCTGCACGGCACCGAGGAGCTCTTGCTTCTCGTGCTCGAGCTGGCGCAGGACGAGTCGGCGGGTGAGGTCTGCCACGGTGGCGACCGCTCGCTCTTCGTCGCGTGCAGGGAACGGCGTCATCAGCAATTCCCCCGCGAGCGAGCGATACGGCTCACGGACGCTGTTCACAGCTTCTGTCACCCATCCGGCCCTCGTGCGATCAGGGGCCGCTGCGATTGCTTCACGCACGGCGTCCAGACCCGGGGTCCGGAACGGGGTGCCCAATGCACGATTCAGGAGCGGCTGATCCACCTGATGCCCGTACTGCAGAGCGCCCATCAGTGCATCGCGCTCGACGGCCACGTCAGGGGTGCGCGGGAGGCTTGCCAGCGTGACAGGAGCGACCACAGGCGCCCCCGTCTCCGGGTCGACCTGCGGGGCCTCTCGACGCACGGGTTGCGGTGCGGATCCGCCACGGGCCGCACGCTCGACCTCGCTGCGCACCTCGGTCGGGTCCATCCCGAGCCGGCGCGCCAGGACGCGCTCGTACCCCGGCCGCAGAAGCTGGTCGCGGATCTCCGCCACGATGGGAGCCGCCGCACGGAGGGCACCGACCCGCCCTTCGACGGTCGAGAGGTCGAAGCCCCCGAGCTTGCGGTCGATCGCGAACTCGAACATCGGCTGCTTGGTGTCCATCAGCCCACGCACGGCCGCATCTCCGCGCTGGAGGCGCATGTCGCACGGATCGAGTCCATCGGGGGCGACCGCGACGAATGTCTGCGCGTTGAACCTGTCGTCTTCCGTGAAGGCACGCAGCGCCGCCTTCTGACCCGCCTCGTCACCGTCGAACGTGAAGACGACCTCGCCCGATGCGTTGTCATCACCCATCACCCGGCGCAGCACCTTGATGTGCTCGGTGCCGAAGGCCGTGCCACAGGTCGCTATCGCCGTGGTGAGGCCGGCGAGGTGGCAGGCCATCACGTCGGTGTACCCCTCGACGACGACGACCCGGCGAGGGTCTCCGCGCGCGATGTCGCGCTTGGCGAGGTCGAGCCCGTAGAGCACCTGAGCCTTCTTGTAGATCGGCGTCTCCGGCGTGTTCAGGTACTTCGGACCGTTGTCGTCGTCGAAGAGCTTGCGCGCACCGAAGCCGATGGTCTGCCCTGACACATCCCGGATCGGCCACACCAGGCGCCCGCGGAACCGGTCGTAGACACCGCGCTGCCCGGTCGAGACCAGACCGGCGTTGCTGAGCTCCTCGCGGGTGAAACCCTGCACGGTGAGCGCCTTGAGCATCCCGTCCCAGCCCCGCGGCGCGAAGCCGACACCGAAATGCGCCGCCGCACCGGCGTCGAAGCCGCGTTCACCGAGGAAGCGTCGACCAGCCTCGGCATCAGCGGTGAGCAGCTGGGCACGGAAGAACTCGGCCGCAGCGGTGTTCGCCGCGTAGAGCCGGCTGCGACCGCTGGTCTCGGGCGCCGCTCCCCCGTCTTCGTAGTGCAGCGTGTAGCCGATGCGACCGGCGAGACGTTCTACCGCCTCAGTGAAGCTGACATGGTCCATCTCGCGCAGGAAGGAGTAGACGTCCCCTGACTCTCCGCAGCCGAAGCAGTGGTAATACCCCACCTGCTGGCGCACATGGAAGCTCGGGCTCTTCTCGTCGTGGAAGGGACACAATCCCTTGAGTGATCCGACGCCCGCCGACTTGAGTGCGACGCGCTCACCGACGATGTCGGCGATGTTCGTGCGCGCCTTGACCTCGTCGACGTCGGCCTGCAGGATCCGCGGCATCAGCGCGCCCCTTCGGCGACAGGCCGCCTCTCGGCGTGCGCGCCGGCGCCAGGACGGGCATGACGGGGCGTCCAGATGCCGACCTCGGCCGGGTCGATCTCCCCCACCAGCCGGTTGTGCCAGTCGATCGCGCTCTGATCCGTCAGGCTCGCGATCTGGTCGACGACGACTCTGGCGCGCTCGGCGTCGTCGTCGGCTGCGATGAAGTCCGCTGCGAATGCGGGCTCGAGCACATCGGAACCCGCCGACCACAGGGCATCGGTCGACCAGAGGGCATCAGCGAGCCTCTTCAGCACCCGTCGCTGCTCTTTGTACACGCCCTTGCGCGCCTCGATCGTCACGATCGCCTGACCCATGATCCCCTTGAGCACGGCGATCTCGACCTCGATCACGCGCGGCACGACGACATGAGCGTTGTAGCGCACCAGCGCCGTCGTCCCGTATGCGTCGGTGGTGGCGGAGACGGCAGCGCGGGCGAAGCGACCGATCAGGTCGCTCGTGAGGTTCTTGAGCCGGGCGAGAGCCTGCCTCGAACGGTCGAAGGACGCGAGCCACATCGGCTGGGACGACAGGCGGTAGAGGGCATCGGCCAGTTCGTCTCGGGTGAAGTCGTAACCCACCCACTGCTGGATCCGCCCCACGAGCGCGTCGTGCGCGTGCGGGTCGGCGAGTTGCGCGACATCGACGTAGCCGTTGACGATCGCGTCCTCGAAGTCGTGCACCGAGTAGGCGATGTCATCGGAGAGATCCATGATCTCGGCCTCGATGCAGCGCAGGCGCCCTGGAGCACCCTCGCGCATCCAGCGGAAGACGGCCTCGTCCTCCGGGTACACCCCGAACTTCAGACGCCCACCGGGATCCGGCACCGGACTGTCGACCGTCCACGGGTACTTGCACGTCGCGTCGAGGCTGGCACGGGTCAGATTCAGCCCGACCGAGCGGTCATGGTCGTCGAGCACCTTCGCTTCGAGCCGGGAGAGGATGCGCAGCGACTGGGCGTTCCCCTCGAAGCCGCCGATGTGCTCGGCCCATTCGTTGAGCGCGCGCTCGCCGTTATGGCCGAATGGCGGGTGACCCAGGTCGTGGCTGAGGCAGGCGGTGTCGACGACATCGGCAGAGACGCCGAGCGCGACGGCGAGCTCGCGCCCGACCTGTGCGACCTCGAGCGAATGCGTGAGCCGGTTGCGCGCGAAGTCTGCCGTGCTCGCCGGGCTCAGCACCTGCGTCTTCGCTGCGAGCCGCCGAAGCGCCGCGGAATGCAACACACGCGCACGGTCCCGAGCGAAGTCGTTGCGTTCGGAGCGATGGGTCTCGGCGAAGAAGCGCTCGGCGTCTCGCGCGTCGTAACCGTCGGCGCGCAGGCCGATCTGAGGGTCAACCACCACTGTTCTCGATCTCCGCTCCACGCATCATCTCCGAAGCCGACGATGCGAGCTCCCGCGATTCCAGCCACTTGTCCGGCAGTGCCGTTCGTTTGGGGTGACCCGATCGACCACGCTGCCCTTCGGCATCCGCGCCGGGATAGGGCGCGGTGCGATCCAGTCTTCCGAGGAAGTCGTCGATCTCCGCAAGACTCGACGAGGTTGCGAGCCCGGTGCGGATGTCTCCGCCGACGGGATAGCCCTTGAAGTACCACGACACGTGCTTGCGCACATCGCGGCAGCCACGGTCTTCGTCCTCGAAGAATTCGACGAGGAGTTCGGCGTGCCGGCGGAATGCGTCGGCTACGAACCCGAGGGTCGCATCGACCGTCTTGCCTTCGCCTCCGAAAGCCGTGGCGAGCTCGCCGAACAACCACGGGCGCCCAAGGCAGCCACGTCCGACCACGACGCCGTCGCAGTCGGTCTCAGCCATCATGCGCACCGCGTCGTCGGCGGACCAGATGTCGCCGTTGCCGAGCACCGGGATGCTCGTTACCGCCTGCTTGAGCTCACCGATGGCGTTCCAGTCGGCGAACCCGGAGTAGAACTCGCTCGCGGTGCGCGCATGCAGGGCGACGGCAGCCGCACCGGCGTCTTCAGCAGCACGCCCCGCCTCGAGGAAGGTCAGGTGGTCGCGGTCGATGCCCTTGCGCATCTTCACCGTGAGCGGCACGTCGCCCGCGGCCTTGACAGCCTGGTCGACGATGTCGGCGAACAGCTTCGACTTCCAGGGAAGGGCAGCTCCCCCGCCCCGGCGCGTGACCTTCGGCACCGGGCAGCCGAAGTTGAGGTCTATGTGGTCGGCGTGGTCTTCGGCGACGATGATGCGCACGGCCTCGGCGATGGTCTTCGGATCGACGCCGTACAGCTGGATGGATCGCGGTGTCTCCGACTCGTGGTGCCGGATCAACCGCATCGTGGTCTCGTTGCGTTCGACGAGCGCGCGCGAGGTGATCATCTCACTCACATAGAGCCCCGCACCGTACTCACGGCACAGACGCCGGAAAGCGGTGTTGGTGATGCCGGCCATGGGCGCGAGGACGACCGGCACGTCGAGATCGATCGGACCGATGCGGAGGGGGCGGGCTGGGGCGGTGGCGAGAGTCATGTCCCCTCTATTCTCCCAGACGCGGAGCCAGGGCGGACGCTGCGATCTAAGCTGTGAATATGACCGATTCCGCGCTCCGCACGATCCCGTTCACCGACGCGAAGGGCGAGGAGAAGACCCTCGACGACCTCGGCGCCGACGTGGTGCTGGTCGTGAACGTCGCATCCAAGTGCGGCCTGACGCCCCAGTACGAGCAGCTCGAAGAACTGCAGCGTCTGTACGGGGATCGTGGCTTCACCGTCGTCGGCTTCCCCTGCAACCAGTTCTTCGGCCAGGAGCCGGGCTCGGTCGACGAGATCCTCGAGTTCTGCTCGACGACCTATGGCGTGAGCTTCCCGGTGAACGACAAGGTCAAGGTGAACGGCAAGAACGCGTCGGAGCTCTACAAGGCGCTCAAAGCGGCCCCGGATGCCGGCGGGAAGGCCGGCCGTGTGGAGTGGAACTTCGAGAAGTTCCTCGTGCTGCCGGACGGGGACGTCCTGCGCTTCCGCCCGAAGCAGAAGCCGGACGCCCCCGAGATCGTCAGCGCGATCGAGGCGGCACTGACCCGCTAGACCGCGGCGGTCTCCGCTTCGGTCTCTCCGCGCTTGGACCAGAGGTCACGCAGAACGTTCTCGAACGCGGCGGGCGGCTGTGCGCCGCTGATGCCGTACTGGCCGTCGACGACGAAGAACGGCACGCCCTGGATGCCGTATGCGCGGGCCTGGGCCTGGTCCTGACGCACGGCCGGAAGATACTGCTCGCTCTCCAGCGCCACGCGCGCACGGTCAGCGTCCAAGCCGACTTCGGTCGCGAGCTCGACGAGGTCGTCGATGCGACCGACGTGCTTGCCCTCGGTGAAGTAGGCGGACATGAGGCGCTCCTCCAGCTCGTGCTGCAGCCCCTCGGCTTTCGCGAAGTGCAGCAGCTCGTGCGCCTTCACCGTGTTGGTGTGCTGCAGCAGGTCGAAGCGGTACTGGAGTCCCGCGTTCGCGGCGACGCCGGTGACGTTCGACAGCATCTGCTCGACCTGCTCGCGGGGCATGCCCTTGTGACCGGCGAGGAAGTCGATCTCGTCGCCGTCGAAGTCGACGGGGGTGTCGGGCGAGAGCTCGAATGAATGGAAGGTGATGTTGACCTGCGGTGCGTCCTCGTCAGCGGCGACCGCTTCGAGACCCTTCTCGAGGTTGCGCTTGCCGATGTAGCACCAGGGGCAGGCGATGTCGGACCAGATGTCGATGGAGATGGGTTCAGTCACACTTCATCCAACCGCATGGTTCTGTGAGCTATTCCAGGGTGCGGGCGCCGCAGCTAGGATTCTCGGATGCTCTCCGCCGTCGACCCCCTGCCGTTCCGACCCGAACGCGTTCTGGTGGCGGGTGTCTCCGGGGCGGGGAAGACCACCCTGTCGGGCCGCATCGGCGCCATGTGGGGGCTCCGCCACGTCGAGATCGACGGACTGTTCCATGGCGCGAATTGGACGCCGAGGGGCGAGTTCCTCGACGACGTGCGCACATTCGCCGCCGAGGATCGGTGGATCACCGAATGGCAGTACACGAGCAAGGGCACTGACGAGATCCTCGCGCCACGTGCGCAGCTCGCGCTCTGGCTCGACTACCCGTACCGGGTGGTGCGCAGCCGCTTGATCAGGCGCACCCTGGCTCGCGGCATCCTGCGACGAGAGCTCTGGAACGGCAACCGAGAGAAGGGGCCGTGGAACTTGCTCAACCACGACCCCGAGGAGAACATCCTCGCGTGGCAGACGGCGACACTGCACAAGTGGGCAGAACGCTTCCCCGAGTTGCAGGGGCGCTTCCCGCACCTCACGATCGTCCGGCTCCGGCATCCGCGGGAGACCGAGCGCTGGCTGCAGGCTCAGGCCGGGGCGTCGGGAACGTCGATCGCGCCACCGAAGCGACGGTCGCGCGAGAGGTAGATGCCGATCGCCCGCCAGAGCTCCTCGCGCGAGAAATCAGGCCAGAGCGTGTCGAGGAACACCATCTCGGCGTAGGCCGACTCCCACAGCAGGAAATTCGAGGTGCGCTGCTCCCCCGAGCTGCGCAGGAACAGATCGACGTCCGGCATGTCCGGCACATAGAGGTTCCGCCGGATCATCTTCTCGCTGATCGCCTTCGGCTTCACTCGCCCGGCTGCGACCTCTTCGGCGATCGCGCGCATCGCGTCGACGAGTTCCACCCGCCCGCCGTAGTTCACGCACATCGTGAGGGTAAGCACGTCGTTGCCGCGAGTCAGCTGCTCGGCGTGCTGCAGCTCCTTGATGACGCTGCCCCACAGCCGCGGCTTGCGTCCGGCCCAGCGGATGCGCACGCCCCACTCGTTGAGCTGGTCACGACGGCGGTGCAGCACATCGCGGTTGTAGCCCATGAGGAAGCGGACCTCCTCAGGAGAGCGCGCCCAGTTCTCGGTCGAGAACGCGTACACGGAGAGGTGCTTCACACCCGCTTGGATCGCACCGGCGACCACGTCGAGGAGCACTTCTTCGCCCGCCTTGTGGCCTTCGATCCGATTGAGACCCCGGCGGTTGGCCCAGCGGCCGTTGCCGTCCATCACGATCGCGACGTGCTCGGGCACGGCCGGGAACGCCGGCGGGTGCGCGCCCGTCCAGTCCAGTGGGCGATACGGCACGGCGTCCTTGTGGGTGTAGGGCTTCGGGCTCACCGTGTTCCTTCCGGAGGAATGTCGGACACATGAGCGAGCGAGCGGATGCCGCGCTCCAGGTGCCATTGGGCGTAGGCGGAGACGAGTCCGGACGCAGCTGCGGTGTCGGCATGCGAGGACGCATCGATGACGTCCCACTCCCCTGCGATCAGAGCACGCAGCAGCGTCAACGTCTTCTCGGCGACGCGCGGGCTACCGGCTGGAGCACAGTTCCCGCATACGACTCCGCCCAGCTGCGCGACGAACTTCGAGTGCGGCCCCGGGGTGCCACAGCGCGCGCACTCGTCAAGAGATGGCGCCCACCCCGAGAGCGACATCACCCGCAGCAGATAGGAGTCGAGGATGCTGCGCGCGACGTGTTCGCCACGAGACAGCGCGCGCAGCCCGCCCACGAGGAGCAGGTACTGGTCGGGGGTCGCTTCGGAATCGCTCAGACGATCAGCAGTCTCCACCATCGCGTTCGCCGCGGTGAACCGGTCGTAGTGCGCGGCGATGTCGGTGCCGTACGAGCCGAGCGACTCGGCCTGCTGCACGATGTCGAGCGAACGCCCCTGATAGAGCTGCACGTCGGCGACCATGAACGGTTCGAGCCTGGCGCCGAACTTCGACGATGTGCGACGCACGCCTTTCGCCACCGCACGCACCTTGCCATGCCGCCGCGAGAGCATCGTGACGATGCGATCCGCCTCACCGAGCTTGTGAGTGCGCAGGATCACCGCTTCGTCTCGATAGGTGGGCACCCTTCGATTATCCTCTGTGCGCGAGAATGGACGCGTGACCGAACCGCTCTTCACCATTCCGCTGTGGGCGGACCTGCTCGGCGTCGGCCTCGGCGGGGTCCAGGGCGCGATGTTCGCATCAGGGTTCCAGGGGCAGCGACGCCTCGACTGGCTCGGCGTCGCGATCATCGGAATCATGATCGGCATGGGTGGCGGTCTGATCCGCGACATCCTGCTCGGACAGACACCCGCGACCCTCCAGAACCAGTGGTACCTGGTCACCGCGGGTGGGGCGGCGCTCCTCGGCATGCTGCTCGCAGGACTCTTCACCCGCCTCAACACGGCGATCGTCGTGCTCGACGCAGTAGTGATCGGTATGTTCGGCGCCTTCGGGACGAGTAAGGCCCTCGCCTTCGGCATCCCCGAGGTACCGGCGGTCTTCATCGGCGTCTGCGCAGCCGTCGGCGGGAGCGTGCTCCGCGACATGCTGATGGGGCTGCCGACTGCGATCATGCACGTCGGCTCGCTCTATGCGGTCGCCGCCGGCGCAGGCTGCACATTCATCGTGATCGCCGTGGCGCTGGGCATGCCCATCACGATCGCCGCCATCGTCGGCATCGCGGTGACCACCGTGATCCGCATCCTCGCCGTCACCTTCGACGTCTCCCTGCCGGAGCAGCGCCGCATCTACCGCCGCAAGGTCGCCGCCGAGACGGGCGCCATCGCGATCGTCAAGCCCAGCGCCGACCGCTGAGCGCCTCGGTCACGGCGCTCACCCTTCAGCGCGGCTCCGAGATGATGCCGGCCAGACCATCGAGCACACGCGCCAGGCCGAACTCCCACGCGACCTCGGCGTCATACGGTCCGCCCATCGACTCGCCGGCGGCCCGCCCGACCGACTGCGCGAGCGGAAGGTCGTCTCCGAGGTAGTTCGCCAGCCGCGGCCCTGCATCCGCCCAGAACGGGCCGAACTGCTCTCGTCGCGCGCTCGCGTGCATCCTCGAGGCCGCGGCCTCAACGAAGTCGACGACGAAGGAGAGCGCCGCGTCACGGTCCACATCGGACAGCCCCGCCTCGTCGAACGCGTGCAGTTCGCGGTCGTACTTCGCGATCGTCCCGGGGCCGAGCGCGATCCGATGATCCTCGACATCCAGCATCCAGGGGTGTGCGCGGAACAGAGCGAGATTATCCTCGGCCAGTGCCCGTACCCGCCGACGCCACCCCGCTTCATCGATCGGAGTCGCCATCATCCGCGCGTACATCTCGTCCATCATCAACACGAGCAGGTCAGCCCGGCTGTTGACGTGCGTGTACACCGACATCGTCGTGATCCCGAGCGACTGTGCCAGAGCGCGGATCGTCAGCGCGTCCAGTCCCCCTTCGTCGGCGATCTCGATCGCCCTGACCAACACGTCATCGGTCGAGTGCCGGGACCGTGGGCCACGGCGGCCGAGAGGCCGGGCGGGTGCATGGTTGCGCCAGAGCAGATCCACAAGATTCTTCGCCATCTCGGAATACCCTCGCTGTTCGTTCGCTTAACTCTGTACGTTGTACGTAGTTTATGACAGGAGAGACCATGAACATCACCCAGACCGCCATCTCGCTCAACGTCCCCGACGTAGCCGCCTCGGCGTCTTTCGCCATGACCCACTTCGGGTTCGAGGAGGCGATGTCCGCCGAAGGCTTCATCTCTCTGCAACACCCGGACTCGCCGCCCAACATCATCTTCCTCGAGACCGGGTTGACGACATTCCGCCCGCAGGAGATCGCCGGTTCCGCGGGAGAAGGCACGCTGCTCGTGTTCGTCGTCGATGACATCGATGGAGACTTCGCGCGCATCGCGGATGCCGGAGCACGAGTCGTCACTCCCCCCGAGACCGAGCCCTGGGGCGAGCGCTATTGCCAGTTCGCGGATCCGAACGGACTCATCTGGCAGTTGGTGCAGTGGGTCGAGTGATCCGCTGAAACGGACGACGGCGGCCGGGATCCACAGGGATCCTGGCCGCCGCCATGCGGTGATCAGACTACGGCGATCAGACCGCCGCGAGCTCCTGTCGGCGGGTGCGGATGGAGCGGTTCACGCCCGACACGATCGCCTTGAGGGATGCGGTCGAGATGTCGCCGTCGATGCCGACGCCCCACAGACGCTGGTCCCCGACCTGCAGCTCGACGTAGGCCGCGGCCTGCGCGTCGCCACCGGCGCTGAGAGCATGCTCGACGTAGTCGTAGACGGTGATGTCGAAGCCCTGGCCTCGGAGCACCTCGACGAAGGCCGCGACCGGACCGTTGCCGTTGCCCGAGACGGACACCTCTTGGTCGTCGTCGCGCAGAACCACGTCGAGCACGACATCGCCCGACATGTCGCTGCGGGTCTGCGTCGCGAGCAACTCGAAGCGGCCCCACTTGGCTGCGGTGTCGACAGCGGGCAGATATTCGTCGTTGAACGTCGACCAGATCTGCTCGCTGGTGACCTCGCCGCCCTCCGCATCCGTCTTCGACTGCACGACGCCCGAGAACTCGATCTGCAGCTTGCGGGGCAGATCGATCGCGTGGTCGGCCTTCAGCAGATAGGCGACGCCGCCCTTGCCGGACTGCGAGTTGACGCGGATGACGGCCTCATACGAGCGGCCGAGGTCCTTCGGATCGATGGGCAGGTACGGCACGGCCCATTCGATGTCGTCGACCGTGACGCCCTCGGCCTCGGCGCGGACGGCCATGGCCTCGAAGCCCTTCTTGATCGCGTCCTGGTGCGAACCGCTGAACGCGGTGAAGACCAGGTCGCCGGCCCAGGGGCTGCGCTCGGGCACGGGCAGCTGGTTGCAGTACTCGACGGTGCGCTTCACCTGGTCGATGTCACTGAAGTCGATCTGGGGGTCGATGCCCTGGGTGAACAGGTTGATGCCCAGAGCGACGATGTCGACGTTTCCGGTGCGCTCGCCGTTGCCGAACAGGCAGCCCTCGATGCGGTCGGCCCCCGCCATGTAGCCGAGCTCGGCGGCGGCGATCGCCGTACCGCGGTCGTTGTGCGGGTGCAGCGACAGGATCACGTTCTCGCGGTGTGCAAGATTGCGGCTCATCCACTCGATCGAGTCGGCGTAGACGTTCGGCGAAGCCATCTCGACCGTGGCCGGCAGGTTGATGATCACCTTGCGCTCGGGCGTGGGCTCGAAGACCTCGATCACCTGATTGCAGATGTCGACGGCGAACTCGAGCTCGGTGCCGGTGTAGCTCTCCGGTGAGTACTCGTAGTAGACCTTCGTGTCGGGAATGGTCTTCTCGAACTGGCGGCACAGACGCGCGCCCTCGAGCGCGATGTCGATGATGCCCTGCTTGTCGGTGCGGAAGACGACCTCGCGCTGCAGCACGCTGGTGGAGTTGTAGAGATGAACGATCGCTTGCTTGGCGCCGGCGATCGATTCGTAGGTGCGGGCGATCAGGTGCTCGCGCGCCTGGGTCAGCACCTGGATCGTGACGTCGTCGGGGATCAGGTTCTCTTCGATGAGCTGACGCACGAAGTCAAAGTCGGTCTGGCTCGCCGACGGGAAGCCGACCTCGATCTCCTTGTATCCCATGCTGACGAGGAGCTCGAACATGACACGCTTGCGCTCGGGCGACATCGGGTCGATGAGTGCCTGGTTGCCGTCGCGGAGATCGACGGCGCACCAGCGCGGTGCCTCGGTGATGCGGGCATCGGGCCACGTGCGGTCAGGCAGGTGAACGTTGATCTGCTCGTGGAACGGCCGGTACTTGTGGATCGGCATCGCGGACGAGCGCTGAGTGTTCTGCATGATGGGGCTTCTTCTCTTCGTCAAGATGAACGGGCCAACACAAGCGCCGCGACGAGGAAGGCCCTAGCTTTAGGACTCGTCGCGGCAGCTAAGAAGAAGCAGACCGCCGAAAGGCATGTGGTCATGGTAGCAGGGATGCCTCGGCCGTTTCGACGAGCTGTGAGACGATCCCGGCCTTCACGACACTCCCCGGTATGAGCACATCGCAGCGTCGCCTGTCCATCGCCGCGGCATCCACCGTCGGCCTCCTGCTCCTGAGCGCATGCGCGTCGGGTCCGGGAAGCTCCGCGGCCCCGACGAGCACGACCGTCCCCTCCGATCAACGCCTCGAGAATGCCCAGCCCGACCTGCCGGAGGGGCGCGTCATCGGGACCGGCACCGTGCTGGACGTCGCCGGCGACGTGCAGCTGTGCATGGGAGCGATCATGGAGTCGTTCCCTCCACAGTGCAGTGGAGTGCCCCTCGATGACTGGTCGTGGGATGGCGTCGAAGGCAGCGAGACCAGCGGCGAGACCACCTGGGGCACGTATGCCGTGTATGCGACGTACGACGGGGACCGGCTGACCAACACCGATCCGCCCATCATGCTCGCGCTCTACGACCCGATCGCTCCGGAGGACCCCACCGGCGGCGTCGAGGGCAAGACGCCCGCCGAGGAACTCACCCGGATCCAGGACGACATCTCCGCCCGGCTCGGCACCGAAGCCCTCACGGCGGGCACGGATCGCGGCTATGTCTGGCTGAGCGTCGTGTGGGACGACGGCACGATGCAGGATGCCGCGGATGCGGAGTTCGGCGAAGATGTGGTGTTCGTGACCTCTGCACTGCGCGAGATCGACTGAACTACGGGATCAACGCGAGCTTGCCTCCCGGATGACCGGTGGCCAGGAGCCGGTGGGCGGCTCGAGCTCGCTCCAGCGGGAACGTCTCGGC
The DNA here is from genome assembly GCF_044769635.1 of Microbacterium sp. NPDC090281. Classification (NCBI taxonomy): domain Bacteria; kingdom Bacillati; phylum Actinomycetota; class Actinomycetes; order Micrococcales; family Microbacteriaceae; genus Microbacterium; species Microbacterium sp. NPDC090281. Next base: position 2,695,891 of record NZ_JBIVYH010000001.1, read on the forward strand.
CACCGGCACCACGAGATCGCCGTTCTGCGCCAGCGCGATGAGCTCACCGCGCACCTCGTCACGGAATCGGATGCTGTCCGGCATCGATCCGGCGATCGCGAGGATACCCTCCGCTCCCGCGCGTCCGAAGGCGGCGATCGTCACTATGCGCCCACGGTTCGCGACCAGGTCGAGCGACGTGTCCACCGCTTCATCGGTGCCGACGGCGTCGAGCGCAGCGGCGATCGACCCGTCTGCCAGCACGGCGACGCGGTCGGCGAGACCGGGCCCGTATGCCACGGGGATGCCGCCGAAGCGCCGCACTTCGTCGAAGCGCTCAGGGCTCGCGGTGCCGATGACGCGGACGTCGCGGAGCCGCGCCTGCTGCAACACGCTCGCCCCCACCGCACCCGAGGCGCCGTGGAGCAGGATCGTCTCGCCGGGCGCCGCTCCCGTGACAGCGAGCATCTCGGCTGCGGTCGTCCCGACGAGCAGGAGGTTCGCCGCCTCCGGGTGCGACAGCGTCGTCGGCTTCGCGAACACCTTCTCCGCCGGGACGGTGAGTTCCGTCGCATACCCTCCGCGCACCCGGAACGCGATGACCTCGTCACCGACCTCCGCAGCCCCTGAGCCGATCCGCGTGTCCGGCCCGATCGCGCTGACCTCACCGGAGACCTCGTACCCGATGGGAACCGGGAGCGCGAGACCCGGTCGTTCGGATGCGACATGCTTCGCGTCTGCCGGGTTCACGCCCGCGGCGTGCACCCGGATCGTGACCTCACCGGCGCCCGGCGCCGGCAGGTACTCCTCGACGAACTCCCAGCAGTCAGGCGAACCCCACGCGGTCGCGATCCAGTGCTGCACCACGGGCACCCCTCCGACGGGCATCGACGAGGACACCGCTCAGAGGAGGCAGCGGAGGTTGGTCACCGAGCCGGAGACGTTGCCCCAGGTGCCGGCATTCACCGTCGTGAGCACCGTGGTTCCGTTGCGCACTTGCACGGACCCGGTGCTGCGCGCGTTGGCCACGGACTTCACGGTGAAGCTCGACGGGACCGCACTCACACTGCACGTCGCGAACGTCAGTGATCCCCCGCCGAGCGAGCTCGCGTTGTAGGCGCAGATCTTCCCCGTCGCACAGCTCCCGACGGAACGCGCCGTGATGCGTGACGCCGAAGGCACGCTCAGCTCCATCCCCAGCTCGGGCCACACGGCGTGCGTCGCGTCGATGAGCACCCCACCGGGCACCTCCTCGAGCACCGCAGCGACCAGAGGATCGACCTCGGGGTCACCGACGGCGGCATTCGCGGGTGACGCACCCAGGGTGATGACCAGCCCCAGCAGGGCCGCGGCCAGAAAAGTGCTGCGCTTCATCGAACAGTCCCCTCATCGAGGTCCCACATGCGGTAAGAGATGATCGCGCCCGCGGGGAACACGTCATCGGCGATCAGCACGGTGCGCTCGGCACCGACGATCCGCCCGGTGTCACGAGACACCAGGATCAGGTCACTCACGGCACCGTCCGGCGACTGCACGCGGATCCCGGTCACCGCGCGGCCCAGCCTGTCGGTCGTGGTGCCCAGGGCGTCGCCGCCACCGGCCTCCTCGAGGAGGAGGAGCATCTCCTCGTGCTGCGCATCCGTCAGCGTCCACTGGTCGAGGGCCGCTGTGACCGCCATCTCCACGTCGAACGCCGTCGGGTCGTCGGGCATCCCGAACGCACGGAGCATCTCGACCATGTCGTCGCGCGTCTCGCCGGGCACGGTCGTCCACGGGCTCTCGAAGTCGCCAGGCGCCATCACGAGATCGGTGACGACCTTTCCGCTGCTCGTGACCTCGGCAGCATTGCTGGCGACCGCGTCGGAGGGATCATACGGAACGCCGGCGATGATCGTCATCCGCCCGGAACCGTCCGGCTCCCAGGTCAATGTCGAGAGCTGCGGCACGACGGTCGTGGTCTTCGCGTCGACTTCGACGGCGAATCCCCAGGAGGCCGACCTGACGGTGCGGGCAGGCGCTGTGGGACCGGGTGAGTCGGCGAGAGCCACACCGGCGTTGTCCACGATCTGGGCAACCGTGCTCGAGCCGCTGAAGTCGAGCGGCGATGGCGTCCCTGCAACGGCGGCACCCTGCGGAGAGAAGACGGCGATGGCGAGAGCAGTGGATGCGGCGACGGCCGTGAGCCCGCCGGTCCAGCCCAGCGTCCGCGCGCGACGTCGCTTCGGCGCGCCGGCCGTGCGCAGGATGCGGTCTCGGGTCATCAGAGCCCGGGCGTCGGGCGCCGCATCACGCGGCGTCGGTGCAGGGTCGGCGTCGCTCAGCATCCGCTCGAGCACGGCGTTCTCAGTCATCACCCGTTATCAGCCCCTCCAGGCCCAGCTCCTCGCGCAGGCGGTCCTGCGCGCGGCTCAGCGTCTTCCGTACCCGTGACTCAGAAGCGCGCAACAACTCCGCGATCTCCCCCACCGCGAGTCCATCCCAGTACGTGAGCATGATGATACGCCGTTGAGGCGGGGTGAGGACAGCCAAAGCCCGAACGACCTCGATGCGGCCGATATGACCTGGCCGCTCCTCCTCACCCGACACCCCCCAGTGAACGGCATCCAGCGCACTGTGCGGCGTGGATGCGCGACCGGAGCGAGACCGTAGACGCCGGTCCGCGGCACGCAGCAGCCAGACCCTGCCGGGCGGTCGTGCGGGCCGGAGCCGCGACCAGGCGTACAGGAACACCTCGGAGACGATCTCGGTGACCTCGTCCTCGTCGCCGACGACACCCTCGATGTGGTGCCGAACTGCCGCCCAGTGCTCGTCGAACACTCGGGTGAAGACCTCGTTTCGCAGCGGATTCGGGTCTTCGCTGCGAACGCTCATGTCGCCGGGGTCGGCGGTCTTCCCGCCGCCATCGACGTGGTACCCGATCTCATCTCAGAAGCCGAGCCGGCCGAGCTGCTTCGGATCGCGCTGCCATTCCTTCGCGACCTTGACGTGCAGGCCCAGGAACACTCGTGTCCCCAGCAGCTCCTCGATACCAGCGCGAGCTCGTGCTCCCACCTCGCTGAGCCGCTTGCCCTTGTGCCCGATGATGATCGCCTTCTGGCTGTCGCGCTCCACCACGATCGAGGCGTGCACGTCGGTCAGGTCGGTGCCCTCGCGCGGCGCGATGTCGTCGATGACGACGGCGATCGAGTGCGGGAGTTCGTCGCGCACGCCCTCAAGGGCGGCCTCACGGATCATCTCCGCGATGCGGTCTTCCTGGGACTCATCTGTCGTGATCCCCTCCGGATACAGCGCCGGTCCCTTCGGCATCAGCGTCAGGATCTCGTCGGAGAGCACGTCGAGCTGCTCGTGGGTCAGAGCGGAGAGCGGAATGACCGCGGCCCAGTCCTCACGCAGCGCATCGACCTCGAGCAGCCGTGCAGTGACCTCATCTCGTCCGGCGGCATCCATCTTCGTCACGATCGCGATCTTCTTCGCGCGGGCGTAGCCGTCGAGCGACGCGGCGATCCGCCGGTCACCGGGTCCGACCTTCTCGTTCGCCGGTACGCAGAAGCCGATGACGTCGACGTCGCCCAGCACCTGCTCGACGAGATCGTTCAGCCGCTCGCCGAGCAGGGTGCGCGGCTTGTGGATTCCGGGGGTGTCGACGATCACGAGCTGACCCTCAGGACGGTTCACGATGCCGCGGATCGCCCGCCGGGTGGTCTGCGGCTTCTCGCTGGTGATGGCGATCTTCTCGCCGACGAGTGCGTTCGTCAGGGTCGACTTCCCGACGTTGGGGCGGCCGACGAATGTCACGAACCCGCTTCGAGTGTCGTCAGTCATCGTCTCGATCTCCTTCATCCTGCGAAGCGTCGGGTTCCCCCGCCGCACGTTCCACGAACACCGTCGCGATCCCTCGCCCACGACCACGGGATGCCCCGCCCGTGAGGACCAGACCATCCAGCGTCGCTGTCGCACCGGGTTGCGGTACCTGTCCCAGCGCCTTGCCGAGCAAGCCGCCGATCGAGTCGACATCCTCGTCCTCGAGCTCGAGACCGAAAAGGTCGCCCACGTCTTCGAGCGAGAGCCGGGCGCTCACGCGGTATCGTCCGTGACCTAGATCGACGAATTCCGCCGATACCTGATCGTACTCGTCGGAGATCTCCCCGACGAGTTCCTCGATCAGGTCCTCCAGGGTCACGAGCCCGGAGATCCCGCCGTGCTCGTCGATCACGAGGCACACGTGCACGGCATCGCGCTTCATCTGCTGCAAGAGCGTCTCCGCGCGCATCGACTCCGGGACGAAGGTCGCCGGTCGGGCGATCGGACGGACGGATGCCGCGCGCCAGGCGCTGTCGTCACGGTAGGCGAACTGCACGAGGTCCTTGAGGTACAGCACACCGACCACGTCGTCGGCATCGTCGTCGACGACCGGCATCCGGGACACGCCACGATTCAGGAACAGGGACATCGCCTCGTCGGTGGTCGCAGTGGCATCCACCGTCACCATCTCGGTGCGGGGCACCATGACGGCCCGGACGAACTGGTCCGTGAAGTCGAACACCGAGTGGATGAGGTCACGGTCATCCTCCTCGATGAGGTCGTTCGAGGCAGCCTCGTCGACCATGCTGAGCAGCTGGTCCTCGCTGGTGAAGGAGCTGCGACCGGTACCAGGGGTGACCCGGTTGCCGAGCAGCACGAGTCCCTGGGCGAGCGGACCGAGGAAGATGCGAAGCCCGCGCACGATGGACGCGGTGCCGCGGATCATCGCCTCGGCGTGCTGACGTCCGAACGATCGCGGACTCGCCCCCACCAGCACGAACGTGATCGCGGTCATGAGAACCGCGGCGGCGAGCATCGCCCACCAGTTGTTGTCGATGAGGATCGTGAAGGCGACCGTGACGAGAACCGCAGCGGTGACCTCAGCCAGCACACGGATGAAGGCGACCGCGTTCACGTGCGCGTCGAGGTCGACAGCGATCCGACCCAGCGCCTTCGCTCTGCGCCCTTGGGTTGCCATGTCGGCGAGGCCGGCGCGCGAGGTGACGCCGTAAGCGGCGTCTATCGCCGACATGAGACCGCCGAACGCCACCAGCAGCACGGCGGCGATGAGGAGGAGCGTCGCTGTCATCGACGGCGTTCAGCCGCGGCGAAGCCTTGGATGAGCTCCTTCTGCAGTCCGAACATCTCACGCTCCTCGTCGGGCTCGGCGTGATCGAATCCCAGGAGGTGGAGCAGCCCGTGCGTGGTGAGCAGGATGAGCTCGTCCATCAGAGTGTGGTGGGCGGCCTGGGCCTGCGTCTCGGCCACCTGCGGGCACAGCACGATGTCGCCGAGCAGGCCGGGAGCGGTCGGCCGGTCCTCGGTCCCAGGGCGCAGCTCGTCCATCGGGAAGCTGAGGACGTCAGTGGGACCGGGCTCGTCCATCCACTGCACGTGAAGAGCCTCCATGGCGCCCTCGTCGACGAGGACGATCGCCACCTCGGCGTCCGGGCTGACGTGCAGCTGCGCGAGGTTGTAGTCGGTCAGCCGCTGCAGCACGGTCTCGTCGACGTCGATGGCTGACTCGTTGTTGATCTCGATCATGAGAGTCCTCGTTTCGGCGTGCGGTCACGCGGTCCTGGTCGTTGTGAGCCCCTGCGGTCGGCGCGGTTGGCGAACTCGGCTGCCTGTTCGCGCTCGAACCGCTGCGCAGTGCGCTTCTCGTCGTACTCGCTGTACGCGTCGACGATGCGGCCGACCAGCGAGTGCCGCACGACGTCATCGCTGGTGAGCCGGGAGAAGTGGATGTCGTCGATGCCGTCGAGCACGCGGGTGACCAGGCGGAGGCCGGAAGCTCCCTGAGGAAGATCGACCTGCGTGATGTCGCCGGTGACGACCATCCGCGTTCCGAAACCGAGTCGCGTGAGGAACATCTTCATCTGCTCCGGCGTGGTGTTCTGAGCCTCGTCGAGGACGACGAACGAGTCGTTCAAGGTGCGTCCGCGCATGTAGGCGAGAGGTGCGACCTCGATCGTTCCCGTCGCCATCAGACGCGGGACGATCTCGGGGTCCATCATCTCGTTGAGCGCGTCGTACAGGGGCCGCAGGTACGGATCGATCTTGTCCGTGAGCGTGCCGGGGAGGAATCCCAGCCGCTCCCCCGCCTCGACGGCGGGACGGGTCAGGATGATGCGCGAGACCTCTTTGCGCTGCAGTGCCTGCACGGCCTTCGCCATGGCGAGGTAGGTCTTGCCGGTTCCGGCGGGACCGATCCCGAACACGATCGTGTTCTCCTCGATCGCGTCGACGTACTCCTTCTGCCCGAGTGTCTTCGGGCGGATCGACTTGCCACGAGTGGTGAGGATCGCCTCGCCGAGAACCTCGCTGGGACGCGGTCCGCCCTCTGCCCGCAGCATGCGCGCGGAGGTCGTGACGTCGCTCGGAGCCAGATCATTCCCGGCCTTGGTCATGGCGAGCAGCTCGTCGACCAACGACTTCGCCTTCGCCACGGCGTCTGTGCCACCGCTGAGGGTGATCTCGTTGCCGCGCACGAGCACCTGCACATCGCGGTGCTCCTTCTCGAGCATGCGCAGGAGTCGGTCCTGCGGTCCGAGAAGCTGGACCATGGCGATGCCGTCGACATAGATCTTCTCGACGGCCTCAGGCGGCTGACCGCCCAGGCTCCGCTCCTGCGGTTCGTGATTCTCAGGCACCGACACTCTTCTCGGTCAGTCCGCCGGCCAGGACATGGGCGTGGACGTGGAACACGGTCTGCCCGGCATTCGCGCCGGTGTTGAAGACGAGGCGGAAGTCGCCGTCGTCGGTGTGGTCCGCTGCGAGCTTCTTCGCGAAGGCGACGATCTCGGCGAGCAGGCTCGGGTCGCCGGCTGCGAGCTCAGCGACGTCACGGTAGTCGGCGACCTTGGGTACGACGAGGAGATGCACGGGCGCCTGCGGTGCGATATCGCGCAGCGCGAAGAGGCGGTCCGTCTCACCGAGGATCTCGGCAGGGATCTCCCCGTTCAGAATGCGGGTGAAGATCGAGGGTTCCGTCATACCCACAAGTCTACTGATCGCCGCGTCCGCGCAGCCCTGAGCCTTCCGCACCGGCGGCTAGGATGGGTGCACACCCACCGCTCGGAGTCACTGACGCGCCGTCGATCGCGTCGCCCGAAATCGGGGGTGTTCGAGAAACCGAGGTACAGGTGACGAAGCACGCGCTCTCCATGCAGGATGCGATCTTGAAGCTCCAGGAGTACTGGGCAGGCGTCGGTTGCATGGTGATGCAACCCTTGAACGCGGAGGTCGGAGCCGGTACGGCGAACCCCTCGACCGCGCTTCGGGTGCTCGGTCCGGAACCGTGGGCGGTCGCATATGTCGAGCCCAGTGTGCGACCCGACGACTCGCGGTATGGCCTCAACCCCAACCGTCTGCAGACGCACCACCAGTTCCAGGTGATCCTGAAGCCGGAGCCGGGAAACCCACAGGAGCTCTATCTCAAGAGCCTCGAGGCCATCGGTGTCGATCTGCAGGCGCATGATGTCCGCTTCGTCGAGGACAACTGGGCCTCGCCCGCGCTCGGTGCGTGGGGCCTGGGCTGGGAAGTCTGGCTCGACGGTATGGAGATCACACAGTTCACCTACTTCCAGCAGCTCGGCAGCATCAACCTCAGCCCGATCCCGGTGGAGATCACCTACGGGCTCGAGCGGATTCTCATGGCTCTCCAGGGTGTCGATCACTTCAAGGAGATCGAGTACTCCGACGGCGTCTCGTATGGCGAGATCTTCGGTCAGTCCGAGTACGAGATGAGCCGCTACTACCTCGACGACGCCGATATCGAGACGACGCGGGCACTCTTCGACGCCTATGCGCTGGAGTCACGCCGGCTCGTCGAGAACCGCCTTCCCGTGCCCGCCTACAGCTTCGCCCTGAAGTGCAGCCACGCGTTCAACATCCTCGATGCCCGTGGTGCAGTGAGCACGACGGAGCGCACGAAGGCGTTCAAGCTCATGCGCAATCTGGTCCGTGATTGCGCACAGCTCTGGGTCGAGATCCGCGACGAACTGGATCACCCCCTCGGAGAGTCGACCGTCTCGGAGAAGGCGGTGCGAGCCGATGCCGCCGCGGTCGCACCTGACGCCTCCCCCGCCGATGTCCTGTTCGAGATCGGCCTCGAAGAACTGCCCGCCTCCGAAGTCCCGGCGATCGCCGAAAGCGTGCGCGAGCTTCTCCAGGGAGCATTCGCGACGACTCGCCTCGCGTTCGATGATCTTCGTGTCGACAGCACGCCGCGACGCGTGGTCGTGCGCCTCTCCGGCGTCCCGGCCGTCGAAGCAGAACTCGAGCATGTCGCTCGCGGTCCGCGCTGGGCGGCGGCTTTCGACGACGCCGGCGCTCCCACGAACGCCTTGAACGGGTTCCTCCGCAAGAACGCCGCAGACCCTGGTGAGATCGTCGAGGTCGATGTCAACGGTGTCCGCCATGTCGCCGTCACCCGCACACTCCCAGGGCGTCCGGTGACAGAAGTCCTCTCCACCGTGTTCGAGCAGGTCGTCGTAGGCCTCCGCGCTCACAAGAACATCCGCTGGTCGGACCCAGAGCTCACCTACGTCCGTCCGATCCGCTGGCTCCTCGCCCTCTGGGGAACTGTCGAGATCCCGCTCGCCGTTTCCGCTGTCGCCTCTTCGCGCAGCACCCGCGTTCTGCGAACGAGCGAGCCTCCTGTGCGCGAGGTGCGCTCGCTCGAGGACTTCGACCAGATCCTCCGCGACGAGCAGATCATCCTCGACCGCGCAGAGCGACGTGCGGTCATCGTCGCCGCCGCCGAGAGGCTTGCGGCGTCCGTCGGCGGCGCGATCGACGCGGAGACCGACGCGGAACTCATCGACGAGATCACGGATCTCGTCGAGGCTCCTGGCCCGATTCTCGGTTCGTTCAGCCCCGAGTACCTCGAAGTCCCGTCCTCGGTGCTCACGACCGTCATGAAGAAGCACCAGCGCTACCTTCCGATCTGGGTCGATGGAGCTCTGAGCAACTCCTTCATCATCGTCGCCAATGGCCCATTCGACGAGGACGTCGTCCGCGGCGGCAACGAGAACGTCTTGCGTGCGCGCTTCGAAGACGCGAAGTTCTTCTGGCGCGCCGACCTCGAGAAGACGCCGTCGGAGTTCCGGCTGATGCTCGAAAAACTGCTCGTCGAGGATCGCCTCGGCTCATTCCTCGACCGTTCGCGACGGATCGACGCCCTCGCCGCGGAGTTCGCTGAGATCGCTGAGCTCGATGCGGCATCGAAGGTGATCGTGCAGAAGGCCGGTGCCGTCGCGAAGTTCGACCTCGCCTCTCAGCTCGTCATCGAGTTCTCGGGTCTTGCAGGGACCATGGCCGAGGAATACGCGAGGCGGGCCGGCTTCGATGAGGCGACGAGCATCGCCCTCGAAGAGATGGAGCGCCCGCGCTTCTCCGGAGCCCCGCTGCCCGAGACCCTGCCCGGCGCCGTGCTCTCGCTGGCCGACCGCTTCGATCTCCTTACCGGTCTCACGACCGTGGGGATCAGCTCGACCGGCAGCTCAGACCCGTTCGGCATCCGTCGGATCGCCGGCGGCATCATCGGCGTTCTCCGCAGCCGCCCGGGCATCAGCATCACGATCGACACCGGCATCGCTCACGCGGCGTCCGGCCTGTCCGCCCAGGGACTGGAGGTGTCCGACGAGGTCCGCGCTACGGTGGTGGATGTGCTCGAGAAGCGCTACTCTCAGCAGCTCGTCTCCGAGGGCCACGACATCGCGATAGTCCGGGCCGCGCTCCCGGCCGTCGGCAGTCCGAGCGCGGCCGATCGCACGATCAGCGCTCTGGAATCCTGGCTCGCCTCGGAGAACTTCACTGCGGAGTTCGAGGCGCTGCTGCGAGTCATCAACATCGCACCTGCTGACGTGGTCGGAGAGATCATCGAGGGTGGAGACGCCGGAGACGCCGCGTTCGCTGCGGAAGTCCGCCGCTTCGACGATGCTCTGGGCGAAGAGGACGACATCGAGGGCTTCCTGAGTGCACTTCGCGAGCTCGCTCCGCACATCGATCGTTTCTTCAACGACGCGCGCGTTCTCGACGACGACCCGCAGATCCGACGGGTGCGACTGGGACTGGTCGGTGTGATCGCCGCACGCGCCCGCACGCTCGCCGAATGGACAGAGCTCAAGCCGCTCGTGCCCTGATCTCCGGATCGTCTTCACGACGAAGAGGGTGCGCGTCCGTCGGACGCGCACCCTCTTCGCATCACCAGCGTCCGAGCGCCACAGAGAGGACGGCGATCGCTGCAGGCCCTGCCGTCGATGTGCGCAGCACCGTGGAGCCGAGCAGCACGCGCTCGGCTCCGGCGTCGGAGAGCATCGCGAGTTCGTGATCCGAGATGCCGCCTTCGGGACCGACCACCAGCACGATGTCACGACCGTCGGGCTCGAGCTCCGAAAGACGGGTCGGCGCGCTCGGATCAAGTAGCAGTACGCGCTGGGAGGCGGTCCGCGCGGCAAGCTCCGCCGTCGAAACGGGCGCCGAGACCGTAGGAACCCAGGCACGGTGCGCCTGTTTGGCCGCTTCGCGCACGATGCTCGCCCATCGCTCTCGACCCTTCACTGCTTTCGGGCCTTCCCAGCGCGACACGCTGCGGCTTGCCTGCCACGGCACGATCTCATCGACGCCGAGTTCGCACGCGGCCTGCACGGCGAGTTCATCGCGATCACCCTTCGCGAGCGCCTGGACCAGGACGATCCGCGGCGCTGGAGTGGGGTGATCGGTGCGCTCCGCGATACGGACCTCGACTCGAGTCGGCGACACCTCTTCGGCGACCCCCGTGAGCCACACCCCGGCGCCGTCTCCGACCGTGACCGCTTCGCCGACGCGGAGCCTCCGCACGACGGCCGCGTGCTTCGCCTCAGCACCGGTCAACGACACGACGTCGCCGACACCGGCGCCCGTCGACGACTCGACCAGGAAGTGCAGTGCCATGATCAGTGGCTGCGGAAGCGGTCGCGAAGCTTCGAGAAGAGTCCCTGTTGGAACTGCGCGAGCTCGGGCGCCGGCGACTTCGCCTTCTTCGCGAAGTCCTCGATCAGCGCGCGCTGCGCAGAGTCGAGCTTGGTGGGCGTCAGCACCTGCACGCCGACGCGCAGGTCGCCGCGCTGCGTTCCTCGCAGAGGTGTGATTCCGCGGCCCTTGATCGTGAGCACGTCACCAGACTGCACGCCGGGGCGGATCTCCAGGTCGACTTCGCCATCCAGTCCCTGGATCTTGGTCTCGGTGCCGAGGATCGCGTCGGTCATCGACACCTCGAGGGTGGCGAGCAGGTCGTCGCCATCTCGGCTGAACGCGGCGTGCGGATTCACCGTGACCTCGACGTACAGGTCGCCGTTCGGCCCGCCGGCCTTTCCGACCTCGCCCGAACCGGGCAGCTGCAGACGAAGCCCCGTCTCGACGCCGGCCGGGATGTCGAGCGATACCGTGCGGCGCGAACGTACGCGCCCCTGACCGCCGCAGGTACCGCAGGGGTAAGGGATCGTCGTGCCATAGCCTTCGCAGGTACCGCAGGGCTGCGAGGTGACGACGTTGCCGAGCAGGCTCCGCACCTGACGCTGCACGTGGCCGGAGCCGCCGCAGATGTCGCAGGTGACGGGCGACGTGCCCTCCTGGCAGCACGAGCCCTGACACGTCTCGCACAACACGGCGGTGTCGACGTCGATGTCACGGTGTGCGCCGAACACGACATCACCGAGGTCGAGCGTCACGCGAACGAGGGCATCTTGCCCGCGCTCTCGACGCGAACGCGGACGCGCGCCGCGCCCGCCGCCCTGCGAGGCTCCGAAGAAGGTCTCGAAGATGTCGCCGAAGCCACCGAACCCGCCGAAGTTGCCGGCGGCGCCGTCTCCGCCGCCCATGTCGTAGCGGCGACGCGATTCGTCGTCGCTGAGCACGTCGTACGCGTGGGTGACCAGCTTGAAGCGCTCGGAAGCGTCTTCTCCCGGGTTCACATCCGGGTGCAGCTGTCGCGCGAGGCGTCGATACGCCTTCTTGATCTCGTCGGTGGAAGCGTCTCGGGACACCCCGAGAACCTCATAATGGTCCGCCACAATCGCCCTTCTGCGTGTGTCTTGTCGGCGGCCGCCTCAGCGGCCGGCCTCGTCTTCGTCGAGCATCCGCGACAGGTAACGGGCCACGGCCCGTGCTGCTGCGAGGTTGCTCGGGTAGTCCATCCGTGTCGGGCCCATCACGCCGACTCGCGCCGTGCCGCTGGGCGCGGCGTAGTTGCTGGCGACGATCGATGCCTCACCGAGACCGAACGGGGCGTTCTCGGTGCCGATGCTGGCAGCGAGCCCGTGCTCATCCGTCACCATCTCGCTCATCAGCCGCAGGAGTGTGACCTGCTCTTCGATCGCCTCCAGAAGCGGATGGATGCTGCCGCGGAAGTCTTGCTCCCGACGCGCGAGGGTCGCGGCTCCCGCCATCACCAGCCGCTCCTGCCGGAAGCTGCCGAGCTCGTCCATGACGACGACCGCGACCGTGCGCAGGACGAGGTCCTGAGGCGTCTCCTCTGCAGCGAGCAGCGTCTGGAGTCGGTCGGAGGCGTCGCTGATGGCCTGCCCGGTGATCAACGCGGACAGCCGCCCGCGCAACACCGCAAGTGCTGCATCGTCGATCGCCTCGGAGACGACGGCCATGCGCTGCGACACTCCGCCCGCATCGGTCACCAGAACGATCAGGAGTCGATTCGGAGCCAGCGCCACGAGCTCGACGTGCGAGACATGGGCGCGGGCGAACGACGGGTACTGGGCGAGAGCGACCTGACCGGTCAGCTGCGTGAGCACTCTCACCGTGCGCACCATCAGGTCATCGAGGTCGGCGGGCTCGCCGAGAAACGACTCGATCGCCGTGCGCTGGGCGGTTGAAAGCGGCCGCAGCTGGGCGAGGTGGTTCACGAACACGCGGTAGCCCTTGTCGGTGGGCACACGGCCGGACGAGGTGTGCGGTGCGGTGATGAGCTCTTCGTCTTCGAGCAGAGCCATGTCGTTGCGGATCGTCGCGGCGGAGACGCCGAACGAATGCCGATCCACGATCGAGCGGCTGCCGACGGGCTCGTGGGTTTCGACGTAGTCCTGCACGATCGCTCGGAGAACCTGGAGTCCTCGCTCTGTGACCATCGCCCTTCCCTTCCGCTGGCACTCGGACGTTCAGAGTGCCAATCCTACCCCGTGCAGCTCGGGATTTTCCGTACCGCGGGCGCACGACCCTAGGATGACGCTCATGACCACCTCCTCCCAGGCCACCCTGTCCAGCGGCATCGTCCGCGGCACCGAGGAGGCCGGGATCGTCCGCTACCTCGGCATTGCGTATGCCCAGGCCCCGTTCGGGGAGAACCGGTTCCGCGCTCCGCAACCGGTCGTGGCCTGGGAGGGCGTGCGAGAGTCGACGCAGTTCGGTCCCACGCCGCCCCAGGTTCCGTACTCGGGTGCGATCGGCGAGCTCCTGGGCTCGGTGCACATCGACGGCGACGACATCCTCACGGCGAACGTCTGGGCCCCGGCAGAGGGATCCGGTGCGCCTGTCCTGCTGTGGATCCATGGCGGTGCGCTCGAACGCGGTACGGCGGCACTGCCGCTCTACGACGGCACGGTGTTCGCGAAAGCGGGCATCGTCTTCGTCTCCATCAACTATCGCCTGGGATCGGAGGGGTTCTCGGTGCTCGAAGGCGCGCCCCGCAATCTCGGCCTGCGCGATGCCGCCGCCGCGCTGGCGTGGGTGCATCAGGAGGTCGAGGCCTTCGGCGGCGATCCGGCACGGATAACGGTGATGGGCGAGTCCGCCGGCGGCGCGATCGTCGCCGGCCTCCTCGCCCGAGACGACTCTCGTCCGCTGGTCGCCCGAGCCATCATCGAGTCAGGCCCGCTCCAGGCACAGACCGCGAAGAAGGCAGGGCGCGTGACAGCGCAGCTCGCGAAGCGGCTCGGCGTGAGAGCCGACCGCGATTCATTCGTCGCCCTGACTCCCGAGCAACTGCTCGAGGCACGCAGGGCGCAGTCTGCGGGCTCGTCGCCCCTCGGCGGCGCCCCCGGCTTCCAGTTCGCGATCGACGAGGACAGCCTCCCGCGCTCTCCGCACGAGGTGCTTGGCGAGATCGACACCCCGCTGCTGATCGGCAGCAACACCGACGAGTATCGGCTCTGGTTCCCGCCCGAGGCGCTCGCCGGCATCAGCGAGCTGAAGCTGCAGGCGGCGCGCCTCCTCTCCCGGATCCCTCGTCGCGCGGTCACCGAGTACAGATCCGCGTTCCCGGGAGCGAGCACCGGCGAGGTGTTCGGGCAGCTCGTCACGGACATGATGCTGCGTGCGCCGCTGACCCGCGTGGCGGCCGCACGTCCGCACACGACCCACGTCTACGAGTTCGCGTGGCAGAGTCCGGTGCGAGATCTGCGGGCGGCTCACGCGCTCGAGCTCGGATTCGTGTTCGACGGGCTCCGTGACGAGGAGGCCGAGCGCATGGCGGGGCCCGATGCCCCGCAGCAGCTCGCAGTCGAGATGAACAAGGCCTGGATCGGTTTCATCACCGATGGCGATCCCGGATGGCCCGCCTTCGGGCCCGGCCGCACGACGCGTGTGTTCGACACGGAAAGCGCCACCGTCGCGCAGCGCCGCACAGCAGGACTGGACCTCCTACCCGGTTGATCCGGGCGGCAGCCGTCAGTCCGTCAGTTCCCGCACCACCGCGTCGGCGAGAAGGCGACCACGCAGGGTCAACTGAATACGGCCGTGGAGAGCGGCGACCGGGTCGACGAGGCCATCAGCCATGAGGCCGGCGACCCTGTTCCGGTTGGCGCTCGGCACGTCGTCGACGGCGATCCCTTCGCGGATCCGACTGAGCAGCAGAATGCGCTCGAGCGTCCTCGACTCGTCGTCAGGACGCTCCGTACCGGCTGCCGGTGACTCGAATGCCGCGAGCCGCTGCGCATACGCGGCGGGGTGCTTCACATTCCACCACCGCAGCCCCGCGACATGACTGTGCGCCCCCGGGCCGAAACCCCACCAGTCGCTCCCTCGCCAGTAGGCGAGGTTGTGCCGTGATCGCTGATCAGGCGTGCGCGCCCAGTTGCTGACCTCGTACCAGTCGAACCCGCCCTCAGCGAGGCGCGCGTCGGCGAGCTCGTACATGTCGGCCTGCAGGTCATCGTCCGGGGTCGGGACCTCGCCGCGGCGGATCTGTCTGGCAAGCTTCGTGCCGTCCTCGATGATGAGGGCGTAGGCGGAGATGTGATCCGGTTCGAGCGCGAGCGCCGCGTCGAGCGATGCCTCCCAGTCGGCGAGCGACTCCCCCGGTGCCCCGTAGATCAGGTCGACACTCACGGCGAGTCCCGCGTCTTTCGCCGCAGCGACGGCGGTGAGCACGTTCTCCGGACGGTGCGTACGATCGAGCGCGGCGAGCACGTGCGGAACGGCCGACTGCATGCCGACCGACATCCTCGTGACTCCGGCGTCGGCCAGCGTCCGCGCGACCGCAGGGGTCACGGTGTCGGGGTTGGCCTCGACCGTCACCTCTGCTCCCTCAGCCAGGCCGAAAGACGAAGTCGCGGCCTCGAGCATGCGTGCGAGATCGCCGGCGGGAAGGAGTGTCGGCGTTCCACCCCCGAAGAAGACGGTGTCCATCGGCCGCAGCGCGCCTGCGTCGTGCAGCACTCGATGAGCGAGTGCGATCTCGGAGATCAACGTCGACGCATAGTCTTCCTGCTTCGCACCGCGCAGCTCGGTCGACGTGTAGGTGTTGAAGTCGCAGTAGCCGCAGCGCACCGTGCAGAAAGGAATGTGCAGGTAGGCGGAGAACGGCACGCTCGTGTCGATCGGAAGGTCGGAGGGCAGATGCCCGTCCGTCGGCGCCGGATCTCCGAGGGGAAGCGGTCCTGCCATCAGAGGGGGGTCGCGTACAACGGCGAGATCGCCCGGAGGTATCGTGCGAAAAGCTCGCGACGGCGACGCTTCACGAGAGCCGGAACGGTGCGGTACAGCAGACCGTTGGGTGCGTCGAAGGCGCGAACCGTGAACCAGACCTCGTCGTTGTCTTCACGCCAGTCCACGTCGAAGGATTCCTCGCCGCTGACGACCGAACCGCCGACGGTCCCGAGCACGAAGCCGATGCGACGGGTCTCCTCGGTGACCGAGATCACACGGAGCTCGGAGTCGGCACGCATCCCGCCGACGCGGCCCCGGAGGTGAAGGGTCATCCCCGCGCCGACGAACGGCATGCCCTCCGCGTCGTAGCGTGGCTCGACATCGCGCTTGCTCGGCGCGATCGGATTGCCCTCCGCGTCGAAGCTCACACCCGCATAGGCCGGTCCGGGAGCAGGGCGCACGTCTTCGACCGAGAGGCCAGCGGCACGTTGCGCCGTCCAGGAGAGAAGCGCCTCGCCGGCGGTCTGGAACCGCTCGACGCCGCTGCCGATCCGCCAGGATTCCTCCGCCGGGGTACTGCGCTCCGGCGGGTACTGCATCAGATCGGGGGCGTGGGTCGCACCCACGGCCGCATAGTCCACCGTGTCGTCTCGGAAAGTCCCGCGCCGCATGAGATCCACCCTACTTCGCGTTGCCTGAGCGAACACCCCCACGCGCCGCAGGGCGTCACATCCCCGGGCGCGATCCGGTCCCGCTACTTCTTGTCCTTGCCCTCGACGTCACCGGAGAGCGCGGCGATGAACGCCTCCTGCGGGACCTCGACGCGGCCGACCATCTTCATGCGCTTCTTGCCCTCCTTCTGCTTCTCGAGGAGCTTGCGCTTACGCGTGATGTCACCGCCATAGCACTTGGCGAGCACGTCCTTGCGAATAGCCCGGATCGTCTCGCGGGCGATGATGCGTGCACCGATCGCCGCCTGGATCGGAACCTCGAACTGCTGGCGGGGAATGAGCTTGCGAAGGCGCTCGGCCATCATCGTGCCGTAGGCGTAAGCCTTGTCGCGATGCACGATGGAGCTGAACGCATCGACCTTCTCGCCCTGCAGGAGGATGTCGACCTTCACGAGGTCGGCCTCCTGCTGCCCCGAGGGCTCGTAGTCGAGCGAGGCATAACCCTGCGTCTTCGACTTCAGCTGATCGAAGAAGTCGAAGACGATCTCACCGAGCGGGATGTTGTACCGCAGCTCCACCCGCTCTTCGGAGAAGTACTCCATGCCGAGCAACGTTCCACGACGCGACTGGCACAACTCCATCACGGTGCCGACGTAGTCCTTGGGCAGCAGGATCGCCGCCTTCACCATCGGCTCCGACACCGAGCCGATGCGCCCGTCGGGGTACTCGCTCGGGTTGGTCACCGTGACGGTCTCGCCGGTGTCGCTCGTGAGCACCTCGTAGATCACGCTGGGTGCGGTGGTGATGAGGTCGAGACCGAACTCGCGCTCGAGACGCTCGGTGATGATCTCGAGGTGCAACAGACCGAGGAATCCACAGCGGAAACCGAATCCGAGCGCCACCGAGGTCTCGGGCTCATAGGCGAGCGAGGCGTCGGAGAGCTTGAGCTTGTCGAGCGCCTCACGGAGCTCCGCGTAGTCGCTGCCGTCGATCGGGTAGAGACCGGAGAAGACCATCGGCTTGGGGTCGGTGTAGCCCGGGAGGGGCTGAGTCGACGGCTTGCGAGCGGTCGTGATGGTGTCGCCGACCTTCGAGAGACGCACGTCCTTGACACCGGTGATGAGGTACCCCACCTCGCCGACCCCCAGTCCCTTGGACGGGACCGGCTCGGGGCTCGAGACGCCGACCTCCAGCGCCTCGTGGTTCGCACCGGTCGACATCATCTGAATGCGCTCACGCGGAGACAGGCTGCCGTCCACCATGCGGACGTAGGTGACGACGCCTCGGTAGGAGTCGTACACGGAATCGAAGATCATCGCGCGGGCGGGAGCGTCGGCATCGCCCACGGGCGCCGGGATCTCCTTCACCAGCCGGTCGAGCAGATCCTCCACACCGACTCCGGTCTTGCCCGAGACACGCAGCACGTCCTCCGGCTTGCCGCCGATGAGGGAGGCCAGCTCCTTCGCGTACTTCTCCGGGTCGGCGGCCGGAAGATCGATCTTGTTCAGCACCGGGATGATGTGGAGGTCGTTCTCCAGCGCCAGGTAGAGGTTCGCGAGCGTCTGCGCCTCGATGCCCTGGGCCGCGTCGACGAGCAGGATGGCTCCCTCGCAGGCTGCGAGCGAGCGCGATACCTCATAAGTGAAGTCGACGTGACCGGGCGTGTCGATCATGTTCAGCGCGACGGTCTGCCCATCGAGTTCCCATGGCATCCGAACGGCCTGGCTCTTGATGGTGATGCCACGCTCGCGCTCGATGTCCATGCGGTCGAGGTACTGCGCGCGCATGTCGCGGTCAGAGACCACTCCCGTGATCTGGAGCATGCGGTCGGCGAGCGTCGACTTGCCGTGGTCGATGTGGGCGATGATGCAGAAGTTACGAATCTGCGCAGCCGGCGTCGAGGCAGGCTGAAGAGGGGTGAGAGCGCGTGGGGACATGTCCACTCGATTGTACGGTCAGGGGAGGCTAATCCCCGATTCGGCCATACCGGTGATAGTCTCCCGAAGTTGCCAGGGAAAATCCGTGACACCGGATCCCGCAAGCGATAAGACTCCGTCACACACCCCGTGATGGTCGTCGCATCGCAGAGTTCGGTGGATGGCGATTGTGTATCCAACTGACTCAGCGTTGCGTCGGCAGATCCCGAGCGCGTCTGTAGAAGAGAAAGACTGACCCCCCTTGATCAAGTACCTCCTGCGCCGAGCACTCGGCTGGCTGCTCATGATCGTGGTCGCCACGAACCTCACGTTCTTCCTGGCGTGGGGGTTCCTCGATCCCCGTAGCAACTACGTCGGCCGCCGGCCTCCGCTTTCCCCGGAGCAGATCGACAACGTCCTCACCCCGCGCAATCTCAGCGACACGGTTCCGCTGATCGAACGGTGGTGGAACTGGTTCAGCAGCATCCTGTTCCGCTGGGACTGGGGCGTGAGTCCGACCGGGCAATCGGTCAACGAGCAGGTCTCGTATCGCATGTGGGTCAGTGCCGAGCTCGTGCTCGGTGCCACGATCATCGCCGCAGTGCTGGGCATCTGGCTCGGTGTCTACACGGCCTCGCGCCAGTACAAGCTCGCCGACCGCATCGGCCAGGCGACCTCGATCATCACGATGAACGTGAACATCATCGTCGCCGGTCTCGCCGTCGTCCTTCTCGCGATCTCCCTCAACGAGTGGACCGGCGTCCGCATCTTCTACGTCACCGGCTCCTCCAGTCCAGGCGTCACCGGCTTCTTCCCCGTCCTGGTCGACACTCTGCAGCACCTCACGTTGCCGACGATCGCGCTGGTCATCGTCGGATACGCCCAGTACCACTTCCTGCAGCGTTCGCTCCTGCTCGACAACATCAACGCCGACTACGTGCGCACCGCCCGGGCCAAGGGCCTGACCAAGGCGCAGGCGGTTCGCAAGCACGCCCTGCGCACATCGCTGATCCCCGTCGCCACACAGGTCGCCTTCACGATCCCGACGATCTTCACCGGCGCGATCCTGACGGAGCGGATCTTCGCCTGGCAGGGCATGGGCAGATACTTCCTCGACACCATCAACAACAACGACATCAACGGCGTCGTCGCCGTCGCCGCCTTCGGCGCCGTGCTGACCGCGATCGGCGCTGTGCTCGCCGACATCGTCGTCGTCGTTCTCGACCCGCGAGTGAGGGTGAGCTGATTATGACCACCGATATGATCGATCCCCTCGTCGAACCGCCGGCAGCCCCGCCGACCGCAGGGCGCACCACGGGCAAGTCTCTGTCCAAGTGGACGCTCTACACCCGCCGATTCATGCGCAACAAGCCGGCCGTTGGTGGAGTCGTCGTCCTCCTGGTGCTGGTTCTCTTCTCGACGCTGGGACCGCTGTTGTCTCCCTACGCGGTCGACAGCATGGACTTCCTCGCGCTGAGCCAGCCGCCGTCGGCGGCGCATTGGTTCGGCACGAACGTCGCGGGCAACGACACCTACACGCAGACGGCGGTCGGCCTGCAGCGGTCACTGATGATCGCGATCACGGTCTCCGTGGGAACGACGATCCTCTCGGCCCTCGTCGGCACCGCCGCCGCCTACTTCGGCGGCTGGTTCGAGCGCATCGCCCTGCTGGTCATCCACTTCATGATGGTCGTTCCGACGTTCCTGCTGCTTTCGATCGTCTCGAACGATTCCGGCGGTATCTGGTGGGTCATCGCGTTGGTGATGATCTTCGTCAGCTGGTTCTTCCCCGCGAGGATCATCTGGACGATGACGCTGTCGCTGCGAGAGCGCGAGTATGTGCAGGCCGCACGCTACATGGGTGTCCGAAGCCTGCGCATCGTGACGCGTCACCTGATCCCGAACATCGGGTCGCTGCTGGTGATCAACTTCACCCTCGGCATCGTCGCCGCGGTGACGACCGAGACCGGCCTTTCGTTCATCGGATTCGGCGTGAAGATCCCCGATGTCTCCCTCGGGTCTCTGATCGGTGAGGGCAGCTCTTCCATCGTCAGCGCGCCCTGGCTGTTCTATTTCCCCGCGTTGGTCCTCACACTGCTCACCGTCTCCATGGCTCTCATCGCCGATGGACTACGTGACGCCCTCGATCCCACCTCGGCTGCAGGAGGCCGCGCATGAGCCCTGTACTCTCCGTCCGCGACCTCACGGTCAGCTTCGCCTCCGAGGCCGGCCGTGTCGACGCCGTCCGTGGCGTCTCCTTCGATCTCGATGCGGGTAAGACCCTCGGCATCGTGGGCGAATCCGGCTCCGGCAAATCCGTCACGTCCCTCGCCGTCATGGGCCTGCTCGACGAGAACGCCAAGGTCTCCGGCTCGATCGTGTTCGACGGCCAGGAGCTCCTCGGCAAGACCGATGCACAGCTCTCGGCGATCCGCGGTAACGGGATCTCGATGGTCTTCCAGGATCCGCTCACCTCTCTCACGCCCGTGTACACGATCGGTGCCCAGCTGATCGAGGCGCTGACCGTGCACCGCAACCTCAGCATCAAGGAATCGACGGCGCGCTCGATCGAGCTCCTCAAGCTGGTCGGAATCCCCGAGCCCGAGAAGCGGATGAAGTCGTTCCCGCACGAATTCTCCGGAGGCATGCGGCAGCGCGTCGTCATCGCCATCGCGATGGCCAACGACCCGAAGCTGATCATCGCCGACGAGCCGACCACGGCACTCGACGTCACGATCCAGGCGCAGATCCTCGACCTCATCGAGAAGGCCCAGGCCGAGACCGGTGCCGCCGTCATGATGATCACCCACGACATGGGTGTCGTCGCACGCACGGCCGACGACGTGATGGTGATGTACGCCGGCAAGCCGGTTGAGCAGGCGCCGGTGCGCGAGCTGTTCCACCAGACCCGGATGCCGTATTCGATCGGCCTCCTGGGCGCGATCCCACGAGTCGACAAGGCCGAGAAGCAGCCCCTCACCCCGATCAAGGGCAACCCGCCGCTCCTGATCAACCTGCCGGACGCGTGCCCGTTCGCTGACCGCTGCCCCATCGTCATGGACGCGTGCCGCACCAGCGAGCCTGAACTCCTGCCCGTGGTCACCGGCGGTGGTGAGGAGCACCGTGCAGCCTGCATCCGTTCGAACGAGATCACCGACGGAGGCTTGCTCGGCGGCCTCCCCGTGTATCCGGTGCGCGAAGCGCCCGAGAGCGCGCTGACCCGGCTCCCCCGCGAGGAGCGGCCCATCACTCTCGAGGTGAAGAATCTCACCAAGACGTTCCCGTTGCTCAAGGGCGCGTTCCTGAAGCGCAAGGTCGGCGAGGTGCATGCGATCAAGGGCATCAGCTTCGATGTGCGAGAGGGCGAGACCTTGGCCATCGTCGGCGAGTCCGGCAGCGGCAAGACCACGACGCTCCTGCAGATCATGGACATGGTCAAGCAGACCGACGGCGACATCGTCATCGCCGGCACCAGCGTCAACGACATCCACAGCCACAAGGTGGAGC
This sequence comes from Microbacterium sp. NPDC090281, assembly GCF_044769635.1. Taxonomy (NCBI): domain Bacteria; kingdom Bacillati; phylum Actinomycetota; class Actinomycetes; order Micrococcales; family Microbacteriaceae; genus Microbacterium; species Microbacterium sp. NPDC090281. The sequence continues at coordinate 2,717,846 of NZ_JBIVYH010000001.1, forward strand.
GCGCACTGCGCCGCGACATCCAGATCGTGTTCCAGGACCCGATGGGCGCCCTGGATCCGCGTATGACCGTCGCGGACATCATCTCGGAGCCGCTTTCGGCGATCGGCACGCCGAAGGCTGAGGCGCACCAGCGCGTGGAAGAGCTGATGGACCTCGTCGGGCTCAACCCCGCGCACAGCGATCGCTTCCCGCAGGCGTTCTCCGGCGGGCAGCGCCAGCGCATCGGCATCGCCAGGGCACTGTCGACGAACCCCAAGATCCTGGTGCTCGACGAGCCGGTCTCCGCGCTCGACGTGTCGATCCAGGCTGGTGTCATCAATCTGCTCGATGACCTCAAGGTCAAGCTCGGCCTGTCGTACCTGTTCGTGGCGCACGACCTTTCGGTCGTCCGTCACATCGCCGACCGGGTCGCCGTGATGTACCTCGGCGACTTCGTCGAGCACGGCGATGTGGATGACGTCTTCGACAACCCCCAGCACCCGTACACCAAGGCGCTGCTCTCGGCGATCCCCGTCCCCGACCCCGATATCGAGCGCACGCGCCAGCGGATCGTGTTCGACCCCGCGACAGAGTCCGCTCGGCCTGTCGCCTCCTGATCGGGCGACGGATCACCGTCCGATAACAGTTAGTCCAGATTCACTTGCCGCTGGAGCATTCGTGCACCGGGCGAACTATTCTCCCCTTATGACACGCCGCAAGGCGAAAGGAGCACCATGAAGCAGTACAAGCTGATGGGAGCGCTGGCACTCACCGGCGCTTTCGCACTCGCGCTCAGCGGGTGCGCTGCCGGCAACACCGGCAGTAGCGACAACGGCGACAACGGCGAAGCAGCCGGGGTCGATATGGCGAACTACAACCCCCAGCCCCGCGAGAACCTCAAAGAGGGCGGCGAGGTCAACTTCGCCGTTACGGAGGTTCCGGCGCAGCTCAACTCGTTCAACAGCGACGCCAGTGCCAACACCGCAAGGATCGCTGCGTGGTACATGCCGCAGATCATCCTGATGAAGCCGGATGGCACGCAGTACAAGAACGACAACTACCTCACCGAGTGGAAGAACGAGGTGAAGGATGGGAAGACCGTCCTGACCTTCACGTTCACCGACGAGGCGCACTGGAACGACGGCACCGACATGGACTGGACCGCCATCGATGCCACGTGGAAGGCCAACCGTTCTTATGACGATGGCTTCAACCCCAACGCCACTGACGGCTACAAGGAGATCGAGTCCGTCGAGCAGGGCGACACGGCCAAGACCGCCATCGTCACGTTCAAGGGCGAGTTCGCCTGGCCGCAGATGCCGTTCAACGGCGGCGTCATCCACCCCGCACTGGCCGACCCGACCACGTTCAACGAGGCCATGATCGAGAACCCGCACCCCGAGTGGGGTGCCGGTCCTTACACGATCGATGAGTACGACGCGACCAAGGGGTACGTCTCGTTCAAGCCGAACCCCGAGTGGTGGGGCGACGCCCCGCTGCTGGACAAGGTCTCGATGACCGGCATGGACTACCCGGCCGGTGTCAACGCCTTCAAGAACGGTGAGGTCGACATGACGGAGACGGGCTCTCAGGAGCTCATCGACCAGGTCAAAGACGTCGACGGGGCGGTTGTCCTCCGTGCCCAGCAGACGGCGAACACCATCCTGCAGGTCGACTCGACGAAGCCGCAGTTCGAGGACGTCAAGGTTCGCGAGGCATTCTTCAAGGCCATCAACATCGACCAGCAGAAGCAGATCGCCTGGAACGGCCTCGGCTACAAAGAGGACCCGGCCGGTTCGCTGACCCTGTTCTCGTTCCAGCCTGGCTACTCGGACTCGATGAAGGCCGCAGGCTGGAAGTTCGATGTCGAGGGCGCCAAGAAGCTCCTCGACGAGGCCGGCTGGAAGGAAGGCTCTGACGGCATCCGCGAGAAGGATGGCGTCAAGCTCTCCGTCGTCTATCCGATCTGGAGCGACACCGCGACCCAGAAGGCACTCGCGCAGTCGCTGCAGGCGCAGGAGAAGGCGATCGGCATCGACGTCAAGGTCGAGGTGCGTCCCTCCAGCCAGTTCTCCGAGGACTACACGTCGAAGAACTGGGATGTCTCCGGACTCCGCTTCACCTCCTCCGACTCGTTCGGTGCCGCCTGGTTCTGCCAGCTGTACTGCTCGGACTCGGGTCTCAACCTGTCGGGTGTCGGCGACGCCGAGCTCGACGCCGAGATCAAGGACAAGGTCGAGTCGCAGTCCGACCCCGAGGCGCAGACCGCGGCCGCGATGAAGCTCGAGCCGGAGATCTACAAGCGCTGGGGCCTCATCCCGCTCTACAACGGCCCGCAGATCTTCACCGTTCGGGAAGGCCTCGCCAACCTGACGCCGGAGCCGTACCTGGGTCTCGACCTGTTCGGCATCCAGCCGGTCGAGAACGTCGGCTGGGAGAAGTAACACTCTCTGACACACATCGTGTCGAAGCGGGGTCGGTGGTTCATCCACCGGCCCCGCTTTCTCTATGCTGAACGCGTGAGCGCACAGATCGTCTTCGTGCACGGCATCCGCACTTCCGCCACCATGTGGCGGTCGCAGGCTGTCTACCTCGAAGAGCGCGGCTACGCGTTCACAGCCGTCGATCTCCCCGGTCACGGCTCCAGGATGCACGAGGACTTCACCCTCCACGAGGCGCTGCACACGATCGATGTCGCGGTGCGTGCCGCAGCGGAGAACGGCCCCGTCGTGCTGGTGGGGCACTCGATGGGCGGCCTGCTCTGCCTCGCGTACGTCGGGGGCGCGCAACGGCCGCCGGTGGCCGGGTTGGTCGCGGCGTCCTGCACCTCGCTCCCCCACGGCGCTGGTCTGCGCGCATACCGGCTCTTCACTCGAGCCGTCGATTCACTCCCCGACCGTGGGATGTGGCTGACCGGAAGGATTCTCGAGGCCACCATCCCCTCCGAGACCCGATCGGACTTCGCTGCGGGCGGCTATGCGCTGGACACTCAGGATGCAGCGCTGCGCAGCCTCGCAGCTCTCGACATCGCCGCTGCGGTCCCCCGCATCAGGGTGCCGCTCTGGTTCGTGAACGGGCAGTACGACCAGCTGCGCCTGAATGAGTCCCTGTTCCGGCGACTCGCACCGCACGCCGAGTTGATCATCGTGCCGCGCACGACCCATCTGGTCACCGCGATGCGTCCACGGATCTTCAATGCGGTGCTGCAGCTCGCCATTGCCACGGTGGAGGGTGACGCCGCACGGGTCACCGCAGACTCATGACTCCCTGACCGGCTGCCGCGCGAATGCGGTGAGAAGACCTCCGACCAGCGACAGCACTGCGGCCGCGATGAACACGAGCCAGAAGCCACCGACCAGCGCGACCAACCCTGCCCCGAGCACCGGGCCGATGAGTTGCCCGAGAGCCGCTGTGACGTTCACGATGCCCAGATCTCTGGCGTGATCCTGCTCATCCGGTAGGAGATCGGCGGCGAACGCGAGGCCCACTGTCGAGAAGGCGCCGTAGCCGAGGCCCATCAGGGCTGCCGCCACCATCGTCATCTCGAACGTCGGCACGAGCGCGATCGCCACACCCGATGCCGCCTGCACGACCGTCGCGGCGACCGCGAGGGTCCGCCGGTTCCCGGTTCGATCAGACACGATGCCGGTGATCACTGAGGCGATCACCACGAACACCGTGTACACGACGATCAGAAGCAGGAGGTTGTCCTGGGCGACCGCACTCGGCTGCCCGAGTCCGTGCAGCAGGAAGAACAGGAACAGCGCGGTTCCGAGCGCATTGCCCACATTGGTCACCAGGCGGCCCGAGAGCATCCAGGCGAAGTCACGATCTTGGAGGGATGCGAGCGGGCGCCGTCGTGCCGGCTTCGGCCGCATCGCCTCGGTGCTGGGCGGGTCGGGGAGCAGCAGTGCAGCCACTGTGCCGACCACGGCGATGATCCCTGCGAGCAGCAGATACCCGGCGCCGATCCCGAGTCCGAGCAGGACGACGAGCCCGACCCCGACCACGATGCCGACGGCCTGGCTGGAACCCACGGCTGCGGAAGCGGCGCCGCGCTGCGTCGACGGGAGCTGGTCGGCGATGAGTGCGGTGAAGGCGGCAGACGACACGGCGACGCCGATCGAGACTCCGACCCAGCCTGCACCTACGGCCCAGGGACCCTCGGCGAAGCCGGTGAGGACCAGGCAGACGGCGGTGAACAGCACGCCGCCCAGCGCCCACGGACGGCGACGATGACGCCCTGCCGCCACGCGATCTGAGAGCGCACCTGCCGCGGGGCCGGCGATGATGCCGGCGAGCCCTCCGATGCCGAGCACGAGCCCCGACGAGACGACCCCGCGGATCCAGTCGTCTTCCGGGGTGTCGAGCTGAAGCGGCAGAAGCAGTTGGACGGGTGTGAGTTGCACCGTCCAGATCGCGAGCCATGCCAGCGTGAACAGAGACATCCACCTCGCACCGGCTCTCACCGTGCGGGGCCCGGCCGCGGTCGTCATCTCGTGGCCTCCGACGCCGTCGCACTCGTTCGCGTACTCGCGATGAGGTCGCGGTACCAGTCGTAGGACGCCTTGGGCGTACGCTCACCCGTCTCGAAGTCGACGTGGACGAGTCCGAATCGCTGGGTGTAGCCGTCTGCCCACTCCCAGTTGTCCAGGAGCGACCACACCGTGTACTCCTCCACCGGTACACCGGCGTCGATCGCCTCCCCGACTGCTGCGAGGTGTTCGGCCAGATACGAGATCCGATCGGTGTCATCGACGCGGGTGGCGCGCTCGGGCTCGGGGAACGATGCACCGTTCTCCCCGATGATCACGGGCGGCAACTGGGGATGCCGGGCGTGCAGGTCTACCAGGAGGTCGCGCAGCGCGCTCGGCATGATCGGCCACTCGGGACCGAATCCGGTGACGGCCACTCCGGGGGTCGGCACGATGTCGAAGGGGATCGGACTCCCCTGTTCGGCTGCGGTGACCGTGGTCGGGTTGTAGAAGTTGATCCCGTAGAAGTCGATCGAACGCCCGATCTCCTCGAGGTCGCCATCCAGCACGGGCATCGGCGGCAGGCCTAGTGCCTCCAGATCGGGGTAAGCACCGGCCAGGAGCGGCTCGCTGAAGACCCTGTTGTGGATCAGGTCGTAGACCGCCGCGGCCTGATGGTCCTCGGCGGTGTCGCGCAACGGCAGCACCCAGGTGTGGTTGTTGACCAGTCCGACCGCTTCTGCTCCCTTCTCTCGAAGCACTGTCGCCGCCCGGGAATGAGCGAGGAGCTGGTGGTGGGCGGTCGGCAGCGCGTCGAAGAGCAGCTGCTTGCCCGGCGCCAGGGCGCCGACCGCATAGCCCTGCAACGTCGTCATCGCCGGCTCATTCAGGGTGTACCAGTGCGCGACCCGGTCGCTGAGACGCTCGGCCACGATGTCCGTGTACTCGGCGAAGCGCTCGGCCGTGTCCCGGTTGAGCCATCCGCCCTCCGCTTCGACCGCACTGGGCATCTCCCAGTGGAAGAGAGTCGGGAACGGGACCACTCCGGCGTCGAGCAGGAGATCGACGAGACGGGAGTAGTGGTCGAGAGCCGCGACTTCACCCATTCCCCTGCCGTCCGGCTGGACGCGTGCCCACGGGATGGAGAATCGGTAGCGGTCGAGACCGAGCCCGGAGGCCAGAGCCACATCGGACTCAGGATGCCGATAACTGTCGCACGCGGGCTCCGCGGTCGACCCGTCGATGATCGCACCCGGCCTCTCGAGGAAGTCGTCCCAGATGGATCGTCCGGCTGGTCCTGTAGGGCGGGAACCCTCGATCTGAAATGCAGAGGTCGCCGCAGACCAACGGAGGCCTGCGGGCGCGGACGGACGAACGGCTTCGGGGGTCATGTGGCTCCTTGACATCAGTGTCGGGATAGTGATGATTCTGCACCCGGTACCATCAAATCCGCGACCGAGTGTCGTGATCTCTTTCCCGTTTCGCGTCAACACCCCGTCTGCTGGTAGACTCGACTCTTGGCTTGCGTGTGGGTTCTTCCCTCACGACCGCTGTGCAGCAGCCCTCTTCTGCTGCCGGCATTCCGAACACTCCTGTACAGAAAGCGTCCACACGTGGCAAACATCAAGTCGCAGATCAAGCGCAACAAGACCAACGAGAAGGCTCGCGAGCGCAACAAGGCCGTCAAGAGCGAGCTCAAGACGCTCATCCGCTCGACCCGCACGGCAGTCACCGCCGGCGACAAGGCAGCAGCCGAGGCCACCATGAAGAAGGCCGCCGTCAAGCTCGACAAGGCCGTCAGCAAGGGTGTCCTGCACAAGAACCAGGCGTCGAACCGCAAGTCGGCTCTCGCCAAGCAGGTCGCTTCTCTCTGAGCTGAAGCATCTGAGAAAGGCCCGTCCCGTCACCGGGGCGGGCCTTCTTCGTCTTCCCGTACGCTTGCCCGGAGGCAGAATCGGCCTGCTACTCGCCGAATGGTCGACGCGTGGCGATCACGGTGACCATTCGCTCCAAAGCGAAGATCGGGTCACGAGCCGCGCCCTTGACCTCACCATCGGCTCTGGCCGTCGCCTGGATCGCCAGACCGAGTGACTTCTCGTTCCAGCCGACCAGGTCGCGGCGGGCGCGATCAACCTGCCAATCCTTCATCCCCAAGCGCTGTGCGAGCTGGCGACTGGGCTCGCGATTGCCGGCGACGCGAGCCATGGTGCGGAGTTTCATCGCGAAAGCTGCGACCATCGGAACCGGGTCAGCACCGGATGAGAGAGCATGGCGGAGGGCGATCAATGCCTCGCCGTAGCGACCGGCGATCGCCGTGTCGGCGACGACGAAAGCCGAAACCTCTACCCGGCCGCCGTAGTACTTGGTGATGATCTCCTCTGAGATATCGCCCTCGACATCGCCGATGAGCTGCTGGCAGGCCGCCGCGAGCTCGGTCAGATCGTCGGCGAATGCGGAGACCAGCGCACGCAGCGCAGGAGGTGCGATGCGCTTCTTCGCGGCCCGGAACTCGCCGGCTGCGAAGTCGACGCGGTCGCCGTCGCGCTTGATCGCGGCGCAGGCTATCTCGATCCCCCCGCCGTTCCCGGCACGGAGCGCATCGAGGAGCTTCTTGCCCCGCACACTCGCGCCGGTGTGGCGGAGGATGACGGTCGCCCCCTCCTGAGGGTTATCGAGGTACGACACCGCCTCCTGGATGAAGGCATCAGAACACTTCTCCACGCCGGACACACGCACCAGACGCGGCTCACCGAACAGGGAGGGCGAGGTGAGCGAGAGCAGGGTTCCCGGCGCGTAGTCATCGGCACGGACATCGCTGACCTCGAGCGCAGGATCCTCCGCACGGAGGTAGTCACGCACCCCGGCGATCGCTCGCTCGGCGCAGACCTCTTCCGGACCGGAGACGAGCACGATGGGGGCGGGACGCGGCTCTCGCCACGAGACCTGCGGGATCTTGGTGGGCTTCGCGCCACCGCGGGAAGGAGGACGCGAAGCTGCCATGGATCCAGCCTACCGGCGGTCGCCGACACAGCCCCGCGGCGGGACTACCGCGCCGCCCGTTCCGTCCAGACCTCCAGCTCGTCATCGCGGAGGCCGAGCAGGATGCGGCCCTGCTCGTCGGTCCGCAGAGTGTGCGCGCCGGACGCGGCCAGGAGGTCGAGGGTTTCTGCGCGCGGATGCCCGTAGTCGTTGTCCGCTCCGACGCTGAACAGCGCAACACGAGCCTGTATCGCCTCATACAGACCGGGATCCTGATCAGCGCTGCCATGGTGGGCCACCTTGACCACCCCGTAGTGGCCGAGCCTGGCCGTGCGCAGCAGCATGCGCTGGGGCGCGGCCGAGAGGTCACCGAGGTAGATCGAACGGGGCACGCCTCCCCCGTCGAACTCCATCACCACGCTCGCATCGTTGCCGGCGGGAAAGGCCGCGGATCCCCGTAGCGGCCAGAGAACCCGCCATTCCGCGTCGCCGAGCATGCCGTGTTGCCCTGCCGATCCCTCATCGACACGTGCGCCCGCATCGGCGAGATCCGCGAGGAACCGGCGGTCGGATTCCTCTGCCACGGGGCCATGCAGAACCGCGGCGACCCGCCCTCTGACGGCGGCGACCCCGCCGATGTGGTCGAGGTCGAAATGTGTGAGGACGAGAAGGTCGATGCGCTCGACGCCGAGAGACCGCAGGCAAGCAGCCAAGGGCTCCGGGTCTGGCCCTGCATCGATCAGAGCGACCTTCGTCGCGGAGCGGACGAGCACGGCATCTCCCTGTCCGACGTCGCACGCCGCGATGGACCAGCCCGCCGGTGCCGTCGCTGTAGCCAGTGGGCCGTCGAGGAGCATGCGGGACCCCGCGAGCGACAGCACCACCACGAGGACGGCAGCTGCACCTCGCCGCATCCACCGGATCGGCCGTGCGTCTGTGCGCTTCCGGGATTCCGTCGGGCGCCGGATCAAGACGATCGCGATGGCTCCGCTCACAAGAGCAACCAGCACAGCGCTGCCGATTCCGGCCGGCAGCAGGATCTGCGCAACCGGCAGCCCGGCGGTGGTCGTCGCGGTCGTCGCGATCCAGGCGGTGGGGAGCCAGGCGGCCGCCACCAACAAGTCGGCAAGACCGGGAAGAGGCATCGCAAGGCAGGCGAGAAGCCCGATCACCGTAGCGACCGGGGCCGCGGGTGCGGCGATCAGGTTCGCGGCGATACCGATCAGCGATTGCTGCTCGGCGAACAGGGCGATGATCGGGCCGCACGCCAGCTGTGCGGCGAGCGGCACCGCGATCGCCAGCGCCACAGGTGCGGGCATCGCCTTGCCGAGCCCTCGGGCGAGCGGTGGCGCGAGCAGGATCAGCGCGCCGGAAGCCGCCACCGACAGGGCGAAACCGGGTGTCGCCGCCAGCCAGGGATCGGCAAGAAGGATTCCCACCGCACACAGCGAGAGCATGCCGGCCCCGGCGCTGGGTCGGCCCAGCAGCACGGTGAGCATGCCGACCGCCGCCATCACCGCCGCACGGATCACGCTCGGCTCGGGAGTCACCAGGACCACGAAACCGGCCAAGCCCGCCAGCGACAGCAGCACTCGCAACCAGCGCCCGCCGCCGCACAGTGCAGTCAGCCAGAACATCGCGCCGACGACGATCGCGCAGTTCGCGCCGCTGACCGCGGTGAGGTGGCTGAGACCACTCGTCCGCATGTCGTCGTTCAGCTCGATCGACACTGCCCGGGTATCCCCCACGGCGAGGCCGGGCAGCAGGCCCGCACCGGGCTCCGGCAATCGGGTCGCTCGTTCGATGAATTCCTTGCGCGCGCCGGCGGTGATGCCGAAGACACCGGATGCAGGGCGCACGACCTCCGCCTCCGTCGCGAAAACGACGAGGGCGGACCGCTCTCCCGCCTCCGTCTCCATGGCCTGACCGACCAGGCGAACGCCGGCGCCGAAATCGAATCCCTCGCCAGGGGCGACACCGACCCGCACCGGCACCGACAGCGCCCCCGGCTCACCGCGGATACCGATGCTGCGCGTCTGCGCATCGAACCACAACCGCCCGTCCTGCCCGACCGTCGCCGACGAGGTGACATCCGCGGCCACCTCGATCGCGCGACCCGACCACGCCGCCGCACGCTCGCGCGCCGGAATCGCCAGCGCGGCCGAGAGCGCCGTGGCCGCCATCGCCGCGAACAGCAGCACACCGAGACCGCCACCCCAGCCGCGCCCCCGCACCAGAGACCCGCGCGCGACGGCGAACACGAGCACGGCGGCGACAGCGCCTGCACCGGCGACCCACCACGACCAGGCTGGGAGGGAGACGCACACGAGCGCAGCAACCCATACGCCCGCGGCCAGTGGCAACAGCCGCAGATCACGACGCCTCACACGAAGGCGTGGCGCTTCCGGAGATGGCTCTCGCTGCGGCATCCGGCCACGCTATGACACGCTGAGACCACCACGCGGCCGCCATCAAACACCTCACGGCAGTCACTAGAGAACGAGCGCAGATCGGCTTCTGTGCAGGACGGAATCACCGCGCCTGCCCAGTGTCACAGCTGCACCGAGGGCCACAGCCTAGAGGCAAGTCGCACCATGAGTCGAAACCGCGACTTTCCCTCGCATGACGCCACCGATCAACATCGCCAAGAATCCGGGCAAGCTCGGGCGCCTGAATCGTGCGCGCCGAGATGGCCGCCGAGGCGGCGCAGTGGCGACCGCCGGGGGGCTTGATCAACACGCAGTTGGTGGCGTCGGATCATCTGCTGTTCCGGCGGCTCTGTCTGCGGAAGACGCGTGGTGATTCCCACAAGCGTTTAGGTGGGATTCACCAGCTCAGTCGACGGTTTCGTGCCCGGTCGCCGCGCGGTCACCACGGGATACGCAGAAACTCCGCACGGAGTTTCTCGCCTCGATGGGGGTTCAGACTCTCGACCCACGAGATGCGGCCGAGCAGATGTGCACGGAAATCGCCGAGTCGGCGGTGATTCTGGCTGTGTGGACCGTGCACGACGCAGTTGTGGATCGTCGCCTTGAGCAGGTCGTAGTCGTCCCGTGAGACATTCGTTCGCTGGTTGACGACGATTCCGGTCACGCTCTGCCTGACGCCCTGGCGTCGGACCCTCGTCTTGTGCGGGTTGGCCACGTGCCCCTCGTCCTCGATGATCCGCTGCGCACCGCGGATGAAGGCATCAGGTCGCTTCGCGAGTCTCGGACCGCCGCTGAACGCGAGGTCATCGGCGTATCGCGTATAGGTCGCATCGACGGCATCCGCCCATCCCGTCAGCCGTGAATCGAGGCGCCGGATGGCGAGGTTGGCAAGCATCGGCGAGGAGGGAGCGCCCTGCGGCAGGTGACTCGTGGCCAGAGCCCGGCGCAGGGCGAACCGCTCGTCGGATGATCCGCCCGGTGGCATGGCAGCAAGCACGCGCGGAGGAACGGCGTTGGTACACAGCCCGGTCACGACGTGCGCGACGGGTTCGGACAGTCCCGACTGCCGAAGGGTTCCGTAGATGCGACCGCCCGTCACACGGGAGAAGAACGTGGAGAGGTCGAGGGATATGACGATGTCGGCCCCCGTGTGGCGCGCGGCCCCAGTGGCCGCGCTGCGACCGGGCATGAAACCGTGGGCGGCATCGTTCACGGCCATGAGGCCGAGCACTCGTTCCAGGAGACTGCGCTGCACGCGGCGCATCCGTTGCTCCGGAATCTCCAGCAACCTGGGGATCCGCCCGTGCCGTGTGCGCCACTCGTACCGATAGTGGTGCAAGGCCCCGGAGCGTGCGCGCCGATTCCAATGCTTGGTGTCGGCGAACCACTGGAGCCGACCGACGTCCAGATCGAGCATGGCGGCGAGATCCGGGATGCTGTCGATGCGGGGAAGAGCGCCCGAGGGCGGCTGCGACGCCGATGGACCGACTACGCGGTGGTGGATGCGCAGCGGCGAACGGCGCTCGTCGGCCTTGCGCACCGCTTCTGCGAAATCGGGCGAACGGAGGATCACCGACGTCAGCAGTCGCGGGGCATCGACAGGCGGGCGGACGAAGGAGGTCAACACGTCACCGACGAGCGGAGAGAGCCAACGGCGACGCGCTCCCATGACGTACGCGCCGGCCTCGACGAGCTGCTCCTTCGCCCAGACCTCTGAGGCGAGGAAAGCATCGGCCAGAGAGGCGGCCACCGACGACGGCAACGGTCGCGGCGTGCGCCCAAGCACGCGTGATGCGGTGGAGGGCGCCATCAGAGGGCAGCCGCGGAGCGGGCGTCGGGCGTGCAATGGCCTGCGTACGACTCGTCCATCAGTGCGGGCACCGGTCTGCGCGAAGCGCAGTAAGGCGCCTGCGGCGTTCGTTCCAGGTCAGACTGCGCACCCCGGGGTGACCCCGGAGAGAGCGGAACACATCGTGAACCACTCGCCTCGTCCGCAAGCCATCGCACGACGCCACGATAGCAAGGAACACCAACGTCCGGATGGCATCGACCGTAGCCACGGCACACTGAACTGATGCCGATCATCGACATCACGTGCGCACGCCGAGGCAGCGATTGATGCAGCGTCCGTCTACTAGCGGAGCTTCGGCTCCGTCTTCATATCAGGCGGGAGGAGGGCGAGTCGGCGTGACTCCCGCACCAGCGCCCATACTTCGCGGGGGCGATAGCGAAGGAAGACCTTCTGAGGCCGCGAACCGCGGACGAGAGCATCCGTCCCACCGTCGCAGTAGATGACCTGGCCGGTAGCGATGGTCCGGGCATTGGAATCCGCCCTCGGCGGGTTCCGCACGCGGGCGCCGAGAGCCAAGAGCAACCGACCGGACAGAACGCGTTCGGGGCGCGTGAAGACGTCTCACCCGGCAGGGTGATCCCGCACGAACGACGTGCATGAGAGCATGAAGGCGATGCGCTCCGAGACCTCTACGATGAGTCCCCGTCGGCACGCGTGGCTGCGTGTCGACGTGATCGTCGCGCTCCTCGCCCTTGTGATCCTGCTGCCGTCGAGCATCGCGATCCTCACCGAGCCTGCCACCCGTCCGGAACCGCAGATCCTTGCGCTGACGATCATGCTCTACGTGGCGCTGCACCTGACGACACTGCTCGCCGTACGCCGACCCGTCCTCGCCATCGTGCTCGCGAACGCCGTCATGTGCGGGCTCGTGCTGGTACCGGGCATCCGCGCGGTCTCCGGGGCGCTCCTCCCGTCGGGGGCGGCCTACCTCCTCGTCATCGGCCAGGTCGCGGCGCAGTCGAGCAGGACCGTGCGTGTCCTGGCGCTCGCGGGCGGCGTCTTCGGCGCGGCGCTCATCGCATTCACCGAGTTGCGGCTCGACGATGCGGATCTCCGTCTCGGAGCATTCCTCGGACTCAGCGGCGCGATCGCGGCTGCCTGGGCGATGGGGCTGGTCCTCAGAGTGCGGCGCGACCAAGCCGAAGAGCGGACGACGGCACGCGTCGCCCAGGCGATCGCAGACGAACGCGGACGGATCAACCGAGACCTGCACGACATCGTCGCCCACTCCATGACCGTGATGATCGCTCAGGCCGAGGTCGCCCGCGCGCTGCGCGCCGACGATACCGATCGGAGCGATGCCGCACTCGTGATCGTCGTTGACACCGGCCGCGAAGCGCTTCGGGGCATGCGCGCGGTCGTCTCGGACGATGCCCCGCGTGAGCCGCTGCCGACGATCGACTCACTGGATGCACTCGTCGAGAGCGTGCGCACTCCCTCGACGCACGTCCGGCTCACGGAGCACGGCACCAGGGCGGACCTCCGCGCCGACGCCGCCCTGGCTCTGCATCACGCCGTGCGCGAGGCGCTCACGAACGCCGTCCGACACAACGCGCCTCCGGTCGCGGTCGAGGTGCAGCTCGACTGGCAGCCGGACACCGTGCGGGCAACGGTGGCTGACGATGGAGGCACCGGCACCGTCATGAGCGATCTGGGCAGCGGCGTGGGCCTGGTCGGGATCACCGAGCGGGTGCGACTCGCCGGCGGCGCACTCACCGCGCGTCGAGGCGACCGGCGCGGATGGATCGTCACCGTCGACCTGCCTACCCGGAGGAGCCTCGAATGACACTGCGCATCCTGATCGTCGATGACCAGGAGCTGTTCCGCACCGCCATCGTGCTGATGCTCTCGCGCGATCCGAGGTTCTCGGACGTGGCCGCCGCTTCCTCCGGTGACGAGGCGATCGCGCACGTGCGCGCGCATGCCGTGGACGTCGTGCTGATGGACATCCGCATGCCGGGGACGGACGGCATCGCCGCCACGCGCGAAGTACTGCGACTGCGCCCGGCCACCAGGGTCCTGATCCTCACGACCTTCGATCTCGACGAGTACGTGTACGCCGCGATCCGCGAGGGCGCGAGCGGATTCCTCACCAAGGACACCAGCCCCGCGGAGCTCGCAGATGCCGCCGTCGCCGCCGCCGCCGGTGAGTCGGTGATGTCGGCACGCGCGACGCAGGCGCTGATCGGCTTCGTGCGCGACGGCGCTCCCGCAACCGACCCGGTGCCGGCGCTCTCGGCGCTCAGCCCTCGAGAGCAGGAGGTCGCCCGAGCCCTCGCCACCGGCGCATCGAACGACGACATCGCACGACAGCTGTTCCTGTCGGCGAACACGGTGAAGACGCACGTGAAGGCCGTGCTGGCGAAGCTCGGCGTCCCGGATCGGGTACATGTCGTCATCTGGGCCTACGAGAAGGGCCTGCTGCGTCCGGGCGGGTGACCGCCGCTCGACGCGGGCGTCCGCGCAGGCTCACCCGTGCGAGTGAGGAAGATGACCCGAACGGGAGAAGCCGGCCGCTGGGGCACATTCCTAACGTGGGAGCATGTCAGTTCTCACGCGCATCATTGCCCTCCTCGCCGCAGCCGTCGGCGCCCTGACCGTCGCCGTCACCAGCCTGGTGAGGATGCTCACCCCCGGTGTCGACGCGCTGCCCTCCAGCCTGATCGGCCACCTCGGTCACGGCGTCGAACTCGCGCTCGCCCTGACCGGGGCACTGGCCGCGTTCCTCATATCGCTGTTCGCGCTGTTCGCGCTGATCACGCACGGCACGGCGAGCCGGACGGTGCCGACGTGGATCGTGCGCACGGCCGGCCTCGTCGCCGGGCTGCTCCTCGCCGTCGCGATGCCCGGGGGCGTGATCGCCGCCGCCGGGTACACGTTCGCGATGACGGTCATCGTCGGAGTTCTGGCGCTCATCATCCTCACTCTTCTGCGTCGTCCGCTGCTCGGCCTCACCCTCGGCGCGGTGGTCGTCGGCGCTCTCGCGTACGCGATCGTGAGTCTCGAGGCCGGACCACTCGTCCCGCAGATATTGGGGAGCTACGGCACGGTGCTCCCGCAGGCCTCCCTCGCGATCGCCCATGTCGCTGCGGCCTCGGGCCTGCTCATCTGGATGATCGGCGATTCTCCGAACCGCCGGATCGGGTTCGCTGTTTCGGTCCTCCGACACCGCCGCGCGATCACGATCCTCGCCGCTGCGTGCGCCCTCCCCTACGCATTCGCTCGGGCGACCTGGCTCACACCGTGGCCGCTGTTCGGCGGAAGCAGCGAGATGTTCGCTGCAGACCCGTCGGTCCGGGTGCTGGGCCTCGCACTCGGCGCGGGGATGCTGGCCGGCGGCGTGCTCACATTGGGCCTGATCCTGCCCTGGGGCGAACGGTTCCCCCGCTTCCTCGCGGGGCTCGGCGGACGCTCCGTGCCTCCTGGGCTGGCCATCATCCCCGCCAGCGTGGTGAGCGTCCTGTTCACCGCCGCCGGAATTCAGTTCGCCCTCGAGGGTGCCGGACTCGTCGAGGACACCCTGTACCTGCTGCTGATGTTCCCGTTCTGGCTCTGGGGCCCGCTCCTCGGTCTCTCCACCTGGGCCTACGCGATGAACCGGGCGACACCCGGTGCCTCCGGTGTCAACCCAGTGCTCGCTCCGACGGAGATGGTTCCGGGAACGGAGTCAGGCGAGCGGACTCGACCGCTCAAGTGACTGTGACCTCGCGCCGTAGAACCTCAGCACAGGCCCGGTCGGTCTCGGCCTCGCCACCGGCTCTGGCTCTGCCTCTGGCTCTGCCTCTGGCTCTGGCTCTTCAAGACCCGGCGTCGCACGTGGCCTGCCGATCGACCGCCTGCCGGAAGAGGACCGCGAACCCTTCCTGCGATCTCTCGCTCGGCTCTCGCGCCACCGGCAGCCGAGAGGAAACGGCGGCTCGCCAGCGACTTCGGCGCCGCCTCAGGGGCGGCTCGCTTCCTCTTCCGTGACGACCTGCGAGGATGATTCGCATGATCGAGGTGGATGAGGTCACGGTGTCCGCGGGCGAGGCGACGCTTCTGCGTCCCGTGACGGTGACGGCGCCGCGGGGTGAGGCCCTGGTGATCCGCGGCAGGAATGGCACCGGCAAGTCGACCCTGCTCCGTGTGCTCGCCGGCACGCGGAAGCCTTCGAGCGGGATGGTTCGGATCGCCGGAGAAGCGGTGGCTCCGCGTGACCGGGGTTTCCGGCGGCGCGTCGCCGCGATGATCGGCCTGCCTCCGATGGCTCCCGACCTCACGGTGTCCGATCACGTCCTGCTGGTCGCGACAACCTGGCTGGACGATCCGGATGCGGCGACCGAGCTCGCCCGTCGCGTCCTCGCCGAGTTGGGCTTGACCATCTTCGGGCAACGGTTCCCGCACGAACTGTCGTCGGGGCAGACGCAGCTGTTCGGCATCGCTCTGGTGCTCGCTCGGCCGTTCGACGTGCTGATCCTCGATGAGCCGGAGCAACGGCTGGACCAGGAGCATGTCGAGTCGGTGATCCGGGTGCTGCGCGCGCGGCGCGATGAGGGCGCGGCTGTCGTCGTCGCCACGCACAGCCCGGTCCTCGCGGACGGGCTCGCCGACCGCACACTGTGGTTGGATGCCACGGCATGACCCGTCGCGCGTCCGCGGCGATCCGGATCTGGCGCGCCAGGAACACCCGCACGAACGGCGACCGGGGCTATGCGGTCTACATGGTCCTGATGGTCGCGCTGGTGGCCGTGGCACCGGTCGCAAGAGCCGCGTGGCTGACGGTGACGAGCACGGAGGGCCTCTCGCTCCTCTCCTCGTCCACCGCGAGTGAGGTCACCGTCCTCGTCGCCGCGGCCTTGTGCGCTGGCGCGCTGCTGCTGGGTCGCGATCGCGGTCCGGCCCTGCATCCCCCGTTCCTGACACATGCTCTCGCCACGAGCGAACTGGCCGCATCCGACGCGTTCCGGGTCCCGTTTCTCCGCGCCGGTGCGCTCGTTACCGCGGTGACCTCCGCGGTCGCCGCGCTGATCGGTGCCGGCCTGGCATCCAGCGGCACGGCGAGTCCCCTCGCCGCGGTCACCTTCGTCGCCGTCGGCGCACTCGTCGGCGTGATCACCACCGTGGCCTGGCTCGCCGGCCAGGTGTTCCCCCGCGCTGCGGTGGCGCTCGCCCTCGTCGTCTTCGTTTTGGGGGTGATCACCGCTTCCTTCCCCGCACTGCTGGCGTTCACCCCATGGGGATGGGTCGGACTCGCCTACCCGGGCAGCGGATCGCCGCACTCACATGCCGCGTTGATCGCGCTGATCGCGCTGAGTGGGATGCTCGTGATCTCGACGCCGATGCTGATGAACCGGCTCGGCCTCGCCGAGCTGATGGCCCAGGCCGCGCGGTGGGACTCGGCGACCGCCCACGCGACGGGCATGGATTTCGGCGCTGCCGCGACGATCTACCAGCGGCGACCTCAGTTCGGTCGCCGGTTCCGCGCCGTCCGACCGCTCCGACGGCAGGCGATGACGTTCCTGGTCCGCGATGCGATCGGAGCGGTCCGAACACCGGGCCGCCTCGTCGTCGGTGTCCTCGCTCTCGCCACGGCTGGTGCACTGACCGCACTCGCCTTCTCCCCCGCCTCGCCCAGCTGGACGCTGGGAGCAGCGGCCGGAGTAGTCCTGTTCGCCGGGCTCAGCCCCCTCACCGACGGCATCCGGCACGCAGCGAGCATCGCGTCCGATGTCCCGCTCTACGGGGTCAGCGACGAACAGCTGCTCGCCAGACACGCGTTCTTCCCGCTGGCCGTCCTGATCATCGTGCTGCTCGCGGCGTCCGTCGTGTGCGCGGTCACGGCGGGATTCGCGGCGACCGGGCCGATCACCGGTTCGCTCGCACTCGGGCTGCTCGCCCTCGTCGCTCGGATCAGCGACGCGGTGAAAGGTCCGCTGCCACCCGCGCTGCTCACCCCGATCCCGACGCCGATGGGCGACCTCGGCGCCGCCGTGCGACTGGCCTGGGCCTTCGACGGCCTGCTTCTCGCCGCATTCGCCGGCGCCGCAGCAGCACTCGTCTTCGAGTCTCCCCTCCTGCTCCTCGGCGCCGCCGTCGTCCTCGTCGGCATCGGCCTCAACCGCTGGCGACACCGCGCGTAGCCCGCGACGGTGTCGGCAGCGACGAGTCGACTCCGCTTCAGCCGACTGCGCCGAACGACGCGAGCGCATCATCCACCGTCTTCGCGGACGCGGCGATCGCGGTGCGCCCATCCTCTACATCCCACAACGTGTTCTGTAGCAGGCGTGCAACTGTCCACGCGGCTGCGCGGTCACGGTCGATGTCGAGCATCTCGGTGAGGATCTCGAATCGTCGACGCACGATACGTGGCGCGTCAGTAACACCGCCGTTCGTGCTCCATCCACTATCCAGTGCGGGCCATAGATCGAATCCAGGATCGCCGACCAGAGGCTCCGGATCTATCGCCAACCATGGTTCACGATCGGCGGCGAGGACATTCCCATAGTGCAGATCCCAGTGCAGAAAACGATCTCCTGGCTCCGTCTCAAGCTCGGCGGCTCTGCTCACCCATCGATGAAGACGAGACCGGTCATCGCTCGCCAGTGCCCGCAGCGCAGCCGGAGCGCCATCGAGCATCCCAGATAGGACCACACCAAGGTGGGGAAGCCCGTCAGGGGCAGCCACGCTATGCAAGCGCGCGAGGAGCCTTCCAACCACACTGACAGCATCGTCGTCGTCTTCAACAGCGTCGAGGGTGCGATCACCATGAAGGCGCTCGAGCAACATCCCACCCTGATCAGAGTCGCTATCCAAGAGACGAACTATCCCGCGGCCGCTCCATCGGAGGAGACCGAGGATCCCCGCAGTCGTCTCAGCGCGCGGCACCTGCAACTTCAGCACTGCTGGCGTCCCATCGCTGCGGCGCACCGGCACGACGACGCCCGCTTCTCCCGATCGAACCTCACCTTCCGGTCGGAGCTCCCACTTATGGAGCAGCTCGCCAACGACTACCGGCAACCTAGCCAGCCATTCGCGGGTCTCGTCGCTGCTCGCCTCGAGAGCCTTGAGAGCGCCAGCCGGAACGACGAACCGCGGATCTTCACCCATGCCAACAGTCCACCACGAAGTGACCCCGCGACCCGACGACCGGCCTCAACCGTGCGGGCCCTCCTGCCCGCGAGCCCTGGAAGGAGGCCGGCTCCGGGCTCGGGCAGACGCAGCGACCGTTCGACGAAGCCGCACTTGAGAGTCGCCGCGGCAGCGAACACGCCGGAGGCAGGGGCGATGCAATCTCGGCCCTGCTGGCGAACACGACCAGAGTCGAGCGCTCCCGCGCACCACCACACGACCCCTGAGACAATCACGCACAGCAGTCCTGTCGCCCACACCGCCACGGCGAGCGGCACCAGCCGGAGAACTCCCGGCTTCACACCCTGACCCCGTCGCGCACACCCGCGAGCAGCTTCTCTCCGATGCCCGGCACGGCGAGCAGATCGTCGACCGAGGCGAACCTGCCGTTCTCGTCCCGCCAGGCGATGATCCGCTCAGCCAGTGCAGGCCCGATGCGTGGCAACGTCTCGAGCGCCGCCTGATCCGCACTGTTGAGGTCGATCCGGCCATCAGCCGGGGGTCCGGCAGATCCCGGGGCATTCGTGGCAGCACCGACCGTCGGCACCACGATCTGCTCCCCGTCGTCGAGCACCCGAGCGAGGTTGACCGCAGCGAGATCGGCGGCCTCGGTCGTCCCACCCGCTGCCGCCAACGCGTCGACAACTCGCGCATCCAGGTCGAGGACGTACAGACCTGGCGCTTCCACGGCCCCCAGGACGTGCACGTAGAGCTCACCGGTCGGCTCGGCAGCGGCACCCTCATCGGCCAACGGCACCGACTCGACCGGTGCCGCCTGCCCGCGAAGAATGCCGAGGCCGACGGCAGCCGACAGCACGACCAGCGCCAGCACCACCGCCGCACCGATGCTCAGGCGCAACCGACGCCGGGACGGAGGAGGTGCCTGCGGGGATGCCATCCGGCCAAGCTAGGCGCCGTCAACAGTCCTGGTTCGCCCGGTAAGCGCCCACGGTGGACAACCCGCGTGGAGAGTCCACCGTGGAGAAGTCGATCAGCCCTTGACGACGAAACTGACGATCTTCGGCGCGCGCACCACGACCTTCACGATCTCGCGGTCACCGATCGAACGGATCACGCGCTCATCGGCACGTGCCAGTGCTTCGAGCTCGGCCTCGCCGATTCGCGCGGGGACCTCGAGCTGGGCGCGGACCTTGCCACCCACCTGCACGACTGCCGTGATCGTGTCTTCGACCAGCAGCGCAGGATCGGCGGAACGCCACGTCACCAGACCGACGGACGGCTCGTGACCCAGGATCTCCCACATCTCCTCCGCGGTGTGCGGTGCGAAGAGGTCGAGCATCACCGCGAGCGTCTCGGCGGCCTCGCGAACGGCGGGGTCGGCCGCGCCCGCTGCACCATCGATCGTCTTGCGGGTGATGTTCACCAGCTCCATCAGGCGCGCGACGAGCACGTTGAACTTCGTCTGCTCGACGAGGCCGGGCGCTTCGAACAACAGCTTGTGCGTCGCGCGGCGCAATGCAGCGTCTCCGCCGTCGAAGACCACGTCGACCGAGGACGAGACGTCGCCTGCGATCCGCAGGGCGCGTGCCAGGAACTTCTGCGCCCCGGCCGTCGACACGTCCTCCCAGTTGATGTCGTCTTCGACGGGGCCGGCGAATGCCAGTGCGACGCGGACGACATCGGCACCGGGGTCGATCATGCTCGAGGCGAACTCGACGAGGTTGCCCTTGCTCTTCGACATCTTCGATCCGTCGAGCAGCACCATGCCCTGGTTGATCAGCGTCGTGAAGGGCTCGGTGAAGTCGATCAGCCCGATGTCGAACAGCACCTTGGTGATGAAGCGCGCGTACAGCAGGTGCAGGATCGCGTGTTCGACACCACCGATGTACGAATCGACAGGCGCCCAGCGATCAGCCTGGGCCGGATCGAACGCCACGGTGTCGCTGTTCGGCGAGAGGAAGCGCAGGAAGTACCAGGAGCTGTCGACGAACGTGTCCATGGTGTCGGTGTCGCGCAGCACCGGGTCGCCCGTCTCGGGGTCGGTCGTGCGCACCCAGCTCTCGGCAGCCCCGAGGGGCGAGGTGCCCTTGGGCGAAAGGTCGAGACCGTCGACACTCGGCAGCTTCACGGGGAGCTTGTCCTCGGGCACCGGGATGATCCGGCCGTCTTCGGTGTGCAGCATCGGGATGGGAGTGCCCCAGAAGCGCTGGCGGGAGATCAGCCAGTCGCGCAGGCGGTAGTTCTTCGCCGCGCGCCCGGTGCCGGATGCCTCCAGCTGCTCGATCGCGCGAGCGATCGCGTTGCGCTTGGACAGCCCGTTCAGCGAACCGGAGTTGATCAAGCGGCCTTCGCCGGTCAGCGCGAGCCCGGTGGAAGCCGGGTTCTGCTCGTCGAGAGCGGCGCCGGTGTCGATCGGGACGCCTTCTTCATCGACCTCGATCACCGGCATCGCACCGGTGACGGGGGCCGTCGTGTCGACGACGACCTTGACGGGCAGGTCGAACGCGCGGGCGAAGTCCAGGTCGCGTTGGTCGTGCGCGGGAACGGCCATGACCGCACCGTGCCCGTAGTCGGCCAGCACGTAGTCGGCAGCCCACACGGGGAGCTTCTCACCGTTGACCGGGTTGATCGCATACCGCTCGAGGAACACACCCGTCTTCGGGCGATCCGTCGACTGTCGGGCGATGTCGGTCTCCTTCTGCACCTGCTCGAGGTACGTCTGGAAACGCTGCCGCACGTCGTCCGACGCATCGGCCGCGAGCTCGGAAGCCAGGTCGGAGTCGGGGGCCACGACGAAAAACGTCGCGCCGTGCAGGGTGTCAGGACGCGTGGAGAAGACCGTCACCGGCTCGGCCCGACCCTCGATCACGAAGTCGACATCCGCACCGATCGAGCGGCCGATCCAGTTGCGCTGCATCTGGAGAACCTTGTGCGGCCAGAAGCCCTCGAGCTGGTTCAGGTCGTCGAGCAGACGGTCGGCGTAGTCGGTGATGCGGAAGTACCACTGGGTGAGCTTCTTCTTGATGACCTCGGCGCCGCAGCGCTCGCAACGGCCGTCGACGACCTGCTCGTTCGCCAGCACCGTCTGGTCGTTGGGGCACCAGTTCACCGCACTCTTCTTGCGGTACGCCAGCCCACGCTCGTAGAGCTTCAGGAACAGCCACTGATTCCAGCGGTAGTACTCGGGGTCGGAGGTGTGCAGCACCCTGGTCCAGTCGTAGGAGGTGCCGAACTCCTTCAGGCTCTGCTTCTGCTGGTCGATGTTCGCGTAAGTCCACTCGCGGGGGTCGGCGCCGCGCTTGATCGCCGCATTCTCGGCGGGCAGCCCGAAGGAGTCCCAGCCGATGGGGTTGAGCACGTTGTGCCCGCGATGACGCCAGAACCGGGCGACCATGTCGACGTAGGCGTAGTTCTCGGCGTGCCCCATGTGCATGTCGCCCGATGGGTAGGGGAACATCCCGAGCACGTACTTGCGCGGGCGGGTGTCGTCGTCGCCGCCCGTGAGGAACGTGCCGTTCTCCGCCCAATACTTCTGCCACTTGTTCTGGATGGCGTGCGCCGACGGAGTCTCGTCGTCGGCAGGAGCGGTGGACAGGTTCTCAGACAACGAACGCACGACCAATCTGGTGGAAAAAGCGGGATCAGTTCAGGATATCGGAACGCCAGAGCACAGGCATTCCAGCGCCCAGCGCCGCGAGAGGCGCCAGAGCCTTGGTCGCGACCTCGGCGACCTCGGCGGCGGGAACCGAGCCCCAGGTGATCCCCCCGCCGGCACCGACCACCGCCTGCTCCCCCTCGATCAGGATGCTGCGGATCACCATCGCGAGATCCAACGCCCCGTCGTCGCCGATGTAACCGAAGCATCCGGCATAGACCCCACGAGGCCCGCCCTCCAGTTCGTGCAGCCGAGTCATCGCCGAGAGCTTCGGGGCCCCCGTCATGCTGCCCGCGGGAAACGTCGCTTCCAGCAGCGTCCCGACCGTCGTCGCCTCAGCCGCCACACCGCTCACCGTGCTCACGAGCTGGTGCACGGCAGGATAGCTCTCCACGACCCAGAGGCCATCGACGCGGATGCTGCCCGGCTCACACACGCGGGAGAGATCGTTGCGCATCAGATCGACGATCATGACGTTCTCGGCGCGTTCCTTGGGATCGATCGCGAGTTCCGCGGCGAGCGCGGCATCTTCGACCGGATCGATGCTGCGGGGTCTGGTGCCTTTGATGGGGCGTGTGCGGATGACGCCCCCCGCTGCGTGCAGGAACTGCTCAGGGCTCGCGCTCAACAGTGTGCGGTCGCCGATCCGCAGGAATCCGCCGTGATGGGCCGGGGTCGCGGTGCGGAGCCTTCGGTAGACGTCGACGGCGTCATGCGCACCCGTGACAGTGAAGCGTGTGGTCAAGCACAGCTGATATGCGATACCTGCGCGGATGAGGTCGCGGCAGCGTTCGATCAGAGCGGCGTACTGGCGTGGGTCGTGTCGGGCCTCTGCGGTACGAAGCGGTCCCCGCGGGTCGACGCCTCCCGTGGACGCGGATGCGTCCCCTCCGGCCTCTACCACCGTGGCGACCTCTGCCTCCCAGTTCTCGAGATCCTCCTCGGCGCTGAGCACCCAGACGGACTGCGCGGCGTGGTCGAAGGCGACGACGTGGGTGACGTGCAGCCATGCGCCGACTGTGGCGTCGAGAGAACCGGCCACCGGCGCACCCGCCGCAGCCGCGCCGCTCTCGTAGTCGAGCCAGCCGACCCATCCCCCCGTGAACGGCGGGAGTGCGGGATCGGCGGGGGCGACATCGATGCGAACCTCTCGCGGAAGCTCCGACTGCTCCCCGGTCCCGACGAAGCTCCACCCCGTCGCGGCGTCGGTGCCCGCGTCGAGCCAGAACACATCGGTCGCCCTGGCCTCCAGCATGCCGAACACCGACGAGGGCTCCACCCAGGAGGGAAGCGATCGAGCAGTCAGATGTTCGGGCACCTTGCCAGCCTAGGACCGGTCGGCTCCCGTATCCTCATGGGGTGGACGACCTCCTGATCTGGCTCCTCGACACCGTGCAGTCGATCGATCCGGTCACTCGCACGCTGATAGCCGGGATCGCCGTGATGCTGGAGACGAGCATCTTGATCGGCCTCATCGTCCCCGGTGACACGATCGTCATCATCGCCTCGATGGGAGTCGCGACCCCTCTCGAGGGCATCGCGATGGGTGTCGCCGTCGTGATCGGCGCACTGATCGGCGAGAGCATCGGCTTCTGGCTCGGTCGTTGGCTCGGCCCGCACATCCGGGCGTCGTGGCTGGGCCGCCGGATCGGCGAGCACAACTGGGTCCGCGCCGAGAACTATCTCGAGCGCCGCGGCGGCATCGCGATCTTCCTGTCCCGCTTCCTCCCCGTGCTGCACTCCCTCGTCCCCCTCACCGTCGGCATGAGCGAGTACCCGTACCGCAAGTTCCTGGCCTGGACCGCCCCGGCGTGCATCCTCTGGGCCACCGCGTATGTGAGCGTCACGTCGCTCGCTGCCGGCAGCTTCCGCGAGCTCGTCGATCGCGTGCACTTCGCGGGGTACATCTTCGTCGGGGTGATCGCGCTGTTCCTGCTCCTCGCCTTCCTCGGCAAGAAGCTGCTGCAGCGTCGTGAAGCTCGCCACCTGGAGGCTCCGGAGGCTGAGGCCGACGCCGACATGAAAGACTGAGCCAATGGCATCGGCTCCCCCAGCCCCCCGGATCCACTGGTTCGCCCGACTCGAGCATCGCCTCCATGTCTGGCGTGAAGGTCGTGCGCGCCGTCGCGGCCGCGTCGCGACCATCCTCCCGTTCCCCGGATACGGCGGCCCCGGCTGGGTTCGGGTCGTCGGTCGAGTGCTGATCGTGCCCCCGCAGCGTCGTACCCGCGACGGCGAACCTGCGAGTGTCCGGGGCTGGCGCAGTTTCGTCGGCATCCCGGTGGGATTCGCCGCGGTGACCGTGAACATCGGCGACACCACGCACCAGGTGGCGGCTGACCGCGGCGGTGTCGTGGATGCGATGATCCGCATCGAGTTGGAGCCCGGCTGGCAGACGTTCACCTTCTCGGTCGAGGGCCAGGAGCCCATCGAGGCACGCGTGTTCATCGTCGCCGAGGGCATCAGGTTCGGTGTCGTGTCGGACGTCGACGACACGGTGATGGTGACGGCGCTCCCCCGCCCCTTCATCGCCTTCTGGAACTCCTTCGTGCTCGACGAGCACGCCCGTCTGCCCGTGCCGGGGATGGCCGTTCTCCTGGATCAGCTGCTGCGGCAGCACCCGGGTGCCCCGATGGTCTATCTGTCCACCGGGGCGTGGAACGTGGCCCCCACGCTGTGGCGCTTCCTCGGTCGGCATCT
This sequence comes from Microbacterium sp. NPDC090281, assembly GCF_044769635.1. Taxonomy (NCBI): domain Bacteria; kingdom Bacillati; phylum Actinomycetota; class Actinomycetes; order Micrococcales; family Microbacteriaceae; genus Microbacterium; species Microbacterium sp. NPDC090281. The sequence continues at coordinate 2,742,983 of NZ_JBIVYH010000001.1, forward strand.
CTTCCCCGCCGGCTCCATGCTGCTCACCGACTGGGGCCCCACGCACGAACGCTGGTTCCGCAGCGGTCGTGAGCACAAGCTCACCAACCTGCGTCGGCTGGCGACCGAGTTCCCCGACGTGAAGTGGCTGCTGATCGGCGACGACGGCCAGCATGACGAGTCGATCTACAGTCAGTTCATGGACGAGTACCCCGATTCCGTCGCCGGCGTGGCGATCCGTCGTCTGCTGCCTGCCGAGGCTGTGCTCGCCGGTGGCCGCACCGGCCACGAACCGCACTCCGAGGGCACAGCACCGTGGGTGAGTGCCGAAGACGGCGCCGGCCTTCGCGACCTGCTCGGCGAAGCCGGCATCCTGCACTGAGATGACCATCGCCCGACAGGACTGGGCCCTCCGCGAGGAGGCCCACCGCGAACGTGCCGACGCTCTCACCGCTCGGCACCGGGATCGGGCGACGCGTGCCGAGAGGCATCCGGTGTGGGATTTCCTGTTCACCTACTACTCCTACAAGCCCGCTCAGCTGCGGCGCTGGCATCCCGGTGCCGGTGTGGAGCTTGCCGACGCCACCGAACGCCTCGACTGGCGCTGGTACTCCCCTGGACGAGCCGCCGACAGCGCCGTTCCCGATGCCCGAGCATTCGGCGACGAGAAGGCGGAGTTGGCGGCCCTCATCGAGAGGATGCTGCGCCGCACGGCATCGCGCCCCGGACAGTTCGGCTGCTTCGGCCTGCACGAGTGGGCGATGGTGTACCGCGCCGACGAGCACCGGCACGCGGTACCACTGAGGTTGGGACAGGCGGGCACCGATTCCGTCGTCGAGAGCCACGATCTGCGTTGCACGCATTTCGACGCGTTCCGCTTCTTCACCCCGGAGGCCGTGCCCCGCAACCGCACTGCGCTGAGCCGCGATGACCAGCCGCTGTTCGAGCAGCCTGGCTGTCTTCATGCGGGCATGGACCTCTACAAGTGGGCGACGAAACTCGGGCCTCTCATCCCCGGGGAGCTTCTCCTGGATTCGTTCGAGCTCGCCCGCGACATCCGTCTTCTCGACATGCAGGCCGCGCCCTACGACCTCTCGGCATGGGACATCACCCCGGTGCCCATCGAGACGGCCGAGGGAAAGGCGGAGTACGTGCGACGGCAGCGCGTCTTCGCCGATCGCGGTGCCGCTCTTCGCGCCGCGCTCTTGAGCGCCTGGCTCGGTGACGGTGCCCGCGAGGCTGCCTGAGGTCAGCCCGCCGGCTCGCAGTCGGCACAGACCGCCCATCTGGCAGTGGCTCCGGCGACCTGCACGCGCAAGGTGACGACACGGGTCGCGGCTTCTTCGAGCCTCTCCGCAGGCAACGCTCCCGTCTCGACCGCTGACGCGATTCCGGCCGCCATCGCTCCCGCCGTCTGGGCGTCGGAACCCGCGATCATCAGCACCAGGTCGTTTCCCGCGGCGATCGCCGCCACACCGTTCGCCACCGGATCGGCATACGCCGGGTCGCCTGACGACAACAGCATCCCGAGATCGTCGGTCACCGCAACGCCCTCGAAGCCGAGCTCGTCTCTGGCGATCGCATGCCACTTCGGCGACAGAGACGCCGGAAGCGCATCGACGGACGTGTAGGCGAGGTGGCCGTACATGAGCATGGATGCGCCGGCGTCGATACCGGCCGCGAATGGGACGGCCTCGGTGTCTCGCCACTCCTCGAGCCCCATCGTCGTACTCGGGATCGCGCGGTGTGAGTCGCCCGGTGCCGCTCCGTGCCCAGGGAAGTGCTTGAGAGTCGATGCGACGAACTGCTCCTGCGCCATCGTCGCAGCTGTCACCCGATCGGCGGCGCTCTTCGGATCGGTACCGAGGGCGCGTCCGTGGATGAAAGAGCCGGGATCAGGTGTGTAGTCGGCCACGGTGCCGAAGTTCACGGTGATCCCTGCACGCGCCACCAGCGACCCACGGGCTGCGAAGGCGGCGAGCGTATCGACGACGGGGAGACTCTTCAACGATGTGGACGCGGGGTAGTCATCGCCGTACAGGCGCGAGACCAGACCACCCTCCTGATCGACGGCGATGAGCGGCGGCAGCTCGGGGTCGACGGCCAACGACGCGGTCAGGTTCTGCAGCTCCGCTTCGGATGACGGGATGTTCGCACCCATGAGGATGAATCCGCCGAGGCCCGACTCCATGTACGACCGGAGCGCGGCGGGGTCGGTCCCCGCCACATGCCCCATCACGACGGTCGAAGCCTGCTCAGCGACAGACATGCCCTGCACCAGCGCGTTCGCGCGCTCGGCGGCGTCAGACTTCGGCGAAGCGGCCACTGGCCCAGAAGCGGAGACGGAAGCAGACGCGTCAATCGCCGCGGCCGATGCGACCGGAGAGATGCACAGTCCGGCCACCGCGGCGGCTGCCAGAGAGGCCGCCGCCCATCCACGGTGTCGAGACATCACGTGCTCTGCCTCCAGACGGTCGACGTCAGCAGGCGAGCGCCTCGGCGATCGGCACCGCGGACTCCGCGTCGCCGTTGCCGAAACGGATCGTCCGGCCGATCGTGCAGGGCTCGTGGAGGGAGGCTGCGATGACCGCGGCGACGTCGGCGCGCGACACCGCTCCACGACCGGCGGGGTCGATCTGGATACGGGAGGTCGGATCGTCGAAGGTGAGCGTACCCGGTGCGAGGATCGTGCCTTCGAGCCCGGCGCCCCGAAGGTGCTCATCGGCAGCCCACTTGGCGTCTGCGTACGGGAAGAAGGAGTCGCCCTCCGGAACGCCGTGATCGGCGGTGGACCCGAGCCAGGACACCATGACGTAGCGTCGGACCCCCGCACGCTCGGCCGCATTCATCGATCGCTGCGCGGCGTCACGATCGACGGCGTAGGTGCGCTCCGCAGAGCCCCCGCCGGCACCGGCCGACCAGACGACGGCGTCGTGCCCGCTGATGATCTCGGCGATGGCCTCGACGTCCATGTTCTCGACATCGGCGACCAGCGCCGTCGCCCCGCCCGCTTCGACCTCGGCCGCATGATCCGGATTCCGGATCACTCCGGTCACCTCGTCTCCTCGTGCGGCGAGGAGCGGCGCGAGCAGAAGGGCGATGCGGCCATGGCCGCCGAAGACGATGATGCGCGACATGCCTTCACCCTACGCGCCCTGTCCGACGTCAGCGCGGGGTCTGGTCGCTGTCGATCACGAACGCCTGCGGGTGACTGGGGAGGTAGCGCACCACGATCAGCTCACCGCCGGGGATGTAGGCGTCACGATCGGGGTACACGGCAGGTGTGAAGAAGTTGCTCTCGAGCGTGTACTCGACCCCTTCCGCCGTCGTGAACGTCACCCAGTCGCCCTGCATCGTCGCCGAGGTCGGACGGCCGTTGTCGTAGATGTACGCCCGGGTCACCGGCACGCCGGTCAGGCTGAGGATTCCGATCACGAGAGAGCCGAGCATCAGGAAGGCCAGGATCCGGGCGACCACGCGCACGAAGCTCCCCCAGACCCGTCCACGCGGACGAGCTTCCAGGGGCAGCAGCCCCTCCCGCTCGCGAACGGCCCGGAGCGCTCCTCCCGGCACCGCACCGCGTGCCGACAACGCGAACAAGCCGAGGATCGAGAAGCCGGCGATGAAGACCATCGCGTAGCCGTGCGATGCCGGGAAGTTCACCAGCCAGACGAGCGTGTCCATCGGGTTCATCGCCCCGCCTCCTTCTCGATCGTCACCGCGACGGTCTGCGGATCCTCCCGGCGGTAGAACGCCCATACGGGCGCACCCACCTGCAGATGCGGGATCGCCTGCGGGTACACGAAGACCGTGGAGTCGGCCTCCCACGTCGCCGCCCCATCCGGCGCCATCAGGACACGCAGTGCGAGTTCGGCCTGCCCTTCACGACGGCGCCCCGTCGGTCGCACCTCGAGCACGGATGCGGGCACCTGCGTGCCGCTCGTACGCGCGCGCACCTGCGTCGGATCGATCAGCCCTCGCTCGATCCGCCATTGCAGCATCGCGTCGCGCACGGCCGGGTCGCTGAGATCCGCGAGCTCGACGTTGTCCTGGTCGGTCAGGCTGTAGCGCACCGGTACCGGAAGCCCGACCTGAAGCGTGGCGAAGTCGGCCGCGTCCACGAGCATCCGAAGCTGCGCGATGAACTCCTCAGACGTGCTCGGCGTCACACGGATGAACAGGTCGTACTGCGGAACGTCGTTGACGGTCAATCCGGTACGCGAGACCTCGACGATCGTGCCGACACCGATCTGCGCCTCACCGCGCACGGTCTTGCGGCGCCCGAGACCGGACAGCATCCCGCCGAAGGTCAGCAGCAGACCCCAGGCGACCCCGATCATGATCGGAGCACCGAGAGTGTCCTCACCGGAGAAGGGAAGGATCGACTGTCTCTGGTCGACGCCGAACAGGCCCTCGCCGACCCAGATGACGAGCCAGGCGGAGAGCAGCAGCCAGACGACGAAGAACACGATGCGGAGCATGCCCTCAGGGTATCCAGGCACCGATTCCCTCCCGAACACAGATTCCGCACCCGGTCCCACATCGTTCGAGACTCGGTCCTCTACACTCGGGTCAACGATGCCGACCCGAGACGGCGTCCCTCCCGACAGCAGGACGACGATGCCCACACCGCTGATCGAGCGCGAGATCACCGCGCACGTGTCGCTCACCACGCCTGACGGGGCCCTGAACCGCGATGCGCTGGGCTGGTCGCGCACACCGGTTCACGACACCTCGGGGATCCCTGGCCGCGGTCACTGGGGCCGCAACAAGCGGTGGGAGTACTGGAATGTGATGACCCCGTCGCACATCATCGCCGTGACCATCTCGAGCGTCGACTACATGGCATTGCACGAGGTCTGGGTGCTGGATCGCGCGACCGGCGTCGACATCGGTTCGACGGTGATCGCACCCGGCGGACGCAGTGCCGTGCTGCCACCGTCTCTCGGCGAAGGACCGGCACGAGCTCGCACCCGCCGCATCACCCTCGACATCGACGAGACCTTCGACGGGACGCGCCTGCGCGGCACCGCACCCCGACTGTCGTTCGATCTGCATGCCGCGCGCCCGGCGGGACACGAATCACTCGGCGTCGTGGTGCCGTGGCGGCGCGGCGATGACGTCCCGCACTTTCAGTACACGGTCAAGGACGTGGCGCGGCCGACGACCGGAACAGTGACAGTGGACGGCGTCGCGCACGACATCGCGGCAGGGAGCTGGGCAGTGCTCGACCATGGCCGCGGACGTTGGCCATACCGCGTGCAATGGAACTGGGCGGCAGGCAGCGGCACCGTTGACGGCCGTGTCATCGGCCTGCAACTGGGCTCGAAATGGACCGACGGCTCAGGGGCGACGGAGAACGCGCTGCTCGTCGACGGGCGTCTCTCGAAGATCAGTGAAGAGCTCGTCTGGGACTACGACCCCGAGCGCTTCATGCAGCCGTGGCATGTGCATGGCGCCACAGCCGATCTGACCTTCACGCCGTTCTACGACAAGCGCTCGCGCACGAACGCCCTGGTCATCGAGAGCAGGACCGACCAGCTGTTCGGCGTCTGGACCGGGTGGGCGCTCGACAACACCGGAACCCGCGTGCACGTCGACGGCATCGAGGGTTTCGCCGAAGAGGTGCTCAACCGCTGGTGATGCTCGCGCCTGTGGACTGCAGCATCCGCTGCACGCCCTTCGCGGCGGAGCGCCCGGCACGATTCGCACCGATCGTGCTGGCCGACGGCCCGTAGCCGACCAGCTGCACACGAGGATCGGCGACGGCCGTGGTACCGCGACCGTTCCGATCGAGCTGAATGCCGCCGGCCGCACTGCGCAGGTGCAGGGGCGCCAGGTGGCTGATCGCAGGGCGGAACCCGGTGGCCCACAGGATGACGTCGACGTGCTCGAAGCTGCCGTCTGCCCAGCGCACGCCGTCTGGCTCGATGCGCTCGAACATCGGGCGTCGAGCAGCGTAGGCGCCCAGACGCTCCGCTTCACGCTCCTGCGGGCGGAGCATGAGGCCGGTGACGCTGACCACGCTCTCGGGAGGGAGCCCGGCGGCGACGCGCTGCTCGACGAGGGCGACCGCGGCCGCTCCCGCCTCCGGCGTGAAGTCGTCGTGCCGCCACACCGGTTCGCGGCGGGTGACCCACAGCGTCTCGGTGATCGGAGCGAGCGCGCCGAGGAACTGCACAGCAGACGCGCCCCCGCCGACGATGAGCACCCGTTTGCCGAGGAAGTGCTCCGGCCCCGGATAGTCCACCGTGTGCAGTTGTTCACCCACGAACGTCTCCATGCCCGGGAAGTGCGGCAGGAACGGATGAGACCAGGTCCCGGTCGCATTCACGAGCGTGTGGGTCGTCCACTCCCCCTCACGGGCTCGCACGACCAGCAGTCCGTCCTCATCCTCCACCCGCTCGACATGGATCGGACGGAGAACCGGCAGCGCATGCTTCTTCTCGTACGCGGCGAAGTAGCCGGGGACTGCGATGTTGGCGCGCGCGTCGTCCCGCGGCGGTGGCGTGTCATCGGGGAGCTCTGCGACGCCGTGCACGTCACGCATCGTCAGTGCATCCCAGCGGTGCTGCCACGCTCCTCCTGGCCGTGACCCTGCGTCGAGGACCACGTGCGAGATACCCAATCGGGACAGGTGGAAGGATGCCGAGAGACCGGCCTGCCCTGCGCCGATCACCACACTGTCGAGGATGCTCACGCAGAGAAGAACGTCGTGCCCGGCGCGGTTGTTCCACCGGGCGGCGACACTCCCGGGCGCCCGTTCCCGATTGGTGCTCGCGCAGATTCGTGTAGTACTCTTTTCAAGTTGCTCCGGCTTCTACGGAGCGGCATCTGGGCCTGTGGCGCAGCTGGTAGCGCACCTGCATGGCATGCAGGGGGTCAGGGGTTCGAATCCCCTCAGGTCCACAGAGAAGCCCCCGGGTCACCCCGGGGGCTTTCTTCGTTCTCGACGCAGATGCAATGCAGACGACAAGCGCTCAGGAGATCACATGGCCGAGACTCCCCTCGCCTACGCGGACAGGGTGCGCACGCTGCAGGGCTATCGGACCGTGAGCAGACTCCTCGCCGATGGCGACAACATCTTCATCGACCCGTTCTCCGCCCTCATCTCGACGCACGCTCGGATCGGCGCTGGAAACGTGTTCTATCCGAACGTCAGGATCGACGCGGTCCCCGGCACCGTGCGAATCGGCGACAACAACAGATTCTTCGAGGGCACCCGTATCGACGCGACCGGCGGCGGTCACGTCGCCATCGACTCCGACAACGAGTTCGGCCCGCATGCGGTGACCCTCATGGCCAATCGCCCCGGTGCCGCGATCGCGATCCGCAGAGGCGTCAGGCTGTTGGGACGCATCGAGGTCGCAGGAGTCAGCGACCTCGAGGACGGATCTCAGATCCTCGGCGACATCAACGCGGTGAACGTATCGCTTGCCGGCGGAGGAAGCCACCGCGAACCCGACCCCGACCTCCGAGGCGCCGTGCTCAAAGGCCGGGGACGCGCCACCGGGACCGTGCTGGGCCGCGGGCAAGTGATCAACGGCGATGGCGATTTCGCCGCATCCCCGGTGGAGGAGCAGTCGGTCTATCACCCCCGCACGGCTCAGCTCTAGGAGCATCGGGGCACGTCGGCCGGGCACGAAGCCCTCGTGGCAGCTCGACACCTGGGCGAGCACTTGCAGAGCCGAGGCCTTCCGCCTGGCAGATCCGAAGACGTGACCGCCCGACGACGCCCGTAGACTTGCTCTTATGGCACCGGTGGCGGCGACGCGGTCCGGAAGAGGCTCCTCCAGCGTCTTCCGGGGTGTGCTGTCGGGTGTGATGCTCGTCACCGCTGTCATCATCGGCCTCCTGGCGATGCACACGCTGAACCTGCACGGGACTGCCGCCGCCGACGCGCCGGCGACGATGTCGATGTCGGGTGCTGTTGATCAGCCTGCCGCCCATCACGCAACGGCCGAGATGCACGCCCCGGCGGGTTCCACGAGCGGCGGCGACATGTCGTGCGCCGGATGCACCACCGACGACCACGCCGGCATGGCGATGATGTGCGTGCTCGCTCTTCTGCTCGCCCTGCTCCTCATCGTTCCCCCTCGTGTTCTGCACGGTTGGACGCGATCCCTCCTCCGACCATCCCTCGTCGAGGACCTCACAGCGCAGATTCGCCCCCGCGCACCTTCTCTGCACGTTCTCTGCATCAGTCGTACCTGAGCGGCGTAGAGCCCGCGTTCTCTCGCCAGGGCTCTCCCCCGCTCACACCCGTGCGCAGCCGTCTTGGCCTGCGTGCGCAACGACTATGCATATTGGAGAACACCATGAAGATTCGTGCTGCGGCAACGGCCGCACTCGCCCTCTCTGCCGTCCTGGCCCTGTCCGGATGCGCGACCGGCGCCGGTGAGGAGTCCATGCCCGGCATGGACCACGGCTCGTCGGCGCCGTCCGCCGACGCCAACGAAGCCGACGCGATGTTCGCGTCGATGATGATCGTGCACCACGAGCAGGCGATCGAGATGAGTGACATCGTCCTCGCCGCCGACGGTGTCGACCCGGCGGTGACCGAGCTCGCCCAGCAGATCAAGGCGGCTCAAGGCCCCGAAATCGAGCAGCTGCAGGGCTGGCTGACCGACTGGGGCGTCAGTCCTGATGACGAGGGCGCGAGCGGGATGGACCACGGTGACGGGATGATGAGCGAGGACGACCTCGCCGCACTCCAGGCTGCAGATGGCACCGAAGCATCGCGACTGTTCCTCGAGCAGATGATCGTCCACCACGAGGGCGCTGTCGAGATGGCGCAGGTGCAGGTCGACGACGGGAGCAACCCCGACGCGGTCGAGCTCGCGCAGAAGATCATCGACGCACAGACCGAAGAGATCCAGGCGATGAAGACTCTCCTGTCCGCTCTCTGACCCCTCCTCCGGGCCGATGCCCTGCCACTGCGGCCGGGCATCGGCCCCCTGCTTCGAAAGAGCACACCATGAACGATCTCACCCGTCTCTCCCCCACCTCACCGCACCGAATGAAGCTGTTCACGGCCCTCGCCGCGCTGGTGGTCACCGGCGTCGCCCTCGCCGGCTGCGTCGCCGCACCCGACACCGGAGCGACCGGAGCCGCTCAGTCCACCAGCGCGCCGGATATCCTCGCGGCGTATGACCTCGATCGCCTCGACGTCTCCGAAGTGATCGAGCGCCTCGACACCATGCCCGTCGCCGACCGACCCTCCGGTCTGCTCGCATCCGTTCAGCCCGACGCCCTCGTGCTGAAGGACGAGAGTGGCGGGGAGAGCCGCTTGCCGATGCCGGAGGACGAGGTCTACATCTCTGTCGCGCCGTTCCGAGATCAGACTCACGAGTGCCATTTCCACAGTCTGACCACCTGTCTCGGTGAGCTCTCCGACGCCGAGATCCAGATCACCCTCACCTCCGACGACGGAGCCGTGCTGATCGATGAGACACGGCGGACCTACGACAACGGCTTCACCGGACTCTGGGTCCCCCGAGGTATCGAGGCCACGCTCACGATCGAGCACGAGGGTCGCGCGGGAAGGGTTCCCGTCTCCACGATGGCAGCCGACGACCCGACCTGCATCACGAACCTGCAGCTGCTCTGAGTTCGCACGCGATAGAAACACAGAAGCGCACCACCTCGACGATCGAGGGGTGCGCTTCTGCGTGCGACGGCAGCAGCCGGGCGGGCTACGTCGCGAGGAGTGGCGGCTGGGACGGGATCGACACGGGTCGCGTCGCCCGACTCACACCGCGCATCCTCTCGACGTCTTCGAGCACCTCGAAGACTGTTCCGTAGCGGGTGGCGAGTGGCAGATCGCGCAGCCACGTCACCTCGACCTCGGTCTCGGCCATCTCGTACACGCACGCGACCACATGACGCGGATCGTTGGGTGAGTAACGAAGGTCGTTGATCACCCACTCCGACGCCGTGATGCGTTTCAACATGAAACGCGGATCCGGAAGTTCAGACATCTGGGGCCCTCCAGGACTCTCTCTGGAGAGAGCATGCGCCACGGGCGGCGGCTGGGGAAGCCCCTTGACACGATCCATGCACGATGCCTGGGCGGACCGGTGCGCTACGAGCTGGTATCCGTGGCACCGGCGGACGCGACCTGAACGCGCCACCACGGCGTCTCGATGAAGCCTCGCTTCATGAACACGAGTTCCATCGCCGCATTCCAGCCCCTGACTCCTTTGAGGTGCGCGATCGTCCCCGTGAGGAAGTCGTGCAGAGTCTCGGTGGTCGGGAGGATGATCTCGCAGTAGAGCGAGTTCTCCTCGAGTGCCGCGGCGAGGAACCGCACCGACACGTGCTGGGCGAGCGTCTGTGCGACTGCGGCGATCCGCGAGGGCTCGACTCGGAGGATCAGCAGCGTCTCCGCACTCATCCCCAGTGCCGATGCCGGCACCATCGTCACGGTGGTCAGACACCCCGCGTTGCGCATCCGCTCGTACCGACGACGCACGCTGCTCTCGTTCATGTCGAGCTTGTCGCCGATCGACTGGAAGGAGGCACGGCCGTTGTCACGCAGCTCTTCGACGATCGCCCGGTCGGCATCGTCGAAGTGGGTCGGGTCGCACGTGTTCGGCGCCGGCATGTAGGACTTCGGGTCGGTCGTGGCCTCGGCGTGCGCGTCGTAGAGCTGGCGACCCCAGTCGAAGCTCACTTTGTAGGTGTGCACGACCAGATCGCTGCGCCAGCGCTCGACACCGGGTATCGCCTGAAGGTCGGTGAGGACATGGGCGTAGGTCGCCGAGTCTCCGGGGATGACGACCTCGGCGAACACATCGAACTTCCCGGTGACGAGCGTCACGAAGCGCACGTACGGCGACCCGATGAGAGCCTGCGCGACCTGCAGCTGCGACCCCGGCGTGCAGTTGATGCGCACGAAGAAGGTCTCCACATGCCCTTCGCTGCCCAGGGTCGGCACGATCCCGACCCGTACCAGTCCCTCGGCCAGCAGCTGTTGCCCACGACGGGTCACGGTCGATACGGAGGCGCCGGCGAATTCGGCGATCGACGTCCAGCTCGCTCGTCCGTCCTGCTGCAACGCGACGACGATCCGCCGATCGAGGTCGCTCACTTCCCGCGTCGGATGGGCACCGCTCATCGGGTCGGCGGGTACACCCGGTGCAGGAACGTGCGCACGGTCTTCGTCCACGCCTCTGCCTCCTCGATCTGCGGGGAGTGCCCCGATTTCTCGAACACCACCATCTCGGAGTCCGGGATGAGATCGGCGATCGTCTGGCTACACGATACTGGCGTGATCCAGTCCGTCCGGCCCACGGTGATGAGTGTCGGCACACCGATCTCGTGCAGCCGCGGCTTGAGGTCGTAGTTGGGGAGGTTGACGGAGAAGGCGTAGTTGTGTGCCCGGTAGCGGTACGGCGTAGCCTGCACCTTGCGCTCGGTGGCCTCGGGGTCGTAGACGAAGTCATACAGCGGCAGGATCTCGCGCCAGCAGTCCTTGAGATCCTCGTCGTCGTAGACCTCGCCGACATCGATGCGGTCGAACTTCTCCATGTCGATCGTCGCGCGGTCGGAGGCGAGCGCATTCTCACGCGCCAGATGCGCGTTTCCGTTGTCGGCTGAGGTGTCTCGCAGCACGACCGCGGCCACGCGCTCCGGATACCGCAGGGCGTACTCCATGGCCATGAACCCGCCATAGGAGCCGCCGGCCATCACGATCTTCTCGGCGCCGACCCACTCGCGCAGACCATCGATGTCGGCGGCCCACTGCTCATGGCTGTAGGTGCCCTCACCCTCGCTCGCACCGCTGCCGCGTGCGTCGAAGACGACCACGCGGTACTCATCGGCCAGGCGCCCGAAGCTCGCACGAGGCTCGGCTCTCGACCCCAGACCCGGCGCTCCGTGGTGAGTGATGATGACGGGAGCACCCTCAGGGCCCAGCACCTCGACGGCCAGGTGATTCCCGTTGATCTCGACCCATTCGTGGGCGCTGGTGGCTGCGGCGAACTCCGGGGATACCGGGGGCGTTGATGTCATGTTCTCTTCTTCTCTCTCGAATTCCGGGGCGTCAGAGCGCGATGGTGCAGTCGTCGAGGCTGCGGGGGAAGGTGGTCAGGGGTTCGGCGCCGGTGGCGGTCACGAGCATGCTGTCGCTGATGCGGTACCCGGCGTGCCCTGGCACGTAGATGCCGGGCTCGTTCGACACGACCATCCCGGCTTCCAGCACGGTCGGATCGCCGTCTTCGAGCCAGGGCGCCTCGTGCATGCCGAGACCGATGCCGTGCCCCTGGCGGTGGCGGATGAACTCGCCGAGCCCGGCCTCCCGAATCACGTCGAGGCAGACACGATTCGCCTCCCGGCACTCGAGTCCGGCGCGGATCGTCTCGCGGCCGAGCAGCTGGGCCGCGTGGATCGTGTCGTGATAGCGCCGCTGCTCGGCCGTGGGCTCGCCCAGGACGAAGGTCCGCTCCCCCTCGATGAAGCGTCCACCGACCGCGCAGCCCAGCGAGAGCATGAAGGTGTCTCCGGCCTTGAGGCGGTTCACCGAGGGAAGGCCGTGCGGGAAAGCGGAGTTCGCCCCCGAGTAGACCAGTCCCCCGGCCAGCAGCGACGCCACGATCACGTTGCGGTGCTCGGCGTACATGATGCCGGTGCCGGCCGCTGTGACGTGTCGCTCGAGCTCAGCCTCGGTGGGGAGCTCTCCGCCAGCGGCGACGGCGTCCGCCACCAGCGCCACCCCGGCGTCGAGCATCCGGTCGGTGACACGGGCCGCCTCGCGGTGCAGCGCCACCTCCTCGGGGAACTTGATGTAGCGGCTACGGGTGAGCAGGTCGGAGGCGACGAGGTCGGCATCGGGCATCGCCTGTCGTGCCGCCGAGAGGCGCGAGTAGGGCATCGTCGCCGCGAACCCGACACGGCCTCGAGGAGAGACCGCCAGGGCCAACACCTCGAACGGCGAGACGACCCCCGGGAACTCGAAGAACGCCACGAGCTCGGCTCGGGAGGACTGCGAATCCGCGTACTCGCGCTCGAGTTCCGGCAGCAGCATCACGACCCGACCGTTCGCCTCGATCCAGATCGCCACCGGGCGCTCGGACGGGTGGTGGAAGAAGCCGGTGAGGTACGCGATGTCCTCGGGCTGGTCGGTGAGGAAAGCGTCGAAGCCCTCCTCACCCATCCGCTCCCGCACACGCGTCTGCACGCGGTCGAAGAACTCGGGCGCGAGACGCTGGTCGAACTCGGTCATCACATGCTCCTATCGAGCGAGGTGACGCGGGTTGCGCGCGTCGTTGTAGGCGATCGAGAGGAGCGTGGCGGAGAGCACCAGGATGAGGATCGCGATCGAGGGGAAGAGCGTCAGCCACCAGGCGCTCACCATCGCACCGGCCTGCTGCGCCTCATAGAGGATGCGGCCCCACGACCAGGTGGTCGGGTCTCCGAGGCCGAGGAAGGCGAGCCCTGCAGCCGACAGCACGGCCCTCGACGCCGTCACGACCACCGAGACCACGACAACGGGTGTCACCGCAGGCAGCACGTGCCTCGTGATGATCCACACCGGCGACGTGGTCATGAGGCGCGACGCGTCGACGTAGGGCAGACCGACCACTGTCAGCGCCTGCGAACGCACGAGACGGGTCACCTCCGGCCAGGAGAACGCCGCGACGACGAAGATGATCGTCGAGGTGCTCGGTCCCACCAGCGCGGCGATCAGGATCATGAGCGGGAGCACCGGCAGCGAGAGGGTCATGTCGACGATCACGCTGATGAAACCGTCGAGCTTGCGGAAGTAGGCGCCGAGCACCGCGATGATCGTGCCGAACACGATCGCGATCAGCGAGGCAGCCACCGCCACGAGCACGCTCTGCTGCGTTCCCCAGATCACCTCGGAGAAGACGTCGCGGCCGAGCGCATCCGTGCCGAACCAGTGGTCGCCGCTCGGCGGCTGCAGCACGTCAGGTCCGTAGCTGGCCGGGTAGGGTGCGATCAGAGGAGCCGCGAGGGCGACGATCACGAGCAGGATCAGCAGGCCCAGGGAGATCATCCCGAGCGGATCGCGTCGGAACGCACGCCAGGTGTGCGCGCTCGCCCGCTCGCTTCCGGCGGCTGTCGGCTCGCTCGGAGCAAGGGTCTCTGAGGAGGGCATCGGAGCGGTCATGAGGTCTTCACTCTCGGGTCCAGGTAGCCGTAGATGATGTCGGTGATCGTGTTCGCGACCACGACGGTGGCGGCGAGCATGAGGAAGGCGCCCTGCAGCACCGGGAAGTCGAGCTGCGTGACGGCCTCGTAGATGCCGCGACCGATGCCCGGGTAGGCGAACACCGTCTCCGTGAGCACGGCACCGCCGACCAGGAAGCCGAGTTGCAGACCGATCAGGGTCGTGGTGGGCAGCAGGGCGTTGCGCAGCGCGTGCTTCCAGAGGATGCGGCTGCCGCGGATACCGTTCGCCTTCGCCAGGAGGATGTAGTCCTCACCGAGCGTCTCGATCAGGGTCGAACGCATCGTGAGCACATAGGAGCCGACCTGGATCAACATGAGCGAGACAGCGGGGAGCACCAGGTGCTGAGCGACGCTGAGATACCACTCGAAACCGTAGGTGTTGTTGGTGTACGCACCGCCGATCGGGAACCAGCCGAGGTTCAAGCCGAACACGAACAGGAGGAGGATCGCGACGCTCGGGACGAACAGCGACTGCCCCGTCACGCCGATGATCTGCACCGCGCGGTCGATGAACTTCCCCTTGTGCGAAGCGGCCGCGACCCCCAGCGGTACCCCGATGAGGATCGTGAGCACCAGCGCGGTGATCGTGAGCAGGAGCGTCCATGGCAGACGCTGCACGAGAACGTCGGTGACCGGGATCGACTGTGTGAAGGAGATGCCGAGATTGCCCTGCAGCAGCTGCCACATGTAGAGCCCGTACTGGATGATCAGCGGCTGATCGAGGCCGTACTGCTGGAGGATGGTCGCCCGGATGTCGTCCGTCATGTTCGGGCTCGCCAGCGCGAGCGCCGGGTCACCGGGAAGCAGACGCAGGAGCAGGAACGTCACGGTCACGGCGAACCAGATCGTGAGCAGACCTCTACCTATGCGACGGAGAATGAACGATGCTCGGGACACCCGGGCGACCTTCCTCGAGATTTCGGTTTGTTGTTACTTGACCGGGTGCGCGCTCGCGAGCGAAAGCGGGTTCACGATCGAGAGCAGCTCGCTCGGCTTCGAGATGAAGCCCGCCCATTCGTCGCTGGCAGCGAAGAACAGGTTCTGCGTGTACATGATGTTGTCGTAGACCTGCTCGTGCACGATCTTGTTCGCCTCGCGCATGATCGAGATCTTCTCGTCCTCATCGAACGTGACCATGCCCTCCTCGATCAGCGCGTTCAGGTCGGCGTCATCCACGTGGGTGTAGTTGATCGCCCCGCCGGGGAGGTACGACAGGGCGAAGTTCGTCACCGGGTCGTCCATGATGGCGAAGTTGCCCGCATAGATGTCGTAGTCGCCCTCGCTGGTCATCGAGAGGTACGTGTTCCGCTCGGTGCCCTGCAGCTCGATCGTGATGCCGGCCTCGGCAGCACTGTCCTTGACCATCTGGGCCCACTGACTCGTCACGCTGTCCTGCAGCGAGTAGATCAGTCGGAACGAGACGGGGAAGTTCCCGCTGGCGTCTGCGGTGTAGCCGGCCTTCTCCATCAGGGAACGCGACTTCTCGGGATCGAACTCGTACTCCTTCACCGACTTGTCGTAGTACTTCGCGAGCACCGGCATCAGCGCGCTGGAGCCGGTCGAGACGGCCTGCCCCTGCAGCACGACCGTGCGGATCGCGTCGTAGTCGACCGCCTGAGCGAGCGCTTGCCGGACCTCGATCTTGGCGAGGTCGGGCTTGTCCATGTTGTAGACCAGGTGCGCGTAGCCGAGCCCCGGAGCCTCGACGACCTGCAGCCCGTCGGTGTTGCCGAGCTGCTCGACCTGTGCGGGTGGCAGGGCGTTCGCGATCACGTCGATCTCACCGCTCTGCAGCGCCAGGATCTCGGTGTTCACGTCCGGGTAGACGCGGTACGCGACCTCGGCGGGCCCGGGGACTCCGCCCTTGACGAGCGGGTACTCATCGACGCGCTTGAGCGTGTAGTGCTGGCCGACCTGGAAGTCGCTCATGATGAACGGTCCCATTCCGACCCAGCCGCCGTCGCTGCCGTCGTTCGCGAACTCCGCGATCGAACCCTGCGGCTCGAACACGTGCTTCGGCACGACGACACCCCAGAAGCCGATCTCCTCGATGATGGACGAGTCCGGCTGCGTGAGCGTGAGCTCGACACGGGTGTCCGACACAGCGGTCGCGGTGTCGAGGTTGCCCAACTGCCCGTAGAACGTGCCGGGAGCCTGGTCGCGCTTGACCGCGTTCAGCGTCCAGGCCACGTCCTCCGCAGTGAGCGGCTCGCCATCGCTCCAGGTGAGATCGTCACGGATCTCGTAGAAACCGGTGGTGTCATCGACGTAGCCCCAGTCGGTGGCCACATGGGCTTCCTTGGTGCCGTCGTCGCTGATGCTCAGCAGATGGGGATACATCAGATTCGTGATCCACGAGTCCGTCCGGCTGTTGCCGAGGACGGGGTTGAAGTTCACGACATCCGTCGTGGTGCCGATGCTGATCGTCTCGTCGCTCGGTCCGGTGGCGCCCGAGGACTCCCCCGGTTCCGGCGCAGACGGGGCGCAGGCGGCGAGACCGACGGCGAGAGCCGCGGCCGCACCGAGCGCGATGAACTTGCTGTACTTCATCAGACCCAGACCTCCTCGAGTACGCGCATGGTGTTCCCACCGACGACGGCGCGAATCTCGTCGTCGGAGTAGTCGTTCTTCACGAGCCAGCCGATGATGTTGTAGAAAGCCTCGGCCGGGTTCTCGATGCCGTCGACATACGGCTGCTTCTCGTACTCGACGTTGGCGTGCGCCTGGCCGAGCGACAGGTTCGACGAGAACGCGTCGTGCAGGCCGACATGGTCGCCGAACAGCGTGTCGGGGCCGAAACTGACGTGTTCCAGGCCGACGAGGTCGACGCAGTACTGGAAGTGATCCATGACCGAATCGAGCGAGTGCTTCGGGTGCTGAGGCGAGATCGTCGTGTGCGGGGCCGCCTCGATTCCGATCACGCCGCCGCGCTTGGCACATTCGATGATCGTCTCGTCCGTCTTCATGCGGTTCGTCGGCCACAGGCCACGCGCACCGGCGTGCGTGATGAACACCGGCTTGGTCGAGTGGGCGATCACATCGAGACAGGTCTGGTCACCGGAGTGCGAGATGTCGATCGCGATACCGAGCTTGTTCATCCGCTCGACCGCGCGCTCGCCGAAGTACGTCAGCCCGCCGTCGCCGCGCTCTTTGAGCCCGCCGCCGAGCATGTTCGCCTCGGAGTACGCGATGCCCATCTGCCGGACGCCGAAGCCGTACAGCACGTCGAGGCGGTCGACCTCGTTCTCGATCATGGTCGAGGCTTCGAGAGCGAAGATGTGCGCGACGCGACCGGTCTCCGCCGCGTGGCGGATGTCCTTGATCGACTCAGCCTTGATCACGAAGTCCTGGTGGGCGAGGTCGGCCATGCGTACACCGAGGTCGAACAGGACATCCTGGTACTTCCACCCGGCGTCGCTCGAGATGCAGCAGGTGCCGTCCATGCCGTTGTCGAACACAGCGGTCAGACCCGAACGAGCGAGGCCCTGGTAACCGGTGGGTTCCCGACCCTGGCGGATGTGATCGCGGAGCTCGCCCATGTCTTCGGGGAACACCTGCACGTGCTCGTGCAGCGAGATGACGGTTTCTTCGCGGAGCAGACGCTCGGTGCGCTCCTGTTGCGTGTCGCTCAGACCGAGGTCGTAGGCCGGCACGCGGCCGATCTGCTTTGCGTAGCGGAATTCGCGGTAGTCCTTACCGGCTTCCAGGTAGTCGTACGCGGTGTAGCCGGAGTACCGGCCAGCTTGTTCGAGCACGGATGCGCTCCTTCGGTTCGATGATGCGGGGTACCACTCCCGGTCAACGAGCGGGAGTTTCCTCGAATCTGGAGGAATTCGGCGCAGATGTCAACTGTTGTGATTATCTTCGGCTGAAATGTTTCCTGTTCGAAACAATTCAGAACCTGGAAGCTGGCATGATGTGATCCATGGAGAACACATCCGCCCCCCAGAACGCCGTGGTCCTGGACGTCAAGGGCCTCACCGTCACCCTCACCGGCGATGGCCGCCGCAATCGCGTCGTCGACGGCATCGACATCGCCGTGCGGCGCGGCGAGGTGTTCGCGCTGCTCGGCGAGTCGGGCTCCGGCAAATCGATGACCGCCCGCGCGATCATGGGTCTCATCGACAACGGCGACGTCGAAGCGACAGCCCTGACACTGGGCGGAACCGACCTCCTCTCCCTCACGCCGGAACAGCACCGCCGCCTGCGTGGCGTGCGAGTCAGTCTGGTCATGCAGGACGCCCTCTCCGCTTTGAACCCGGTCCTCAGCATCGGCGATCAGATCATCGACCTCATCCGCGCACATCGCAGTATCGGCCGCCGCGCCGCACAGGCGCGCGCGGTCGAGCTGCTGACCCTCGTCGGTATCCCCACCCCCGACAAGCGTGTGCACGATTATCCGCACCAGTTCTCCGGCGGTCAGCGCCAGCGCATCCTGATCGCCATGGCGATCGCACTGGATCCTGATCTCATCATCGCGGATGAACCGACGACCGCGCTCGATGTGACGGTGCAGGCGCAGATCCTCGATCTGCTGCTGTCGCTGCGCGAGCGCCTCGGTATGGGAATCCTGCTCATCACCCACGACCTCGGCGTCGTGATGGAGGTCGCCGACCAGGTAGCCGTCATGCGCACGGGCCTCATCGTGGAGTCCGGTTCGGCCGACGAAGTGCTCACGAACCCGCAGCATCCGTACACGATCCAGCTGCTGCACTCGATGCCGCGTGACGTCAGTGCGGCCACCGACGAAGACGGGACTGCTCCCATCCTGGAAGGACGGGGCCTGGAACGCACCTTCCGATCCGGGAGCGGGCGTCGTACGCATCGTGTCGCCGCAGTCGCCGGCGTCGACCTCGAGCTGCGACACGGAGAGATCCTGGCGATCGTCGGCGAATCAGGCAGCGGCAAGTCGACACTCGCGCGAATGCTGGTGGGACTCGACTCACCGGATGCCGGCACCCTGCGCTACCGCGACCAGGACGTGACGCGCGGACGCCTCCGCGATCGGAAGATCCTTCGCCGCGGAGTACAGATGGTGTTCCAAGATCCGTACATGTCGTTGAACCCGCGGATGACCGTCCAGCAGATCATCGCGGAACCGCTCGCCGCCACGCACACAGGAAGCCCGGTGTCCCGGCGCCGACGTGTCGCAGAGCTGCTCGAACTCGTCGGGCTCACCCCCGAGATGGGCTCGCGCTTCCCCCACCAGTTCTCCGGCGGCCAGCGTCAGCGGATCGGCATCGCGAGGGCTCTCGCGCTCGACCCCGACGTCCTCGTGTGCGACGAGCCGGTGTCAGCGCTGGACGTGTCGATCCGGGCCCAGATCATCGACCTGCTGTGCGAGCTGCGCGAACGACTGGGCATGTCGATCGTGTTCATCGCGCATGATCTGTCGCTCGTGCGCCACATCGCCGATCGCGTGGCGGTGATGTACCTGGGGAACATGGTCGAGATCGGCAAGACCGAAGACGTCTACCGCCACCCCGAACACCCGTACACCCGGTCGCTGCTGTCGGCGATCCCGCCCCAGACCCGCGCAGAACGGGGCATGCTGGAGCGCCGAACCCGGCTGACGGCCTGAGGGCCGGCCGCGACCGACGCGCCGAATCAGCGGCCCGGCCGCACCGTGAGGTCGGTGATCTCCGCGTCGCGCGGAAGATCGAGGGCGGTGAGGATGGTCGTGACGACGGCGTCGGGAGTGATGAAACGCCCGGCGTCGTAATCCTGCCCCTCCTGCTGGTGCACGCGCTCCTGCATCGGAGTAGCCGTGCGCCCGGGATAGATCGACGTCACCCGCACGCCGTGCTGCGCCTCCTCCGCCCGCAGCGCATCGGCGAGGGCACGGAGCCCGTGCTTCGACGCCGCGTAGGCGGACCACCCGGCGTTGGCACGTAGGCCGGCACCCGAGTTCACGAAGACGACCTGGCCCTGCGATACGCGCAGGACAGGAAGAAGAAGCCTGGTGAGCTCGGCCGGAGCGATGAGGTTCACCGCGAGCTGCTGCTCCCACAGCGCAGGAGCCAGATCCGCCACATCGCCGAGGTCCACGACGCCGGCGACGTGCACGAGCGCGTCGATACGATCGGGCAGATGCTGCTTCGACAGCGCCCATGACAGGCGTCCTGGCTGGGCGAGATCTCCGACCAGCACCGAAGCACCGGGGAGCTCAGCTGCGATCTGCCTGGCACGCCCGGCGTCGCGAGCCAAAGCCACGACGTGATCGCCGCGATCCAGCAGGCGACGCGAGAGAACCGCGCCGATGCCGGAACCCGCACCGGTGATCAGGTGCGTCGGCATATCAGCTGGGGTCTGCGGCAGGCTCGACGACGTCGATCGGAACGACGGGGCAGTCCTTCCACAGGCGCTCGAGCCCGTAGTACACGCGCTCCTCCTGGTGGAAGACGTGCACGATCAGGTCGCCGAAGTCGAGCAGGACCCAGCGTGCTTCCGCACGTCCTTCACGGCGAACACGCTTGTGGCCCGACTCGATCAGTCGGTCCTCGATCTCGTCGGCGATAGCGGCGACGTTGCGCTCGCTGTTGCCCGTGACGAGCAGGAAGATGTCGACGAGCGGGAGGGGCTCGGAGACGTTGAGTGCGACGAGGTCCTCACCGCCCTTGTCGATGGCGGCTTGTGCTGCGAGGCGCAGCATCTCTTCGGCTGTTTCAGGAGATTGCATCAAATCAGTTTCGTGGTGAAGGCGATGACGAGAACGACGCCGATCGCGAGGGCGAGTCCGCCGGCGATGATGGCGAGGGTCACCATGAGGCGGTTCCCCTTCTCGGGGGCAGGAGGTCGGATGACCTCACCCGCGGGCTTGATGGTGCTGACTGCCGAGCTCGCGGCGATCGGCGTGGGCGACGAGGAAGGAGGCAGCTCGCCGTCGATGAGAACGGCGTCGACGTCTTTGCCGTCGGTCGTGCCGAATGCATGACCCTGGGAGCCCATGCCCTGCGGCAGTTCGTATGACCCGGTGACGAGAATCTCGCCGGTGGATGCGACGGGGCCCGAGAGCGACCCCTCCCCCGGAGACGGGGTGAAGATCAGTGCGTTCGGTGCGGAGTGCTGCGAACCGGTGGAGTCACCCACCGTGAGGAGTTCGTCGAACGACGGACGGAAAGGCGCGTGCTCTTCGGGAGCATCCGAGAGGATCCCCTCGCCGAAGGCAGGATTTACCGTGGGCCGCACCTCGGCGATGTCATCGTCATCATCGTCGGCGAGCACGTCGTCTACAGCTCCGTCTTCGGCCTCGGTGGAGATGCCGAGAGCCGACTCGACGTCGTCTTCGCCTTCGGCGTCTTCGACGGGCTCCTCGACGACCTCCAGCGGGACGACACCCACCGATTCGGCGACGCCCGACGCGCGGACCGGAGCCACGGAGACCTCGTCATCCACATCGTCATCGTCGGCATCGCCCGGCTCTTCGTTCGCGGTGAAGTTCGGGACGCCCGACACGATCTCCGTCTGCGTACCTGAATCGGGGGCGGCGGGGTCAGCCTCACTCGGGGCTTCGACCGACTGCTCGGTCTCGTCGGCATCATCCGCGCCGACGACAGGCACGGATGCGGTCCGGACCTTCTCCAGCTCACGGACCTGACGCCGGGTCAGCGGAGCGTCGCCCTGACCGTCATCGACGACCGCCGCTGGCTCGGGCGCGACCTCGACGGGGGCAGGGGTTTCGACGGCACGCGGCAACGGCGGCACTGGTGGCGCCGCCTCGGCCGCCGCAGCGGCCTCCTCGCTGGAGATGACCGGGGTGGAACCCGTCAGACGGATCTCCCGCAGCTGCTTTCGCGTCAGCGGACCCTGCTCCTGCTGATCCGATGTACTCATGCCTTGCTCCGATACAGATGATGCTTCGCGATGTACTGAACGACCCCATCAGGGACCAGGTACCAGACCGGCTGATCGTCGCGAACTCGTTCACGGCAGACCGTCGACGAGATCGACAGTGCCGGCACTTCCAGTTGGCTGACGTTGTCGCTCGGGAGGCCGTCTGTGCTCAGGACATGTCCGGGGCGAGAGACCGCGACGAAGTGGGCCAACTCCCACAACTCATCATGGTCCCTCCAACTGAGAATTTGCGCTACGGCGTCCGCTCCGGTGATGAAGAAGAGTTCAGCGTCCGGTCGATCCCGCTTCAGATCACGCAGCGTGTCGATCGTGTAGGTCGGCCCCTCGCGGTTGATGTCGACGCGGCTCACCGTGAACTGCGGGTTCGAAGCCGTCGCGATCACGGTCATCAGATAGCGGTGCTCACTCGGGGAGACGCCCGATTTCTGCCACGGATGACCGGTGGGCACGAACACGACCTCGTCGAGATCGAACGAGTTGGCGACCTCGCTGGCTGCGACCAAGTGGCCGTGGTGGATGGGGTCGAACGTTCCGCCCATCACGCCGATGCGCGGGGGGCGCCGGGTCGCAGCATCGTTCATGGGGGCCTAGTGGCCGTGTCCTGCCTCGTGGCCGTCCTTGCCGTGCTTCGCGGCCCATGCCTCGGCCTTGGCCGAGTGACGGTTGGCGACGTTCTTGTACGAGAACGTGACCAGCCCGAGGAATGCGAAGACGATCGCCGCGATGACTCCGAAGATCACCGTTTCGAGCGCGACGTTGCCGTGGTGCTCGGTTTCGGCAGCGGCCATCGCGATCTGTGCGACGAGGTTCATCCTGACTCCGTTTCGTGGCGTGCTGTTCGGGATCCTGCGAGGTACAGCGTCCCCCAGTCTAGCGCTCAGCCGCGGGTCTGCCCCGCCCCACGCGCGAGCCACTTCGTGCTGGTCAGCTCGGACAGGCCCATCGGTCCTCGTGCATGCAGCTTCTGGGTCGAAATGCCGACCTCCGCCCCGAATCCGAACTCGCCGCCATCGGTGAAGCGCGTGGAGGTGTTCACCATCACGACGGCAGAATCCACCTCGGCGAGGAAGCGCTCCGCGTTGCGCGAGTCGGTCGTGATGATGGACTCGGTGTGACCCGTGCTGTACCTACGGATGTGGTCGAGTGCTTCGTCGAGGGAGTCCACGACCTTGAACGCGATGTCGAGGCTGAGGTATTCGGTCTCCCAGTCCTCCTCGGTGGCCGGGATCACGTTCGACATGAGCCCGACGACCATGTCGTCGCCATGGATCGCGACGCCCTCGCTCTGGAGCGCGCTGGCGACCAGAGGAACGAGGCGCGGCGCCGCCTGACGGTGCACCAGCACCGTCTCCACGGCGTTGCAGACGCTCGGACGCTGCACCTTGGCGTTCACGACGATGTCGCGCGCCCAGTCGTCGGGGGCGGTCTCGTCGAGGAAGATGTGGACGTTGCCCGCTCCGGTCTCGATGACGGGAACGGTCGACTCCGTCACGACGGTCTCGATGAGACCCGCACTCCCGCGCGGCACGAGGACATCGATGAAGCCCCGACCGTGCATGAGGGCCTTCGCGCCCTCCCGCCCGAAGTCATCCACGGTCTGGATGGCCTCCGCGGTCAGACCGGCACTCTCGACCGCACTGCGCATGACGTCGACGAGGACGGTGTTGGACTCGCGAGCGGCGCTCCCGCCACGCAGCACCACGGCGTTGCCCGATCGCAACGCGAGTGCGGCGATGTCGACGGTCACGTTCGGGCGCGCCTCATAGATCGCACCCACCACGCCGAACGGCACCCGAATCTGCTCGAGGGCCACGCCATTGGGCATCCGATGCCCGCCGACCACGCGGCCCACCGGATCCGCGAGAGCTGCGACCTCTCGTACCGCGGTTGCCAGAGCGCCCACACGCTTGTCATCGAGCCGCAGCCGGTCGACGAGGGATTCGCCGATGCCGTCCTCGCGTCCGCGGGCGATGTCGCGACCGTTCGCCTCGATGATGCGCGGCGCGGCGTCGAGAAGGGCGACGGCGATCGCCTCGAGCACCCGGGCCTTGTCATCGCTCGTGAGCGCGGCGGTGGCACGGGAGGCCTCTTTGGCACGCTCCAGGCGCACCTGCGGAGTCTGGTCGGTCATCCGCCCAGTTTATGAGGTGGCCGGCTCGAACCAGGTTCCTATTTCGGCGCCGGCGAGAGCCTGATCGACCAGGTCGGCACTCGTGACCAGGACGCCGATGCCGGAGGCCGCGGCAAGGCGTGCCGCAGAGACCTTGGTAGCCGCTCCGCCGGTACCGACACTGTTGACGACCGTCGCCCCGAACTCGAGGCCGGTGAGGTCGGCGTCGGGCGCGACGATGTCGATCGGCTCGGCTCCGGGATCAGTCGGGGGCTTCGTGTACAGCGACTCGATGTCGCTGAGCAGGATGAGCGCGTCGGCCTCGATCAGTTGGGCGACCAGGGCGCCGAGCCGGTCGTTGTCTCCGAAGCGGATCTCCTGCGTCGCGACCGTGTCGTTC
Source organism: Microbacterium sp. NPDC090281 (assembly GCF_044769635.1). Taxonomy (NCBI): domain Bacteria; kingdom Bacillati; phylum Actinomycetota; class Actinomycetes; order Micrococcales; family Microbacteriaceae; genus Microbacterium; species Microbacterium sp. NPDC090281. Next base: position 2,767,522 of record NZ_JBIVYH010000001.1, read on the forward strand.
TCATTGACGATCGGCAGGGTGCGCAGGCCAAGCAGACGCTCCATCGCACGACGGGCGTTGGAACGCGACGTCGGATTCTCTAGGTCACCGGTCGTGAGCAGCACCTGACCGGCGACGATGTCGAAGGGACGCAGCGACTCCTGATAGCGGTACATCAGGATGTTCTGCCCCACGGCTGCCGCTGCCTGCTGGGTCGCGAGGTCGGTCGGACGGGCGTCCAGACGCAGGAACGGGATTCCGGAGGCGATCGCACCCGACGACACGAGCACGACCTCGGCCCCGCGTGCATGCGCCGCAGCCAGAGCCTCGACGATACGAGGGATCCGCCAGGAAGACTCTCCGCTGATCGAGGAGGATCCGACCTTCACGACGATTCGGGCCGCTGTGGCGAGATCCGCACGGGTGCGTGCTGTCACTCGCCGTCCTCGCGATATGCAGCGAGACGCTGAGTCTCCACCTCGGCGCGGGCCTCGGCCTTGGCGTCCATGCGCTCGTAGTACTGCTCTCGTCGCTCCGAGGTCGTCCGGCGCGCATTCGGTGCCAGACGGGGGTCGGTTCCACGGGGCGCACTCATGAGCTCGGCCGCCGAGGTCATGGTCGGCTCCCAGTCGAAGACGATGCTGTCGCCCTCGCCGATCACGACCGTCGAGCCCTGAACAGCACCGAGGCGGAAGAGCTCATCCTCGACACCGAGCTTCTCGAGTCGATCCGCGAGGTAGCCCACGGCCTCTTCGTTCTGGAAGTCGGTCTGCTGAACCCAGCGCACCGGCTTCTCACCCATGATCCGGTAGACGTTGCCGTAGGTACCACCCTCGACACGGATGGTGAAGCCCTTCTTGTTGCCGCGCGGACGGATGATGACGCGCTCCGGCGGCGCCTCGAGCGCAGCTTCGGCGCGGGCGTTCTCGACGAGCTCACCCAGCGCGAACGTGAGCGGACGCAGGCCCTCGTGCGAGACCGTGGAGATCTCGAACACGCGGAACCCGCGGGCTTCGAGGTCGGGGCGCACCAGTTCGGCCAGATCGCGCGCCTCGGGCACATCGATCTTGTTCAGGGCGATGAACTGCGGGCGCTCGAGCAGCGGAGTCTGTCCCTCCGGCACCTCGTAGGCCCCCAGCTCGGCGAGGATGACGTCGAGGTCGGAGATCGGGTCGCGCCCGGGCTCGAGAGTCGCACAGTCGAGCACGTGCAGCAGCGCCGAGCAGCGCTCGACGTGACGGAGGAACTCGAGTCCGAGCCCTCGGCCTTCGCTCGCGCCTTCGATGAGGCCTGGCACGTCGGCGACCGTGTACCGGAAGTCGCCGACCTGCACCACACCGAGGTTCGGGTGGAGGGTCGTGAACGGGTACTCGGCGATCTTGGGTCGAGCGGCGGAGATCGCACCGATCAGGCTCGACTTGCCCGCGGACGGGTAGCCGACGAGGGCGATGTCGGCGACGGTCTTGAGCTCGAGGACGACGTCGCCCTCGTACCCCGGCGTACCCAGCAGAGCGAAGCCCGGAGCCTTGCGCTTAGGGGTGGCGAGAGCCGCGTTGCCGAGCCCGCCCATGCCGCCCTTGGCGACGACGAACCGCTCGCCGGGGATGATCATGTCGATGAGGACTTCACCCGCGGTGTTCTTCACGACGGTGCCCACCGGAACGAGAAGCTCGAGCGTCTCGCCGAGGAAACCGGAGCGGTGGTCGCCCATGCCGGGGCCGCCGTTGCCGGAGGAACGGTGCGGCGAGTGGTGATACGAGAGCAGCGTGCCCGTCTGCGGGTCGGCGACCAGCACGACGTCGCCGCCGTCGCCGCCGTTTCCTCCGTCGGGGCCGCCGAGGGGCTTGAACTTCTCGCGGTGCACGGAGACGCAGCCGCCGCCGCCCTTACCCGCACGCAAGTGCAGTGTGACGGTGTCGACGAACGTGACCATGTGCGGGTTCCCCTGGGTTCCTGTTTATGACGGTGTGCAGATACACGGACGGGGCGAGCCGAAGCCCGCCCCGAACCGGATGACTAGTGTCGTGCTGAGATCACTCAGCTGCAGCGACGATGTTGACGACCTTGCGGCCGCCCTTCGCGCCGAACTGGACCGCACCGGCGGCCAGAGCGAACAGCGTGTCGTCGCCGCCACGGCCGACGTTGACGCCGGGGTGGAAGTGCGTGCCGCGCTGACGGACGATGATCTCGCCTGCGAGGACCTGCTGACCGCCGAAGCGCTTCACGCCGAGGCGCTGAGCGTTGGAGTCACGACCGTTACGGGTTGAGCTTGCGCCCTTTTTATGTGCCATGTCCTAGTCCCCTCGGGCTTACTTGATGCCGGTGATCTTGACGCGCGTGAGCTCCTGACGGTGGCCCTGGCGCTTCTTGTAACCGGTCTTGTTCTTGTACTTCTGGATGATGATCTTCGGGCCGCGGAGGTTGCCGATGACCTCGGCCGTGACCTTGACCTTCGCCAGCGAGTCAGCGTCGGTGGTCACCGTGGCGCCGTCGACGAGCAGCACTGCGGCCAGCTCGATCTTCTCGCCCTGGGCAGCCTTGACACGGTCGAGCTGAACGATCGTGCCGACCTCGACCTTCTCCTGCCGCCCACCGGCGCGCACTACTGCGTAAACCACTTCATACCTGTTTCGTTGGGGAGCTCGCGGCTCCGAGATCTCACGGGAAGACTGTTGCTTGCATGCGCCGCAGAACGACGGGCGCGAACGCAAGGCTCTCCGCTTCGACCGACGAGGACGACGCGGCATACGCACCAAGGGACTACTTTACCGGATGCGGGTCGGTGTCGCAAAGCGAGCCGAGTTCGGAGCGTCCCGCCCGCCGCTCCCACGCCCGACCGTGCCGGTGCGGACTTAGGCTGACGGGGTGACCGTACTCGTCGACGACCCGCTCTGGCCCGCCCACGGACGCCTGTGGGCGCATCTGGTCAGCGATGAGAGCCTCGACGAACTGCACGCTTTCGCACGCGCGAACGATGTGCCCGCGCGCGCGTTCGACCTCGACCACTACGACGTGCCGGAGGAGATCATCCCCCGCCTCGTCGCCGACGGCGCCCAGCACGTCAAGGGCAAAGAACTGGTGCGCCGTCTGATCGCCTCAGGACTGCGAATCCGCGCCCGCGACCGGCGGCGCTGACGTCTCGGAGTTCACCGAGATCGGGGTTCCGGTCAGCGCAGCCGTGCTCACCCGACGGCGCCCTCTCCCCTGCCCCGGAGCCTTCGGCTCGGGAAGGGCATCGAGCACCGAGTCGAGAAGCTGCTCGGCAGGAGACTTCGGTCCCTTGCGGTCGCCACGCTTCTTACGGGCCTTCTTCGGGCGCTCCGTCGCCGCGGGAGCCTCTGCGGCCACCTCGACCGGCTCAGCCTCTGCGGCACCCTCGGCCGCCGGAGCGATCGTGGAGGCTGCGATCTGGGCCAGCGCCGACTTGGCACCCTCGGTGATGCTGTGGGTGACGTTCGGCGCGGCCGGCGCATTCTGGCTCTGACCGTTGCCGTTGCTGTTGCCGTTGTTGCCACCGGCGTTCCCGCGCTGGCGACGGCCGCTCTGGCCGTTGCCGCCATTGCTTCCACCGCCGCTGCCGTTGCTGCTGGAGCGGTGCTTCACGACCGGGTCGTGGTGCACGATGACACCGCGGCCGGCACAGACCTCGCACGCCTCGCTGAACGTCTCGAGCAGGCCGAGACCTAGCTTCTTGCGCGTCATCTGCACCAGACCGAGCGAGGTGACCTCGGCGACCTGGTGCTTGGTGCGGTCGCGGCTCAGGCACTCGATCAGGCGTCGCAGCACGAGGTCGCGGTTCGACTCGAGCACCATGTCGATGAAGTCGACGACGATGATGCCGCCGATGTCGCGCAGACGCAGCTGACGGACGATCTCCTCCGCCGCCTCGAGGTTGTTCTTGGTGACCGTCTCTTCGAGGTTTCCGCCGGTGCCGACGAACTTCCCGGTGTTGACGTCGACGACGGTCATCGCCTCGGTGCGGTCGATCACGAGCGATCCGCCGGAGGGCAGCCAGACCTTGCGGTCGAGGGCCTTCTCGATCTGCTCGGTGATGCGGAACGCGTCGAACGGATCGGTCTCGTCCTCGTAGGCTTCCACCCGCTCGAGCAGGTCGGGCGCGACGCTCTCCAGGTAGGCGCGGATCGTCTGCTGTGCATCCTCGCCCTGGATCAGCATCTTGGTGAAGTCCTCGTTGAAGACGTCACGGACGATCTTGACGAGCAGGTCGGGCTCTGCGTGCAGGAGAGCGGGAGCCTGCTGGTTCTCGACCTGCTTCTGGATGTGCTCCCACTGCGCCGTGAGGCGCTGCACGTCGCGGGTGAGCTGGTCCTCGGTGGCGCCCTCGGCCGCGGTGCGGACGATCACTCCGGACGACTCCGGCAGCACCTCCTTGAGGATGCGCTTGAGGCGTGCCCGCTCGTTGTCAGGAAGCTTGCGGCTGATGCCGTTCATCGATCCACCGGGCACGTAGACCAGGTAGCGACCGGGAAGAGAGATCTGGCTGGTGAGGCGCGCACCCTTGTGGCCGACGGGGTCCTTCGTCACCTGCACGAGGACACGGTCGCCGGGCTTGAGTGCCAGCTCGATGCGACGGGGCTGGTTGCCGGTCTCGACACCGTCCCAGTCGACCTCGCCGGAGTAGAGCACGGCGTTGCGTCCGCGGCCGATGTCGACGAACGCCGCCTCCATGCTGGGGAGGACATTCTGCACGCGGCCGAGGTACACGTTCCCGATGAGCGACGCGTCCTGGTTGCGGGCGACGTAGTGCTCGACGAGCACGCCGTCCTCGAGGACGCCGATCTGGGTGCGGCCGTTCTTGGAGCGCACGACCATCTTGCGGTCGACGGACTCACGACGGGCGAGGAACTCCGCCTCGGTCACGACCGGGCGGCGGCGACCGGCATCGCGACCGTCACGGCGGCGCTGCTTCTTCGCCTCGAGACGGGTCGATCCCTTGATCGCCTTCGGCTCGGTGATGTATTCGACGACCCGCTGGCGCTGACGCGGCTCTTCGTGCTGATCGTCGCCTTCGGAACCACCGCGACGGCGACGGCCACGACCACGGCCTGCCGACTCCTCCTGCGGCTGGTCGCGCTCGGCGATGCGGTCGAAGATGCGCTCGCGACCGGGCTGCGCGGGCAGCGGCACGATCTCCGGAGCGTAGAAGTGCAGCTGGGTGGAGACCTGGGAGACGAACACCTCGGGCAGCAGGCCAAGGGAGACGGCCGTCACCGGTGCCGGAGCCTCGGGAGCCGATGCCTCGACAGCGGCCGGAGCATCCTTCGCAGCCGACGCGACCGGGGCCTCTTCGGCCACGGGCGCGTCGACCACGGGTTCTTCGGCCACGGGCGCGTCGACCACGGGTTCTTCGGCCACGGGTTCTTCGGCCACGAGCTCTTCGGCCACGAGCTCTTCGGCCACGGGCTCTTCGACGAGGGCGGCACCGTCGACGATCGTCTCGGCATCCGCAACCGACGAGTCGTCGACCGGCGCCGACCCCTCACCGTCTTCTGCCTCTGCGGCAGCTTGGGCTTCGGCGATCATCACTGCGGCGGCGTCATCCGCAGCGGCCGCTGCGTCATCGGCTGCCGCGTATCCGGCAGCGACGTCGTCTGCGGCAGCATCCGCTGCCGTCTCGGCCGCTTCGGACTGCTCGTCGACCTCGCTCGATGCCCCCGAGAGGTCATCGGCTTCGGGAGCGATGGGCTCCGTCAGCTCTCCCGCGGCGTCAGCCGGGAAGTCGAGGGTAGGGCTGTTGTTGTCATTGCTCTCATCGGCCATCTCTGGCGTACTCCCTGCACGGGACACTGGGTGCTCCGTGAAATCTCATGCGGTACCCGCGGGTTCCGCGAACTCACTCGGTTTGCGACCGGCTCATGGCTCTGATCGCGTGGGGCATAGGACCCCGAAGTCTGCTCGATGCGTGTCGCGGCAACACCGTTCATCGCATCACAGGCCATTATCGCATCAAGTGGGGCCGTTCGCGGCATCACCTCACTTGCCGAGCGTTTTTCCCCGGCCTGTTCTGCGCACATCCATAGCCGACGCTGGGATAATCCCCAGTATGAGCGAGCAGCGCACCCGCCCCGTCTTCTATGCCGTCTGGCTGATCATCGCGAGTGTGGTGGGCTGGTTCGCGGCCTTCCAGCTCACGATCGAGAAGTTCGCGCTGCTGGAGAATCCGAAGGAAGCGCTCTCCTGCGACCTGAGCCCCTTCATCCAGTGCAGCACCAACCTCGAGTCCTGGCAGGGATCGGTCTTCGGATTCCCGAACCCGCTCCTCGGCCTCACCGGATGGATGGCTCCCCTGGTGGTCGGCGTCGCGATCCTCGCGGGCGCCCGGTTCCCTCGTTGGTTCTGGGCTGCCTTCGGCGTCGGCATCACGTTCGCCTTCGGCCTCGTGTGCTGGCTCATCGGCCAGAGCCTGTACGACCTCTTCGTGCTGTGCCCGTGGTGCATGGTGACGTGGGCCGTCACGATCCCCACGTTCTTCGCGACGATGATCCATCTGACCCGCAACGGCACGTTCACGAGCAACGAGAAGGTGAAAGCGGGCGCCGACAAGCTCATGCCGTGGGTGCCGCTGGCCACGGTCGTCGCCTTCGCGCTGATCATCTTCATGGCACAGCTTCAGGGACTCGACTTCCTGGGCGAGATGGCCAGGATCCTCTTCTGATCTTCACCGCCCATGACGAAAGCCCGCCCGCCGAGAAACGGCGGACGGGCTTTTCGCTGCTGGCGGCTCAGTCGAACCAGATGCCGAGCTCGCGTGCAGCGGATTCGGGGCTGTCCGACCCGTGCACGAGGTTCTGCTGCACCTTGAGGCCCCAGTCACGACCGAAGTCGCCACGGATCGTGCCGGGTGCGGCGGTCGTGGGGTCGGTGGTGCCCGCGAGGGAACGGAAGCCCTCGATCACGCGGTTGCCCGCGAGGCGGATCGCGACCGACGGGCCGGAGAGCATGAACTCGAGCAGCGGCTCGTAGAACGGCTTGCCCTCGTGCTCGGCGTAGTGCTCGGCGAGCACATCGCGGTCGGGCTCGACCAGGCGGATGTCGACGAGGGAGTATCCCTTCGCCTCGATACGGGCGAGGATCGTGCCGGTGAGGCCGCGGGCGACACCATCGGGCTTGACGAGGACGAGGGTTTCTTCGGTGGCCATGTCATTCACTCTCTGTCTGAGTCTCGGTCGTGGGTTCGGCAGGGCGTCGTGCGTCCAACCGAGCCCCTCCGATGGTTGCATACGCCCACATGCCGCCGAAAATCAGGACGACGAGCAGGATGGACGGAACGAAGAACGCCGACAGCGCGACGATGGCCTGCACGACCCACCCGGCCGTGATCGCCCACGGCTTCGTGATCATCCCGGCGATGGCGATGCACGCCAGGGCCAGCACTGCGCCGCCGACGATGCCCCACCACTGCTCGATCCCGGCGGGAAGCTGGCGCAACCCGAAGATCGTGAGCCCGACCAGGAACACCACGATCGCCTCGAAGCCGAGCACGATCGGTGCGAGCTTCTGCACGAGGGTGCGCGGCGGACGCGGCCGACGGACAGGTGTCGCATCGGCGCTCATGCGCGCCACCCCGACTTCCAGTCCTCCGCCTGAGCCAACGCGATGGCTTCGCCGGCGAGGACGACGGAACCCGCGATGATCACGGCGCGACGATCGGAGGATGCCGCCCATTCGCGTGCGGCGTCAGCGGCATCGGCGAGCGAGTGGTGCACGGTCGCACGCTGGCCGGCCTGTTCGACCAGGTCGGCGATCGCATCGGCTTCGCTCGCGCGATCGGAGTCGGGAGCAGTGGCGAACACGTGTGCGACCGCCGGAGCGAGCTCGGCGACGATACCAGCGGCGTCCTTGTCGGCGAGGACGCCGAGCACCAGACCCCACTCGTCGAAGTCGAAGCTGTCGTCCAGCGCCTGGGCGAGCGCCTTGGCACCGTGCGGGTTGTGCGCGGCATCGACGATCACGGTCGGCGCGATGCCGAGCAGCTGCAGCCTGCCAGGCGATGTGCTCTCCTGCAGGCCGCCGGTCACGATGTCCGCGGCGATGCGCTGTGTGGCTCCACCGATGAGCGATTCGACAGCGGCGACGGCGAGGGCTGCGTTGTGGCCCTGGTGGGCGCCGTACAGCGGCAGGTACTCCTCGGCGTACTCCCCCGCGAGACCGCGGATCGTGAGCAGCTGCCCGCCGACGGCGAGCTTCTGCTCGGTGAGGCCGAACTCTTCACCCTCGAACGCGATGGTCGCGTTGCGCTCTGCGGCCACTCGGCGCAGCACCTCAGCAGCCTCCGCAGGCTGCTGAGCCGAGACGACGGCTGCGCCTTCCTTGATGATTCCTGCCTTGACCTCGGCGATCTCCGCGATCGTGCTGCCGAGCCGGTCCGCGTGATCGATGTCGATCGGGGCGAACACCGCGACGTCGCCGTCTGCGGTGTTCGTGGAGTCCCACTCCCCGCCCATCCCGACCTCGAGAACCAGCACATCGATCGGTGCATCCGCCACGGCGACGAAAGCCAGCACCGTCAGCAGCTCGAAGAAGGTCAGCGGCGCATCGCCCGCGGCCTCGAGCTCGGCATCGACGATGTCGACGAACGGCTCGATCTCGTCCCAGGCGTCCGCCACGGCCTCATCGGCGATGGGTTCGCCGTCGATCATGATGCGCTCGGTGAAGCGCTCCAGGTGCGGGCTCGTGAACAGTCCCGTGCGCAGATCGTGTGCCCGCAGCAGACTCTCGATCATCCGCGCGGTCGACGTCTTGCCGTTCGTGCCGGTGATGTGCACGACGCGGTAGGTGCGCTGCGGGTCGTCGAGGAAGGCGAGGATGCGCGCGGTGCGCTCCTTGCGGGGCTGCACCCAGCGCTCTCCTGCTCGGCTCAGCAGGGCCTCGTAGACGGCATCTGCCCTGTCCTTGGCGCTCATGCTCCGACTCCCTTCCTGGTGACGGCGATCGTGAAGTCGCCGGCGTTGGCGTAGGTGCCCGCCGGGATGTCCGCTGCGAACTCGGGCGTCACGCCCCCGGCCGCGGCCAGGATCGCCCCATGTCCGAAGATCGAGTCGCCGTGCGCGTCGATCACGAAGTACTCCTCGGCCAGCGTCTCGGCGGCGATACCGGCCAGATCGAACGCGGAGACGACGGCCCTGGTGTCGGCATCGTCGTGGAAACGCAGGACCAGCGTGATGCGGTCGCTGACGTCGAAGTCGGCGTTCTTGCGGGTCTCCTGCACGGCGCGGATGACGTCGCGCGCGAGCCCCTCGGCCTCCAGCTCCGGGGTCGTCGTCGTGTCGAGCAGCACGAATCCACCGGTCGGGACGATGGCCAGCGCCTCGCCCTCCGGGCGGCCCGTCGTCTCGAGCACGAGCTCGTACTCGGCCGGCTCGAGGGCGATGCCACCCGCCGTGACGACACCGTCGACCTCGCTCCAGTCTCCCGAGCGCGCGGCCTGGATCGCCTTCTGCACGTCCTTGCCGAGACGCGGACCCGCCGCGCGGGCGTTGACGCTCAGGCGGTGCGCGATGCCGTACTCCCCTGCCGTGTCATCGGCGAGCGGGACGAGTTCGACGGACTTCACGTTCAGCTCCTCGCGGAGGATGTCCTCGAACTGTCCGAGCAGCGCCGCAGAGGGCGAGACGACCGTGAATCGGGCCAGAGGGAGCCGCACACGCAGCTTCTCCTTCTTGCGCAGCGCGTTGCCGACACTCGACAGCTCACGGACGGCATCCATCGCGTCACGGATCTCGTCCGCCGCGGGGAACGACGCCTCGTCGGGCCAGTCGGTCAGGTGCACGCTGCGTCCGCCGGTCAGCCCCTGCCACACCCGCTCGCTGACGAGCGGCACGAGAGGAGCAGCCACCCGGGTGAGCGTCTCGAGCACCGTGTAGAGCGTGTCGAAGGCCTCACGGCTCTTCGGCTCGTCTGTCACACCGGTCCAGAAGCGGTCACGCGAACGCCGGATGTACCAGTTGGTGAGCACCTCGACGAAGTCGCGCAGTCGTGCGGACGCCGTGGTGGAGTCGAGTCCCTCCAGGTCGGCGCGCACCTCGCGGACGAGGTCGCCGAGACGGGCCAGGATGTAGCGATCGAGCACATCGGTCGAGTCCGTGCGCCAGGAGGCCTCGTAGCCGTCGGAACCGGAGGCGTTGGCGTACGTCGCGAAGAAGTACCAGGAGCTCCACAGCGGCAGCAGGAATTCGCGGACGCCGGAACGGATGCCCTCTTCGGTGACGGCGAGGTTGCCGCCGCGGAGCACCGAGCTCGACATCAGGAACCACCGCATCGCATCGGAGCCGTCGCGGTCGAGCACCTCTGACACGTCGGGGTAGTTGCGCAGCGACTTCGACATCTTGTAGCCGTCGCTGCCCAGCACGATGCCGTGGCAGCTCACGCCCGTGAACGCCGGACGGTCGAACAGCGCGGTCGACAGCACGTGCATGACGTAGAACCAGCCGCGGGTCTGCCCGATGTACTCGACGATGAAGTCGGCCGGCGAGTGCGAGTCGAACCATTCCTGGTTCTCGAACGGGTAGTGCACCTGGGCGTAGGGCATCGAGCCCGAGTCGAACCACACGTCGAAGACGTCTTCGATCCGGCGCATCGTGCTCTTGCCGGTGGGGTCGTCGGGGTTCGGGCGCGTCAGGTCGTCGATGTACGGCCGGTGCAGGTCGATCTCGCCCTCGGGGTTGCGCGGCAGCGTGCCGAAGTCGCGCTCGAGATCCTCCAGAGAGCCGTAGGCGTCGACGCGCGGGTACTCCGGGTCGTCGCTCTTCCAGATCGGGATCGGCGAACCCCAGTAGCGGTTGCGGCTGATCGACCAGTCGCGTGCGCCCTCGAGCCACTTGCCGAACTGACCGTGCTTGACGTTCTCCGGCACCCAGGTGATCTGCTCGTTGTTCGCGAGCATGTCGTCCTTGATGTCCGTGACGCGGATGAACCAGCTCGACACGGCCTTGTAGATCAGCGGGTTCCGGCAGCGCCAGCAGTGCGGGTACGAGTGCTCGTAGCTCTGCAGACGGATCAGACGACCGTTCTCGCGGATCAGGCGCACGAGCGGGGTATTCGCGTCCATCCAGAGCTCACCCGCGACATCGGTGACGTTGGGGAGGAACCGTCCGCCGTCGTCGAGCGACAGGATCGTGGGGATTCCGGCGGCACCGGCGACCCGCTGGTCGTCTTCACCATAGGCCGGGGCCTGGTGGACGATGCCGGTGCCGTCGCTGACCGTGACGTAGTCGTCGACCAGGATGCGCCACGCGTTCTCGGTGCCGTACGTCTCGGTGTCGGCGTAGTAGTCGAACAGCCGGTCGTACGTCACGTCCTGCAGCTCGGCGCCGCGGACGGTCGCGTCGACGGCCGCGAGTGCGTCTTCGGGGCTCTCGTACCCGAGGTCCTTGGCGTAGCCGCCGACGAGCTGGCGGGCGAGCAGGTAGCGGTGTGCTGAGGCCTCGATCGCGGCATCCGCCGTCCCTGCGGCCTGGTGCACGTCTGCTGCGCCGTTCGGGCCGGCGGGGAGCACCACGTACTCGATGTCCGGGCCCACGGCGAGCGCGGCGTTGGTCGGCAGGGTCCAGGGCGTCGTCGTCCAGGCGAGGGCGCGCACACCGGTGAGCCCGAGCGCCTCGGCCTTGGCTCCGGTCAGCGGGAAGGTGACGGTGACGGAGGGGTCCTGACGCATCTGGTACACGTCGTCATCCATGCGCAGCTCGTGCGCGCTGAGCGGGGTCTCGTCGCGCCAGCAGTACGGCAGCACGCGGTAGCCCTCATAGGCGAGACCCTTGTCGTACAGGGTCTTGAACGCCCACAGCACGCTCTCCATGTAGCCGAGGTCGAGCGTCTTGTAGCCGCGATCGAAGTCGACCCAGCGCGCCTGACGGGTGACGTAGTCCTGCCACTCGTGCGTGTAGGCCAGGACCGAGCTCTTCGCCTTCTCGTTGAAGACGTCGATTCCCATCTCTTCGATCTGGCTCTTCTCGGTGATGCCGAGCTGCTTCATGGCCTCGAGCTCGGCGGGAAGACCGTGAGTGTCCCACCCGAAGACGCGATCGACCTTGTGGCCGGTCATCGTCTGGAAGCGCGGGAACACGTCCTTGGCATACCCGGTGAGCAGGTGCCCGTAGTGCGGGAGTCCGTTGGCGAACGGAGGGCCGTCGTAGAACACCCATTCAGGCGATCCCTCGCGCTGCTCGATCGAGGCGCGGAAGGTGTCGTCGGACTTCCAGAAGTCGAGCACCTCCTCCTCGATCTGCGGGAAGCGGGGGCTGGGCGCGACGGAATCGGCGGCGGGGCCGAAGGAGGAACGGGGGTAGGTCATCGTGTCTCGCAGTGGTCGTCGTGGCGGATGCTCCTGCGAGGACGACCCTCGCGGACCGCGGTACCACCTCGCGTGCCACGCCTCACGGCGGGACCACTCTCACTGCGGCTGTGACGGGCCTGCCCCGCTCGGTTCTACTGAGCGCTTCCCGAAGGATTCGCCGTTCTTCCGAGAGCTCCCCGGTGATGCCGGATCGATGCTCGTGCGTCCAGTGTACGCGGCTTCCCTCCTGCACGAGGCCGCGGAGCGCCTCCGATCGTGCCCGGACCGAGCTCTGTCCGCGGCAGGCCATAGCCTCGAAGCATGGCCCGCACATCCGAGTCCCCCGCCCCACCGCGCACGACTGCTCCCGACCTCCCGCCCGTGTTCGAGGCCGCTTCCCCCGCACGCAGCGCCGACCTCTTCGCCGCCAGCCTCGACCTCACCGGCACCGTCGATCTCGCCTACGCGACGCTCGAGCAGTGCACGGTGAGCGCCGACGCCGACGCGGTCGATCTCACGGGTGCGACCGTCGTAGACGTCGAGATGTCCGGGGCACGCATCGCCTCCCTCCGCATGCGCGATGCCGGGGTGCGGCGACTGCGGGTCAGCGGAGGCCGTATCGGCACACTCGATCTCAGCGAGGCCCGCATCTCCGAGCTCGAGCTGCGTGATGTGCGGATCGATTACCTCAATCTCGGCGCTGCGAAGGTCACCGATCTCGAGATCACCGGCTGCGCCATCCGCACGATCGACATGCCCAGGGCAGAACTCACCCGTGTGCGGTTCACCGCCACGTCGAGCGACGAGGTCGACCCGCGCGGCATGCGGGCGAAAGACCTCGACCTGCGCGGCCTCGACGCCGTGGCCTACCTCGACGCCAACAGTCTCCGCGGCGCCACCCTCACCTCGTTCCAGGTGCAGCAGCTCGCGCCGATGTTCGCCGCAGGCCTCGGCATCCAGGTCAAGGGCTGACCGACAGTTCAAGGCTCGACGGGGCCACTCGCCTCCAGCAGCTCCCGAGTGAACGGATGCTGCGGGGCTGCGAACACATCCGCCGTGACACCCTGCTCGACGATCCGCCCGTCCTGCATCACGAGCACCTCGTCGGCGACCGCCCCGACCACATCGAGGTCGTGCGAGACGAGGATCATGGTCAGCCGCCGTTCCTCCTGCAACCGCGCGAGCAACCGCAGCACCCTCTCCCGCACCGATGGATCGAGAGCTGAGACGGGCTCATCGAGCACCAGCACCTCAGGATCGGCGGCGAGCGCCCTGGCGATCGCCGCCCGCTGACGCTGCCCGCCCGACAGAGCGCTCGGACGCCTGTCGGCGAGTTCGGGTGCGAGTCCGACCTCAGCCAGGAGCTCGGCGACCATCGCGACGCGGCGGGCACGTGGCACCCCGCCGGCCTCCAGGCCCTCCCTCAACGAACGGCCGATCGTCCATCGCGGGTCGAACGCGCCGAGCGGGTTCTGGTGCACGAGCTGCACGCGTGGTGTGCCGGTCCAGCGCAGAGAACCGCGCTCCGGCGCCTCGACGCCGACGATCATGCGCGCGAGTGTCGTCTTGCCCGATCCCGACTCCCCCACGATGCCGAGAGTCTGCCCCTCCGACACGGTGAACGAGGCGTCGATGACCGCGGGCACCCCGTCGAAGGTCTTCGAGAGGTCGGCGGCTACCAGCACCGGTGCGGGCGCAGACTCCGCAGCGGAGCGGGGCTCGTGAATCGTGGCGGCGATGAGCTGCTTCGTGTAGTCCTGCTGAGGGTTCTCCAACACCTCGCCCACCGGGCCGGACTCGATCACGGCCCCACCCTTCATCACGATCACTCGGTCGGCGATCCGGCGGACCGCGGCGAAGTCGTGACTGATGAAGACGAGGGCTGTGCCCGCATCTGTGATCTCGCGCAACAGGCCGAGGATCCGCGCCTGCACTGTGGCGTCGAGGGCTGTCGTCGGCTCGTCGGCCACCAGCACGGCGGGCGCCGCGGCGAGTGCGGAGGCGATCAGCGCGCGCTGCCGCAGCCCGCCGGAGAGCTCATGCGGATGCTGTCGCGCACGACGGTCGGGCTCCGGCATCCACACCCGCTCGAGGAGCTCACGCACACGGTTTGCGGTCGGCACCCGCCCACGCACCATCCGATGCAGGGTCAGCGGCTCGGCGACCTCTGCTCCGATGCGGCGCAGCGGGTCGAGCGAGACCAGCGCATCCTGGGAGACGAGTGCGATGCCCGCCCCCCGCAGTTCACGCCACTCACGTTCGGAGAGACCTGACGCGTCTGTGCCGTCGATGACCAACCGGTCGAGGGAGACGGCGGCTTCCCGTGGCACCAGCCCGAGCAGCGCGCGAGCCGTGAGCGTCTTGCCAGCCCCCGACTCGCCGACGATCGCAACGCATTCCCCCCGTTCCACCGCGAACGAGACGCCGTCGACGACCGGGGTCGCGTCGAACGCGATGCGCAGCCCCTGTACCTCGAGCGCCGCACTCATGCCACCCCTCCGTCCGCACGCGCCCGCAGGATGCGCCCGACCACCGTCGCCGACACGACCGAGAGAGTGATCGCGATACCGGGGAAGAGCGAGATCCACCATGCCTGTCCGAGCACGTTGCGCCCACCCGCGAGCATCAGCCCCCACTCGGGTGTCGGCTCGGAAGGGCCGAGACCCAGGAAGCTGAGGCCTGCCGCAGCCAGGATGCTCGACCCGATGCCGATCGTCGCGAGCACGCTCAGGGCACCGAGCACTCCCGGCACCACGTGCCGCGTGAATGCCCGCACGCGGGGAACCCCCAGGATGCGAGCCGCTTCAACGTGCTCGGCGACCCGCAGCGTCTGCGTCTGCACCCTCGCAAGCCGGATGTACACGGGCACCGCGGCCAGAGTCACCGCGATGGCGATGTTCACGGGGCCTGGCCCCAGCACCGCGACCACGACGAGCGCGACCAGGAACTCCGGAAACGCCATCAGCACGTCGTTCACCCGCATCACCGTGGTGTCGACACCGCGCGGTGCAACTCCCGCGAGCGCACCGATGACGAGCCCGACCGCGAGCGCCACCGCGGTCGCGAGGAGCCCGATGCCCAGGGACCGACCCGCGCCGTAGATGACGCGCGAGTACACGTCGCGGCCACTCTGATCGGTGCCGAACATATGCTCGGCACTCGGCGGAAGCAGGGCGGAGCGGACATCGGTCTGCAACGGATCGTGCGTCGCAAGGACGCCGGGCCAGAGCGCGACGAACGCGATCGTGGCGAGCACCACGATCGCACTCCAGAGCAGTACTCGCTGCGCCCGCCTCATCGGACGCCACCGGATCGGGCGGCCTTGACGCGCGGATCGATCAATGGATGCACGAGTTCGACGACGAGGTTCACCGCGACGAAGACCAGCGCGCTCAGCAGGATGATCCCGGTGATCACGGGAAGATCGCGGTCGCTGATCGCGGCGAGCGTGACCCGGCCGAGACCAGGACGGGCGAACACGGTCTCCACCAGCACCGCGCCGCCGAGAACGGAGCCGGTGAGGTAGGCGGTGAGGGTGACCGCAGACGCCGCGCCGTGTCGCAGTCCATGCCGGAGCGTGAACCAGGTCGAGCTCGCGCCACGGGCACGCACGGTCTCTGCGAACGGCATCCGCTCGGCCTGCACCAGGCCGTCGCGCAGCACCTGGCTCAGAAGCGCCGCGACCGGGAGCGCGAGCGTGACGGCAGGCAGCACGAGCGTAGCGGGGTTGCGCGCCCCTGACACCGGGAACCACCCGAGCCCGAACGCGAAGACGCTGAGGAGGACCAGCCCGATCCAGAAGACCGGCGACGACAGCACCACGAGCTCGATCCCTGCTGCGACCGCCCGACCGGCCTGACCACGCACGAACACCGCCACGGCGAGTGCGAGCACGAGCGCGATCAGAAGGGCCAGAACTGAGAGCTGCAGCGTCGCACCCAGCTGACGGCCGATCACGTCCGCCACCGGCATCCGCAGCTGGTACGACTCCCCCAGGTCCCCCCGAGCGAGCTGTCCGATGAAACCGAGGTACTGCTCGAACGGCGGGCGGTCCAGTCCGAGGTCGGCACGGATGCCGTCTTTGACAGCTTCGCTCACCTGCGCCTGGGGCCCCAGCATCACCGACACCGGGTCTCCGGGGATCACCCGGAACGCGAGGAACGTGACGGTCGCCGCTCCCCACAGAACGATGACGACGGACGCGGCCAGGCCGGCGATGCGGACGAGAGCAGCCTTCACCACTCGTGCCCTCCGCTCAGCCGGCGGTTCAGCCGACGGTCACATCGTAGAACAGCGGACGACCGTACAGGTCGTACTCGAGTCCCTCGACGCGCTCGCCGACGGCCGTGATCGCCGACGGGCTGTACAGCGGCACGATCGCCGTGTACGTGGCGTTCCACTGCTGCAGCTGGGTGTAGAGCTCATTGCGCTTGTCCTGATCACTGCTGGCGACGGCCTGCTCCAGGAGTGCGTCGATCTCGGGGTCGCTGACCTGCGAGGCGTTCTGGAACCCGTCGGTGTGCAGGTGGCTGCGCAGCAGGTCGGGGTCGACGCCCGAGAAGCCCCAGTCCGTCAGGTCGAACGTCTTCGGCTCGTACTGCTCGTTGTACGCGCCGGGCTCGAGCACCTCGCGCTCCACCGCGAAGCCGATCCCCTTGAGGTCGGACTGGATCGCGTTGGCGAGCGCGGCGCGGTCGTCGGGGACGGGCGTCCATGCGATCCATCGCACCGAGAGTCGCTTGCCGTCCTTGATGCGGATGCCGTCGGTGTCGCGTTCGGTCCATCCGGCCTCGTCGAGGAGCGCATTGGCGGCATCCTGGTCGAACGGCCAGCTGCCCTCGAGCGACGCGTCGTAACCCGGGGTCGTCGAGCCGAGGATGCTCCATGCACGCGGGAACTGGCCGAAGTAGATCTCTTCCACCGCTGCGTCGATGTCGATGCCACGCGCGAACGCCTGACGCACCTTCTCGTCGGCGAAGACTCCGTACTTCTCGTTCAGGTACAGCGAGTACGGCAGGCCCGGGTACTCGATCGAGTCGACCGTGATGCCATCGCCGAGATCCTTCGCGAGGTTCGGCGGGATGTTGCTGGCGAGGTCGGCCTCGCCGCTCGTCACGACGCCGGTACGGACCGAGGCCTCCGGCTGGATCTCCACCCGGAGCGTCTCGAACTTCGGCGCCTTCGTGTCATGCGGACCCCACGCATAGTCGTCGTTGCGGGTGTACACGATCTCCTGGTCCGGCGTGTACTCGGTGAGCTCGAACGGACCGGTGCCGACGGTGATGTCGGGTCCGCCCGCCTTGAGCTTGTCCGCAGACTTCGCGAGCACGGCCGGCGAGTAGAAGCCGAGCTGCGGCGTGCTCGCCGCCTGCAGGAACGGTGCGTACGGCTGCGTGAAGGTCACCTTGACCGTGTGGTCGTCGATGACCTCGGTTCCTTCGTAGAAGTCGGCGCCGAGCATGCTGGCCGCCTGAGCGGATGCCGTCTCCGGATCGACGATGCGGTCGAAGTTCGCCTTGACCGCCGCAGCGTCGAACTTCTCGCCGTCGGTGAAGGTCACGTCGTCACGGAGCACGAACGTGTACTCCGTGCTGTCCGGCGAGACCTCCCAGCTCTTCGCGAGCCACGGGCTGAAGGTTCCGTCGCTCTCTTGGAACACCAGCGAGTCGAGCACCGCCCGCTGCACCATGCCGGAGACGTCGAGCTGACTCACCTGCGGGTCCATGTGCCCGGCCGAGAGGTTCGCGCCCTCGATGGACCACACCAGCTCCCCGTCGCCTTCGCCTTCGGAACCGGGGCTTGCGCAGGCACTGAGCACCAGTGCGGTGGCAGCGGCGAGCGCGGCGAAGGGCAGGAGACGACGCACAGGATTTGCGGGCATGGCGATTCCTCAGGACGAACGGGTCGGGATGCATCCATCCTATGGCCGATTGTTGGACCGGGTCGATCTGCGACGACCTTCGGACCCGGCGGCGCTCGGTAGACTGGGCGGCACAACCCCACACTCAGGCACGCTCACACAGTGCCGCATACATCGCTCGAGGAGACCTCCATGCCTGCTTCCGAATCCGCTCTGAACCAGATTCCCGACAAGCCAGCACTCGAAGGCCTCGAAGCGAAGTGGGACTCCGCGTGGGCGGAGCAGGGCACCTACCTGTTCGACCGTCTGCGCGCGGCACAGGCCGGCCGTGAAGGCGTGTACTCCATCGACACCCCGCCGCCGACGGCATCCGGCAGCCTCCACATCGGACACGTGTTCTCCTACACGCACACCGACGTGAAGGCCCGCTTCGAGCGCATGCGCGGCAAGACCGTGTTCTACCCGATGGGCTGGGACGACAACGGCCTGCCCACCGAGCGCCGCGTGCAGAACTACTACGGCGTGCGCTGCGACCCGACCCTGCCCTACACCTCCGACTTCACTCCCCCGTTCGAGGGCGGCGACAACAAGTCGAGCCGCGCAGCCGACCAGCAGCCGATCAGCCGCCGCAACTTCATCGAGCTCTGCGAGCGGCTCACGCTCGAAGACGAGAAGCAGTTCGAGGCGCTGTTCCGTCAGCTCGGGCTGAGCGTGGACTGGACGCAGACCTACCGCACGATCTCGGACGACACCATCCGTCAGAGCCAACTCGCGTTCCTGCGCAACATCGAGCGCGGCGAGGCCTACCAGGCGCTGGCTCCGACTCTGTGGGACATCGACTTCCGCTCCGCCATCGCGCAGGCCGAGCTCGAGGACCGTGACCAGCAGGCCGCGTACCACACCATCGAGTTCCCCTTCGCGGACGGCTCCGGCACCCTCGCCATCGACACCACACGCCCGGAGCTGCTTCCCGCGTGCATCGCGCTCGTGACGCACCCCGAGGGTCCTCACAAGCACCTCATCGGCACGAAGGTGAAGACTCCGTTCTTCGGCGCCGAGATCGAGATCCACGGACACCACCTCGCGCAGCCCGACAAGGGCACGGGAGCGGCGATGGTCTGCACCTTCGGCGATGTGACCGACATCGTGTGGTGGCGTGAGCTGCGCACCACTGAGAACGAGCCGCTGCCGAACATGACCACAATCGGCCTTGACGGACGCTTCCTGCCCGAAGCCCCCGCCTCTGTCGGGAATCCCGAAGCGGTCACCTGGTACGCCGATGAGCTCGCAGGCAAGACCGTCTTCAGCGCGCGCAAGGCCATCGTCGAGAAGCTCCAGGAGACCGGCGATCTGACCGCGGTCGGCAAGCCCTTCAACCACGCGGTGAAGTTCTTCGAGAAGGGCGATCGTCCGCTCGAGATCGTCTCCACGCGCCAGTGGTACATCCGCAACGGCGCCCGCGACGGCGAGCTGCGCGACACGCTCATCGCGCACGGGCAGGAACTCGCCTGGCACCCCGAGTTCATGCGCGTGCGGTATGAGAACTGGGTCGGCGGCCTGACCGGCGACTGGCTCGTGTCGCGCCAGCGCTTCTTCGGCGTGCCGATCCCGCTCTGGTACGCACTCGACGAGAACGGCGACCGCGACTACGACCGCGTGCTCACCCCGGACGCTGCGATCCTCCCGATCGACCCGACGACGCATGTCCCCGCCGGCTACACCGAGGATCAGCGGGGTGTTCCCGGCGGGTTCGACGCCGAGGCCGACATCCTCGACACCTGGGCGACCTCGTCCCTCACGCCGCAGCTGGCGGGAGGCTGGCAGCGAGACGAAGAGCTGTGGCAGCTCACCGCGCCGTTCGACCTGCGCCCGCAGGGTCAGGACATCATCCGCACCTGGCTGTTCTCGACCATGCTGCGCTCGACCCTCGAAGACGGCCGGACCCCGTGGCGCAACGCCGCGATCTCCGGCTTCATCGTCGACCCCGACCGCAAGAAGATGTCGAAGTCGAAGGGCAACGTGGTCACCCCGGCCGACGTGCTCGAAGCACACGGCTCCGACGCGGTGCGCTACTGGGCAGCCTCCAGCCGCCTCGGCATGGATGCCGCGTTCGACCCGCAGAACCCCACGCAGGTGAAGATCGGCCGCCGCCTGGCCATCAAGGTGCTGAACGCAGCGAAGTTCGTGCTCTCGTTCCCCGTGCCGGAAGGCGCACAGGTCACCCACGCCCTGGACGCATCGATGTTGACCGCCCTCGATGGCGTGGTCGTCGAGGCGACGAAGGCGTTCGAACGGTACGAGGCGACGCGCGCCCTCGAACTCACCGAGGCGTTCTTCTGGACCTTCTGCGACGACTACCTCGAGCTGGTGAAGGAGCGCGCCTACAACCAGGCAGATGTGGGTCAGGCCTCCGCCGCTCTCTCGCTGCGTCTGGCGCTCTCGACGCTTCTCCGACTGCTCGCGCCGGTGCTGTCCTTCGCCGCAGAGGAGTCGTGGTCCTGGTTCGAAGAGGGCTCGGTGCACACCGCCGCCTGGCCGACGCCGCTCGGTATCGACGGCGACCCCGCTGTTCTCGCCGCGGCGAGCGAGGCGCTGATCGGCATCCGTCGCGCGAAGACCGAGGCGAAGGCCTCTCAGAAGACTCCGGTCTCGCGCGCCGCGATCGCCGCCCCCGCCGCGAAGCTCGATGCCCTCCGTGCCGCAGCCGATGACCTCCGGGCGGTCGGACGCATCGCCGAGCTCGAGTTCACCGAGGCGGAGGCGTTCGCGGTCACCGCGATCGAGCTCGCCCCGGTCGAGGCCTCCTGATGCAGCTGGGCACACGCTGGGCAGCGGGCTCCGAGGCTCCGGCTTCGGTCCCCGCGTCCCTGCGGCCCGCGATCGCCGCGGTCGAGGCGAAAGGACTCACCGGTCACTGGACCCTCACCTGGCTCGAAGGCCGCGCGATCGCGGAGCTCGATGCGGGGTGGGAGGTCTTCCAGACTCCGTCCGGAGAAGTGACCGCCCGCCCCTTCCAGGACTGACCCTCGAAGAAGGCGTCTCAGCGCCGCGGAAGCCCGAGCTGCGCGAGTGCGTGGTCGACCGCCCGGGGGTCGTGCTTGCGGGTCTGCTGCTCACGAAGCAGGTCGAGAGCGATCACACGCCGCTCGGCACGCCGCGAGATGCGGTGCTCGACATAGGCGGTGAGACGGTCGGCGAGTCGAAGCAGACCGCGCTCGGTCTGCGTCGGAGCCACCAGCCGAAGTGTCGCGCTGGTCATGATTCCTCCACAGTGTCGTCGTTGGGTCCAGACGTCACGGATCGCGGCGTCGGAAGATCGAAGAGTTCGGCCCGAAGCGAGACCCGACGAACTTCGGGGCCCGTCTGGCCCCGGTATCGCTCGATCGCGCTCTCGACGATCGCTTCGAGCTCCTCGCGAAGCGTCATGGCCTGCTCGGGGGTCATGTCGAGGTGCGTCGTGATGGTGATGCCCAGTTCCCGCCAGGCCTCCGGCACCTCGGACTGCGGGCGGTTGAGGTATGTCATCAGCGTCTCGTGCCGCAGCCGGAAGAACTCCGACGTCACGATCTGAGCGGCGGCGCGGTTCGCGGGCGAGGTCATCTCATCGGGACCGGGTACGTCGATGCGCCCCTTGGGTCGCTCCCACCAGCGTTCGCGAGCTGTGCCCCGTCCCTCGACTTCGCGGATGAGGTCGTGTGCGGCGAGGGCACGGAGGTGGTAACTGGTCGACCCGGACGTCTCCCCCACGAGTGCGGCGAGCGAACTGGCCGTCTGGGGGCCCCGCGCGGCGAGCAGGTCGAAGATCTTCACCCGCAGCGGGTGCGCCAGCGCCTTCAGCGCACTGGCGTCAAGGGTTCTGACCTGCGTCTCGTTCGTCATGCATGCAAAGATACCGTTGCAAAGGAATCTTTGCAAGCGTTTCTTTGCAAACTTATGATCAGTCGGTCGCGGCGCGTGCGGCGACGAAGGCCTCGACGCAGGTCTCCACCTGCTCCGGGGTGTGCGCCGCCGACAGCTGCACACGGATCCGTGCCAGCCCCCGCGGCACGACGGGGAAGCTGAACGCGGTCACGTAGACACCTCGTTCCTGCATCTCCCGCGCGATGCGTGCAGTCTTCGCGGCATCGCCGAACATCACGGGAACGATGGGGTGCTCCCCCGGCAGCAGGTCGAAGCCCTCGGCCGTCATGCGCTCGCGGAACAGAGCGGCGTTGCTGCGCAGACGCGCGCGAAGATCGGCCGATCCCTCGACCAGGTCGAGTGCGGTCAACGTGCCGGCGACGATCGCCGGGGCGAGCGTGTTCGAGAACAGATAAGGACGCGAACGCTGGCGCAGCAGCGCCACGATCTCGGAGTGCGATGCGACATACCCACCGGATGCTCCACCCAGCGCCTTGCCGAACGTGCCGGTGTAGATGTCGACGCGGTCGGCGACCCCACAGAGCTCAGGCGTCCCCCGGCCGTTCTCGCCGACGAAGCCGACGGCATGCGAGTCGTCGACGAAGACGAGGGCGTCGTAGCGCTCGGCCAGGTCGCAGATCTCGGCGAGCGGGGCGATGTAGCCGTCCATCGAGAACACGCCATCCGTCACGATCACCCGGAAGCGCGCATCCGAAGCGGCCTGCAGCTGCGCCTCCAGATCCGCCATGTCACGGTTGCGATAGCGGAATCTCTGTGCCTTCGAGAGCCGGATGCCGTCGATGATCGAGGCGTGGTTCAGCTCGTCGGAGATGATGGCGTCGTCGGCTGCGAAGAGCGTCTCGAACACTCCCCCGTTCGCGTCGAAGCACGACGAGTACAGGATGGCCTCGTCCGTGCCGAGGAAGTCAGCGAGCCGGCGCTCCAACTCCAGATGCTGCTCCTGCGTGCCACAGATGAAGCGCACGCTCGCGAGGCCGTACCCCCACTCCTGCAGGGCGGTTGTCGCAGCGGCGAGGATGCGCGGATCGTCTGCGAGGCCGAGGTAGTTGTTGGCGCAGAAGTTCAGCACCTCGGCGCCGTCTGCGGTGATCTCGGCGTTCTGCGGTCCGCGGATGCCGCGTTCATGCTTGGTGAGTCCGGCCTCCTCGATACCCGCCAGCTCGCCAGCAACATGCTTCTGAAAAGTCCCGTACATCACAGCTCCGTCCAGTCGAGGATGATCTTGCCCGTTCCGGCGGACTCCGCCGCAGCGAATCCCCGTTCCCAGTCACGCGCGGGAACGACCTCCGCGATCACGCGACCGATGGCGTTCCGCAGGGTCGCACTGGTCTGCAGCATCGCCCCCATCGCGTTCCAGGTCTCGAACATCTCGCGACCGTAGATGCCCTTGATCGTGAGCATGTGGGTGACGAGCTTGCCCCAGTCGATGCCGAACCCGGCACTCGGCAGGCCCAGCATCGCAATGCGGCCGCCGTGGTTCATGTTGTCGATCATGGCGGGGAGGGCCGAAGGCGCACCGCTCATCTCGAATCCGATGTCGAAGCCCTCCCGCATGCCGAGAGCCTGTTGCGCGTCGCGGATGTCGCGGACCGAGACATCGACGACCTCGTCGGCGCCCATCCGACGGGCCATCTCCAGACGCGGTGCGCTGAGATCGGTCGCCGTGATGAATCGTGCGCCCGCGTGCCGTGCGACGGCGATCGCCATCAGTCCGATGGGGCCGCAACCGGTGACGAGCACGTCCTCCCCGACGAGCGGGTAGGTGAGCGCGGTGTGGACGGCGTTGCCGAGCGGGTCGAAGATCGCGCCGAGCTCGGGAGTCACCTCGGAATGATGGACCCACACGTTCGCCGCGGGAAGAGCGAGGTACTCGGCGAAGGCGCCGTCACGCTGCAGGCCGAGACCGATGGTGCGGATGCACATCTGGCGGCGACCCGCACGGCAGTTGCGACACGTGCCGCACACGATGTGCCCTTCACCAGACACGCGGTCGCCGACGGCGATGTCGTGCACGCCGGGACCGACCTCCACGACCTCTCCGTAGAACTCGTGGCCCGGGATCAACGGAGCCGCGATCGCTGATGCCGCCCAGTCGTCCCAGCGGAGGATGTGCAGATCGGTGCCGCAGATCCCGGTGCGCAGAACCCGGATGACGACGTCGTCGGTGCCGGCGATCGGCTCGGGGCGTTCGACGAGCTCGAGCCCGGCCCCCGGTGCGCCTTTGAACAATGCCTTCATGTTCTCGATCCCACACCATTCAACCCTGTAGAGCAATCGGCATCGACTGCATCATCGATGTAGACGGGTCTACACTCTTCCCGTGGAACTCCATCAGCTGCAGATCCTGCGGGAACTCGGTGCGCTCGGCAGCGTGACCGCGGTCTCCGAAGCCCTCAGGGTGACCCCTTCGGCTGTCTCCCAACAGCTCGCAGCCCTGCAGCGCGACTTTCCGACACCGCTCACTCGACGGATCGGCAGGACACTCGCGCTCACCCCGGCCGGCGAGGTGCTGGCGGCAGCGGGCGCAGAGGCGATCGATGCGATGGCGGCGGCACGGCACGCCCTCGACGACTTCGAAGGCGCGGCGACGGGCGTCGTGAGCATCAGCGGCTTCCACAGTGTCGGTCAGGCTCTGTTCGGTCCGTTGCTGCGGGAGCTGTCGAGGTCGGCAGATGCCCCGACGGTGCAGCTCACCGACGAAGACGTCGCGCAGAGCGAGTTCCCCGGGCTCACCGCCAGCTACGAGCTGGTCCTCGCGCACCGCATGGAGCACTCCGAACCCTGGCCGACGCAGGGCGTGCGCAGCCTCACACTCGTACGCGAGCCTCTCGACGTCGCCGTCTCCGCATCCCATGCCCTCGCCGGACGCACGACTCTCACTCCGGCAGATGTCGCCTCGGAACGTTGGGTCACCAGCCGCATCGGCTACTCCCCCGACGACGTGCTCCGCGCGGTGTCGGCCGTTGCGAACAGACCGATCGACATCCTCCACCGCATCAACGACTACGGTGCCGTGTCGGCGGTGGTCGCCGCCGGCGGTGTGATCGGGATGCTTCCCCGATTCACGTCTCGCAGCCTCGACGACCGCGACATCGTGCGCATCCCACTCGAAGGCGTGAGCACCCACCGCATGATCGATCTGCTCGCGAGACCGGAGAATCTGCGCCGCCGATCGGTGCGTGTGGTCGTCGAAGCCCTGAGGGTCGTGATGACGCGCCTGAGCGAAGACGGTTCCTGAGAAGGGTGGGTGTCGATGGTTAGGCTCGGAGCATGACCGATGCCACGAATCCGCTGCTGCAGCCGTCGACGCTCCCCTATGGACTCCCCGACTATCGCGCGATCCGGCCCGAACACTATCTCCCCGCGTTCCAGGCGGGTTTCGAGGAGCATCTCCGCGAGATCGGACGCATCACGATGGTGCGATCGATGCCGACGTTCGAGAACACCTTCGAGGGGCTGGAGCGTTCCGGCGAGCTTCTCGACCGGGTGGCGCACGCGTTCTACACCGTGAGCTCCGCGGATGCGACGCCAGAGATCCAGGCGATCGACGAACAGCTTGCCCCTCTCATGGCCGCCCACCAGGACGCGATCACGCTCGACGGGCAGCTCTACTGGCGAGTGCAACAGGTGTTCGAGCAGCGCGACGCCCTCGATCTCGACCCCGAGCAGCGTTACCTCGTCGAGCGACACCACCGCGAGATGACGCACGCGGGTGCCGGTCTGGACGACGGGGCCAAGGCGCAGCTGACCGCGCTGAACCAGAAGCTGTCGACGCTGACCAACACGTTCGAGCGCAACCTGCTGAACGACACGAACGACCTCGCCGTGGTCTTCGATTCCCCGGACGAGCTCGACGGACTGAGCGCGGGCGAGCTCTCCGCTGCCGCTCGCGCAGCAGCCGACCGAGGGCTCGACGGCAGCCTCCTGATCACCCTCCCGCTCTTCACCGGCCATCCCGCACTGGCCCAGCTGCGCGTGCGCGAGTCTCGACGGCGCATCATGGCGGCGTCGCTCGCGCGCGCCTCTCGGGACAACGCGAACGACAACCGACCAGTGCTCCTCGAGATCGTGCGCCTGCGTGCCGAACGCGCGAAGCTCCTCGGCTACGAGTCGCACGCGGCGTATGTGACCGCCGACGAGACCGCAGGCACCCCGGACGCCGTCGAGCAGATGCTGCGACGCCTCGCCGCACCCGCGGCACGCAACGCACTCGCCGAGCGCGCGGCCCTGCAGTCGATCGTCGACGAGACTGAGACGGCACCGTTCGGGGTCGAGGCGCACGACTGGGCGTTCTACACCGAACGGGTGCGCACCGCCCGCTACGACATCGACTCGAGCGCCCTGCGGCCGTGGTTCGAAGCGGAGCGTGTCCTGCAGGACGGCGTCTTCTTCGCGGCCACGCGACTGTACGGCGTGACCTTCGCCGAGCGCGACGATCTCGTCGCCTACCACCCCGGCGCTCGTGTGTTCGAGGTGAGCAACGCCGATGGCTCCCCGGTCGGCCTGTACGTGCTCGATCTGTACACCCGCGATTCCAAGCGCGGCGGGGCCTGGATGAACGCGATCGTGAGCCAGTCCCGGCTGCGTGGCACAGCGCCCGTCGTCGTCAACAATCTGAATGTGCCTCTTCCCGGAGACGGCGAGCCGACGCTGCTGACCCTCGACGAGGTCACGACCCTGTTCCACGAGTTCGGCCACGCGCTGCATGGACTCTTCGCGACCGTGACGTATCCGCACTTCGCCGGGACGAACGTGTTCCGCGACTTCGTCGAGTTCCCGAGCCAGGTGAACGAGATGTGGATCCTGTGGCCCGAGGTGCTCGACAACTACGCCCGCCACCACGAGACCGGAGAACCGCTCGACCCTGCCATCGTCGAACGACTCCGGGCGACCGAGACATTCGACCAGGGCCACGCGACCAGCGAGTACCTGGCGGCAGCCTGGCTCGACCAGGCCTGGCACCGACTCGGCACCGACACCGAGGTCGACGACGTAGCCGGGTTCGAGGCCGCCGCCCTCACCGACATCGGCCTGGACGATCCTGCGGTCCCGACCCGGTACTCGTCGACCTACTTCGCCCATGTGTTCTCGGGTGGCTACAGCGCGGGCTACTACTCGTACATCTGGAGCGAGGTGCTCGACGCCGACACAGTCGACTGGTTCCGGGAGAACGGCGGGTTGACGCGGGGCAACGGCGACCTGTTCCGCGGGCGTCTCCTCGGCGTGGGCGGTTCGAAGGATCCCTTGGAGGCGTACCGTGACTTCCGCGGCCGCGACGCCGAGATCGCACCGCTGCTGAAGCGTCGTGGACTCGGCTCATGAGTCGTGAGACCCTGAGCGCATGAACGCTTTTCCCGACGCACCGTTCGGCCGTGCGGACCGCCTCGATCTCGACGCCGTCCCCCTCGCCGTCATCCGCCACAAGGGCATCCGCATCTCTGACCTCCAAGCCGCCTTTGATGCGGGATACTCGGCAATCGCCCTGACCTTCGCCGGCGACGTGTTGATCCCGACCGGCCCGGCGCTGGCGATCTATCACGGGGATCCGATGGACGTCTTCGACCTCGAACTCGGCTTCCCCGTGCAGTCGCCGCCCGAGAACCCGATCCCCACGGCGAACGGGCGTGTCATCGTCGCTTCGACGCTGCCCGCGGGCCCCGCGGTCGCGACCACGATGTTCGGCTCCTACGAGGAACTCGGCACCCAGTGGGCAGGTCTCGTCGAGCGAGCCGGAGCAGAGGGACTCCGCCCCGGAGGCGTCTGGATCGAGGTCTACGTCTCCGATCCGAGCACGCCGCCGGCGGAGCTGCGCACCGACCTCATCATGCCGACCGCCTGACGCCGGCGACGGCGCGCACCGGATCGGCGGGAGTCAGCGGCCGAGCCACTCCATCGCCTTGTACCAGGTGAGCTGGTGGTAGCTCTGGCCGAGGCGGTCGCCCAGTCCATCGAGCGACAGGACGTGAACGGTGATCGCCTCGTTCTCGTCGAGCGACTGCTCCGAAACGCGAGTGCATCCACGCGCGAGGAAATGGTGCACGCGATTCGTGTGGCTGCCGAAGTTCGCCCACGTCGCGCCGAGGTCGATGAGGTCGTCGGCCACGAAGCCGGTCTCCTCCAAGAGCTCCCGAGCCGCGGCATCCTCGGGCGTCTCGCCCGCCTCGACTCCCCCGCCGATGGTGCCGACGGCCACGACACCCGCACCGTGACGATACTCCTCGACCACGATCACATCGTCGTTCCGGTCGAGCGCCAGCACCGAGATCCAGTCGCCGTACTCCAGTACGTAGTACGGCGCTATCGAGTGTCCTTCGACGTCTTCGCAATCGTCGGCATGGAGCCGGATCCACCGATCAGCGACGAGCGTCTTTCGCGCCACCGTCTTCCAGGGAGCCGGCTCTGCGCTCATGCGCTCTTGCGCTTGCGCTCCATCACGATGGTGGGCGGTGCGCCTTCGTCGACGGCGGCGCGGGTCACGATGACCTTCGCCACGTCTTCTGCCGACGGGATCTCGAACATGATGGGTCCGAGCACGTCTTCCAGGATCGCCCGGAGGCCTCGGGCACCGGTCTTGCGCTCGACGGCGAGGTCGGCGA
Source organism: Microbacterium sp. NPDC090281 (assembly GCF_044769635.1). Classification (NCBI taxonomy): domain Bacteria; kingdom Bacillati; phylum Actinomycetota; class Actinomycetes; order Micrococcales; family Microbacteriaceae; genus Microbacterium; species Microbacterium sp. NPDC090281. Next base: position 2,796,170 of record NZ_JBIVYH010000001.1, read on the forward strand.
TGGAACGCAACGCCTCTTCTTCGAACTCGAGCTGCACACCGTCGATCTCGAACATGCGCTGGTACTGCTTCACCAGAGCGTTGCGCGGACCGGTGAGGATCTCGATGAGCGCGGCCTGGTCGAGCGGCGAGACGGAGGTCACGACGGGCAGACGACCGATGAACTCGGGGATCAGACCGAACTTGTGCAGGTCCTCCGGCAGCACCTCGCTGAACAGGTCGAGGTCTTTGCCCTTGTCATGCAGCGGGGCGCCGAAGCCGATGCCGTGTTTGCCGACACGAGCCGACACGATGTCTTCCAGGCCCGCGAAGGCACCGGCGACGATGAACAGCACGTTCGAGGTGTCGATCTGCAGGAACTCCTGGTGGGGGTGCTTGCGACCGCCCTGCGGCGGCACCGATGCGACCGTACCCTCGATGATCTTCAGAAGCGCCTGCTGCACGCCCTCGCCCGAGACATCGCGGGTGATCGAGGGGTTCTCGGCCTTGCGGGCGATCTTGTCGACCTCATCGATGTAGATGATGCCCTGTTCGGCACGCTTGACGTCGTAGTCGGCGGCCTGGATGAGCTTGAGGAGGATGTTCTCGACATCTTCTCCGACGTAGCCGGCCTCGGTCAGCGCCGTGGCGTCGGCGACGGCGAAGGGCACGTTGAGGCGCTTCGCGAGCGTCTGCGCGAGATACGTCTTGCCGCAGCCGGTCGGACCGATGAGCAGGATGTTGCTCTTCGCGATCTCGACCTCTTCGGCCTTCTGCTCGGCCGTCTGCAGAGTGCCGAGCGCGCGGACGCGCTTGTAGTGGTTGTAGACGGCGACAGCAAGCGCCTTCTTGGCGGGCTCCTGGCCGACGACGTACTCCTCGAGGAACGAGAAGATCTCGCGCGGCTTGGGGAGTTCGAACTCCGCGACACCGTCAGCGGAAGACTCCGCCATCCGCTCCTCGATGATCTCGTTGCACAGCTCGACGCATTCGTCGCAGATGTACACACCAGGGCCAGCGATGAGCTGCTGGACCTGCTTCTGACTCTTTCCGCAGAAAGAGCATTTGAACAGGTCAGCGCTTTCACCGATGCGGGCCATGCGCGTCCTCCTATGGGGGATCAGAGATCGTCCTCCGAGCCTAACCGCTGCATACGACACCGGGCCGCATTGGCGCGGACTGCGTTACGCATACCGGCGAGCTCGTGTCTGCGGCGAGTCGGATCCGGACTCACTGCGCGGGCAGGCAGCCTCCGTCCATGATGTATCCACCCGCCTCGACGAGGATCGCGTCGTGACGCACCTCGCCGAACACGCATCCGCCCTCCGGCGCGGCGGCTCCGAACTCCACGGCACGCTCGTCACCGCGGACCACGGCGTCCGGGAGGCCGAGCTCCTGCAACGCCCCGTCGACGGCCTGGACGGAGATCTCGCCTTCCGTCCGCAGCGTCTCCAGACGCACACGCAGTTCGGACACCGGCTGCACCGTGGCTGCCGCCGCCTCGTCCGAGAGCTCCATGCGATCCCGATGTCGGTCGTTCTGTGCCATGGCGTGATCTGGATCGTACGGCGCGCATTCCGGGGGAAGCACCACACCGTCGATCTGGGGACACGCCGCCGTGGGCGTGGGCGTGGGCGCAGGCGTGGAGGGAGTCTCGGCCCCCACCGTCTCGGCCGACACCGCGGCGCATCCCCCGAGCAAGAGTGCCCCGGCGAGCAGGAGCGACAAGAGCGCGGAAGGATTCCGACGTGGCGTGATCGTCATGCCGCCATGAAACCACAGTGTCGCTCCCGCAACGCCCCTGAGCGAGAAAGGGCCCTGCGGCGCGATGGTGCGCGGCAGGGCCCTTCATCGTTCCGACGGTCGTCAGACCATGCTCTTGGTGTGCCAGACGGTCTTGATCTCGGTGAATGCGCCGATCCGCTCCGGAGAGGCGACGACCTCACCCGGCGTCAGGACGCGCTTGAGCGTCTCAGCCGCAGCGATCTGCATGTCGACCCAGTCGAGGCTGCCGGCACCGGCGAGGTCGAGAGCGTTCACGTCCTGATGCGATGCGAGCCACGGTGCGATCTCCGCGGGAGAGCCCGTGAGCACGTTCACGACCCCACCGGGGACGTCACTCGTAGCCAGCACCTCGGCGAGGCTGATGGCAGACAGCGGATGCTGCTCGCTCGCGACGACCACGACCGTGTTCCCGGCGACCAGGGCTGGGGCGACGACCGACACCAGGCCGAGCAGCGCCGAGTCCTGCGGGGCGACGATCGCCACGACACCGGTCGGCTCAGGGACCGAGATGTTGAAGTACGGACCCGAGACCGGGTTCGCGTTGCCCGCCACCTGGGCGTACTTGTCGCACCAACCGGCGTACCAGACCCAGAGGTCGATGGCCTCGTCGACCTGGGAGGCTGCGGCCGCGGACGACACGCCCTCCTGCGCCGAGATCTCGTCGATGAACTGCGCACGGCGACCCTCGAGCACCTCCGCGACGCGGTACAGGACCTGACCACGGTTGTAGGCGGTCGCACCCGACCAGCCCTTCACAGCCGCGCGAGCGGCGACCACGGCGTCGCGGGCATCCTTGCGGGAGCCCTTCGCGGCGTTCGCGAGGAAAGCACCCTTCGCGGTGAGCACCTCGTACGTGCGGCCGGACTCGCTCCGCGGGAAGGCCCCGCCGATCGCCAGCTTGTACGTCTTCGGAACGGTCAGACGCTTGCTCATGCTGCGGCTCCCTTGAGGTAGGCGGTGAGGCCCTGGCGGCCGCCCTCGCGACCGAACCCGGACTCCTTGTAGCCGCCGAACGGGCTCGACGGATCGAAGCGGTTGAAGGTGTTGGCCCAGATGACACCGGCACGCAGGCGATCGGCCACTGCGAGGATGCGCGATCCCTTGTCGGACCAGATGCCAGCGGAGAGGCCGTAGGGCGTGTTGTTCGCCTTCGCGATCGCCTCGGCGGGCGTGCGGAAGGTGAGCACCGAGAGCACGGGTCCGAAGACCTCGTCACGGGCGATGCGATGCGACGCCTCGACGCCGGTGAAGATCGTCGGCGCGAACCAGAAGCCCTGCTCCGGAATCGCACAGTCGGCGGTCCAGCGCTCGGCACCCTCGGCCTCGCCGATGTCACTGAGCTCTCGGATGCGGGCGAGCTGTGCCGCGGAGTTGATCGCGCCGATGTCGGTGTTCTTGTCGAGCGGGTCGCCCAGACGCAGTGTCGAGAGGCGCGTCTTTAGCCGGTCGACGACCTCGTCGTGGATCGACTCCTGCACGAGCAGACGACTTCCGGCACAGCACACGTGGCCCTGGTTGAAGAAGATCCCGTTCACGATGCCTTCGACCGCCTGGTCGATGGGGGCGTCGTCGAACACGATGTTCGCGGCCTTGCCGCCGAGCTCGAGCGTCAGCTTCTTGTTCGTGCCCGCAACCGCCCGTGCGATGTCGCGGCCGACACCGGTCGAGCCGGTGAAGGCGATCTTGTCGACATCGGGGTGGCGCACGAGAGTCGACCCGGTGGAGCCGGCACCCGTCACGATGTTGACGACTCCGGCCGGAAGGTCGGCCTGCTGCAGGATCTCCGCGAAGATCAGCGCCGTGAGCGGCGTGGTCTCGGCAGGCTTGAGCACCACCGTGTTTCCGGCGGCGAGAGCGGGCGCGATCTTCCACGCGAGCATCAGCAGCGGGAAGTTCCACGGGATGATCTGACCGGCGACGCCAAGAGCGCGAGGGTTCGCACCCAACCCGGCGTGATCGAGCTTGTCAGCCCAGCCCGCGTAGTAGAAGAACCAGGAGGCGACGAGCGGCACGTCGACGTCGCGGCTCTCCTTGATCGGCTTGCCGTTGTCGAGGCTCTCGGCGACCGCGAGCTCACGAGCGCGTTCCTGCACGAGACGGGCGATGCGGAAGAGGTACTTCCCGCGGTCGCGGCCGCTCATCTTCGACCAGGTCTTCTCGTAGGCGCGACGAGCTGCAGCGACCGCACGGTCGACATCCTCGTCACTGGCCGAGGCGATCTCGGCGATGTGCTTCTCCGTCGCCGGGGAGATCGTGTTGAACGGTGTGCCGGAGCCGTCGACGAACTCGCCGTCGATGAACAGGCCGTAGCTGTCCTTGAGGTTCAGGACACCGGTGGACTCCGGTGCGGGAGCGTATTCCAGAAATGACATGTTCGTCTTCCCGTCAGTCGATCGTGACGTAGTCGGGGCCCGAGTAGTGGCCGGAGCTGAGCTTCTGACGCTGCAGGAGCACGTCGTTGAGGAGGCTGGATGCGCCGAAGCGGAAGAGGTGCGGCTGGAGCCACTCCTCGCCCACGGTCTCGGCGACCGTGACGAGGTACTTCACCGCGTCCTTCGAGGTGCGGATCCCGCCGGCCGGCTTCACACCGATCTTCTCGCCCGTGCCTCGATGCCAATCGCGAACGGTCTCGAGCATGAGGAGCGTCGTCGGAAGCGTCGCGGCAGGCTGGACCTTGCCCGTCGAGGTCTTGATGAAGTCGCCGCCGGCCAGGATGCCGAGCCAGGAGGCGCGCTTGATGTTGTCGTAGGTGTTCAACTCACCGGTCTCCAGGATCACCTTGAGAGAGGCGTAAGAGCCGTCTTCGCGACGACAAGCGTCCTTCACCTGTGAGATCTGGTCGAAGACGAGGCCGTAGCGTCCGGAGAGGAATGCCCCTCGGTCGATGACCATGTCGATCTCGTCCGCACCGGCGGCGACCGCCTCGGCGGTGTCGGCGAGCTTGATCGCGAGCGATGCGCGGCCGCTCGGAAACGCCGTTGCCACGGCGGCGACCGAGATCAGACCGTCGTCGGGGTCGCCATGAAGGCTGCCGAGGGCGGTGACCGCGTCGCCGACCATGTCGCCGTAGACGCAGACCGCTGCGACCCGAGGGGTCGAGGGGTCGGCGGCATCCGGGTTCTTGGCCTTCGCGACGAGCGAGCGCACCTTGCCTGGCGTGTCCGCGCCCTCGAGCGTGGTCAGGTCGATCAGCTTGATGATCGTGTCGAGCGCCCAGGCCTTCGACGTCGTCTTGATCGAGCGGGTGCCGAGCCCGGCAGCGCGCTGCTCGAGGCCGACGGCGTCCACGCCGGGGAGCCCGTGCAGGAAGCGCCGGAGCGTGGTGTCGTCGGGCTCTCCGCCGAGAACGTCCACCGCCGTCCTGCGGCTGAGTTCTTTGGTCGTCACTGTTCCTCCAACAATGCTCGTGCTGTGGTCTCATCGGTCACCAGAACGCCGCAAAGGCCACTGGTCACGACTGTGCGTGCGATGTCGTGCTTGGCGGGGCCGGCCGTGACGAAGATCGCACGGGCGGCGCCGCGCAGTCGGTCGAGCGAGACGCCGACCGTCCGCGCGTCGAGCTGCGAGTCGACGATGTTCCCCTCGGCGTCGACGTAGCGCCCGAGAACGTCACCGACCGCGCCGCGACGTGCGAGCTCGTCGACGTCCTCCGCACTGAGGTATCCGTTCTCGACGTGGGCGGATGAAGCGTCGCAGGGGCCGGCGGTGAACAGGAATGCTTGGGCTTCGGCGGCTTCTTCGAGAACAGCCGCAACGGTGCGGTCGGACTCGATCGCCTGCTTCGTCTCCACGCGCTCGAGGATGGCGGGGCTCGGCAGGAGTGAGACCTGACCCGAGGCGCGCTGAGCGATCGTGACGGCGAGTCCCGCAGCGCCACCGGAGCGCCGGTTCAGGCTCACTCCTCCGTTGAGCTGCACGACGGTCACGCCGTTGGCCCAACCGTCGGGGAGCGCTTCGGCGACAGCGCGGAGCGTACGCCCCCAACTCACGCCGAGTGTGCGAGGGACCGGCCGAAGCGCAGTCAGGAAATCTGCCGCAGCCTGCGCGACACGTTCGAGCGTGCCGTCATCGCCGTCCGGTGCGGGGACGACCACGGCATCCGTCAAGGCGAACCGCTCGACGAGGAGCCGTTCGAGGCCGAGGCGACGCGCACGCGGGTGCACGATCTCGATGCGCACGATGCCGCGCTCCTTGGCCTGCGTCAGCAGACGCCCGACCTTCCAGCGCGAGATCTTGAGGAGTCCGCCGATCTCGTCCTGGGTCTTGTCCTCGTCGTAGTACAGCTCGGCGACGCGAACCATGAGCAGATCTTCTTCCACGGCATCCTCCTTCCTCCCCCAGCGTAGGCCCAATCCCCCGTTCGCGCACCAACTTGCTCATATGCGCACTTCGGCGGGAGGCGTCTGCGCATTCGCCGGAGACGCCGAAAGGGCGCCCGTCATGATGACGGGCGCCCTTCCTGATCGAACGGGCTCAGACGCGCTTGCGCGAGGTGAGAACCTGATCGACGATGCCGTACTCCAGCGCCTGCGCGGCGGAGAGGATGTTGTCGCGATCGATGTCGCGGTTGATCTGCTCGACGGGCTTGCCCGTGTGCTTCGCCATCGTCTCTTCGAGCCAGGTGCGCATACGGAGGATCTCCGCCGCCTGGATCTCGATGTCGGACGCCTGTCCCTGACCGGCTTCGCCCATCGCGGGCTGGTGGATCAGAACGCGGGCGTTCGGCAGCGCCAGACGCTTCCCCGGCGCACCGGCTGCGAGCAGCACGGACGCCGCGGAGGCCGCCTGTCCGAGCACGACCGTCTGGATCTGCGGCGCGACGTACTGCATCGTGTCGTAGATCGCCGTCATCGCGGTGAACGAACCACCGGGCGAGTTGATGTACATCGTGATGTCGCGCTCGGCGTCCTGGCTCTCCAGGACGAGAAGCTGCGCCATCACGTCATCCGCCGACGCATCGTCGACCTGGACACCCAGGAAGATGACGCGGTCTTCGAACAGCTTGTTGTACGGGTCCTGACGCTTGAAGCCGTATGCCGTGCGCTCCTCGAACTGCGGGAGCACGTAGCGGCTGGAAGGCATGTCGCCTGCGGATTGGAAAGTAGGGGTGTACATGTTGTCCTTTCGAATCCGGGTTACTCTGCGGCGTCCGCGGTACCGCCGCCACCGGCGACGTCACTGGCGTGCTCACGGATGTGATCGACGAAGCCGTAGGCGAGAGCCTCGTCCGCCGTGAACCAGCGGTCGCGGTCGCCGTCTTCGTTGATCTGCTCGACAGACTTGCCGGTCTGTCCTGCCGTGATCTCCGCCAGACGCTTCTTCATCGAGAGGATGAGCTGCGCCTGGGTCTGGATGTCGCTCGACGTGCCGCCGAAACCACCGTGCGGCTGGTGCAGGAGCACCCGGGCGTTCGGCGTGATGTAACGCTTGCCCTTGGTGCCACTGGTCAGCAGCAGCTGGCCCATCGATGCGGCCATGCCGATCCCGACCGTGACGATGTCGTTCGGAACGAACTGCATCGTGTCGTAGATCGCCATGCCTGCGGTGATGGAACCGCCCGGCGAGTTGATGTAGAGGTAGATGTCCTTCTCAGAGTCTTCTGCGGCGAGAAGAAGGATCTTCGCGCAGATCTCGTTGGCATTCTGGTCGCGCACCTCTGAGCCCAGCCAGATGATGCGATCTTTCAGCAGTCTGTCGAAGACGCTCGTTGCGACGAGGGGTTCTGCAGCCATGTCAGCTCCTGATTCCGTGTTTCAGTGATTCGAATCTACCGGCGTCAACGCGGCGCTCAGGCCGTGTTCGCCGTCGGCATATCAGGTGTCGGCGTCCGCGATCTCGAGGGCGTACGCCGTCATCGACCGGTGGTAGCGCGGGAGATGGGGAACCAGGGCCAGCAGAGCAACCGAAAGGCCCTGCGCCGGCTGTCCGGCACTGGCGAGGATGAGAGCATGGACGGCGGCGACCGCGTCACGGTACGGCCCCGATGCTGACAGCTCCTCCTCGGCGACGACGACGGCGAGGGCTTCGTCGTACCGCCCGAGGTTGCGCAACGAGCTCGCCAGCTGGATCACGCACTGCGGTCGGTGCTCGTCGTCGAGCCCCAGGACCAGTGCACGCCGGTACAGTTCCACGGCGTCCGCAGGCCGACCAGCCGAATCCCGGGCGCCCGCGCGCTCGAACTCGGCGCGCGCGTCGTCTGTTCCCCGCTCGGCGGCGAGGGTGTCGATACGGGCGATCGTGTCGTCGCCGACCTCTTCTCCGCTCGCGTCCGCCCACACGGCTTCGATGCGCTCATCCCAGCTCTTCATCAGTGCGCTTTCCCTCGATAGAAAAGAGGGCGGATGCCGCAGCATCCGCCCTCTTCATTGGATCGTGTCCGATCACTCGGCCTTGTCAGCCGCCTTCTTGGCCGGAGCCTTCTTGGCGGCAGGCTTCTTCGCAGCGGGCTTCTCGGCCGGCTCGGCGTCGTCAGCCGCGTCGGCCTTCTTGGCCGGAGCCTTCTTGGCAGCAGGCTTCTTGGCCGGAGCCTTTTTGGCCGGCTTCTCCTCGGCCTCAGCCTCGGTGGTCTCGGCCTCGTCGTCGGTGACGATGAAGTCGGACAGGTCGACAGCCTTGCCGTTGCTGTCCACGACCTTCACCTTGCCGAGCGCGACTGCGAGGGCCTTGTTGCGGGCGACCTCACCGACGAGCGCGGGAAGCTGGTTCGAGGACTGCAGAGCCTCTACGAACTCCTGCGGAGCCATGCCGTACTGCGAAGCCGACTGGATGAGGTACTGGCTGAGCTCCTCCTGCGAGACCTGCACGTCGGCCTGCTCGGCGATCGTGTCGAGCAGCACCTGCGTGCGGAACTGCTTCTCGCTCGCCTCGGTGACCTCGGCACGGTGCTCGTCGTCTTCGAGACGGCCTTCACCCTCGAGGTGGCTGTGCACCTCGTCTTCGATGAGCTGCGGCGGGACGGGGATCTCGATCTGCTCGAGGAGCGTCTCGACCAGCTTGTCGCGTGCGGCGGAGCCCTGCGTGAAGACGCCCTGCTGCGCGACGCGCTCGGCCAGGCTCTCGCGGAGCTCGGCGATCGTGTCGAACTCGCTCGCGATCTGAGCGAAGTCATCGTCGGCCTCGGGGAGCTCGCGCTCCTTGACCGCCTTGACGCTCACAGAGACCTCAGCCTCGGAGCCGGCGTGGTCGCCGCCCACGAGAGCAGAGCGGAACGTGGTGTCCTCACCGGCGGTGAGCGACTCGATCGCATCGTCGATGCCCTCGAGCAGCTCGCCGGAGCCGATCTCGTACGAGACGCCCTCGGCACGGTCGATCTCGGCGCCGTCGATCGTGGCGACGAGGTCGAGCTCGACGAAGTCGCCCTTGGCGGCGGGACGGTCGACCGGAATGAGGGTGCCGAAACGAGCACGCATGTTGTCGAGCTCTGCATCGAGGGCGGCTTCGTCGGCCTCGATCGCGTCGACCGTCACCGTGATGCCGTCATAGGAGGGCAGCTCGATCTCGGGGCGGACGTCCACCTCGATGTCGACGAGCAGGTCGCCGGAGAAGTCCTTCTCGTTCGGCCACTGCGTGATGTCTGCGGCCGGGCGGCCGACGACGCGCAGCTTGTGCTCCACGGTCGCGTCGCGGAAGAACTTGTCGAGGCCCTCGTTGACGGCGTGCTCGATGACCGCGCCGCGCCCGATGCGCTGATCAATGATCGGAGCCGGGACCTTGCCCTTGCGGAAGCCGGGGATCGAGACGTCCTGAGCGATGTGCTCATAGGCGTGAGCGATGCTGGGCTTGAGGTCGTCCGGGGTGACCGTGATGCTGAGCTTGACCCGGGTCGGGGTCAGCTTCTCGACGGTGCTGTTCGCCATGCTGGTGTGTTCTCCTTGTGATTTCCGCTTCGAATCGCGGCTGTAAGGTCTGTGGGTCTGTGTCGGGGCGACAGGAGTTGAACCTGCGACCTCCCGCTCCCAAAGCGGGCGCTCTACCAAGCTGAGCTACGCCCCGGGGAATCCGCACGCGGATTCAGCCCCACCGAGTCTAACGGACCGGAGCATGCGTCAGAGTCCGGTATAGTCGATGAGTCGGCATCGAGCTTTCCAGAAGCTCGATTCCGGGGCTGTAGCTTAGTGGTAAAGCCTTAGTCTTCCAAACTAATGATGCGGGTTCGATTCCCGTCAGCCCCTCCGCTCGAGAAGGCCTCCACCATCGGTGGAGGCCTTCTCGCGTCTGTGCCCGTCCCGTCGAATACGCTGACAGCATCGCTGCACACCGTCTCCGACCAGAAGGCACCATCGAATGGCCACGACGTGACCGACCAGACGCGGCCTGGCGCCGCCGAGCGTCCCTCGCCGCCCTCGGTTGGCGGACACCTCCTGCCCGTGCAGTTCTCGGCAGGCGCCCTCTCCCCCGGCTCCTCGTCGAAGCCTCGGAAGAACCGCAGAGGCCTCGTCGTCGGCCTGCTAGGCGGCGCCACCGTGGTCGCCGCGCTGGCCATCACGCAGTTGACAGCCAACCTCGGCTACGACAGCACCGCGTCGGAGTACGCGGACGCTGCACGGGCCGCCACCACAGCGAAGGCTGAGGTTCGCACTGCCACCGCTGGTCTGCGCGGCGCCACGGACGCGGGCGAACTCATCCTCGCCGGCGGGAACCAGCCGATCGCCGTAACGGCTGAGGTCGAAGCGGCGTTCTCGGCGGCGGTCGCGGCAGGCACTTCGGCAGCCTCCGACGCGGACGACATCCTCTCCACCGACATCCCCTCCGTCGCCGCGAAGCCCTCGTGGTTCTGGGAGCTTTTCGGCGCCGCAGCCGAGCTGGAGCAGCACCGCGACGATGTGGACACTCTTTCCGACGAATTGACGACGGCCTCCGCCGATGTCTCTGCGGCAAAGAAGGAGATCACCGGCAGCGGCCTGGCTGTGATGACCGCGGCAGCCTCTGCAGCTCCCGCGTTCGAGACCGCACATCTCTCCGCGCGCAACGACGCCGTGGTAGCCCTCCGGAATGCGGCAGCGGATGCGACCGCCACCACGGCGCTCGACGAATCCGCGGCGACGAACTACCTGGCACTGCAGGAGGCAGCGGCACAGGTCGTCGCGACCGAGAACGAGGAATTGGCGGAGAAGGCGGGACCGCTCCTGAACGCGCGGCTCGAGGTCGAAGCCTTCGCCCGCTCATTGGCCCCCGGAGTGCTGTTGGACTTCGACTGGGCACCGGTCGTCAGCGGCGCCGGCTACAACGGCAGCATGGGCGGCTACACGACATGGTGGTGGGACGACCCCGGCCGCTCGACCATCGAACTCTCGAACTCGGTCGCCGAGCAATGGCCCGACGATCGGAGCAGGGCGCTCGTCGCGCATGAGGTGGGGCACGCGATCAGCGTGAAGTGCCAGGGCATGTACGACTCCTCCACGCAGGACAGCATCGAGAAGTGGGCAACCGCGTGGGCGATCAGCATGGGCTTCACCGACGATGCGAACGGCGTCTGGGCGTACGGATACCCACCACAGAGCTACATCGATGCGGCGGCAGGCTGCCGCTGAGCCCATCGCCGGAGACGGAAGAAGCCGCCGCGATCACTCGCGGCGGCTTCTTCGATGTCAGGTCGAGGTCACTGGCCCCGACGCTCGCGCAACTGCGTGAGCGCGTCGTCGAGAAGCTGAACGGCTTCTTCGTCGGTGCGACGCTCCTTCACGTAGGCGAGGTGAGTCTTGTACGGCTCCGCCTTCGCGAGCGCAGGAGGGTTCTCCTTGTCACGACCGGCCGGCAGGCCGGACTGCGGGTGATCGATCGTCTCCGGGATCTCCTCTTCGGGGAGACCGGCGGCGAAGTACCGGACGGTCTCGTTCCCGAGTCCATCCCAGTACGAGACCTTGATGCGATCGGCGTGATAGCCGTGGTCCTGCTCCCCCATCGGGCCGGAACCCACACGGGTGCCACGGATCGCGTTTCCACCGGTTGCCATCAGATGACCTCGAATTTCGTGATGAGGCCCAGCGCGACGATGGAGACGAACCATGTCAGAGCCAGGACGACGGTGAAGCGGTTCAGGTTCCGCTCCGCGAGCCCGGAAGAGCCGACCGCAGAGGTCATGCCTCCACCGAACATGTCGGAGAGGCCACCGCCGCGACCTTTGTGCAAGAGGATGAGGAGGGTCAGCAGAACGCTGGTGATGCCCAGCACGACCTGCAGGACGAACTCGAGAATTGCCACGAGAAAGAGCCTTTCGCTGGGGCCGGAACGCCCCCGTAACGGTCAAGTATACGGTGCAGCGGGGCCGTAGCCCCGCTGCACTCACACGCCGACGTGCTTCTCGAAGCGGATGATCGCGGCGAACTCGTCCACGACGAGGCTCGCCCCGCCGACCAGAGCGCCGTCCACATCGGGCTCGCGCATGAAGCTGGCGATGTTCGCCGCCTTCACCGAGCCGCCGTAGAGGATGCGGGTCCGTGCGGCAGCCTCGTCGCCGAGAACCTTCGCGATGACGGCACGCAGAGCGGCGCAGACATCCTGCGCCTGCTGCGGCGTCGCCGCCTGGCCGGAGCCGATCGCCCACACGGGCTCGTACGCGACGACGATATCCGCCTTCGGCGAGACGCCCTGGAGCGCCGCCTCGAGCTGACCGGCCGGAACCGCGCTGGCGCCGAACTTCTCCAGGTCGGATGCCGTCTCACCGACGCAGATCACCGGGACGAGGCCGTGCTTGAGTGAGGCCTGCACCTTGGCCGCCACGACATCGTCACCTTCGGCGTGGTACTCACGACGCTCCGAGTGGCCGATGATGACGTACTTCGCGTCCAGTTTCGCCAGGAACGCCCCGGACACCTCACCGGTGTACGCACCGGAGTCGTGCGCCGACACGTCCTGCGCACCGAGCGCGAAGGGGATCTTGTCGGCGTCGATGAGCGTCTGGACGCTGCGGATGTCGGTGAACGGCGGGAAGACCGCAACCTCGACCGAACCGTCTTCGTGCTTCGCGTCCTTCAACGTCCAGTGCAGCTTCTGCACGAACGCGACCGCCTGCAGGTGGTCGAGGTTCATCTTCCAGTTTCCCGCGATCAGCGGGGTACGAGTGTTCACGCCCATCCGAGCACCTCCAGGCCAGGTAGTTTCTTGCCCTCGAGGAATTCGAGGCTTGCACCGCCGCCGGTCGAGATGTGACCGAACTGGTCGTCGGTGAATCCGAGCTGACGCACGGCCGCCGCGGAGTCACCGCCGCCGACGACACTGAGGCCGTCGACCTCGGTGAGCGCCTGTGCGACGGTCTTGGTACCGGCCGCGAACGCCGGGAACTCGAACACGCCCATCGGGCCGTTCCAGAACACGGTCTTCGACCCGCGGATGACCTCGGCGAAGTTCGCCGCCGTCTCGGGGCCGATGTCGAGGCCGATGCCCGACGCGCCGAACGGCGTGGACTCGATCGCATCGGCTGCGGCGATCTCATGCGCCGCATCCGCACCGAAGGAAGCCGCGACGACGACATCGGTGGGGAGCACGAGCTCCACGCCGCGCTCTGCCGCCTCCGCGATGTAGCCGCGGACGGTCTCCAGCTGATCCTCTTCCAGCAGGCTCGATGCCACCGCGTGGCCCTGCGCCTTGAGGAAGGTGAACAGCATGCCGCCACCGACGAGAATCTTGTCCACCCGCGGAAGCAGGTGCGAGATGACTCCGAGCTTGTCGCTGACCTTCGAGCCGCCGAGGACGACCGCGTAGGGACGCTCGGGGTTCTCGGTCAGGCGGTCGAGCACGTCGAGCTCGGCCGCGATAAGCAGACCGGCTGCGGACGGGAGCAGTTCGGCGAGCTCGTACACGCTCGCCTGCTTGCGGTGCACGACGCCGAATCCGTCGGAGACGAGCACGTCGCCGAGTTCTGCGAGTTCGGCCGCGAAGGCCGCACGCGTTGCTTCGTCCTTCGAGGTCTCCCCCGGGTTGAACCGCAGGTTCTCGATGACGACGACTCCGCCGTCCTCGAGGGAGGCCACGGCGTCCTTCGCCGACTCGCCGACCGTGTCGCGCGCGAACGCGACCGGAGCGCCGAGCAGCTCGGAAAGACGCTGAGCCACCGGCTCGAGGCTGTACTGCGGGTCGGGCGCGCCTTCCGGCCGCCCGAGGTGAGAGCACACGACGACGCGGGCGCCCGCGTTGATGAGTGCGTTGAGGGTCGGCAGCGAGGCGCGGACACGGCCATCGTCCGTGATGATCCCGTCCCGGAGGGGGACATTGAGATCACAACGGACGATGACGCGCTTGCCCTCGAGCGACCCCAGAGTGTCCAGGGTGCGCAGAGTCATGTTTCTGAGCTTAGAGGCGCTCGGCCACGTACTCGGTCAGGTCGACGAGACGGTTGGAGTAACCCCACTCGTTGTCGTACCAGCTGGAGACCTTGATCAGGTTGCCGCTGACGTTGGTCAGCGTCGAGTCGAAGATCGACGAGTGCGGGTTGTGCACGATGTCGCTCGAGACGATCGGGTCCTCGTTGTACTGGAGGTATCCCGCGAGACGGCCGTCGGCCGCAGCCTTCTTGTAGGCCTCGTTGACCTCGTCGACCGTCAGGTTCTCGCGGTCGGTGATGAGGGTGAGGTCGACGATCGAACCGGTGGGAACCGGAACACGGTACGACGAGCCGCTCAGCTTGCCCTGGAGCTCCGGCAGAACCTCACCGATGGCCTTGGCCGCACCGGTCGATGCCGGAGTGATGTTGATCGCGGCGGCGCGTGCACGACGGAGGTCGCTGTGCGGGCCGTCCTGCAGGTTCTGGTCTGCGGTGTAGGCGTGTGCCGTCATCATGAAGCCGCGGTCGATGCCGAACGCGTCGTTGAAGACCTGTGCGAGCGGTGCGAGGCAGTTGGTGGTGCAGGACGCGTTGGAGATGATGTGATCCGTCTCCGGGTTGTACGTGTCCTCGTTCACGCCCATGACGAACGTTCCGTCGACACCGGTGCCCGGAGCCGAGATGAGGACCTTCTTCGCGCCGGCCTCGATGTGCTTCTTGGCGAGCTCGGCCTTGGTGAAGAAGCCGGTGGACTCGATGACGATGTCGACACCCAGCTCGCCCCACGGGAGGCCTGCGGGGTCGCGCTCGGCGAAGGCCTTGATGACCTTGCCGTTGACGGTGATGCTGTCGTCGTCGTAGCTGATCTCGGCGTCGAGGACGCCGCCGACCGAGTCGTACTTCAGCAGGTGCGCCAGGGTCTTGTTGTCGGTGAGGTCGTTGACGGCGACGATCTCAAGGTCCGCTCCCTGCGCGAGAGCCGCGCGGAAGTAGTTGCGTCCGATGCGGCCGAAGCCGTTAATACCGATCTTGACAGACACTCAGGTCTCCCTGTTTCTCGTGCGCCGCACGCAGCTTTCCAGCATGCATGTGGCGCGGGGTTTTTTGGCTGAGAGGGCGTCCCGACGAGCCGTGGCCCGTCGGGACGCGACCCGATTACGACAGTACCAGCAGGCCGTTCGTCTGCTTACGGGCGACCTCGAGGCGCTGGGCGACGTTCTCCCAGTTCGCGATGTTCCACGCGGCCTTGACGTAGTCGGCCTTGACGTTGAGGTAGTCGAGGTAGAAGGCGTGCTCCCACATGTCGAGCTGGAAGAGAGGGATGGTGCCCTGGGCGGTGTTGGACTGCTGGTCGAACAGCTGCTGGATGATCAGACGCGAGCCGATCGAGTCCCAGCTGAGAACAGCCCAGCCAGAGCCCTGGATTCCGGTCGCCGCCGCAGTGAAGTGCGCCTGGAACTTCTCGAACGAGCCGAAGTACTCCTCGATCGCCGCCTTCAGCTCGCCCTCGGGCTGCCCTCCGCCGTTCGGCGACAGGTTGGTCCAGAAGATCGAGTGGTTGACGTGACCGCCGAGGTTGAAGGCGAGGTCCTTCTCGAGCTTGTTGACGTTCGCGAGGTTGCCGCTGTCGCGCGCCTCTGCGAGCTGGTCGAGGGCGGTGTTCGCACCGGCGACGTAAGCCGCGTGGTGCTTGTCATGGTGCAGCTCCATGATCTTGCCGCTGATGTGCGGCTCGAGGGCTGCGAAGTCGTAGGGAAGGTCAGGGAGCGTGTAGGTCGCCATGTCGCTTTCATCCAATCCGCGCCGCGCCGCGGCGCTTGCCGATCCTCCGCGCCGCCGAGGTGCGGCGTAGAGCGGACGTCTTTCATCCTACTGACGACAACGCGGCCGTGCGCCCGATCCTTCCGCCATATGACGAAGACCCGCCCCCCGATGCATCGGGGGACGGGTCTTCGTCGAGAGAGTGGATCAGACGTCGAGTCCGACCGGGACGGCGTCCTCGGTACCCGGGATGCCCTCCTGCTGAGCTCGCTTGTCGGCCATCGCCAGGAGGCGGCGGATACGGCCCGCCACGGCGTCCTTCGTCAACGGCGGATCGGCATGGTGGCCGAGCTCGTCGAGGCTGGCATCCCGATGCGCGAGACGCAGTTCTCCAGCGACCTTCAGATGATCGGGCACTTCGTCGGCCAGGATCTCGAGCGCACGCTCGACACGCGCACATGCGGCGACCGCCGCCTGTGCGGAGCGACGCAGGTTGGCGTCGTCGAAGTTCACCAGGCGGTTGACCCCGGCCCGCACCTCACGGCGCTGACGGAGCTCTTCCCAGGCGATGGCGGTCTTGTGCGCGCCCATCTCGTTCAGGATCGTGCGGATCGACTCGCCCTCGCGCACGACGACGCGCGGCATCCCGCGCACCTCTCGGGCCTTTGCAGCCACGCCGAGACGGTGAGCGGCACCGACGAGAGCCATCGCCGCTTCCGAGGAGGGGCACACGACCTCGAGCATGGCAGAACGGCCGGGCTCGCTCAGGGTGCCGGCGGCCAGGAACGCACCACGCCACAGGCCCGCGACCTCGGCCCGAGAGCCGGTGGTGAGGCGGTTGGGCAGTCCCCGAACGGGGCGGCGGCGCTGATCGAGCAGGCCGGTCTGACGGGCGAGCGTCTCGCCCTGGGCGATGACACGAACCGCCCACCGCGCACCGTCGTTCGCGGTGCTCGATTGGACCTGTGCGATCTCGGGTCGCACGCCGTAGATCTCAGCGAGGTCGCGCGCGACTCGACGCGCGAGCGTCTCCGCGTCCACCTCGGCCTCCACGGCCACGCGACCGGCGATCGAATGCAGACCGCCGGCGAACCGGAGGATCGCGGTCACTTCCGCCACCCGCACCGTGGGGGGTGCGGTGCGGATGCTGACCAGCTCGGCCTTGACGTCGGTGGTTAGTGCCACGACACTCCTTCACGTTCACGCGCCGGATCGCGACGCAAACGTCCAGCTTACTCGGCCGGGCGGCTCGCTATTCTCGGCCCAGGTCGCGGTGACGCACGTTCACGGCGACCCCGGGGATGGAGGCGAGCCTGCGCGCCAGCTCCTCCGACATCGCCACCGAGCGGTGTTTCCCGCCCGTGCAGCCGATCGCGATCGTCGAGTGACTCTTGTTCTCGCGCTGATAGCCCTCGAGCACAGGCACCAGGGCCGCGGAATAGGCGTCGAGGAACTCCTTCGCGCCCTCACGTGAGAGGACGTACTCTCGGACCGTCTCTTCCTGGCCGGTCAGGCCGCGGAGCTCTTCGTTCCAGAACGGGTTCGGCAGGAACCGCATGTCGGCGACGATGTCGACGTCGGTCGGCAGCCCGTACTTGAACCCGAAGCTGAGCAGGGTGACGCGGTGCCGCGCCTCGCCCTCGGCCGAGAAGATGTCTGAGACCTGCGTGGCCAGCTGGTGGATGTTGAGAGTCGACGTATCGATCACGAGATCGGCAGCTTCGCGGATCGGTGCGAGCCTGGCGCGCTCGATGCGGATGCCGTCGAGCAGGGTGCCTTCGCCCTGCAGCGGATGCGGTCGCCGCACGGACTCGAACCGACGCACGAGCACGTCGTCGGACGCATCCAGGAAGAGCACCCTGACGGAACCGCGCGAGCGCAGTGCACGCGCCACCCCGGGGAAATCGTCGAAGAGATTGCGTCCGCGAACATCGACCACTGCTGCGACCTTGGGCAGAGCGGTGCCGCCCATGTCGGTGAGATCGAGCAGGGGCCGCAGGATCTGCGGGGGCAGGTTGTCGACGACATACCAGCCGAGATCCTCGAGTGCGTTCGCCACGGTCGTCCGGCCCGCGCCAGACATCCCAGTGACGATGAGGAACTCGCCCTTCTCGCCGTCAACCATTGCTCAGTACTCCCTCTCCCCCTCGGTCTCCAGCCTAGCGAGTGGACAGGTGCGTGTGGATGTTCTGAGCGAGTACCGGTCCGATCCCTTGGACTTCTTCGATCTGTCCCGGCTCGGCGGCACGAAGAGCGGTGACGGACCCGAAGTGCTTCAACAGCACCTTGATGCGCGCGGCGCCGAGCCCTGGAACTTCGGCGAGCACAGAGGTGATGTCGTTGCGCCGCTTCCTGCGCTGGTGCGTGATCGCGAATCGGTGCGCTTCGTCGCGCAGGCGCTGCAGCAGGTACAGCGCCTCGCTCGTGCGCGGCAGGATCACCGGGAAGTCGTCGCCGGGGAGCCACACCTCTTCGAGCCGCTTGGCGATGCCGCACACGGCGATCTCGGTGTGACCGGCATCACGGAGTGCTCTGGCTGCCGCCTCCACCTGCGGCTTGCCGCCGTCGACGAGGAGCAGTTGAGGCGGGTAGGCGAAGCGGGGCTTACGACGCGCCGTGGCCTCGCCGAGGTCTTCGGCGACGACGTCCTCCGTCGTCGGATCGATGATCTCCAGCTCTTCGGGCCGGTCGAGGTACGCGAGCCGTCGCCGAAGCACCTGGTACATCGAGTCGGTGTCGTCCGTCGTCTCGGCGATGTTGAAGGATCGGTACTGGTCTTTGCGCGCCAGCCCGTCTTCGAAGACCACCATCGACGCGACGACGTTGGTGCCGCCGAGGTGCGAGATGTCGAAGCACTCGATACGCAACGGCGCCTCGGTCATCCCCAGCGCATCCTGCAGATCGGTGAGTGCCTGGGTACGGGCGACGTAGTCGGTCGTACGCCGCGTCTTGTGCCTGATCAGCGCCTGCTGGGCGTTGAGGCTCGCCGTGCGCATCAGATCGGCGCGCTGGCCGCGCTGGGCGACGGCGATCTCGACCTTCTTGCCCCGACGTTCCCGTAGCCACAGTTCGAGTTCCGCGGCGTCGTCGGGGAGCGTGGGGACGAGGATGCGACGGGGCACGTCCTGCGCGTCACCGTACGCCTGCTGCAGCACCTGATCGACGAGTTCGGCACTCGTGATGTCGATCTCCTTCTCGATCGTCAGTGCCCGCACACCGCGCACGCGACCGCCGCGGATCACGAAGTGCTGCACCGCGGCGGCGAGCTCGTCCTCGGCGATGCCGAACAGGTCGGCGTCTTCGTCGCTGGCGAGCACGAGTGCGCTCTTGCCGAGCACGGCCTCGATCGCGGAGAGCTTGTCGCGGTACTTCGCTGCGGCTTCATAGTCCATCGCCGCGGACGCAGCCAGCATCCGCTTGGTGAGTTCCCGCGTGAACCGCTCGTCGCCACCGGCCATGAAAGCGACGAAATCGTCGACCATCGCCCGGTGCTCTTCGATCGTCACCGTCATCGAGCACGGGCCGCCGCACTTGCCGATCTGGCCGGGGAAGCACGGGCGCCCCGTCTGCATGGCGCGCTTGTAGCTGGCGTCGCTGCAGGTCCTGATCGGGAACGCCTTGACCATCAGGTCGATCGTCTCGTGCACCGCCCACACCTTCGGGTAAGGGCCGAAGTAGCGTGCGCCGGGAATCTTCCTGTTTCGGGTCACCAGCACACGGGGTGCCTCATCGCCGAGAGTCACCGCCATGAACGGGTAGGACTTGTCGTCCTTGTATCGAACGTTGAAGGGCGGATCGAACTCCTTGATCCACATGTACTCGAGTTGCAGCGAGTCGACATCGGTCGGCACGACGGTCCACTCGACCGAAGCTGCCGTGGTGACCATCCGTCGCGTGCGCTCGTGGAGCGTGCGCAACGGCGCGAAGTAGTTCGAGAGACGCTGACGCAGGTTCTTCGCCTTGCCGACGTAGAGCACCCGGCCCGAGGCGTCACGAAAGCGATACACGCCGGGGTCGGTGGGAATCTCCCCCGGCCGAGGCTTGTACGCCAACACGTCGGCCATCAGCTGGCCTTCCGCGCGGAGCGCCCCTCACCCAGGATCTCGGCGAGGAACAGCCCGGTGTGGCTCTCTTCGACGCGAGCGATCTGCTCCGGTGTGCCCGTGGCTAGGATCTGTCCGCCGCCGGAACCGCCCTCAGGCCCGAGATCGATCACCCAGTCTGCCGACTTGATCACATCGAGGTTGTGCTCGATGACGATGACCGTGTTGCCCTTTTCGACGAGACCATTCAGCACCTCGAGGAGCTTTCGGACGTCTTCGAAGTGCAGACCCGTGGTCGGCTCGTCGAGAACGTAGATGCTGCGACCGTTGCTGCGGCGCTGGAGTTCGGTAGCCAGCTTGACGCGCTGCGCCTCACCACCGGACAACGTCGTCGCCGACTGACCGAGCCGCACGTAGCCGAGGCCCACATCGACGAGCGTCTTCATGTAGCGATGAATCGCCTGGATCGGTTCGAAGAAGTCGGCCGCCTCCTCGATCGGCATCTCGAGCACCTCGGCGATGTTCTTGCCCTTGTAGTGCACAGCCAGCGTGTCGCGGTTGTAGCGCTTGCCGTGACAGACCTCGCAGTCGACATACACGTCGGGCAGGAAGTTCATCTCGATCTTGATCGTGCCGTCACCGGAGCACGCCTCACAGCGGCCGCCCTTGACGTTGAAGCTGAACCGGCCGGGCTGGTAGCCACGGACCTTCGCTTCCGGCGTCTCGCTGAAGAGCGTGCGGATGCGATCGAACACTCCGGTGTAGGTCGCCGGGTTCGACCGCGGGGTGCGGCCGATCGGCGCCTGGTCGACGTGCACGACCTTGTCGAGGTTGTCGAGTCCGGTCACCCGCGTGTGCTTGCCGGGAACCGTGCGGGCACCGTTCAGTCGCGAAGCCAGCACCTGGTAGAGGATGTCGTTCACGAGCGAGGACTTACCTGAGCCGCTGACCCCGGTGACCGCGGTGAGCACGCCGAGCGGGAAGTCGGCCGTGACGTTTCGGAGGTTGTTGGCGCGCGCGCCCACGACACTCACCATCCGCTTCCTGTCGATCTTGCGGCGCTTCTTCGGCATCGGGATCTCACGGCGACCGGAGAGGTACTCCCCCGTCATCGAGGCGCTGTCGTTGAGCAGTGCCGAGTACGGACCGGAGTGCACGACCTCGCCGCCGTTCACGCCGGCACCGGGGCCGATGTCTACGACCCAGTCGGCCGCTTCGATCGTCTCTTCGTCGTGCTCGACCACGATCAGCGTGTTGCCGAGGTCACGCAGTTTCAGCAGCGTGTCGATGAGGCGGCGGTTGTCGCGCTGATGCAGACCGATCGACGGCTCGTCGAGTACGTAGAGCACCCCGGTCAGACCGGAGCCGATCTGCGTCGCCAGACGGATGCGCTGCGCTTCACCACCCGAAAGCGAACCGGCCGAACGGCTGAGGTTGAGGTATGAGAGACCGACCTGCAGCAGGAAGTCGAGACGGAGACGAATCTCACGGAGCACCTGCGCGGCGATCTTCGCTTCACGGTCGGTCAGCGTGAGGGTCTCCATGAACGCGCGAGCGTCGGCGAGGCTGAGGTGTGAGACCTCGGCGATCGAGTGGCCGTGCACCTGCACGGCGAGAACCTCGGGCTTGAGCCTGTTGCCATCGCACACGGGGCACGGCACCTCGCGGAGGTACTCGCCCCACCGGCCGCGCTGGGTGTCGGACTCGGCCTGCAGGTACTGTCGCTCGATGTACGGCACGACGCCTTCGAACCCGGATGTGTACCGCATCTCGCGGCCGTAGCGGTTCTTCCACTTGACGGAGACCTTGTAGTTCTCGCCGCGCAGCACTGCATTCTGCACGTCGGAGTGGAGTTTGCGCCACGGCGTGTCCAGCGAGAAGTCGAGGTCGTTCGAGAGGCCTTCGAGCAGTCGCTCGTAGTACTGGAACAGTCCCTTGCCCTGCGTGGTCCACGGGATGATGACGCCCTCGCGGATCGAGAGGTCTTCATCGCCGAGCATCAGATCGACGTCGACGGACATGCGCGTGCCGAGCCCGGAGCATGCCGGGCACGCTCCGAACGGCGCGTTGAACGAGAACGTGCGCGGTTCGATCTCGGTGAGAGTGAGGGCATGACCGTTCGGGCAGGCCAGCTTCTCGGAGAACGTCTGCCACGCGTCGTCGCCCTCGCCGTCGACGTAGTTGATCTGCACCACTCCACCCGCGAGTCCGAGAGCGGTCTCGACCGAGTCGGTGACGCGTCCGAGGATGTCGTCGGACGCCACCAGCCGGTCGACCACCACGGCGATGTCGTGCTTGTAGCTCTTCTTCAACGTGGGCGGCTCGGCGAGCTGGATGAGGTCACCGTCGACGATCGCCCGCGAATAGCCCTTCGCACCGAGCTCACGGAACAGGTCGACGAACTCGCCCTTCTTCTGCGAGACGATCGGCGCGACCACCTGATAGCGCGTGCGCTCGGGGAGCTCCATGAGCTGGTCGGCGATCTGCTGCACCGTCTGACGCTGGATCCGCTCGCCGCATTCGGGGCAGTGCGGGATGCCGATGCGCGCCCAGAGCAGACGCATGTAGTCGTAGATCTCGGTGATCGTACCGACGGTGGACCGCGGGTTGCGGTTCGTCGACTTCTGGTCGATCGAGACGGCGGGGCTCAACCCCTCGATGAAATCAACGTCTGGTCGATCGACCTGACCGAGGAACTGGCGCGCGTACGCGCTCAGCGATTCGACGTAGCGACGCTGCCCTTCGGCGAAGATCGTGTCGAACGCGAGGCTGGACTTTCCCGACCCGGACAAGCCGGTGAACACGACGAGGGAGTCGCGCGGAATATCGATGTCGACGTTCTTGAGGTTGTGAACGCGGGCACCGCGAACACTGAGTTTTCCGGCGGAGGCAACGGGGACGATGGGCACCGAACAAGTCTACGAGGGGCCACGGACATTGGCTCCGCGAGGACGCTCAACAATCGGATCCGCGCCCGTCGACGACACGTTCCGCAGAGCCTCCGACCGCCGGACCATCCGCAGCGCCAGCAGCACTCCGAACGCGAGCGCCGCCGCGGCGAGCGGGGCGAGCCACACGATCCCGTGATCGATGTTCGATGGTGCCAACAGCCACACCCCGAAGACCACGGGTTGCGCCAGCAGCTGGATGATGAGGAAGCGCGCGAGGCTCGGGCCGAGCACCGCGAGGGCGACTCGCGAGGACATCGGGATCACCAGGCTGAGCGCTGCAAGGACGTGGATCGCGGGCACGAGCAGCATGGCGAGGGCCGTACGTGCCGGATCCGGGTCGGTCAGGAGGACCCCGAACACGAGGCAGGCCGCCCCGAACCACGCTGCCAGCGAGCGCGGGAGCACGACAGCGAGAAGCGCGGCGATCACCGCCAACCCCTGCCACAGCGGGAAGGGGACGAGCATAACCGCGCCGCCCCACACGATCGCGAGGACCAGGAGTCGGACGGTGATCCCCGGAACAGCGGCCCGCACGCGGAAAGAACGGAGACCGCGCTTCATCGCCGCACCGTCCGCATCCGTTGCTGGCGAAGGGCCGCGAGACGCATCGCGACATCGACATCAGGATCCGTCCACGCGACGACCTCGACCCCGGCACGACGGAGCTCGACGAGGATGTCGGAGCGTTCCGCGAGCAGAGTCCGCAGCGCGATGCGCTGCTCACGGGTGAGTCGGCCCTCGTCCGGTGTGGGGAGCACGTCGACCGCGACCACGGCATGGCCCGCCGCCCGCCACCGCGTGGCCAATTGCGCCGCGGCTCCGTCGAAGAACGTGGAGAGCACGAAGACTATGGATCCTGACGGCACGACCGGCGACCGTCTGTACCCGGAGTCGTCGTCGCTCTGACCGGTCGCCGCGACCACGTCACGCACGCGTGCAAGATGGCGCCGGCCTCCGCCGGACGGGATGCTGCGCCCGCTGGGCGAAAGTGCGTGATAGGCGACCCGATCGCCGATGCCGACCGCCGCGGTGGCGATCGACAGCGCGGCCTCACGCGCGAGATCCAGGGAGGTGATTCCTGATCGGTCGGGGTCGTCCGCACCCCAGGAGGCGACCACGGTTCCGAGATCCTCCGCAGTGTCGACCGCGATCACCACCGAGGAATCGCTGAGCGTGGTGGTGCGCCGCACGAGGAGTTCCCCTGGCCGGCGGGCGGCGCGGGCCGTTGCGCGCCAGTCGACCCGACGCAACTCATCACCGGGCGCGAACGGATGGATGTCGCGGAAATCGCCGCCCTGGCCGGGTCGCTCCCCCTCGTGGGAACCGTGCAGACCCGTCAGCCGCGGGGCGACCGGGAGTCGTCCGATCCGGAGCTGCCTCGGCGGCGTGTTCCACTCCAGCACCACCTGGGGCCCCGCGTCCGAGACCCATGCGCCGTCGAGGGCGACCCCGCGGACGGTCACTGCGAGCAACTCCACCGGACCGGAGTGCTGCAGGCGGCTGCGCGCCGTGAGGACGGATCGTCCTGGCTTCACGTCCGCGAGCCCCGATCGCTGCTCCTCCTGGTCGATCGCGACCTGGAGCCAGTCACCGTCGAGAGTCGCGTCCGCCACCGCCACGACCTCGGACGAGCTCTCCGAACCCTCCGGGTGGGCATGCAACTCGATCGACATCACCGAATCACGGGGCCGACGCAGCAGCATCCATGCCGTCGTCAGCGCGAGCGGAAGGCCGATGCCGATCACATCGGGTCGCGAGAAGACGAGACCCACCGCAGCGAGGATCGCCGAGCCGGCGACGCCGATCGCGATCACGGGCGTCCGGCTCCAGCGCACAGCAGAGCTCGCCGTGACGCGGACCTGCGCAGTCACCGCACTGCGGCCACGGTCGGCGGCACGGGTGTGGCCTCGACCACCGCCGCCACGACCGATCGGGGGTCCACGCCCTGGGCCCAGGCCTGAGGTGTCAGGGTGAGCCGGTGCGCGAGCACGGGTTCCGCAATGCGCTTGATGTCGTCCGGTCGCACATAGCCCCGACCGTCCAGGGCCGCGAGCGCGCGGCCGAGCAGCACGAGGGACTGCGATCCGCGCGGCGAGGCTCCGACGGCGACGTGCGTCGCATTCCGCGTGGCCTTCGTCAGCTCCACGCAATATCTGGCGACATCGGCGTCGACATGGATCCTCTCGACGGCCGCCTGGATCGCGAGGAGACCCGCTCCGTCGACGACCGGATCGACGGACACATCGGGGCTCTGCCGGCGCACACGGTCGAGGATGATGCGCGTCTCATCCTCCGCCTCGGGGTAGCCGACGGCGAGGCGCACCATGAAGCGGTCCAGCTGCGCCTCGGGAAGCGCGTACGTGCCCTCGTACTCGATCGGATTCGAAGTCGCGATCACGTGGAACGGCAGCGGCAGCGGGAAGCTGTTGCCCTCGACGGTGACCTGATGCTCCGCCATGGCCTCCAGCATCGCGGACTGGGTCTTGGGCGTGGTGCGGTTGACCTCATCGGCGAGGAGCAGACCGGTGAAGATCGGCCCTAGTCGGAACACGAAGTCACCGGTGGCCGGCGCATAGACGTAGGAACCGGTGACATCGCCGGGGAGCATGTCCGGAGTGCACTGCAGGCGTCGGAAATCGAGGCCGAGCGCGGACGCCAGACTCCGCGCCGCGAGTGTCTTCCCCAATCCCGGGACGTCCTCGAAGAGCACATGGCCGCCCGCGAGGATCGTGGCGAGGGCGATCGTGAGCGGTTCGTCCATCCCGACGACGGCACCGCGCACGCTCTCGAGGATTCGACGCCCGGTATCGGCGATCTGCGTGGTCTCCTGGCTGCTCATCCGGTCTCCTCCGTGTCATTCGGAATTCGGTCGATCGCGTCGAGCACGATCTCGATGTCGGTGCGCTGTACTTCGCGCCGGTGCAGGGCATCCCGCACCCCCTCGCCGAGAAGGGCGTCGATGCGGGCGTGCTGTGCACGGTCGTCGAGGTCGAGTCCGCGCAGGGCGAGGCGTCTCCTCAGCACGCTCTGCACTCTGCGCACCACGACGTGGCCGGCTACACCCGTGCGTGTGTTGATCGCCCAGGCCATGCGTGACACCTCGGAGCCGCGCGGGTTGCGGCTCCGCTTCTCGGGAGGCCAGACCGGCCCGACCTCGATGAACTCCTGGCGGCAGGCGAGGACCACTGCGGCGACGAGGATCATCCACGCGAGCACGAACGCTTCGGGGAAGCCCAGCTGCCCGAGCAGGAAGAGCACGGCCAGGGCGAGAACGCCGCCGATGCCCAGAACCAACATCCGCCTCTTCATCGCCACCCCTCCTGGATGCCGAGGAGACACTCGGAGGCCCGGGTCCGGTCGTTCTCGTCGGCGTCGTGACCGCCGAAACGGACCTGTTCGTAGAGGGCGAGCAAGGTGACGACGTCAGCGGCGATTCCGGCGCGTCGGCCGATGATACGTACGGTGAACTCCGAAGGGGTCTCGTTGACGCCGCGACCAGCACCGGCATCCGCCGCCGACTCCTCCAGCCCCACCCACGCCGCCACGATGCTGTCACCGGGCACTGGTCGGTCGTCGATCGTCCGCAGCGCCTCGGCAATCCCCCGCCGGATCGTCGCCTCGTCCGGCTCGATATCCGTCACCGGCGCGGTCACGACCTGGACGTCGACCTTCGTCGCTTCTCGGCGCGCGAGCGGACGGTCACGCCACAACTCCACGAGGTAGCGGATCAGGAGCCGCACGCCGAAGTACGCCATCGTGAGAACGGCGGCGATGACGACCGCGGCGAGGATGTAGCCGATGATCGCGAGAAGCGGCGAGTCCTCGGAGGGCTCCATCGGCGGAGGCGCGGTCTCCGTCGACGCAGTCGGCAGGACATCGTCCCCCGCCCGTTCCCCGGTGTCGTTGAACCATCCACCGAACTGCGGAAGCCCCTGCGCGGCCGCCGCGAACATGATCGTCGCGAAGAAGCCGGCTACCGCGATCAGCGGGAGCAGTAGCCTCGCCCGCGGCCGATCCACCCCGGCACGCTCCTGCTCCGGGACCGAGGGCTCGGAGCGCGACATGCCTCCACCATAGGGGGCCGCTCCTCAGCCGCGAGGTCATCGCCGCGGTGAAACCGCGACGCGGAGGACGCGTCAGCCGAGATCCGGCCGTCGCCCCGCAAAAGGACCGAGCCCGTCACGGAGAGCCGCGATCGCATCCATGTCCATGCCGACTGCGGCCATCACCTGATGGGGAACGTTCACTGCCCGATCACGGAGCGCTGCCCCGGCCTGCGTCAGCGTGATCTCCAGGCGTCGTTCGTCTTCACTGCTGCGCTGACGGACGATCAGTCCCTCCGCTTCCAGCCGCTTCACCAGCGGCGACGCGGTGGCAGGCTCCAGTGCGAGGTCGATCGCGAGGTCGTTCAGCGTCCTCGGCGCGCGCTCCCAGAGCGCCAGCATGACGAGGTACTGGGGGTGCGTGAGACCGAGGGGCTCCAGAATCGGGCGGTACAGGGCGACGACGTTGCGCGCCGCGGTCACCAGAGCGAAGCAGAGCTGATTCTCGAGCCGGAGCAGATCGTCGGTTGCTGTCACAAGGGAGACTATACATCTGCACTAATAGTTAGTACACTAAACAACATGGCACAGGACTCCGACCGCCCACCCCTCCGCACCCGCATCCGCGACGCCGGCGGGTTCTACTCCTGGGTCAACACGAACCTCATCCGGTTCGCCGGGCCCGCCTCGGTGGGGCCCTACGAGAAGACTCCACCACCCAGCGCCTCCGAACGCGCCGAACGCGCCTGTCCCCTGTGTGGTGCCCCGATGACGCAGCACGAGATCGACCGCACCGGCCCGAAGACTCTGGTGCACTGCCCGTAGCGTCAATCCTGCTCTGGCGCCTCGACCGCTGAGCCCGTCGACTCTCGTGCGACATCGAGCCAGAACATCAGTGCGGTGTCGTCCTCGATGGCGCCTGGCACCACGTCGAGCCAGCCCGAGCTCATGGTGCGTGAGCCCATGACGGCGCGAGCCGCCCCCGGGTGCGTCAACAGCGCTGCGCCGTTCTCGTCATCGACCCGGACGAGCAGAACGCCGCCAGGGCGCGCACCCACCAGGATGTGACCGTCATCGAGGAACGCTCTTGTGCCGAACATGCGACGTTCCTCGATCTCGGCGTCCGCACTCAAAAGCGCCCGGACGCGGTCGGCGAGCTCGTTCCCTGCAGCATCCATCGGTCAGGTTCCTGTCTACGCGTGCCCGGCGCGCTCCATGGCACGGAGCTCTTTCTTCATGTCTTGCACCTCGTCGCGCAGCCGCCCGGCGAGCTCGAACTTCAGCTCGGCAGCAGCCGCGAGCATCTGGTCCGACAGATCCTGAATCGTGGCTTCGAGCTGCTGCGCACCCTCGGCAGCGATCCCGGTTCGGCGCAGGTTCGGCGTCGGCGACTTGCCCTTGCCCGTCGCCCGACCTCGACCCGACATCATCTCCGCTGTGTCGGCACCCTCCCGGGCCAGCACCTCGGTGATGTCGGCGATGCGCTTGCGGAGCGGCTGCGGGTCGATGCCATGCTCCTTGTTGTACGCGACCTGCTTCTCGCGGCGGCGGTCGGTCTCCTCGATCGCCTTCGTCATGGAGTCGGTCATCTTGTCGGCGTACATGTGCACCTCACCCGAGACGTTACGCGCCGCACGACCGATGGTCTGGATGAGGGAGGTGCCCGATCGGAGGAAGCCTTCCTTGTCGGCGTCGAGGATCGCGACGAGCGAGACCTCCGGCAGGTCGAGGCCTTCACGCAGCAGGTTGATGCCCACGAGCACGTCGTAGACGCCGGCACGCAGTTCGCTGAGCAGTTCGACACGGCGCAGGGTGTCGACATCGGAATGCAGGTAGCGCACGCGCACACCGTGCTCGCCGAGGAAGTCGGTGAGCTCCTCCGACATCTTCTTGGTGAGGGTCGTGACGAGCACGCGCTCGTTGCGCTCGACACGAAGACGGATCTCTTCCAGCAGATCGTCGATCTGCCCCTTCGATGGCTTCACGACGATGTGCGGATCGACCAGTCCGGTCGGACGGATGATCTGCTCGACGATGCCGTCGGCGATCCCCATCTCGTATTTGCCCGGGGTGGCGGACAGGTAGACGGTCTGCCCGATGCGGTTCTTGAACTCGTCCCACCGCAGCGGACGGTTGTCCATCGCGCTCGGCAGTCGGAATCCGTGATCCACGAGCGTGCGCTTGCGAGACGCATCACCCTCGTACATCGCACCGATCTGAGGCACCGTCACATGCGACTCGTCGATCACGAGCAGGAAGTCGTCGGGGAAGAAGTCGAGTAGCGTGTGCGGCGGCTCGCCGGGTTCGCGCCCATCCATGTGCCGCGAGTAGTTCTCGATGCCGGAGCAGAAGCCCAGCTGCTGGAGCATCTCGAGATCGAAAGTCGTGCGCATGCGCAGGCGCTGTGCCTCGAGCAGCTTTCCCTGCCGCTCGAACTCGGTCAGACGATCTTCCAATTCGGCCTCGATCGTGCCGATCGAGCGCTGGATGACATCGGTACCGGCCACATAATGCGAAGCCGGGAAGATCGGAACGGAGGCCAGCTTCTCGATGACCTCGCCGGTGAGCGGGTGAAGCGAGTACAGCGCCTCTATCTCATCGCCGAACAGCTCGATGCGGATGGCGTGCTCTTCGTAGACGGGGATGATCTCGATCGTGTCGCCGCGCACCCGGAAGTTGCCACGGGAGAAGTCGACATCGTTGCGGTTGTACTGCATCGCGATGAACTGACGGATCAGGGCGTCACGGTCGTACCGCTCCCCCACCTGCAGCGCGACCATGGCGCGGAGGTACTCCTCCGGTGCGCCGAGACCGTAGATGCAGGACACGGTCGAGACGACGATGACATCGCGACGGCTGAGGAGCGAGTTCGTCGTGGAGTGCCGCAGCCGCTCGACCTCGGAGTTGATCGAGGAGTCCTTCTCGATGAAGGTGTCGGTCTGGGGCACGTAGGCCTCTGGCTGGTAGTAGTCGTAGTACGAGACGAAGTACTCGACCGCGTTGTTCGGCATGAGTTCGCGGAACTCGTTCGCGAGCTGCGCGGCCAGTGTCTTGTTGTGCGCGAGAACCAGCGTCGGGCGCTGCACCTGCTCGACCAACCAAGCCGTCGTCGCGGACTTTCCGGTACCGGTCGCACCGAGCAGCACGACGTCGGTCTCCCCCGCGTTGATGCGCGCCGCAAGGTCGGCGATGGCCTTCGGCTGGTCGCCGGCGGGCTCGTACTCGCTGATGACCTCGAAGGGGCGGACACTGCGCGTGGGTTGCATACCTCCAGCGTATGCCGCCCCTCCGACATCGAGGCCGTCACAGGAGCGCCTCCGGTCACCCCGCGGGGCGCGTCCAGACGTACGGCGTCGTCGTCGACACCTTCACGAACCCCGACCGTTCCAGGATCGGACGCGAGAACTCGGTCGAATCCGACTGCAGATACCGGATGCCACGGGCGAGCGCAGACCTGGCCCGCTCCGCGGTGAGCGCACGATAGATCCCACGCCCCCTCCACTCCGCCAGGGTCGAACCGCCCCAGAGCCCAGCGAATTCCGTCCCCGCGACCGGCTCGAGGCGCCCGGCGCTGACGATCGCATCGTCGACGACGGCGATCCACAGCTCGGTGGAGGGATCCTCGTGCAGGCGCACGACGAGATCCTCCGCCCTCGAGCGCCAGTCCGCGTCGTCGAACACCAGTCCCTGCATCTCGCCCGCCGCGAGTACCTCGTCGTCGGTGCGGATCCGCCTGATGGTCACCTGCTCCGGGATCTCGATGTGCTGCGCGAGGAGACGCGCCTCCCCGATCATGATCGACTCCGGATCCTCCGCCACGAAACCGCGGGCGACGAGGGCTTCGTGGAGCCCGGGCGCACGATCATGTCCGCGGGTCTTCCATTCGACCGACATCACCTCGGGTAGACCGGCGAAGTGCTCGATCGCGGCGTCGACGAGGCCAGAGACGTCATCCGCATCCACATCGCCGAGCTCCGCGTAGGTGGCGAAACCGCGTCCTCCGGCGAACGTCGCGAGAAGGAGCGGTCCGTACGCGGCCACGCTCGAAGCACCGGACACCTCCGGGGTGGTACGGAGTTGACCGTCATAGGCCTGGAGATACTGCTGTTGCATGACGAGATCCTCTCAGGAAGGCGGCTGACCGGTCGGCGCCTCGCGCAGTGCCGACACCGCGGCGAAG
Organism: Microbacterium sp. NPDC090281; assembly: GCF_044769635.1. Taxonomy (NCBI): domain Bacteria; kingdom Bacillati; phylum Actinomycetota; class Actinomycetes; order Micrococcales; family Microbacteriaceae; genus Microbacterium; species Microbacterium sp. NPDC090281. The sequence goes on from NZ_JBIVYH010000001.1 coordinate 2,827,170, forward strand.
GCGGCTGCTGCGCACATCGCCACGACGACGGCCACGAACCAGCCCCAGCTCGCCGCGCCGAACACGAGACCGAGCATCCATCCGAACAGGCTCGACCCCGCATAGTAGGCGAAGTAGTACAGCGATGAAGCCTGAGCTCTGCTGCCGGGATCGGCAGCGACCGGAGTCCACCCCGAGGCCACGGCATGTGCGCCGAAGAAGCCGGCGGTGAAGAGCACGAGCCCCACGAGCACGATGGCCACCATCGGGACCAGGAGCAACAGGGCGCCGGCGACCATCACGCCGATCGAGGCCAGGAGTACCTGGAAGCGTCCGACTCTGGATGCCAGAGCCCCGGCCCATGGCGAGGACACCGTGCCGGCGAGATAGGCCAGGAAGAGCAGGGTGACCAGCCACACCGGCAGCGCGAACGGCGCTGCCGAAAGATGGAAACCGAGGTAGTTGTACACCGCGACGAAGGCTCCCATCAGCAGGAAACCCTGCGCGTACAGCGCCCATTGCAGCGGTGAGCGCAACGGCGCACGGAGCTTCTCCAGGATGCCGGGCCCGCGGTCGGCGCGCAGCCGCCCGGGGACGAAGCCTCTCGAGCGCGGAGTGAGCCAGAGGAAGAGCACAGCCGCCACCGCGCACATCACGGCGACGGACAGGATGCCGGCGCGCCACCCGCCCACCTCTCCGACGATCCCTGAGCCGATGCGTCCGAGCAGCCCACCGACCGTGGTGCCCGCGATGTAGCTCCCCGCTGCGGCAGCAGCATGGCGCGCCTCGACCTCTTCACTGAGGTACGCGAGGGCCACAGCCGGCACGGCCCCCAGGGCAACACCCTCCGCGAAGCGGAGGATGAGCAGCGTCATGATCTCCCCGCTCAGCGGGGCGGTCAGGCCGAACACCGTGGCGGTCAGCACTCCCGTGGCCATCGCGGGCACCCGCCCGATCCGGTCCGCCACGATCGACCACGGGATGACGGCCAGCGCCAGCCCGAGCGTCGCAGCCGACACGCTCAGCGCCGCGGTCGCCGGGGTGACCGAGAGATCGGACGAGATCTGCGGCAGCACGGCCTGCGCCGAATAGAGCTGCGCGAACGTCGCGATTCCCGCGAAGAACAGTCCGACGATGAGGCGCCGGTACTCGCGCGACCCCGGCGCATGACCGGAGAAGGTCACTTTGCGCTGATCCGCTCCCAGAGGGCATCCGTCTGCTCGATCGTGCGCTCCAGGGTGCCGGACGTGTCGATCACGACGTCGGCGATCGCGAGACGACGGTCATCGGAGACCTGCGCATCGATCCGTTCCTGCGCCGCGCGCTCCACCATGCCGCGTAACTCGACGAGCCGCTGCCTGCGCAGTTCGGCCGGCGCGTGCGCGACCACGATGAGATCCCACGGGTCATCCACCCGCGCCTCGACCAGAAGAGGCACGTCGTAGACGACCACGGCTTCCGCATCGTCTCGGAGAGCGTCATCGAATCGTCGCTGCGATTCGTCGCGCACAGCCGGGTGGACGATCGCGTTCAGGCTCGCGAGGAGGTCGGCGTCACCGAACACCTGCGCCCCCAGCGCCGCCCTGTCGAGGGAGCCGTCCGGTGCGACGACATCGGCGCCGAACGCTTCGGCGATCCGCTCGAGGACCGGTGATCCGGGAGACTGCACGTCGCGCACGATCTGATCGGCATCGACGATGATGGCACCGTGCTCGGCCAGACGCCGGGCGATGGTCGACTTCCCGGAGGCGATGCCGCCGGTGAGTGCGATGAGGGGCATGCCGCCAGTCTAGGCTTCGCCCCGGGCACGGCTCATCTCGCGAGCAACTGGCGTCGTGAGCTGATCACACCCGTGTCGAAGCCCGCCAGATGCAGTCCTCCGTGGAATCGCGCGTGCTCGATCTTGATGCAACGATCCATGACCACCGAGAGTCCCGCGCCCTCCGCGATCGCCGCCGCATCCTCGTTCCAGGACCCGAGCTGCAGCCACAGGGTCTGCGCTCCCGCCTCGATCGCTTCCTGCGCGACGCCGGGAAGGTCGTCGTGACGACGGAAGACATCCACGACGTCGGGCACCACGGGCAGATCGCTCAGCGTCGCATAGACCGGCTGCCCGAGGATCTCGCTCTCGCGTGGGTTCACCAGGTAGACGTCATACGCCGTGCTGGAGAGCAGATACGTCGCCACGAAGTACGACGCGCGTGCGGGGTTGTTCGACGCACCGACGATCGCGATCGACTTCGCTCGTCGCAAGAGGCCGAAACGCTCCTGCTGCGTCGGTCCGATCCAGGTCCGTCCTGGCACGCTCGGCACGGCACCCGGCAGGGCGCACGCGTCGCCGGAGATGGTGGCGATCATCGGTTCGCTCCTGTCGCGGTCGTGAGGGCCTGGTCGAGGTCCCAGATGATGTCGTCGGCATCTTCGAGTCCTACGGAGATACGGATCAGGTCAGGCCGTACTCCGGCGGCTACGAGCTGCTCCTCGGCGAGCTGGCGATGGGTCGTCGAGGCGGGGTGGATCACGAGCGTGCGCGCGTCGCCGATGTTCGCGAGGTGCGAGGCGAGCTGCAGGTTCTCGATCACGCTCTCCCCCGCTGCGCGACCGTCTTCCGCTGCGACGCCGAATGCGAACACCGACCCCGGTCCGAGTGGCAGATACTTGGCGGCGCGCTCGTGGTGCGGGTGCCCCTCGAGTCCTGCCCAGGTGACGTAAGCGACGCGCGGGTCGGAGTCGAGCCAGTCGGCGACGACGCGGGCGTTCGCGAGGTGCGCGTCGATGCGCTGCGGCAGCGTCTCGACCCCCTGGAGCAGGTTGAATGCCGACTGCGGGCTGAGCGCTGGACCGATGTCACGCAGCTGCTCGGAGCGGAGCTTGGTGAGGAATCCGTACTCGCCGAAGTTGTCCCACCACTTGATGCCGCCGTACGAGTCGACGGGCTCGGTCATCTGCGGGAACTTGCCGTTGCCCCAGTCGAAGGTGCCCTTCTCGATCACGACTCCGCCGAGCGTCGTTCCGTGTCCGCCGAGGAACTTCGTCACCGAGTGGATCACGATGTCGGCGCCGTGCTCGAGCGGACGTGCGAGATACGGGGTCGCCAGCGTCGCATCGACCACGAGCGGCACACCGGCCTCATGAGCGACCGCGGCGAGGCCCTCGATGTCCGCGATCTCCCCCGAAGGGTTTCCGATCATCTCGACGTAGACGACCTTCGTCTCGGGTCGGATCGCAGCGGCGAAGTCTGCGGGGTCGGTCGAGGCGACGAACGTGGTCTCCACACCGAAGCGACGCAGCGTCACGTCGAGCTGCGTCACTGTGCCGCCGTAAAGCTGCGCGGCGGCGACGACGTGATCTCCTGCGCCGACGAGAGCCGCGAACGTGATGAACTCCGCGCTCATGCCCGAGGCTGTCGCCACCGCACCGATGCCACCTTCGAGCGAGGCCAGGCGCTCCTCGAGAGCCGCGACCGTGGGGTTGCCGATGCGCGAGTAGATGTTGCCGTACTTCTGCAGCGCGAAGAGGTTTCCGGCGTCCGCAGCGTCGTCGAAGACGAAGGACGTGGTCTGGTAGATCGGCACCGCCCTGGCTCCGGTCGATGCGTCGGGGGTGCCACCGGCATGCAGGGCCCTGGTGCGGAACCCGAAGCGATGTTCTTCCGTCATGATGTCCTCGATTCAGCGGCGGCGAGCACGTCGGCGATATCGCCGACGGCCCAGGGGTTCTGCAGCGACGTCGTGTCTCCGAGCTGCTGGGGTTCGCGGCCGGCTCTGCGATCCTGCTCGGCCTCCCACAACTGTGCCAGGAGTCGGCGCATGATCTTGCCGGATCGCGTCTTCGGCAGGTCGGGCACGATCACGATGTGCTTCGGCTTGGCGACGGGCCCGATCGCCTGCGCGACCTGAGCGCGAAGGGCGGACGGTGTCACTTCCGCGCGACCGGAAGGCGTGACGAACGCGACGACGGCCTGACCGGTGACCGGATCGGAGACTCCGGCCGAGCCGGCCTCGCCCACGGTGTCGTGCGCGACGAGAGCAGACTCGATCTCGATCGTGGAGAGACGGTGTCCGGAGACGTTCACGACGTCGTCCAGTCGACCGAGGATCCAGATGTACCCGTCGGCGTCCCTGGTCGCGCCGTCACCGGCGACGTAGAAGCCCCCGAACTCACCGTGGCCGGCGTATGCGGACCAGTACGCGTCACGGTACCGGTTCGGGTTTCCCCAGATGGTGCGTGCCATCCCCGGCCACGGTCGACGGATGACCAATGTGCCCGAGCGTCCTGGCTCGACTTCATGCCCGAGTTCGTCGACCACCGCGACATCGAGCCCCGGCAGCGGCACCGATGCCGAGCCGGGCTTGAGGCTCGTGACGCCGGGAAGCGGGGCGATCATCGCGGCGCCCGTCTCCGATTGCCACCAGGTGTCGATGACCGGCAGTTCGTCACGACCGAAGTTGCGGCGGAACCACACCCAGGCCTCGGGGTTGATCGCCTCGCCGACGGTTCCGAGCAGTCGCAGGCTCGACAGATCATGGCCGGTCGGGAGGTCGGCTCCGAACCAGGTCATGAACGTCCGGATCAGAGTGGGCGCGGTGTAGTACACGGTCACCCCGTAGCGCTCGATGATCTCGAGGTGGCGCTCGTGGTGCGGGGTGTCGGGAGTCCCCTCGTAGATGACCTGTGTGAGGCCGTTCGAGAGCGGCCCGTAGATCTCGTAGGTGTGCGCGGTGACCCAGGCGAGGTCGGCGGTGCACCAGTGCACGTCGTCGGGCTTCGCGTCGAAGTGGGCCCAGTGCGCCCAGCTCGCCTGCGCGAGGTAGCCGCCCGAGGTGTGCACGAGTCCCTTCGGCTTCCCCGTGGTGCCGGAGGTGTAGATGATGAAGAGCGGATGCTCGGCATCGAACGCCTCTGCTTCGTGGGTCGACGATGCGGTGTCGACGACGTCGTGCCACCAGACATCGCGGCCGTCGGTCCACGGCACCTCCTGGCCGGTGCGGCGAAGGACGAGCACGTGTTCGAGATCGGGCAGATCGGCGGCGGCGAGGTCGGCCGTCGACTTCACCTCGGTGACGGTGCCGCGACGGTACTGGCCGTCGCTGGTCACCAGGAGCTTCGCACCGGTGTCCTCCAGGCGGAAACGCACAGCCTCGGCCGAGAATCCGCCGAACACGAGTGAGTGCACGGCCCCCACTCGTGCGCAGGCCAGAGTGATGACGATCGTCTCCACGAGCACCGGGAGGTAGATCACCACGCGGTCGCCCGCTCGGATCCCCAGCGCGACGAGGGCGTTTGCGGCACGGGAGACCCGCTGTTGCAGCTCTGCGTAGGTGACAGAAGCGCGGTCTCCCGGCTCCCCTTCGAAATGCAGAGCGACTCGGTCGCCGCCGCCGGCCTCGACGTGTCGGTCGACACAGTTGACGGCCACGTTGAGCCGGCCTCCCACGAACCAGCGAGCTGCGGGGATCGCACCGTTCGTCGGCGGCTCCCACTCGTGCGCCGTGTGCCAGGGATCGACCCAGTCGAGACGGCGCGCGGCGTCTTCCCAGAAGGCGACAGGGTCTGCCGCGGCACGCGCGTACGCCTCGGCTGTCACGTTCGCGTTCGAGAACTCGTTCGAGGGTTCGTAGACACGCGTCTCGTGCAGCCGAGCCTCCGTCACCGTCACGTCCATCGGCGCAGCAGGTACTTCTCCAGCAGCACGAGAACACCGTTGGTGATCGTGCCGAGCAGGGCGAGGAGCACGATGGAGAGCAGGATGCGATCGACTCGGCCGGTGCTCTGCGAATCGGTCAGCAGGAATCCGAGCCCCATCGAAGAGGCGATCAGCTCGGCGGCGACCAGGAACAACCACGCCTGTGCGAGGGCGAGTCGGAGTCCCGCCACCACGGAGGGGACGACCGCCGGCAGCTGCACGGTGCGGAACAGCGACCAACCCCGCAGGCTGAACGAGCGACCGGCCTCGACCAGCTGTGGGTCGACATGGCGGAGCGCCGAGGCGACCGTCGTGTACACCGGGAAGAACGCACCGATCGCGATGAGCGTGACCTTCGATTCCTCGCCGATCTGCATCCACAGGATGAGCAGCGGCACCCAGGCGAGCGACGGCACGGCACGGACGGCCGCGAGGGTCGGGCTGAGAAGCACATCACCCCAGCGCGAGAGCCCCACCACTCCTGCCGCCGCGAGGCCGATCACCGAGCCGATGGCGAAGCCGAGCAGAACCCGCTGGACCGAGATCGCGATGTGAGTCCAGAGTTGACCGTTCTCTGCGAGCTCGACGCCGGCCTGGTAGACCGATGCCGGCGTGGGAAGACGGTAGGGCTCGACGAGACCCGAGGTCGTCACGAACTGCCAGGCGAGCAAGATCACCGCCGGCAGCAGCAGACCACCCAGGATTCGCACGATGGGTCGATCCCAGACCCGACGGGTTCCGCGCTCCGGGCGCCGAGACTGTCCGCGGGCTGCGTCGAGCGCGTCCCGCGAGTCCGCGGGGACGATCACTCGCTGATCGATATCAGTCACTCGCCGTCGACTGCCTTCTCGGCGAACTTCGCGTTCACGATCGATGAGAGCGCCTTGTCGACGGACTCCTTGCCGCCCTGCACGTCGCCGGACTCGACGAGCACCGGAGCGATCCTCTCGAGCACTGCGATCTGGTCGTCACCGGGGACGCCACTCACGTCGAGGTTCGATCGCTCCTGAATCACCGTGGTGGCGACGCCGATGTCGATTCCGGCGACGTCGGCGAGAAGCGCGGCGGTCTCGTCGGGGTTCTCGAGCGCCCACTCACGCGCCTGCTCGTAGGCGTCGACGACAGCCTGAGCGAGGTCGGGGTGGTTCGTGATGAAGTCCTCGGTAGCGTTGAGGAAACCGTAGGTGTTGAAGTCGACGTTGCGATAGATGAGCTTGTCGCCCGACTCCGCCTCAGCCGCCGCCATGATCGGGTCGAGACCGGCCCAGGCGTCCACGGATCCGCCGTCGAGAGCTGCCCGGCCATCGGCGTGCTGGAGGTTCTGCACCTCGACGTCGGAGAGGGAGAGCCCGCCCTCTTCCAGTGACTGGAGCAGGAAGAAGTACGGGTCGGTACCCTTCGTGGCCGCGACCGACGCTCCCTTGAGGTCTTCGATCGAGGTGATGTCGCTGTTCGGCCCGACGACGATGGCCGCCCACTCCGGCTGCGAGAAGATATCGATGACCTGGATGGGCGAACCGTTCGCTCGAGCCAGCAGAGCAGCAGATCCGGCTGTCGAGCCGACATCGACCGAACCGGAGCGCAGCAGCTCATTGGCTTTGTTGGAGCCGGCGGACTGCACCCACTCGACGGTGACGTCGTCGCCGAGGATGTCTTCGAGGATGCCCTGATCGCGGATCACGAGGCTCAGCGGGTTGTACGTCGCGAAGTCGATCGAAAGCGTGTCGGATGACCATTCGGTCGTTCCCGACGTGGGCTTCGCGCCGCTGGCCGTGGCGTTCTCTCCGGCGACGCAGCCGGTGGCGACGAGCATCATCGTCCCGGCGATGGCGATCGCGGGGATGATTCGGCGGGTGGTGATGCTCATCGGTTCTCCTCGGCGGTGCGGTGGTGGGTGTCGACGCCGAGACCTTCGAGGAGGTCGGCGCGAAGGTCGGCAAGGCCGCGATCGGCGCGGTCTCGCGGGCGGATTCCCGGCACGGTGATCGTGCGGGCGATCGAGGGCTCATCGTCATCCGAGAGCGTGCGCAGCAACAGCACACGATCTGCGAGGTACAGGGCCTCCTCGACGTCGTGGGTGACGAGCAGGATCGTCGTGGGCTCGGCCGCGTGGATCTTCAGGAGCAGATCATGCATCCGCAACCGGGTCAGCGCATCGAGCGCACCGAAAGGTTCGTCGAGCAACAACACCCCGGGATTGCGAGCGAGAGCTCTGGCCAGCGAAGCACGCTGCGCCATACCGCCCGACACTTCGCGTGGACGCTGGTCGGCGGCGTGCTCGAGCCCGACCAGGTGCAGCAGGTCACGGACCCGCTCACGGCCGGCCCGGCGGGCGATACCGCGAGGCACTCCGAGTTCGACGTTCTGGGAGATGGTTCGCCATGGGAGCAGACGAGGCTCCTGGAAAGCGACCGCCGTGCGCTCGTCGACATCGGCCACCGGTGTGTCATCGAGGCGGATGCTGCCGTGCGTCGGGACGTCCAAGCCGCCCACGAGACGGAGCAGCGTCGACTTGCCGCATCCGGAGGGGCCGACCACCGCGACGATCTCACCGGCGGCGATGTCGACGTCCACGCCGCGCAGCACGTTACGGCGACTGTGCGGCAGCGGAAACGAGCGCTCGACACCGTCGAGCCGCACGGCCTGTGCGGTTCCCGCTGCCGTCGAGGCGTCGACCGTGCGCGACGCAGGCAGCAGGGTGGTCATACGCCCATGTTGGCCGAGCAGTCGGACTGTTACGAATGCGGTCGTAATGTTGCGTCACGCAGGTGACTCCGCTGGTCGGACATGTGAAACGGGCCGCCACGCCCGCCCGAAGGCGAGGTGACGACCCGTTTCAGAATGCTGCTTAAGCGTTGCCGCCCGAGAGCTTCTCGCGCAGAGCCGCGAGTGCCTCGTCGTCCGCGAGCGTGCCCGCGCCTGCGACCTCGCTCGTGAAGGACTGGCCGCCGCCGAAGTCGTCTCCGGCCGCTGCCTCGGCCTCGGCCGCCTTGACGACCTGAGCCTTGTGCGCCTCCCAGCGAGCCTGGGCTGCAGCGTACTCCTGCTCCCATGCCTCGCGCTGAGTGTCGAAGCCTTCCTTCCAAGCACCGGTCTCGGCGTCGAAGCCCTCCGGGTACTTGTACTCGCCGTTCTCGTCGTACTCGGCGAGCATGCCGTACAGAGCCGGGTCGAACTCGGTGCCGTTGGGGTCGACAGCCTCGTTGGCCTGCTTCAGCGACAGCGAGATACGACGACGCTCGAGGTCGATGTCGATGACCTTGACGAAGACCTCTTCGCCGACCGACACGACCTGCTCGGCCAGCTCGACGTGCTTGCTGGAGAGCTCGGAGATGTGGACGAGGCCCTCGATGCCGTCTGCGACGCGAACGAACGCACCGAACGGAACGAGCTTGGTGACCTTACCCGGCGTGACCTGACCGATCGCGTGGGTACGGGCGAAGACCTGCCACGGGTCTTCCTGCGTAGCCTTCAGCGACAGCGAGACGCGCTCACGGTCGAGATCGACCTCGAGGATCTCGACGGTGACCTCCTGGCCAACCTCGACGACCTCGGAGGCGTGCTCGATGTGCTTCCAGGACAGTTCGGAGACGTGCACGAGGCCGTCAACGCCACCCAGGTCGACGAACGCACCGAAGTTGACGATCGACGACACGACACCCTTGCGGACCTGACCCTTGTGCAGGTTGTTCAGGAACGTGGTGCGCGACTCCGACTGCGTCTGCTCGAGCAGCGCGCGGCGGCTCAGAACGACGTTGTTGCGGTTCTTGTCGAGCTCGAGGATCTTGGCCTCGATCTCCTGGCCGAGGTACGGCGTGAGGTCGCGGACGCGGCGCAGCTCGATGAGCGAGGCCGGCAGGAAGCCACGGAGGCCGATGTCGACGATGAGTCCACCCTTGACGACCTCGATGACCGTACCGGTGACGACTCCGTCGTTCTCCTTGATCTTCTCGACGTCTCCCCACGCACGCTCGTACTGAGCACGCTTCTTGGAGAGGATCAGACGGCCTTCCTTGTCCTCCTTCTGGAGAACGAGGGCCTCGACCAGATCGCCGACAGCGACGACCTCGTTCGGGTCGACGTCGTGCTTGATCGAGAGCTCGCGCGAGGGGATGACACCCTCGGTCTTGTAGCCGACATCGAGGAGGACCTCATCGCGGTCGATCTTGACGATCGTGCCTTCGATGATGTCGCCGTCGTTGAAGAACTTCAGGGTCTTCTCGACCGCGGCCAGGAAGTCCTCAGCAGATCCGATGTCGTTGATGGCGACCTGCTTGGTGGCCGGGGCGGTCGTTGCGGTAGTCATGTAGTGGGTTGTCCTTGTGAATGGAGACTCAGGCTGGGAGGCAACGACCGCGCACGGCCGACTGCATGCTTCACAGCGGTGGATTTTGGTTTTCTTGTCACGAGGGCACGCGTATGCACGCCACGAGTGACAGTTAAGGCTATCAGAAGTTCGGATGTCCGGGGAGCCGGATTCCGGCGGGACGCAACTGTGGATAACTCGAGCGGGCCTCCTCTGCTCCGGGTTAGCGTGACCAGGTGATCTCGCCGACTCCTTCTCGCCGCAGCCCGATCAAGTTCCGCCATTCGCATCGTCTCGGAGCCGTCGCACTGGTTGCCGTCTCCGCGGTACTCGCTGGCTGCTCCCCCGCGCCATCGCCGACGCCGACTCCGACCGCCGCGTTCGCTTCGGAAAAGGAGGCCTTCGCCGCTGCGGAGGAGACGTACCGGGCGTTCACGGCACGTCTCAACCAGCTAGACATCGCCGATCCGGCCACTTTCGAGCCACTTTTTGCATTGTCCAGCGGGGAGTTTGAAGCAGCTGACCGCAAGTCATACTCCGCCATGCATGCCGAAGGCTTCGTCATCGAAGGTGACACCAAGGTTCTGTCGTTCCAGGGAGTTGAGGCCGCTTCACCGTTCGACAAGGTCTCAGCCAAGGTGTGTCTCGACGTGAGTGCGGTGACCGTAACCGACTCTGCCGGGATCTCCCAGATCGACGCGAACCGCCCAAACGTCTACTCGCTCGACGTCGTTTTCGTGGCCGACCAATCATCGTTGACGATCGACTCGGTCTCGGTGAACAAAGAGGCAAAGTGCGCAACGCCTTAGTGCTAGCAATGTTCGCACTCCACCTCTTCATGCTCGGAACCTCCCATCAAACCTCCGTCGGTGACGACAGCTCGGACCCACCGATTGGAAGCGCGGCGATTTCCACTGGCAACACAGAGGTTGTCATCTCCGGCACACAGACGCAGCCTTCTTCTGACGGTCCGCGAAACGACAACTCCCGCGGAGACACCCCTTCTTCCCCCTCCGCCCCCGCGTTCCCGGTGCACGAGTTCAACTTCGACTCCTGCCTCGACGACTGGAACAGTGCTCGAGGCTGTTTCCGCGGCACGGAAGAGAAGGAGGAGTCACCGCCACCGCCAGGTGTTGAGACCCCCTCAGCCCCGGCGATCACGATTGCTGACCTTGCACAGTTCTCTCCCGCCCCGGTGACCGCCACCGGCGAGCCGGACAACGTCGGTGTGATCGGCATGCCGACGAACTTCGTCGCTGCGGCATCCGCGCAGACCCGATCGGGAACTCTCTTCGGCGCACCACTCACCGTGCGCTTCACACCCGTGGGCTACGAGTTCACCCACGGAGACGGCACGACCGCGACCACGAGCAGCGGCGGACAGACCTGGTCGGCGCTCGGGCAGGCCGCATTCACTCCGACCGCGACGAGCCACACCTATCGACAGCGCGGCACCTACGAGGCTCACGTCACGGTCCGCTACACCGCCGAGGTCGACCTCGGCGGCGGGTGGTTCCCGGTGGCGGGCCAGCTCGCGATCGACGGCCCTTCTCAGGAGATCCGCATCTTCGAGGCGCATACCGCGCTCGTCGCGTTCACCTGTGAACAGCGACCATCCGCACCCGGCTGTTGAGCAGCGCGGAGAAGGGGCCTACTTCACAACCGTCAGGACGACGGGCCCGCCATCGGCACCGACATGGTCCTCCAGCGTCAGCGCGGCGTCTGCCGCGACGTCCGCCGCCGGCACGAACGCGATCTGCGGCACCAGATCCATCGTGCAGATCCCGTCCGTCGTCGATTCCAGCCGGACGATTCCCTCCGTCTCACTGACAGCCTCGAACGTGCCGGAACCCGGCATGCATGTCGACGAGCCCCAGGTCAGGATCGCCAGCTCATCGTCGTCGATCCACGTCGCCGCAGGCGTCTGCGCAGGCATCCGGTCCGCCGGGATGATCTCTCCCGCCGCGAGCCCTGGCAGCGTGAGCTCCGTCGTCTGCCCTCCTGCGTCGGTAACGATCAACTCGACCGCGCGCGATGAGTCGAACGAAGCAGGCAGGCCGAGGTAGATGCCGTGAGCCGTCTGCACCGCCGCACACACTTCATCTTCGCCATCGACGAGCACGATCTCGAGCGACTGCTCCCCCACGATGAGATCCCCGATCTGCGGCGCACACGCATCGCCCCAGACCTTCAACACGAACGACGTCGAATCGAGCCAGGCCGCCAGCGGCGCATACGAGGAATCGGAAGCGTTCTGGTCGGCTGTCGATTCCGGCGCAGGAGAACCTCCGGCAGCAGAAGTGCATCCGGCCAGCACGAGAGCGAGCGCCAACCCACCGGCGACAAGTGAGGAGAATGCACGAAGAGGAGCTGTCATACCTGCGAGTGTCGCGACCACCCGGATCGTCTCAGACGCCGGATGCCGCCATGCCGGCGTCGCATCACCGTGCCAGACTGTCGTTCGTGACCGATCGCCTCATGCTGCTCGACACCGCCAGCCTCTACTTCCGCGCCTTCTACGGCGTTCCAGACAAGGTGACCGCGCCAGACGGCTCGCCCATCAACGCCGCGCGCGGTCTGCTCGACATCATCGCCAAGCTCGTCACGCTCTACCAGCCCACTCATGTGATCGCCTGTTGGGACGACGACTGGCGTCCGCAGTGGCGCGTCGACCTCATCCCCAGCTACAAGTCACACCGCGTCGTCGAGGTCGTCGTCAGCGGACCTGACGTCGAAGAGGTCCCCGACCCTCTCGAGGCGCAGATCCCGCTCATCCGCCAGACGCTCGCCGCCATCGGCATCCCCATCATCGGGATCGCCGAGCACGAAGCCGATGATGTCATCGGCACCCTCGCGACCGACGCCACGATGCCGGTCGACATCGTGACAGGCGACCGCGATCTGTTCCAGCTCGTCGACGACGCCCGCGACGTCCGCGTCATCTACACCGCTCGGGGCATGAGCAATCTCGAGATCGTGACCGACGCGACCGTGGTCGCCAAATACGGGGTGCTCCCCTCGCAGTACGCCGATTTCGCCACGTTGCGCGGTGATGCCTCAGATGGTCTCCCCGGTGTCGCAGGCGTCGGCGAGAAGACGGCGGCGACACTGCTGCAGACGCACAGCGACCTCGAGGGCATTCGTGCCGCTGCAGAAGCGGGCGAGGGCATGAGCGCCGGCGTGCGCGCGAAGATCCTCGCCGCCTCGGCGTACCTCGATGTCGCACCGACCGTGGTCGCGGTCGCGACATCGCTCCCGATCAGCGACCCCGGTGTTCCGCTGCGGGTGCTCGATCCCGCCGAAGCGGATGCGGCAGCTGCTCTCGCCGAGAAGTGGAACCTCGGCGGCTCCATGACTCGCGCGATCACAGCCGTGTCGAACGCGGCACTGGCGGTGCGCTGACCGCGGAGGCCCGTAGCGGTCTACTCCGCCCAGGCCATCAGCCGGGAGAGGCCCCAGGTCGTCACGATCCGCGATGCCGGAATCCCGGCACGCTCCGCCCGTTCCGCGCCGTGATCGAGCAGCGAGAGCTGACCGGGCGCGTGAGCGTCCGAATCGATCGAGAACAGGCATCCCGCGTCCAACGCGATTGAGATCAACTCGTCCGGCGGGTCCTGTCGCTCCGGCCTCGAATTGATCTCGACGGCCACGCCGTTCTCCGCACATGCGGCGAAGACCGCCGCCGCATCGAACTCCGACTGCGGACGCGTCCCGCGGTCGCCCTGCACGAGGCGCCCCGTGCAGTGCCCGAGGACATTGACTCGTGGGTGTGACACGGCCGCGATCATCCGTGCCGTCATCGGGCGCGCGTCCATGCGCAACTTCGAATGCACCGATGCCACGACGATGTCGAGCTCACCCAGCAGCGAGTCCTCCTGGTCGAGAGCTCCGTCTTCGAGGATGTCGACCTCGATCCCGGCGAGCAGGGTGAAGCCGTCGCCGGACTCGGCCCGCACCAACGGCATCTGCTCGCGAAGCCGCTCGGCGGAGAGCCCCCGCGCCACCCGCAGCCTGGGCGAATGATCGGTGATCGCCTGATACTCATGCCCCTGGGCCCGCGCGGCCGCGGCCATCACCGAGATCGGAGTGGTGCCATCCGACCAGTCGGTGTGCGCGTGCAGGTCGCCACGGAGCTTGGCCCGAAGTGCCGAGACCCGCTCAGGTTCGACGTCGCCTCGCAGCTCGATCAGGTACTCCGGCACGTGTCCGGCCTGCGCCTGGCGAATCACCGCGAACGTTGATTCGCCGATCCCCTTCGCCGCCCGCAGCCTCGTGGGATCGCTCCTGACGTCCTCGGGCAGATCCTGCAGCGTCGCGGCCGCCTGGCGGAAGGCCTTCGCGCGATATCGCGATGCCCGCTCGCGCTCCAGCAGAGAGGCGATCTCCAACAGCGCGTCGACGGGGTCCATGATCAGGCCTGGGGAGCCGCCAGCTCACGGCTCACGGCGATCCACTGATCGAGCTTCGCCAGCGCACGGCCGTCGTCCACGGCCGCCGACGCCTTGTCGTACCCGGCGCGCAGCCGCTCGAGGATGGGCCGCTGCACCTGGGCGGCATCCTGGGAGAGTTCGAACGCGACGATGCCCGCGGCCGCGTTGAGCAGCACGATGTCCCGCACGGCACCGGTCTCACCCGAGAGCGTGCGGCGGAGGATGTCCGCATTGTGCTGCGGTGATCCGCCGATGAGGTCTGCGAGATCGGCGACCGGGATTCCGAGGTCGCGAGGGTCGAGGTCGTGTTCGTGGATGTCTCCTCGAGTGACCTCCCAGATACGACTGTGCCCTGTCGTCGTGAGTTCATCGAGTCCGTCGTCACCACGGAAGACGAGAGCCGTGGCGCCACGGGTCCTGAACACACCGGTGATCAACGGAACGCGCTCGATCTGCGCGACGCCCACGGCGTTGGCCTCCGCGCGAGCGGGGTTGCAGAGCGGACCGAGCATGTTGAACACGGTGGGAATGCCGAGCTCTGCTCGGACAGGGCCTGCGTGCTTGAACCCGGGGTGGAACGCGCCCGCCCAGGCGAACGTGATGCCCGTGCGGTCGAGGATGGAGGCCACGCCTGCCGGATCGAGCGACAACTCGAGACCGAGCGCGCCGAGGACGTCGGAGGAGCCCGATGCGGAACTCGCGGCCCGGTTCCCGTGCTTCACGACCGGCACCCCGGTGGCGCCGATGATGATCGCCGCTGTGGTGGAGACGTTCACCGTGCCGACACGATCTCCACCGGTTCCGACGATGTCGAGCACGTTGGGTGAGACGGGGAGGGGGACGGCCGCCTCGAGGATCGCGTCACGGAACCCGACGATCTCGTCGATCGTCTCGCCCTTCGCACGGAGCGCGACGAGGAAGCCCGCCAGCTGAGCCTCGGTCACATTGCCCTGCATGATCTGACGCATCGCCCATGTGGACTCCCAGATGCTGAGGTCACGACGCTCCAGAAGCGAGGTGAGCACGTCGGACCAGGTCAGCGAATCAGCCATGTGTGCGATCCTATCGGCGCGGAGAAAACATGCAGATGCTTCCGAACGCATGTGCACTTCGCGCCCACCCCTTGTTTCCCGCGGATTCACCGGGTATTCGCAGTGTTTTCTTAGGGTCCCCTAAGTCACCGACCGGCAATTCGAGGGCCGTCGGTGCAAGAATCACGCCCGCGGATCGGCCATAATGGAGGGGTGACGACCTCAGCGACGTATGCCCCGGCGGCGAGAACGATCAAGCGGCCCAACCCGGTAGCTGTCGGCACCATTGTGTGGCTCGGCAGTGAGGTGATGTTCTTCGCGGGACTCTTCGCGATCTACTTCACCCTCCGCAGCACCTCACCCGAGCTGTGGGCAGACCGGACCGAGCTGCTGAACGTCCCGTTCGCCGCAGTGAACACCTTGATCCTCGTCCTCTCCTCGTTCACGTGCCAGATGGGCGTGTTCGCGGCAGAAGACCTGCAGCCCTACAAGATCGGCAAGGGCCAGAAGAACGGCGCCGGACGCCGTCGCCTCTTCGGCTGGGGAATGGTCGAGTGGTTCTTCCTCACCTTCGCCCTCGGCGCGATCTTCGTCTCCGGCCAGGTGTGGGAGTACGCACAGCTCGTCGCTGAAGGCATGCCGATCAACGCAGACTCGTACGCCTCCGCGTTCTACCTGACGACGGGCTTCCACGCCCTGCACGTCACGGGTGGCCTCGTCGCGTTCCTGCTCGTCATCGGCCGTGCGTACGCCGTCAAGAACTTCCGGCACAAGGAGGCGACCTCCTCGATCGTGGTGTCCTACTACTGGCACTTCGTCGACGTCGTCTGGATCGTGCTGTTCCTCGTTATCTACTTCCTGAAATAAGAGCGGAGCTGATCCCCGAGATGGCACGAGAGAAGAAGCGCCGTTCCAGCGGTCGTCGCAGCCCTTTGGCGGCGGCCGCGCTCATCGGAGCAGGCCTCATGATCACGGGCGCCGTGTACGCAGGTGCGTCCGCAGCGTTCGCTGCGTCCGACACGCAGTCCGCGACCACCCAGCTGACGGTCGAAGACGGCGAGAAGCTGTTCACGGCCAACTGCGCCACCTGTCACGGTCTCGACCTGCAAGGAACCGCCAACGGTCCGAGCCTCTACGGCGTGGGCGAGCTGGCGACAGAGTTCCAGCTGTCGACGGGCCGCATGCCCCTGCAGATGCAGGGACCGCAGGCTCCGCAGAAGGCACCGCAGTTCACCGAAGACCAGATCCTGGCGATCTCGTCCTTCGTGCAGTCCGAGGCCCCCGGCCCGACCTTCCCGCATGAGGGCATCCTCGACGGCAAGGGCGATGTCGCGAACGGCGCAGAGCTGTTCCGCGTCAACTGCGCGATGTGCCACAACGTGGCGGCCGCCGGTGGAGCGCTCACCGAGGGCAAGTACGCCCCGGGGCTCAGCGAGACCAGCGCGCTGCACATGTACGCGGCCATGGTCACCGGCCCGCAGAACATGCCGGTCTTCGGCGACATGAACCTGTCCGACGAAGACAAGCGCGACATCATCTCGGCGCTGCTCTTCCAGCAGCAGTCCGTGCAGATCGGCGGATTCTCGCTCGGTTCGCTCGGGCCGGTCTCCGAGGGCCTGTTCGTCTGGATCTTCGGTATCGGCGCGCTCGTCGCCGTCACCGTGTGGATCACGGCGAAGTCCAACTGACGCTTAATCATCGAAGAGGAACGTACGAGGAGCACCATGGCACACGACGACGACTCGCAGGCTCTTGACAGGGCCTACCAGCCCTCTCCGGGGCTGGGTGTCGCAGTCAGCGATCCCGTGCAGAACCCCGGGCTTCCGCCGCATCGCGAGCGGATGACCGACAAGGACCCGCGCGCTGAGAAGGCCGCTGTCCGCACTGTCTACACGCTGTTCTACCTCTCCCTCGCCGGCAGCATCTGGGCGGTCGCCGCCTACATGCTGTTCCCGATCGAGAGCGGCGCGCTCATCGACATCCGGCAGAACAACCTCTTCATCGGTCTCGGCATCGCTCTGGCGCTGCTGGCCCTCGGCATCGGTGCCATCCACTGGTCCAAGGCGCTGATGTCCGACAAGGAGTTCATCGAGCACCGCCACCCCACCCGTGGCAAGGACTCGACCCGCGAGGCCGCCATCCAGGCGTTCTCCGACGCGAACGAGGAGTCCGGCTTCGGACGCCGTGCGGTGATCCGCAACTCGCTGTTCGCCGCGCTCGTCGCCTCGATCATCCCCGGTGTCACGCTGTTCCGTGGCCTCGCACCGCATTCGACGCCGGAAGACCCCACCGCGGGTGACCCGGTCGTGCTGCTCAAGCACACGATGTGGGACAAGGGCGCCCGCCTGGTGCGCGACCCCGACGGCACCCCGATCCGCGCAGCGGACGTGACCCTCGGTTCCGCATTCCACGTGATCCCGGAAGAGCTCGCGACGCTCAGCCACAGCGACGGCTACCTCGAGGAGAAGGCCAAGGCCATCGTCCTGATGATGCGTCTGCGCCCCGAGCAGCTGATCGAGGCCGAGGACCGCAAGGACTGGTCCTACGACGGCATCGTCGCCTATTCCAAGGTCTGCACGCACGTCGGATGCCCTGTGGCTCTGTACGAGCAGCAGACTCACCACCTGCTGTGCCCGTGCCACCAGTCGCAGTTCGACGTCACGGACCACGCAAAGGTCATCTTCGGCCCGGCGGCACGTCCGCTGCCGCAGCTGCCCATCACCGTCGATGACGAGGGCTACCTGGTCGCACGCAGCGACTTCAAGGAACCCGTCGGCCCGAGCTTCTGGGAGCGCCATTGAGCACCGCAACGCTGTCCAAAGAGGACAAAGACACCAAGGCGCCCCTCGGCGGTCGCTTCGTCGGTGCCGCGTCGAACTACATCGATGAGCGCACCAGCCTCTCCGGCTTCGTCAAGGAGCTCGGACGCAAGATCTTCCCCGATCACTGGTCGTTCATGCTCGGCGAGATCGCTCTGTGGAGCTTCGTCGTCGTGTTCATCTCGGGCACCTTCCTGACCTTCTTCTTCCAGGCGTCCATGGTCGAGACCCACTACACCGGCGCATACGCACCGATGCGTGGTATCGAGATGTCCGCGGCCCTCGAGTCGTCGCTGCACATCTCGTTCGACCTGCGAGGCGGCCTCCTGGTCCGTCAGATCCACCACTGGGCCGCGCTCGTCTTCATCGCCGGCATCGGCGTGCACATGCTTCGCGTGTACTTCACCGGTGCCTTCCGCAAGCCCCGCGAGCTGAACTGGGTGATCGGCTTCGTGCTGTTCGTCCTGGCGATGGCTGAGGGCTTCACCGGCTACTCGCTGCCGGACGATCTGCTCTCGGGTAACGGCCTGCGCATCATCGACGGCATGATCAAGGGCCTCCCCCTCATCGGCACGTGGACCTCGTTCCTGCTGTTCGGTGGTGAGTTCCCGGGTACCGACATCGTCGGACGCCTCTACACACTGCACATCCTGCTGTTGCCGATGCTCGTGATCGCGCTCATCGTCGTGCACCTGATGCTCATGATCATCAACAAGCACACGCAGTTCGCTGGCCCCGGCCGCACGAACGACAACGTCGTGGGCTACCCGATGATGCCGGTCTACATGTCCAAGATGGGCGGCTACCTGTTCATCGTGTTCGGCACCATCGTGCTGATAGCGACGTTCTTCCAGATCAACCCGATCTGGAACTACGGCCCGTACGACCCCTCCCCTGTCTCCGCCGGTACGCAGCCGGACTGGTACATCGGCTTCGCCGACGGCGCGTTGCGTCTGGCACCGTCGAACTGGGACATCGTGTTCCTCGACCACACCTGGTCGTTCGGAATCATCGCACCGGTCCTGGTACTCGGTCTCTTCATCGTCGCCGTCGCGATCTACCCCTTCCTCGAGGCGTGGCTCACCGGCGACAAGCGTGAGCACCACCTCGCACAGCGCCCCCGCAACGCGGCGACGCGCACGGCGATCGGTGTTGCCGGCGTCATCTTCTACGCCGTCCTGTGGGCTGCCGCATCCTCCGACCTCATCGCGACGCACTTCATGCTCACGATGGAGGGGGTCATCCACACCCTGCAGGCGCTGCTGTTCCTGGGCCCGATCCTCGGCTACTTCGTCACCAAGCGCATCTGCATCGCGCTGCAGAAGAAGGACCGCGAGATCGTGCTGCACGGCTTCGAGTCCGGGCGCATCGTCCGCCTCCCCGGCGGCGAGTTCATCGAGGTGCACCAGCCGGTCGACAAGTACGACCGCTGGAAGCTCATCGACGTCGACGGCTACGAGCCCCTCGTGGTCCGCCCGAATGCCAAGGGACGCATCCCGTGGACGGAGAACCTCCGTTCATCGATCTCCCGCTGGTTCTTCGAGGACCGCCTCGCACCGCTCACGCAGGCCGAGGTCGAAGCCGCAGACGCGCACCAGAACCACGTCACAGCTCACAACGATGAGACCGAGGCCGCAGAGATCCAGGGCGCTCACGAGCGTGCAGGATTCCCCGACGCCCCGCTCACGGTCGATGAGACGCACGTCGACGAGACGCCGAACACTCCGAGCACGGTGATCGCCACCGAGCCGGTGAAGAAGCCTCGCAACAAGAAGTCGGAAGACGGCGAGTAGCCGCCACTCCCCTGCTGATGAAGGCCTCGTCCACACGGACGGGGCCTTCATCGTTATCCCTGCATGAAAGGATCAAACCACCATGTCATCCGTCGTCCAGCTGATCCGCGCCTCCGCCCTCGCCGATGCTCCTTACGCCTATGCCGCGACAGCACCGACCGGTTCCCGACTGATCTTCCTTGCCGGAGCATGCCCGCTCAATGACGACGGGACGACTGCGGCGCCGGGCGACTACGCGGCTCAGGCGGCAAGATGTGTGGAGACGCTCAAGGCGGCACTCGACGTCGCCGGTGCGACCCTCACGGATGTCATCAGCACACGCGTGCTGGTGGCCTCCTCCGCACAGGCCGACCTCGTCACGGCCTGGGATGTGATTCATGCCGCGTTCGGCGCGCACGACGTCCCCAGCACACTCCTGGGCGTCACCGTCCTCGGCTACGACCACCAGCTCGTGGAGATCGAAGCGATCGCCGCCGTCGCCGCAGACTGATCATGGAGATCCATCTGCGACCAGCTCGAGCGGACGATGCCGCAGCGACCGAACAGATCGAAACCGCGGCAGATGCCCTTCTCGTCGATCGCTTCGGCGCCGTCGACTGGCCTCCCCCGACTCCAGCCGACGATCGCGCGTCCGCGCCCGGATTCGTCCTCGTAGCCGAGCACTCAGGAGACGCGACAGCCGCCCCTATGGTCGTCGGGTTCGTACATGTCCTCGATCTCGACGGGCACGCCCACCTCGAACAGCTTTCGGTACTTCCCTCGTTCGGTCGACGCGGCATCGGGCGTCAGCTCGTCGAGGGTGCACTTGCGGAAGCCCGCCGCCGCGGGCACCACGAGATCACGCTCCGCACCTACGTCGACGTACCTTGGAATGCTCCGTTCTACGAGACCTGCGGCTTCGTCACGACCGAGCCTCAGACGCCATTGCTCATCGGCCTCGTGCGGGTAGAAGAGGCTCTCGGGCTCTTCGAGTTCGGTGCACGAGTACAGATGACCGCCGTGCTGTGACACTCAAGCGCTGACAGTCGGTGCGTCGTACTGACAGCATTCGCACGTAGAGCGACGGAAATCTGCTGGGTGCGACGAACGGCCGCTGCTTAGGCTGAAGCCATGATCGATCGCACCGACTTCTACACGGCCAAGTTGACCTATGAGACCGACCCCAGCGATGTTCATGCCGCGCAGAAGGCCGGCGAGAACATCTTCGTCATCGACGTCCGGTCTGATGAGGCGTGGGCTCAAGGACGGGTCGCAGGAGCCGTGCACATGCACTACAGCGAGATCGCCTCACGCGCGCCGATCGAAGTGCCAGCCGACGCGGAGATCGTCGTCTACTGCTGGAGTCCTGGATGCAACGCGGGCGCGAAGGGTGCGCTCGAATTCGCGCGTCTGGGATACAAGGTGCGAGAGATGATCGGCGGCTTCGAGTACTGGGTCCGCGAGGGTTATGCGGTCGAAGACGCCGACGGCACCCACCACCGTCCCGTGGATCCGCTGACCGGGATCGCCCGTATCCGCACTCGCGCCTGACCACGGCCCTCCGCCGCATACGAAGAAGGCCCTCGGACGAATCCGAGGGCCTTCTTCGTATGCGGCTGCGTCAGCGGGCGAAGTTGCCGCGGTAGTACTCGTACACCCAGCCGACGATCGCGACGACGAAGATCGCGATACCGATCGGGAGGAGGAAGTGCCCCACCGCGAGTCCGACCACGAAGACCCCGGCCGAGGCGGCGAGGACCATGGGCCACCAGGACCACGGGCTGAACTCGCCGAGCTCCGGGTCACCGTCATCGATGTCGGCGGTCAGGATGTCTTCGGGCAGCTCACCCTGCTGTGCCTTGTGCGTGCGATCGAGATAGAAAGCGATCATCGCTGCCATGAAGGCGGCGAAGAACAGCGCGACCGTGCCGACCCACTCGATCCGCATTGCGAAGTTGTCCGAGGGCGTAGCAAGGATGTGCCAGCCCGTGTAGACGACACCGACGAGGGCGAAGAAGGCCGTCAGGACCCACCAGAGAATGACGTTGTCGCGCATGACTTAGTGGGCCTCTCGCTCGCCGGGAGCCGTGGTCGCGAACTCAGCAGCCTCGGGATGATTCAGATCGAACGCGGGACGCTCGCTGCGGATGCGCGGGATCGACGTGAAGTTGTGTCGCGGCGGCGGGCACGATGTGGCCCACTCGAGCGATGCACCATAGCCCCACGGGTCGTTGACCGTGACCTTCGGAGCCTTGCGGGCCGTGATCCACACGTTCAGGAAGAACGGCAGCATCGAGGCGCCGAGGATGATCGCACCGATCGTCGAGACCTGGTTCTGCCAGGTCCAGCCGTCAGCTTCCGAGTAGTCCGCGTAGCGACGCACCATGCCGTCGACACCCAGCCAGTGCTGAATGAGGAACGTCATGTGGAAACCGATGAACAGCAACCAGAAGTGCACGTAGCCGAGACGCTCGTTCAGCATGCGCCCTGTCCACTTCGGCCACCAGAAGTAGAAGCCGGCGAACATGGCGAACACCACGGTGCCGAACACCACGTAGTGGAAGTGGGCGACCACGAAGTACGAGTCGGAGAGCGCGAAGTCCAGCGGCGGGGCCGCGAGGATCACACCGGTCAGACCACCGAACACGAACGACACCAGGAAGCCGAGAGCGAAGACCATCGGCGTCTCGAACGTCACTGACCCTCGCCAGAGCGTGCCGATCCAGTTGAAGATCTTCACGCCTGTCGGCACAGCGATGAGCATCGTCATGAGCGCGAAGAACGGCAGCAGCACTGAACCGGTGACGTACATGTGGTGAGCCCACACCGCGACGGAGAGCGCCGCGATGGCGATCGTCGCATAGACCAGGGTCTTGTAACCGAAGATTGGCTTGCGGCTGAAGACCGGGAAGATCTCCGAGACGATACCGAAGAACGGCAGCGCGATGATGTACACCTCAGGGTGACCGAAGAACCAGAAGAGGTGCTGCCAGAGCAGGACTCCGCCATTGGCCGGGTCGTAGATGTGCGCACCCAGGATGCGGTCTGCGGCGGCCGCGAAGATGGCCGCTGCGAGCACCGGGAACGCCATCAGGATCAGGAG
Organism: Microbacterium sp. NPDC090281; assembly: GCF_044769635.1. Lineage (NCBI taxonomy): Bacteria > Bacillati > Actinomycetota > Actinomycetes > Micrococcales > Microbacteriaceae > Microbacterium > Microbacterium sp. NPDC090281. Next base: position 2,850,296 of record NZ_JBIVYH010000001.1, read on the forward strand.
GCTCGTGATGAGCGTGTTCCACGTGAAGATCGGCATGCGCCACATCGTCATGCCAGGAGCTCGCATGGTGATGATCGTGGTGATGAAGTTGACGGCACCGAGGATCGTTCCGAAACCCGAGATGCCGAGGCCGACCATCCAGAGGTTGCCACCCGCTCCCGGGGAGAACGATGCTCCTGCCAGAGGTTGATAGGCGAACCATCCGAAGGAAGCCGCACCCTGCGGGGTGAGGAAGCCGGCGACCGCGATCGTGGAGCCGAAGAGGAAGAGCCAGAAGGCGAAGGCGTTCAGACGCGGGAAGGCGACGTCAGGAGCACCGATCTGCAACGGCAGGATCGCATTCGCGAAGCCCGCGAACAACGGTGTCGCGAACATCAGCAGCATGATCGTGCCGTGCATCGTGAACAGCTGGTTGTACTGCTCCTTCGTCGGGATGATCTGCATTCCCGGCGCGAACAGCTCGGCGCGGATGACGAGTGCCATCACACCGCCGAGCAGGAAGAACATCACCGACGCGATCAGGTACATGTACCCGATGGTCTTGTGGTCCGTGGAGGTGATCCACTTGACGACGATGTTCCCCTTCTGCTCGACACGCGAGGAGCTCATGAGAGCGGCCTGGCGGGCGGGCAGAGCGTTGGGGCGCGACCCGGGGGTCTCGTCGGTACGGGGAGCTTCTGTGGTCGACATGACTTACTCCCCTCCTTCCTCGGTGTCGGTCTTCGGGGTTGTCCCAGGGAAGTTCGAGAGACGGTCGTAGGCTCCGGTGATGTCGCCGGTGTTGCCCTTTTCCTCGAGCGAGGCGAGGTAGGCGTCGTACTCAGCCTGCGAGACGACCTTCACGTTGAACAGCATCATCGAGTGATACTCACCGCAGAGCTCGGCGCACTTGCCGGCGTACTCTCCCTCACGCGTCGGGATGAACGACCAGGAGTTGTCCTTCCCGATGAACATGTCCTTCTTGTAGAGGAAGTCGATGATCCAGAAGGAGTGGATGACGTCACGGGACTTCAGGTTGATCGTGACCTTCTGATCGACCGGGAGCACCAGCGTGGGCAGCTCAGCCTGGTCGATGTTGCCGTCCTTGTCAGGCTGAGCCTGGATACCCATCGTCCAGACGGCGTCGGAGTTGTCCTTCTGGTCTCCGTCGTACTGGAAGTCCCACGCCCACTGCTTGGCGATCGCGGTGATCTCGACGTCGGGCTCGTCCCACTTGGCCTCGATCTCCGTCTGATCGCGAGCGGTGAAGAAGAACATCCCCAGCACGAGGATGAGCGGCACGATCGTGTAGAAGATCTCGATCGGCATGTTGTAGCGCATCTGCACCGGCAGGCCGGTCTGACCCTTGCGACGGCGGTAGGCGATCGCGGCCCAGGCCATCAGGCCCCAGGTGATGATGCCGACGGCCAGCAGCACGATCCAGGAGTTCACCCAGAGCGACGAGACGCGCTCGGTCTGATTGGTGGCTGCGGGGCCACCCTCCACGAAGCCCGGAAGAAAGCCGTTCAGCTCGGTGGGAGAACATCCCGCCAGGGCCAAGGCTGCCGCAACTCCCACGGGGAGGGCGGCCCAACGAAGGCTGCGTTTCGAGGGCACGATGCACCTTTCAGATCGCGAACAGAGCACACCCAAGTCTAGGGCAACCTCACACCTGATTCATGCCAACCACGCAGGTTCTGGAAGCGGAACGGCCGCCGTCACCAGTGGTGACGGCGGCCGTGACCGCAGAAGCGAGAGTCAGTGGAAGCTGTCGCCGCAGGCGCAGCTGCCCGCTGCATTGGGGTTGTCGATCGTGAACCCCTGCTCGGAGATCGTGTCCTTGAAGTCGATCGCCGCGCCGTCGAGGTACGGAACACTCATGTTGTCGATGATCACCTCGACGCCGTCGAAGTCGACCGTCTCGTCGCCCTCGAGGTAGCGCTCGTCGAAGTACAGCTGGTAGATCAGGCCAGAGCACCCGCCGGGCTGCACGGCGACGCGCAGACGAAGATCTTCGCGCCCCTCCTGCTCGAGAAGGTTCTTCACCTTCGTGGCGGCAGCATCGGTCAGGGTGACGCCGTGTGCGCGGGTGGTCTCCGGGGAGAGTGTGGTGTCGCTCATGTCGCTCCTTGTGACGGGCCGCAGGTGCACGGCTTCTCGGACGATTCTACCGCCGCGGATCCTGTGAGGCTCAGAGTTCTGTGGCATTCATTCGAGTGAGCAGCAACGCCTCGGTCGCGACCGCGTGGCGGAAGGTGTCGAGGTGGAGCGACTCGTTGGGACTGTGAGCCCGCGAATGAGGGTCTTCCACCCCGGTTACCAAGATCTGCGCGGTCGGGAACTCGCGCACCAGATCGGCGATGAACGGGATCGAACCACCCACTCCCAGATCGATGGGCGGAACTCCGTAGCCGTCGCGCATCGCGTCGCGTGTCAACGCCACCGCCCATCCGCTGGTGTCGACCAGGAAACCGTCGCCGAGATCGACGTCCGAGAAGGTGAGCTCTGCGCCGAAGGGCGCGTGCGCGCGAAGGTGGCTCTCGAGCGCCTCGTACGCATCCTTCCCGGTCTGCCCCGGGGCAACGCGAGCGCTGATCACGACCGTCGCTTCAGGAAGCAGAGTGTTCGAGGCCGCGGCGACGCTCGTGGCATCGATGCCGATCACGGTCACCGACGGCTTGTTCCAGATCCGGCTGAGAATCGTCCCGTCGCCGATCGGTGTGGTGGCGGGCAACAATCCGGCCTCGTCGCGAAGCGTCGCCTCGGTGTAGTCGGGGGTGGGCGCATCGCGCTCGGTCATACCCTGGACGGCGACCGAGCCGTCGGCGTTCCACAAGGTGGACAGCAGCGTGACCGTCGCCATCATCGCGTCGGGCACGGCGCCTCCGAACATTCCGGAGTGGGAGGCGTGATCGAGTGTGCGCACGCGCATCGTGAATCGCGCGTTGCCTCGCAGGGAGACGGTGAGGCCCGGCGTGGCGGAATCCCAGTTGCCGGAGTCGGCCACGACGATGGCATCGGCCCGCAGCGCTTCCTTGTTGTCGGAGAGGAACTGGGCGAACGAACGGGACCCGTACTCCTCCTCACCTTCGATGAACATCGCGATGCCGAGGTCGAGGTCATCTCCGAGCACCTCGCTCACCGCACGGATCGACGCGATGTGCGCCATGATCCCGGCCTTGTCATCCGCCGCGCCGCGACCGTAGAGGCGGCCATCGCGCACCGTCGGTTCGAACGGCGGTGTCTCCCACAACGCGTCATCCCCCGGAGGCTGCACGTCGTGGTGCGCGTAGAGGAGGATCGTCGGCTTGCCGTTGCGGGCCTTGCGCGTTGCGAGAACGGCCGGCTGTCCCTGCTCGTCGGTGCCGGGGATCCCGGAACGAAGCACTCGGACCTCGTCGAATACTCCGGTGCCCGCTGCCAACGCCGCGACGGCTTCGGCGCTGCGCTCCAGTTGGGTCTGATCGAACGCCGGCCAGGCCATCCCGGGGATGCGCACGAGGTGGCCGAGATCGGACAGCGCTGACGGGATACCGGTGGCTACGGCCTCGAGGACGGCGTCGTCGGAGTCACTGGGAAGAACAGGAGAGGTCATGCGAGTAATCTTAAGGTGATCTCCCGTCAGCGAACCGAGGAACTCCGTGGCCATTACCCCTGCCTCCCCATCGACGAACGACGACGCCTCCGAGACGTCGGCAAGCGGCAAGGGGCGCGCGACGCCGACTCGTGCTGAGCAGGAAGCGGCCCGCCGCCGCCCCCTCGTCGCCAACACGAAGGAAGCGAAGGCCGCCGCCAAAGCCGACCTCAACGAGCGCCGCGCCAAAGCACAGGCCGGCATGGCTGCCGGCGAGGAGAAGTACCTCCCGGTCCGCGACAAGGGTCCGCAGCGCCGTTGGGTGCGCGACTACGTCGACGCGGGCTGGCACCCGGCCGAGTTCGTGATGGGCGTCATGGTGCTCGTCATCCTCGCCTCGCTCGTGCCGGCAAGCTCTGTCATCTCGTTCTACGCCTACATCGTGATGATGGGGTACTTGGTGATCGCCATCGGAGGCATGGTCCTGCTCGGCATGCGGGTCAAGCGCAAGGTCGCGGCGAAGTTCGGCAAGGATCGCCTCGAGCGCGGCCTCGGCTGGTATGCCGCGATGCGCGCCCTGCAGATGCGTTTCATGCGCCTTCCGAAGCCGCAGGTCAAGCGCGGACAGTACCCCGACTGACCAGTCCCCTGTTGATCTCGCGACCCCAGAACGGGCCGCGGTACAGGAAAGCGGTGTAGCCCTGAACCAGGGTCGCACCGGCATCGAGGCGTTCCTGAACGTCGGCCGGAGTCTCGACCCCGCCGACCGCGATCACGCAGAAGTCTGCCGGCACCGCTTCGCGCACGACTCGGAGGACTTCGAGCGAGCGCTCCTTCAACGGCGCGCCGGAAAGCCCGCCTGCTCCTGCTGCCTCGACCGTCGCAGCATCGGTGAGCAGGCCGTCTCGGCTGATCGTGGTGTTGTGCGCGATGATGCCCGCGAGCCCCTCGGCCACAGCCATCTTCGCGATCGCCGAGATCTCCTCGTCGGGAAGATCGGGCGCGATCTTGACCAGCAGCGGGGTGGTCCCTGAGGCTTCGCGAACGGCGCGAAGCAGCGGCGCTAGCGTCTCCACGGCCTGCAGGCCACGCAGGCCCGGGGTGTTCGGGGATGACACGTTCACTGCCAGATAGTCGGCAAGAGGGGCGAGTCGGGTCGCTGAGGCCACATAGTCTGCGGTCGCGTTCTCGACCTCGACCACCCGGCTCTTCCCGATGTTGACACCGATCACCGTGTCAGGAGCGCCCCGACGAAGCCGGGCGAGACGACGAGCCGCTGCATCTGCGCCGGCGTTGTTGAAGCCCATCCGGTTGATGACTGCACGATCCGCGATCAGACGGAAAAGACGCGGCTTCGGGTTTCCCTCCTGAGGGACCGCCGTCACCGTGCCGACCTCCACGTGCCCGAAGCCGAGGGCGGCGAGACCGCGCACACCGACCGCGTTCTTGTCGAAACCCGCGGCCACGCCGAACGGCGAGGGGAACGTGAGCCCGAGCGTCTCCACCCGGAGCGAAGGGTCGGGGCGAGTGACCGCCCGCGTCGCCCAGGAGAACGGGGGCGTGCCGAGCACACGGATCACCGCCATACCTGCATGGTGGGCGAACTCGGGGTCGAAGCGCGAGAGGACAGCGCGGAAGAGCAGCGGATACATCACTGCAAGATTACCGGTCCTCGGACTCCCGCTTCGTGTGGTCGGCCCGCAGATCGGTGATAGCGGCCTCGAAATCCTCGAGCGAGTCGAACGCCTGGTAGACGCTGGCGAATCGTAGGAACGCGACCTCATCGAGCTCTCGCAGCGGACCGAGGATCGCAAGGCCGATCTCGTTCGTGTCGAGCTGCGAGACACCGGTCTGCCGAACAGCCTCCTCGACGCGCTGCGCGAGCACGGCGAGGTCACCCTCGGTCACCGGGCGACCCTGACAGGCCTTCCGCACACCGGTGATGACTTTCTCCCGACTGAACGGCTCCATCACACCAGAACGTTTGATGACGTTGAGGCTGGCAGTCTCGGTGGTCGTGAAACGGCCCCCGCACTCCGGGCACTGACGGCGCCGTCTGATCGAGAGCCCGTCGTCGCTGGTGCGCGAATCGATGACGCGAGAGTCGGAGTGACGACAGAAGGGGCAGTGCATCTGACCGATCCTACGCGGTGAAGCGGGCCTCGATCGCCTCGCCGTGCGCAGGGAGCACCTCGGTGTTCGCAAGGGCGACCACGCCGGCGCGCACGGCTGCAAGCGCAGCCCTGTCGTAGGAGATCACCTGCTGCGGGCGGAGGAATGTGTACGAACCGAGACCGGGAGCGTAGCGGGCCTGTCCCCCGGTGGGCAGCACGTGGTTGCTGCCGGCCATGTAGTCGCCGAGGCTGACCGGGGTCTGATCGCCGACGAACACGGCCCCGGCACTCGTGAAGGCCGATGCCGCTTCTTCGGCATCGACGAGGTGCAGTTCGAGGTGCTCCGGCGCGTAGGCGTTGCTGAACGCGGTCGCCATGATGCGGTCATCGACGAGCACGATCGCTGACTGCGGTCCGGACAAGGCGGCGGCCACGCGCTCGCTGTGCCTGGTGGCGGTGGCGAGCCGTTCCACCTCGACGGCGACCCGTTCGGCGACCTGCACCGCATCGGTGACCAGAACCGCGGATGCCTGTTCGTCGTGCTCGGCCTGGCTGACGAGGTCGGCCGCGATGAGACGAGGATCAGCTGCGGCGTCGGCCACGACCAGGATCTCTGTCGCCCCCGCTTCCGAGTCTGTTCCGACGACACCGGCGACTGCACGCTTGGCTGAGGCGACGTAGTTGTTTCCAGGACCGGACACGACATCGACCGGGTCGAGGCCGAGCGACGGAACACCGTGCGCGAACGCGCCGATCGCTCCGGCTCCGCCCATCGCGTACACCTCGGTGACGCCCAGCAGTCCAGCCGCCGCAAGGATCGTCGGGTGGATCCGTCCACCCTGATCGGCTTGCGGGGGCGAAGCCAGCGCGATCTGCTCGACACCGGCGACCTGCGCAGGGACGACGTTCATGATCACGCTGGACGGATAGACCGCCTTGCCTCCGGGGATGTAGACCCCGACACGGTGCACCGGCTGCCAGCGCTGCGTGATGACGGCGCCGTCGCCGATCCGGGTCACCTGCGTGGCGGGCACCTGTGCGGCTGAGGCGAGCCGCACACGGCGGATGGCCTCCTCGAGCGCGCTCCGAACCTCAGGAGCGAGTTCGGTCAGCGCCTCGGTGATGTGCTCGGCGGGAATCCGCACGGCGTGATCCGAGACCGCGTCGAAGCGTTCCGCCTGCTCGCGCAGGGCGACTTCGCCACGCTCTCGTACGTCCTCGACGATACGTGCAGCGGTGTCGAGCGCCTCGGCGCGGGCCTGCGTGGCCCGCGGCACTGCAGCGAGCATGTCTGCGGGCGAGAGCTCTCGCCCTCGCAGATCGATCGTGCGCATTTCAGCCCTTCGTGATGTCGGAGATGTCGTGGAGGTATCCGATCCGTCCGTCATCATGTCGCACGACGAACGCACCCCCTCGGTCTTCGATCACGAGCGCCCAGGCATTCGGGCCGATGCGGAAGAGCGGTTCGCCGCGTTCATCATGGACGTCGCGCTCTGACGGCGCGAGAATCCAGAACGGCTGGGCGGCCGGAGCTGCCTCTCGCGGGTTCGTCGCGTCGAGGTCAGCATCTGCGAGTCGCTCCTCGAGGAGGGGGTCGGCATCATCCGCGACACCACCGGTCTCATAGGTCGCCGCGGTTTCCAGCAGCGACTCGATGCTTCCGGTATCCGAGACGATCTCCGGCTCCTGTCCACGGGAGCGCCGCGAGTAGGTGGGCACGTACTCCTCGTCGGATACGCCTTGCTCGGTGCCGATTCCTCCGCCCGAGGCGTGTGCTGTGAGCGGCACCTGCTCGGCCAGGTCGAAACGTGCGATCTCGTCGGTCGCCTGTCGGTTCGAGTCATCGATGTCGAGGTGTGCGACGGGAGGAATCACGGAAGCGTCCACGATGACGTCCGTCGGTCCTTCGACGCTCGATGCGGGTTCTTCGACGACAGGTGCAGCGGCGGGCTCCGGACGCGGCCGGGCGATGACGGGGCGCACGGGATTGGCGTTGCGGTGGGCGAGAGTCACGAGACGACCGTGGAAGTCATCCTTCAGCCCGGGAATGATCGGGGCGAACACCGTGAGAGCGACGAGGGCCAGCGACGTGACGACCATCGCGACCCCGTTCCACGGGAGGCTCCAGTGTCCGGTGGAGATCAAGGCTGAGATCGCGAGCCACAGGCTCCCGGCCCAGACGACGGCGGACACGGAGAACGCGACCGAGGCGAACTGGTCGATGCCCAATGAGCCGACTCTCCTGATGCCATCGGGCGAGAAACGGCGCAGGATCAGGAGGAACACCGCGACAGTCGGCAACGCCACCGGAAGGACCCACTGGATGCCCACGCCCCACAGCGAGAGGTCGCCGATCAGCGGGAAGAAGGAGAAGACGAACGACAGCACCCAGACGCCGACGATGAGCAGCTCACGCAGCGTGAATCCGAGGATGCCGAACTCAGGGGTTACCTCTTCGTCGTAGAGGACGCCGTCCTCGTCGCTGAAAACCGTGTCTTCCGGCTCCGCTTCAGGAAGATCCGTGCTCATGGGGTAGGTCCTTTCGTCACAGTGCTCGACGCGGGATCGTCGTTCTGCCGACGGCTCACGATCCTACCCGCTCACCCCAGACAGGTGGGTCCGAGCAGTGACTTGAGGTCACCGAACAAGTCGGCGGAGACCTTGACCGGCATCGGCACCTCGAAGACCTTCGCTGTTCCGCCGCGGTGCACGCGAAGCAGCACCTCGGTGTCGCCGTTGTGTCGGCGCAGTACCTCGGCGAGCTCCATCATCACCCGCTCGGTCGCACGCTGCTCCGCGAGCACCAGCGCCAACGGACCGGCGGCGTCGAAGGATCCGACGTCGGGAGAGAACGCCGACTGGGCATGAAGGTTGAGCCCGTCATCACGTCGGGACACGCGGCCACGTACTGCGAGGATCGCATCCTGCTGCAGTGTGTGTTGGAACTCGGTATAGGTCTTGCCCATGAACATCACGGTGACCTCACCGTTGAAGTCCTCGACAGTGATCATGCCGTAGGGATTGCCGCTGGCCTTGGCGACGCGGTGCTGCACGCTGGTCACGAGACCGGCCACCGTCACCTGGTCGCCATCTTGCATGTCTTCGGAGTTGTTCAAGTCATGGATCGAGATCGATGCATGCTTCGCGAGCGGGACCTCGAGCCCCGCGAGCGGGTGGTCCGACACGTAGAGGCCGAGCATCTCTCGCTCGAACGCGAGCTTGTCCTTCTTGATCCACTCAGGACGGGCGGGAACCTTGGCGGGTGCCGCTTCTTCCATGCCCTCGTAGAGGCTGTCGAAGTCGAACCCGATGGCGCCTTGGGCCTCGTTGCGCTTGCGATCGACGGCCGCCTCGACCGCGTCTTCATGCACCTCCATGAGCGCCCGACGCGAATCTCCCATCGAGTCGAACGCTCCGGCTTTGATCAGCGACTCGACGGTGCGCTTGTTCGACACGTGCAGCGGCACCTTGTCGAGGAAGTGATGGAACGAGGTGAAGCGCTCGTCCTTGCGGGACTGGACGATCCCCTCGACCACGTTGCTGCCGACGTTGCGCACGGCCCCGAGACCGAAGCGGATGTCGTCGCCTACTGCGGCGAAGAAGTTGATCGATTCGGACACGTCGGGCGGCAGCACCTTGATGCCCATGCGGCGGCACTCGTTCAGATACAGCGCCATCTTGTCTTTGGAGTCGCCCACGCTGGTGAGCAGCGCCGCCATGTACTCGGCGGGGTAATGCGCTTTGAGGTAGGCCGTCCAATACGAGACCACCCCGTACGCGGCCGAGTGCGCCTTGTTGAAGGCATAGTCGGAGAACGGCAGCAGGATCTCCCAGAGCGCGTTGACAGCGCCGTCGGAGTATCCGTTCGCGTGCATGCCGCTCTGGAAACCCGCGAACTGCTTGTCCAGCTCGGACTTCTTCTTCTTACCCATCGCTCGACGAAGGATGTCGGCTTGTCCGAGCGAGAACCCGGCAACGCGCTGGGCGATGGCCATGACCTGCTCCTGATAGATGATCAGACCGTACGACTCCTCGAGGATGTCGGCGAGCGACTCTGTGAACTCGGGGTGGATCGGGGTGATCGGCTGCAGGCCGTTCTTTCGGAGCGCGTAGTTCGTGTGCGAGTTCGCGCCCATGGGGCCAGGACGGTACAGCGCGATGAGGGCCGAGATGTCACCGAAGTTGTCGGGCTTCATGAGGCGCATGAGGGAGCGCATCGGCCCGCCGTCGAGCTGGAACACCCCGAGCGACTCACCACGGCCGAGGAGATCGTAGGCGCCGCGGTCGTCGAGTTCGAGGTGCTCGAGGTCGAGTTCTTCACCCCGGTTCATCCGGATGTTGTCGAGCGCGTCGGAGATGATCGTGAGGTTTCGGAGCCCCAGGAAGTCCATCTTGATCAGACCGAGCGACTCGCACGACGGGTAGTCGAACTGCGTGACGATCTGGCCGTCCTGCTCGCGCTTCATGATCGGGATGATGTCGAGCAGCGGATCGGAAGACATGATCACACCGGCGGCGTGCACACCCCATTGGCGCTTCAGTCCCTCGAGACCGAGAGCGCGGTCGAAGACCGTCTTCGCCTCGGGATCGGTGTCGATCAGGGCACGGAACTCGCTCGCCTCTTTGTAGCGAGGATGGGCCGAGTCGAACATGCCGTCGAGGGGCATGTCCTTGCCCATCACGGGCGGCGGCATCGCCTTGGTGAGCCGCTCCCCCATGCTGAACGGGAACCCGAGCACACGGCCGGCGTCCTTCAGCGCCTGCTTGGACTTGATGGTGCCGTAGGTGACGATCTGGGCGACGCGCTCCGAGCCGTACTTCTCCGTGACGTAGTCGATGACCTCGCCGCGGCGACGATCATCGAAGTCGACGTCGAAGTCGGGCATCGAGACACGATCGGGGTTGAGGAACCGCTCGAAGATCAGGCCGTGCTCGAGCGGGTCGAGATCGGTGATCTTCATCGCATACGCGACCATGGAACCGGCACCGGAGCCACGGCCAGGACCGACGCGGATGCCGTTGTCCTTGGCCCAGTTGATGAAGTCCGCGACGACGAGGAAGTAGCCGGGGAAGCCCATCTGCAGGATGATCCCGGTCTCGTACTCGGCCTGCTTGCGCACCTTGTCGGGGATGCCGCCGGGATACCGGTAGTGGAGGCCCGTCTCGACCTCTTTGATGAGCCAGCTGTCTTCGGTCTCGCCGTCGGGCACGGGGAACCGCGGCATGTAGTTCGCCGCAGTGTTGAACTCGACTTCGCAACGCTCTGCGATCAGCAGCGTGTTGTCACATGCCTCGGGGTGGTCGCGGAACAGCTGCCGCATCTCGGCGGCCGTCTTGATGTAGTAGCCGTCGCCGTCGAACTTGAACCGGTTGGGGTCGTCCATCGTCGACCCGGACTGCACGCACAGCAGTGCCTCGTGGGCATCGGCCTCGTGCTGGTGGGTGTAGTGCGAGTCGTTGGTGGCGACGAGCGGGATGTTCAGATCCTTCGCGAGGCGGAGGAGGTCTGTCATCACCCGTCGCTCGATCGAGAGACCGTGGTCCATGATCTCGGCGAAGTAGTTCTCCTTGCCGAAGATGTCCTGGAACTCCGCTGCGGCCGCTCGCGCGGCATCGTACTGACCCAGCCGGAGCCGTGTCTGCACTTCGCCCGACGGGCACCCCGTCGTGGCGATGATCCCCTTACCGTAGGTCTGGAGCAGCTCGCGGTCCATGCGGGGCTTGAAGTAGTAGCCTTCAAGGCTCGACCGGGAACTGATCCGGAAGAGGTTGTGCATGCCTTCGGTGCTCTGGCTCCACATGGTCATGTGCGTGTACGCACCGGAACCGGAGACGTCGTCGCTCTTCTGATCGGGCGAACCCCACTGCACACGCGTCTTGTCGCTGCGGTGTGTGCCGGGCGTCATGTACGCCTCGAGGCCGATGATCGGCTTGACGCCCGCAGCATTGGCGGCTTTGTAGAACTCGAAGGCAGCGAAAGTGTTGCCATGATCGGTCACAGCGATGGCCGGCATGCCGTAGTCGGCCGCCGCCTGTGTCATCGCGCTGATCTTCGCAGCACCGTCGAGCATCGAGTACTCGCTGTGCACATGCAGGTGGACGAAGGAGTCGGATGCCATGCCTTCGAGTCTACGGCGGAGCCCCGACACCGGAGGTCGGCGTCGGGGCCCTGTCGCCGGGAGGTGATGGCGCTACGGAGCGGAGTCGACGATGGAGACGGAGAACGTCATCCGGATGTCAGGCACGCTCTGAGGGACCATCTCCCGTGGTCCCGCATCGACGCGATCCGAACGCAACGAGTACTCGGTGGCCCACCCCGTCGCGGTGTCGACGGAGATCGTGTCGGTCCGGTGGTCCATGTGCTCATACACCATCCGGTACGTGACCACCCCGTCGGCCTTCGAGGTCCCGACCCCGGCGAGGTCGAGTGCCTTCAGTACGGACTGGCGGAGATCCGCGGGCGCGAGATTCGATCGCAGCACGTTGATGAGGGTGTCGACCGCAGCCTCACTCGCTTGCTCAGGGGTCTGCTCGTAGCCACGCATGTACGTGCGCGCGAAATCGAGAAGCGCCTGCGGGTCCCGCGGGAACGCGGCGGCCCACTCCACCGAGCCGAGCAGCGGAGAGACGCCGACTTCGATCCCTCCGAAGCTGCGCCACTCGTGCGCTCCCGACGTGGGCGGCAGGAGGCTATCCCATGCAGCCACGCCATCCGGACCCGGATTCTCCGGGAAGTAGGCGACGCGTTCCTGGGAACCGTACCGACCGGACCACTCGGTCGTCCGATCAGCTGGCGCATACACCTCGCTCACCTCGCGAACCGTTAGCGCCGAGACCGGCTGCACCCCGCTCAACCCGGACTCGCCCCAGGCCGTGTAGATAGACCGGTCGTCCCGGTAGGTGAGAGACTCCGTCGTGTTCACGATTCGGAGATACTGCCCCGCCTGCGGGGTCGTGCCCGGGAACGGTTCTGTGACAGTGGTCCCCGAGGTGGGAGTGGGCTGCGGTGTCGGCGACGTCTGCGGCGTCGGTCGGACGCTCTCCCGCGGGATCGCCTCGATGCTCGGGGTCGGCGCCGTCGGCTGACTGACCACCACGACACCGGCCGTCACCGCAGCCACTCCGGCCACGGCCCCGGCGATCATGAACATCGGACGCCGGGCGATCCGTTTCCGCTCCACACTCCGCCCCTCGTCGATCCCGGTGAGAAGCCGCGCTCTCGCCGCGGTGATCCGCTCCTCTGGCAGGCCAGCCCCCCGGTTGACCTCACGCACTCGTTCGAAAACGTCCATCGACCTCTCCTTCCTTCTCGTTCAAGACTCGATTCCGGCTGTTCGCACGGCCCGGGTTCAACCGGGTCCGCACGCGGTTGATGCGCGATCGGACTGTCCCTACCGGAACGCTGAGAGCGATGGCGATCTCCTCATAGGTGAGGTCGCCCCATGCGTACAGCAGCAACGTCTCGCGATCCTTCGCCGAGAGCGACGCGATCAACGGCGCAAGCTCCCGCGTGGAGATCTCGGCATCGAGGCGGGCTATCGTCATGTCCAGATCGCCGTGGGAGATGTGCTCTTCCCTCGCCGCTGATGCTGCACTCGATCGCAGGTGCTTGGCCTCGCGCGCCCGATGCTTCTTGATCAGACGGGACGCGATCCCGTACAACCAGGGAAGCGCCGAGTCCCAGGCCGTGTCGAACGACTTCCGCCGTGCGAACGCGACCAGGAACGTCTCACTGAGGATGTCCTCGCCCGCATCGGCACCGAGACGGCGGGCGGCGTAGCCGCCCACAGTCCTGGCATGCCGATCGAACAGTTCGGCGAAGGCTCGGGGTTGCCCGAGCGAGCGCTGAATGATCTCGCTGTCTGTGCTCACACTATGTATTGCCCCAGAACGCGAGGACGGTTCGAAACTGGTCACGGCAGCGTGTCGACCACGCTCATCTCGAAGGCCATCCGAGAGTCGGGGACGCCACTCGGGATCGGTCCCTCGCCGACGGAGGTGGTGTCCGTGGTCTCCGTCACGATTCCCGTCGTCATGTCGATCGTCAACGTGAACCGGCGAAGCGATGTCTCCGCACTCGCAGAGGAGCCCAGATGCGAGCCGAAGGTGACGGTGCGTTCCCCGTCTTGTTCGGCTCCCCCCGTCGAGCCCGACAGCAGACTGAGCGCCTGATACATCGCAGCACGCATCTCCGGGTCACGTGGCAACGATTCAAAGAACCACAGGACGTCTTCGGCACCACCCTCGGGAAGCCGTGGTGCATCCGACGGGAAAAGCGCTACCGCTGGCCCATACGCCTGCATCGCCTCATCCTGTCGCGCATGCCCCTGCGCTTGGTCGCCGTACACTCCACCCGCGACCGGAGCCCCCCACTCCTGATACCACTGGGAGCGAAGATCGGCAGGAGCGTAGTCGGCGCCCGCTCCTGTGATCACCCATCCGCCCATTGTGTCCGTCGCCCACGCTCGCCGCAGATATTGGCCGGGGGCGAGCACAGGCGGAGTGAACCCCGCTGTCGCGTTCGCCTCTCCGAGACGCACCTCCGGCCCCGTCATCGGTGTGGCAATCGGTGACGGCATCGTGCTCGGCACGAGCATCGACCCCTGCACGCGCGTCGTGCACGTGCAGGGGGACGAAGGAGTCGGATGCCATACCTTCGAGTCTACGGCGGAGCCCCGACACCGGAGGTCGGCGCCGGGGCCCTGGAAGTAGCCTGCAGGCCTACATTCGCGAGTTCGCCGCTGACACCGAGTAGGCCATCCGGATGTCCGGCACACTGTTCGGCACGAGATGGTCGGAGGTGGCGTCCGGTTGCGTCCACCGCGCGGCGTACTCGAGAATCTGCCACTCGAAGGTCTCGCTGTTCGTGATCACACTGAAGATCGCTCCAGAAACGGAAACCGGTTCATGCCGGTCATGGCAGCGCGTCGACGATGCTCACCTCGTAGCTCGTGCGAGTGTCGGGGACATCGCTCGGGAAGATCCCCAGCCCGACATCACTGGTCTCCGTGGTCTCCATGACGTGCCCTGTCGCCATCTCAACCGTCACCGTGTACCTCGTCTGGGAGGTCCCACCGCCCTCGGGCGTTGCGAGCTGTGAGTCGAACGTGATCGTACGCTGCCCGCCCTGCTCCGGCCCGACCATCGATCCGGGCAGAAGGCTGAGTGCACGATACATGGCGGCCCGCATCTCGGGGTCGCCCACGTTGAAGGACAGCAGCCCGATGAGCATCCAGCCGACTTTGCCGTCCTCCCAGCCCTCGCGGTCAGATCCCTGATAGTCCCGGATCCACGCGACCATCGCGTGCGGATCGCGCGGCATGGTGTCGAAGTACCAGAGCATGTTCTCGGCAGCGCTCTCAGGGAGCCACGGTACTTCGGGGGACAACGGCTGACCCTGTCCGGAAGTCTGCAGGAACTCGTCCGAGTACGTCCGTGCCAGGTCCTCGTCGCCGAAGATCCTCGTCACCTGGTACGGCCCTGTCTCCCGGTACCACTGAGAGCGGAGATCCGCAGGGCTGTAATCGGCCCCGCTGCTTTCGAGGACCCAACCGCTCGTCGCCGTCGCCCGCGTTCCGAAGTCTCCAGGAGAGAAGCCCTGTTCGGCGAGCGTCCGGTCGAACGTCACCAGGAACTCCTGTGTCCAGCCATGCCGCAGGTATTGCCCTGGCCCCAGCGGAGGCGGAGCAAACCTGGCAGCCGCGTTTGCAGCGCCCTGTAGCACTTCCGGTGCCGTAGCCGGGGTGGGCGTCGGGGTCGGAGTAGGAGCAGAGGTCGGCACGACCGTCGGACGCGGCTCCATCGGGGGTACCGCCACCACGCTCGGTGCCGGTGCGGTGACACTGCTCACGACGAGCACGCCCGCAGTGACGGCGGCCGCCGCACCGAGCGCCCCTGCGGCGATGAACCCGATGCGCCGAGCCGCTCGCCGCCGTGCCGGACGCCGCTCTTCGCGAATCTCGGTCATGAGGAGTGCACGCGCAGCGACGAGGCTCTCGTCCGCGGCGTCGATCTCGGGCCTGAGCTGCTCTACCTTCTCAAATGCGTCCAAGAGACTCTCCCTTCTGCTGTTGCTTCTCGAATGCCTGGATCCGGCGAGCGGAATCCAACCGCTTGCGGACGCGGCTCAAACGCGAGCGCACCGTGCCCACGGGCACCCCGAGGGCCACCGCGACTTCCTCGTAGCTCAGCCCCTCCCAGGCATAGAGCAAGAGGGTCTCCCGGTCCTTCGGTGCGAGCGCCGCGATCCGCCCCCTGAGCGCCTCGACATCGCGCTCCGCGTCGACGCGAGCCATGGCATCCTCGAGCCCGCCGAGGGATGAATGGTCTTGCCGAGAGATGGATTCCGCGAACGACCGCCACTGCTTCGCTTCCTCCGCACGGTGTCTCCGGATCAAGCGGGACGCGATGCCGAAGAGCCATGGCGACGCCGATTCGGCGTCCGTGTCGAAGTCGGCGCGTCGGCGGAACGCGACGAGGAACGTCTCGCTGAGTACATCTTCCGCCGAGTGCCGGCCGACCCGATACGTAGCGAACGCATTGATCGCGCGCGCATGTCTATCGAAGAGCTCGGCGAAGATCGCCGGCTGCTGGAGAGATCGGTGGATGATCTCGCTGTCTGTGGTCACGCTATGTATTGGCCGTGCGCCGCCGAACGGTTCACGCTTTCTTCGTCGACTTCTGCGATGCCCCCAGATCGAGCCGCATCAACACCCGAGGGAACCCATCCAGGACAGACCCGGTGTCTGCCGCCTTCACGAACCCCGCGCTCTCGAACAACGACCGCGTTCCGACGTACGCCATCGTCAGATTGACCTTCTCACCGCCGTTGTCGACCGGGTACCCCTCCACGGCCGGAGCCCCCCGTTCTTTCGCATAAGCCACTGCTCCGTCGATCAGCGCATGAGAGATGCCCTGCTTGCGATAGCCCGGTCGCACGCGAAAGCACCACAGCGACCACACGTCGAGCTCGTCGACCTGCGGAATCAGCCGGTTGCGGGCGAAGCTCGTGTCGTTGCGCGGATGCACCGCCGCCCACCCGACCGGCTCGCCGTCGAGATACGCGATCACGCCGGGTGGCGGATCTTCATGGCACAGCTCGCGCACGCGATCAGCACGGGCTGAGCCCGCCAGCGCCACATTCTCCTTGTTGCCGATCCGATAGCTCAGACAGAAACACACGTTCGACGTCGGCTTCTTCGGTCCGACGAGCGTCGCGACGTCGTCGAATTCGGTCGCAGGGCGAACCTCGATGGTCATGCGCTCAGTGTCGCGCACAACACCGACACCCGGTCGGCGAAACACGGATCAGTCGCCGCGCAACACGTCCAATGCGTGACGGAAGTCTTCGGGATACGGAGACTCGAACTGCATCCAGTCTCCCGTCGCCGGGTGGGCGAACGCCAGCTTGTGCGCGTGCAGCCACTGGCGGGAGAGCCCGAGCCGGGCCGACATCGTCGGATCAGCGCCGTAGAGCGGATCGCCGACGCACGGATGCCGGTGCGCAGCCATGTGCACACGGATCTGGTGCGTACGGCCGGTCTCGAGGTGGATCTCCAGCAGTGACGCGCCAGGAAACGCCTCGAGGGTCTCGTAGTGCGTTACCGAAGGCTTCCCGTCCGGAACCACCGCGAATTTCCAGGAGTGGTTCGGATGACGCCCGATCGGCGCCTCGATCGTCCCCGCAAGTGGGTCGGGATGCCCCTGAACCACCGCGTGATAGATCTTCTCGACGGTGCGATCCTTGAACGCCTGCTTCAGGACCGTGTACGCGTGTTCGGACTTGGCGACGACCATGAGCCCGCTGGTACCCACGTCGAGCCGGTGCACGACTCCCTGGCGCTCCGGGGCACCACTGGTCGCGACGCGGAAGCCCGCTGCCGCGAGGGCACCGACCACCGTCGGTCCCTCCCAACCGATCGAGGGGTGCGCGGCGACACCGGTCGGCTTGTCGACCACGACGATGTCGTCGTCGTCGTACACGATGCCGAGCTCGGGCACCGCGATCGGGATGATCTTCGGCGCCTCCTTGGGCTGCCATTCGACGTCGAGCCAGCCACCGCCGCGCAGGCGGTCGGATTTGTCGAGTGTCACGCCGTCGAGTCGCACTCCCCCGGCGGCAGCGACATCAGCGGCGAACGTGCGGGAGAACCCCATCAGTTTCGCCAGCGCCGCGTCGACGCGCGTGCCGTCCAAGCCGTCGGGAACCGGCAGCGATCGGGACTCCACGGTCAACGACCTTCCGATGCGGGAGTCGCATCCTCCGAAGGCGCGTCGTCGTCTTTCGAGCGGAAGCCAGCGGAATCATCGGCGTCCACTGCATCATCGTCGGCCTCAGTCGCTGAAACGGCCGCCACAGCTGCTGCTTCAGCTTCTTCTTCGGTCTCGACCACGGCGTGATCGCGCTCGCGTGTGCCGTCGAAGCGAAGGCCGAAGACAACCAGGAGTGCGACCGAGATCATCCCCGTCACGATGAAGATATCGGCCACGTTGAAGATCGCCGGCATCATCCATGGCATCGAGATCATGTCGACCACGTGACCAACCGGGAAACCGGGTTCGCGGAACAGGCGGTCGCTGAGATTGCCGAGCACCCCGCCGAGCAGACAGCCGAGGACGACCGCCCAGAGCCGCGACTTGATGCCGAAAGCCTTCCAGACGATCACACAGGCGACGATCGCGAGTGCGATCGTGAAGATCCAGGTGACCTCGGAGCCGAGGGAGAACGCGGCACCGGGGTTACGGACGTAGTACAGCTGAAGGAACTCACCCAGGACCGGAACCGGCTCCTGGTACGGGAGGTTCTCGACCGTGAGGTACTTCACAAACTGATCGGCGGCCAGCACGAGCGCTGCGAGAATCGCAACGATCGCACCGGCCGCCGACCGACGAAGGGAACGGCGTCCTGACAAGAGGGCGCCTTACAGACCGATCGCGGAAACGGGGGTGGAATCCGTGGACGTCGACTTCTCGTCGAGTTCACGGAGCTGGCCCTCGATGTAGCCGCGCAGCTGCGAGCGGTAGTCGCGCTCGAAATTGCGGAGCTCGGTGATCCGGGCCTCGAGCGTGTTGCGCTCGCGCTCCAGACGTGCGGACTCTTCGCGCTGCTTGGCCTCGGCCTCGGTGCGGATACGAGCGACCTCGGTCTCGGCCTCGGCGATGAGCGCGTTGCGCTTGGCCTCACCTTCGGCGACGTGCTCGTCGTGCAGACGCTGTGCGAGCTCGATGATGCCGGCGGTTGCGGTCGCGGAACCGGTCGGAGCGGGCTCCGCAGGAACCTCGGCGACGGGGGCGGGAACCGGAGCCTCGACGGCGGCGGGAGCGGCGGCTTCAGGAGCAGCACCGGACTCGTACGCGGCCAGCTTGGCCTTCAGCTCGACGTTCTCCTCGAGAGCCTTGCGCCACTCGATGACGATCTCGTCGAGGAAGTCGTCCACCTCGTCCGGGTCGAAGCCGTCCTTGAAGCGGACGTGCTGGAACTGCTTGGTGACGACGTCATCCGGGGTAAGTGCCATGGGTGGCTCCTCTTTCGATGAGTTCGATTGCCAGTATCGATGTATGGCGTGGTCGTGATGTGGCGCGAACCCGGGGCGCGCACCTGGGTGCCAGCATAGTCCCCGCGCATTGGCGTCGCGATGTCGCGACACCCAGAGTCAGCGAAGTCGTTGCCGTGTTCACAGGAGACACGCCGGGATTTCAGCGGATGAAAAGCCCCACGACGTTCATCAGGATCAGAACGATCAACAGAGTGAGCGTGAACCCGAAGTCGAGGGAGAGGGAGCCGATCCGCAGCGGCGGGATGATCCGTCGGAAGAAGCGGATGGGCGGATCGGTGAGCGTGTAGACGGCCTCAGCGGCGACCAGGCCGAATCCCTTCGGACGCCACTCCCGATTGAACATCGGAATGTAATCCAGGATCAGGCGCGCGAAAAGCACGAAAACGTACAGCAGCAGCACCAGATGGACGATGCTCGCGGCGACAGAGACCAGCTGCACGGGCTACGACTGGTCGAAGCCCGCAGACTCAGCGTCTGCGTGTGCGATGCCCCCGTGACCCGAGACGGCGATGTTCTCCGGCGAGAGCAGGAACACCTTCGATGTTACTCGCTCGATCCGGCCGTAGAGGCCGAGAGAGAGTCCACTCGCGAAGTCGATGAGCCGACGCGCGTCGGCATCGCTCATCTGGGAGAGGTTGATGATGACCGGGATGCCCTCGCGGAAGCTCTCCGCGATCAGCTGCGCATCACGGTACTGCTTCGGGTGGACGGTGAGAATCTCGTTCACGGCTCCTGCAGACGGCTGGCGGACGGCGACGGGGCGTCGCAACGGCGTGACGGGGGCCGGTGCCGGCTCCTCACGATCACGGTCGCGATCACGTTCACGGTGAGCGCGGGCAGGCGCCTGCGTCTCCTCCTCGTAGACCTCTTCTTCGTCGGCGAGGCCGAGATACACCATGGTCTTCTTCAGCGGGTTACCCATCGTGTCCTCCGGTTCGAACGTTCGGGCTGGTCTTTTCACAGGTTAACCCCGGTCGGGCCGGGGCCCGGTGATTGCGGAGCCGATCCGAAGGTGTGTCGCGCCGGCAGCGATCGCCTCGACGAAGTCTCCGGTCATCCCGGCAGAGATCCAGGACGCGGAAGGCTCGACGGCGAGGATGCTGTCGGCGACCTCGCGCAGACGGGCGAAAGCAGCGGCGGGTTCCTCATCGAGCGGCGCGACGGCCATGACCCCGCGGAGTCGCAGCGACGGCAGGGTGAGGACGTGCTCCGCGAGGGCGACAGCCTCTGCGGGCACGACTCCCCCACGACCCGCATCATCGGTGAGGTTGATCTGCACGAGCACGTCGAGCAGATCGTCGCCGTCAGCCACCCGGTGCAGAGCATCGGCGAATCGTCCGCGATCGACCGAGTGCACGACGTCCGCGCTTCTCCGGATCGCTGCCGCCTTGTTGGTCTGCCCCTGACCGATGAAATGCCAGCGCAGGTCGAGGTCGGTGAGCTCTGATTCCTTCGCGGACAGCTCCTGCTGACGGTTCTCCCCGACATCCTGCACGCCGAGACCGTGCAGGTCGCGCACGAGCGACGCCGGGTGGAACTTGGTCACCACGATCCGGGTGATCTCCCCCGGATCCCGCCGCGCTGCCCGCGCGCCATCGGCGATGCGTTCATCGATCGCCGACAGCCGCGCGGCCAGAGCCGAAGGCACCTGGGCGTCGACCCGGAGGGTCACTTCAGGAATTCGGGGATGTCGATGTCATCGTCGACGAAAGCCGGCTCGATGCTGGTGGCAGGAACACGCTGCTGCACGGGCTCGGGCTGTACCTTCTCGCTCGCCGTCTCCGCTTCATCCGCGAGAGCGACCTCGGGGAGGGACGCGGTGGAGGGGCGCGTGACGACCATCGGGTCCAGGCGCAGGGAGGGTCCTCCGCCGTCGAAGCCGGCCGCGATAACGGTCACCCGCACCTCGTCGCCCAGCGTGTCGTCGATGACGGTACCGAAGATGATGTTCGCCTCGGGGTGTGCCGCTTCCTTCACGAGATCAGCGGCATCGTGGATCTCGAAGATGCCGAGGTTCGAGCCACCCTGGATCGACAGCAGCACGCCGTGCGCACCTTCGATGCTCGCTTCGAGGAGCGGAGACTCCACTGCCAGCTCTGCCGCCTTGATCGCACGGTCGGCTCCGCGCGCGGAGCCGATGCCCATGAGCGCGGAACCCGCGCCCTGCATGACCGACTTGACGTCGGCGAAGTCGAGGTTGATGAGACCGGGCGTCGTGATGAGGTCGGTGATGCCCTGCACACCGGCGAGGAGTACCTGGTCAGCGGTTGCGAACGCCTCGATCATCGAGATACCGCGGTCGCTGATCTCGAGCAGTCGGTCGTTCGGCACCACGATGAGGGTGTCGACTTCTTCCTTGAGCTTGGAGACGCCCGCCTCCGCCTGACTCTGGCGACGACGACCCTCGAACGAGAACGGCTTGGTGACGACACCGATGGTGAGGGCGCCGATCGACTTCGCGATCCGCGCGACCACGGGAGCGCCTCCGGTGCCGGTTCCGCCGCCTTCACCTGCGGTCACGAAGACCATGTCGGCGCCGGTCAGGGCCTGCTCGATCTCCTCGGCGTGGTCCTCCGCAGCGCGACGGCCCACCTCCGGATCCGCTCCGGCCCCGAGTCCACGCGTGAGCTCACGGCCCACATCGAGCTTCACATCGGCGTCGCTCATGAGCAGTGCCTGCGCGTCGGTGTTCACGGCGATGAACTCGACTCCACGGAGACCGAGATCGATCATGCGATTCACGGCGTTGACGCCGCCACCGCCGACGCCGACGACCTTGATCACGGCGAGGTAGTTCTGGTTCTGGCTCATGGCCGGCCTCCGATTATTCGAGCCTTGAAGTGGGCGAACCTTAAACCTCAAGTAGAGGTGTAAAGTATTTCCCGGTATTGCGTTCTCTTTGATCGAAGGTAAGCGCCGCCCGGCCGCGCACGCGCGAAGACACGGGCGTGTCGCGCCATTCCCCCGCGAAAGCTGTCAGCCGGCGACGGCCACGTCGGGAGACGTGACGTCGATGGTCTCGGCACCCGGGTTCGCGATCATCGTCGCGGAGAGGGCAGCGGCCTTGAGGACGGATTCCTCGGCACTGCCCCAGACGACCGTGAGCCCGCTGCTGAGGGTGAGCGTCACATCATCCGCCGTGGTCGCGCGCACCCCGGTGAGCCCGGCTCGGACATCGGCCGGCAGCGACCGCACCACGAGACCCGCGCTGCGGAACGCCTCCGAGTCCACGCCACCTTCGACGTCTATCACCGGCTGCCCGGCTGGCTGATCGGAGGTGGTGGAGAGAGCGACGCCCGCAGCATCCACCAGCGTGTAGCCCGCATCCGAACGGATGACACCGACAGGGGTGCGCTCCACGATGCGTACCTTCAGATCGTGCGGCGGTCGAGCTTCGAGCGCATAGGTCTCGATGAGGGGGAAGGCCAGCAGCGCAGCTTTCACCCGGCTGGAGTCCACGAGAGCCAGCGGAGTGCCGAGCTGATCGCTGAGGGCACCCTCGATCGCGGCGGGGTCGAGGCTCGTCGCACCGGCGACGGTGATCTTCTGGACCGCGAACAGAGGACTGTACGCCGCGGCGATGCTGCCCCCGATGAGCAGGAGGGCAGCGCCGATGCTGCTCAACCAGATGATCCGCCGACGGCGGGATCGCTGCGTGAACCGGCGGATCTCCGCACGAAGCGCCTTCCGTCTGGCGCGGGCTGCTCGCCAGACATCCCTGGTCGATGTCGGCTGCGGGTCATCCGCTGAATGGTCCCCCGGTGACTCTCCCGGCGTCTGGTCGTCAGGCGATGAGGCATCTTCCGCGGCTCCGGCATCGCGTCTGCGCTGGCGGGACTTCCCCGCCGGGGCGGCTTCCTTCTCCCCCGGGCGCTCCGGGGTGATCGGAGGCGGTGCGGGCCGGCGCATCGGCTATGCCTCGTCGGTCCGACGCAGCGAATCCAGGACCTGCGGGATGATCTGGTAGACGTTGCCGCATCCGAGGGTGACGACAAAGTCACCGTCACGTGCGACGGTCGCGGTGTAATCCGCGGCCGACTGCCAGTCCGCGACATAGTGCACGTGCGATGGGTCGCGGAACGCGCCGCTCACGAGCTCTCCGGTGACGCCGGGCACAGGATCTTCGCGAGCTCCGTACACATCGAGCATCACGGTGTGATCCGCGAACTCCTCGAGGACGTCGGCGAACTCCTGGTACATGTGCTGCGTGCGGGAGTAGGTGTGAGGCTGCTGGATCGCGATGATCCGCCCCGAGCCTGCGATGCTGCGCATGGCCTCCAGAGCTGCCCGCACCTCCGTGGGGTGGTGGGAGTAATCGTCGTACACCGTGACACCGCGCTCGACGCCGTGCTGTTCCAGACGGCGTACGGTGCCTGCGAAGCCCTCGACGGCGCGAACGGCATCGGCGAGGGGGTAGCCGAGCGCCCGCAGCACCGTGACTGCCCCTGCCGCGTTGATGGCGTTGTGCACCCCGGGAACGGCGAGCTGCATCCGTGCCTGCTCGTCGCCGTGCGTCAGCGTCGCAGCGACCGGACCTGCGGCGAGGATGTCGGTGACCCGCACATCGGCTCCCTCAGCCTGACCGAAGGTCAGCACGTTCGGGTGCGAGAGACCGGCGCCGACACGCAGCGCCCCCGCGTCGTCGCTGGAGATCACCACGGCCTCTGTCGCGGCGTCCGCGAACTGCACGAACGCCTGGTGGAAGGCTTCATCCGATCCGTAGTGATCGAGGTGGTCGGGGTCGACGTTCGTGATCAGCGCGACCGCAGTGTCGTACAGCAGGAAGGTTCCATCGGATTCGTCGGCCTCGATGACGAACAGATCGCCTGAACCCGTCGCGCTCGAGGTGCCGAGCTGCTCGATCACTCCACCGTTGACGAAGTGTGGATCAGCGCCGAGTTCGCGCAACGCGGTGACGATCATGCCCGTCGAAGTGGTCTTTCCGTGCGCGCCTGCGACCGAGACCAGTCGACGGGAGCCGATCAGCCAGTGCAGCGCCTGAGAACGGTGGATCACATGGAGCCCCCGGTCCTTCGCGGTCACGAACTCGGGATTCTCCGGCCAGATCGCTCCGGTGTGCACGACCGTGTCTGCATCGCCGAGGTAGGCCGCATCGTGGCCGACATGGACTGTCGCCCCCGCTGCGGCCAGCGCACGCAGGTTGTCGCTGTCGGCGCGGTCGCTGCCGGAGACGCGGATACCTGCGTCGAGGAACATCTTCGCGAGACCACTCATACCGGAACCGCCGACGCCGATGAAGTGCGCAGAGGTGATCGTCTCGGGAATGGGGAGGGAGAGGTCGGGTCTGATCATGTCCGCTTCAGTCTACTTTTCTTCCGTCTCGTCGACTGCGTCAGGCGGCGACGAGTGCGCGGTCGATGAGGGTGATGACGTTCTCGGTGCCACTGCGGGTTCCGGCGGTCTCGGCTGCTGCGGCCATCCGTGCGATGCGTGCGCGGTCGCCCAGCAGGGGGGCCACGATGCGGCGCACAGCGTCGCCGTCGAAGGTGGCGTCGTCGAGGAGCTCGGCCGCTCCCGCAGCGACTGCCGATGCGGCGTTCAGCCGCTGCTCGCCGTTTCCCACCGAGTACGGCACATAGAGCGCAGGGATCCCGAGGGCGCTGATCTCGCTCACGGTCGCCGCCCCCGAGCGGGACACGATCAGATCGGCCAGGGCGAAGGCCAGATCCATGCGGTCGACATAGCGATGCAGCGAATAGCCGGCGACACCGGGGTCGGCGAGGTCGCTGCGTTCGCCCGTCACGTGCAGAAGCTGCCATCCGGCGTCCAGGACGTCCCGCCAGGCATCGGCGAAGGCGTCGTTGAGACGCTGCGCACCGAGGGAGCCGCCGAAGACGAGCAAGACCGGGCGGTCGGCGTCGAGGCCGAAGTACTCGGCCGCCTCCGCACGCGACGCCGCGCGGTCGAGAGCGATCACTTCCTGTCGCAATGGCATGCCGACCACCTCGCCGCCGCGAAGCGGGGTGCCCTCGAAGGCGACGCCCACTGCGGCTGCACGGCGTGCACCGAGAACATTCGCCAGTCCCGGCTTGGCGTTGGCCTCGTGTACCACGAACGGAACACCCTCACGCCGGGCGGCCACGTAGGCCGGCGCGGAGGCGTATCCCCCGAAGCCGACGACCACGTCGATGCCGTGCCGACGGATGTGCTCGCGTACCTGGGCGATAGCACGACGGAATCGCCCGGGGAAGGACATCGCCTGTCTGTTCGGACGCCGAGGGAACGGCACCTTGTCGACGATCAGGAGTTCGTAGCCGCGCGCGGGGACCAGACGGGACTCCAGTCCCTCGGCCGTCCCGAGCACGAGCACGGAAGCGTCGGCATCACGCGCGCGGAGGCCATCCGCGACGGCGAGCAGGGGGTTCACATGGCCGGCGGTGCCACCGCCGGCGAGGAGATACGAGGTCACTTGGCGACCCTACCTCGCTCGGCTGGCTGCTTCTCGACCACAGGAATCGTGCGCGCGAATGCGAGGAGCACGCCGCACGCTATGAGCACGGCGAGCAGCGCGGTGCCGCCCTGGGACATGAACGGAAGCGGGACGCCCATCACGGGGAAGAGACCGATGACGACGCCGACGTTCATCACGGCCTGACCGACGATCCACACGGTGATGCCGCCGGCCGCGACCCGGATGAAGGGATCCGGCGTCTTGCGGATGATGTGGAACGCGCCGATCGTGAAGAACGTGAACAGGGCGAGCACCACGATGCACCCGATCAGGCCGAGCTCCTCACCGACGATCGCGAAGATGAAGTCGTTGCCTGCCGCGGGGAGCCAGCCGTACTTCTCCTGCGAGTTGCCGAGTCCGAGCCCGAAGATGCCACCGGTGGCCATCCCCCAGATCCCGTGGATCGACTGGTAGCAGTCGGTGTAGTACAGCGCCATGTTGTCGCAGGTCGCCGTGATGCGCCGCATCCGGTCCTCGCTCGAGAGTGCGTAGGCGAGCACCGCGACGACACCGAGGATCAGCGGGATGATGAACAGGCGGAGCTTGACCCCGGAGAAGAAGAGGCAGCCGAGAAGGATGAGCACCAGCACCATCGCGGTGCCGAGGTCTTTTCCGGCGAGCACGGTGCCGATCGCGAGCGCACCGACCGGGATCACGGGGATGAACACGTGATGCCAGGTGCCGAGCATCGTGCGCTTGCGCAACAGGACCGCAGCGATCCAGAGCGCGAGCGCGAGCTTGAGGAACTCGGAGGGCTGCAGGGTGAAGCCCGCGATCTTCACCCAGTTCCGGTTTCCGCCGTCTTCGATCCCCAACGGCGTGAACACGAGCATCTGCAGGGCGACGGCGCCGAACAGCGCCGGCCACGCCATCTTCTTGAGGAAGTCGACGGGCAGACGGCTGATCAGGAACATCAGCGGGATGCCGAGCAGCGCGAACACACCCTGGCGGAGTACGCCGTCCATGGGGTTCACCCCCTTGGCGACGGCGGTCGCGCTGGTGGCGGAGAGCACCATCACGAGGCCGAAGAGGGTGAGCAGCAGTGCGGTAGACGCGATGAGCAGGAACTCGGTCGACACCGGGGTGAACCGGCGTCCCAGTGAGACCCTGGCCGCGAGGCCGCCCGACTCAGAGCGCGGAGGGCGGGATACCTGTGTCATCGGCGCTCCCCCGGTCGATCCACTCCCGCACCGCCTCGGCGAAGCGATGGCCGCGATCCGCGTAGCTGGAGAACTGGTCGAAGGATGCCGCCGCCGGAGCCAGCAGAACTGTGCCCCCGTCGTCGACGATCCCCGCGGCGATCTCCACGACACGGTTCATGACCTGTCCAGTCTCGCCAGCATCCACCTCGAACACCGGCACCCCGGGCGCGTGTCGCTGGAATGCCGTGACGACAGTGGCGCGCTCGACGCCGATCACGACGGCCGCGCGCGCGGTGGTACCGACGTCCGCGACGAGGTCTGCGATGTCGACGCCCTTCAGGTCGCCTCCGACGACCCACACGGCGCCGGGATACGCCCGCAGCGAAGACGCGGCAGCATGCGGGTTCGTCGCCTTGGAGTCGTCTACCCAGGTGATGCCCCGATGCCGCGCGATGACCTGTATGCGATGTTCACCGAGGCGGAACGACTGCAGCGCCGCATGGATCGCTTCCGGCTCGACACCGAGAGAGCGCGCCAGGGCGCTGGCGGCGAGGATGTTCTGCACGATGTGGGGAGCGGCGAGTCCTGCGGCATCGAGGTCGGCGACGGTCGTCAGTTCGAGGGCGCTGCGCGCACGGTCGTCGAGGAAGGCCCGATCGACGATCAGCCCCTCCACCACGCCGATGTCGCTGGGGCCGGGGATGCCGAGATCGAAGCCGATCGCACGGGCGCCCTCGACGACCTCCGCCTCCTCGACCATCCGCCGGGTGGCCTCGTCGGCCTTGTTGTAGACGCACGCGATGCGGGTGTTCCGATACACCACTGCCTTCGCGTCACGATAGGCCTCGGCGCTTCCGTGCCAGACGAGGTGGTCGTCCGCGAGGTTGAGGCACACGGAGGCGTAGGGGAAGAGCTCTCCCTCGGGTCGGGACTGTCCGAGGTACCAGAGCTGATGGCTCGAGAGCTCGACGACGAGGACGTCGAAGCCCGCGGGATCGCGCACGGCATCGAGAACCGGTACCCCGATGTTGCCGCACGGTGCTGCACGCAACCCGCCCTCGACGAGCAGCGTCGCCGTCAGCTGGGTCGTCGTGGTCTTCCCGTTGGTGCCGGTGATGAGCACCCAGTCAGCCGGCGTCCCGTCGGTGCGGACGACCTTGTCACGAACGCGCCAGGCGAGTTCGACGTCGCCCCAGATCGCGACACCTGAGTCCTGCGCCCAGCGGATGAGCGGATGCGACGGCGGGAACCCCGGAGAGGCGATAACCACCTCGGGGGCGAAGTCGATGAGAGCGGTCGGCGCCTCGGTGAGCGAGCCCAGCTCCAGCCGGGCACCGATCACAGGGAGGAGTCGCTCGTACTCCTCCTTGGCCGATTCGCTGAGCACCAAGACGTCGGCGCCGAGCTCAGCCAGGGTGTCAGCCACCGAGAAACCCGTCATGGAGAGACCGAGCACGGCGACGCGCAGGCCGCTCCAATCGGCGTTCCAGCTCGTGAGTCCGGCGAGTCGATCAGTCGACACGGGTGAGCCATTCGACATAGAAGAGCCCGACGGCCGAGACCGCGAGCAGGCCCGCGATGATCCACATCCGCACGACGATCGTCACCTCGGACCATCCGCGCATCTCGAGGTGATGGTGGAACGGGCTCATCAGGAACAGCCGCTTGCCGCGGGTGATCTTGAAGTAGGCGCGCTGCAGGATGACCGAGCCGGAGGACAGGACGAAGACGCCGGCCATCACGAGAAGCAGGAGCTCGGTGCGGGTGAGGATCGCCATCGCCGTGATGACACCGCCGATCGCCATCGAACCGACGTCGCCCATGAAGACCTTGGCCTTCGGCGCGTTCCACCACAGGAAGCCGATGAGGGCGGCCGCGACCGAGGCGGCGATGATGGCGAGGTTGAACGGATCCCGCACTTCGTAGCACCCGCCGAGTGCGTCGGGATCCCCGCCGATGCAGGGCTGCTTGAACTGCCAGAACGCGATCACGCTGTAAGCACCGACGACGATGACACCGGCGCCGGCGGCGAGGCCGTCGAGCCCATCGGTCAGATTCACGCTGTTCGAGGTCGCGACGCCGATGATCGAGATCCACACCAGGTACAGGATCCAGCCGAGGACGACGCCGAACGCGAAGAGGTTGAGCCAGGTGATGTCCCGGAAGAGCGAGATGGAAGCGCTCGCGGGTGTCTGCCCCCACTTGTTCGGAGAGTTCAGCGCCACGATCCCGAACGGGATGATGACCAGCAGCTGGCCGATCACCTTGCGCCAACCGGACAGCCCGAGGCTGCGCTGACTGCGCACCTTCATGTAGTCGTCGATGAATCCGACGGCACCGAAGCCGACCATCAGCCAGATCACCAGGAGGGCGGAGAGAGCAGGCACCTCGCCGCTCACGAACACTCCGGTGAAGTATCCGACGATGGAGCCGAGGATGAAGATGACGCCCCCCATCGTGGGGGTGCCCCGCTTCGCCTCATGGCTCGGGTTGTGCACGGATTCCGGGGTGCGGATGACCTGCCCCCAGCCCCACTTCCGGAAGAGCCGGAGGAAGACGGGAGTCAGGAACAGAGTGAAGGCGAGCGAGATCGCCGCCGACATGATGAGTGACCTCACGAGAACAATTCTCCCAGACGATCGCCGAGATGCCGCAGGCCCACGGAATTGGATGACTTCACGAGCACACGGTCGCCGTCGCGGAGTTCGGTGCGAAGATACTCGAACGCCGCATCCTGGTCAGGCAGATGCACGGCCTCACTGTCCCAGGAGCCCTCGCCGACCGCCGCGAGATAGAGCCGCCTCGCCTCGGGGCCGACCACGACGATTCGCTGGATGTTGAGACGCACGGCGAGCAGCCCGATCCGATCGTGCTCCTCCCCCGCACTCTCCCCGAGTTCGCTCATGGCGCCGAGGACCGCGACCGTGCGCTCCGTCGGTCCCGTGATCTGTGCGAGCGTACGCAGAGCAGCAGCCATCGAATCCGGGCTGGCGTTGTAGGCGTCGTTGATGATTCGCACGCGATCGCTGCCCAAGGGCTGCATGCGCCACCGCTCGGCGATCTCGACCGTTTCCAGGCGCGCGACCGCGTCGGCGAGAGCGACACCGAGCACGAGCGCCGCGGCGATCGCAGCCAGCGCGTTGGACACGTGGTGCGCACCGAGCACGCGCAGTCGCAGGGGCAGCCGTTGTCCGGCCGCTTCGATGATGCACGACGTGCCGGAGGCCGATACCTCGATGTCGTGCGCACGAACGTCGGCCGTGGGGCCCTGGCCGAAGCCGACCGTGCTCAGTCCGCGAGAGTCCGCGATTTCGCGCATGGCGGCGACCCTGGGGTCATCGACGTTGAGCACTGCGGTTCCGGGCACCCGGGCTGCGTCGACGAGTTCGGCCTTCGCTTTCGCCGTCGCCTCGATCCCGCCGAATCCCCCGGCGTGCGCCATGCCGACCATCAGCACGACGGCGAGATCCGGCTCGACGAGGCCTGCGAGGTGAGCGATGCTCCCCGGCGCCGCGGCTCCGAACTCGCTCACGAGGAATCGGGTGCTCTCGGTGACGCGCAGCATGGTGACAGGAGCGCCGACCTCGTTGTTGAACGACTTCACGGGGGCGACGGTCTCGCCTTCTCCCTCGAGGATGCGCGCGAGGAAGTTCTTGGTGGTGGTCTTGCCGTTCGATCCGGTGATGCCGACGATGCGGAGCGCGCCACCGGCACGGACGCGTGCGACGACCTCTCTGGCGAGTGCTCCGAGAGCTGCGACCGCGTCGGGCACGACGATCTGGGTGACGGCGACGTCGACCGGATGCTCGACGATCGCCAGCACGGCTCCCGCGGCAACGGCCGAGCCGACGAACCTGTGCCCGTCGGTCTCGGCTCCGGGCTTGGCCACGAAGATCGAGCCGGGACCCATCGTTCGCGAGTCGGTGTCGACGAGACCGTCGACAACGGTTTCGGTCGTATCTTCTCCGGCCACGCGCAGATCACCGCCGACTGCGGCAGTGATCTCAGCGAGCGTCAGGGCGATCATGTCATCTCCATGCGCGGCTCTCGCCGACTATCCGAACTTGGGGAGGAGCTCGTCCATCGGGACAGAGGACGGCATCACGCGATAGGTTTTCATCACCTGCGTCATCGCCTTCTGGAAGGCGGATGCGGTGGCCGCGGACGATACAACCTTAGTCGGCTCATCGAGGGTCACCACGACCACGTACTGCGGATCGTCGACCGGCGCGAACCCGACCATGCTGGTGTAGTACACCCCCGCCTTGTAGCCGCCGTTGCCGTCGGAGACCTGCGCCGTACCGGTCTTGCTGGTCACCCGGTAGCCGGGAACCTGGATGCGTTCGGCGTTGCCACCCTGCACGGCCACGTTCTCCAGCATCCGGGTGAGGTCGGCGGCCGTCTGCTCCTTGATGATCTGCTCGCGCTTCGGGTCGGCCGGGGTCGTGACGGTGCCGTCGGCGCCCGTGCACGACTCGACGAGTGAGAGGTCGATCTTCTCCCCGCCGTTCGCGATCGCCTGGTAAGCGCCGGCGAGCTGCGCAGCCGTGACCGTGAAGTACTGCCCGAACGTCGTCGTGTAGAGGGACTGGTTGTCCCAGTCGCTGACCGGGTGCAGGATGCCCCCGACCTCGGAGGGGAAGTCGAGCGTCTTCTCGCCGACGCCGAACCTCTCCAGGTAGTCGTAGCGCACCTCGGGGCTCACCATGGTGCCGAACTTCGACAGCGCCACGTTCGAGGAATCGATGAGTCCGCCGGCGAGGGTGTAGTTGTACGCAGGGTGGCTGAAAGCGTCGTTGACGACAGCGCCGTTCGGGAACTTCTCCCGGGAGGCAGCGCTGACGGTGCTGAGCGGGGTCAGCCCCCCTCCTTCGATCGCCGCAGCCGCAGTGATCGCCTTGAAGGTCGATCCGGGCTCGAAGTCGTGGTGGAAGATCTGGCTGGCTCTGGTCGCGGGGGTCGACGCATCGAGATTGTTCGGATCCAGTGCCGGCCACTCGGCCGCCGCGCGGATCTTCCCAGTCTTCACCTCGACGACGGTGACGGTGCCGCCCTTGGCACCCTGCGTCTGCGCCTCTTCGGCGATCATCTGCTGCAGGTACCAGTTCAGGTCGCTGTTGATGGTCAGCTGCACGGAACCGCCGTTCACGGCATCGACCGTCTGCTCGCTCCCGGGGATCACGACCCCATCCTTGCCCTTGCGATAGGTCTCCTCGCCGTCGATGGGGGCCAAGCATGAGTTGTCCAGCTGCTCCACGCCCGCCTGCGCCTTACCCGAGTTGTCGAGGAACCCCAGGACGTTGCCGGCAACCGCTCCGTTCGGGTACACCCGTGTCTCGCGCGCCGGCATGCTCAGGTACGAGGAGATGCCCAGCGCCCTGAGCTTCATGAACTGGTCGGTGTTGAGACCGCGCTTCAGCTCCACGTACTGGCTGTTCGGGTTCTCCGCGAGTGCGTTCGACACCAGCGCTCGCACTTCATCTCCGGTCTGCCCGGTGACGGCCGCGATCTTGTCGGAGGCCTCGGCCCACGGCAGCTTCGGGTCCTTCTCCTCGACCAGCATGATCACCTGCGGGCTGAGCTGCGCGTCGTAGACCAACACGCTGGAGGCCAGGACAGTGCCGCCGGAGTCGACGATCGATCCACGCTGTCCGGGGATGGATGAGCTCGCGCCGAGGTGCTCGAGCGATTCGGAGACGTGCTCGTCTGCGCTCACGACCTGGATGTCGACCAGCCGCACGACGAAGGCGGCCAGCACGGAAAGGATGACCGCGAGTGCGACGACGGTGCGTCGCCGCGGTCCGCGGGTTGCTCGGGTCGTCATGGGATCTCTCCGTCGATCGTCGGTGTCAGTGCGTGGCGGGGCTGGGGAGGCCGTCGGTGATCGACGGCGGGAGGTCTTGCGTCGGCGCCTCTGTCGTCCCCTCGTCGGTCTCCGCAGGCGGGGGCGGCGGCGGCTCGACGATGAGTGAGTTGCTCACTGCGCCGACGCCCTCGGGGTTCACTGTCGAGGTCCAGTCGGCACCTGCGCCGGTGCCGAAGACGGCTCCGTCGCTGAGACGCAGATACGACGGCGAGCCGGCGACGACCATTCCGAGTCCGGCGGCGTTGTTGGCGAGCACCTGCGGCGAACTCAGACCGGTGAGCTCCTCCTGGAGGGCATGGGTCTTGAGGTTCAGCTCACGCTGCTGCGACGAGAGGCTCGCGAGTGTGAACGAGTCCTGAGTGGTCGCGAGCGACAGAGCGATCTGTGCGGCGCCGATCGCGAGGGCACCGCCGAGAGCGACCAGCGCGTAGGCGAGCTTCGGCTTGCGGCGGACCGCAGGACGCGTGACGGGCTGCAGCTTCCGCTGCGGCTTCTTCTCCGGTACGACCGGCTGCACCGGCTTGCGGACTACGGCGTTCAGGCTCATGCGCTCTCCCGCAGCTTCTCGGCGGCGCGCAGGCGCACCGGGATCGCCCGCGGGTTGCGCGCGCGTTCTTCGTCGTCGGCGAGCTCAGCACCCTTGGTCAGGATGCGGAACCGCGGAGCGTGTTCGGGGAGCTCCACCGGGAGCCCCGCCGGTGCGGTCGAGGCGGATGCAGCGGCGAAAGCCTGCTTCACGAGGCGGTCTTCGAGCGACTGGTACGACATGACGACGATGCGGCCTCCGACACCGAGCGCATCCATGGCCGACGGGATCGCATCTGCGAGCACGTTGAGTTCCGTGTTCACCTCGATGCGCAGCGCCTGGAACACGCGCTTGGCAGGGTGGCCTGCGCGCTGGGCTGCGGCGGGTGTCGCGGCGATCAGGATCTCGACGAGCTCACCAGAACGCGTGATCGGCTGCTTCTGGCGTGCCGCGATGATGAAGCGCGCATAGCGTCCTGCGAGCTTCTCCTCGCCGTAGCGCTCGAAGATGCGGCGGAGGTTGCCCTCGCTGTACGTGGCGATCACATCGGCCGCGGTGACGCCCTTCGTCTGATCCATCCGCATGTCGAGCGGGGCATCCTTCGAATATGCGAAGCCGCGCTCGGCCTCGTCGAGCTGCAGCGAGGATACCCCGAGGTCGAACAGGATGCCCGATGCGCCCTGCGCATGAAGGCCGATCTCGTCGTACACCGTGTGCACGAGCGTTACCCGGTCACGGAAGCGAGCGAGCCGATCCCCCGCGATGCGCAACGCGTCGGTGTCGCGGTCGAGTCCGATCAGGCGGATGTTCGGGAAGCGTGCAAGCAGCGCCTCGGAGTGGCCGCCCATGCCCAGAGTGGCATCGACGAGCACCGCTCCGTCCGCCTGGAGGGCGGGAGCGAGCAGTTCGACGCAGCGGTCGAGCAGTACTGGGGTGTGGATGTCTCGGAGGTTCATGATCTTTCTCGGGGTGACCTTCGGCTCTGATCCCCCTCCGCTTCGCGACCCGGCACCGGGGAAGTGTGTCGGGGCGGGAGCGGCGGGGCATCACAGCCGTGGTCAGAAGAGGCCCGGAATCACCTCCTGCTCGAGGTCGGAGTAGGTCTCCTCACCGGCGGCGAGGTAGGCGTTCCAGCTCTCGGCATCCCAGATCTCGGCGTGGGCGCCGACTCCGGTGACGATGAGTTCCTTCTGCAGCCCCGCGTACTGACGCAGGTGCACGGGGATGGTGATGCGGTTCTGGCTGTCTGGCATCTCCGCACTCGCACCGGAGAGGAACAGACGCATGAAGTCACGCGCCTGCTTGTTGGCGAGCGGCGCCTGGCGGATCCGCTCGTGCATGGCCTCGAACTCAGCCGTGCTGAACACGTAGAGGCATCGCTCCTGGCCTCGGGTGACGACGATGCCGCCGCCGAGGTCTTCGCGGAACTTCGCAGGAAGGATGACCCGTCCTTTGTCGTCCAGCTTCGGTGAATGCGTACCCAGCAACATCGGCCATCACCCCCTCTGCGTCCGGCCAACTCGAGGTGCGCCCCACTTTACTCCACTTTCCTCCACATACCTACGACCAATCCACGCGATGGCAGCGTTGCGCCCGTCGGGCGCACCAAAAAACCGCGGAAACTCGCGGTGGAGGAAGGTGGAGCACCGGTGGAGGAACGCCGGCCGCTCAGAAGCAGGTCGGCCGGATCCGAAAGTTAACGACAGAAGCCCGGATGCTCAGCATCCGGGCTTCTGTCGTGAAGTGTGTGGAGAGGGTCAGTGACCGTCCTGGCGGCGGTCCCACCGGTCGTTCATGCGATCCATGAACGAGGCGGACTCGTGCTTCTTGGGAGCCGATCGCTCGCGCGGCTCGGCTGCGGTCGTGCGTCGCACAGGAGTGACCGCGACCATGACACCGGCGAGCATCGCCGCGAATCCGACGACTCCGACGACGACGCCCCACACGCCGCCGAGGATGACCCCGGCGATCAGACCGCCGACCCCGGCGAGCAGAAGGAGCGCACCGTAGACGAGATTTCGGTAGCTCAGCGCGCGATCACCAGACGGCGCGGTCACGACATCGGCATCATTGTGGAGGAGATGGCGTTCCATCTCGTCGAGCAGACGCTGCTCCTGTTCGGAGAGTGGCATTTCGTCCCCCTCGGGTATTGTGCCTTCCATCTTACGCGCGCTGAGGCTTCCTCGGCTAGCAGTTCGGCCTTGCCTTGCTTTACGTATGCTGGGAGTCGTGCCGTCCTCCTCCCCTGTCCCCGATGCCGTCGCCGCACACCTCGCCCGTTTCCTCTCGAAGATGCGCGAAGAAGCATCGGAATACGGTCCGGATGCGCAGGCATTCCTCGATGCCGCCGACGGCACGTTCGCGGGAGGCAAGCGGCTGCGCGCGCGGTTCTGCCACGCCGGCTGGCGTGCTGTCGCTCGATTCGGCGATCGCGACGCGACGGAGACCGATGCGTTGTGGGATCTCTGCACTGCGCTCGAGATCTTCCAGTCGGCCGCGCTCGTCCACGACGATCTGATCGACAATTCCGACACGCGTCGCGGCCGCCCCGCAGCGCACCGGGCCCTGGAGGCATCTCATCGCCAGGCGGGATGGTCCGGCGATGCAGAGGCCTTCGGTCGCGCGTCGGCCATCCTCCTCGGCGATCTTCTCGTCGCGTGGAGCGACGATCTGCTGGAGTCGGCACTCGAGGGGCAACCGCACGCCCGCGTCGTGCGCTCCGAATACGCCAGGATGCGGCGAGACGTGACCACAGGGCAGTTCCTCGACATCGCTGAAGAATCGGCCTGGAGTGTGAACGATGCAACCCTCCACGCCGAACGGGCCCTGCGCGTGGCATCGCTCAAGTCCGCCAGATACAGCATCGAGCAGCCGCTGGTCCTCGGCGGATCATTCTGCGGCGCCGATGCGGATCAGATGTCGGCGCTGCGCGACTTCGGACATCCGATCGGCATGGCCTTCCAGCTGCGCGACGACGTGCTCGGTGTGTTCGGTGACGCATCCGTCACCGGAAAGCCCGCCGGGGATGATCTTCGCGAGGGCAAGCGCACAGTGCTGATCGCGCTCACGAGACAGAGCCTTGACGCCTCTGCGAGGAATCTCCTGGACGAGATGCTCGGCGACCCGGAACTGACACCGCAGCAGGTGTCGCTCCTGCAGGCCACGATCACGGGATCCGGAGCGCTGGATCAGGTTGAGGCGATGATCGCCGGCTATGCGCGAGAAGCGGATCGGGCGTTGTCGGGCGCGCGACTCGACAACGCCGCGGTCGGCGACCTGCGCGAGCTCGCGCGCGCAGCCACAGTGCGTTCGGCCTGAGCGGGACTCGCCCTCAGGCGAGCGTGCGTGCGAGGCGGCGGACGGCGCTCTTGTTCCCCGCGAGCAGAGCATCGATCGGCGAACGGCCCAGCGACTCCTCCTCGGCGAAGAGCCAATCGATCAGCTCGTCATCGGAGAAGCCGGCATCCTGGAGCACGATGACCGTTCCGCGCAACGAGCTCAACGGGTGGCCGTCGACGATGAACACGGAAGGCACTGCGAAGACGCCGCTGCGACGCGACCCCACCAGGTAGTGCTCGTCGATCAGACGACGTACGCGACCGAGGGGCACATCGAGCGCCTCGACGAGGTCGGGCATCGTCAGCCACTCGACAGGAGCAGCGGCAGGGGTTCCAGCAACGTTCTCAGACACGCTGCCAACTATCTCATCTCTACCGGTCCGTCGCATGTCGACCCTCCAGTCACAATTTTCACTTGCGTCACTTCTGTTGACTTCTGTTTACATCCGTGTCAGCGTGAAAAGCTCGAAAAGGGGGCAAGCCTTGATACTCAAGACCGCCACGCGTCGAACGCGACACCTGCGGATCGGAGCACCCGCCGCGGTGCTCGGTGCCCTGGCGACCACACTCAGCGCGGCGCCGGCCGATGCCGCAGTCATGCACGACAACGCCACGGTCGAGCGCCAGCGCTTGCTGCCGACCTCTGCGGTACCCGCCCAGGTGGCACCGACGAGCTATGTGGTCCAGCCGGGCGACACCGTGTCCGCCGTCGCGACACGCTTCGGCCTGCAGACGGTCGACATCCTGACGTGGAACGGACTCTCCTGGCGGTCGGTGATCTACCCGGGGCAGACTCTGACGCTTCAGGCTGCGGCCGGTTCCGTCGCACCGGCGGTCACCCCTTCCCCCGCGGCCTCGACCACGCACGAGGTCGTCGCCGGCGACACCGTGTACGCCATCGCCCAGAGGTACGCGACCACGGTCGATGCCGTGCTGGCAGCCAACGGACTCACCCGCGCATCGGTCATCTTCCCCGGCCAGAGCCTGGTCGTCGCCGGATCCCCTGCACCGCAGACCCCGGCAGCGCTCCCGGCCGCGACTGCCGCTCCCGCTCCCGCTCCCGGGGCCACCGCGACCCATACCGTCGTCGCCGGCGATACGGTCTACGGCATCGCGAAGAAGTATGGAACCACGACCCAGGCGCTGTTCGCGTTGAACGGCCTAGGGTCGTCGTCGATCATCTACCCCGGCCAGACACTGGCCGTGCAGGGCGCCCCGAGCCCCGCAGCAGCCCCCGCTCCGGCGCCTGCATCGTCGGGTGGCCAGCAGACCGCCGCTCTCACCGCGGAGCAGGCCTCGAACGCGGCCCTCATCATCCGCATCGGCCGCGAACTCGGCGTCTCCGATCGCGCCATCGCCATCGCCCTCGCA
This sequence comes from Microbacterium sp. NPDC090281, assembly GCF_044769635.1. Taxonomy (NCBI): domain Bacteria; kingdom Bacillati; phylum Actinomycetota; class Actinomycetes; order Micrococcales; family Microbacteriaceae; genus Microbacterium; species Microbacterium sp. NPDC090281. The sequence continues at coordinate 2,888,234 of NZ_JBIVYH010000001.1, forward strand.
ACCGGGATGGTGGAATCCGACCTGCGCAACCTCGACTGGGGCGATCGCGATTCACTCGGCATCTTCCAGCAGCGCCCGAGCACCGGATGGGGCACACCCGCGCAGATCATGGATGCCGACCGGAGCACTCGCGTGTTCTACGGAGGGCAGAACGACCCGAACGGACAGACGACGCGCGGGCTCCTGGACATCGCCGGCTGGGAGAACATGTCGTTCACATCAGCAGCACAGGCCGTGCAGATCTCGGCCTATCCGGACAAGTACGGCCAGTGGGAGACGCAAGCATATGCCTGGCTCGCACTCTACAGTTGACGACATTCGGGAAAACCCACAAGGCCGAGGGGTGAGCCGCTCCCCTGTCTCTCAGGCAATTCTCCATAGAATTCTGACGTGACGACCAATCAGCAGGCCGACCCCCTCATCGGGCGGCTTGTCGACGGCCGCTACCGAGTTCGCGCTCGAATCGCCCGCGGCGGCATGGCCACGGTCTACGTCGCCACCGACCTCCGCCTCGAACGACGTATCGCTCTGAAGGTGATGCACGCGCATCTCAGCGACGACTCCGCCTTCCAGAGCCGCTTCATCCAAGAGGCCAGAGCTGCGGCCCGCCTGGCAGACCCACATGTGGTCAACGTGTTCGACCAGGGGCAGGATGGCGAGCTCGCGTATCTCGTGATGGAGTATCTGCCCGGCATCACGCTGCGCGAACTGCTCCGCGAGCAGAAGCGTCTCACGATCCCGCAGACCATCACGATCATGGACGCGATCCTGGCCGGCCTCTCCGCCGCGCATCGAGCCAGCATCGTCCACCGCGACGTCAAGCCGGAGAACGTGCTCCTCGCCGAAGACGGTCGCATCAAGATCGGCGACTTCGGACTGGCGAGGGCGACGACGGCGAACACCGCCACCGGACAGCAGCTGCTGGGCACCATCGCCTACCTCGCCCCCGAACTCGTCACGCGAGGCACCGCCGACGCCCGCAGCGACATCTACGCGCTCGGGATCATGCTGTACGAGATGCTGGTCGGCGAACAGCCGTACAAGGGCGAGCAGCCGATGCAGATCGCTTTCCAGCATGCCACCGAGTCTGTGCCTCGACCGAGTGCCCGCAACCCCGCTGTCCCCGAGCAGCTCGACGAGCTCGTGCTCTGGGCCACGGAGAAGTCACCGGACGAGCGACCGGACGATGCCCAGCAGATGCTCGATCGGCTGCGAGAGATCGAGCGCGACCTCGGTATCGCCCCGACCGCGGCCAGAGCGACCGCTCCGCAGCACAGCCATGCAGACTCGGGCGACCTCACCAAGGTGATGCCGGGCACCATGGTGATCGCCGATCCCACCGCGCCGGTCCCCGCCGCCATCGACAACGCGACGCTCCTGCGCCGACGAGCCTCCAAACGGCGCGCGCGCGGCGCATTCCTCCTCACACTGGTCCTGCTGCTCGCGGTGCTCGCCGGCGGCGTCGGCTGGTGGTTCGGTTCCGGCCCCGGATCGCTCATCGCCGTGCCCGCCGTCGCCGGGAGCACCTACGACGACGCCGCGACGGTGCTGACAGAAGCCGGCTTCGTCCCGGCACAGAAGGATGAGTTCTCGATCGACATCCCGGCAGGGACCGTGATCGAGACCGATCCTGGGGAAGGCACCCGGCTCGACAAGGGCGCCCCTGTCGCGGTCATCGTGTCCGCCGGACCCGCAAACCACACCCTCGATGCGCTGAACGGGCGAGCGGAGCAAGACGCTCGCGACTACCTCACCGGCCTCAACGTCAAGGTCACGGACAAGTCGCTGCTGCTCTTCTCCGACGCCGACTCCGGCATCGTGATCAACGCCTACGTCACGCCGAGGGCAGGCGGCGAGGCATACATCTGCGGTGACGGCTGCGAGATCTTCGAAGACGACACGGTCGAGCTGTATGTCTCCGCCGGCGACTTCCCCGACGTCGCGGGAATGTCGGTCGGCGAGGCGACCTCCACCCTCACGGACAAGGGCCTCACCGTCACCTCCGACCCGCAGTACGTCTTCAGCGACAGCGTCGCCAAGGACGTGGTGGTCGGCGTCGCCGATCGCGCAGAAGAGGGCAACTGGCGTCCGGGCGACAACGTGCAGCTCATCGTGTCGAAGGGACCGGAGCTCTTCCCGGTGCCCGACGTCTCGGGCAAGACTCTGAACGATGCGAAGAAGATCCTCTCCGACAAGGGCTTCAAGTCGACCTACGCCGCCTGGGGTGACCTCCCGGGCTTCGCGGAGATGGCCAAGGTCACAGGTCAGGACCCCGGCCCTGACAAGTCACTCCCCCGTGGCGGCACGGTGAACCTCTCGATCCAGCTGAGCGGCTGAGCCCGGACGCAACCAGGCTGAGACCGGACGCAACGAGGCTGAGACCGGCCGCAACGAGAAAGCCGCCCTCCACGATGATTCCGGGAGGGCGGCTTTCTTCGTCTCAGCGACGGGAGTGTCAGCGCTTCTCGAGCTCCTCAGCCACCAGGAAGGCGAGCTCGAGCGACTGCATGTGATTCAGTCGCGGGTCGCACAGGCTCTCGTAGCGCGTGGCCAGTGCCGCCTCGTCGATATGCTCCGACCCGCCCAGGCATTCGGTGACGTCGTCACCGGTGAGCTCGACGTGGATACCGCCGGGGAACGTGCCGACCGCGCGATGCGCCTCGAAGAAGCCCCGCACCTCGTCGACGACATCGTCGAAACGACGCGTCTTGTAGCCCGTGGGCGTCGTGATGCCGTTGCCGTGCATCGGATCAGTGACCCAAAGCGGCTGAGCACCCGAGTCGCGCACGGCCTCGAGCAGCGGCGGAAGCGCATCGCGGATCTTGCCGGCGCCCATGCGCGTGATGAAGGTCAGGCGACCCGGCTCGCGGTTCGGATCGAGCTTGTCGATCAACGCCAGCGCCGTGTCGGGCGACGTGGTCGGGCCGAGCTTCACACCGATGGGATTGCGGATCTTCGAGAAGTAGTCGACGTGCGCCCCGTCGAGCTCGCGCGTGCGCTCACCGATCCACAGGAAGTGCGCCGACGTGTTGTACGGCGTGTCCGTACGGGAGTCGATACGCGTCATCGGCCGCTCGTAGTCCATGAGCAGACCTTCGTGGCCCGTGAAGAATTCGACGCGCTTGAGCTCGTCGAAGTCGGCTCCAGCGGCTTCCATGAACTTGATGGCGCGGTCGATCTCCGCAGCCATGCGCTCGTAGCGCTGGTTCGCCGGGTTCTGCGCGAAGCCCTTGTTCCACGAGTGCACCTCGCGGAGGTCGGCGAAACCGCCCTGGGTGAACGCACGGATCAGGTTCAGCGTCGATGCCGCCGTGTGGTATCCCTGCAGGAGCCGACCGGGATCGGGCTGGCGAGAGCCTTCTGTGAAGTCGTAGCCGTTCACGATGTCGCCGCGGTAGGCGGGCAGGCTGACGTCGCCGCGGGTCTCGGTGTCGCTCGAGCGCGGTTTCGCGAACTGACCGGCCATGCGGCCCATCTTGACGATGGGCATCGACGCGCCATAGGTCAGCACGACCGCCATCTGGAGGACGGTCTTGATGCGGTTGCGGATCTGCTCGGCCGTCGCTCCCGCGAAGGTCTCAGCGCAGTCGCCACCCTGGAGGAGGAAAGCACGGCCGGATGCAGCACGCGCGAGTCGGTCGCGGAGGTTGTCGACCTCACCCGCGAACACGAGCGGCGGGAGGGTCGCGATCTGCTGGGAGACGTCGGCGACGCGGTCCGCGTCGGGCCATTGCGGCTGCTGCTTGATGGGAAGCGAGCGCCACGCATCAAGGGCTTCGATGTGGTGCGGGAGCATGCGTTCCAGCCTAGTGGTCACCGATACCACCGAGATCCGCGCGAAGGCTATGTGACGCGGGTCGGGAGCCGGTCCTTGACCGTCGACGCGTAGACGTCTTCGTACTTCTGCTCGCCCAGCCGCTGCAGCGCGACCATGATCTCGTCGGTGACCGAACGCAGGATGTACCGATCGTTCTCCATGCCCGCGTATCGGGAGAAGTCGAGAGGCTCCCCGATGACGATGCCGACTCGCACGATTCGAGGCAGCCGCTTGCCGATCGGCATCGCCGTGTCGGTGTCGACCATGATCACCGGCACGACCGGAACCTTCGCCTCCAGCGCCATCCTGGCGATGCCGGTGCGCCCGCGGTACAGCTTGCCGTCAGGGCTGCGCGTGCCTTCGGGGTAGATACCGAGCAGGTCGCCGCCGCCGAGCACCTGGAGCCCCGTGTTCAGAGATGCCTCAGAGGCCTTGCCGCCTGAACGGTCGATGGGGATCTGGCCTGTGGCCTTCATGAAGAACTTCGTGGCCCAGCCCTTGATGCCGCGGCCCGTGAAGTAGTCGCTCTTCGCGAGGAACGACATCGATCTGTCGATCACCAGCGGCAGGAAGATGGAGTCGGCGAAGGAGAGATGGTTGCTGGCGAGGATCGCCGCACCGTTCGCGGGCACGTTCTTCCGCCCCACGATCCAGGGGCGGAACACCCCCTTGACCACAGGGCCGATCACGACGTACTTCATCAGCCAGTAGAACATCGTGGTGAAGTCTAGCGCCGTGCTCGGCATCCGCCAGAGTCTTCTTCTCGCGTTCCCCCTGCTCGCGACCCAGTTCCACCTCGGGCGCGACTGGGTTCCATGCCCTAGACTCGAAATCAAGTCCGTGCCCGACCGGTACCGAAGGAGCTGCCGTGGTCCAGTTTGAAGTCCCCGCGATCGTCCCAGCCGATCCCGAAGCGAACGTCGCCGACCTCCTGGTGAAGCGAGTCGAAGCCACTCCGGATCGTGCGCTCTTCTCCGTGCCCGAGGGCGACGGCTGGCGCGACATCTCCGCCGCCGACTTCCAGACGGCCGTCATCGCCCTGGCCAAGGGCTTCGCCGCCGCCGGTATCCAGCCGGGCGAGAAGGTCGGCTTCCTTGCCAGAACGACGTACGAGTGGACGCTGGTCGATTTCGCGCTCTTCTATGCCGGCGCCGTGATGGTACCGATCTACGAGACCAGCTCCCCCTCCCAGATCCAGTGGATCCTCGAGGACTCCGGCGCTATCGCGTTGATCGTGGAATCGCCCGAGCACTTCGCCCGCGTCGATGAGGTCCGCGGCGACCTGCCTCTGATCCGCGAGGTGTGGCAGCTGCATCTCGGAGCGATCGACACCCTGACCGCGCAGGGCGCATCGGTGACCGATGGTGAGATCGAGCGACGCCGCACCCTCGCAGTGGGATCCGACATCGCGACGCTCATCTACACCTCCGGTTCCACGGGCCGCCCGAAGGGATGCGTGCTCACTCACAGCAACTTCGTCGAGCTCTCCCGCAACTCGGCCAAGGCGCTGGACGAGGTCGTCCAGACGCCCGGAGCATCCACCCTCCTCTTCATCACCACCGCGCACGTGTTCGCCCGGTTCATCTCGATCCTCGACATCCATGCAGGAGTGCGCACGGGGCACCAGCCGGATACGCGGCAGCTCCTCCCGGCGCTCGGGTCGTTCAAGCCGACCTTCCTCCTCGCGGTCCCGCGAGTGTTCGAGAAGGTCTACAACTCGGCGGAGCAGAAGGCGGAAGCCGGCGGCAAGGGCAAGATCTTCCGCGCGGCAGCCGATGTCGCCATCGAGCACTCGAAGCTGATCGAGGCAGGCAAGCCGATCCCGTTCGGGATGAAGATCAAGTTCGCCCTGTTCAACAAGCTCGTCTACAGCAAGCTCCGAGAGGCGATGGGCGGCAACGTCGTCTACGCCGTCTCCGGCTCGGCGCCGCTCGGTTCGCGGCTCGGACACTTCTTCCACAGCCTCGGCGTGGTCATCCTCGAGGGATACGGCCTCACCGAGACGACGGCGCCTGCCACCGTGAACCTCGCGGACAAGTCGAAGATCGGCACGGTCGGGCCGGCACTCCCCGGGGTCGGTGTGCGCCTCGCCGACGACGGCGAGATCGAGGTCCGCGGCATCAATGTGTTCAAGGAGTACTGGAACAATCCGGCGGCGACGGCCGAGGCGTTCAGCGAAGGCGGCTGGTTCCACACCGGTGACATCGGCAGCTTCGACTCCGAGGGCTTCCTCACCATCACCGGCCGCAAGAAGGAGATCATCGTCACGGCCGGCGGCAAGAACGTCGCGCCCGCGGCGCTCGAAGATCCGATCCGCGCGAACCCCATCATCGGCCAGGTCGTGGTCGTCGGCGATCAGCGCCCGTTCATCTCGGCACTCGTCACGCTCGACCCGGAGATGCTCCCGACCTGGCTCGCTAACAACGGCCTCGAGGGCACGATGTCGCTCGTCGATGCGTCGAAGAACCCGGCTGTGCGCGCCGAGGTGCAGCGGGCCGTGGACACCGCGAACGCCCGCGTCTCGCGTGCGGAATCGATCCGGAAGTTCACGATCCTCGACTCGGAGTGGACCGAGGCCTCCGGCCACCTGACGCCGAAGCTCTCGATCAAGAGGAACATCATCATGAACGATTTCGCGGACGAGATCGCCGCGATCTACGACGAGCCCGTCGCTACGACGAACGTCCCGCTCGGCGGCTGACGCCCCCACGCATGAAGAAGGGCCCCGCGCGTGCGGGGCCCTTCTTCATGTCTTCAGACCTCGTGTGTTCAGAACCAGGAGCTCTCCCGCACCTCGCGCATCGCGGCTTTGCGGGTCTCAGGATCGAGCCGGGTCAGGAACAGCTTTCCGTCGAGGTGATCGGTCTCGTGCTGCAGCGCCTGAGCGAGGAGGCCATCGCCCTCGAGAACAACGGGGTTGCCGTCGAGGTCGATCCCCTCGACGCGAGCCCAGGGGTGGCGCTGTGCATCGTGCCAGAGGCCCGGAACAGAGAGGCAGCCCTCCCCCGTCGGCTCCGGCTCACCGCGGACCTCGGTCAGCACGGGGTTGAGCACATAGCCGATGTCACCGTCGATGTTGTAGCTGAAGGCGCGCAGGGCGACACCGATCTGCGGTGCCGCGACGCCAGCGCGCCCCGGCAGCTCCACGGTGTCGACCAGATCGGCTACGAGCGCGCGCACCCCGTCGTCGATGTCGTCGATCGGAGCACAGACCGTCCGCAGAACGGGGTCACCGAAAATGCGTATCTCGCGAACCGCCATCAGGCAGCCTTGGCCCGCAGGCCCTCGACCAACAGCGCCGCGAGTTCGCGGGCAGCAATCCGGGTCTCCGGCAGCAGGTTCGCGAACACGATCGTCCCGCCGCCCGCGATCTGAGGGTCGTACGGAACGCGGACCACACTGCGCGCACGAGTGGCGAAGTGCGCCTGCAGTTCATTCAGGCGCACCAGCGGCGCACCCGGCGTGGACTGGTTGAGCACGACGATCGCCTCGCGTGCCTGCTCGGCGTAGCCATTGGTCTCGAGCCACGTGAGCGTCTCGGACGCGAGCCGCGCCTCATCGACGCTGAGACCCGAGACGATGACGATCTGATCCGCGAGGTCGAGCGTCGCCGACATCACCGAGTGCACGATCCCGGTCCCGGTGTCGGTGAGGACCAGCGAGTAGTAGTGCGCCGCGACACCGGCGACATCGCGATAGTCGCTGTCGCTGAAGGCCTCGGCGATACGCGGATCGGAGTCGGATGCGAGCACATCGAGACGGGTCGCATCCCGAGCCACGATGGCGGAGATATCGTGGTAGCCCTTGACGTCGTCGTGGATCCTCACGAGATCGCGCACCGACTTGCTGTGGTGCGGCCGCACGATGCGCTCGGCGAGCGTGCCCCGATCGGGATTGGCGTCGACGGCGATCACGCGATCCTCGCGCGCGTCGGCCAGTGCCATGCCGAGCAGTGCGGTGATCGTCGTCTTGCCGACGCCGCCCTTGCGTGACAGCACGGGGACGAAACGCGCTCCACCGGCGAGCGGCGCCGCGATCCGCGCCGACAGCGCCTTGCGCTCGCGCGCACGGCGTCCGTCACCGATGTTGATGCGTCGCCCTGAGACTGCATAGAGGAAGTGACTCCATGCCCCCTCCGGCTCCGGCTTCGTGACCCGGTGCGGGTCGAGCAGACGGTCGGCGGTGAGGAGGTCGGCGGACTCGCGCGACGATTCGCCCAGATCGTCCAGGCGCTTCGAGGTGAGTGTCACGTCTGTGCGCGCTGTCGCCCGTGCGGGCTGCGGCACGACGGGCCTCTCTTCGGGAGTGGACACGGTGCTGGTCTCCTTCTCGACGGAAGCCCGCACGGCTGATGCCGGTGCGGGAGCCGTCTCGATCTCGGAATGAGCTCTGGCGAGGAATCGTGCGGCAGCTGCCTCCTCTGCTGCCTGCTCTCCGGCGGCATCACGCTCGTCGGCGATCAGCTCCGGCTCCGGCTCCGGCTCCGGCTCCGGCTCCGGCTCCGGCTCCGCGATGATGATCGCATCGACGACATCGACGATGCGAGCGGATTCGAGCGCGGACACGTCGATCACGATCGACTCGACGACGGGTGTCTCCTCGATCACACCCGTGATGACAGGCGGCTCCACGATCGGCTCCACCGCTTGAGCGGGTTCGGCGATCGGGGAACGCGACGGCTTCTTGGCCGACGCCTGTTCTGCTGCCGCCGGAGATGCGGGCCGAGTATTCGGTACTGCTTTCAGGAGCGGCTTCATCTTCGACGAGGGTTGCGGCTTCGATTCCACCCCACGAGGCGGATCGACCACGAGGTCGCCGATGACTTCGCCCTCGACGACGCCGTCGTCGGCGAGGTCGTCGTCTTCGTCCTTGGGTAGGGTCACGCTGACCTGGGCGGTCCCGCCGAGGATGCCGATGCCGGCCGTGTCCAGAGACGCGGCTTCGTCGAGCACCCCCAGCGAGTTCTCCTCGGGGTCAGTGGTGTTCTTCGGTGTCACGATGTCGCTCCAAGCCTGCGCGGGCCTCGGGTGCGCATATGATGCGCGGCCTCGCCCGCACAAGATTAGTGCGCCGGACGGATCACGACCAAAAGATCTCCGGCATCCACCTGCTGCGTCTCGGCGATCGCATGACGTTCGATGACGCCGTCGACGGGAGCGGTGATGGCCGCCTCCATCTTCATCGCCTCGATGGATGCGACCGGTTCCCCGGCACGGACCGTGGAACCGACCTCGGCTTTCAGCGTGACGACTCCGGAGAACGGAGCAGCGACCTGGCCTGGTACCGAGGTGTCGGCCTTCTCGACTTCGATCGTGTCCACCTTGATGGAGCGGTCACGGACGAACACCGGACGCATCTGTCCGTTGAGCGTCGTCATTACCGTGCGCATACCCTTGTCGTCGGCGTCGCCGATCGCTTCGAGCCCTACGTAGAGCCGCACACCGCGATCGATCTCGATCTGGTGCTCCTGCCCGGCCACGAGCCCATAGAGGTAATCGCTCGTGTCGAGCACCGAGAGGTCGCCGAACAGCTCGCGGCGCTCGGCGAACTCCGCGCTGGGCGCCGGGAACAGCAGTGTGTTGAGCCGTGTCCGCCGCTGCGCGCTGCTGCCAGCGAGCGCTGCCTCGTCATCTTCGGTGATCGCAGTGAGACCGATACGCACCGAACGTCCGGCGAGCACCTTCGTGCGGAAGGGCTCGGGCCATCCACCTGGCAGCTCGCCGAGCTCGCCGGCCATGAACCCCACGACGGAATCCGGGATGTCGTACTTCTCGGGGTTCGCCTCGAAGTCCGCGGGGTCGGCTTTGACGGCGGCCAAGTGCAGTGCGAGATCTCCGACGACCTTCGACGATGGCGTCACCTTGGGTACGCGACCGAGGATCCGATCGGCGGCGGCGTACATGTCCTCGATGAGCTCGAAGTCGTCGGCGAGGCCGAGCGCCTTCGCCTGCTGGCGGAGGTTCGACAGCTGACCGCCAGGGATCTCGTGGTGGTAGACGCGGCCGGTGGGTCCCGGGAGACCCGACTCGAACGGCGCGTACTGACGCCGCACCGCCTCCCAGTAGGGCTCCAGGTCGGAGACGGCGTCGAGGGAGATGCCGCTGTCGCGCTCGGTGTGCGCGAGCGCGGCGACGAGGGACGACAGCGAAGGCTGGCTCGTGGTCCCCGAAAGCGGGGCCGAAGCGGCATCGACGGCATCCACACCAGCAGCGCTGGCCGCAAGGAGGGTAGCGAGCTGACCGCCTGGGGTGTCGTGCGTGTGCAGATGGACCGGAAGGTCGAAACGCTCCCGCAACGCCGTGACGAGCTTGGCCGCCGCAGCCGGACGCAGCAGACCCGCCATGTCCTTGATCGCGATGATGTGCGCGCCCGCCTCGACGATCTGGTCCGCGAGGCCCAGGTAGTAGTCGAGGGTGTAGAGGTCTTCGGCCGGGTCGAGCAGATCACCGGTGTAGCACAGAGCCACCTCCGCGACGGCTGTTCCGGTGTTTCGGACCGCCTCGATCGCCGGGCGCATCTGCTCCACGTCGTTGAGTGCGTCGAAGATCCGGAAGATGTCGACGCCGCTGGCGGCCGCCTCGGCGACGAACGCCTCGGTCACGGCGGTCGGGTACGGGGTGTAGCCGACCGTGTTCCGCCCCCGAAGCAGCATCTGAATCGCGACGTTCGGAAGCGCTGCGCGCAGCTTGTCGAGGCGCTCCCAAGGGTCTTCCCCGAGGAAGCGCAGCGCGACGTCGTAGGTCGCGCCGCCCCAGGCCTCGACCGAGAGCAGACCGGGCGTCAGCCTGGCGAGGTACGGAGCGGCAGCCACGAGGTCTTTCGTGCGCACTCGCGTCGCCAGCAGAGATTGGTGCGCGTCGCGGAAGGTCGTGTCGGTGATCGCCAGCGCCGTCTGATCACGCAGGCTGCGAGCGAAGCCCTCCGGTCCCAGTTCGAGGAGCTGCTGACGCGACCCCGGCACAGGTTCCGATGCCAGGTCGACAACAGGCAGCTTGGCCGCTGCGTCGACGACGCCCGGATGGATGCCATGCGGCTTGTTCACCGTGACATCGACCAGCCAGTTCAGCAGCTTCGTGCCACGGTCCTTCGAGACGCGACCACGCAGGAGTTCAGGGCGCTCGTCGATGAACGATGTGCTGACGTCACCCGCGATGAAGGCGTCGTCTTCGAGAAGCGCTTGGAGAAAGGGAATGTTGGTGGAGACTCCACGGATGCGGAACTCTGCGAGGGCACGACGAGCACGTGCCACGGCTGCGGGGAAGTCGCGTCCTCGGCAGGTGAGCTTCGCGAGCATCGAGTCGAAGTGGGGGCTGATCTGGGCCCCCTGGTGGACCGTGCCGCCATCGAGACGTATACCCGCGCCACCGGGCGAGCGGTACGTGGTGATCTTGCCGGTGTCGGGACGGAAGCCCTGGGTCGGGTCCTCCGTCGTGATCCGACACTGCAGCGCTGCGCCTCGCAGGTGAAGGTTCTCCTGCTGCAGGCCGAGCTCGGCGAGCGTCTGACCGGAGGCGATCCGCATCTGGCTCTGCACCAGGTCGACGTCGGTGACCTCTTCGGTCACGGTGTGCTCGACCTGGATGCGCGGGTTCATCTCGATGAAGACGACCTCACCGGTACGCTCCCCCGCGGTCTCGAGCAGGAATTCGACCGTGCCGGCGTTCTCGTAACCGATGGAACGGGCGAAGGCGATGGCATAGCCGTGCAGCGCGGTGCGGACACTGTCATCGAGGTTCGGCGCCGGGGCGATCTCCACGACCTTCTGATGGCGCCGCTGCACGGAGCAGTCACGCTCGAACAGATGCACGGTCTCACCCGACTTGTCGGCGAGGATCTGCACCTCGATGTGTCGGGGCCGCACGACCGCCTGCTCCAGGAACATGCGCGCATCTCCGAAGGCGCTGGATGCCTCGCGCATCGCCTCGGCCAGAGCCGGGGCGAGATCGCCCGCGGTCTCGACGCGGCGCATCCCTCTGCCACCGCCGCCGGCGACCGCCTTCGCGAACAGCGGGAACCCGATCTCCTCGGCCTGCGCGACCAGGGCGTCGACGTCATCCGATGCCTCGGTGGAACGAAGGACCGGAACGCCCGCTTCGACCGCATGACGTTTCGCCTCGACCTTGTTGCCCGCCATCTCGAGCACGTTCGAGGGCGGTCCGATGAAGACGATCCCGTTCGCTGCGGCCTTCTCGGCCAGCTCCGGGTTCTCGGAGAGGAAGCCGTACCCGGGGTAGATCGCATCCGCACCCGACTCGAGTGCGACGCGGATGATCTCGTCGACATTCAGGTACGCGCGCACGGGATGGCCGCGCTCGCCGATCTCGTAGGCCTCGTCGGCCTTGAGCCGATGCACGGAGCCGCGGTCTTCATGCGGGAAGACCGCGACGGTGCGCGCTCCCACTTCGACTGCCGCACGGAAGGCGCGGATCGCGATCTCGCCACGATTCGCCACAAGGATCTTCTGGAACATGCACACCTCTGGGAGCTCGATGCGCAGCGTTTTCGATGCACATGGGGCGGGGCTGAGTGTTCCCCCAGCCTAGGGGAAGGTAACGTGGTCTCCGTGCACGTACTCAGCGTCAGCTCTCTCAAGGGGGGCGTCGGCAAGACGACCGTGACACTCGGGTTGGCCTCAGCGGCCTTCGCCCGAGGAGTCCGGACTCTCGTCGTCGACCTCGACCCGCAGTCCGACGTCTCCACCGGGATGGACATCCAGGTGGCCGGACGTCTCAACATCGCCGACGTCCTGGCGAACCCGAAGGAGAAGGTCGTCCGTCAGGCGATCACCTCCAGCGGCTGGGCGAAGGTGCACCCCGGAACCATCGATGTACTCATCGGCAGTCCCTCGGCGATCAACTTCGACGGTCCCCACCCGAGCGTCCGCGACGTATGGAAGCTCGAGGAGGCCCTCGCCTCCGTCGAAGCCGACTACGACCTCGTCCTCGTCGACTGCGCGCCTTCGCTGAATGCGCTGACTCGAACCGCATGGGCGGCGAGCGACCGCGTCATGGTCGTCACCGAGCCGGGCCTCTTCTCCGTGGCAGCGGCCGACCGCGCCCTCCGTGCGATCGAGGAGATCCGCCGCGGACTCTCGCCGCGACTGCAGCCTCTCGGTATCGTCGTGAACCGCGTGCGCCCGCAATCGATCGAACACCAGTTCCGCATCAAGGAGCTGCGCGACATGTTCGGTCCCCTCGTCCTCTCCCCGCAGCTGCCGGAGCGTACGTCGCTGCAGCAGGCTCAGGGTGCCGCCAAGCCGCTCCACATCTGGCCGGGTGACTCCGCTCAGGAGCTCGCGTCCGACTTCGATCAGCTGCTCGACCGCATCATCCGCACGGGACGCATCGCCGTCCCGGAGAGCGGCCAGCAGAGCTGACCTTCTCGACACGCACAGCGAAACGGCCATCCTCATCGAGGACGGCCGTTTTCTGTGTGACGCAGATATGCGTCAGGCGGAGCGCTTGGTGCGACGGGCGGTGAGCTCGTCGACGGGGTCGGGAGCGGTCGCATCGAACGCGACGAGCGTCGACTCGACTTCGCGGAGCACCTTGCCGACGGCGATGCCGAATACGCCCTGGCCACGGCTGACGAGGTCGATGACCTCATCGTTCGAGGTGCAGAGGTAGACCGAGGCGCCGTCGCTCATGAGCGTCGTGCCTGCGAGGTCGCGGATGCCGGCGCGGCGCAGTTCTTCGACTGCGGTGCGGATCTGCTGCAGCGAGATACCCGTGTCGAGAAGACTCTTCACGAGCTTGAGGACGAGGATGTCGCGGAAGCCGTAGAGACGCTGCGACCCGGAGCCACTCGCGCCGCGAACGGTGGGCTCGACAAGCTCGGTACGCGCCCAGTAGTCCAGCTGGCGGTAGGTGATACCGGCGGCACGAGCGGCGACAGCGCCGCGATAGCCGACCTCATCATCCATGGCCGGAAGACCGTCCGTGAAGAGGAGTTCGGGTACGAACCGCGGGTCGCCTGTGAGCTCATCCGCATTCATCTGAAATCCTCTCTGGAACGGTTATCTTCCACGGTAGAGCAGTGCCAGGGCACCGGCAATCACATCCGTGGGACGGCGAAGGTGTGTCGCAATCAGTTCGTTACGAAAGCACTCGCGAGAGCGCATCCTTGACGAAGAGCGAGCGCACCTCGTCGATCCGTGAGGCGAGTTCAGGGGCCAGTTCACTTGCCTTCGCACGGGACGTGGTGTCGGTCCTGCGCAGCAGCGACGACATGGCCGATTCGATGAGGGCGACCTCTCGCTCGGCGCCCTGGCGCAGGGAACGGAGATGCCGCGGTTCGATGCCGTGCCGATCGAGGGCGACGAGGCCGCGGAGCAACGTCACCGTGACTTCCTGGTAGTTCTCCTGCGCCGTGATGACGCCGGTGCTGATCGCGTCATTGAGGAGCTGCGGTCCTGCGCCGGCTGCGGCGAGGAGCTCGTCGCGGCGATAGCGGCGCGGCGTCGGGGCGATCGAGGGCGGCGGCACGAGCGCCATCGCATCTCCGCCGGCATCGGCCTCGTCGAGCTGTTCGCGGATGACGCTCAACGGCAAGTAATGGTCGCGCTGCAGCGTGAGCCCGAGCCGGAGACGCTCGATGTCCGAAGCCGAGAACTTGCGGTAGCCGGAGTCTGTGCGGGAGGGGCTGACGATGCCCTGCACTTCGAGGAAACGAAGCTTACTGGAGGTCAGATCGGGGAACTCCGGGGTGAGCCTTGCGAGCACCTGACCGATACTCAGCAGGCCCGCGGACGCAGAGCGTTCGCGGGCGGGAGAAGCCGCCATCAGGCGTTCGCCGCCACGCGGTCGCGAGGAGAGGCGAAGAAGTTCAGGCGGAACTTGCCGACACGGAGTTCGGAGCCGTCGACCAGTGTGCTGCGATCGACGCGCTCACCATTGACGTAGGTCCCGTTCAGGGAGCGTTGATCGATGATCTCGAACGTCGATCCGGTGCGGGTGATCTCCGCATGCCGACGAGAGACGGTCACATCGTCGAAGAAGATGTCGGCTTCGGGGTGACGACCGACGGTAGTCACGTCGGTGTCGAGAAGGTAACGCGCACCGGCGAGAGCGCCGGAGCGGACCAGCAGAAGTGCCGATCCTGCGGGCAGAGCGGAGATCGCGGTCTGCTCGATGTCGGTGAGTTCCACACCGAACGGCACGAAAGACAGGTCGGAATCGTGTCCGAACGTCTGCGTCACGTCGTGTCTCTGCTCACCGGAACGGTGGATCGCGGCTTCTCCGGCCGGTCGGCTGTCGCTGTCAGTCACTGTGCCCTCCTGATTGTCCAGACTAACGGATGCCGAGCCGCTCGCGGGAGGCCGCTTTCATACTCAGCCATCACATACCGGTTATTCATAGGGTGGACTCGTGAAGACCAAAGCTCTGCGCCACTCGGCTGCCCCGATCGCCCTCGCCGTGACACTGCTCGCTGCGTTCCTCGTGCTCTTCTCCCCCCTCTCGGCGTCCGCGCACGACGCGCTGGTGTCGTCGTCGCCGGCAGCGGACGAATCGGTCGAGACCGTCCCCACGGCGCTGACGCTCACCTTCAGCGCGAAGCTCATCGAGGGAGAGGGCGCGACCGAAGTCGTCGTGACCGATCCGGCCGGCGAATCGATCATCGATGGCGCGGCGACGGTGGACGGTGCGATCGTCACCCAGCCGCTGCGAGCCTCCGGCCCTGCCGGTCAGTACCACGTGATCTGGAAGGTCGTCTCGAGCGACGGACACCCCACTTCCGGTGAGTACTTCTTCACCGTCACGGTGGGCGACGACGCAGCCGCGACGGACGAGCCCAGCGCCGCACCGACGACCGCGGCACCGACCGCCGAGCAGACCATCGCTCCTTCGCCGAGCACCACCCCGCAGGCGGACTCCGGCGATTCCGCCGACGGATCTGCGTGGATCTGGGTGCTCTCGATCGTCGGCATCCTCGTCATCGCCGGCGTCGTCGTCTGGATCGTCATGAGCCGCCGTCGAGGCACGCCTTCGTCCGATTCCGACGCCCCTTCGGAGCGATAGGCTTAACGCATGCCTCATTACGACGTCGTCATCCTCGGTGCAGGTCCTGGTGGATACGTCGCTGCGGTTCGCAGCGCGCAGCTCGGCCTGTCCACCGCAATCATCGAGGAGAAGTACTGGGGAGGTGTCTGCCTCAATGTGGGCTGCATCCCCTCCAAGGCGCTCCTGAAGAACGCGGAGCTCGCGCACACCCTGAACCACAAGGCGGAGTTCTTCGGAATCTCCGGCGAGTTCACGATCGACTTCGGCAAGGCGTTCGACCGCAGCCGCGAGGTCGCCGAGGGCCGCGTCAAGGGCATCCACTTCCTGATGAAGAAGAACAAGGTGACCGAGTACAACGGGCGCGGCACCTTCACCGGCCCCAAGGCGATCTCGGTCGCCAAGGCCGATGGCACGACCGAAGAGGTCACCTTCGACAACGTCATCATCGCCACCGGCTCCAAGGTCCGCCTGCTCCCCGGCGTCACGCTCAGCGAGAATGTCGTGACCTACGAAGAGCAGATCATGACCCGTGAGCTGCCCGAGTCGATCGTCATCGTCGGCGCCGGCGCCATCGGCATGGAGTTCGCCTACGTGCTGACGAACTACGGCGTGAAGGTCACGATCATCGAGTTCCTCGACCGTGCGCTCCCGAACGAAGACGCCGACGTGTCGAAGGAGATCACCAAGCAGTACAAGAACTACGGCGTCGACATCCTCACCTCCACCAAGGTCGAGTCGGTCGTCGACAACGGCTCGTCCGTCACCGTCACATACACCGGCAAGGACGGGCAGCAGTCGTCGATCGAGGCCGGCAAGGTCCTCATGTCGGTCGGGTTCGCCCCGAACATCGAGGGCTTCGGTCTCGAGGCCACCGGCGTCAAGCTCACCGAGCGCGGCGCCATCGACATCGACGACCACATGCGCACCAACGTCGACGGCATCTACGCCATCGGCGATGTGACCGCCAAGCTGCAGCTCGCCCACGTGGCGGAGGCGCAGGGCGTCGTCGCGGCCGAGACGATCGGCGGCGCGGAGACCCAGACGCTGGGCGACTACCGGATGATGCCGCGTGCGACGTTCTGCTCGCCGCAGGTCGCCTCGTTCGGTCTCACCGAGCAGCAGGCCAAGGACGAGGGTCGCGAGATCAAGGTCTCGACCTTCCCGTTCATGGCGAACGGCAAGGCGCACGGCCTGGGCGAGCCCGTCGGCTTCGTCAAGCTGATCGCCGATGCCGAGCACCTCGAGCTCATCGGCGCGCACATGATCGGCCCCGACGTGTCGGAGCTCCTGCCCGAGCTGACGCTGGCCCAGAAGTGGGACCTCACGGCTCTGGAGCTGGCCCGCAACGTGCACACGCACCCGACGCTGTCGGAGGCTCTGCAGGAGGGCTTCCACGGCCTGGCCGGCCACATGATCAACTTCTGATCGAGTCACTTCACGAAGGCCCGGTCCGCATCTCGCGGACCGGGCCTTCGTGCGTCTCGGGTCGTGATCAGAGGCCGCGCATCGTGAGGAGGCCTGCCGTCCACCCGCGCAGCGGTGCCGATCCGAGCGTGCGCATCAGCAGCTCCCTGCCCCGCACGACGGCGTCGGGGGCCGGCGCTCCCATCGACATGTAGAACGCCGAGCGGCGCTGCGCTCGTGCTGCTGACCTGCGCACCTGCCGGTCGTACGCGGCCAGGTCCGGCATCCGCGCCGGGAGGGAGCGTGCGAGCTGTTCTGCGAGACGCACGGCGTCGACCCACCCGAGGTTCATCCCCTGCCCGCCGATCGGACTGACCTCGTGCGCCGCGTCGCCCAGGAGCACCACCCGCCCCCGATGCATCCGCGACGCCGAGTGCTGCGCGGCGACGAAGGAGGTGGGCTTCGCACCCTGCTCGAGCTCGATACCGATTCCGGTGCGCTGCCTGATCGCCGTGCGGAAGCCGTCGCGGGTGCGGAGATCTCCTGCTCCGTCACGCACCACCCACCGTCGGCGCCCGCCCGGAAGCGGGAAGGACTCGACGAGGCCAGCGGGTTCGCAATGCAGGACCGCGTGCTCCCCTGGCATCGCTCCATCGACGTCGAGCATCGTGTACGAGGCGCGTCCCGCTCGGCGTCGCCATCCGACGTCGAGGTCGGCGCGGATACGGCTCCTGATCCCATCGGCGACCACCACCGCCGCGGCTGTGAACTCACGCGGACCGTCCGAGCTCTCTGCGGAGATCTGCACGGCGGATGCCGTCTCCCTGACCGCCCTCACCGTGCATCCGGAGATCACGGCGTCTGCGGAGAGCGCCTGCAGACGCGCACGCAGCAGGGCACCGGTCCGCGGCTGCGGAAGGATCAGGACCGGACGATCGGAGGCGAAGGTCAGCGTCGCCAGAGTCCGTCGACGGCTGCGCACCTCGCCGCCCTCGAGCCGCAGCGCCTCCGTCCGGACGGCGGCGCCGATCCCCGCAGCTTCCAGAGCATCCAGACCCGGACGATGGATGCCGATCGCTCTGGTCCTGTCATCGGCCTCTTCCCGGCGCTCGCAGACCGCCACCCGCAGCCCCTCCTGCACCAGCAGACAGGCCAGCAGCAGGCCGACCGGCCCCGCGCCCACGATCAGCACGTCATGATCGGGCATGATCGTCTTCCCACCGCAGTTCCAGGCGAGAGGGCACACCCCCGCGGACGGTCCACCCGGCAGGGGCGATCGTGGCGAGCTCAGCGGCCGTGTAGGAGCGGCGGATGCTGATGAGGCCGTCTTCGCGGATGAACGAGTCCGCGAGCAGGGTGGCGGAGATCGGCCGGGTGGCTGCGGCGAACAGCAGGTGGGCAGTGCGGCTCCTGGCGATGTCATGGTGCGACACGAGACCGCTCGGAGCCACGAGCTGCACGGAGTCGCTGAGCACCGTCTGCAGTTCGGCGCCGTCGAGATGATGCAGCACGTGATTGGACAACACCACGTCGTAGGTCTCGCCCGCGGCCACGAGCTCGGTCGTGAGGGCGCGGCGATAGCGGATGCCGGCGCCGCGATCATGCGCCGACGCCCAGCGGATCGCGCGCTCATCGGCGTCGAGAGCGGTGATCTCGGCGTCGAGCCCGTCACGACGCAATCGCCAGGCGAGCAGGCGGCAGAGGTCTCCGCCGCCCGCACCGATGTCGAGGATTCGCAGCGACCGGGAGCGCTCGGCCCGTGGTCGGACGTCGCGCCGGTAGAGGGTTCCAGGACGCGAGACCAGCGCGTTGACGAGCCCGAACCGTCCGTAGGTCCTGGCCAGCATCCGCGCATCGGCGCTCGGATCGTCCATGAGCTCGCGAGCATCGACGTCTCGCGTCGTGAGGGCTGGGCTCATGACCGCGTCGGCGCGACGACGGTCATCAGCGCGCTCTCGGCGGTCAACCCCGGACCGAACGCCATCGCGGACACCCGGTCGCCCGCACTCGGGCCCTCCTCCTCCAGGATGCGCTTGAGGACGAACAGCACGGTCGCGCTGGACATGTTGCCGTTCTCTCGCAGCACCTCCCTTGCGGGGTGCAGTTGCGCATCGCTGAGGTGCAGTCGCTCCTGCACCTTGTCGAGGATGCTGCGCCCGCCAGGGTGGATCGCCCAGTGCTGAACCGCATCCCCCACGCTGCCGGACTCGAAAGACTCACCGAGATCCTCCTCAGCGCCGTACAGCGGCCGGAGCGCACCGATGATCGTCTCGCCGATGATCTGCGGTACGGCCGTGGAGAGGATCATCTCGAACCCGGTGTCGCCGATCGTCCAGGCCATGTCCTTCTCGCCCTCCGGCGCGATGGCGGTGTGGAAGCGGTCCAGTCGCAACGCAGGCAATGGCGAGGGAAGGTCGCGCGCCGTGACGATGCCTGCTGCTGCACCATCGGCGAACAGGGACGACGCCACGATCGTGTCCGGATTCTCCGAAGAGCGCAGGTGCAGCGTGCACAGCTCGACGCTCACGACCAGAACGACGGCGTTCTCGTCCGCGAGGCAGAACTGACTCGCCGCACGGAGCGCCGGCATCGACGCGTAGCAGCCCATGAAGCCGAGATGGAAGCGCTGCACCGCGTCGGACAGCCCGAGAGCACGCACGATCTCGTACTCGGGACCCGGGGCATGGAAACCTGTGCACGAGACCGTGATGACGTGCGTCACATCGGCGGGCTCGAGATCGGGGTCTGCGTCGAGCGCCTGCCGTGCCGCCTCGACGAAGAGCTTCGCCGCCTCACGTGTGTACAGGTCATTGCGCGCTTTCGTGCCCGGCGCGAGCAGCATCCCCGATCGACGGTCGAAGAAGACGGGATCGGTGACCTCGGATACCAGCGACAGCTCGTCGATCACCGTGTGTCGCGTGTCGATGCCCGAGACGTTGAACGACGTCGTGACGATGCGCTGCGCGAGTCTGCCGAGGCCGGGCTGCTGCGCGAAGACATCACGCACCTGCTCCTGGACGAGGACGGTTTCGGGAACGATCGTCTGCAGCGATCGAAGCACAGGCGGTCGGCTCATGCTGTCACTCAAGCACTCACTGCAGCCCCGGGGAAGGGGTTGCGCGCGACCGCGCTCTCTGCCTAGAAGCCCAGGGCTCGGGCGAGCTTGGAGTCGGAACCCGATTCGCGGCCGCCGGCTGCCAGAACAGCCCGCTCCACGGCGTCGAAGAAGGCGGCACGCCCCGCGTCGTCAGCCGGGGCGGCGGGGCCGAGCTCCATCTCCCACTCCCGCCATTCGCGCTGCACGTCCTGGCGGAGATCGGTGGCACGCACCCGGTCATCGACGAACTCCGCCACGACCCCGTTCGGGCCGCTCAGCAGATACGCTGTGCGGTCGTTCTCGATCCGGGCGAGCGGTGTGAGTGATGCAGTCGTCCATTCCGACACGGTCTCGGCGACGGCTGGTGGAAGCTCGTCACCCTCGCCGAGCGGCCAGCCGAGTTCCAGCCGTCCATCGCCCTGCCGTGGTCCCTTCACATGCCAGCCCTCGTCGGGACCGCCGGTACGACGCCGCAACGCCACGCCGGCGCGTGCGAGCACGCCATCAGCGGTATCGAAGTATCGGGCGTCCAGGGTACGGGCCTCGCCGGGGGTGACGGCGTCTACGCCGGGGATGGCGTTCCAGCGCGGCAGCGGTGTCTCGATGTCGACGTCGTACTTGCGCTCGACCTCGACCGTTCGGGACGACTCAGTCATCGTCGAGCGTGAGGTCCTCGAGAGACTCTTCGAACCAGTAGTCGATCTCGGTGGGCCCATCGTCCGGGCCGGTGTTCTGCGGTCCGCCTCGGCGGTTGTAGACCACCTGCGTCTCGCTGTAGGGGACGATCAGCTTGTCGTCCGCATCGCCGAGAGGGATGATCTGCCCGTCCAGCGGGCCGCCGTGAAGTCGTGCGAGTGCCATGTGCTTCAGGGTAGCGCCGTCGTGGCGGTATCGGTGCGAGGCGGGCGGATTCATCCGAGGACGACACCGAGGAGGGCGCCGGCGATCATCCACGGGCCGAAGGCGATGCGGGTTGCCCCGTCCGCTCTTCGCAGGAGGATGAGCACGAGCGCGAAGAGCGCCCCCAGCACGAAGGCCGAGGCCGCACCGATCGCGAGCGACTGCCAACCGTGCCAGCCCAGCACGAGTCCGATGACGGCGGCGAGCTTCACGTCACCGCCGCCCATTCCCGCACGGCTCATCCCCCGCAGCACCGCGTAGAACCCTCCGAGGATCACCATGCCGATGAGGGCGCGGACGAGCGCCGCGCCCTGCCCCGTCGCCACGGCGTCCGTCACAGCGAGCACGATCAGGCAGGCGAGTGTCGGCAGCACGATCCGGTTCGGGAGGCGATGCGTGCGCGCGTCGATCACGATCAGCCATCCTCCGATGCCGATCAGCGCGATGTGCACGAGCGCGATGAGGGCGAGCCGGATGTCCATCCCGGCAGGTTAGGAGATCGACAGACCCCGTGCAGACCACCTGTGGACAACCCCTGGTCGATGTCCGATGTACGAACTATCGTCATTCACACGGCTTGGTATATTAGAATATATCTTCGAGAAAGGATGCAGGGTGATCGGGCTCGATGCGGTGGTCTCGCTCTCTCCGGACAGCGACTCCCGGGCGGGAGAAGTCCTGCGACTGCGCCGCGAGATCAGCAGGATGCAGCGGCGACGCAGCGAACATGCGCTGCTGCCCCTCGACCCCGCCTTCGCCGCACTCCTGCCGGAGGAGGGCCTGCAGACCGGCACCTCCTACACCGTCTCCCCTTCACCGAGTCTCGTGCTCGCACTGCTCAGTGCGGCATCGCAGAAGGGGCTCTGGTGCGCAGTGGTCGGCATGCCGAACCTCGGCGTCGAAGCAGCAGCCGCGTTCGGCATCGATCTCGCCCGTCTGATCCTCGTCCCCAGCCCCGGCGAGCGCTGGCTCGCGGCGACATCCGCCCTGGCCGAGGTCGTGCCCCTGATCGTCGTATCCCCCGGCATGCGGGCGCGAGACGCCGACGTCTCCCGGCTGAGCGCCCGCCTGCGCGATCGCGGATGCACGCTCCTGGTCACGGAGTCGCCCGGCACCGAGCGCTGGCCGCAGAGCGAGGGCACGATACGACTTCACGACCCGCACTGGCACGGCCTGGGCGCCGGCTGGGGGCTGCTCTCCGACTGCACGGTGACAGTGACCGCGCAGACACGGCACAGCCCTCGCCCGTCGAGTGTGCGTGTGCAGCTGCCAGGAGGGCACGGCACCCTCGAGGCCACCGCAGCAGAGCTCACCGCGCTGCCCGCGCTCTCCCCCGAGACCACCGCTCCCGGCGAGCCTGCTCCCGGCGAGCTCCTGCGATGGGCGGAAGCCGGATGAACGCCCCGCTCCGCGTCCTCGTGCTGTGGTTCCCCGACTGGCCGATGCGTGCCGCCCTCGGGAGCGCGCCCCCGCATCCGCCCACCGCCCTGGTGCAGGCGAACACGATCGTCGCCTGCACCGCATCTGCCAGAGAGCACGGCGTGCGCACCGGTCAGCGCCGCCGGGTCGCGCAGGGACACCTCTCGTCGTTGCGGGTGCTCCCCCACGACCCCGACAGGGACGAACGCGCCTTCCTCCCGGTGCTGCACCTGATCGAGAAGCACGCCCCCGGGGTCACACTGCTGCGACCGGGGCTCGCGATCCTCCGTGCCAGGGGCATCTCCCGCTATCACGGAGGAGAGGCGGAGGCCGCCGAAGCCCTCACTGCGATCCTCACGGAAGTCGGCTTCCCCGAAGTGCGCATCGGCGTCGCCGACGGCCCGTTCACGGCCGAGATCGCCGCACGAGGCCCCGCCCCCTGCACGGTCGTGCCGCCAGGAGGCTCCAGCGAATTCCTGGCGCCGTACCCCGTGCAGGTGCTGCGCGACGAACAGATCGCCGGCCTCCTCATCCGGCTCGGAGTGCGCACACTCGGCGAGTTCACCGCGCTCGCCCCACTCGACGTGCGCGATCGCTTCGGCGAGCACGGTGCGCGTCTGCACGCACTCGCCGCCGGCGCGGACTCCCGCCCGCTCACGCCGCGCCCGCCCGACCCGGAGCTGGTACGGAGCATCGAGTTCGACTCCCCGCTGGGCGGAACGGATCAGGTCGCCTTCGCGGTGCGCCAGACGGCGGACGCGGTGATGCTCGCTCTCGGCGACGCCTCGCTCGTCTGCACGGAGGTGAGGATCGACCTGACCGATGACAACGGGGGTGTCTTCTCCCGGTCCTGGCTGCACCCGACCTGCTTCGACGCCTCCGACCTCGTCGACCGGGTGCGCTGGCAACTGGAGGCACTGGCGGCGGAGTCCGCGAAGGATCCGGTCGACGAGGCACGAGCGTTCGGCGGCATCGTGGCGGTGCGCATCGTCCCGGCCGCCGTCGACGATGCCGCGCACCACCAGCCCGGCCTCTTCGGCTCAGGCACCGATGAGCGCCTGCACCATGCCGTCTCGCGCGTGCAGACCATGCTGGGCCATCAGGGCGTGGTCACCGCCGCTGTCGCGGGCGGACGCTGGCTCGCCGACCGCCAGGTGCTCACGCCCTGGGGAGAGCGCGCTGTCCCCCCGCGCGATCCTGGGTCCCCCTGGCCTGGCAGCCTTCCCGATCCACTGCCGGCGGAGGTGTTCCTGCCCCCGCGCCCCATCGGGGTGATCGCTGCAGACGAGAGCACGATCAGTATCGACGAACGCGGGACGCTCTCCAACGACCCCGCGCGCATCGACGGAGCTGCCGTGCAGGCATGGGCCGGGCCCTGGCCTGTGCACGAGCGGCGCTGGACGTCGGGCGGCGGAAAACACGGGCACCGGCTCCAGATCATCGACGACCACGATCGTGCGTGGCTGGTCTTCCACACCGGCGAGCGCTGGTGGGCCGAGGGGAGGTATCGCTGATGGGCTGGCACAATCCGCCGCTGTCCTGGAACGAGCTGGAGCGCACCCTCAGCGGCGAGGAGGCCCCTCCGATGCCGCCAAGCTCCGAGCCCAGGGGGCAGCGGACGGATCCGGGGCCGGTGAGTCATCGCCGCAAGCGCACGCCGCCCACAGCCATCCCCCGGCCCGAGGACGCGGTGCCCTACGCCGAGCTGCACGCGCACTCGTCGTACTCGTTCCTCGACGGCGCCTCCTCCCCCGAAGACCTCCTCGCCGAGGCCGACCGCCTCGGCCTGACCGCTCTCGCCCTCACCGACCACGACGGCTTCTACGGTGCCGCACGCTTCGCCGAGGTGGCCGACCTCATGCAGAGCCCGCTGCAGACGGTGTTCGGAGCAGAGCTCTCCCTCGACCTGCCCGCACCCCAGCGAGGTTCCGCCGATCCCGCGGGCGAGCATCTGCTGGTCCTCGCCCGTGGGATGGAGGGGTACCACCGACTCTCGGGTGCGATCACCGCCGCACAGCTGCGCGGCGGCGAGAAGGGTCGTCCGGTCTACGACCTCGATGACCTCGCTGCACGCGCTGGCGGCGACTGGACGATCCTTACCGGATGCCGCAAGGGCGCCGTGCGCCGCGGCCTCGAGGCCGGCGACGCCCTCACACCGCTGCGCTCCCTCGTCGACCGGTTCGGGAGCGACCACGTCGCCGTCGAGCTCTTCGACCATGGCGACCCGCTGGACACCCGCCGCAACGACACCCTCGCCGACCTCGCCCGTCGGATGCGACTGCCGGTGGTCGCGACCAACAACGTGCACTACGCCACCCCTGCGCAGGCACCGCTCGCCGAGGCCGTCGCCGCGGTCCGTGCGGTGCGCAGCATGGACGAGCTCGACGGCTGGCTGCCCGCACACGGGGGTGCGCATCTGCGCAGTGGAGCCGAGATGTCGACGCGCTTCCAGCGCTATCCCGGAGCGATCTCGTACGGGCTCGAACTGGCAGCGGCATCCGCCTTCCCGCTGCGGCTCGCCCGACCGGCACTGCCGCAGCAGAAGGTGCCGGAGGGACACACCCCGATGACCTGGCTGCGTCACCTGGTGTGGGAAGCCGTGCCGTCGAAGTATCCACGCCTGGACGATGACGGCCGCCGCCGGATCACACGCGAACTCGACGTGATCGAGGAGAAGGACTTTCCGGGGTACTTCCTGATCGTGCACGGCATCGTGACCGAGGCGCGGAGGCTCGGCATCCTCTGCCAGGGTCGGGGATCGGCTGCGGCGAGCGCCGTCTGCTACCTGCTGGGGATCACCGCCGTCGATCCGATCCTCTACCGCCTCCCCTTCGAGAGGTTCCTCGCGACCACACGGACGGAGGAGCCCGATATCGACGTGGACTTCGACTCCGACCGCCGCGAGGAGATCATCCAGTGGGTCTACCGGGAGTACGGCAGAGAGCGCGCGGCCCAGGTGGCGAACGTCATCCAGTACCGCCCGAAGAACGCGGTGCGCGACATGGCGAGGGCGCTCGGTCATTCCCCCGGCCAGCAGGATGCCTGGTCCCGTCAGGTCGACGGCTGGGGTGCCGGGCTGGAACCCGTCGAGGGCCACGACATCCCCGAGAACGTGCTCGCCTATGCCGGTGAGCTGCTGAAGGCGCCCCGCCATCTCGGTATCCACTCCGGCGGCATGGTGCTCACCGCGCGCCCTGTCGGCGAGGTCGTGCCCGTGGAGCACGCCCGCATGGAGAATCGCACCGTCATCCAGTGGGACAAGGACGACTCCGCCTTCATGGGACTGGTGAAGTTCGATCTGCTGGGCCTCGGGATGCTCGCAGCCCTCCAGCACTGCTTCGACCTGATCCGGGAGACCACCGGCGAGCAGTGGACGCTCGAGACCATCCCCAAGGAGGAGCCGGCGGTCTACGACATGCTCTGCCGCGCGGATTCGATCGGTGTGTTCCAGGTGGAGTCCCGCGCCCAGATCGGCCTGCTCCCCCGCCTGCAGCCGCGGTGCTTCTACGACCTCGCCATCCAGATCGCGCTCATCCGCCCCGGCCCCATCCAGGGTGGTGCGGTGCATCCGTTCGTACGGCGCAAGATGGCGAAGGACCGCATCGACGAGGAGAACCGGGGGCGGGCTGCTCGCGGGCAGAAGCTGGTGGAATTCACGATCCCCTACCCGCACAGCGATCTCGAGGAGATCCTGAAACGCACGCTGGGCATCCCGATCTTCCAAGAGCAGCTCATCCAGATGGCCACGGCGATCGGCGACTGCACGGCCGATGAGGCCGACCTGCTGCGCCGGGCCATGGGCTCCAAGCGCGGCCTGGAGAAGATCGAGAAGGTCAGGGACAAGCTGTACGCCGGGATGGCCAGGCGCGGTCTCGTCGACGAGGCCGCCGATCGCATCTACGCGCAGATCCAGGCGTTCTCGAACTTCGGGTTCGCCGAATCGCACTCACTGTCGTTCGCCCTGCTCGTCTATGCCAGCTCCTGGCTGAAGCTGCACTACCCCGCGGCGTTCCTCGCAGGCCTGCTGCGCTCGCAGCCCATGGGCTTCTACTCCGCGGCGACCCTGACCGCGGATGCACGGCGCCATGGGGTGGAGGTTCTCCGTCCCGATCTGCACGTCTCCGGTGCGACGGAGACTCTGGAGCCGATCGTCGAGGCGACAGGGAGCGGCCCCACCGGTCGGGAGTCGTGCCTGGCCGCCCCTCAGCCGGCTGCGGTCCGCTTCGACAGGGCGGCACCCGACGAATCAGCCGCGCACCGAAGAGACGGCCGATCCGCTGTGCGGCTGGGGCTCAGCGGCATCCGCGGAATCGGCGTTCCGATGGCGGAGAAGATCGTCGCCGAACGCGAGGCGAACGGTCGCTACCGGGATCTGCACGATCTGGTGCGACGGACGGATGCCACCGCCGCGCAGTTGGAGGCTCTCGCCACCGCAGGCGCGTTCGACTGCCTGGGCCTGGAACGCCGGGAGGCGATCTGGCTGGCCGGGGCGGCGGCAGAGGACAGGTCGCGCTTCCTCCCAGGAACCACTGTGGCCGTGCAACCGCCTCTGTTCGCGGATCAGACCAGCTACGAGCGTCTCTCCGCCGACCTCTGGGCGACCGGGGTGTCGACCGACGATCATCCGATGGCCCATTTCCGCGATGCGCTGCGCACCCGCGGCGTGCTGACCGCGGTCGATCTGCAGGGGCACGAGGTCGGTCGACGCATCGAGGTCGCCGGTCTCGTCACCCACCGCCAGCGCCCCGCCACGGCAGCCGGGATCACCTTCGTGAATCTCGAGGACGAGAGCGGCCTGGTGAACGTCGTCTGCTCGGCCGGGGTCTGGAACCGCTACCGCCGCGTCGCCCGGGATTCACCGGCACTGATCATCCGCGGCATCCTGGAGCGGTCTTCCGAGGGCGTGGTCAACGTGCTCGCGGATGGATTCGAGGACCTGCGCACCGGTATCACGCACCGATCGAGGGATTTCCGTTGAGGAGGAACCCCTTCACCAGAAGCGTTCCGGCTCCTCTGCCGGAGGACGATCCGCGCCACCCCATCGGTCGGCCTCGGCCTTCGCCGCATCGGCGGCGGCGTCGGCGTCTCGGAGGGCGACCTTCGCCCCCGTCGCGCCCGGTCCGATCGGGT
Organism: Microbacterium sp. NPDC090281; assembly: GCF_044769635.1. NCBI lineage: Bacteria > Bacillati > Actinomycetota > Actinomycetes > Micrococcales > Microbacteriaceae > Microbacterium > Microbacterium sp. NPDC090281. The sequence continues at coordinate 2,916,000 of NZ_JBIVYH010000001.1, forward strand.
CGACCAGGAGCGACGTGTGCGCGCCGGCTCCCCCCATGGTCACGGTGCACTTCAGGACGCGGCCTATCCACCGCGAGAAGTCGCCACTGGGCTCCTCATTGCGTCGATAACGGATGCCGGTGTCGAGGTCGACGAGCGCGAGGACCACGGGCTCATCGGTGAGCGGATCAGCCTGTTCAGTCACCTCGATGCGGTGGCCGTGAGCGATGGCGACCTGAGCGGTGAGCACGAGCAATCTGTCCATGAGTCCACCCTAGGCAACGCCACCGGGAAGACAACAGGGAGTCCCCTTCGGTAACATTCGTAAATTTCTTTGTCCCCCAAATGGCGGACAAGCCGATTAAGCGATATTCTGCTCAGGTAGCGGGGGCTACGAGGCTGATGTACTGGGGATCAGCCGTGAGCGCAGCGATTTCTTTCGCCGCCTCCCCAACCGTCCGGGAAGGGCGGTGAGCCCTCTCGACGACACCCGTCTGGGGCGGAGCCGTTCGAGAGGGCCAATCTCCCCTCCAGCGGACAGCAACGGCGACGCGTTCAGCCGAGCGGCACGACCTCGAGGGTGTTCGAGCGAACCGGCTCCTGGCCCATCTCCGGCGCATAGGGGCTCGGCGTGTACTTCGCGAGATACTCAGCATCGATCGCGGAGTTCGTCGCCTCGTCGGTGACCCGCTCGAATCGGACGTCCTTGGTGACACCGCCTGCCGAGACCCGGCCACGCAGGCTGGCGAGGGCGGGGGCATACCACTTGCCCTCGAGGCCCGTGTAGGAGCGCACGAACAGACGGCCTTCCACCGCCACCGCCCAGATGCCCACGGTCTTCGGCGTCGAGCCGTCGGCGAGCTGCGCGGAGAGATCGAACATCTCCGGCTCGGCGATACGGGCGAGCTCGTCGGGGTTCCAGGTGGTCATGAGTCCTCCTCGGGATCAGTGGATGCAGCAGAGTGCATGCTACGTCAGGTCGCCTCCGACCCGCGATCGGTCAACGCGCGAGACGGGCACGCAGCGAGTCGATGAGCAGCCCGACGCCGAGCTCGAACGTGCGATCCGAACGAGCGCTCCCCCGTTCCGCACCGTCGATGAGCCGGCCGAGGGTGCGCGTGCCCTCTCCGGGTTGCCATATCTCGTCGGGCGAGGCGAGGTCGAGACCGAATCCGATCGCGAAGGCATCGATGACCGCGATCACCGACAGCACCTCATCTTCGGGGAATCCTCCGTCGACGAGCACGGAGGCGAGGTCGTCGTAGGCGGCGATGACCGCCGGATGCGTGATCGTCTTGCCGACGAGCAGCGGAACGAGTTGCGGATGATCGGCATACATCCGACGCTGTGTCCGGAGCACCATACGCAGGTACTCGTCCCACGGCTCACCATTCCACTCGATGCGGTACCCGTCGACGAGTCGACCTCGCATGAGTTCGAGGATCCCGTCCATGCCCTCGACATGGTTGTAGAGCGACGACGGACGCACACCAAGGCGACGAGCGATCGCGTTGACGCCGAACGGCTCTCCGTCCTTGGCCAGCGCGAGCCCGGCAGCGCCGATGATCTCCGGGGACAGCAGCGGCGAGGAAGGCCTCGGCATCGGGACTCGCTTTCTCCGGGAACCGGAAGTCGGCAACTGGGGGTTCCGCACGAACCCTCTCCTGTGCATAATAATGAACATCGTTCGTTTACGAACACCATTCGTTTACGACGCTGTGCCCCATCCGACGCACGCCAGCTGTCTTCCCCTCCCGCGCACAATGCCGTGCCGACTCCCTGGAGCCCCATGACCACTCTCGACCTCCGCACCAGAATCCCGCTCCGCTTCCCGACGGCTGCGGCCACGTTCGCGATCGGGATCGCAGGCTACCTGGGCGTCAATCTGTCGCCCTACATGATCACCGCCGCACAGACCGGCCTCGGCATCGACATCCTCACCGCCAGCTGGCTCGTCACCGCGACACTTCTGCTGACGGCTGTGACGGGACTCGCGATCGCTCCACTGTGCGCCGGAGTGCACCGCCGAACTGTCGCACGCGCCGGGCTGGCTCTCGCCGTCGTCGGATTCTCGACCGCGGCGCTCGCCCCTGGCGCGATGCTCCCCGCACTCCTCCTCGGCGGAGCAGGAGCCGGTTGCGCCGTCGCCGCATCCGGGGCCGCCCTCGCAGCCTTCCGCAATCCGGACAGGGTCGCCGGCTTCAACGGGATGGCGAACCGGGGCGTCATCACCGTGGTCCTCGCTGTCATCCCGCTCATCGGCCTCGCGCCGATCGACGTCTTCGGGGCCCTGGCCCTGTTCAGCGTGATCGGCCTGATCGCGTCGGCCTGGCTGCCCGCAGCTCCGGTCGTCGCTCCGCAGGCGGGGGCGGCCGTCGCCGAGGCGATGCCGATCGAGATCCCCCCGACAGGGACCGTCCGCCTTTCGCCGGCGCGTTCACGCACGGTCACGATCGCCGGCTTCGGACTTCTCATCGTGTTCGCGCTCTGGGCAGCCAGCGAGGATTCGCTCTGGGCGATGGCCGGGGTGATGGGCGCTGAGCAGGCGGGATTGACCCCGGAGGGACTCGGCATCGCACTCAGCGGAGCGACGGCCGGTGGCTTGCTCGGCTCCCTGCTCCTCATGATCGTCGGAGCCCGATTCGGGCGCGCTGTTCCGCTCGTGATCCTGCTGATCGCCGGGGGCGCGCTGAAGATCGTGGAGGGATTCGTGTCCGAACCCACCACCTTCATCGTGGTGTTCATCGCCTGGAACTCCGTATATGCCATCGCGTTCATGTACTTCGTGTCGACATCGGCGGCACTGGACGCAGACGGCCGCTGGTCGGGACCGCTGCTCTCGGTCTACCTCGTCGGCTCGGCACTCACGCCAGTCATCGGTGCAGCTCTCGTCGGTGCCCTCGGCTACCAGGGTTTCGCCGTCGCCCTCGGTATCGCGAGCTTCGTTCTGGCCGTTCCCGCCGGAGCGATCGCCCTCGTATCGACCCGCCTCGAACGCATGAACGTACAGGAGACCATCGCATGACCCGCACCCTCTACCGCCACGGACGCATCTTCACCGGCGACGAGTCGCGCTGGGCCGACTCGGTCGTCATCGACGGCGACGTGTTCGTCCACGTCGGTGCGGAGGAATCAGCACCGACGGCCGACACTGTCATCGACCTAGGGGGCCGCGTCGTCCTCCCCGGATTCACCGACGCACACACCCACCTGCTGATGATGGGTGAGGCGCTCGGACAGGTCGGACTCACGGACGCCCCCTCGCTGGAGGAGATCCAGTACAGGCTGAACGCTGCACGAGGAACCGCTCCCGGTGTGCTGCGCGGACGCGGCTGGCTGTTCGACGCGATCCCCTATGGAGAGCCGACTGCGGCGATGATCGATGCGGTCGTCCCCGACATGCCGGTCTACCTCGACGCGAACGACTACCACTCCTGCTGGGTGAACACCGCTGCCCTCATCGAGCTCGGAATCACGCGGGACACCCCCGACCCCATCGGCGGTCGCATCGCCCGCGACGCCGACGGCGAGCCGACCGGGATGCTGTATGAGACTGCTGCACAGCTGCACGCGTGGGCTCACCGCGACGCGAGCACGACCGATGCCCAGCGGGACGCGGCGGTCGAGCGGGTCGTCTCCGCCTACCTCGCCGCCGGTGTGACCGGCGCCGTGGACATGGCTTTCGACGAGCTCGGGCTCGCCGCGCTCGGTCGGGCCTCCGAGCGCGGCGAGCTCCCGTTGCGTATCGCCGCGCACTGGTTCATCGCGAACACCGGCGACGACGCCTCGAACCTCGCGCAGGTCGCGCAGGCTGCCGAGCACGCGTCGGCTTCGACGGCAGGCGTACAGGTTCTCGGGATCAAGTTGGTGCTCGACGGCACGATCGATGCGTGCACCGCGGCCATGGGCGCCCCGTATGCCGACGGCACGAACGCCGAGCCGATCTGGCCAGCCGAGCGGCTGCTCCCCGTGGTCGCTGCGGCGGACGCCGCTGGCCTGCAGATCGCGTTGCATGCGATCGGCGACGCGGCGAGCACGTTGGCCCTCGACGCGATCGAGCACGCGATCGCGGTGAACGGCGAACAGCGGCGTAGGCACCGCATCGAGCACCTCGAGTATGCCGCCCCTGCGACGGCCGAGCGCATGGCGCGGCTCGGCGTGACGGCCTCGATGCAGCCTGTGCACGCGGACCCCGCGATCTTCGCGAACTGGGCGGCGCAGATCGGAGACGACCGTGCCGACCGCGCGTTCGCCTGGTCGGAGTACGAGCAGGCCGGCGCGCTCCTCGCCTTCTCGACCGATGCACCGACCGCTCCGCACGAGGCGCTTGCGAACATGTACGTTGCCACCACCCGCGCATCGGCCCTGACTCCCGGCGTCGCCGCCGTGCACCCGGAGCAGGCGCTCCCACTCGATCGGGCCGTGGCGCATGCCACGCGGGATGCCGCGGCATCGATGGGCGACGGCGACTGGCGTGGACGCATCGCCGTCGGATACGCGGCCGACTTCGCCGTTCTCGACGCCGATCCGTTCGACGCTGACCCGGCGACTCTGCTGACCGCGCGAGTCGTGCGGACGGTCATCGCGGGACGAACGGTCCACGAGTCGTAGCTTCCCCGTCTGCATTTCCAGGATATCCCCGAGGTGGGGGCTTGCCGCAAGACCCCCACCGTGGGGCAGAATCGACCCTCGCTCCTGTGATCTGCACTCGAGCGTGAAGGAGATCCATGCCCCTCGACCCCTTCCGTCTTCCCGAAGGCCTGCACGCCAAGACCGCACCTGAACTCCTCGACGCCGACCGGGTGCAGCTCCGGCGAATCGCGGACACACTGGAGGATCAACGCACCGAGGTCGCGCGGCGGCTGACCGAAGTGCGACGCCGCAACGCCGAGTTCGGCGACGCCGCTGTGGACCGCGATCTGGAGATCCGACGGTTGAGCGCGCGACTTCGGGTCTTGGAGCGATTCGGGATCGACATCTGCCTCGGGCGGATGACACCGGCCCGCGGCGAACCGATCTACATCGGCCGCATCGGGCTGGCCGCCGACGACGGCACCCGCCTCCTCGTCGATTGGCGGACGCCGGCGGCGGAGCCGTACTTCGCTGCGACCATGGAGGATCCGCGAGGGATCATCTCCCGTCGCCGATACCGCTGGGCCGACGGCCATGTCAGCGACTACTGGGACGAGGCGCTCACACCTGCCGCGTTCGACGGCGCGGCGTCCCTCGACGACCAGTCCGCATTCATCGCCAGCCTCGGAACCCACCGCACCTCGCGGATGCGCGACGTGCTCGCGACGATCCAGGCCGACCAGGACGCGATCATCCGCACGCCCTCCGCCGGCACGCTCGTCGTGGACGGCGGTCCCGGCACGGGCAAGACCGTCGTGGCGCTGCATCGCGCCGCGCACCTCCTGTATGCCGAGCCCCGGCTGACGCAGAGCGCCGGGGGCATGCTGCTGTTGGGACCCAACGCGCACTATCTCGCGTACGTCGAGGATGTCCTGCCCAGTCTCGGCGAAGACACGGTGCGGCTGTGCACGCTGCGCGATCTCGTTCCGGAGGGGGCGGCGTCGGTCGAGGAGCCGAACCCTCGGGTCGCGGCGCTGAAGGCGTCGCTCGACCCCGTCTCGATGCTCGATGCCGCCGCCAGATCGTTCGAGCGTCCGCCTCGGCATGCGATGCGTTTCGAGTCACCATGGGCCGATCTCTGGATGAGCCGCGATGAGTGGGCAGAGCTGTTCTCCGGAGCCAACCCGGCCGCATCGCACAACGAGGCACGCGATGAGGTCTGGGAGGAGATCTTGGAGCTCCTGGTCGACCAAGTGGGCGACGAGGAGGTGCCCCCACACGTCGTGCGGCGGTGGCTGCGCCAGGAGAACGAGCTCACCGGAGCATTCGTCGCCGCCTGGCCGTTGCTGTCGCCGCCTTCGGTGGTCGCACGGCTGTGGACCTCTCCTGACCTCTTGCAACTGTGCGCCCCGCACCTCTCGTCCGCCGACATCACGCTCTTGCAACGCGAGGCAGAAGCACCGTGGACCGTTGCAGACCTCCCGTTCCTGGACGCCGCCCACCGCCGGATCGGCGATCCCGACTCGGTTCGCGAGGAGCACCGGCGTCAGGCCGTGATCGCCTCGGCGCAGGAGCAGATCTCCCACGTCGTCGATCACCTGATCGAAGACGACGACAGCGAGATGAAGGTGATGTCGATCCTCCGCGGCCAGGATGCGAGGAACGTTCTGCTCGGCGTCGATGCCCCGCCGGCCCTCGCCCCCGATGAACTGGCCGGGCCGTTCGGCCACATCGTCGTCGACGAGGCGCAGGAGCTCACGGACTCCGAATGGCGGATGCTCATCGACCGCTGCCCCTCACGCAGTTTCACGATCGTGGGCGACCGGGCGCAGGCACGGCACGGCTTCACCGAGAGCTGGGAGGCGAGGCTCGCACGCATCGGTCTCCGCGACGTCAAGATCGCCCACCTGGGCGTGAACTATCGGACGCCCGCCGAGGTGATGAAGGTTGCGGCACCGGGCATCCTCGCGGCGATCCCCGATGCGAATGTGCCGACGTCGGTGCGCGAGAGCGGAGTCCCGGTGCGCTTCGAGGCGGCCGCATCGCTCACTCCCCTGCTGGAGAGCTGGCTCGACTCACATCCGGACGGTGTGGCGTGCGTGATCGGCGATCCGGCATTCGCTGCCACCTCGCGCGTACGTTCGCTGAGTCCGGAAGGCGCGAAGGGGCTCGAGTTCGATCTCGTGATCCTCATGCACCCCGAGCAGTTCGGCGACGATGTGACCGGCGCCGTGGATCGGTATGTGGCGATGACCAGATCGACCCGGGAGCTCGTGGTGCTCCGCTGACGAGGAGCTCGCCTGAGGAGGAGTCGGGAGTTCAGCCCACGAGCAGGCGAGCCGGGGCAACGAGCGCGAGAGGACCCATCCACCGCCCATACCCCGACACGATCATGCCAGCGACTCCCGCAGGTTGAGCAGGTGGGCGCGGCTGCGACCTGCTGCCGCGCCCTCATCGCGGTCGGCGATCGCGTCGGCCAGTTCGGCGTGGACATCGTGATCGGCGTCTCCACCGAAGTGCCGTCGGATGCGGAGCATCTCGATCATGGCCTCGCGCAACCGTGGAGTGAAGCTGTCGAACAGGTCGAGGAGGACAGGATTATGCGCGGCGGCGACGATCGAGCGGTGGAACACGGTGTCAGCATCGACGTGGCTGTCGATGTCGGACAGGTGCTCGGCGCGCTGAGCGAGCGCGCGTCGGATGGCGCGGAGGTCGGCAGGCGTACGTCGTGCGGCGGCGAGCGCGGCCGCCTCCGTCTCGATCGCGATGCGCGCCTCGATCACCGCGACGATGCCGGCTTTGCGCAACACCGCATCCCAATCCTCCGGAGCGTCGAGCGCGGTGACGAACACTCCGGCACCCTGCCGCGATGCCAGCACACCTCGTCCGGCAAGCTGTCGGATCGCCTCGCGCATCGTCGAGCGACCGACGCCGAGCTGTGGCGCCAGGGTGGTCTCGCCTGGAAGCTTCTCCCCGAGCGCCCACTCGCCTGAGCGGATCCGCTCCAGAAGCAGTTCCGCAGCCTGATCCGCAAGGGGTGCTCGCCTCACCTGTGCCATGGGCCTCTTCTTCCTCTCCTCTACTTGTCTGAGGAGTTGTGTTACAGTCTAGCCATGTTCTCGTCAGAGCACCTTCTTCTTCGCCGCCACGGCGGGGCGTAGCCGGACCGGCTCCCCGTCGTGGGGTCGAACGTGCCGGTCGCAGCTCTCGAAGAAGGACGCAGCACCGACATGACCACGACACCGTTCCCCCGCCTCTCCACCCCCACCGGCCCCGTGCCCGAGCACTCCCCCTCGTGGAACCGGCAACGACACTCCCAGATGCCGTCGCACCGCTACCGCGACGTTTACTCCCGAGTGGACATCCCGCTGATCGAGCGGGACTGGCCAACGCGCCGCCTGACTACAGCACCGCTGTGGGTGCCCGTCGATCTGCGCGACGGCAACCAGGCCCTCGCCGAGCCGATGGACCCGGCACGCAAGCACCGCTTCTTCGATCTGATGGTGGCGATGGGCTACAAGGAGATCGAGGTCGGATACCCCTCGGCGTCGCAGACCGACTACGACTTCGTCCGACTGATCGCCGAGAGCGACATCGCCGCCGAGGATGTGACGATCGTCGTGTTCACTCCCGCACGCCGCGACCTCATCGAACGCACGGTCGCGTCCATCAGGGGCATCGCCAATCCGGTCGTGATCCACATGTACACCGCGACCGCACCGACCTGGCGCAGCATGGTGCTCGGACACGAGCCCGAAGACCTGAAGAAGCTCATCCTCGCCGGCGGCCGGGATGTGTGGGAGTTCGCCGGAGACATGCCGAACGTGCGGTTCGAGTTCTCCCCCGAGGTGTTCAACCTGACCGAGCCCGACTACGTGCTCGACATCTGCGATGCGATGACCGAGCTGTGGCAGGCCACCCCCGAGCGTCCGGTGATCCTCAACCTCCCGGCCACAGTCGAAGTCGCCACCCCGAACGTGTACGCAGACCAGATCGAGTACATGCACAAGAACCTCGCCCGTCGCGATGCCGTGATCCTCTCCGTGCACCCGCACAACGACCGCGGCACCGGCATCGCCTGTGCCGAACTCGCGGTGCTGGCAGGGGCCCAGCGGGTCGAAGGCTGCATCTTCGGCAACGGCGAGCGCACCGGAAACGTGGACATCGCGACACTCGCCCTGAACCTGCACGCGCAGGGGGTCGACCCGATGATCGACTTCTCCGACATCGACGAGATCCGCCGCACCGTCGAGTACTGCAACCGGATCGAGGTGCACTCCCGCCACCCCTACGTCGGCGACCTGGTGCACACGGCGTTCAGCGGCACGCACCAGGATGCGATCAAGAAGGGCTTCGCCGAGCATCGTTCACGCGCTTCAGCGGAGGGGCGCGCGGAACGAGAGATCGAGTGGCGGGTCCCCTACCTGCCGATCGACCCCGCCGACATCGGCCGCGATTACGACGCAGTGATCCGGGTGAACTCGCAGTCGGGCAAGGGTGGCATCGCCTACCTGCTGGAGACCGAGTACGGGATCGAGCTGCCCCGGCGCCTGCAGATCGACTTCGCCCGGCACGTGCAGCGGCATACGGACACGACCCGCGCCGAGGTCACGGCGGCCGAGCTGTGGAGCGTGTTCGACCGGGCCTATCTGCATCCTTCTCCCCCGACCGGTGTCGCACTCACCGCATACGAAACCGCCGAAGCGGGCGGGCTCACCACCACAAGGATCGCCCTGCGCATCGACGGGCGCGAGCATCCGAGCACTCACCTCGGTGGAGGTCCGGTCGAGGCCCTGATCGCGGCGCTCGACGCCCACGGCATCCTGATCGATGTCGTCAGCTTGCACCAGACCAGTGTGGGCTCGGGGAACGACAGCGATGCGCTGACTCTCATCGAACACCGCGCAGAAGACGGCACCACCTGGTCGGCCGGCAGGGGGCGGTCGGTACTCACCGCGAGTCTCTCCGCGGTGATCGCGGCCGCGAACCGGGTCCGGGTGGATGGCGGCGAGAGGGAACTCTGAGTGTCCGTCGGCGACCCGCTATCACTCCGGGTCGCCGACGTGCCCTGGAGCGGTGAGGGAGAGCACTCGCTCGACGAAGGCCGCGTACTCCTCCATGTAGTGCTGAAGGAACTTCCGTGTGCCCTCGTCTTCGACCGTCCCATCCGGGCCGAACATGTCGGGCCGATACGTCAGGTAGGCCTCGGGGGCGTTGAGCTGCGGCGCGTTGAGGAAGCTCAGCACGCTGCGCATCGATGACTGCATGACAGCGGTGCCGATCGCACCGGTGGACGCACCGATGATGCCTGTGGGCTTTCGCGCGAACGAGTTGTGCCCCCACGGGCGCGAGCCCCAGTCGATCGCGTTCTTCAGTGCTCCGGGGATCGAGCGGTTGTACTCGGGCGAGACGATCAGCAGACCCTCTGCATGCTCCACGGCTCTCTTGAACTCGGTGACGGCGGCGACCGGATCGAGCTCGTCGTCACGGTTGTACAGCGGCAGTTCGCGAATGGGGATCTCGACCATCTCCAGGCTGGGCGGCGCCAGCTTCACGAGTGCGGTCGCGAGGACGCGGTTGATCGAGTCGTGGGCGAGGCTTCCGATGAGGTAGCCGATCCGGTGAGTCATTCGGATTCTCCCTTGTTCGTCGCGTTCAGGATAGCTCTGCGCCCCCGCGACGCAAGCCTGTCCTCGCGCACCGCGCTCAGTGCACGAGCGCCTTGAGGACCACGAAGACGATCCCGAACGACGCCGTTCCCAAGGCTCCGAGAACACGCGTGAGAAGGGGGCTGCCACGACGGAGGAAGGCGACGTAGCCGAGGAACGCGAGGATGACGACGCCCGACCAGAGCGCGAGATCGTTCGCGAGCCCGTCGGGGATGACGCGGGTCGTGCCTGCCAGCAGGAACACCCCCGGTACCGTCGCGGAGCTGAGCATGCCGAGGGAGTGCTTCACCGAAGCCGCGAACGCCGCACGCACGCCGACATCCTCGCCCTGCTCTCGTTCGTCACGATCGCTGACCCTCGCCACGGTGCCGGCATAGACGTGCGCGCCCCAGAACACCAGCACGGTGACGGCGACCGTCACGAGCACCACCAGCGACGTCTCGCCGTGCGCTGAGGACACCGCGACCAGTCCGCTGACGAGAATCGTGCCGTAGACGGCGGCCTCCGTGCCGAACCCTGAACGCAGGGCCTTGTGCACCCGGAGGATCCCGTCGTCCGCAGCCGTTCTCCGCCTGTTCATCTACGCTGCCGCTCCTGATTCGTCGTGCCACCTATTGCATCGAGATCCCATCATCCCTCGACGCGCAAGGGAACCTTCACGTCGCCGCCGGCCTCTTCGGTGATCCGATCCCCCATCTGCACGAAGGTCGGCGCCGAGATGAAGCCGCCGGCGAACAGAGCCTGACCCTGCACGAAGTCTGCCGACCTGCGGATGGCTTCTTCGGAGGCGAACCCGAAGACGTCGGCGAGCTCGGCGAGATCTCGCGGCGCATTGACCCGCATCAGCGCGAGGTTGTCGCACTGCGAGAGCACGTTGGGGTGGATCTTCGTGGGCCTCTGCGTGGAGAGCAGCAGCCACAGCCCGAACTTGCGTCCCTCGGCGGCGATCTGCACGAGTTGCTCGGTGAGCGCGCGTTCGACAGCCGTCTCCGGATTCGGCGAGCAGAGGTTGTGTGCTTCATCGATGACGATCAGGACGGGCCGTCGTTCTTCGCGCCGCGCCCAGAGATGCTCGAGCACGGCGAGGGCCGCCACCTTCGGCTCCGCCGGGTGCTCGAACCCGCCGAGGTCGAGCACCGTGGCCCTGGGGCGCTCATCCACGACGTCGACCACCGACACCGCGCCGCGGGACCATACGTTCCATTCCAGGACCTGCAGGTTTTCGATCCGCTTCGCGAGCCTGGCCTTCCCCGGATCCGCAGACCCGAGCAGCCCTGGCACCATGCCTCGCGCGTCCAAGGTCTCGGCATTCTGTTCCAGGTGGATCAAGGCGTTGTACTCGTCGGCGTCGGCGATCGGATCCATCTGCAGCACGGCCGCCTTCGACGCCGCGGTGAGGTCGACGAAGCGCGCATGCAGCCGCTCCCCCTCGCCCGCGCCCGAACGGAAGACCCGGATATCGGCTTCGGCCACCCTGGCGGCATCCGCGTCACTCGCCGTGAGCCTCGTCTCCCGCAACCGGGTGAAGTCCCCGTTGGGATCGAGGATGAGCATCGGCAGCTCGGTCTCCAGCAGCAGTTGTTCGAGGACCACGCCGAGCGCATAGGTCTTTCCGCTGCCGCTCTGACCGACCCAGAAGGTGTGCCGGTTGAACCGGCGCGCGTCGAGTTCGACGGCGACTTCGGGATCGTCGAGGGCTGTGCCGATCGTGAGGTACGTCATCGTTCTGCTGTGCCTTTCGCCTGCGGAGTCATACGACCGGTCGGATCGGATCCTCCGACGGGCTGTGCTCGACATCTTCCTCGATCGGGCGTGTGCGCACCAGTCACGACCTCACTCCCTCTGCCGCCGACGGTGATGGCATCTTCCGGGTAGGGCAGCGAACCGCACAGACGGTCGCCGGACGCTCGTGATCGAGCGGCACGACACCCTCGCCGCAGACCTCGACGCACCCCTGCGAGCCGTGTGGAGCGACGAGGTCCTCGACTTCCGCTCGAGGATCGCAACAGGCGGGGCATTGACCGCTACATTCGAAAGCATGAATCCCCGTCGTTTCACACGTCTGATCGCGGTCGTCGCAGTCGTCGGCGCCCTGGCCACGGCCGTTGCCGGGTGCGCTGCCGCGCCGACAGCGCCGACGTCCACAGCCACCACGCCCCCGGAACCCGAGCCCACGCCAGACGCCACGAGTACTGAGGCACCGGCGACGCCCGGCGCGGAGTTCGGGGCCTTCAGCCACGACGAGCTGGCTCAGATCTGTGTCGACGCCACCGTGTCGACGTTCAGCTCCGACGTCAAGTTCGACCTCGCGGGCACCAGGATCGAACACCGCACCGTGGATCCCGAGTGGCTCGTGATCGTTCCCGCGCGCACCGGCGGCATCGATGGTCATTCGTTGTGCACGATCGGCGGCACCCCGTCGGCACCAGTTCTCGAGCTGTCATCCGGATCGATCACCGAGCTGCCCGAAGACCAGATCCAGCGACTGATCCGAGGAGAGAACGAAGGGGGCGATCGGTAGTGTGCGATGCGGATGCAGATGATTCTTCATCGATAAGCCGACCGCAGCCGACCCTCTCGCGCCGTGCCATGCTCCTCGGGGCCGGGGCCCTGCTCGGAGCCGCCGCAGTCAGCGCTGACGCCCTTTCTCCGGCACTGAGTGCGACTGCCGCTGGAACGTACCTCCGCCCGTGCGGTGATGTTCGCATCTCCGATTCGTGGCAGGGGCACAAGAACCGGAATCCGCCCTCCGCAGAGCCAGGCACCGACTATGCAGTAGAGGTCGGCACGGCAGTCCGAGCCGCGACGGATGGCGTGATCATCGATCGCAAAGACTCGACGTCGACGGCCACCGGGCGCTACATCGCTCTCCGTGGAGACGACGGAAACTACCTCCGATACCTGCACCTGCTCTCGAGCATCGTCGCAGTGGGAACGCGGGTCAGCCGCGGACAGGTCATCGCATACTCCGGCGCGTCGGGATTCGGCAGCGAGAGCGGCTACGGACCTCACGTCCACGTGTCCCTCTGGGTCAACGGCACACCCTCTCAACAGGGATTCGCCGCATCGGTCGACTTCGAGAACTACGTCGTCGGCCCGACCCAGCCCAGCGAGCCCGTCAAGTACTACGTCACCAGGTACGACAACACCGTGTGGGCCGTGACGCCGACGACGATCACCGCCCTCAGCTTCCCGCAGTGGCAGGCAGCCGGGTCGCCTCCACCGTTTTCTGCGCCGACCGAGTACGTCAGGTATCCCTGGTCGACGACGATCAGCGCGGTCACCATGTTCGGAACCGATCAGTCGAGGTGGATATGGCGGCACCTGACCCTCGAAGAGTGGAATCGAGTCGGGCGTCCGACACCGCGAATCGCCGGATGGATCAAGGACTCGGTCTACTACCAGTGGGCGGGGTCAGCCCAGATATTCGTCCAGGATGCGGGTGGTGTCAAACACGCACTGACGTACGCGGAGTGGCAGACATCCGGGTTCCAGCCGTTCCAGAAACGCGCGACACAAGGCTTCGTAAAGCTCTCCTGGGATGGGAACATCGCCTTCCTGACCGACTACGCAGCGGGCAAAGGCGGGCCTATCGACCGCAAACAATGGGAGGCGGAAGGCTTCCCGACTCCGACGGTCGCGACGCGATTCCCCGGTGACCAGTTGTACATGTTCAACGGCGATCCCACCATCTGGTACGCCGGGCCGACCGTGAACAGGCCCATCACCTACGCGGAGTGGGGCTTGTTGGGCTACCCCTCACCGACCATCCGCCGCTGATCAGCGGCGGACTGCGGCAGCTACCCGGTGCCATGAGAACGCAGAAAGACCCCTGCCCGGCAATCAGCCAGGTGGGGGTCTTCTCTGTCGTCAGGCGGTGGCTCTGCGCCGCTCGCGCAGGACGAAGACCTCAGCACGTACTCGCGTCTGTCGTCGAACCGCGTAGGCGTCCGGTGGGTCCCACACGGACAGACGCCATCGGCGTCGAACCCGGACATGAAGAAAGCCCCGGAGTTCCGCCGTACTTCTGCGGTTCTCCGGGGCTTTGTGGTCGGGCTGACAGGATTTGAACCTGCGACCCCTTGACCCCCAGTCAAGTGCGCTACCAAGCTGCGCCACAGCCCGTTGGCCTGCACTCTCGCGCAGGCAACTCCCCTATCTTAGCCGCATCCTGGGCCCCTCCGCGAACCGGCCCGTTGCGAGTGTCGGACGGCCGGCGTAGCGTCTCGGCATGGCGATGATCACGACCGAGGTGGCGACCCCCGCCCGTTGGGAAGACGTGCAGCACGCGCTCACGGGTGGTGGAGACGGCGCCAGCTGCCAGTGCATCTGGCCGGTCCTGAGCAACAAGGACTGGAATGCGACGACCACCCCGCAGCGCACCGAGATGCTCCGGGCCGAGATCGATGACGGTCCTCCTCCGGGAATCGTCGCCTACGTCGACGGCGATGCTGCCGGCTGGATCCGCATCGGCCCGCGCACCCGCCAGGCCCGGATCCCCCGCACGCGCATCATCGCAGCGGCGAGCACCGAACCGTTCGACGACGACTCGGTATGGGCGGTGACGTGCTTCGTCGTACGCAGGGAGCACCGCGGTTCCGGCCTCAACCTCGAACTGCTCGAGGCAGCCGTGGACTACGCCCGAGAGTCCGGAGCCCGCGTCATCGAGGGATACCCCGTCGACACCCGAGGCGAGAAGCAGCGGGCCAACGACCTGTTCCACGGCACGCTCGGAACCTTCCTCGCGGCCGGCTTCACCGAGAAGACCGACCTCAAGCCGGGCCGCGTGCTCGTCGCACTCGAGCTCGCCACGTGATCGCGAGACGCTCATCAGCCGCTAGCGTGATGGCATGAGCGACGAGAGCACGACCATCGAAGATCCAGAACTCGGCACGTTCGCCCGAGCCCGCTCCGAGCTCACGGACGGCACGGTGCTGACACACGACTGGTTCGTCGGCACGGTGTCCGTCGAAGGCACCGAGCTCGAACTCATGCTGGAGGGGACGACGTCCGACGAGGTCGCCCCTCTCCTCCCCCGGATGCGCGATACGGTCAAGCGGCTCTCCGCGCTGCGACGCATCGCGACCGACGCCGTCGTCACGAACTTCAGCACGGGCGAGCTCCAACCCCACGAACTCGATGATGCGGCATCCGACCTCACGATCGAGGCGATCGAAGCAGCCGCAGACGGCACCGTCATCCTGCACCTGGTCGACAGCTGCGGCGAGCACTTCCCGGAGGGATACTGGCCCGCTGTGCACCTGAGCGTCGACGACAGCGTCGCTCAGGTCACCGTCGAATCGTGAGCAGCGGGCGCGCGCTGACCCCGCCGACGGAGCCGTCAGCCCCTCGACCATACGATGGGGAGATGCAGCGTCGCGCGACATCCACCGCTTTCGCGTGGGCGTTCCTCCCCTTCGTCGTGGTGTCGGTCCTCCACGTCGTGTTCTTGGCCGCGGGCAACCCGCTCGCCGGGCCGACGAAGCTCCTGCTGATGCCCATGCTGGCCGTTCCCGTGCTCGTCTCCGCGCGCCGGCTGAGGCCGCGCACGACCCTGTTCCTCCTGCTCGCCGCCCTGGCCTTCTCCTGGCTCGGCGACGGCGCAGGAGCATTCTTCCCCTGGGCGCCCGAGCTGCCTCTGATGCTGCTGTTCTTCGGTATCGCGCACGTGGCATACATCGTGCTGTTCGCTCGGCATCTGGCGATCCGGAGGATGCCGTGGTGGGCTCTCGTCTACGCCGCCTGGTGGATCGCGATGATCATGTTCCTCGGACCACATACCGGCGGCCTGTTACTCGGGGTCGCCGTCTACGGACTCGTACTGGGGGGAACCGCTGCCTTCTCCGCCCGCTGCCACCCCATCGTCGCGGTAGGCGGTGCCTTCTTCCTGGCCAGCGACACGATCCTCGCGCTCCGCTTGTTCCTCCCTGATTCGCTGCCGTCGTGGAGCAGCCCAGCGGTGATGATCACCTACACGATCGGGCAGGGTCTCATCGTCGCCGGTGCCCTGATCGCGCTTCGGAAGAGGAACCCCTGATGGACGCTGCACGCGTTGACAGCTGGCTCTGGGCGATCCGGATCTACAAGACACGCTCGGCCGCCACGACGGCATGCCGCGCAGGGCATGTTCGCGTCAACGGCGACAAGGTCAAGGCCGCGCAGCAGGTGCGAGTGGGCGATGAAGTGCGCATCCGTATCGCCGGCTTCGACCGGATCCTCATCGTCCGCCAGCTCCTCGTCAAGCGCGTGGGGCCGCCGGTCGCCGCGTTGGCATTCGAGGACAAGACTCCGGCGCGGGAACCGCAGGCGGCCCTCGGTCTGCGCGATCGCGGTGCAGGTCGCCCCACCAAGCGCGAGCGCCGCGACATCGACAAGCTCCGAGGTCGGGACGACGACCGACCAGACTGATATCTCGGCATCCATCCCTTCCACCACTCCCTTATTTCGTAGTTTTGTTCTAAACTCGACCGTATGGCGAACCCCACCGATCTCGACCTCGAACTCGAGGATCGTCGACGCGTCTTGGACGCGTGGGTCGCCACGAGACGTCGGATCGCCGCGCTCGAAGCGGAGGCGGCCGAGTTGCTGATGGAGCAGATCACCATCCACGATGCCGATGTCGCAACGAGCCCGTTTCACCGCGAGGCGATCTACCGCTCGATGATCGCCGAGTTCTCCGCTGCCGGGCAGGTCTCGAAAGGCTCGATGGAGTTCGCCTTCGCAGACGCGCGGGCGCTGCACACCCACCTCCCCGGCATCCGCGCCGCGTTCGCGAGCGGTGCGATCGGCGCTGGGCACGTGCGCGAGATCGCCAGGGCGAGTGCACTCGTCGCGGAAGCCGTCCGCAATCAGAAGGCCGACGCCGCCGTGATGGAACTGTTCGAGACGGCGGTGCTCGCCGTCGCAGAACACGACACGGCAGCCCGCACGAGGGCTCATGCACGTCAGGTCGCCGCCGCCCTCGTCGGCGAGACGCTCGTGGACAGGCATCGGCGTGCTGCAGAAGAACGATGTGTGACGGTGAAGTCCCTCGACGACGGGCTGGCTCTGCTCACCGCTGTACTCCCCGAGTGGATCGCGACCGCGATCTCGGACAGGCTGAACCGCATGACCCGCGAGGTCATGCACGCCCGAGACGCCCGAGAGATCACGCCGATGCCGTGGTGGTTCGAGACCGACGTTGACGGCCTCCGCCCGGAGGACTTCTCCCTCGACGACCCGTCGTTCGATCTCTACGACGTCGGGGTGATTCGCGGCGCTGACGGCGACACGTTCGCAACCGACCCCACGATCGAGCAGTTCCCGGCCGACACCCGGACGTGGGCGCAGACCGAGGCCGACCTCTTCACCGATCTGCTCTTGACCGCAGATCCGAGCGCTGCGAACGGAGACGGTCTCGACGGCATCCAAGCCCGCGTCCAGGTCACGGTCGCCGCGACGACGCTCGCCGGCATCGACGACAGCCCGGCCGAACTCGACGGTCACGGCCCGTTGCACCCCGACATCGCTCGCGAGCTTGCGGGGCGCAACAGCGGTTGGACACGCCTGTTCCTCGATCCGACCGGCATGGTGGTCGAAACAGACACCTACACGCCGACCGAAGGCATGCGGCGGTTCCTCCGAGCGCGCGACCGGCACTGCCGATTCCCGGGCTGCCGCATGCCGGTGCACCGCAGCGAGATCGACCACAATCACGATCACGCGAAGGGTGGGAGGACCAGACTCGACAACCTCGGCCACTTCTGTCGGAGTCACCACACCCTGAAGCATCCGGGCATCCCCGATGCGCACCGGTGGACTGCCCAGCAGGAGAAAGACGGCAGCGTCACGTGGTGCAGCCCCCTGGGACGTGACTACGCCGACCCACCGCCCAGACGCGTGATGTTCGTCTGAGTCACTGCTCCACGGAAGGCGAACCGGTCAGTGATCCGCGAGGAGTTCGCGAAGCCATCCCGCTGAACGGATCTGAGCGGCACCGGCGCGCTCCACTCGTTCACGGAGCTCCCGATCGCTCGTCACAGCCACGACAGTCTGCGTCTCGGCGACGCGACGCTCGACCTCGGCGACGATCGCGTCGTCACCTGCGGCCTCGGCGCGGACGACGGCGACGGTGCTCGAGTCGGTGTCGATGCCACGAGCCTGCCCCTCGACCACCATCGACACCTCGGGGAACCACACGTCTCCCGCGAGCTCCAGAGCATCAGCGGGTACAGCCAGCTCTTCCAGGCGGGCGCGAAGGCGAGCAGCCGCCCCGGCGCGATCCTTCCACCACCCGTCCGGCACCGAACCGACCACGTTCGCGGCATCGACCACGATCGCCGGCCGCACCTCGAGCAGTGCACGCAGCGCCGGCCACGATGAACCGAATCCCGGATGCAACGGCCGCGCATCGACCTGGTCGACGGGCACCCATTCCAGCGCCACACTCTCCGGGTCGCTGATCACCGGATCGAACGGTACTTGCACGTCGGCGACGACAGTCGTGTACGACCAGATGCCCAGATCAAGGACACTCGTGAGCCGCGCGCGTACCGCGCCGTCCGGCACACCGGCTTCCTCCTGCGCCTCACGGATGGCACCATCGATCGCGCTCTCCGCCTCGTGCAGCGCTCCTCCGGGGAGACCCCAAGTGCCCCCGAAGTGACTCCACGAAACGCGGTGCTGCAGCAGGATCCCACGTGCCGGGTCGTAGGCGAGAAGACCGGCAGCGCCGAAGCGCCCCCAGTACTTCTCCCCCGACTCTGCGATCACCCAGGCGTCACCCGGGTTACGCGGCCCCTCAGGGCGACGCGGTTCACCAGCGGCAGGAGGTACGACGGTCACCCCCTCAGCCTTTCACAGCATCGGGGCCGCAGCACCACGGCGCGACACGCGCCGGAACAGATCAGCGCTGACGCTTCTCGCGCACCCGCATGTTGATCACGATCGGCGTGCCGTCGAACGCGTAAAGCTCGCGCAGGCGGCGCTGGATGAACCGGCGGTACCCGGGGTCGAGGAACCCGGTCGTGAACAGCACGAACGTCGGCGGGCGTGTCGACGCCTGCGTACCGAACAGGATGCGCGGCTGCTTTCCACCACGCAGCGGGTGCGGGTGCTCGGCGACGAGCTCGGCGAGGAACGCGTTGAACTTGCCCGTCGGAATGCGACGGTCCCAGTTCTCCAGCGCCGTCTCCAGTGCGGGCACGAGCTTGTCGAGGTGCCGGCCGGTCTTCGCGGAGATGTTCACGCGCGGGGCCCAGGCGACGTGCGCCAGGTCCTGCTCGATCTCTCGCTCGAGGTAGCGACGGCGTTCGGCGTTCTCGAGGTCTTCGTCGTTCAGGCGGTCCCACTTGTTGAACGCCAGTACGAGGGCACGTCCCGAATCCAGAACGAGGTCGATGATGCGCACGTCCTGCTCGCTGATCGACTCCGAGACGTCCAGCACGACGACGGCGACTTCGGCCTTCTCGAGCGCGGCCGAGGTGCGGAGCGAGGCGTAGAAGTCCGCACCCTGCGCCATGTGCACACGACGACGGATCCCGGCCGTGTCGACCAGGCGCCACATCTTCCCGCCGAGCTCGACGACCTCATCGACCGGGTCGCGGGTGGTGCCGGCCAGGTCGTTGACGACCACGCGCTCTTCACCGGCCGCCTTGTTCAACAGCGACGACTTGCCCACGTTCGGGCGGCCGAGGATCGCGACGCGACGCGGTCCACCGATCTCCTGCTTCGCGACAGCCGAGATCTCGGGGAGCTTCTTCAGCACGGCGTCGAGCAGGTCGGCGACACCACGTCCGTGGATGGCCGACACAGGGTGCGGTTCGCCGAGGCCGAGGCTCCACAGAGCAGCGATCTCAGGCTCCTGGCGGGCATCATCGATCTTGTTGGCGACGAGGAACACCGGCTTGCCGCTCTTGCGAAGCAGCTTCACGACGTGCTCGTCGGTCGACGTCGCACCCACCATCGCGTCGACGACGAACAGCACCATGTCGGCGAGGTCGATGGCGATCTCAGCCTGCATCGCCACCGAACGGTCGATGCCTCGGGCGTCGGGCTCCCACCCACCGGTGTCGACGAGCGAGAAGCGGCGGTCCGCCCACTCGGCCTTGTACGTCACGCGGTCGCGGGTCACGCCTGGGGTGTCCTCCACGACGGCCTCGCGGCGGCCGAGGATGCGGTTCACGAGCGCGGACTTGCCCACGTTCGGTCGCCCGACGATCGCGACGACCGGAAGCGCCGGGCTGAACAGGATGCCGTCTTCGCCCTGGGTGATACCGGCGAGGAGCGCTGCATCCTCGTCGTCCAGGTCGTAGTCGGCGAGCCCGGCACGCAGGGTCTCAGCCCGCTGCTCGGCGAGATGCTCGTCGATCTGTTCCATCTTCTCGGCGAGCTGGTCGGGGCCGCCTTCGTATTCTTCGTCAGCCACGGTGTGCTCCTCGGTGTTGCTCGATCACCGTGAGTACGGCGTCGATGGTCTGGGGGAAATCGAGTTCCGTCGAATCGACGACCTCGACGCCTTCTGCGGCGTTCAGGAAGTCGACGACGGCACTGTCGGAGGCATCGCGCTTGTGCAACGCCGCGGCGACAGCAGCCGCATTCTCGCCGGCGAGTTCGCCGGCACGTCGAGCGGCCCGTACTTCGGGGGCCGCGGTGAGCAGGATCCGCACCGGGGCATCCGGTGCGACCACAGTCGTGATGTCGCGGCCTTCGACCACGACGGCAGGGTACGACGAATCGGAGACGAGCTTGCGGAACAGCTCGTTCACCTGCGCACGCACCTCAGGGACCCGTGCGACACCGCTCACGGCTCCGGAAACCCGCGGATCGCGGATCGCCTCGGTGATCTCGGCATCGCCGACGAGCACTGTCCGGTCGTCGGGGTCGAGGCCCAGCTGCACCGGGAAGTCGGATGCTGCGGCTCGAACCGCCTCGGAATCGTCGGTGTCGGCACCACGATCGAGCACATGCCACGCGAGTGCGCGGTAGGCGGATCCGGTGTCGAGGTAACCGAAGCCGAGCTTGCGGGCGACGGCCTTCGACACGCTGGACTTGCCGGAGCCGGCCGGTCCGTCGATCGCGATGAACTTCTCGGCGTCGGTCACGTGCGCCTCCGCGGCGGATGAGGTGGAGGTGTCAGTCATTGGTGCTCCCTGCGATGCGCCAGCCGCGCTCCTGCAGTCCGGTGATCGCGCCGTGCAGCGCTGCCGGGTCGACGCTGATCTCGGCGAGGCCGAACTGCGCACCCGGCGAGTGCTCGAGGCGGAGGTCTTCGACGTTGACGCCCAGCTCGCCGAGTTCGCCGAACAGGCGCCCGAGCTGACCGGCCGTGTCGTCGACCATGACGACGAGCGTCTCGAAGCGCTGGTTCTGCCCGTGCTTTCCGGGAAGGCGCTCGACCCCGTCGTTGCCCTGGCGGATCGTCTCGGCGACGATGCGGCGGGCCCCGGGAGCCCCTGGCTCACGCAGCGCGTCTGAGATCTCACCGAGGTCGGCTGCGAGCGCGTCGAGGATCTCCACGACGGGCGCGGCGTTCGCCCCGAGGATCTGCACCCAGAGTTCGGGCGCGGATGCCGCGATTCGTGTCGTGTCGCGGACTCCTTGGCCGGCGAGGCGGAGCGCACCCTCCTCGGCTTCCGCCAGGCGACCGGCCAAAAGGCTCGCCACCACCTGGGGCACGTGCGAGGTGAGCGCGACCGAGCGGTCGTGCTCCTGCGGCGTCATCTCGAGCGGCGTCGCACCCACGTCGAGGGCGAGTGCTTCGACGAGGGCGAGATCGCTGGCCTTGGTGTCCTCGTCGCGGCACACGACCCATGGCCGGCCGATGAAGAGGTCTGCACGAGCCGAGATCGCACCGCCGCGCTCACGGCCGGCGAGCGGGTGGGATCCGATGTAACGGGTCAGGTCGACGCCGCGCTCCTGGAGCGCGCGGAACGGCTCGAGCTTCACACTCGCGACATCGGTGACGACGGCGGCGGGGAATCGTTCGAGTTCGGCCTGGATGACGTCGGCCGTGACATCAGGCGGAACAGCCACCACGATCAACGACGGAGCATCGTCGTCAGTTGCGATCCGGCCTGCGCCGTAATCGACCGCGAGACGCAGCTGAGCGGGCGAGGCATCGGTCAGGACGACATCGATCCCCTTCGCCCTGAGCGCGTGCCCGATGCTCGCGCCGAGCAGACCCGCGCCGACGATGCGCACGGTACCGGAGAGGCGTGGCGCGACGAAGCCCGCTCTCCGCCCCGTGGGCGCACTCGTCGTATCGGTCATTCTCTCTCCTGCTCGCCTGGCGCCTCGGCGACAGCGGAATCCTGGCGCGACAGGGTCAAAAGCGCGCCGAGTTCGATTTTACTCAGTTCCCGCGTCTTCCCCGCCGGGAGGGTTCCCAGGTGGAGCGGGCCGAACTGTCGACGGACCAGTTCAGTGACGGGATGACCGACCGCGGCGAGCATCCGACGCACGATGCGGTTGCGCCCTGAGTGCAGGGTCAGTTCGACCAGGCTCGTGCCGCGAGACGTGTCGAGCAGTCTTGCTTTGTCCGCGACGATCAGGCCGTCTTCCAGCTCGATGCCCTTGGTGAGCTTCGAGATCGTCTGGGGCAGTACTGTCCCCTCGACCTTGGCGATGTACACCTTGGTCACGCCGAACGACGGGTGTGCGAGCACGTGGGCGAGCTCGCCGTCGTTGGTCAGGATGAGCAGTCCGCTGGTCTCGGCGTCGAGGCGTCCGACGTTGTAGAGGCGCTCTTCGTAGTCGGCGGTGAAACGACGGAGGTCGGGGCGACCGCTCTCGTCCTTCATGCTGCTGACGACACCGGTGGGCTTGTTCAGCATCACATAGCGCTTCGAGACATCGAGCTGCACGGCGGTGCCGTCGACGTCGACGAGGTCGTTCTCCGGATCGATCCGCCTGCCGAGCTCTGACACCACGATGCCGTTGACGCGGATGCGCCCCTCGGTGATGTACTGCTCCACCACGCGACGTGAAGCCACCCCGGCGGCGGCGAGCACCTTCTGGAGGCGCACGCCCTCGGGAGCTGCCTCGGAATCTGTCGAGGCGTCGAAGTCGGTCATCGGATGGTCCCTTCGTCGAAACCGTCTGCACCGTCATCGAGCAGAGGGGAGATCGGGGGCAGCTCGTCGAGCGAGTTGATGCCCAGGTGCTGCAGAAGCGCGTCAGTCGTGCCGTAGTTGATCGCGCCGGTCTCGGAGTCCGCGAAAAGCTCGGTGATCAGACCGCGGGCGAGGAGGGTTCGGACGACGGAGTCGACGTTCACCGCACGGATCGAGGCGACCTGGCTGCGAGTCACCGGCTGCTTGTAGGCGATGACCGCCAGTGTCTCGAGCGCCGCCTGCGACAGGCGTGCAGGGGCCTGTCCGCCGACGAACGCCGCGACCACGGCATCGAGATCTTCACGGACGTACAGCCGCCACCCGCCGCCGACCTCTCGCAGTTCGAAACCGCGACGCGGCCCCTTTCCACGACCGTCGTAGTCCTCGACCAGAGCTTCGAGGGTCTGACGCACGGCAGGCACAGGCGAATCGACAGCGGCGGCCAGCGCGATGAGGCCGATCGGCTCATCCACGATGAAGAGGATCGCCTCGATCCGCTCAGCGAGCGGGAGCTCCGTCGCCACGTCCGCGGTGGTCTCAGCGTTGGCCGCCTCGTCCATGCTGGCCTCGTCCATGGCGCTCTCTGTCAGATCATCGGTCATAGTCGGCTCCCAGGGTCGCCAGTGTCTCATCCGACCAGGAGTCGGCTGCCCAGCGGAGCGTGAGCTCGCCGAGCGGTTCCAGTTGTTCGAACGACAGCGCTGCATGCCGGTACAGCTCCAGCACCGAGATGAATCGGGCGACGACGATGCCAGGCTCGGTCACCCCGGCGACGAGTTCACGGAAGCTCACCGACTCGGTGCGGCGCAGCAGCGTCACGACGATCGCTGCCTGCTCGCGGATGCTGATCAGCGGCGCGTGCAGGTGGTCGAGCCCGACGTGCGGGATCTCCTTGGGAGCGAAGGCCAGCAGCGCGAGTGCCGCGAAGTCGTCGGCGCTCAGCGACCACACGAGCTCCGGAGTCTGACGTCGGTGCTTCTCCTCGAGACGGACGGCGCGCACATGTCGGCGATCTTCGCGCTGCAGGCAGCGGGCGAACCACGTCGACACCTCTTTGAAGGCCCGATACTGCAGCAGCCGGGCGAACAGC
The DNA here is from genome assembly GCF_044769635.1 of Microbacterium sp. NPDC090281. Taxonomy (NCBI): domain Bacteria; kingdom Bacillati; phylum Actinomycetota; class Actinomycetes; order Micrococcales; family Microbacteriaceae; genus Microbacterium; species Microbacterium sp. NPDC090281. The sequence goes on from NZ_JBIVYH010000001.1 coordinate 2,940,401, forward strand.
AGGTCACGGGCTTCGAGCAGCGCGACGGCCTCGGCATCGACCAGCTCGCCCTGAGGCAGGAGTCCGGCGACCTTCATGTCGAGCAGAGTCGCCGCGACCACCAGGAACTCGGATGCCTGGTCGAGTTCCTCGTCGTCGTCGAGTTCACGCAGGTACGCGATGAACTCGTTCGTCACGGCACTCAACGAGACCTCGGTGATGTCCATCTCGTGCTTCGAGATGAGGTTCAGCAGCAGGTCGAACGGGCCGTCGAAGTTCGACAGCGAAACCCGGAAGCCGGCATTGTCCACGGGCGCCGCATCGCCCACGCTCTCCTCGAGCGACGCGTCGACAGGTCCTTCGCTAGGCGACGGCGCCACGGGCGACCAGCTCCCGCGCCAGCCGCAGGTACGCCTGAGCGGCTGCGTGCTCGGGGGCGAACTCGGTGATGGGCACACCCGAGACCGAGGCATCCGGGAACTTCACGGTGCGTCCGATCACAGTTTCCAGCACGTCGTCTCCGAAGGCTTCGACCACGCGTTCGAGGACTTCGCGCGAGTGCAGCGTGCGCGGGTCGTACATCGTCGCCAGCAGGCCGTCCATCGTGATCGAGGGGTTCAAGCGGTCGCGGACCTTGTCGATGGTCTCGATCAGCAGCGCCACGCCACGCAGCGCGAAGAACTCGCACTCGAGCGGGATGATCACGCCGTGAGCCGCAGTCAACGCGTTGACCGTCAGGATGCCGAGCGAAGGCTGGCAGTCGATGAGGATCACGTCGTACTCCCCCGCCACCTGGCGGAGGACTCTGGCGAGGATGGTCTCCCTCGCGACCTCGTTCACGAGGTGAACCTCGGCAGCGGAGAGGTCGATGTTGGCGGGCATGACGTCGAGACCCTCGACCCCGGAAGGGACGATGGCGTCGTGGGCGTCGCGCTTGGTGTCGAGAAGCAGGTCGTAGATCGTCGGCACATCGTGTGTCGGGATCCCGAGACCGGCAGACAGTGCACCCTGCGGATCGAAGTCGACAGCGAGCACCTTGCGACCGTACTCCGCGAGTGCGGCGGCCAGGTTGATCGAGGTCGTCGTCTTGCCGACGCCACCCTTCTGGTTGCACAGCGCGATGATGCGCGCAGGACCGTGGGACTTCAACGGTTCGGGGGTCGGGAACCCGTGATAGGGGCGGCCGGTGGGTCCCATGGGGGTCTCGTCGGCCTTCTGCGCCTTCGCCCTGGACTTCGCCACTTTCTCAGCCACCCGTTCTCCTGCTCCTTCGTGCTTGGTCGATTGTACCGGCCGGGCCGTTGCTCAGCCGCCTCGGCACGCGGCAGAGGGTCGCTCCGGGCTCCGGGGGCTCAGCGTGCGCGAGGATGAGAAGTCGCGTAGATGTCGCGAAGCGCATCGACCGAGACGTGCGTGTAGATCTGGGTCGTCGCGACCGACGAGTGTCCGAGCAGCTCCTGCACCACGCGCACGTCGGCACCGCCCTGCAGCAGATGCGTCGCGAACGAGTGGCGCAGGGTGTGCGGCGAGACAGCGGCGGTGATCTGCGCGCGCTCTGCCGCCTCGCGGATGACGAGCCAAGCACTCTGACGGGAGAGCGGGGCACCTCGCGCCCCGAGGAACAACCGAGCCGACGCTCGCCCTTTCGCCGCGAGCCCCGGCCGGACCCTCGTCAGGTAGGCGTCGACGGCAGTGCGCGCGTAGGAGCCGACCGGCACGATGCGCTCCTTCGCCCCTTTGCCGCGAAGCCGGAGCACCTCGCCGTGCGCGAGATCGTCGACGTCGAGGTCGATCGCCTCGGACACGCGGGCGCCGGTGGCGTACAGCAGTTCCAAGAGGGCACGATCGCGGATGCCGAGTGGTTCTTCCGCAGAGGGAGCGGCGAGCAGCCTCTCGACTTGATCGATGGTCAGTGCCTTGGGCAGTCGCCGCGGCGCCTTCGGCGGACGGAGCCTGCCGCTCGGGTCATCGGTCTCGATGCCCTCGCGCGCGAGGAACCGATGCCATCCCCGTACGGAGGATTGCAGCCTCGCGAGGCTCGTCGATGCGGGTGGCGGCTCGGCCGACGCCTTCTCCGCTATGAAACGATCGATCACCGCGGGGGTCACTTCCGCGGTGTCGGTGATCCCCTGTGCGACCAGCCAGTCCCGGTATCCCCCGAGATCACGCCGATACGCCGCAATCGTGTGGGCGCTCAGCCCGCGCTCGACCGTGACGTGACGCAGGTAGGCGTCGAGGGCGCGCTCGAGCAGCATCCTCAGCCCCGATCGCGCAGCCTCTGCGTCGCCGCCAAGACTCCGATCGCGAGGATGCCATTGCGCATCCGGCCGTCGAGCACTGCGGTGACAACGTCTGCCAGCGGTACCCACTCGACGCGGATGTCGGCTTCCTCGTCTTCGCGGTCGTGGGCGGCACTCGCCGCCTCGATCCCGGTGGCGAGGAACACATGGATGATCTCGTCGTTCCCGCCGGGAGTCGTCCACGACGAGACCAGCGGCTCCCAGTGAGCGGCGACCAGGTCTGCTTCCTCGGCGAGCTCACGGCGTGCGGCTTCGAGCGGCTCCTCGCCCTCCACATCGAGCAGGCCGGCGGGCAGCTCCCAGTCACGGTGACGGATCGGATGCCGGTACTGCTGGATGAGCAGCACGCGCCCCGCGTCGTCGAGCGCAACGATCGCCACCGCGCCGGTGTGGTCCACGTACTGCCGGATGATCTCGCCGTCGCCGTAGCGCACGCGGTCGGAGCGCACGTCCCAGACGCTGCCCTCGTAGACGAGGTCGCTCTGGAGGACCTCCGGTTCGAAGGGCTCGTCGCGGAGATCTTCCGTCAGATCAGTCATCGGCGCTGACGTCGAACAGCTCGCTCGCGCGGTGACGTTCGATCGCGGCGCCGACGAGTCCGCGGAAGAGCGGGTGCGGGGCGGTCGGACGCGAGCGCAGCTCGGGGTGAGCCTGGGTCGCGATGTAGTACGGGTGCACGTCACGAGGCAGCTCGACGTACTCGACCAGGTCGAGCTCGGGGTTGAGGCCCGAGAAGACGAGTCCGGCGTCCGTGAGGCGGTCACGGTAGGCGTTGTTGACCTCGTAGCGGTGGCGGTGGCGCTCGGCGGCCTCCGGGGCACCGTACAGCTCACGGGCGAGCGATCCCTCAGCGAGGGCAGCCTGGTACAGACCGAGGCGCATGGTGCCGCCCAGGTCGCCGCCGTCGAGGATGTCGACCTGCTCAGCCATCGTCGCGATGACCGGCTCTGCGGTCTCCGGGTCGAACTCGCTGGAGGAGGCACCGACGATGCCAGCCACATCACGTGCGTACTCGATGACCATGCACTGCAGGCCCAGGCACAGTCCGAGCGTCGGGATACCCTGCTCGCGAGCGAACTTCAGGGCCCCGAGCTTGCCTTCGATGCCGCGGATGCCGAATCCACCGGGCACGCAGATGCCGTCGAGCTCGGCCAGCTGCTCCTGGGCGCCTTCCGGCGTCTCGCAGAGGTCGGACGGAATCCAGCGGATGTTGACCTTGGTCTCCTGCGCGAAGCCGCCGGCCTTGAGCGCCTCGGTCACCGAGAGATAGGCGTCGGGCAGGTCGATGTACTTGCCGACGAGACCGATCGTGACTTCGTGCTTCGGGTTGTGGACCGCGTGCAGCACCTTGCTCCAGCGCGTCCAGTCGACGTCGGCCGCGGCCTTCTGGTCGAGACCGAGGCGGCGCACGATGTACGAGTCGAGTCCCTGATCGTTCAGCGTCGAGGGGATGTCGTAGATGCTGGGCAGGTCGACCGTGTTGATGACGCCTTCGACATCGACGTCGCACATCAGGGCGATCTTGTTGCGGTTGCTCACGCTGACCGGACGGTCGCTGCGGAGGACCAGGGCATCCGGCTGGATACCCACCTGGCGGAGCGCTGCGACGGAGTGCTGCGTCGGCTTGGTCTTCTGCTCCCCCGATGCGCCCATGAACGGCACGAGTGAGACGTGCACGAAGAACACGCTGTCGCGCCCGAGCTCGTGACGCAGCTGACGCGCGGACTCGAGGAACGGCTGCGACTCGATGTCGCCGACCGTGCCACCGACCTCGGTGATGATCACGTCGGGGCGCGGCTCTTCGGAGGCCTGCAGGCGCATGCGGCGCTTGATCTCGTCGGTGATGTGCGGGATGACCTGCACGGTGTCGCCGAGATACTCGCCGCGGCGCTCGCGCGCGATCACCTGCGAGTAGATCTGGCCCGTGGTGACGTTGGCCGCCTCGGACAGGTTGATGTCGAGGAAGCGCTCGTAGTGGCCGATGTCGAGGTCGGTCTCCGCGCCGTCGTCGGTGACGAAGACCTCGCCGTGCTGGAACGGGTTCATCGTGCCGGGATCGACGTTCAGATACGGGTCGAGCTTCTGCATCACGACGCGCAGACCGCGGGCCGTGAGGAGGTTGCCGAGGCTGGCAGCTGTCAGTCCCTTACCCAAAGACGAAACGACACCACCAGTCACGAAGATGTGCTTGGTCGTGTCGTTCTTGGGTCCCGCAGAAGAAGAGTTCATCACGGGCTTCGATCCTATCAGGCGGTGGGGACGCGGAGGCTGAGAAGTTCACGGGCATGGGTCAGAGCAGCATCCGAATCGGCGAGTCCAGAGAGCAGACGGGCCATCTCGGCTTCACGTTCCCCGCCCTCCAGACGCCGCACACTCGAGGCTGTCACCGCGCCATCATTGGCTTTCACGACGGACAGATGATTGTTCGCGAAGGCCGCGACCTGCGCGAGATGCGTGACCGCGATGACCTGCGACTTCTCTGCGAGTCGGGCGAGTCGCCGACCGACTTCGATGGCCGCTGCGCCGCCGATGCCCGCGTCGACCTCGTCGAAGACGAACGTCGGAACAGGGTCTGTCGCGGCGATGACGACCTCGATCGCCAGCATGACCCGAGACAACTCGCCCCCCGAGGCGCCCTTCGAGACCGAGCGCGGCTCGGCTCCAGGATGCGGGGCGAGCAGGATCGCGACATCATCACGGCCATGCGTGCTCTCGGCACCTTCGGAGACCGCGACCTCGAGGCGCGCATCCGGCATCGCGAGCGCGTGCAGTTCTTCGGTCACGGCTTCACCGAGGCGTGCGGCGGCATCTGTGCGCGCTGCGGTCAGCGCGGTCGCATGCGCATCGAGCTCAGCCCGCGCCGCATCGCGCTCCGCGAGCAGTCGCTCGATGCGATCGTCGTCGTCGTCGAGTTCGGCCAGTCTCGCGGATCCTGTCTGCCAGAGGGCCAGAGCCTCGTCGAGAGAACCGTGTGCGCGGATCAGAGTGCCCAGAGCCGCTCGGCGCTCCTCGACCGCGGCGAGCTCGTGGGGACCCGTTTCGTCGAGGTCGGCGAGGTAGGCCGAAAGCAGTCCCGCGGTATCGGCGATCCGGTATCCGATGTCGGCGAGACTCTCGCCGATCTCGGTCAGCTTGGCGTCGGAAGCACGCTCGAGCACACGACGCGCCTCCGCGACGAGCGCCGAGGCATCGGGCTCTCCCTCCTCGCTGGAGAGCGCTCCATGTGCGAGGGATGCCGAGAGCCGCAGCTCTTCGGCGTTCGCGAGACGCTCTGCACGCGCGGTGAGTTCCTGGTCTTCTCCCTGTTCCGGAGCCGTCGCCTCGATCAGTGCGAGAGCCTCCCTGAGCCGGGCCGCCTCTTCGGCGCGACGGTCACGGTTCTCGGTGATCTCGGAGATCTCGGTGTCGAGGGCGCGCCAACGGGCGAACGCTCCGGCATACTTCTCGACGGCGTCCACGATCGGGGTGCCACCGAAGCGGTCGAGTGCATCACGCTGGGCGGCGGCGGAGCGAAGGCGAAGCTGCTCGGACTGGCCGTGCACGACGACGAGTTCTTCCGCGAGCGAGGAGAGCACGCCCGCCGGTGCCGCACGGCCTCCGACGCTGGCTCGGCTGCGGCCCTCTGCGCTCAGCGTGCGCGAGACGTAGAGCTCCGCGCGGCCTGCGCCGACCGGCTCCAGCTCGCCGCCGGCGTCCGCGACGATCTCTGCGACGCTCCCGCCTTCGGGGACGACCCACACCCCTGCCACCGAGGCCTGGGCGGCGCCGGCACGCACCGCGCCGGAATCGGCACGCTGACCAAGCAGGAGCCCGAGTCCGGTGACGACCATCGTCTTACCGGCACCCGTCTCGCCGGTGATCGCGGTGAACCCCGGGCCCAGCGGCAGCACGGCGTCGGCGATGACGCCGAGCCCCTGCATCCGCATCTCCTCGATCACGACGGCGCCCCCTGCGCCTGGCCGCGCCAACCTTCGACCGGCAGCTGGAACTTGCGCACGAGTCGGTCGGTGAAGGCGGTGGGGTGCAGGCGAGCGAGGCGCACCGGACGCGAAGACCGCCGGACCACCACGCGGGCGCCGGGAGGCAGGTCGTGCGAGCGACGCCCGTCACACCACAGGATGCCGGAGCCGTCGGTGCGCTCGAGCATCTCGATCGCGACGGAAGCGTCGGGACTCACCACGAGCGGCTTGGCGAACAGCGCGTGCGCCGACAGCGGCACGACGGCGATCGCCTCGACACTCGGCCAGATGACCGGTCCCCCGGCGGAGAAGTTGTAGGCGGTCGAACCGGTGGGAGTGGAGATGACCATGCCGTCGCAGCCGAAGCTCGACAGCGGACGCCCGTCGATCTCGAGCACGACCTCGATCATCCGCTCACGGCTGGCCTTCTCGACCGTGGCTTCGTTGAGCGCCCAGGTCTCGTAGACGACGTCTCCTTCGGAATCCTTGACCCGGACGGAGAGTGCCAGCCGCTCCTCGACCTCGTAGTCACGGTCGATCACGCGGCGTACCGCTTTGTCCATGTCGTCGCGATCGATCTCGGCGAGGAATCCGACATGGCCCATGTTGATGCCGAGCACAGGAGCACCGCTGTCACGCACGAGCTCCGCGGCGCGCAGGATCGTCCCGTCTCCGCCCAACACGATCGCCAGCTCGAGGTCGGCAGGGTCGATGGAGACTCCGAGCACGTCGGCATCTGCGAAGAACGGATCGACGGCCACGAGGGCCTCGTGATCGTCGGCGGCGAGCACCGGCCGTGCTCCCGCTTCCCGGAGGGCGTCGATCACCCGACGAGCGGCCTCGACGGTTTCCACACGGCCCGCGTGGGCGACGACCAGGATGCTGCGCTCGTTCATCGTCCTCCTGCCAGTCGGTTGATGCTGTCCAGCCATTCTGTCGGATTACTGCCTCGCCCCGGCGCGAGGTGCACCAGATACTCGGCATTGCCGTGGGTCCCGAGAATCGGGGAGGGAAGGATGCCGAGCATCCCGAGTCCCACATCCCACGCGCTCCACACAGTGCGGGCCACCGCATCGGCGCGCGTGGCCGGGTCGGTGACCAGTCCCCCGCGTACGGCCGTGCGTCCGACCTCGAACTGCGGCTTCACGAGCAGCAGGATGTCGGACTCGGCGGCGCAGACCGCGGCGACAGCCGGCAGCACGAGTTCGAGGGAGATGAACGAGAGGTCGCCGACGACCAGCTCGGGCGCCGCGGCCTCCCCTGTCGCCTCCGTGAGGTTCTCACGGGTCATGTAGCGGACGTTGAATCCTTCGACCGCCACGACTCCGGGATCGGCGGCGATGGATGGGGCCAGCTGTCCGTGTCCGACATCGACAGCGAGCACCTTTCGTGCGCCGCGCTCGCGGAGCACCTGGGTGAAACCGCCCGTCGACGCACCCATGTCCAACGCGAGCAGCCCGTCGACCGGGATGCCGAAACCGTCGAGCCCCGCGATGAGCTTGTGGGCGGCGCGCCCGACGTAGTGGTCGGAACCGGCGATGGTGATCTCCGCCGCATCGCCGACGGCGGTGGACGCCTTCACGACCGGGCGTCCGTCGACACTCACGAGTCCCTCGGAGATGAGCGTGGCCGCGTGGGTACGAGAACGGGCGAGTCCTCGAGCGGCGAGGGCGGCGTCGAGTCGCGTCATCGGGATCCCGAGGCCTCCCGCTGCTCGAACTTCGAGCCGCTTTCAAGGCGCCGGGAGAGCTCGTCATGAAGGGCCGAGTAGGCGTCGGCTCGCGCGGGAAGCGGCTGCCCTTCAATCAGGCGCAGTCGGCTCCACAGGCCGTCAGTCGGCGCGCTCGTCGTCTCTTCGCTCACGGTTCTACTGTACGCGGCCCCTCCGACGCAGGACGGAGCCACGCGAGATGCTCAGGGCCTGTGGAAGGGATCGTCGTAGAGGCGTTCGGGGACCCGCAGCACGAACACCGGAGTCCCGGACGCCCAGATGGCAGCGGCGCCCGCGCGCAGCAGGTCGATCTGCTCGCCGGTCTCCGCCACGATCTCGACATCCGCTCCCGAGACCCGCACGGCGGCGCCGTTGACGTGGAACACGCCGTCCTGCTCCGTGACCTCTGGGTACGGAAGATGCAATTCGCGCAGGTCGCCGAGAATGTACGTGGGACGCGAGCCTTCAGGCGCTGCCAGTACGTGTTTGGGCCGGTCGATGCCCGTGAGGACCAGTACCGACTCGATCCCGACCCGGCTCGCACCCATGATGTCGGTGTCGAGGCGGTCTCCGATGAACAGCGCCTTCTGAGCACCGAACCGGACGAGCGCCTCTTCGAAGATCGGCGCCTCCGGCTTCCCGGCGACGGTCGCCAGTCGCCCGACGGCGGTGTGCACCGCCGAGACCAGCGTCCCGTTCCCGGGGGCGACACCGCGCTCGCGAGGAATCGTCCAGTCGGTGTTCGTGGCGATCCACGGGATGCCGCCGTCTTCTTCGGGAAGCTTGAGAGCGAAAGCCGCTTCGGCCAGATCCGTCCAGGCCACTTCCGGCGCGAAACCCTGCACAACCGCACTCGGTGAATCCTCGGCGCTGCGCGTCACCGTGTAACCGGCCTTCTGCACCTCGTCGACGAGCCCGTCGCCGCCGATAACCAGAATGGTTGCCGGTGCCGGCACGATCCGCGCCATCAGACGCATCGCCGCCTGCGGGCTGGTGACGACGTCCGAGGCCTCGACCCTGAGGCCGAGACTGCTCAAGTGCGCCGCGACCGATGCGTCCGTGCGCGCAGCATTGTTGGTGATGTATCCGAGCCGAGCCGACTTCGCCGCCTCATTGAGACTCTCCACCGCGAACGGGAGAGCGCCGGGGCCCGCGTACACCACGCCATCGAGATCAGCGAGGATCGTGTCGACGCCGTCGAGAGGCGTACGCGGGGCGCGCTTCCGGGAGAACAGCGCCACTACGCCTCCGGGGTCGTTTCGTCGGTCTCGTCGTCAGTCTCGTCTTCGCCCAGGAGCTCGCGCACCTCGTCCTCAACCGTCGGCTCTTCCACGACAACCGGCTCTTCGTCTGAGACAGCATCTTCGTCTGAAGCCGGCTCCTCCTTCGAAGCGTCGTCGGCATGAGTGTCTTCTGCAGCTTCGCCTTGCGAAACGTCCGCCTCGTCCGATTCCACGTCGTCAGCGAGCTCGGAGGCCTCCTCATCGAGGAACTCACCCTCGATCAGGCTGTCTTCGATGAAGATCTCTTCGTCGCCACCCTCATCAATGCCGAGAGCTTCGGCCGCGACCTGGGCACGATGCGACCAGAACTCTGACTCCTCGGTACGTCCGAGATCTTCGAGCACAGCTGCGCGCGCGGCGAAAAGAGCAGGGCTCCACTCGAATGCGCGATCAGGATCGAGCTCTGGGATCTCGAGCTCACCGAGTGCGAGTTCGAGGTCGCCCTGGTCGAGCCGGGCGCCCGACATCGCGATCGCCAACGCGACACGGACCGGAGTCTCGAGAGCGGACCGATCGATGGCACGACCGGTCTCGAGAGCCCGATCGGCGCGACCGATCCCCCGCTCACTGTCGACCATCAGTGCGATCTGGTCGTCCTTGCCCGAGATACGACGGTAGGTACGCAGCTCGCGCAGCGCGAGCGCGAAGTCCTCGGTCGCATAAGCCGTGATGCCCAGGGTCTCGCGAACGATCGCGATGCGTCCTGCACGTCGAGAAGCTGCCAGCGCGTGCTCGTGAGCGAGAGCCGGGTCCTCATCAATGAGCCGTGAAGCCATCGCGAGGTGACGGGCGACGTGTTCGGCGTTCTCCTTGCTCAGAGTCTTGAGCTCGTTGCGAGCCGCGCCGTTGAGGTCGCGCGCGGTGACCTCATCAGGGATCTGCGGTTCGTCGAACCGCGGACGCTCGTTCGCCGCCTGGGCCGGACGCTCCCGGCCTGCTCCCCCGCGCTGCGGGTAGGAACGAGCCTGTCCACGGTCGCCACCTTCACGGCGGGGAGCCGAGTCACGGTTGTACCCGCCACCCTCACGGCGCGGGGCAGCACCGTCACGGCGCGGGGCAGCACCGTCACGGCTATAGCCACCGCCCTCACGGCGGGGAGCAGAGTCACGGTTGTAGCCGCCACCCTCGCGGCGCGGAGCGGCACCATCACGGTTGTAGCCGCCACCCTCGCGGCGGGGAGCAGAGTCACGGTTGTAGCCGCCGCCACCTTCACGGCGCGGGGCGGCACCATCACGGTTGTACCCACCACCCTCACGGCGGGGAGCTGCACCATCACGGTTGTAGCCGCCACCCTCGCGGCGGGGAGCAGAGTCACGGTTGTAGCCGCCACCACCTTCACGGCGCGGGGCGGCACCATCACGGTTGTACCCACCACCCTCACGGCGGGGAGCGGCACCATCACGGTTGTACCCACCACCCTCACGGCGGGGAGCTGCACCATCACGGTTGTAGCCACCACCTTCACGGCGGGGAGCAGAGTCACGGTTGTAGCCGCCACCCTCGCGGCGCGGGGCGGCACCGTCACGGTTGTAGCCACCACCTTCGCGGCGGGGGGCGGCACCGTCACGGTTGTAGCCACCACCTTCACGGCGCGGAGCCGAGTCACGGTTGTAGCCACCACCCTCGCGGCCCGGGGCGGCACCGTCACGGTTGTAGCCACCACCTTCACGGCGGGGAGCAGAGTCACGGTTGTAGCCACCGCCCTCGCGGCGCGGGGCGGCGCCGTCACGGTTGTAGCCACCACCTTCACGGCGCGGAGCCGAGTCACGGTTGTACCCACCGCCTTCACGGCGCGGAGCCGAGTCGCGGTTGTACCCGCCGCCCTCACGGCGGGGGGCAGAGCCAGAGGCATCACGGTTGCGTTCAGGGCGGCCGCCGGAAGGGCGGCTCCCGCGTGATCCACTGTCGTCGTTGCGACGCGGACGGCGCTCTTCCTCTTCCGGCATGATGCTCCCTATTCTCTTCGTGTAGAACGCAAAATGGCCACCCAACGATGGGTGGCCATTTTGACTAAAAGGAGTCCGGCGGTGTCCTACTCTCCCACAGGGTCCCCCCTGCAGTACCATCGGCGCTGTGAGGCTTAGCTTCCGGGTTCGGAATGTAACCGGGCGTTTCCCTCACGCTATGGCCGCCGAAACACTATTGATGTTTCAATCAAACACATAACAAAGTCATTGTTGTTATGCGGTTCTCGACCGTACATCGAGAACCACTCAGTGGACGCGTAGCACCAACAAACGGTGTGTTATCAAGTCATCGGCTTATTAGTACCAGTCAGCTGCATGCATTACTGCACTTACACATCTGGCCTATCAACCCAGTAGTCTGGCTGGGAGCCTCTCACCCGAAGGTATGGAAATCTCATCTTGAGGCCGGCTTCCCGCTTAGATGCTTTCAGCGGTTATCCATCCCGAACGTAGCTAATCAGCGGTGCTCCTGGCGGAACAACTGACACACCAGAGGTTCGTCCAACCCGGTCCTCTCGTACTAGGGTCAGATCCTCTCAAATTTCCTACGCGCGCAGCGGATAGGGACCGAACTGTCTCACGACGTTCTAAACCCAGCTCGCGTACCGCTTTAATGGGCGAACAGCCCAACCCTTGGGACCTACTCCAGCCCCAGGATGCGACGAGCCGACATCGAGGTGCCAAACCATGCCGTCGATATGGACTCTTGGGCAAGATCAGCCTGTTATCCCCGAGGTACCTTTTATCCGTTGAGCGACAGCGCTTCCACAAGCCACTGCCGGATCACTAGTCCCGACTTTCGTCCCTGCTCGACCTGTCAGTCTCACAGTCAAGCTCCCTTGTGCACTTACACTCGACACCTGATTGCCAACCAGGTTGAGGGAACCTTTGGGCGCCTCCGTTACTTTTTGGGAGGCAACCGCCCCAGTTAAACTACCCACCATGCACTGTCCCTGAACCGGATTACGGTTCGAAGTTAGATATCCAGAGTGACCAGAGTGGTATTTCAACAATGACTCCACACGAACTAGCGTCCATGCTTCAAAGTCTCCCACCTATCCTACACAAGCCACACCGAACACCAATACAAAGCTATAGTAAAGGTCACGGGGTCTTTCCGTCCTGCTGCGCGTAACGAGCATCTTTACTCGTAATGCAATTTCGCCGAGTTCGCGGTTGAGACAGTTGGGAAGTCGTTACGCCATTCGTGCAGGTCGGAACTTACCCGACAAGGAATTTCGCTACCTTAGGATGGTTATAGTTACCACCGCCGTTTACTGGGGCTTAAATTCTCAGCTTCGCCTTACGGCTAACCGGTCCTCTTAACCTTCCAGCACCGGGCAGGCGTCAGTCCGTATACATCGTCTTGCGACTTGGCACGGACCTGTGTTTTTAGTAAACAGTCGCTACCCACTAGTCTCTGCGGCCTCCAAACGCTTTCGGGAGTAAATCCCTATACGCCGAAGGCCCCCCTTCTCCCGAAGTTACGGGGGCATTTTGCCGAGTTCCTTAACCACGATTCTCTCGATCTCCTTGGTATTCTCTACCTGACCACCTGAGTCGGTTTGGGGTACGGGCGGCTTGAACCTCGCGTCGATGCTTTTCTTGGCAGCATAGGATCACCCACTTTTTATCCGCATCGTGTCTCAGCCTATGTGAATCGCGGATTTGCCTACGACTCGGCCTACGCACTTGCACCAGGACAACCATCGCCTGGCTTGGGCTACCTTCCTGCGTCACACCTGTTAATACGCTAACCGCACCAGCATGGGGTCGTGCGCTAGGCCCAGAGCGTCACCCCGAAGGGATCAGTCACTAGGATTCAGACACTTAGCACTACTGGATTAGCTTGGGCGGTTCTTCGCCGGTACGGGAATATCAACCCGTTGTCCATCGACTACGCCTGTCGGCCTCGCCTTAGGTCCCGACTTACCCAGGGAAGATTAGCTTGACCCTGGAACCCTTGGTCTTTCGGAGGACGTGTTTCTCACACGTCATTCGCTACTCATGCCTGCATTCTCACTCGTGTAGCCTCCACGGCTGGTTTACACCGCCGCTTCGCTGGCCACACGACGCTCTCCTACCCATCAACACGGCTGGACCACGAAGGCCTACCAATAATGTCAATGCCACAACTTCGGTGGCGTGCTTGAGCCCCGTTACATTGTCGGCGCGGAATCACTTGACCAGTGAGCTATTACGCACTCTTTCAAGGGTGGCTGCTTCTAAGCCAACCTCCTGGTTGTCAAGGCAACTCCACATCCTTTCCCACTTAGCACGCGCTTTGGGACCTTAGTTGGTGGTCTGGGTTGTTTCCCTCTCGACTATGAAGCTTATCCCCCACAGTCTCACTGCTGCGCTCTCACTTACCGGCATTCGGAGTTTGGCTGACGTCAGTAACCTTGTAGGGCCCATCGGCCATCCAGTAGCTCTACCTCCGGCAAGAAACACGCAACGCTGCACCTAAATGCATTTCGGAGAGAACCAGCTATCACGAAGTTTGATTGGCCTTTCACCCCTATCCACAGCTCATCCCCTCAGTTTTCAACCTAAGTGGGTTCGGTCCTCCACGACGTCTTACCGTCGCTTCAACCTGGCCATGGATAGATCACTTCGCTTCGGGTCTAGGACATGCGACTGAATCGCCCTATTCAGACTCGCTTTCGCTACGGCTACCCCTCAACGGGTTAACCTCGCCACATATCGCTAACTCGCAGGCTCATTCTTCAAAAGGCACGCTGTCACCCCTACTAAGGAGGCTCCAACGGTTTGTAAGCAAACGGTTTCAGGTACTATTTCACTCCCCTCCCGGGGTACTTTTCACCTTTCCCTCACGGTACTTGTCCGCTATCGGTCATCTGGGAGTATTTAGGCTTATCAGGTGGTCCTGACAGATTCACACGGGATTTCACGGGCCCCGTGCTACTTGGGATACTCTTCGCGCCAAGAGAGGCATTTCGACTACGGGGTTGTCACCCTCTATGACCGGCCTTTCAAGACCGTTCGTCTATACCTTCTTGTAACGCCGCCATCTCGGCAGAGATGACTGAAAAGTCCCACAACCCCCAACGTGCAACGCCTGCCGGCTATCACACACGCTAGGTTTAGCCTGTTCCGGTTTCGCTCGCCACTACTAACGGAATCGCGGTTGCTTTCTCTTCCTGTGGGTACTGAGATGTTTCACTTCCCCACGTTCCCTCTACCCGCCCTATATATTCAGGCGGGAGTCACTAGGTCGGCACGCCGCCCAGCGGGGTTTCCCCATTCGGACACCCTCGGATCAAAACTTGCTTATCAGTTCCCCGAGGCTTATCGCAGATTGCTACGTCCTTCTTCGGCTCCAGATGCCAAGGCATTCACCGTTTGCTCTTAAAGACTTGATAAATCACATGAGTTTGAATCAGAATCGACACCAGACCCCGAAAGGTCCGGCATGAAATTGACTAATGATCTTTAAGATCATCTTGTGCAACTGACCGAAGTCAGCTGCAAGATGCTCGCGTCCACTGTGTAGTTCTCAAAGTACGGGCGGTGCCCCCATCCACAACCCCACAAACGGGGGAAACAGAAAGAGGCCCAGAGTAACCGACTGTGCACTCGACCCAAAGGCCAGTGCGCATCCGGTCCCTCAGGACCCAACAGCGTGCAGGTGCAACATCCGAAACCCTCCCCGTTCCAACCACCGAAGCGGTGTACTAGGAAAGACTCTCATCGATCGCACCATGTCAAATGTTCCACCCATGAGCTCCCAGCGAAGAACGTATGCCTTCGATCTGGGTTCTGGACACTCGAAAGTGTCAGATGCTCCTTAGAAAGGAGGTGATCCAGCCGCACCTTCCGGTACGGCTACCTTGTTACGACTTAGTCCTAATTACCAATCCCACCTTCGACGGCTCCCTCCAAAAGGTTAGGCCACCGGCTTCAGGTGTTACCGACTTTCATGACTTGACGGGCGGTGTGTACAAGACCCGGGAACGTATTCACCGCAGCGTTGCTGATCTGCGATTACTAGCGACTCCGACTTCATGAGGTCGAGTTGCAGACCTCAATCCGAACTGGGACCGGCTTTTTGGGATTCGCTCCACCTCGCGGTATTGCAGCCCTTTGTACCGGCCATTGTAGCATGCGTGAAGCCCAAGACATAAGGGGCATGATGATTTGACGTCATCCCCACCTTCCTCCGAGTTGACCCCGGCAGTATCCCATGAGTTCCCACCATTACGTGCTGGCAACATAGAACGAGGGTTGCGCTCGTTGCGGGACTTAACCCAACATCTCACGACACGAGCTGACGACAACCATGCACCACCTGTTTACGAGTGTCCAAAGAGTTGACCATTTCTGGCCCGTTCTCGTATATGTCAAGCCTTGGTAAGGTTCTTCGCGTTGCATCGAATTAATCCGCATGCTCCGCCGCTTGTGCGGGTCCCCGTCAATTCCTTTGAGTTTTAGCCTTGCGGCCGTACTCCCCAGGCGGGGAACTTAATGCGTTAGCTGCGTCACGGAATCCGTGGAATGGACCCCACAACTAGTTCCCAACGTTTACGGGGTGGACTACCAGGGTATCTAAGCCTGTTTGCTCCCCACCCTTTCGCTCCTCAGCGTCAGTTACGGCCCAGAGATCTGCCTTCGCCATCGGTGTTCCTCCTGATATCTGCGCATTCCACCGCTACACCAGGAATTCCAATCTCCCCTACCGCACTCTAGTCTGCCCGTACCCACTGCAGGCCGGAGGTTGAGCCTCCGGATTTCACAGCAGACGCGACAAACCGCCTACGAGCTCTTTACGCCCAATAATTCCGGATAACGCTTGCGCCCTACGTATTACCGCGGCTGCTGGCACGTAGTTAGCCGGCGCTTTTTCTGCAGGTACCGTCACTTTCGCTTCTTCCCTGCTAAAAGAGGTTTACAACCCGAAGGCCGTCGTCCCTCACGCGGCGTTGCTGCATCAGGCTTGCGCCCATTGTGCAATATTCCCCACTGCTGCCTCCCGTAGGAGTCTGGGCCGTGTCTCAGTCCCAGTGTGGCCGGTCACCCTCTCAGGCCGGCTACCCGTCGACGCCTTGGTGAGCCATTACCTCACCAACAAGCTGATAGGCCGCGAGCCCATCCCCAACCGAAATTCTTTCCAGACGCAGACCATGCGGTCACGTCACATATCCAGTATTAGACGCCGTTTCCAGCGCTTATCCCAGAGTCAGGGGCAGGTTGCTCACGTGTTACTCACCCGTTCGCCACTGATCCACCCAGCAAGCTGGGCTTCACCGTTCGACTTGCATGTGTTAAGCACGCCGCCAGCGTTCATCCTGAGCCAGGATCAAACTCTCCGTAAAAAAGAAATGCATACGACACCGGGAAAACGGTGACGCAGCGAGTTTGATGCTGACCAAAGAGACAAATTCATTGCTGACTTCATCCGTTGCCAACCCCCAGAAGAGGTTGGTCTTTGATCCAAAGGAATTCTCAACTAGCCGAAGCTAGACGAGGATAATTTGGCATTTGACAAGTGCACGCTGTTGAGTTCTCAAGGATCGGATGCTCCCACGACCCAGCCATC